>NZ_FRFE01000061.1 GCF_900143695.1 Desulfopila aestuarii DSM 18488
TTGGACACGTCCCATCAACCATGATATCGTGTCTATGAGCTTCATGGCATTCTCCTTGGATTGGTTTTGCTGGATACAAAACTATACCAGGAAATGCCATGAAGCTCTATTATTTCAGAATGTTAAATCAAAATACTCCCTGATTCTGTTATTGCACGTCTTTTTGCAAGAGGCTCATAGTGATATTGATTTGCTGGTAGAGTTTGCAGAAGATGCCGATATGTTTGATTTGGTAGGCTTGAGTTTGTTTCTGGAAGAAAAATTTCATCGTAAGGTGGATGTCATTCCAAAGCGGGCATTACGGCAGGAGCTTCAGTCCACGGTGTTGTCAGAGGCTATTGTCGTATGAGGGATTATCGTTTGTACTTGCTTGATATTATTACTGCGATTGAAAGTATTGATCGATTTATTCTGGGTATGGACCAAGAGGCATTTAAAGCTGACGACAAGACGGTGAGTGCGGTAATACGGAAGCGTGAAATCATTGGGGAGGCCGCGAAGGGAGTACCCGAAGAGATACGCGCAAGTCATTCACATATTCCATGGAGGGAAATGGCAGGGATGCGTGATAAATTGATCCATTTATACTTTGGGGTAGATTACGATCTGGTGTGGTCAACAGTGATACGACGGTTACCCGATGTGAAACGGTGGATCAATGAAATCGTTTAGCGCCCGAAACTCATTAACGTCGTGAAAATGATGCTTGAAGATTTGCAATAACGATCAAATAAAAAAATAAATGATTTCTTAATATCTCACCCCCAAGTCCCTGCCCCCGAACCCCTCACTCTATAACCCCTAACTCCTAACTACAAATGCAAACCACCTATCAAACACAACAAACCCAGCTCAAATTCTCCCCACGCACCTGGCTTATCACCGGCGTTGCCGGTTTTATCGGCTCAAATCTCCTGGAAACCCTATTAAAACTCGATCAGAAAGTGATCGGGCTCGATAATTTCTCCACCGGTTTCCAACATAACCTCGATGAAGTGCAATCCCTGGTAAGCGCTGAGCAGTGGCAACGGTTCACCTTTCTTGAAGGCGATATCCGCAATCTTGAAACATGCAAAGAGGCCTGTGCAAATGTTGACTACGTGCTGCATGAGGCAGCACTTGGCTCGGTGCCGCGGTCGATCGCCGACCCCATCACGACCAACGAAAACAATATCAGCGGCTTTCTCAACATGCTGGTTGCGGCACGGGGCGCCAAAGTAAAGCGTTTTGTTTATGCGGCCTCCAGCTCCACCTACGGTGATCACCCCGGTCTGCCAAAAGTTGAAGACAGAATAGGTAAACCTCTATCGCCCTATGCGGTTACCAAATATGTCAATGAACTGTACACGGATGTTTTCGCCAAAGCATATAATTTCAAGACAATAGGGCTCAGATACTTTAATATATTCGGCCAGCGGCAGGATCCGAATGGAGCCTATGCCGCCGTCATCCCCAAATGGTTTTCCGCCCTTATCAATAATGAAACGGTTTTCATTAATGGCGATGGCGAAACCAGCAGGGACTTCTGCTTCATTGAAAACTGCGTCCAGGCCAATATCCTGGCGGCGACAGTGACTGATGAGGCGGCGACAAACCAGGTCTATAATGTTGCCTTTGGCGAACGCACAACCCTGAACGAGCTGTATCGCCTTATTCAGGATCTGGTTGTTCCGGCCAATAGCGCCGCAAAAGAGGCCAAGCCGCAATACCGTGATTTCAGGGAAGGGGATGTCCGCCATTCTCTTGCGGATATTTCCAAGGGGAGACAACTCCTTGGCTACGAACCTCAATTTTCTGTCACAAGCGGCCTGGATAAGGCTGCGAAATGGTATTTGGCGAAATTGAGGTGAGGAACGAAAATAGGCATCGGGTTTGTGTTGGGCACGCTCCGCTTAGCCCAACCTACGTATGTTGTAGGTGCCACTATTCTGACGCTGGCAGAAGGTCAAAGGTAGAACGTAGGTTGTGCAAAGGCGGCAGTCTGCGGTGCCCAACACCGGTAAATGCAGGTTGTGCAAAGCGCAATGTGGCCAACGAGAAAAAAGAGGATATATGCGTTACCGCCGCAGCTACGAAGGTAGTTTGTATTTCTTCACTGTGGTAACAGAGCAACGGCAGAAGCTCCTGACGCTCCCCGACAATATAAACCGATTGCGAGAAGCGTTTCGTAGAGGAATACATGCTCATCGCTTTGACCTGGATGCTGTTGTGATATTGCCAGACCACCTTCATTGTTTGTGGTGTCTACCTGAAAACGATTATGATTATTCAGGTCGGTGGGCACGTATCAAGCGGTATTTTAGTGTCCCCATCGGGGATGGTTGAAACCCCTCGCCTTTAGGCGAAGAGAAGATTAAAGTTGTCGATATGCGACGTTATAGACTTGGTTCCCATACAAAAACAGATCTGAAAGTTCACATAATCTGGATACCAAAGTACCGAAAAAAAGTGCTAACGGGTCAGGTAGCAGTGCGTACCCGGGATATCCTTCGTCAAATTGCTTACGAGCATGAATTGGAAGTAATATCCGGCAAGGTAGCGAGCGATCATGTTCACATGTTTATAGGCCACAGGCCAACCCAGAATATAAGCAAAATAGTTCAATGGTTAAAAGGAATCAGCTCGCGTGCCTTACTCTCTGAATTTGCCCATTTAAAGAAACAATTCTGGGGTCGGGCACCTATGGGCTAGAGGTTACCTGGCAGTAAGTTCAGGCAATATAACTGACGAGATGATCCAGCAATATATCGAAGAGCACGAGGGGGAGCCAGTAGCTGCTGATGACAGTCGATTTCCAATCGACCCCTCTTGAACCCCTCGTCTTATAGACGAGGGTTGTTTAGTTGTGGTTGTGTTGGGAACACAATCATGACAAGCGTTTCCAGAAAGAGGAAGAGGGAATTGTCAATTTGGCAAAGACGGTTCTGGGAACATCGAATCCGTGATGAAGACGATTGGCGTCGGCATATGGATTACATCCATTATAACCCGATAAAACATGGATACGTTACCAGCGCATGGGAATGGCCGTATAGTTCGTTGAGGAGATGTGCGGAAAGAGGTTTATATCCAGATAATTGGTGCACCTCATCCGATATGGCTGAATACGAGCACGGCGAATGAGTGGTTGTTGGGCACGCTCCGCTTAGCCCAACCTACGTATGTTGAGAGGCCAATATCCTGACGTTAGCAGAAGGTAAAAAGTAGGTTGGGCAAAGGCGGCAGTATGCCGTGCCCAACTGATGCCTGTCTTTGCCGTCTCCAGCTCCACCTACGGTGATATATATTTGGCCAGCGGCAGGATCAGAATGGAGCCTATGCCGCCGTCATCCCCAAATGGTTTTCCGCCCTTATCAATAATGAAACGGTTTTCATGAATGGCGATGGCGAAACCAGCAGGGACTTCTGCTTGATTGAAAACTGCGTCCAGGCCAATATCCTGGCGGCGACAGTGACCGATGAGGCGGCAACCAACCAAGTCTATAATGTTTTCAAACTATCAAGGAGTATGCAGTGAGTTTATCGCGCCCTATAACACAGGAGTATTCAGAAAGTCTGCTGGTTCATTTCCGCTATGGGGAACAGCTGAAGCAGAAGGCTACCGGCTGCTCTGGAATTGATCTTAATCACCGGCAGCTGTGTGACCTCGAACTCCTCTTAAACCGTGCGTTCTACCCACTGTCAGGTTACCTGGCCCGAGAGGACTACGAAAGTGTCCTCGACACGATGCGGCTCTGTGACGGCACCCCCTGGCCGATGCCTGTCTGTCTTGATATCGATGAGAAAATTGCCCGTGAACTTTCTGCCGGCCAGCATCTGGCGTTGAACGATCAGGAAGGGTTTCTGCTGGCGATTCTTACGGTCGGTGATATCTGGCAACCGGATAAGAAACGCGAGGCCCTGAAAATATATGGAACCGACGATGCCTCCAGTCACCCCGGTGTTCAGCAGCTCTATTCAAACGTCAAGGATTGGTATGTCAGCGGCACTCTTGAGGGTCTCAACCTGCCGATACATTATGATTTTAAGGAACTGCGGCGAACTCCGGCCGACACCCACCGCATGTTTGCGCTGAATGGCTGGCGGAATGTCATAGGTTTCCACACCAGGGAATACCTGCATTGTGCACACCGTGAAATGGTTTTACGGGCTGCCCGCGAGGCCGGTGCCAATATCTTTTTGCAGCCGGTGGTGAGTCTAGGACAATACGGGAATCTCGATCATTATACCCATGTCCGCTGTTATCAGCAGATAGCCCAGAAGTTCCCCAAGAATATGGTACTTGTAGGCTTGCTGCCACTGGCCGACCGCTGGGCTGGTCCGCGAGAAGCCCTTTGGCAGGCGATTATAAAACGAAACTACGGCTGTAGTCATTTTCTGGTGGCTGACGACCATGCCGATCCTTTTTCCGCAATCAGCAATGGCGGCCACCAGCTCTTTTATCCGCGCCACGCGGCCCAGGAACTGGTTGGTGAGTTTGCAAAAGAGACCGGCATAGAGATGGTCCCAGCCAATAAAATGGTCTACGTGGAAGAGAAGGCTCAATATCTGCCCGAGTCCGAAGTTGCCGAGGGGATGCGGATAAACGAGATATCATCTGCCGAACTCAAGCGTCGTCTGGAGCATGACCTTGAGATCCCGGAATGGTTTTCGTATCCAGAAGTGGTCGAAGAGCTGAAAAGAACCTATCCTCCACGTTCCCGCCAGGGCTTCACCATTTTTATCACCGGCTTTTCCGGTTCGGGCAAGTCAACCCTTGCCAGAGTACTCCTCATTAAATTCCTGGAAATGCGTACCCGGCCTGTAACACTTTTAGACGGCGACATCGTTCGTAAAAATCTCTCAAGTGAGCTGAATTTCTCAAAAGAACACCGTAACCTCAATATTACCCGCATCGGTTTTGTGGCCAGTGAGATCACCAAAAACGGTGGTATCGCCATCTGTGCTCCAATTGCGCCGTATGAGGAATCGCGCAAGGCCAATCGTGAGCTGATCAGCAGTTGCGGTGGGTATATCGAGGTCTATATGGCTACCCCACTGGAGGTCTGTGAACAGCGTGACCGCAAAGGGGTGTATGCCAAAGCCAGGGCCGGAAAGGTGAAGGCATTCACCGGTGTAACCGACCCCTACATCCCACCGGCCAACCCCGAACTGACCATTGACACCTCCAATATGACTCCCGCAGAAGCGGCTCAGGAGGTATTGCTCTACCTCGAAGAGCAGGGATATTTGCGGTAGGGAAATAGAGAAAAAAGGCAAATCATGAAACTGACAGTCACCCATCTTGGTGCAAAAGAGTGTGTCACCGGCTCCTGCCACCTGATCGAGACCCAGCCGGGATTCAGCAATGGCATCAATATCCTTGTTGATTGCGGTATTGCCCAGGGCGATGATCCCGAGCTGCCTTTTGACCAGTTTCCGGTGGCGCCGGCAGACATCGATTATCTCTTTCTCACCCACGCCCATGTCGATCACATCGGCCGCGTACCGGGCCTGATTGAAGCGGGATTCGATGGTGAGATCATCTGTACCCATGCCACCCAGGCGCTGCTCATCCCCATGCTTCGTGATGCCATGTCGTTTTCAGCCCGAAGCGAGAAAGATGTTCATCGACTGGAAGCACGTATCGACAAACTCTCCTGGGGTTTTGAACTGCACGAAACGTTTGCCTTAAAGAAAGGTATCACCTTCAAGCTGGGCAACGCCGGGCATATCCTCGGCTCGTGCTTTATCCTGTTCACCTTTCCCGACGAAGAGTCGGGTAATGAATACAGGGTAATCTTCTCAGGGGACCTCGGCTGCAACGATACGCCCATACTTCCAGACCCTGATGCGCCGGAAAGCTGCGATCTGCTGATTCTCGAATCGACCTATGGCAATCGTCTTCATCCCGACAGAGCAAACCGGGTTGAAACGTTACGAAAGGTGCTCGATAAAGCACTGGCTGATAACGGTATTGTCTATATCCCCGCCTTTTCCCTCGGTAGAACTCAGGAACTACTCTACGAGCTGGATAAGATGAACATCAAGGTGCCGGTCTTTGTCGATTCCCCGCTGGGGCTGGAAATCACCAAGATCTATGCAGAGCTCGACGAGTTCTGGGATGAAGATGCACGAAAACTCCTGGAGAAGAGCGATCATCCCTTTGATTTCAAGGGACTCTACGCGGTAGAAAAATTTCAAGACCACCAGAAACTGCTCAACATCAAAGGCCCGGCCATCATCATCGCCGGTAGCGGTATGTGCACCGGCGGCAGAATCGTCGACCACCTCCGACACGGCCTAGAAGACTCTCGCAACGACATCATCTTTGTCGGCTACCAGGCCAAGGGCACACCGGGCCGCCGCCTTATCGAAAAGAAAGACCCGGTGAAAGCAGCCATCCACACCCTCACCGCCTATTCAGCTCATGCCGACCAGCAGATGCTTGTGAACTGGGTACGCTCCATGCCCCAACTACCAAGGGAGATCCGCCTGGTCCATGGAGATTCTGAGGCCCGACAAGCCTTGAAGGAAAAAATTGTTTCAAGCCATTCTCTTAATAACAGCATGTAAATCCGGCAAATCGTCGGTAATGACATTCCAGACTATCTCGAGATCTATTCCAAAATATTCATGTATGAGAATATTTCGAGAATTTTTGATGGCTTGTCAATTCACCTGAACATACTGTTCCTTTAGCGCATCTGAAAGTTTTCCGTAGGCTTCGCCGACAGTTTCGAACTCTCTTATGACAGCCGAGTACCGCATTCGGTCATGGCGGAACTTTTCAAAACTGACGCCATGCGTCTAATCTAGTATCGCCTCGACTGATTCGCGAATATCTGCAATATAAACAATATCATTCCGGTTAGACATAGATAATCTCATTTTGTATAGAGTCTTTGACGGCAGGCTTTAAAGTACTCTCTATACCTAAATCGACAGGTGCACCAAGGCTTTTTTCGATATATCTGAGTAATGCAACGAAATTCTGAAGGTTCCTTTTCTCGGGGAGCATTTCTATAGCAATGTCGATATCACTTTTTAGCGTCTGCTCTCCTCTGGCAACACTTCTAAAAAAGCCGATTTTTTGTACGCCATATTTTTCCAAGAACTCAGCTTTTGGGCTTTCATAAACTCTGTGAGTTCTTCTTTTGAAATGGCCATTCAGGGTTCGATACGGGGATGTTGGTTGGGCGCTCAGTCTTGTATCCACCAAATTAGATATCTGAACCTACAAGGGTTTTCCAGGTCTTATACAGATGGTTGGCAGGTCTGGTGTGAATGTGTGCAAGTCTCAAGATGTTATCAAGATGTCAAGTGGGATAGCGCGTAATGCGTTCGGCGATAGGTGTATCTGGTCAGGAATATGGCGTGGTAGATAATCGACAGCAACTGGCCACGTGGTTTTGAATGATGCCTAAAGTTGTTCTAGGCTTTAATTATAATAGAAAAGGCCGGAAAAGAAAAATGGCAGCTCCCGCCATGGAGCTGCCATTTGTATTGAATAACTGCTAGCTAGCAACTTGCTTTTTCTTTCTCAATCGTACTCCTGCGAGACCAGCAACTCCGGTGGCCAGAAGCGTTAAGATTGCAGGTTCAGGGGCTGGAGAAAACAAGGTGACGTGGCTTACACTATCAATGTTATCAAGTGTAATGCCTATTGTTGAAAGATTAATTACAGCCCATCCGAGAAAGTTATTATTTTGAAAAAGGAAATGATCGAAACCTGTGGTTGAGACCTTGCCAGTTTTGACTAGAAAAAATCCCCGGTTCGTAGCTTCCAAGACTAAGAGCCCAGGCGCCATTGGGTACGGAATTGCCGTCAGTGTTTTTATTAATCCGGCGGGCAAATACTGACATTTAAGCTGCATACTTTATGGCCGGATGCTTGAAGTACTTTGCAACCCTATGAGGCTTGCGCTGGAGCATCCGCATGTGCCCTAGGATCTTGCCTTTCAACTCATCCTCATTCCGGGCCGGAGAAGATGCTCTCAGGCCTGCCTTCAGATCACAATTCAGGCACTCATCAGGATTCAACTCTGGAGAGTACGATGGGAGATAAAACACTTCGATTTTTTCCTCATGCTTCTGCAGCCATGCTTTCACCAACTTGGCATGGTGAACTCGCAAATTGTCTAATATCAAGAAAACCTTACGGCCAGAATCTTTGATCAACCGTCTAAAGAAACGCAGGAGAACCCTGGCATTCATCGTACTTTTGTAGATCATGAAACGAACCAGGCCCTGATTGTTAATCGCCGAGATCATATTGACGGAAAACCTCTTGGCGTTGATCTCAACCACTGGTGTATGTCCTTTAGGCGCATATCCCCGACTGTGATTGCAGTCGTTCCGAGACCCTGTCTCATCTCCCCAGTATATTTCAGCATTTTCATGCGCTGCTTTCCTTCTAATTTCTGGGTAAGTTTCGTCCAGCCATTGCTGTACCGCTTTGGGGCTTCGTTCATATGCTCTCTTAATCGGCTTCTGCGGTGTAAAACCCCATCGATTCATGTAATCACCGATTGTGCGGACAGCGATCTTCACGCGCCACATCTGATACACTGCAGACTGGATAGCTTTTCGATTCCAGAGAGCAAAGGGAAGCTTGAGCTGCCTGGGGTTCTTTTCAACGAGCAATTGCTTCAGTCCTTTCTCCTGGGCTTCGGTCAAAAGCCTCTGAGATTCTGAGGTTCTTCCTCGCTTCTTTAAGACAACTGCTTGTTTTCCGCCACTTTTCCAAGCCGTAATCCATTTACGTACAGCGGAGTAGCTTACGCAGATAATATCAGCAATATCTCTTCGCGTTCTGCCCTGCTTGAATAGGCGGACAGCTTGGTCGCGATTGTATTGCTGGACTTCTTTTGATAGTGATCTGCCATCTTGTGTTTTCATGCCTGCATAATACCACAATTATCACTATTTGACCACCTGGTTAATATCATAAACATCGTACCATTCGGTCCCGGTCAGCTTATCAATTTTAAAAGTGTACTGAACGCTTTCGGGATAAAGGACCTCATTGACCCAAGACGCCTCAGTTGTAGGGTTCGAATTTAGTAAAAGTGTGCCTTTACGTAGTGTATCAACAATCCTCACATCAACTATTTGATTATTTATGGTGATGGTTCCAGCTCTTCCTGAATCGGTCGCAGCCATGACAGCTAGACTACATATCATTGCCCCAATGATTTTCTGCATTCTGGTTTCTCCAATATGTGTGTATGAGTTAAGCGGATGCTGTGTAAAGTCGTTACTGAAAGTTGTTGAGCAAAAATCATGCCATCTCGTGAGTGTGATCTTGGTCCGGTAATCGATTAAAATGTCTTTGGTATGCAGCTCAAATAGGTTTTTTACAACCTGGGATAGTAGGTATTCCAGGATTTTGGACATTATTTCCAAAATTTTCAACGATATCCTATGAGATCATTCGGTGGGAGTTGGAGCCCCCCGTCTGTTTTGACATACTAAGACAAAAGGGCACTGCATGAAAAAGTGAGTAAAAAGAGCCTCTTGTAAAATGACCAGAGCGTGAGGCTTTGCACTGTGGCCACAAATTGATCTTTGACAACTTAACCAAGCAGCCGTAAAAGTTGATCTGAAAATAAGGTGATAACTCCAAACATCAGGTGGAGAGACACCTTCGCGTGCCCCTTGACCATGACGTTGTTGGCACCAAAATCTTCTTTCAATCGGCTGTTTGCCCGTTCAACGCTGGATCGAATTTTATAGCGCTCCGCTTCGTGAGGAGCCATAGGTAAGACATCTTTTCCACGTCCATTTTTATCGATGATAGGGACATGTCCAAAGCCCCGGCTGATCTCTTCGATTCGCTTGGCGTCGTAGGCCGCATCCATCAGATCATAAAGGTAGGTCACCTTTCCACTGGTCAGT
>NZ_FRFE01000035.1 GCF_900143695.1 Desulfopila aestuarii DSM 18488
TATGCTGTGTCCCAGGTGGTTGGGTGTATGAAAGGAAAGAGCGCAATCCACATTGCACGAAACTACCTTGGGCAGAAGAAGAACTACAGTGGGATGCACTTTTGGGCACGGGGTTATTTTGTCTCAACTGTCGGCACCGACGAAGAGGTTGTTCGGGCATATATCCGGGAACAAGAAAAAGAAGACCATCGTGTCGAACAGCTATCGCTCTTTAAATAAGCGACCACCCAATGGTGGTCAGTAAATTTGTTTAACATACCGCTTTGAGCGGTCCAAAATCTAAAGCCACCGGCTTTGCCGGTGGATACTTACTCCCTCATTGATCCAACCATTTGGCATTTGCCTGATCCAGTGATACACTACTCATGTTTTCAGAGAAGTGCTTTTCGCCGAGCCAAGGAAACCAGTCCAGAAAACATCATCTCAGGGGGAATTTCATGTATGTCAAAGTAATCAGTCGCAGGGTATTCAGGGTTTCGCAGAAGGAGAAGCTGATTCCCTTGTTGAAAAATCTTCAGGAACTGGCTCAAAACAGCCGGGGGTTCATCTCGAGATCGACCTATTCAAGTCTCAACGATCCCGGAGAATATATCGTCATCAGCGAATGGAAGACTGCCGACGACTGGATAGAGTGGATGAGTAACAACGATGTCCAGAAAATCCAGTGGGAGATCGATTCGCTCATTGGCGAAAAGACATTTTTTGATGTGTACCGGCCGGAAGATTTTTAGGAAACAGATGCGGGATATAATTTTGGTTTTGTATCGCTCGTCAGGGTCGTCCAGTTTCAATTTTTCCAGAGCTATCTGAGTGCGATCCTCCAAGGTCTCCCCTGTTCCATACTCCGCATAGATCCAAAGGGGCGGCATTGACTCTCGCCCGGTACAGCAGAGATTTCTTCTTTTACAGGCCTGTAGCGTCAGCTCTCTGCGTGAGAGCATAACTAGACTCAAGATGTGTCTTGAGTATTCAAAAATTGCCACGTGCCTTGCCTTTGAGATAGTACGTGGCAGTAATTTGACGCCCATATTGAAGACCTAACACCTTTTGTGATGATTTTATTATCTTAAACGAAGAGCTCTGGATGGAATGCAGGCTCTATTAATTCAGTACTTTTTCCTGTACCCTTATAGGAGATTATTCGTCAGCTCTCGAACCCTGTGGGAACTGTAAAGCCCGTAGGCAGTGATATGGGACATTTTGTCAGAGGAAAAGCCGATGAATCGAAAAATACTCCTCGTGTTAGCTATGCTCGGCATTGTATGGCCCTGCATTACCCTGGCAAAGGATACAATTTATTGGCAGAAGGTTCACTGGCCCCCTTATCAGATCCTGCATGGAGAGGATGCCGGCAAGGGAAGGTTTGATGTCTATATCAACCTGTTCCAGGCGCAGCTTCCCCAGTATGAGCATCAAAATATCGAGATGAACTGGTCGCGGTTCTGGGAAGATATTAAAGCCGGGAAGCACGTGCTCAACAGCATGGCTATCAAAACCGATCAGCGAACCGAAATAGCCGTATTTTCACAAGTCATCTCATTTGCCCTCCCTCATCGCATCATCATGAAACGCTCAACCCTTGAACAGTTGGGTAACCCTGAGTCAGTTGCATTAGCAGATTTTATCAAAGACAAACGATTCCACGGCATCCTGGAGCCAACGCGCTCCTACTCTGCACAACTCGATGACATTCTGGATAAGGGCGGTGCTGATGCCAACTTTGACCGGAAAGCCCTGGCCATTGAAAATATTGTGAAAATGATCCTGGCCGGCCGTGTTGACTATACTATTGAATACCCAGTTGTTGTGGACTATCTGGTGAATACCCAGCAGCTGCAAGGTGAACAATCCCTTGGCAGCGTCCGCATCGCTGAATTGCCCCGGTACATTCCTGCATACATTGCCGCCCCGAAAACCCCATGGGGCTTTGCGGTGATTCACGATATCGACACAATGATTGATGGCTTGAAACGCACACCTCAATATCTGGAAATACAAAAGATGTACCATTCCGACCCAGGAGAACTGGACGAGATCCAGAAAATTTATGATGAGCTGATCCTCGGAGGACACAGGTCTGTAACACTTTCAGGAGAGGACGTCCCAATCCATTTAGCAGCAAGAGAGGTACTGCGAGAAGCGTACATGCGCATTGGCTATGACGTGCAATTTCAACATCTTCCAGCAAAAAGATCACTTGAATTCGCAAACCTTGGCAAGACAGACGGCGATATCGCCCGAATTAAGGGGACGGAAACGGTCTATCCAAACTTGATCGCCGTACCTTCCCCGGTAATACAGTTTGAAGGCATGGCGTATACAAAATCCGTAACGCGAAAAATCAGCAGCTGGAGCGATCTTAAAGGGTTGAAAATTGGTGTGATTCGAGGCGAACGCTATTCAACGATCGGCACAGAAGGCATGAATCCGTTTTTTGCTGAGAATATGCACCACATGTTCAAGCTCCTGGCAGACCGACGCATTGAAATAGCCGTGGCGGGACGGCGATCAGGACAAATGGTCATTCAGAAATATTTCCCAGACAGTGGCATTCATGCTGTCGGCCAGCCGTTGTATGCCAGACCGCTCTTCCATTTTGTCCATAAAAGAAACAAAGACCTGGCAGACAAGCTCGATGTCGTCCTTGCGGATATGGCCACGCAAGGGGAAATCGAGACCATTGTCGACCAGGCATTTCAGAAAATGTTGAGCGACGGACAGGATATGTTCGAATAATTTTCCTGGCCCCAAGGGGAGCCTCGTGCGTTTATTGCCCAAACCAAGAAGCATTCGACAGCGTTTTACCTACAACCTCGCCGCAGTGGTTGGGGGAACTTTTGTCATTTTATCCGTCATATTTATTGCTTACACTAGCAGGTCTCTTGAGAAAGATCTGCAATTGCAGCTCAATAGCCTGTCGCGGCTGGCGGTCAATGGGCTTTCCAGCGCCTTGTGGCAATATAACCATGAGTATATCGATGATTATCTCGACTCCCTGTTTCATTATGAAGGTGTCGTCTTTGCAAGTGTCTATGCAGAAAATCAATTGGTAAAGCAAAAGGCAAGAAGAGGTTTAGAAGAAAAGGGTTTCGATTATTTCACATCATCCAGCTCGTTTCTCACACAACAGGCGGATATTTTGTACCAGGGGCTTGTGATCGGAAAACTCCATCTTGCTCTATCCCGTGAAGGTGTTAAGCGTATTGTGATGCAAAGCAGTGGCATCGCTATTCTTGTCCTTTCCTTTATCATTTCAGGAATATTTGCCACCATGTTTGTTCTGTCCAGGAAGTATCTGTTTCAGCCCCTGGCACGCCTGGAGAGTTCGGCGCGATCAATCTCAATGGGGCGCCTCGACACGGAAATTGATACCAGCAGTGAAGATGAGATTGGAAATTTGGCACGTGTTCTTGACCGGATGATCAAGGAATTGACGACGACCATGGCGTCACGCGACGAGCTCGAAGCTGAAGTGATTGAGCGAAAGAAAATGGAAGGTTTGCTCAGAAACAGGGAGCAGCTCTTAAACGAGATGGGGAGAATTGCGAGGATCGGCGGCTGGGAGCATGATCTCATTGGGCGGCGCACTGTCTGGACAGAAGAAATATATCGCATCATGGAATTGGATGAAGACTCCACCTCTTCACCTAATGAGCATTTGGACTATTACCCGCCAAAAGACCGTGAGGTGCTTCAGCAGGCATACCAGCGAGCCATTGAAACCGGAGAACCGTTTGATCTTGAATTGCAATGCAACACAGCCAAGGAGCAACTTTTCTGGGCACGTATAATCGGGCATCCCGAGTTTCTGCATAATCGGTGCGTTCGAGTCAAAGGGACGTTTCAGGACATCACCGATCGAAAGCAACTCGAGATTACTCTTCGGCAAGCGCAAAAAATGGAATCGATCGGAACTCTTGCTGGCGGTATTGCCCACGATTTCAACAATATTCTTGCGGCTGTTCTGGGTTACGCAGAATTGATAAAGCTGGATTGCGAACCAGGGTCGCCTATGAAACAGCATATCGACAGGGTTGTCGAGGCAGGCCAAAGAGCTAAAGAGCTGGTCAAGCAGATTCTTGCCTTTAGCCGCCAGACAGAGACCGAGGAGAGTGTTCTGCAACCGGCTGTGATTATAAATGAAGCGGTGAAAATGCTTCGATCATCACTTCCCACTACAATTGACATTCAGTTTGATATCACCCCGGAGGTAGGGCAGGTTGTAGCTGATCCCACCAAGATTCATCAAATATTGACCAATCTCTGCACCAATGCCTTCCACGCCATGGAAGCAACAGGAGGGACGCTGACCATTTCGCTGAAAAACAAAGAGCTCTCCGTATCAGATATGATTGGTTATCCGCAGGTACATCCTGGGCATTTTGTCCAGATTTCAGTTAGTGATACAGGCATTGGTATTGCCCCGGAAATCATGGATAAAATTTTCGATCCGTATTTCACCACGAAAGAAGTTGGCAAAGGGACAGGATTGGGCCTGGCCATTACCCATGGAATAGTACAACGCGCGGGTGGGTTTATCTCCTGTAAAAGTATTCCCGGTGAGGGGACGACTTTTCATGTTTATCTGCCTATCCATGAAGATGAGCGCTTACCTGAGGCTGAAAAAGAATCTGCAGACCTCATCCAGGGCGGTCATGAACGTATATTTTTTATTGACGATGAGCAGGTCTTGGCTGAATTGGGAAAAAACATGCTGGAGAGGCTTGGCTATACGGTAACAATAGAGACAAGCAGCACTGATGCCTTGGAAACCATACGCAAGCAGCCTGATCAGTTCGACCTGATCATAACCGATCAGACTATGCCAGGTATGACCGGAAGTGATCTTGCACGTCGCATATTACAGATACGGCCTGCAATGCCCATAATCATCTGCACAGGTTTCAGCAGCCAGATCACAGAGGAAAAATCGAAAATGATAGGGATCAAAGGATTTGCGATGAAGCCGCTGGCGACAAAAGACATTGCCAGCCTCATCAGGAGAGTACTTGATGAGAAAAACTGATCTCAATTGCCCATAAAAATGGCATCTTTGATGTATTTCCCTCATGTTTGTTCATCTACGTTCCTTTCCAGGCGTAGAAACTCTTCTCGAAGATTTGGCCGGGAGTGTTGCAGATGTGATAGCCCATCTACCTGATTTAGGGCAGGAAATTTCAACAAAGTATAAAAAACCTCACTTCGCCTGGCTAACCATTTGGAATATATCGGACTAAACCATACGTGTATTAGGCGGCAGCATATGCGGTAGAGATACTGATATTTGTATAGTGCTGCTTCTTCAACGAATTGGTTTCGGATATTCATGTGATCCGGTATAAACGCAATTGATGCGTGAAAATATTGAAAATCATTAGATAACACGATAAATATGACAGGTAGAAACAGCATCAGCCAGGCGGAGATTCAGTTTCATTTCGGGAAAACGTAGAAGAGATGTTGTGTATCCCCGAAAGAAATATAAAAAAAGGGAAACATGCACTTCGTCGATCTTATTCTTAAAAAACGCAACGGTGGACGTCTATCGGAGGACGAGATACGTTTTTTTGTTTCCGGTTATGTCGAGGGGCGTATCCCTGATTATCAGGCGGCCGCTATGCTGATGGCCATCTGGTTTCAGAAAATGGACGAGCGGGAGACCGCGGATCTGACCTTTGCCATGCGGGACTCCGGAGATACGATTGATCTTTCGGCCATCGCGGGCACCATTGCTGACAAGCATTCCACCGGTGGTGTTGCCGATACCACAACACTGATAACTGCCCCTGTTGTCGCTGCCTGCGGTTTGAAGGTGGCGAAAATGTCCGGTCGGGGCCTCGGTCATACGGGGGGTACCCTCGACAAACTTGATTCGATTCCCGGTTTTTCCACTGAAATAGAGATGGACCGGTTTCGGCACATTGTCGCTGATTGCGGCCTGTCGATCATCGGCCAGACCAGCGCATTGGTCCCGGCTGACAAAATGCTCTACGCGCTTCGCGATACTACCGGCACGATTGACAATATTTCGCTTATCTCCGCTTCCATCATGAGTAAAAAACTGGCAAGCGGCAGCGACACAATTGTCCTTGATGTCAAGATGGGTAACGGCGCCTTTATGAAGACCAAAAATGACGCCGAATGTCTGGCGCGGGCCATGGTCTCTATCGGCAGGACGGCGGGAAAAAAAGTAGAGGCCTTGGTCAGCGATATGAATCAGCCGCTGGGCAATGCGGTGGGGAACAGCCTCGAAGTTGTGGAGGCGATCGAGGTCCTGAGCGGAAAATACCGGGGTGATCTGTGCGAGGTGTCACTTACCCTTGCGGCCCGCATGCTCCTGCTCTCGGATATGGCAGAAGATGAACAGGCGGCGAGGCAGATGGCAGAGGATGCCCTCGGCTCCGGGCGCGCCCTGGACACACTGGCCGCTATGATAACCGCGCAGGGAGGCGATGCGGGTGTCTGTGCCAATACGTCATTGCTTCCCCGCGCCGCCTCAATGGTATCTGTGACGTCTCCGAAATCAGGTTATATCCGTGAGATTGCTACAGGCGAGATTGGCATGGCGGCACTCTTGCTCGGAGCCGGGCGGGCCACCAAGGCGGATACCATCGATCTTACTGTCGGCATCTGGCTGAAAAAACGGCTCGGCGATTATGTCAATGAGGGCGAGGAACTCGCCATCTTTCATGTAAACGATACTACAAAGCTTGAAGAGGCACGAAGTCGCTTTATAGGCGCGCTGGTGCTGGGCGATAAACCACCGGTTAAAAGACCGCTTATCCATGCCGTCATATCCTGAATAATAAGGAGCAACCATGCAGGCAACACAACTCGCCGGCTATTTCGACCATACCCTACTCAAACCCGCCGTCAGCTCCGAAGAAGTGCAAAAGCTTTGCGAAGAGGCCATCGAATATGGGTTCTACAGTGTCTGCGTCAACCCGATTCACGTTCAACTTGTAAAGAGTATGCTGACGGCGACGCCGGTAAAGGTCTGTTCGGTGGTGGGCTTTCCGCTTGGGGCGAATACCAGTGAAATTAAGGCACAGGAGACCGCCAGGGCGGTGGCGGACGGCGCCGATGAAATTGACATGGTCATCAATGTCGGCGCCTTGAAAGAGGGGGGCTTCGGGCAGGTGGTACATGATATCGAAGGGGTTGTCGCCGCTGCCGGGGGGCGGGTTGTCAAAGTGATCATCGAGACCTGCCTCTTAACGGAAGAAGACAAGGTTACGGCTTGCAAGTTGGCGCAGGCGGCTGGTGCACATTTTGTCAAAACTTCCACCGGTTTCGCCGGAGGAGGTGCCACCGAGGAAGATGTGGCCCTGATCCGTAGAACGGTGGGGGAATCGATGCAGGTGAAGGCCTCGGGCGGGATCAAAACGCTTAATGATGCGAAAAGGATGATTGCTGCGGGAGCTGACCGGTTGGGGGCAAGTGCCGGGGTGTCCATTCTGAAGGAATTGCTGAGCGTCACAGGATCATGAGGGCGGTCCTGCTGGTCATAGACAGTTTCGGTATCGGTGCCCAGCCAGATGCCGCCGAATATGGCGACAGCGGGGCCAATACTGCCTTACATATTTGTGAAGCATCGCCCGAAGTGAATTGGCCCAATTTAAGAAAAATGGGGCTTGGAAATTGTGCCGGCCTGCTCGGACACATCCTGCCAGGCTGCGAGCCCGTTGAGCAGCCTAAAGCCAGTTTTGGGGCGTTGGCGGAAGCCTCAAGGGGCAAGGATACCATCACCGGACACTGGGAACTGGCGGGGGTGAAGCTGGATCCGCCTTTTCAGACCTTTCCTCTCAGCTATCCATCCTTTCCTGCCGAATTGCTCGACCGGCTGAGCTCCAGATGCGGCCATGCCATACTCGGTAACCGGGGCGGCTCGGGGACCACCATCATAGAGGAGCTGGGGCCCCGCCATCTGGCCGGTGAAGGTATTATCGTCTACACCTCGGCCGATTCCGTTTTGCAGATTGCTGCCCATGATGCTGTGGTACCTGTCGCTGAACTCCATGCCATTTGCGTAATTGCCAGAGAACTCGCCGATCCTTACCGGATCGGCAGGGTCATCGCCCGACCCTTTACCGGCCAACCAGGCAGTTTCACCCGCACGGCCGCAAGAAGGGACTTTTCCATGCAGCCGCCAACCAGAACTGTTTTAGAGCTGCTTTTTGACAATGGTGTTGAAACGGTCGCCATAGGCAAGATCGGAGACATCTTTTCGGAGCAGGGGATTCGCGTCAGTCATCATGATCGTGGCAATGTTGCCTGTCTTGACCGCCTGCAGTCAGTGCTTGCTGCTTCCTGTCAATGCGATCAGTTTATCTTCGTCAACCTGATCGATACCGATATGCTCTATGGTCACCGGCGGGATATCCGTGGCTATCACGATTCCGTTGCCTCGATTGATTCACGATTACCGGAGATCCTGAGTCTGTTGGCCGACGATGATCTTCTGCTGATCAGCGCCGATCATGGCTGCGACCCAGGATTTCCTGGAACGGATCATACCCGGGAGTATGTGCCGTTGCTGGCGTTTTGCCGCAAATTCAAACCAACCAATCTTGGTGTACGAAAAAGTTTAACCGATGTGGCCGAGAGTGTTGCCCGATTCTTCGGGCTTGCCTCTCCGGCAATGGGGACGTCGTTTGTAAAGTCCGATAATAATCAAGAACAAGGAGAGAGCTCATGAGGAAGACAATCGCGTTATGTGCGGCCGGTCTGTTGACGGTGATGGTCGGTTTTGCCGGCCCGGCGGTGGGCGAAGGGGTGTCTGTCGGAATGGTCACTGATGTCGGTGGGGTGAATGACCAGTCGTTCAACCAATCGGCATGGGAGGGACTGCAGCGAGCCGAGAAGGAACTTGGTGCCAAGATCGGTTATAAAGAGTCCAAACAGGACGCCGACTATGCACCAAACCTCGAGACCCTCACTGACGCGGGCTATGACCTCATCTGGGGTATTGGCTTTTTGATGGGTGATGCGGTCAAGTCGACTGCCCAGGTTAACCCGGATCAGAAGTATGCTATCGTCGATTTCTGTTATGGTGAAGAGACGCTGCCAAACATTGCCTGTGCTGTCTTCCAGGAAGAACAACCGTCGTTCCTTGTCGGCTATATCGCAGGGAAGATGACAAAAAGCAACAAAGTTGGTTTTGTCGGCGGTATTAAATTTCCGGTTATCGAGAAGTTTGAGTATGGCTATATGGCTGGCGTGAAGATGGCCAATCCCGATGTGGAAGTGCTCCGTCAGTATGCTGAATCCTTCACCGATGCCGCGAAAGGCAAGGCGATTACCACCAATATGCTCCAACAGGGTGCGGATATTGTCTTTCATGCGGCCGGCGGTGTCGGCGATGGCGTGATTGAAGCCGCCAAAGAGCGAAAGCAGTGGGCGATCGGTGTGGATAAGGATCAGAACTACCTTGCCCCCGACAACGTCCTGACCTCTGCCATGAAACGGGTGGACAACGCTCTGTTTAGTATGGCTGCGGATCTGCAGGAAGGTAAATTCGAGGGCGGTAAAGCCGTTGTCTACAACCTTTCCAACGAGGGCGTGGGCATCGCTCCAACTACGGGTAAACATGTTCCACCGGAGATTCTTGCCGAAGTGGACAGCTTGATCGCCAAAATCAAGGCGGGTGAGATTGTGGTTCCCGCCACAGAAGCAGACTACAACAGCTTTATGAAAAAATGATAGGCAGCTCAACTTGTCTTGCATAACTGCACTGACCATCGGCCTGTGATTGTGCGGGCCGATGGTTGCCTTACAAGAGGAATACATTGAACGCTATCGATTTTTCACATACGGCTGTTGAGATGACGACGATTACCAAGAAATTTGGTGATTTTGTCGCTAACGACGCCATCAATCTCAAGGTCCATCGGGGCGAAGTGCACGCGCTGTTGGGGGAGAACGGGGCGGGCAAGACTACCCTGATGAATATCCTTTATGGGATATTGCAGCCGACCTCCGGCACGATCAGGATAAATGGTCGGGAGCTTAAGGTAACCGACCCCAATGTTGCCATCCGCCATGGTATCGGCATGGTCCATCAACATTTTATGCTGGTGGAGACCTTTACCGTCACTGAAAACATTGTCCTTGGAAATGAGCCGACGCGCAGTTTCGGAGTGCTGGATATGGAGACGGCCGAACGCGAGGTGGCCGAATTGTCTGAACGGTATGGTCTTGCCGTCGATCCCAAAGCACTGATCCAGGATCTTTCAGTGGGCAGTCAGCAGCGAGTGGAAATATTGAAAACCCTTTATCGTGGGGCCGAGATCCTGATCCTCGATGAGCCGACGGCAGTATTGACACCGCTGGAGATTCAGGAGCTGGTTGGAATTATTCGTAACCTGACCGAGGCCGGAAAGTCGATAATTATCATCACACACAAGCTAGGCGAGATCAAGCAGGTAGCCGATTTCTGCACCATTATCCGGCGCGGCCTTCATGTTGATACGGTGGATGTGAACACCGTAAGCGAAGCGGAACTGGCGGCCAAGATGGTGGGGAGGGAGGTGAGTTTCAAGGTAGAGAAAAAGAAGCAGGTTCCAGGTGAAACGATTTTAGAAATTCAAGGGCTGTGCGTTGAAGGCGGCAGAGGCCTCCCGGCCGTTGACGGGCTCGATCTTAAGCTGCGTAAAGGCGAAATCCTCGGGATTGCCGGCGTGGACGGCAACGGGCAGAGTGAACTGATCGAGGCGCTGACAGGGCTTCGCAAGGTGAAAAGTGGTTCTATTATCATGCGGGGAAAAAACATTACCAATCTCTCACCCGGTAAAATCATCGAGGAACATAAAATTGCCCATATTCCGGAAGACCGTCAAAAGAGGGGGCTGGTCTTCGAGTTTGATATTGCCGAGAACCTGATCTTGCAAAGTTATGGTAAGCCGCCATTTTCCAAAAGGTTTTCGCTGTTATGGGACAATATTTACCAAAACGCTGAACGGTTGATTGAAAAATTTGATATCCGCCCGCAGCACCCGGCCACCCCAGCACGAGCGTTGTCGGGCGGTAACCAGCAGAAGATGATTATTGCCCGTGAGGTTTCCCACGAGCCGGAACTGTTGATCGCGGCTCAGCCGACACGCGGCCTTGATGTGGGGGCTATCGAGTATGTACACAGAGCTTTGGTGGCGGAGCGCGATAGAGGGAAAGCGGTACTCCTCATCTCCTTTGAACTCGATGAAGTACTAAATGTTTCCGATCGGATCGCGGTGATCTATGAGGGCAAAATTGTCGGGATTCTTGATGCCGAGGGTGTCGATGAAAACGAGGTGGGGCTACTGATGGCGGGAGGAACGGCTTAAATCATGATTTCAGGACGATTGAAAGCATTGTTTCTGCGTGGACCCATCGGATTGACGGTGGTCTCCATCATCTTGGGCTTTACGGTAGGGGGCATTGTCCTCGTGGTTGCGGGTTTCAACCCGTTTGAGGCGTACGGGGCTATCTTGAAGGGAACCTTTTCCAAACCCAAGTATATCGCTTACGTCATCATCTACGCTACGCCCCTGATCATGACCGGGTTGTCTGTAGCCTTTGCCATGAGGACCGGTCTCTTTAATATCGGGGCGGAAGGGCAGTTTATCGTAGGGGCGATGGTGGCGGCCATGGCTGGCTATGCGTTGCATTTGCCGATCTGGCTGCATGTGCCGCTTTGCCTGTTGCTGGCGATGATGGCCGCTGCTCTCTGGGGTGGCCTGGCAGGCTATATAAAAGCCAGATTTGGGGTACATGAGGTTATCTCGACTATCATGCTCAACTGGACAGCGTTCTATCTCTCTAACTGGTCGCTCACCTTGAGTGGTTTCGGTAAGCCGGGAACCGGCAAGTCCTTCACCATTCAGGAGACCGCGCGAATTGATCTGTTCAGCCAGTGGAAAATTTCCAAAGAGGGCATCCAGTTCATCCGCAGTCACGAGTATCTGGGCGATGTGCTGAAAGCGCCGGTGAATCTGGGAATCGTGGTGGCGATTGTACTGGCATTGCTGGTCTGGTACATCCTCAACAGAACCACACTGGGTTATGAGTTGCGCGCTGTGGGCTTTAACCCCCATGCCGCAGAATATGGCGGTATCAATGTCAAAAGAAGCATTGTCACCTCAATGTCCATTGCCGGAGGGTTGGCAGGCGCTGCCGGGGCCCTGCAGGTAATGGGGGTAAGCCACAAGATTGCCAAGCTGGCGGTTATGGAAGGCTATGGTTTTGATGGTATTGCGGTGGCACTTATCGGCAACAACAGTGGTCCCGGTTCGGTTCTGGCCGGTTTCCTGTTCGGCGGCCTGAAATATGGGGGCTCGAAGATTCAGGATGCGGTAGGGGCACCGACTGAGGTTATCAGTATCGTGGTGGGCACCATTATCCTGTTTATCGCGATGCCGAAGCTGATCCAGACACTGTTGAAATTCAAAAAGGGTTGACAGCATGGAGCTCATTATTCAGGATATCGGCTTTATCATCGGGACGACCCTGATGTACGCAACCCCTTTGATTTTCACAGCGCTTGGGGGCGTTATCACCGAACGGTCCGGTGTCGTGAACATCGGCCTGGAAGGGATGATGTTTTTTGGGGCCTTTGTCGGGGCGGCCGTCGCGTATTTTTCAGGGAGTCCCTGGCTTGGGCTGTTGTGTGCAGCGTTTGGGGGGACATTCTGGGGCCTGATCCATGCCATCGCCTGTGTTTCATTTCGCGCGGAACAGATTGTTTCCGGTATCGCTATCAATTTTCTCGGTGCTGGCAGTGCGCTTTTTATCAGTCGTCTGGTTTTTGATGGCGCAACCCAGACGTTGACGGTGGTAAATAAGATCCCACAGCCACTGGCTTTTCTTTTCGGGGAGGGGAAAATGTTTTCCTCCTCAGGTTTTATGGGGTTAGTGTTCAACCAGTTCGCTACCGTGTACCTCGCCTTTTTCATGGTGGCACTGGTCTGGTTTGTACTCTACAAAACCAGACTGGGAATGCGGGTGCGGGCCGTGGGTGAAAATCCCGAGGCTGCAAATACCCTTGGTATCGACGTTATAAAGATTCGCTATGGGGCGGTTATGATGTCCGGCTTTTTTGCTGGTATGGGTGGTGCTGCCATGTCTATTGCGGTGGTGTCGCGGTTCTCCAATACGCTTATTTCCGGTCATGGGTTTATTGCCCTTGCAGCGATGATCTTCGGAAAGTGGAAGCCGCAGGGGGCTCTGCTTGCCTGTCTTCTTTTTGGTGCGGCAAAAGGGTTCGAAATTTATCTCGGCGCAAAAGGTGTACCGGTCGCGGGAGATGTGCTTGCCATGCTGCCCTATGTTCTTACGTTGGTGATTCTGGTTAGTTTTGTGGGCAAAACCACGGCACCAGCGGCTATCGGTAAAATTTATGAGAAAGGCGATCACATATGAAGGTGGATCTGAACAGAATTATTGAAGCCGCTGAGTATATACAAAGCGCAATCAGCGGTATTCCAAAGTTCTGTGTGGTGCTTGGTTCCGGCCTGGGTGGTTTTGCCGATAATCTTGAGGAACGGGTGGAAATCCCTTTTTCTGAAATCCCCCATTTCCCTGAATCGACGGTGGAGGGACATAAGGGACGGCTGGTGGTGGGGATGATTGACAATATCTACATTATGGCCATGCAGGGACGCTTTCATTATTATGAAGGCTACTCAATGGCGGAGGTTGCTTTTCCAATCCGCTGCCTTTTGTATCTTAAGGTCGAAAATCTCATCGTTACGAATGCGGCGGGTAGTGTCGATCCCGCAATTACTCCTGGCGATATCATGGTGATTCGCGATCATATTAAGCTGCATGGTGATAGTCCCTTGCGCGGTGTCAATATCGATTCTTTTGGTCCACGGTTCAACGACATGTCCGATCCGTACCCTAAAAGAGTCAGGGAGCTGACGTGTGAATGTGGCAAGGAACTGGGGATTGAGCTGAAAGAGGGCGTCTATTTCTATATGCCGGGCCCGAGTTATGAGACGGCCGGCGAAATCAAGGCCATCAATATCCTTGGCGCCAATGCGGTGGGGATGTCGACGGTGCCGGAAGTGATCGTCGCGGTCCATGGCGGCATGCAGGTTCTTGGGCTTTCGTGTATCACCAACATGGGCACCGGGATGCGTAACCAGGTGGTCGACCATCAGGAGGTCATTGTGCGAGGCGAGGCTTCGGCGGCAAAGCTGATGGCTTTGCTGCGGCTGGTAATCACTCGTTGGCCGACTCTTTGAGCGCTGATCCAGTAGTGGCATCAAGATGGACGTGTGCCGATGTTTCCAGGCTATTATCACGTGTGAAATATCTCGAAAAGCTTCTCCAGCCCTTGGAGGCTTTTGGACGTGGTCAAGGAAGCGTGGCGTCCTTGGTCAAGACAATAGCGAGAAGCAATAAATGTAATTAAATCCAGACACCTATATCGTATTGCTAATCGGCTATGTAGCCTAAGTCTTGAGATATTGCCAAGGCTGCTTCCTTGACCTTTTCGAGCATTTCTTCCTTTACTCCCGGCCTATCCAACAACGACAGCATCATTGTGAACCCCAGTGCAGCTACCACTTTGTTTCGGTAGTCTTTAATCGGTGCTGAAATTCCACCTACGCCATCGAATGCATCTTCTCGCCCCACGTAATATCCTTTTTCCCGAATTTCGGAGAGTACTTTAAGAAAAGAGTCCTTGTCTGTGATGTTAACCTGAGTGTAGGGCCGTAATGGGTCTTTCTTGAGCAGATACTCCTGTTCTTCTCTCGGCAGGTACGCCATTAAAACCATACCTAGCATACCGAAGTGCAGCGGTCTTCTTCGACCAATTTCCGAGGAGACAACCAGAACACCTCCTTTGCCGTCACGTTTGTCAATGTATATCAAATTGTCACCGTGCCTCTCACCAAGAAGGATCGTATGGCCTAGATCATTACGCAACCGTGTGAGGTGAGGTGCGGCAATTTTCCGTAGGGATATTGATGAGAGAGCGACACCCCCTAGTTCGAGTAGTTTTGTTCCAAGTTGGTAGGTTCTGTTACGATCATCATATTTTATGTAGTGTCGACTCATCAGATGAGAAAGCAATCTAATCACTGTTGTTCTGTTCAATTCAGTTTGTTGCACAATCTCATTAAGCGTACGTTCTTTCTGGCTAAACGTAAAACATTCAAGGATATCGATTGCTCGATCCACAGATTGAACAAAATACGTAGGTTTAGTCAGGTCGTTATTTTTCATAGAAATATCCTGGTTTTGACAAAGGATTAGGCAATTTTTCGATTCATATAGAATATGAGTATTTTTCTAAAAAATTCAGACTATTGTTCGCATTTTTCCAAGCTGGGAGATTGTAGGGAAATTCAATTTCGAGCCATTTGAAAGACACAATACAACATCAATACGAAAAACGGTGGATCACCATCGAAGCCAGAACACGAACCCCGCGAAGAGAAAAAAGAAATTTGTGAATATTGGCGCAGTAGGAGTAATTGGGCCGCCAGTTTTGCTTACAAAGCTGCTCCTAAACTCGCAGAGGAAATCCTAATGCTCTTTCATGTGAATAGTCAAACTCTTCTTAAGCGCCACCGGTTTTTCGAATCAGATCAACATAATACTATTTTAAACATGTTGTCCACATTGTGTAGAGCAATATGTACTGATCATTAAGCTGTAATAAATATTATTTATTAAATAGTTGAGAATACTTTATTCTTTTGACTACGTTGCTGTTATTGCGAGTTTTTTTGGTTGACACTCATTGTAAACACTGATAGTGTTTGTTATATGAATAAACGTTCACAATGTGAACAATGCCAAAAGGAGGAGCAAAAAGGTTAATTGACGCTTTGAAGCCTCAGGAAAAGTAATGAGATAACCACTAAACATCGACCTGGAGAGGGGACCAATGAAACAACATCGTTCATTAATCGTCGTGATGGTAATATTCGTTTTTACAGCAATTATTACAATCGCACCGCACCCTACTTACGCGAAAGAGGTTCAATTAACTTACAGTGGTTTTTTTCCTCCAAACCATGTGCAGAGCAAGTTGGCCGAAGCCTGGTGTAAAGAAGTAGAAAAACAGACGGAAGGTAGAGTGAAAATAGCCTACTATCCAGGCCAGACCTTGACCAAAGCAACCCAGACCTATGATGGAGTGTTAACCGGTCTTTCCGATATCGGGTTTTCAATTCTCCAATATAGCCGTGGTAGATTTCCTTTAATGGATTTCATCAATCTGCCCATGGGCTATCCCAGCGGACCGGTCAACACCGCAATCATAAACGAAGTTTACGAAAAATTCGCTCCAGCTGAACTGGACGATGTCAAAGTCCTCTATCTTCACGCCCATGGACCTGGTGTCTTGCACACCAAGAAGCATCAGATACATGAAATGAAGGATTTTAAAGGTTTGAAGTTCCGCTCTCATGGTCCCACGGCAGATATGCTCAAAAACCTGGGAGGGACGCCCAGCGCACTTCCTATGCCGGAACTTTATCAGGCGTTGCAAAAAGGGGTCGTTCAGGGTGGGGTTTGGGATTTCTCTGCGAGCAGTGACTGGAAACTGGCTGAAGTTGTCGACTGTGACATAGTCTGTTCCACCATCTCTTATTCCCTTGGGTTCTTTGTAGTCATGAATAAGGACAAATGGGCAATGATCGATGATTCTGACCAGAAGATTATAGAAAAAATCAATGCTCAATGGTTGCCAAAGCATGGAAAAACGTGGGAAGAGGTCGACAGTCGCGCAATTCAGTACTCCCTCAGTCTAGGAAATACCATTATCGGCATCCCCCCCAAGGAAGCTGCCAAATGGAGGAAAGCCGTCCAACCTGTTATCGACAGTTACATCGAAGAAACCAAAAGCAAAGGATTGCCGGGTAAAGAGGTCATTAAATACGTAGAAAAACGTATTAAAGATGCCGAAAAAGGGAAATTTGAAAGCAAATACCTTTAAGGACACTTTCTGGTAATCCTAATGATTTGGATGCTCCTTCATGGAACCTGAGGTGAAATTATGAGGTATACGAAATGGTTTTCAGATGTACTAAAGAAAATAGCAGGGCTAAGTCTTCTCGGCATGATGCTGCTGACCTGCGCAGACGTCGTTGGCAGTTTTTTTGGCTATCCGATTCTTGGCGTTGAGGAAATGGTAGCTTTGTGGGCATCCATCCTCCTGGCATTTTCACTCCCTGCGGCACACATCGCAAAAACTCATGTGGGAGTGGATTTGCTTTACAGCAAATTCACCCGTCCCATGAAAAAGGTAAACGATATTTTCATCACCTCGGTCAGTTGTGCACTGTTTTTCCTGATTGGCTGGCAATGCTATCAATATGCGTTGGAATTGCGTGCAGCTGGGGAGGTTACGATGACTCTCCAGTTTCCAGCTTATCTGCTCATTTTTGGTGTGGCCTTTGCATTGTTTGTCAAATCGGTAGTGATCTTCTTTGAACTATTAACAGCACTGCAAATGGAGAAATAGAAATGTCAGAATCTATGCTCGTTGGCTTTATTGGGATTGGGCTTCTCCTGGTGTTGATGTTTACTCGCATGCCGGTGGCGTATGTGATGGCGCTTGTCGGGTTTCTGGGATTTGGTTATCTGTCTAACTTTCAGGCCAGCCTGACACTTTTGTCGCGGGATATTTACAGCGTGTTTTCATCCGATAGTTTGACGCTTATTCCAATGTTTGTTTTTATGGGATATATCGCCTTTTATGCGGGTACCAGCAGTCGCCTCTACGACGTTGCCAATAAGTTTTTAGGCCGGATAACCGGAGGTCTGGCAATGGCTACGGTAGGAGCCTGTTCAGCCTTTGGGGCCATTTGTGGATCAGCTACCGCAACGGCCGCAACTATGGGCACCATCGCCATGCCGGAGATGAAGCGGTACAATTACGGCCCTATGTTGTCCACCGGTGCAGTAGCCGCCGGGGGCAGCCTGGGCAGTTTAATGCCACCCAGTGTTGTGTTGATTGTCTACGGTATTGCCACCCAGCAATCCATCGGAAAACTCTTCATTGCTGCAATAATACCTGCGATTATTATTACGATATTCTTTCTCTTTGCCATCATTATTTATTGTCGATTTTATCCCGCTCAAGGTCCACCGGGCGAACGCTTTTCCTTCAAGGAAATGCTGGGATCTCTTTTTGAACTCTGGGAGACCATGCTTGTTTTCCTGTGTGTTATGGGGGGGATGTTCTTTGGTGTCTTTACGCCAACAAAAGCAGGTGCTGTCGGGTCCTTCAGTATCCTGGTCATCGTCCTTATACAAAAAAAATTGAGTTGGGAGGATTTGTGGCATGCGATCAATGAAACCTTAACTATTTCCTGTATGGTATTGATGCTCATCGCCGGCGCGACCCTTTTTGGCCATTTTCTTGCTTTAAGCCGTATTCCGCTTGAGTTTGCAGGATTAGTTGAAGGGTTGAATCTACCTCCCTGGGCTATAATGGCCATGATCTGCCTGGTTTACCTGATTGGAGGATGTTTTATCGATTCCCTGGCGTTGATTATGCTCACTATACCAGTATTTTATCCCATTGTGATAAATCTTGGATACGATCCCATATGGTTTGGAATCATCATAGTTCTGATTTCCCAGATGGGAATTATAACGCCCCCAGTGGGTGTCAATGTATATGTAGTCAGCGCTATCTCTGGAGTGAGATTGACAACTGTTTTCAAAGGAGTGATGCCCTTTTTAATCGCACTGATAATCGGAACAGGGCTTTTCATCACCTGGCCGGAAATCGTCACTTTTTTGCCTGGATTTATCAACTGACCCGACTACACCGGAAATCGGGATAAGTATTTCATAAGGTGCTTTATTTAAAGATAATTACGAAGGCCCTTCCCCAGGAGGATATACATGACGCAGCTATTGGAAGGAACGATACCATACAGAGAAGAAGACGTTAAAAAATATATAGATAAAGGATGGTGGCGTGGGATAACTCTTGGTGATCTCCTGGACCGAGCGGCGGATATGCATCCGGATAAGGAGGCA
This sequence comes from Desulfopila aestuarii DSM 18488, assembly GCF_900143695.1. Taxonomy (GTDB): domain Bacteria; phylum Desulfobacterota; class Desulfobulbia; order Desulfobulbales; family Desulfocapsaceae; genus Desulfopila; species Desulfopila aestuarii. The sequence goes on from NZ_FRFE01000035.1 coordinate 18,988, forward strand.
TTTGTAGACAGGACCAATCGCTACACCTACGGTCAAGCGCGAGAAAAAGCCAATAAGTTGGCCCTTGGCCTGATACGGCTGGGAGTACAACCTTTAGAACGCGTTCTCATACAACTTCCCAATTGGAATGAATTTGTGTTCGCATATTTTGCCTGTCAGAAAATTGGTGCCATTGCGGTTCTTCTCATTGACAGGTATCGGCCGTATGAGATTGACCGTTTGATTGATATTACCGGTGCCACTGCCTGGATTGTTCCAAAAAACACGCACAAAATCAATTTTGTTCCAATCATTAACGATGTCCTGCAGGATCATCCGGAGGTTAAAAATGTGATTACAGTTCGTGGACAAGTCGACCAACCTGGATTTTCCTGTATGGAAAACCTGATTGATGACAGCCAGTTGACTCCAGAGAACTTAGAGCTGCTAGCCGCCTGTAACCCAGATCCCATGCAAGTGGCCCATATGGGGCCGACAGGTGGAACAACTGGAGCACCCAAGATTGTGCCTCGAATACATAACAGCCTGGTATGCGGGGTTGAATCGTGTTCGATGTCGTGGGGACAGCATTGTGAGGATATCAATCTTATTGCAGGACCGATTGGCCACGACCTCTCTTTCACCAAAGGGTTTCTTGGTGCAGTTATCACCCAAGGTAAAGTGATCTTCCAAAGCGAGCTAGATAATGAGTCCATTTGCAAGTGCATTGAACAAGAAAAAGTAACGTCTATAATATGGGTACCGACCTTGGCCAAACGACTGGTCCAATATGCTGATCTCAACAGCTACAACCTGAGTTCTCTGCGCAAGATGCACAGTGCCGGGGGAGCCAGTCATCCGGATCTGGTAAAAGAGGTCATCGACAGGTTAGATATGAAATTCTTCAACGGATATGGCGGCACCGAGGGTATGACCTGTATTACCCGCAACATTGACGATTATCAAACAATCTGCTGTACCGTGGGACGGCCAACATTCCCTCACGACCATTACAAAGTGGTTGATGCCAACGGCAAAGAACTAACAACCGGGCAACAGGGCGAACTTCTTGTCAAAGGTCCAAGTGTCTTCTCTGGTTATTTCTCCAATCCTGAAGAAAATGCGTTGGTATTTGACAATGAGGGATATTTTAAAACCGGAGACCTCGCGACAATTAATGAAAAGGGCTACATCTCACTCACCGGCCGCATCAAAGAGATGATTAACCGTGGCGGGGAAAGCATAAGCTCTTCTGAAATTGAAAAACTTATAAACCGCCATCCCAAGGTTGCTGTTTGTGCAGTCATTCCAATGCCTGACCCTTTGATGGGTGAAAGGGCGTGTGCCTATGTTGAACCAAAAGACGAGGCTGTCTTAACCTTTGAAGAAATCATTGCATTTTTGAAAGATCAGAAAGCATCTGTATTGCAGCTCCCGGAACGAATTGAGTTTGTCAACAAGATGCCAGTCACAGCCACAGAAAAACTCAATAAAAAAGCACTGCGAGCTGATATTGAGAAGAAGCTTTCAGAAGAGGCAGTCGCATAAACTGGTCTTGCATCACAAGTAAATACGTACACCGCGTTATTGAAAAGAGAATATGGATAAGCCTGCCATTAACAGGCGAGGACAGTTCCTTGGCCGTTAATGGCGACAGGCGATACACGTAATAGATCCTATTGAGAGGTTTGACCTGCCAATATCATCATGTTCTTTTACGCTTGATATTAGAAAATAGTTTCAGGTGTGCAGCTTCCGAAATAGCTGCCACTGCGGGATGTTTGATAATTCGCTCTACAGAAATAGCATAAAATTTTTCTTTGATATCAACCGTCCTGCCAATTACCTTGACCTGGTATTGTCTAACCACCTCCTTCTCGATAACTGTCGGGGTAATAAAAATCCCTTCACCTGCTTGACCAAAAACCTTCAGTAGGGCACTGTCGTCAAACTCCCCTACAATTAGAGGTTGAATATTCATCTTGTCTAGCCATCGGTCAAGCATCCCTCTCAAGGAGCTCATGGCCATGGGAAATAGCATCGGTGCATTGTTGAGAGAATATGGAAATTTTCCATGAAGTTGCTCTGCCAGATGTTGCGCAGCTAAAAATGAAACCCCGCATTCCCCCAAGAGATGATTATATGCCTTAATGCTCAACGCTGATCTTAAGGGAGTGTCTGTCAGAACGACATCAAGGTCATGCATTGCCAGGTCTGTTAAAAGATTTTCGTTTTTCCCTTCATGGCAGATCAACCGGACTTTTTCCGGCAAGTTGTTTATTGGTGCCAGTAGCTTTTGGGCAATAATCTTTGGCATCGCATCAACGATCCCAACTCTTAGGGACCATGACCCAACGACCGGGAGTCCTTTCAACGAATCAAGCATTTCTCGGCCCAATGGAAAAATCTCATCTGCATATCTCAAAACAAGCAGTCCTGCATCTGTAGGTACCAGGTTCCGCCCCACTTTTTTTGTCAATTTGACATCAAGGCTTTCTTCTAGTTTTGACAGCTGCGCACTAATTGTGGACTGAGCAAGGCGAAGTTTTTCACAGGCCGCAGTTATGCTACCCTCTCGCATAACAGTCCAGTAGTAAAACAAATGATGATAATTAAGCCATTCCATAAGGACCTCAATGGTTCGAAATTTACGAATTATTATACCATATTTATCTATTTGACCATTAATTATGTAGGATTTAATTTGCTTTCAAATCACTTGGGCGAGATCTTGCCGTTCGATATCTTCACCAAGTGGCGATGGCACTGTTCGCGTAAAGAAATTGCAACCTGTAATCAGATAGATAGTAATCTTCTTCGACTACACGTTTAACTGGCTGTACTTAACAACAATCATCTTGTCGAATTTATCATAAGAGACCATAAACTATGAAAGAAAAGCCAATTGTTGGAATCCTTTTGGGTAGCGGATCGGACTTGCCTGTAATGAAAAAAGCAGCTGAAGTCTTAAAAGAGATGGAGGTTCCATTCGAAATGGATATCAGCTCCGCTCACCGTCTTCCTGATAAGACAGCGGAATATGCGAGAAAAGCGAGAGGACGCGGTATTGAAGTAATTATAGCTGGTGCCGGCATGGCTGCCCATCTCGCAGGCGTTATCGCTGCCCATACAACCTTGCCTGTAATCGGTGTTCCATTAGCATCCGGAGCTTTGAATGGTGAGGACGCGCTCTACTCAACGGTGCAGATGCCGCCAGGCATCCCCGTCGCGACAGTAGCTGTTGACGGTGCCAAAAACAGCGCCTATCTGGCATGTTCCATTCTCTCTATTAAGTATCCGGAATTAGCCGATAGGTTAGAGGTTTTCAGGGAGAATACGCGGAGATCACTCAATGACCAGTCCGAGCAGCTGACTCGGGAGTTGTTGGCATCTAACCTCATATCAAAACAGGAATATTCTTCAAAATCATAGTGCAGTCAGAGGCACTGCAATCTGCCCACACAGGATTGTAGCCTGTTGAAGCTGATAGAAACACATCTCAAGTTTAGACCGTTTATTATATATTCAAACCGAGGACGAAAATGACAAAAGGACAATCAAGACGGCCCACTGCAGAAGAGGTTCTCCAGATCCTCAAAGATGGTAACAAGCGTTTTATTTCTGGCAAGCTTGAACATCCAAACCATTGTGAAGAAAGTCGCCAGAGTCTGGCCGCAGGCCAACAGCCGATAGCAACTGTTCTAACCTGTGCCGACTCCCGTGTTCCCCCCGTCGACATCTTTGACCAGGGCTTGGGAGATCTTTTCGTCGTAAGGGTCGCAGGCAATGTAATCGGTGATCACTCCCTTGGATCAATAGAGTATGCGGTTAAGCACTTGCATACTCCTGTCGTCGTTGTCATGGGCCATTCGAGTTGTGGGGCAATCAGCGCAGTTGCGAGCGGCACAGCCCTTGAAGGTCACATCGCCACACTCGGTCCAGCTATCCAGACTGCTATAAAAAATATAAAAGAGGTCGAAGGAAACCTGGTTAATAACGCATCCAAGGAGCTGGCCAGGCAGATTTCAGTAAAAATATCCCAATCAGAACCAATTGTTGCAGATTTGGTGCAAAACGAAACTGTGAAAGTCGTCCCCGCCTATTACGATCTTATGACCGGAGAAGTGGAATTTCTCTAAGAATTAAGATCAGATATGACAGTCATGAATATGGCATACGACAGACTATCCGCTATGTAGCGAGATTACTTTATAACGCCGGCATCAGAATGACGCCGGCGAAGAAGGACTGACACCTCTGGAAGCCTTTACTGGTCGACATGTTGCACTTATTGCCTGACTCCAGCGTTACTTCCTCTCCAGGCCAGGGTTGAAAATAAGTGGACTTCTTTACTCGTTAGGCCGTATTACGAAAGAATATCAGGGAAAAATCCCCCAGAAACAACAGGGGCCAAAGGCAGGCGCTACTTCCAATGGGGTTTGAAGGGATATAACCTAAATGAAAGGCATACCCTCTCGTCATTGTGTTTTTTTATTCTTTTTCAAACGAAAATACTCAACTAATAGGTTAACATAACGATTGATCATACGTGGAATTTGAAAATATCTATGATGAGAGAGAATATCTTAAAGGAGAAAGCACGATGTTAAGCATATGCAAAAATATCCGGCCTAATCTAGTAGGAGATTTCCCTGAAATTCACCCAACAGCTCTTATTGATCCATCCGCCCAGATCATAGGAAACGTGAAAGTTGGGAAAAATGTTTTTATAGCGCCACTCGCTGTTGTCCGTTCAGACGAGCCGGGCCCTGACGGCAAAGTGAGCCCTATCGTTCTAGAGGATGAATGCAATATTCAGGACGGGGTAATCATACACAGCCATGGTGGAGATGAGGTTCTTATTGGAGCGAGAACAACCGTTGCCCATGGAGTGGCCATTCACGGGCCTTGTGTGATCAAGGAAGGCTGTTTTATTGCCATGCGTAGCACCCTGTACAGCACCAGTTTAGAGGTAGGAGTTTGGGTGGGAATGAACGCAACGATCATGAAAGTCAATCTCGACGCCTATACCTATGTCCCTGCTGGAGCTATTATCCGATCGAATCGTGATGTCTGGGATTTACGACTTGTATCGGATAAAGAGAGGGCATATATGGAAAATGTCCTTTCGGCAACGAATCGATTACGAGAGGATTACAGGAGGATGCTTTTCGCATCGGCTAACGAAACTGACTGATGTAAATCAGATGAGGAATTTCTCTTTTAACATTAAAATCGGAGCAATGATCTTTTTCGATTGATCAAATGATTACTGCAACTTCAATTTGAGCTTTGCGCTGATCAATTTGGAGGTGGTTTGACTATATGAGACAGGTAACGTAAAGGGTTTGCAGCCGGAAATTCATGCAGCCAAGATCAGAGCCATCAAGGTGGAAATAAGGGTGATTGCATAGGATGTGAAAAGTCCACAACTGTGGATAAGCTGTTGATCACAGTAAAGGACCCGATAGAAGGCGCAGGCATGACAGAACAGGTATTGGCCTGTAATGTCAGCTAGCAACGATTTTCATTTTTCAGATAGTCAATAATACGATTGCACCAAGCGCAGCCACAATCCCTGTAAACTGAACGCGAGATATTCGCTCTTTGAGCAGCAGCCAAGCCATAAAGACTGTTGCTCCCGGATAAAGAGAGCTGAGAACAGCGGCCACATCGACTCGTCCGGCTTGTCCGGCCACGATATAGGTTCCGTTGCCAACAACATCGAGGAAAGCATTTAGAGCTATTATCATCCACGGCAGCGTTGCTGTCGGTCGTGCTTGTGTCTTAAGCAGCGTAAAAAGGAGAAGTAGCAGAGTGGCAACACCTCCGATTCGTACTGCTACCATTGGCCACAACATTGCATGATTGCTGCCGGTATGCATCAATATCAGGAATATCCCTAAACACGATCCAGAGAGTAGCGGCAGCTTGAGCTCAGAAAATCTGATCCGCTCACTCGGCGATGTATTGTGTTCTTGAGATACCATCCAGACAGCAGCTAGTGCCAGCAAGAGGCCCAGCATAATAGTAAGATTTGGCATTCCCTGAGTCAGGACACCGAACAGCACCGGCAGGGCAGCTGCCGTAATTGCGGAGACCGGCGCCGCCAGACTCAGGCGTCCAAGCGTCATTGACAGGTAAAGTAGTAGGATACCAACGGCATCAAAAGCCCCGGCCAGCATGCACCATAACCACCCGGATGAGGTCATTGGAGCATCACTGAAACCTATAGCAAGCGGGAGAATAAGCAGTAGGCCAAAGCAGAAAGTGCCTAGTGTCATCGTATAGGCACCGACATGACGGCTCTTTGAGCCTCCGATAAAATCACAAATTCCCCAACAGATTGCCGTCGATATACCGAAAACTACTGTTACCATCCTTCTCTCCTTTTGCCTTAGATATATGGGGCTCACGTTTGTAACTTCGAACCTGCACGGTTGTCATCCAAGGCGCTACCTGAGGGGCCATCAACAACTCAGCCAATATCTTGAAGAATAATACGATGCCGATATCTATTTCTTACACGAGTAAATCATTAAACATAATAAATTCATGCACATCCTGGGGTGCTATTTAAGCCACAGCTCAAAAATTCCAAAAAGATCACCAGAAGCTGGACAATTGGGTTTGTGCGACGGGAGATAATGCCACCTATTCATCGCTTAAGAAATGATAAAACGAGACACAACCCAATTTGACCGGCATCTGACTAACAAAAAAGGGTTTACAGCATTTAACTGTAAACCCTTTTCTTGCGTATGGCCCTTTGACGAGATCGAAGGGCCATACGCAAGAGGTACGTCCCGCTTGAGAGCGGGACGTACCTGAACAGGGGGGGCGGTAACCCCTTCCCGGTAGGTTTCTAAAAGATCATGCCAGCCCCAAAACACCAATAGCAATAAATATTAGCAATGAGATTGCAGCGCCCAAAAATCCAAAAGTCATTTGCGTGACGGCATGGCGATAGTTGTCACACCCTGCTGCTGCGGAGCTGAGGATGGTCGCATCGGAATAGAAACAGATATGGCTACCGAAAACACCGGCTGAGCAAACTGCGCCGACCGCCACAACCGGGTTGGCACCAATGGATATCGCAAGGGGGATGGCGATGGGTATGGCGATAGCATACATTCCCCAGCTGAGCCCCATGATAAACTCGGTAATGCCCAATACGACAAATAATACTGCCGGAAGCATAGTCGGAGTCATGAAGGTCTTGGCCGTCTCGATAACATAGGTCAAAAAACCTATCTTCTCATTAACATTTGCAAAAGTGAGGGCCAGGATTACCATGAGTAGTGGGAACAGCATATGCTTGATTCCCACTACACAACAGTCAAAAAATTCCTCGGGGGTCATCGTGCCCTGGAAAATGTAAAGTACGAAGGTAAAGCCTACCGCGGTAAGTACACCCATCTGCATATCGATATCAAAGTAGATGGTGGAAGCAATGAGGACAATGATGGGGAGAAAAAAATTCAGAATTCTTGGTTTTGCCGTTATTTCAGTTTGCTGCCCCCCTTTGATGTCAATCTTTGCCGATCCTGGAGGGGCAAGTTCGCCTGTTTCCTGTGCTCGCTTCTCCGCAGCTTTCATTGGGCCGAAGACCGGAATAATCCCGAGAATCACCAGGGGGACGATGATGGCGGCTACCCAGCCGTAGATGTTGTAGGGTATGGTCTGGATGAACATCTTCATACCTTCCCCTTCCGGCACGGCTTTGGCCTGTTCCAGGAGGCTGGCGATATATACCGCCCAGGTGGAGATAGGAATAAGCACGCATACTGGTGCTGCGGTTGAGTCGACAATGTAGGCCAGTTTTTCCCGGGACACCTTGTGCTTGTCGGTTATAGGCGCCATGCAAGATCCAACTGTGAGGCAGTTGAGGTAGTCGTCAATAAAAATCACTACACCGAGAATCCACGTCCACAGCAATGTGCTTTTTCTTGTTTTAGCACGTTTGGCAACCCACGCACCAAATGCCTGAGCACCTCCAGCTTTTTCAATGAGTGCGATGATGCTACCCATGAGCCCACATACGATGAATAGCCACTGAGTATCACCGTCGGTCAGTACTTCGGTCAACGTCTCATTTAACGGAGTGAAAAAAGCGGTCTTGTCAGCCATTATAAAGGCCAGGAGCGCAGCCAGTGTCAGACCTTCAAGAATACGTTTGGTGTAAAAAATGAACGCAAGCAGAAACAAAGACGGCAGCGCCGAAAAAGCACCTAATGCTGTTTCATCGTCGGGAACGAAATAACCGACGAGTAGGAACAGACAGAAAAGACCAAAATATTCAGTTATTACTCGCTGTAAAGCCGGCTTGCCTTCCAGGCTGTTGCTAATGGAGGGACCAGCAGAAATAATAGTGCTCATGGGTATTCTCCGTGCATTTGTTTGATAGAATCAGTGTAAGTTTATCCTCGCTTGAGTAGTTGATTTTCCTCGGCGCTCCATTGGTTTAAGCTTTACCATGTTTGCCATGGCAGGATGTCATGTCATCCTGCATCCTGCCAAGGCGCATCAATGTCAGTTGTTCCTTGCAGTCTCGACAAGCTCTCGCAGACATTCTTGCCAAGTCTGGATCAGCAGATCGATGTCCTCTGCCGTGGCAACCGGAGGAACCAACATCATGTTGTGAAACGGCGTGATCAGTATCCCGCGATTGACCAAGTATTGATGAGTGTAGTAGATGAGTTGCCAGTCAAAATGATTTTTCGCTTCCGTGCCGTTCCTGGGAAGTTGAGGCATAAATTGCAATTCACAACGGGCCCCGCTGCGGGTGACGCTCCAAGGGATACTGTACTTTTTCAAAGCAGCCTCGATCCCGTCTGAAAGTCGCTCCTGACCTGCAAACATTCGCGCAAAGGCATCTTCGGTAGCCACGTGCTGCAGCGTCGCTCGCATGGCGGCTATGGCAAAGGCATTTGCAGAAAGCGTTCCGCCGACACCCATCGGATCTGACACTCCTTTGCGACCAAAAGATCTGTTTATTTTTTCACCGACCTCACGGGTAAAACCGTATGCCGCTACCGGTATGCCGCCGGCAATCGACTTGCCGATTGTAAGGAAATCAGGTTTCAGTCCATATGCCGCCGTATAACCTCCAGGCCCATTGGAAAATGTATGGGTTTCATCAATGATGAGGTATACCCCGTAGCGGGTACACAGTTCGCGAAGAGCCTCAAGATAACCACTTGCTGGCAGTACCATGCCACAGTTGGTCATTACCGGTTCGGCCAGGACGCAGGCGACATCACCAGCAGCCAATTCACGATCCAGTGCTTCAATATCATTGAATTCGACAACTCGAGTCAGTGCATCCTTGGGAATACCAGGGTTCGAATCGTAACTCGACCGTAATTCCAACTTGCCATCGGGGCCAATATGCGGGAGTGTCTCGTCCAGGCTGCCATGATAGCATTCGTTCATGCAAAGGACCTTTGGACGACCGGTCAAGACACGACACATGCGGATGACATAGCGGTTCGCCTCTGTAGCGGTCATTGCCACCTGCCAGAGCGGCAGCCCAAACCGTTTGCCTAATTCTTGACCTACCCATAGTGCATCCTCGGTAGGCATCATGGTGGTTATTCCTTGGCGGGATTGCTTCTCAACCGCCTTTGCAGTGGCTTCAGGTGAATGCCCGAACATTGCACCGGTATCACCAAGGCAGAAATCGACATACTGGTTGCCGTCAATGTCTGTAATCCTGTTCCCAGTTGCACAGTGGACAAAAATTGGATGCGAGGTTCCCCAATCCCCCATCCATGGCATCGGAACGCCATTTAGCAGCATACCTTGCGCGTTCTGGAAGGTTTCTTTCGATTTCTTCGTTCGCTGATGAAAGAACTCTTTTTCTCTCACCATCAATCTCTCAAGCTGGTCATCAGTGACGATTCGAAATGGTGTCTTTTTGTCGGTAATCATGTGCAAAACTCCTTTACTGATTTGACAACTCTTACGCTGACTGAACGTATGTTCAGTGTAATGGTTTTGACTGTACGGTCATTCAGTAGTATTGTCAATAGACAAGTTATCTCACTATTTTCTCCAGTAACTCAAACTCATCAGAAATGACTTTTATAATGTATGCTGAACCATTGACACGCCATGAACAAAAGCAGCAGACGCGACAGAAGCTGTTGGACGCGACAATTGAAATTATTGCCAATGAGGGATTCGAAGGTGTAACCTTGGCCAAGGTTGCCGAAAGAACAGGCCTATCAAGAGGGATATGTAATTTCCATTTTCGCACAAAAGATCAGCTCCTGATAGAGGCCTTTCAGGTTCTCTATCAGGAGTATGAACAGGCATGGAAGTCAGCTATTGGTGATGAGTCTCTTGCACCGGAGCTGCGGCTGAAAAATCTTATTATTACATTATTGACGCCACCGATCGCCGATAAAGAGAAGATAGCTGTTTGGCTTGCATTCTGGGGCGTGACCCCACATCGCAGGACGTATATCAATATATGCACTGCCGGAGATTGCCTTTACGAGGAAGCGATCGAAAGTATCCTGATCCTTCTTTCCGGAGGAAAAGAAGAGGTCAATGGTATGAGTCTCAGAACCATAGCTGTGTCCCTGACAGCAATGATTGATGGATCGTGCCTTCAGTATCTTATTGCTTCGGGGCGTTTTTCTCCCGATGACGCCATTAAGGCCTGCTTTTCATTTTTAGGTGTTTTTTTTCCTCAATTTCGAATGGATTAATCGATCAAAAAAGATGGGAGGGGTGGATACAGTATTTTGACAAGAAAGAGAGGGGGCATACTATGGCAATATTTAACACAACAATTGCAACTCATATTCACCCTCTTTCTGACCATCGCTATTTCAGAATCTTCCTGTTGACAAACTAGCCGTTTCTGTGTACACGTTTTCTCGTAATTCAATTCATTTAGGAGGTTTTATGTTCACCAATTCAATTGATCTTGTGCTGTACGTTACCGGGAAAACCGCAGCGTAACCAGACAGACGATTGATACCACATCGGCAGCGGTACATTCGGATATCATTCCGGAGCAATGCCAGCTGTTCTTCCTTTTTGGTTCCGTCGAACCTCTGCAGTATTGTTGTGTCCTTTTTTCCGGTAACTGTTTTCGGTATTTATTTTCACGCCTGAAGAGCTTTCGGCTTCGGTATTTCCATATGCCGTATATTCGACCTGCTCTCGGCTGCGTTAATAACACAACAGGGGAAATAACAATGCAAAACACACATAACCACAATATTTTACGTGAAAAAAACTTCTCGTCCGGACTGGCAAAGCTGGGATGGTCGCCATTCTTTCAAGACCAATACGAAAATTCAGCTGCCGATTCCGTCCCTGCAAGGGTAGTCGGGGTACACAGGCACGTTTTTTCAGTAATGCAAGGAGAAGAAGTATTCCACGTTTCGCTGGCCGGTCGGCTGTATAACCAGGCAACCAGGATATATCCGGTTGTTGGCGACTGGGTGCTTGTGAACGAGCAGGTTATTACCAGCATTTTTACACGAAATAATCTTTTGTCCAGAAAGACAGCAGGAGGCAGATCTGGCCGGAATGCTGAAGTAAATGAAGAACAGGGAATAGCAGCCAACCTTGATTTTGCCTTTATCGTCTGCGGCCTTGATAGGGATTACAACCCTGCGAGGATCGAACGATACCTCACGCTTACCTATCATTGCGGTATTGAGCCGATCATTTTGCTCAGCAAATCAGACCTGCAGCAAAATCCAGAGCAATTTGTCTGCGAGGTGGAGGCCATCGCTCCTGGCGTACCGGTTTACCCCCTTTCACTATATGACACTGAGGCGGTTCTGCGTGTTGCGACACTGCTCTATCCACATCGGACGGCTGCTCTAATCGGTTCATCGGGTGCTGGCAAATCCACCCTGATCAATCAACTTGCCGGGAAAAACATCAGACACACCCAGGCGGTCGGGGAAAGGGTCGGCAAAGGCCGGCATACAACAACAAGCCGTGACCTGTTTCTTCTGCCCGGGGGCGGAATGGTAATTGATAATCCGGGCATCAGGGAAATTGGCTTATCTCGGCAAGTAGCTGAAAGCATGAGCGCATTTCCTGATATTGAGGCGTTGGCCGGACAATGCAGATTCAGCAATTGTACGCACACCTGCGAGCCTGGATGTCGGGTGCTTGAAGCGATAGCCTCAGGAGAAATATCGTCCAGACGGTTAAACAATTATATCAAGCTGAACAATGAGCTTGACTACACCCGCGAGCGTCAAAACAAAAGCGCTGACAGAGTTGAAAAAGAACGGTGGCAGCATATTTCAAAAAAGGTGAAAGATTTGAAAAACAGGAGAAATCAACAATGGAAATAATGTTTGCAAAACCAACACACAATCAAGACCTGCAGCATCTGCACCAGCAGGCTTTCGGTAGAGCTAACAGTAAGGAGAAGGGGGTAGTTATAGGTGAGCTTGTAAAAAGTTTGCTGGCAGATCCAACCGCCGCACCGCGCCACTCAATGATCGCTGTTCTGCAGGACATCGTGGTAGGACATGTGTTGTTTACCAGGGTGCATATTGAAGGGGTTGCAAGCAATATCGCAGCTCAAATCCTTGCACCTCTTGCCGTGCATCCAGATTACCAGGCGAAGGGTATTGGTGGAAAATTGATTATGGTTGGTCTGGATGAGCTTCGAAAATCAAAAACACAACTCGTTTTTGTCTTGGGACATCCCGGCTATTACCCTCGCTACGGCTTTACTCCGGCTGGCGTTTGTGGGTTTGAAGCTCCCTACCCAATTCCAGTGGAACATGCATCAGCCTGGATGGTGCAGGAACTCGTGCCTGGTATTATCGGCACCATAAAAGGAAAAATCCGATGCGCCAAAACATTGCACCATCCTGAACACTGGCGGGAATAGGGGAGTGGGCAAACTGCTCAGGGATTACACCTGAGCAGTTTACCGTAAAGGATAGAATGGCTACGGTGAGCATTGGCTATATTAAATTGCCACAACTATTAATTGATGAACATTATTCTGGTTTATTCCATTTAACGAATGCTTCCCTGCTGTATTGATAATGGGCATAAGCGAAGAAGGCCGTTCTCTTTAGTGCCATATCTTCGATGTGGCACTACTTAACAAAGGAAAAGCGCAACTGGTTGAATATCTTTTGGAAGAGAAAATGGGAGGCTCGATTGGTACTCGCGTTTTTTCAACCCACCTTGCTAATATTATCAATGTTTTTTGCAGCCGCAAGATTGACGAATGATCAGTTTTGTATTGAGGACCACTTCGCGATTGGAGCGTGCAGGGTCTTGAATTCTTTTAATGAGCATCTCGGCGGCAGTGTGACCAATTTCATACGTGGGTTGCTCAATTACTGTGAGTGCTGGTTCTACTAGTTTGGCCCAGGTTGTATCGTCGAAGCTTGCGAGCGCTATGTCATCTGGAATTGCCATCTGGCTCTCACGTATGGCAAGAAGTACACCAGATGCCAGTAGGCTGTTACTGGTAACGATGGCGTTTGGCCGCTCCTTTGCCTGCAGCAGTTTCATGGCTGTATTGAACCCGTCTTCCTCTCTGGCATTTGTATATTTAATGAAGTCATTTATGGGGGGTATGTTGTGATCCTTTAATGCTCGCATGAAGCCTTCACGCCGATCATGTCCGGTGGTGCTTCCGATTCCAAAAATTCCTGCTATCCGTTTGTAGCCATGCCCTAGAAGGTGGCTAGTGATAGTATATGCTGACTTCACATTATCAATGACAACATTGTCAACATCCAACTTACTCACATGCCTGTCAATAATGACCATGGGCATTTCCAGGAATGAACTATCTGTCAGATTTTCTATAGCTTGCCGGGTGGGGGAGAAAATGACACCTGCAACATTTTCATCACGAAGAAGATTCAGACAAATCTTCTCTTTTTCTGGATTTTCGTCAGTATTGCAGAGCAACACGCTATATCCCTGTTCTTGTGCAACATCTTCGACGGCCCTACTGACACTCTGGAAAAACGGGTTTTCGATATCAGAAATTATCAACGCGATAATTTTCGAACTATTTGATCGAAGATTTTGAGCGGCACGGTTGGGTCGATAACCAAGTGATTGAACTACTTCCATCACACGTTTGTGAACTTCTGCCCGCACCCGGGGTTTATTTGACAAGACCCTGGAAACCGTAGCTGTCGAAACGCCAGCTGCCTCAGCAACGTCTTTGATATTAACCATTTAAATCGCATTCTCCTTGTTGGATGATTAGCAATACCTTTATATCTGTAAACGTTTACTCTTTTCTTGTCAAACCGTTTCCAGCCTAGCAATTGAGAATTGCGTTGAGGATTTATCCTTCTACCCTTTTCTTGAGGGCGTCCTCTTTGAGCATGCGTACATTGTGAAGGTGCCAAGCACGCAAACTGTGAAAAAGTGAAATCGAATTTGCTCCTATTACGACAAAAAGAATGTCACGTCAAATGATTGATTAATGAGAGTCCATGGCGTGCTGGCGGTGCGCAGTGTGCCTACGGTCTCTGGGGTGTACTATTTACTCCGACTATGTATAATGAAAACGTTTACCATTGCTTTGCAGGTGGATTGCAGATGTGTAGGCATTGTAGAAAAAGATTGGTATGTTTTTTAACTGCCTATCAGTGCGTTCAAAACATTGATTTTAAAAGGCAACGAAAGAAAAGCGTCAAGGCCTTAAAGTCTGGCAAGAAAAAAAGCGTTGACAGCTATACATGTAAACGTTTACATTTTATTTAAGTTTAGACTTTCTTGAGTTTTTACATGAAGGGGCCAGTCTCAATTACCCTATTGGGCGAATGGCGCTTGGCCAGTTAGCACTAACCTATCTATTGTGAGGAGAAAACCAAAATGAAAGAGAACATTCAACGGCTAGGTGGTTTCGTAGCTGGCGCGATTACCCCGAACATTGGTGCTCTTATCGCCTAAGGTTTGATTATGCATTATTTAATAACCATGTAACTTGGAGGTCTATTTATGTCCGCTAAAGCTGTGAAAGTAGGTGTTCAGTCCTTTGGAAGGTTTTTGAGCGGTATGGTTATGCCAAACATTGGCGCATTTATCGCTTGGGGATTGATCACTGCGTTGTTTATACCCACCGGTTGGTTACCTAGTGAGAAATTAGCATCACTGGTTGGCCCTATGATCACCTATTTACTTCCACTCTTAATTGGTTATACCGGTGGCAAGATGGTAGGTGGTGACCGTGGTGCTGTAGCAGGAGCCGTTACAACAATGGGGGTTATTGTCGGTAGTGGAATCCCGATGTTCATGGGTGCTATGATTGTTGGCCCATTGGGAGGTTTGGCAATAAAGAAATTTGACGAGCAGGTTCACGGTAAGATCAAACCTGGATTTGAAATGCTGGTCAATAATTTCTCTCTCGGCATTATTGCCATGGTGGTCGCCTTGGTTGCCTATGTTGTAATTGGGCCGCTCGTTTCTGTAATCACAAAGTCCCTGGGGGCTGGCGTAGCTTGGATTGTCAATATGCATCTCTTGCCTCTCGTATCAATCCTTGTTGAGCCTGCAAAAATTCTGTTTTTAAATAATGCCATAAACCATGGTGTTTTCACACCATTGGGGGCAGAGCAGGCTGCTAGCGTCGGAGCTTCCATTTATTATCTGATTGAAACCAATCCAGGTCCTGGCATGGGCATTCTCTTAGCATATATGGTCGCGGGTAAAGGAACAGCGCAGAAGTCAGCCTATGGTGCATCGATCATTCATTTCTTTGGTGGTATTCATGAAATCTATTTTCCTTACATTCTCATGAAGCCGAGATTGATCATTGCCGTGATCGCCGGTGGCATGGTTGGTGTTGGTTTTAACATGGTCACCGGTAATGCCCTGGTTGGCCCGCCATCACCTGGTTCTGTGTTTGCCTTGACCCTGATGTCTACAAAGGGAATGGGTATTGTTTTAACCTTGAGTTCTATTGCGGTTTCCGCCGTTGCTTCTTTTGCAATTGGAGCAGTAATCATTCGCAGAGACGCCTCGGAAACTGATGACCTGGAAGCAGCAACTGCCGCTGTTGCCGCAAATAAGGCCCAGGCAAAAGGACAGGCGATCCCCGTCGCGGCAGGAAGTATCCGATCAATTGTTGTGGCTTGTGATGCTGGCATGGGATCTTCAGCTATGGGAGCAACAGTATTGCGCGGCAAAATTAAAAATGCCGGCTTGCATATTACTGTCACCAACGCAGCTATTAATGATCTGAAGGATGCGGATATCGTCATTACTCAAAATGAATTGACTGATCGCGCTCGGTCTATATTGCCGCAAGCACAGCATTTCAGCATCGATAATTTCATGGATGCAAGCTTCTATGACGAGCTGGTCGCCAAACTGGCATAAATGAATGGTTGGGAATACGGGAACCCTGAAAATCACTTCACTTTTCAAGGTTCCCGTGTGGCGCTTAACAATACGGAGGTAGTAAGGCGGTACGCGGATGATCTGTTAAAAGACCAATGTACCTTTAAAGGAGATAGATATGTCTTTTTTTAAAAAATTGCTCGGTGGGCAAAAGAAATCAGAACTCACCGACAAGCCAGAAGTGTCTGAAAAAATAGTTCAGGCGCCCGTGCCGCGAGATCAGGAAACTGCCGAGGAAGATACTCTGATGGTGAGTCCTGAGCAGATTGTATTAAATGCCAATGTAACGACAAAGGACGATGTGCTTGAGCTGATCTCTCAAAACTTGTCCTCCTTGGGCCTCGTCAGGGGAAACTATTTGGATGCACTCAGAGGGCGTGAAGATAAAGTCAGTACCTATCTGATTAATGGTGTCGCAATCCCGCACGGTGTAAACGAAGCAAAAGAGCAGGTCATTAAGAGCGGTGTTTTTATCGTACAGGCACCTACAGGTGTCACCTGGAATGACAAGGGCGACGTGGCCCGCTTGATTGTCGGGATCTCGGCAAAAGGCAAGGATCATTTGAGCTTGTTGCAGCGTTTGACGGAAGTCGTCATGGATGAAGCTTTGGCCGAGCAACTGGCTACCACAACAGATAAAGCCGATATTTTAAATGCGCTGAATGGGGCAGAGCAGAAGGTATCTGCACAGTTGGAAGATTATGCAGTTATCGCTGAGGCAAAGGTTGTTGATACCCAAGGGATGCACGCCCGCCCAGCCAGCCTGATTTCAGAGCGCGCCGCAAAGTTTTCAGAAACGGATATACGTATTCGAAACGATCAGAAGACGGCAACGGCTAAATCTATGGCATCACTTTTGTCCATGGGCGCAAGTCTTGGCGATGTTTTGATAATTTCCGCTCAAGGGCCCGAGGCGGAACAGGCCGTCCAAATTCTGTCTGAAATGATTAACCAGGGGCTCGACAATGAAGAAGGGCAGGACAATGCATCGTATAAACCTCTAGCCGTACTCTCTGCCCTCACCGATGTTCAGTGTCGTGAAACGATACGTGGGTCCGCTGCATCACCTGGTATCACCATGGCCCCTGCGTTCCGATTGAAAGCGGGCCAGATAAAATATGAGGAGAATGCACAAGACCCTAAAGAGGAGGCAAAACTTTTCAGCACTGCTCTGGCCAAGGCTGCCCAACAACTGGATGAACTGAAAGCCAACCTGCAAAGCAGGGCTCCAAACGAAGCCGCCATTTTACATGCTCAAAAGCAATTGTTGCAGGATGAGCTCGTCTTAACCGACTGTGAAAAGTTCATTGTAAACGGTAAGACCGCTGCCTGGTCTTTTCATCAAGCCATTGAAAAGCAGGTCGAGTCATTACGAACAGTTGAAAACGAGCGGCTGAAAGCCAGGATTGCAGATCTCATCGATGTGCGTGATCGGGTATTGGCCCTGATGGTGCCCGCTGTGTCAGCAGTTGATTATCCACAAACAGATTTCATTTTAATGGCAAAAGAGCTCACGCCTTCACAGACCGCCGGATTGCAAGGCCTGGAAGTTCGCGGCATCTGTACAGAGCTTGGCGGCCCCAATAGTCATATGGCAATCCTTGCTCGAGCTCTTGGCATTCCAGCGGTTGTTGGGTTAGGCGAAGGAAGCCTGAAGAACATTGAGAATGGCGAATTGATTATAGTCGATCCGCAAGCCTCGTCCATTTACGTTGATCCTGATGATGCAACGCAGAAACAGGGGAGGGAATGGATAGCACAGTGGGAACAGATACGTAAGGCAGAAGGTGCGCAAAAATATAAGGCAGCCGAAACACTGGATGGTCACCACGTCGATGTTGTCTGTAATATCGCCAAGCCGGAAGACGCCAAACTTGTCTTGGAAAATGGTGGCGAAGGTGTGGGTTTGTTACGAACAGAGTTCCTTTTTGAATCTTCAGCTGCGGAGCCAACGGTTGAAGAGCAATGCGAGAGTTTAAAAGCCATTGTCGAAGAACTTGGCAGTCGTCAGTTGATCGTTCGTACTGCGGATATTGGTGGAGACAAACCCGTGTCCTGGATGCATATCCCCCAAGAAGAAAACCCTTTTCTGGGAATGCGGGGGATCCGCCTCTCGTTTAAATATGAAGATATGTTCAGGCGTCAACTGGAAGCCATTTATCAGACAGCGATCTGGCAGAAAGAGACAAGCGGATCAACCGGGTTGCACATTATGTTTCCGATGATCGGTAGGATGTCGGAGTGGAGCAAAGCTCGAGATATCACTGAGAGTGTTCGTTTACAGTTAAACGCTCCCAAGTTGCCGCTGGGCATTATGATCGAGGTGCCATCTGCGGTGATGATTGCCGAGCATTTAGCGAAAGAAGTGGATTTTTTCTCGATCGGTTCAAATGACTTAACGCAGTACACCTTAGCCATAGATCGCGGCCATCCTGATCTGTGCTGTGAAGCTGACAGTTACCATCCTGCACTGGTGAGAATGATCGAGATGACGGTAAAAGCTGCACGGGCCCATGGAAAATGGGTTGGTGTATGCGGCAATGCGGCTGCTAGCCCTAATCTCGCTACCCTGCTGGTCGGGCTGGGAGTAAGTGAACTGTCTGTCAGTCCAGCCAATGTGGCTGCAGTGAAAAATATTATCCGTGCAGTGAACTATAGCAAATTACAGGAAAAAGCGAATAAAGCATTAGAGCTGGAAAGTTCAGAAGCTATTATGGCGCTGTATAAGATTAATGACGATCTGCTGTAGCGTCTTTAACATTTTCAGGAGGCAGTCGTGACATCACAATATAAGAAATACCATTCACCAGAGATTACAGTGCCGGAAAAAGGATTAGTCTGGAATATGTATGGTGCAGGTGACGAGAATATAGGAAAAGACGGAAAACCGGAGCAATTGCCGATACCAAAACCTGGTGCCAACCAGATGCTGGTACGTATTGACTCGGTAGGACTATGTTTTTCTGATGTAAAGCTGATCAAGATGGGTGGAAGTCACCCTAAGTTGTATAATCGTGATCTGTCAAAAGAGCCGGGTAGACTTGGCCACGAAGCGTCCTTGACTGTCGTTGAAGTTGGTGAAGAATTACAAGACCGATATTACCCAGGTCAACGGCTTGCAGTACAGCCCGACATCTATCAAGACGGCAAAAGCACCGCCTACGGCTACACCATCCCCGGTGGCCTTATTCAGTATCACCTGATTGGGCCCGAGATGCTTGAGACCGATGAAGGCGAGTGTTTATTGCCGGTCGACGATTCCATGGGATATGCGGAAGCCTCACTCCTGGAGCCCTGGGGCTGTGTGCTTGCCGCGTACACCCAGCGCAGGCGGCTCGATCCTAAAAATGGCGGTGTCATGTGGATCGTTGGTAGGCGTGGAGACAATGCTGAGTACCTATTCTCAAGAGGTCTCGATGCCCCGGCGGTCATTATCCTCTCCGATGTTCCTGAAGCTGTTTCTGCTATTGTCGAAAAAGCGAAAGCAAAAATCATCGTTCGTAATGGTGTCACCCCTGACCAGTTTGAAGAGTTGGCCAAGGAGTTTACTGATGGATTGGGTTTTGATGATATCGTTATTCTTGCGCAGACATCTGCGGATCTGGTCGGAAAAATTGCAAAATACAGCGCCCGTCGGGGAACCATAAACATGGTCGGAAAGGCTCCGCTGGATGGACTGGTCGATACTGATGTCGGCCGTCTTCACTACGATTATATCGCCTTTATCGGCAACCAGGGTCCGGATATCGCTGCTTCCTATGGGGGAGAGCGTAACCGTTGCGAGCTGTTTCCAAAAGGAACAACTGTCTTCGTCGGTGCCGGCGGCCCCATGGGACAGATGCATGTACAGCGTGCTCTCGAACTGCCGGACGGACCCACTACGGTCATCGCCACCGAGGTGAGTGATCAGCGGCTTGCTTCCATCCAGGAACGTTTTGCATCTCTGGCTGAAAAGAAGGGTCGAAAACTGTTTACTTTCAATCCACAAACCAGCGAGAAATCACTTCATGATTTTGTCATGGAACTGACAGGCGGAAAAGGTGCTGAAGATGTGGTAGTGAGTGTACCCATTGCAGGTGTCATGGCCGAAGGCGACACCCTCATGAACGAAAACGGAATGCTAGTCTTTTTTGCAGGCGTTCCCAACGGTACCATGGCCCCAATGAACCTGAATAACGTCTATATGAATAACGCCCAATATACAGGCACCTCTGGGCTTACTCTGGACGATCAGCGTCAGGTACTGAGCCAGGCGTCAAAGGGATCGCTCTCTCCAGGACGTAGTGTCGGTGCAATTGGTGGTATGAATGCGGCGAAAGAAGGCATTAAGGCAGTCATTGATGGGAAATACGCTGGCAAGATTGTTATTTTCCCACAGCTTGAGGATTTACCACTCTTAGGCCTGGATGAACTTGAGAAGAGTTTGCCCGAAGTTGCTGAAAAACTCGAACCCGGCAACATGTGGACTGTTGAAGCGGAAGAAGCGCTTTTTGAAAAATACTGGAAGGAGTGAAAGATGATATTCACTGTTACACTCAATCCAGCAGTTGACCGGGAAATGACCGTTGATGCTATTTCCTTCGATACTGTCCTTCGAGCCACGGATTGGCAGGTAGACTGCGGCGGGAAGGGATTTAATGTTGCCCGCATGCTGAAGTCACTTGGTATTTCGAGTGTGGCTCTGGGTTTTGCAGCTGGAAAAAGTGGGGAGATGCTCAATGACAAGCTCCGATCCCTTGATATTGAGACTGATTTCATCTGGGTTAAGGGGGAGACACGCACCAATGTGTCCATTGTAAGTAGTGAAAATGGGCAGTATGTGAAGGTCAATGAGCCTGGACCGTCCATCAGTGACACTGATCTTGCGCAACTGGCCCAAAAGATAGGTGACCGGGCCCAGGCCGGGGATTGGTGGGTACTTGCCGGCAGTCTGCCTCCTGGGGTTCCACCTACCTACTATTCGAAGCTGATTACCATTATTCAGGCGGCTGGGGCAAAGGTATTCCTGGACACAAGCGGCGAGGCTTTGCGTCAGAACTGTGCAGCTAGACCTCTGCTGGTCAAACCAAATGACGAGGAAGCCCATGAGCTGACCGGGCTTCCTGTCAGCACGAAAGCGGAGATTGCATCCGTCGGTACGGCAATTTCTTCCATGGGTCCTGTGAGTGTGATTATCTCGCTCGGTAAAGAGGGTGCTGTTCTGGTGAATGATGGTAAAGCGTGGATGGCCGTCAGTCCGGAAATCGTAGCAGCCAATCCTATCGGCGCGGGCGATTCAATGGTCGCCGGAGTTGTCTGGGGGCTCAGTCAGGGCGACAGCATGCAGGACGCCCTCTGCAAAGGAATTGCCTGTGGCGCTGCAACAGCCAGCCAGAAAGGTACATCGGTTGGCTCTCTCGAACAGGTCAAGCAGTTACTGGCAGAGGTGCAACTGGAAGAAATATAGCTGGTTCATGGAGTTTGTTTTCTTACCAAACCTGATTGGCTCTGAGCTAGATTATCCAGTTTGCGAGTGGTTGTATGGTGCCTTAGATCACCTGTTCTCTTGATGTCATCGGCAGCAAATAGATTTTTAGCGCCAGAAAAAATGTAAGGCACTCTGTTACTGATTGATTTTATCCCCACCATGAACACTGTCTGTTACAAGGCAGCCCAGGCACATACTACGGAGATTTTTGATGACTGCTTCTATTATATATGAGAAACTTGGGTTAGTGAACACCAGGGAGATGTTTCAAAAGGCAATGGAAGGCAGATATGCTGTTCCAGCATATAATTTCAATAATATGGAGCAGCTACAGGCTATCCTGATCGGTTGCGTGCAATCTGCTTCTCCTGTTATTTTACAAGTCTCCGGTAGTGCCAGGGAATACGCTGATGCCGTGATGATGCCCTACATGGTGGAAGGCGCGGTCGCCATGGCCCGGAATATGGGCAGCAATATTCCCATTGCGCTCCATCTGGACCATGGTAACACTTTTGAGTTAGCCAAGGAGTGTATAGACAGTGGTTTCTCCTCGGTTATGATTGACGGTTCACACCATTCCTTTGAGGATAATATCCGGCTCACCGCAGAAGTTGTGGAGTACGCCCATAAAAAAGGCGTGACCGTTGAAGGGGAATTGGGGGTATTGGCAGGTGTCGAGGATGAGGTATCTTCTGCTGTGAGTCATTATACCCAGCCAGAAGAGGTGGAAGAATTTGTCTCGAAAACAGGTGCAGACAGTCTGGCGATCTCCATTGGGACCTCCCACGGCGCTCATAAATTCAAGTTGAAGCCGGGCGAGGAACCACCGAGCTTGCGTTTTGATATATTAGAGGAAATCGAAAAACGTCTTCCTGGGTATCCTATCGTCCTGCACGGTGCATCATCGGTATCGCCTGAGCACGTCGCCATGATCAATCAATTTGGCGGTAATCTGGAAAGTGCAGTGGGGATCCCTGCAGTGCAACTGCGGCGGGCCGCACAATCAGCGGTGTGTAAAATAAACATCGACAGCGATGGACGTCTTGCCATGACCGCCATAATCCGAAAAATATTCAGTGAGAAGCCGTCCGAATTCGATCCACGAAAGTATCTTGGTCCGGCACGAACTGAACTTATCGAACTGATAAAAGCAAAAAATGAAGATGTACTCGGCAGTGCCGGAAAGGCCTGATTAGACAGGCAACGTTTGGCAGGGACGTCGATTCATCTCATCTAACAAATATAACGGGAGAAAAGAGTATGCTTAAAATTGCTATCAATGGTTTCGGAAGAATAGGAAGGCTTTCATTTCGAAAAATTGTTGGAGATGATCGTTTTGAAGTTGTAGCAATTAACGATTTAACAGATCCAAAGATGCTTGCTCATCTTCTGAAATATGACAGTGTCCAGGGGCGTTTTGCAGGACATACTGTCGAAAGTGATGAGGATTCGCTTATCATTGACGGTAAGAAAATCAGGGTCTACAAAGACCCGGAACCGAAGAATCTTCCCTGGGGCAAACTTGGAGTGGACATCGTTTTAGAATGTACCGGATTTTTCTGCTCGAAAGCCAAAAGCCAGGCGCATATTGATGCCGGTGCAAAGAGGGTTCTTATTTCAGCCCCTGCAGGCAATGACCTGCCAACTATTGTGTATGGCGTAAATCATCACACGCTGAAAAGTGATGATCTCATTGTCTCCGGTGCCTCCTGTACAACCAATTGCCTTGCGCCCATGGCGAAGGCCTTGAATGATTATCGTGAGTTGCGGACAGGATTCATGACCACAATTCATGCATATACGGGCGACCAGAATATTATTGATGGACCGCATCGTAAAGGTGATTTTCGGCGTGCAAGAGCTGGCGCAATTAACATTGTCCCTAATTCAACCGGTGCTGCGAAAGCGATCGGTCTTGTCATTCCTGAACTTGCCGGCAAGTTGATCGGGTCAGCACAGCGCGTTCCGGTTCCTTCTGGTTCCATCACTATTCTTGATGCTACGTTAAAAGATGAAACCGACTCTGTAACTGTTGAGGGACTCAATGAAGCCATGAAAAAGGCATCCGATGAATCCTTTGGCTATTCTGACGAGGAATTGGTGTCAAGCGATACGATTGGTATGAGCTATGGTTCACTTTTCGATAGCACTCAAACTCTTGCCCAACGTTGTGGGACAAATATTTACGAGGTGAGGGTTGTCGCCTGGTATGACAATGAAATGAGTTATGTCTGTCAATTAATCAGAACGTTAAACCACTTGGGAAGTCTAATGAGGTAAGCGCACTTTCTCAAGTTGTTAAAAGATCCCCCGGTTTACGCCGGGGGATCTTTTACGTCTCAACTCCAGCAAAAGCTGACTTACGCACATGCCGGAAATTAGATATTTTCTCAAAAGGAGGGCACTCATCATGTCAAATATCAGTAAGATAATAGGCCGAGAAGTAATGGATTCACGGGGTAACCCCACTGTTGAAGCGGACGTCTACCTTGAATCTGGAGCCTGGGGCAGGGCTTGTGCTCCATCAGGTGCCTCCACTGGCTCCCGGGAAGCACTAGAATTGAGGGATGGCGATAAGAATCGATATATGGGTAAAGGTGTTTTAAAGGCTGTTTCGGCAGTAAATGATGTCATTCAACCGAGCCTGCTTGGGCACAGCGCCTATGATCAAAAAAGGGTCGATCAGATAATGATTGATCTTGATGGAACAGACAACAAGGACAAACTCGGTGCCAATGCCATCCTGGCGGTCTCGTTAGCCAATGCGAAAGCTGCTGCCATGGATAAAAAGATTCCTCTCTATCAGCATATTTCCGAACTGAACGGAACCCCGGGTATCTATCTCATGCCGGTCCCAATGATGAACATCATCAATGGGGGAGAACATGCGGATAACAATGTTGATATCCAGGAGTTCATGATCCAGCCCGTTGGTGCGAATAATTTCCGGGAGGCCCTGCGGATGGGTGCGGAAGTGTTCCATAACCTGAAAAAGGTACTGAGCGGCAGAGGCTTGAGCACTGCAGTGGGCGACGAAGGTGGCTTTGCACCCAACCTCTCCTCAAACGAGGAGGCGCTGGCAGTTATTGTTCAAGCTGTAGAGGCCGCAGGTTATCAAATGGATAAGGATATCACCCTGGCCCTCGACTGCGCCGCGTCTGAATTCTATACAGATGGAAATTACAACCTGAAAGGTGAGGGGAAAATCTTTAATTCTGAACAATTCGGAGACTATCTCGCTGAACTCAGTGAGAAATATCCGATTATTTCCATTGAAGATGGCCTTGACGAAAGTGACTGGACCGGATGGTCGAGCCTGACCAAAAAGATCGGTGAGCGCCTTCAGCTCGTTGGCGACGATCTCTTTGTGACGAATACGAAGATTTTGAAGAAGGGGATCGACACGGGTGTGGCGAACTCAATTCTCATTAAATTTAACCAGATCGGTTCATTAACAGAGACTCTTGATGCGATCCGCATGGCCAAGGAGGCAGGCTATACCGCGGTGATCTCCCATAGAAGTGGCGAGACGGAAGATGCAACTATTGCAGATCTTGCCGTGGGAACAGCCGCAGGGCAGATCAAAACTGGCTCCCTGTGTCGTTCCGACAGGGTTGCAAAATATAATCAGTTGCTGCGTATAGAAGAAGAGTTGGCTGGCAAGGTGAGTTACCCGGGGCGTAAAGCAATAAAGGGTCAAGAATGATTGAATGGGGTTTATCACCTTTGACGTTGCAAGCAGTAACGGGGCTCGTTTCAGGTCTCTGTTGCTAAGTGATTATGTAGTTCCAAACCCTTCTTGAATTGGCCAAATCCAAAGTGGGTACCGAATTTTCATCTCGGGTACCCACTATGAATTGTAAGCTTTTTTGCAAGGTGGTGGCCACCCTCCAGGTTGCTCCGATGAAATATGCGAGGGCAATGCAGGCGAATGGCCATGGTGCATAAGGCTATATAATAACTATCGAAAAGCATCTCCAAGATAACAAAAGAAAAAAATTATTATATGTGAGGAAGAGTTGGTTATTGCGACCCGAAGAAAGTGTTGCCTGTTCTCCTTGAAGACTTGAAAAGTCTTGAATACAGGGGATATGACACCGCTGGTATTGTCTATCTGGAGAACGGCAAACTGGTAAAATACAGGTCGCAGGGGAAGCTCACAAATCTTGAGAATCTCATCGGTGATGAGATACCTGCATCTTCTCATATTGGTCTCTGTCTTTCGAGGAGTCTTGCATTGGAGATACTCGACCATTGAAAACCGATAGTGTTTTTTGCTGTCAGCTGCAGGTACGATACGCTCAGCAGGCCAAACCCTGCAGAAAGGCCGGGTCTGGCAAACCAGCGGCCTTATTCCGGCTCAGAAAGGCAGGCATTGCTCGCCAATGCCTGCTCAATCCTTTTCGAGGTAGGGGTCAGTGACAACCCGCCGCGCGCCGTGCAGCGCAACTCATGCGGTAAGGCGCGGCCGACGTTGTCCATTGCCGCCACCGTCTCGTCAAAGGGGATCACCTGGTCGAATCCGGCCAGGGCCAGGTTGGCACAAGAGACACCGTTGCTTGCTGCGAGGATGTTCTTGCCTAAGCAGGGAACCTCCACCCGGCCAGCAACCGGATCGCAGACCATGCCGAAAACATTCTGCAGGGCCATGGACGCGGCGCCCATGGCGGTCAACGCAGTACCGCCCAGCATCGTGACCATTGCCGCCGCCGTCATGCCGGAGCTTACTCCGCATTCCGCTTGGCAGCCGCAGATCTCGGCGGAGAACGTCGAGCGTGTGGCGATCAGGGCGCCGATAAGTCCAGCAGCCAGCAGTCCCCTCGCCTTTTCTTCCTGGGAAAGTTGCAGCTCGTCAGCCACGCCAAGTACCGTTCCGGGCAGGCCACCGCACGATCCGGCAGTTGGCGCGGCGATGATGACACCCATGGCACTTTTCGCCTCCATGAGCGCAGTGACATACGGAATGACCCGATCAAGCACTCCGAGGCCCAGCAGCTTTTTTTCCTCATGCGCCCTCTGATATTTGCCCGACTGATACCCCAGAATTCTGTCGCCGTATTCCGTGCCCGCCAGGCCGGTCTTCACAGAATTCTCAAGGATCTCGACAATCTCCAGCATTCTGGCGAGAACCTCGCTTTCCGCAATATTGCCCCGTGCCGCCTCATAGCGGAGGGCCAGATCCGCAAGGCTTTTGTCACCGCCGGCAACGCGCATCATCTCCTCGGCGCTGGAGAATGGGACTGACATCTCCGGCGCAGTGAGAATGGGCAGAACCGGGAGGAGGATTCTGATGTGGTCGACACCATATTCAGCTTCAATTTGGTGAAGGAGGTCGGTTTGAAACGGGAGAGGTCTGGTTGCAAAAATCAGCGATTGCCCAGTGGTGTTTCCGCATGTCACCTTACAGCCGATTCCTTCCAGCATCTCCCGGATACCTTCCCGGCCAGCACCTGTCCATACCGCCAGACCATAGTTGTCACCAAAAAACGAGATCGGCAGGTCATCGATTCTTGTGACCTCGATCATGCCGCCCCCCGTGGAAATGGCCACCAAGCTGTGTTGTTCCCTACCATTTTTCAATGCCAGGTTGTAGGTGTTCGGGTGCTGGTCACCCAAGTTGTCCATAATATAGGCAACCTTCAGGCCAGCGTTCTGAAGCTCCCTTTTGTAGTCGATCAGCCGTTCGTCTGCGGCATCGAAACCAAGGAGTCCCCCGC
The DNA here is from genome assembly GCF_900143695.1 of Desulfopila aestuarii DSM 18488. Classification (GTDB taxonomy): domain Bacteria; phylum Desulfobacterota; class Desulfobulbia; order Desulfobulbales; family Desulfocapsaceae; genus Desulfopila; species Desulfopila aestuarii. The sequence goes on from NZ_FRFE01000035.1 coordinate 46,525, forward strand.
ACAGTCCCATGTCAGAGCCCTGAGAAATATAAGTGGTTGGGAGCGAGCCGCTCAGGTCGAAGGAGGTCACGACCTCGGTGAGTCCTCCGCCCATCACGTCCCGGGCGATCCTGCCGATGCGAACCGCTGCAGCACTATGCGAGCTTGATGGGCCGCGCATGACCGGCCCAATGACGTCATTGAATATGCTGGGTATGTTCATCCCGTTGTTCTCCAGGAAACTGTGAAAATTACGACGCACAGGTGCTGCCATTTTCTCCTGTGCCGGAGTAGCTGGGTCGGTCTTTTGCCGAGTGCTCAGCTACTGTTACCATGGGGGGGGGGCAATGGCAATGGATGATTTGTCTGATGTATTTCGCCAATATTAGCATGGATAAATCACTGGCCAAATTGATAATCACGCCCTTTGTTATATGTTCGTATTTCCTTTTATAATTGACATGCAACAATGGGGGAGCAGCGCCCAGGTCAGAAAACCACAGCTTCACAAAGGTATAAACATCTGATGTATGTGTTTGACAACGAAACATCGACCCTGTAGGCTCTGGACGGGCGTATCATCTGGCAGGAAAATATGTCAGACGGGGGATGAGGCACCACCACACAGGTAACATTAACGAGGCAAAATGCTCTCTTTGGGTGCAAAAATCTATGAAGATACTTCAGATTGAGGCAACGTCAGCATCGGACGGTGTGGTGAAGCAGATTCTGGCTAACATCGAGTGTGGCGAACTGCGGCCGGGTGACAGACTACCGACCCAGGAACAGCTAGGAGAGATGCTCGGGGTAGGGCGCTCCTCGATCAGGGAAGCGACCAATGCCCTGGCCATCATGGGCTATCTAGAGATCATCCAGGGGCGAGGTACCTTTATCAAGAGCATGACTCCGGCAAAGGATGAATCGGAAGTTGCTGCACATCTGTTTGGCGTTGCCCCCAGCCTGCTTAACCTGCTTGAGATGAGAGAACTGCTGGAATGTTATGCCATTGAAAAGGCAGCGGATAGAGCAAGTGAAGAACGGTTGGAAGAACTGAAACAGGCGATGGATGACCTCGAGGCCTGCCGGGAGAAGGTCAGTGATTTTCTGTCCGCGGACCTGGCGCTCCACCTGGCTATTGCCATGGCTGCCGAGATGCCGGAGCTTGCTGAGATCATCAGGCATATTCACGTTGCGGTAAACAACAGACTCCCAGTGGCGTTTACCACCTCCACGGAGCAGAATATTCATAAGGCCATTGATACCGCACAGAAAATCTGCCTTTATATCGTTATGGGTGAAGCCGGTCAGGCAAAGCGCTGCCTGCGCAATCATCTGGCAATCAGTAGAGCAGTAATCGAGAATTTTAAAGAGTAACTGTCTTCCAGGGCAATTACCCGGAAGGGACCAAACAGCAACGTTGCAGTCCTTGCGTGCGCCAACAGGAGTGTCGGACCGGAACGAATGTACCTGAGTATCGAAGAACATAGAAAGGAGCCAAGCATGAGTGAGTATACGGTGAAAATTATCAGCGCCAGGGATATTGCCTGCTGTGTGGAGATGCCAGAGGCCATTGCCGCGATGAAGCAGGCGTTTTTGGCGGTAAGCACAGGCGAGGCGGTCATGCCGCTTCGGACCAGTATGCTGATCGAGGAACATGGTGGCTCAGCGCTGTTCATGCCGGCCTATCTTTCCAGGCTTTCCCGGGTTAGCCTCAAGACCGTGATGACTTACAAGAACAATCCGGCTCGAGGCCTGCCTGCCATTCACGGACTGGTCCAGCTTTATGACGGCGAGACGGGAAAGCCGCTTTCGATACTGGATGGCGAGCATCTTACCGCCCTGCGCACGGGCGCGGCCAGCGGGGTGGCGACGGATCAGATGGCAGCCCCTGATGCGCAACAGGCTGCCATTATCGGAGCTGGAGTCCAGGGGCGATGCCAGCTCGAATCGATCTGTGCAGTCAGGGATATCAAGCGGGCATATGTGCTCGATCGCTCCAGCCAGGCCATGGAGGATTTTGCTAAGGAAATGGGAAAGCGACTATCTCTTGACGTTCAACCGGCAGGGATCGACGTCCTGCCGGAGGTCGATATTATCTGCACAGCCACGCCATCCCGACAACCGCTCTTTCGCCATGAGATGCTCAAACCCGGGGTGCATATCAACGCCATCGGCGCATATCGACCCGACATGTGCGAAATACCGCCTGAGACTGTGCAAGGAGCGAGAGTATTTGTGGATCAGTATGAGGCCTGTCGCAATGAAGCAGGAGATCTCATCCAGCCGCTCGCGGCCGGGCTGATCAGTGAAGATCACATACGCCAGGAGCTTGGCACATTGTTAATGGGAGATGGAAAAAACAACAATCATCTGCATCGGGAAATAACGCTATTCAAATCGGTGGGGCTGGCTGTCCAGGATCTGGTTATAGCTTCGCTCATATACGAAAAGGCAACCACAATGCAAATCGGCACTGATGTCACGCTCTGATCAGGATTGCAAATGGGAAAAATTGAGGTCGGACCCTGCTGCGCATTAATGTAAGCTGATTCAACGAAAAGGGCCTTGCTAACATCGAAGGCAGCCGGTCCGCATGATGAATCCTCCATCTTTATTATCTTAGATGAATTCAAGATTGCACCATTAGCACGTAACTGCATCTCTTCAACACGACACAATCTCTTAAAAATTGTACCCAATACGAGAGAGCATGTTGAACGTATCAATACTTAAACGTATCTATAAAAGGTAAATGATACTGAAGTAACCTGGTGGATCAAAACACTTCATGGCTAGGCATGCCTCAATGGGTGGGGGCGGTTCCTCGCCCATTGAGAGCATCAGTAGATCTATGAAGGATGCCCCGAACCAAAGGAGATCCTCTCTCCTTCAGCATCTAGCTTTGTCTATAATCGGCCAAATTCTTGACAAAAAAACGTATATTGAAGAGAATCTGCATAAGGTATAACCCGCCGTCACTTCATCACACTGGTTTTAACAAAACTAAAGGAAATCGTTATGGGCAGTAGTGAACGATGATAGATCCATGACTAAAGCAGATTGTTTCATAAGAGAGACCTTACATTATGGCAAATGTGGTAATCATCGATGACGATTCAACGTTTCAGAGTCTTCTTTTAGAACACTGCGGTCTTTTAGGGCATGAAGCCAGTTTAGCCGGGAGCCTTGAAGAAGGAAAAAAGTTGCTAAGCAATCATCAAGCTGACCTGGTTTTCCTTGATGTCCGTCTTCCAGACGGCAACGGACTCGAGTTGCTCCCCTATATTCACGAACTTCCTTCTTCCCCTGAGGTCATCATCATTACCGGAATGGGCGACGCCAACGGTGCAGAAATGGCGATTAAAAACGGGGCATGGGATTATCTGCAAAAGCCGCTTTCGAGGCAGGAGATTATCCTTCATGTAAAAAGAGCGCTTGAATATCATGAAAAAAAGATACAGCGCTCATCTCATGTCAATCTCAAACGTGATGAGATTGTAGGCAAGAGTAAAGCACTTCGCTTCTGTCTTGATCAGGTTGCTCAATGTGCAGAAACCGATAGTGGAGTGCTGATTACCGGTGAGACAGGGACCGGTAAAGAGTTGTTTGCCAGGGCAATCCACCTCAACAGTTCACGGTCCAAGCGGCCTTTCATTGTAGTTGATTGTGCGAGTTTGCCTGAGAATCTCGTGGAAAGTATACTTTTTGGTCATGTCAAGGGAGCCTTTACTGGTGCCAACAGCGATCGGAGGGGGTTGGTTGAGCAGGCAGATGGCGGCACTCTTTTCATTGATGAAGTTGGTGAATTACCGATTGAGATCCAGAAAAGTTTTCTCCGGCTTCTACAGGAACGGGTCTATCGACCGTTAGGAAAAGACAGAGAGCATACAAGTGATTTTAGACTTGTTGCTGCTACTAACCGGGATCTTGAGGCAATGGTCCGACAGGGCACATTTCGTAGTGATCTGTTTTTCCGGCTGAATACTTTCAACATCCATTTACCTCCTCTTCGGGAGAGGGGGACGGATCTTGAGAAACTTACCATGAACTTCGTTTTTTCGATCTGCCGTCGTAATCGGTTGCCCATTAAAGGCGTTGCTCCGGAAACACTTGAGGCCCTGGAGGCATATTCCTGGCCGGGAAACATCAGGGAGTTGGAAAATACTTTGGACAAAGCAATAATTTCCGATCCTATGGCCCCGGTATTATATCCCATACATCTTCCACCGGAGATTCGTTTGTGCGGTATCCGCTCAAAAGTTTCCCTAAAGCATGAGCAGTTTCCGGAAGAACCATCTCACCATTTACCTGCCCCGACTACATATTCCCTGACGCTGCCGTTTTTTAAAGAATATCGTCGCCTGCAACTGAGCAGAATAGAAAAGCAATATCTGCAGAGGTTGCTAGCAGAAACCGAGGGCGATGGCGAATTAGCATGCAGATTGTCAGGACTAAGCCGATCTCGGTTGTATGGTTTATTGAAAATCCATTCTCTCTTTATGAAAGAGTTTTCCAGTCCTAAAAAATAGGACAACTTCCATACCGTATCCTACCCTTTAGTACTTTCGCTATTTTTTTTCCAATGTTGTTCGTCGTGTGATTTGTGTAATGCTCTGAATATATTTGACATATTCTAATTGTTACACTCTGGCACACATCTGGCAATGTCCTGATTTCAGTAGTCTCCAAAAGGGGAAATAAAGAGTTATGCTCAAAAGTGGTGTTTGAGGGAGAATTTAAAAAGAAATGACGTATCCTGTTGGAATCAGTTCGCCAAAACAGAATTCCAACAAAAAAGGATACGTCATGATCAACAGTAAAGTTATCACACTGAAAAAGCCAGGAGAGTTTGTCGAAGACCCGCTGACCGAACTGTTACGTACCGGCGCCCGACAACTCATTGCTGATGCGGTTGAGGCTGAATTGCAGGACCTGCTCCAGTATTACGCAGAGCTGAGAAATGAGAAAGGGCACATGCAGGTTGTGCGCAATGGCTATTTGCCTGAAAGAGAAATTCTCACAGGTCTTGGGCCGGTCAAGG
>NZ_FRFE01000097.1 GCF_900143695.1 Desulfopila aestuarii DSM 18488
TATTTGAATGACATTTCGCAATTTCATTATAACACAAGAAGCTCTCCGAGCCTTTATTTATTTGGTATTACACATGTATTTGCGAGACAGCAGTGTGGATTTATGAAAGGCGTTAGTACTTTCTTGTAAAAAGAGATATTTCAGGCCTAAAGAACATAAGTACATGACCCCGAGATATTGAGTAACAGCAAAGCATCTTGGATAAGAGCTAAGAATGGCCGCAAGGCCCAAAACTGCAGATGACATGTATATAAAATCGCCTAACAGGGTACCTACAACAGCGCTCATGCCAGCTTTTGAGCCATCAGTCGCGGTGGCCCCAAGTATAGCAATCGTCCCTGCACCTGGAAAGAGTTGAAATAAACAGATAGCAATTATGAAGCCATAATAATTCTGGATTTCGTACATTTGCTTCACCATTACCCGAACTGTTTTCTGATAGTCAAACGGGAAAATCACCCGTGTATCTGATGAATGAGTGAGCCGGAAAAAAGCAGAAATTCAGGGTGAATCCAATGCGCCAATCCTGACCTTGGCGTGAATGAGAGCATTCCAGGCTGTTGGCATCATTACGTTTTGCATCCCGAGCTCGACAAGCCTCATATTTATTGGGCCTTCTCGGCGGTTTTTTTATAGTATTCGACTAAGCCTTCATGTTTCATGGCTTTCAAAACCTCGGTAATTTTCGGAAGAAGCGCGGCGTGCTTCTTGTGCATGTATAAATGACTGTACCCCGTCCACATGATGCCAGCCTGGTACATGGTGGAATGATCGAATCCTGCTTTATCAAATTTGCTAAGTGTTTCCTCGACAACATGTTCCTGTTCAATGTAGATATCGGTGCGTCCTGCGATGAGTTTCTTCAACCGCAGTTCCACTGTCGAGCTCGTTGATAAATTTTCTGGTTTGACAACTGTCGGCAACGCACTTGCGGCTACTTTAGATCCACGTCTGTATTCAACGATATAGTCCGTATCTTTCAGGCTCTCCCATCCATCCAAAACGATCCCTGGAGTAACGGCATATGCGGCCACGCTGACTGAAAAACTCGGTTCTTCAACTTTGAGGAGATTTTTTGAGACCTTCTCATAACTGGCAGCGCGTTGAATTTCCCCATCCACCGTTCCATTTTCTGCCATCAAATTTGCACGTTCATTAGGATAACCAATATATTGGAGTTCATAACCGAGCCGCCGAAATACTTCAGTATAGATCAAGTTGAGCAACCTTCCGGTAGATGATGCTTTGGTATCTTCTGAGCCGATCAACACAATCTTTTCAAAGGTGAAACTCGGATATGGTAGCGCAATCATAAGTAGAGCTACCAGCATCATTAGCAGGATGTTGAAAAACTCACAATCATAGGGAAGATCCAATCAAAATCGTGTATTATTTAACCAACTATAATCATTAAACAAAGGTGAGAT
>NZ_FRFE01000074.1 GCF_900143695.1 Desulfopila aestuarii DSM 18488
AATGAAGTGTCTGGAAAAGGATAAAGAGGAAATGCTGGCGTTTTATGATTTCCCTGCCGCCCATTGGCAACATATTCGTACATCAAACCCTATCGAGTCAACGTTTGCCACTGTACGACTTCGGACAGCAAAAACAAGGGGATGTGTCGCAAGACATACTATCTTGTCGATGGTTTACAAACTCGGCCAGAGCGCCCAGAAGAAATGGCGTCGGCTAAGGGGATTCAAGCTACTTGCTGAGGTCATTCGAGGGGTGAGATTCAAGGATGGCGAGAGGGTTGAACCAGTAAAAGAAGGTGAGCTGACCAGGGTGGTCAATATCTAAGAATGATTCTTCAAACACCAGATTTGACTATAACTCAGCTCTTTGCGTTTTGCAGCCAGCGACTTCATTTTCACGATGACAACATACATTCGCATCCCCCCAAGTTTGTGATCACTGCGTACAGGCGGTTTATTGTCGTGTGAAACTTAATAATTGGTGAATCTACAGAATTTAAAGGCAGAGTTGCTTGCGATCATTAGTATCAAAAGGCATGCCCAAGTTAGGGTTTCACGGGCAGAAAATCGTAAGTAGCCGATATAAAACAATACACACCAGCAACCAAAGAGTTAATTGTTCACATAAGGAGCAAGAAAATCCGTGAAATTTGGTGGATCCTCGAAATATCACAGAAATTGTCAGGCAGCAGAGGCATGCACCTGGACGTGTGATCTGACCCAGAATGAGGAGAGATACAAACGTAATAGACGAATGGCTGGAATGGACAACCAAACTCAGGATTAAGCGAGGTAAGGCAACTATATCTTAGGCATAGTGCATGATTCTTCATGCCTTTCCATCTATTCAATACGCTCTGGAAATAATCGGGTAAACGACACGTGATGCAAAGAAGGCAAGGTTTGGGGATAAGAGAGGAGGAACTGCCAACTCTCTTAGAAACGGTTGAGCCTTATCTGTCGATAGGCAGGGGACTACCTCTAGCGCTGAATGCTCATATTATCATTTTCGAATATTGTCGGGGAATACCTGATGGAATTGATGGTTGTGGGCCATTTTCAAAGGTGATAGAGAACCCGTTGATCTTAAAGGTCACTTACGGTTTCTGAATACCCAACTTGCGCATACGCGAACGAAGAGTGGAAGGGTTGACCTCAAGTACTCGCGAGGCACCCTTGGCACCTTCGATGCGCCATCCCGTAAAATCGAGTACCCGCAGAATATGTTCTCGTTCAACCTCCTCCATACTCCGCAAATCATCCGGTAGCCTCTCGGCGGCCGATTTGGTCAAGTCGTCGGCAAGATGCAACTTGCTTCCGGACGAGTTGATCACTGCCCGCTCAATGACATTTTCCAGCTCCCGCACGTTGCCTGGCCAGGGGTATTTTTTCATTTGTTGAATAATATTGGCTGGAATCGTATTGATTGATTTGCCGAGTCTCTTGCACGCTCTCTCAACAAAGAAGCTGGTCAGCAGAGGAATATCCTCAACCCGTTGCCGAAGCGCCGGAACAGTGATTGGAAATACGTTGAGTCGGAAAAATAGATCTTCCCGGAAGCGACCTTTCCTGACCTCATTCTCCAGGTCCCGATTGGTAGCTGCGATAATGCGTACGTCTACCTTAATAGTACTGTTGCTTCCCAGTCGTTCAAATTCCCGCTCCTGCAGAACTCTCAATAATTTAGCCTGCATTTCAAGTGGTAATTCACCGATTTCATCAAGAAAAATACTAGCTCCGTCAGCGATTTCGAAGCGACCGAAGTGACGCTCCTGAGCACCAGTGAAAGCCCCCCTTTCATGGCCAAACAGTTCACTTTCGATCAGATGAGCCGGAAGGGTTGCACAGTTGACCTTCACCAGCGAACGATTCTTGCGTTGACCTTTACTGTGAATTGCCCGAGCGATGAGCTCTTTTCCTGTCCCGCTTTCCCCAAGGATGAGCACAGTGGTGCTGGTCTCAGCAATTTGTTCGACTTTGAAAAGTACATATTTCAAGGATGCACTGGTGCCAACGATATTGTCGAAATTGTGTTCGAGCTTGATCTCCTCCTGCAGGTACGCCTTCTCTGCCTCGAGTTGATCCTTCAGTCTCTGTATCTCGGTGTACGTGCTAAGCAGCTCGTTTTCTGCCTCTTTTCGCGAAGTGACATCCCGGTTACTCGCTCTCATTCCCTGCAAGCGGCCTTCATTATCGGTAATAGGTTGACAGGAATGCTCGATCCAACGTACCTGACCATCACGCCGCTGGATGCGGAATTGTGCCTCATGAGGTTGCAGTTCTAAGCCGGCTTTCTGGCAATGACTCTGCCAGACATCCCTATCTTCAGGCATAATAATATCGGTAAAAATCTTTGGATTTTCCATTAATTCTACATGGGTATAACCACAAATTCTCTCACAGGAAGGTGAGACATAGTGAAATGAGCCATCAAGACATTGCCAATACTCCCAGTCATAGGTAAAATCGGCGACTGTGCGATATTTTTTCTCAGCGGCAGACAACGCCTCCTCTTGCTTTTTACGCATTATCGCATTGGCAAAAATCTCTGCAATGAGACGGTATTGGCGAACTTCATTAGGCAACCATTGCCTAGCTTTGTCAATTGTTCCTAAAGAAAGAACCCCAAGTACTTTTTCTCTTGTAATTAACGGAATAAGCGTTAAGGAACCGATATTCTGAGCCGCAAGGAAAGCGCGATCCACCTTTGCTTCAGTCGGCATGCTAGTCAAATGGCCAAAGCTGAGTGATCTCCCTTCCTGAATTTTTTCTGTGAGCCAAGGAACTTGAGAAAAGAGTATTTCTGAAAGAGGCTGCGAATGATGGGGAAGCGTGTGGGATTGAATGAGATGGAATCGGTTTGTTTCCACGGACATCATAAAAATGCTTACTCGATCGACTTCAAGTCTGTTTTGAATTTGTTCAAGTACCCGAAGCATTTCTTCGTTCAGTTCGTCAGGTTTCAGGCTGACGAATCGTGCCGAGAGAGAGGATAGCATCTCTTCAAAGTCAAGACGTTCTGCGAGTTGAAGTTGGGTTTTGCGACGTTGTATTCGTTGGTGGATTAAGAATAGGATAAAGCTGCTCTGAAGCATCAGCAAGGCAAAGGCTGAGAAGATGTAGTAATGGTAACGCTCCCATAACGAGGGCGTATAATATAAAAGCTCACTTCCGGGCGGCAGTAAAGATTTTTTAATAGACCACCTTTGCAGTTCTCTCCAATCAAATACCTGGATGGAGGAATGACTACCGGACCATGGGATGGTGTCCGGTCTCTCACCGGCCAAAACTCGTAATAACAGCCGGGCTGACTCTTTTCCATGTTCCTCGAAGCTGAAAAGTGATCCTCCGACAATGCCGTATCCTAGATATGAATCATAAAGACCAAACACTGGGGCATTTGAGGCCAGAGAGATTCGAGGAAGAACATCTCTGGGCACGTACATCTTGCCGGCTGCATCCTCAAACAGACTACCATAGAGGACAACGGTATTGGGAGGAAGAGTGGCAACCCGCCTCAAAATCTCCTCAAGTGTCAGTTGATTAAGACTTATGAGCGTAATCCTGTCCTTATATCGTTCTATCTGCTGACGATATACCGTCTCACTGTCCCGATCACTTATTGAAGAGCCGCAAATCAATGCAATATGTTTTGCGTTAGGCGTCAGTGTGAAGATGCTCTGCATAAGCTCCGACATGCTTTCCCCAGTAATCGTTCCTGTTGTGAAGCGCCGCAGAGGGGAGGAGTTAAATTTCTTCCCGGTTTCAAATGGTAATTGACTTGCAATGATTGGTATACCAGGAAGGAGCGGGGCCCCATTATTGAGCATAAAGTATAGGGCGGTATCATAAACGGTAATGATAGCGTCAATATGTGATTCGGCATACTTTGTCCGAATATACTCTGCAGCCGCATTTGTTTGAGCTGAAGATGGGAAATTTGCCACATCTAGATATTCCGCATATAATTGAATGTCATAGGTAAGATTCAAATCTAATACAGAATGAATTCCTTTTTCAGTCAGTTCGTGAGCTGGATGCCATTTATCCTGAGCGTAGATAATGAGAACGCGCTTCTGCTCTTTAGCTTCGATAGGCATGACTGACCTGAGCAGTAGAAAAAGTATGGTGCAGATGAGAGTAAGATAATGGGGCATTGTTGCTAACATATGGTTGATGATGAGCATGCACGGGGTGAACAGATATCGTTGCCTGACAGCCATTAGATCTTATTACAACGCAAATAAACCTTTTGGCAATCTAAATTGTGCTGTAGATTCTGATGGTTATTTTTATTGCTGTTGCTTTGAGGAAGATGGAAGCGAAAAACAGGCTCACTGACTCGATGAGGCTAAATCGGTGATGACTCCCGCAAACCTCAGCACTTAACAAGGGATGAGTATCGGGCATGGGGGACATAATTTACTGAAGGAATGCTCAGTTTCAGCAATTCAGGAATATAGTCTGCTATAACCGGAGCATTGGCCGACGACGGTTCTATTTAACCACCTCGTTTTTATTCGGTCTCCACATCTTGTCAAACCAAGGCTTAAGCGGTCCGTACAATCGTAAGATCATAAATAAACTCTTATCGGGAATCATCTGAATCCAGTTGTTTTCCAAGTTTTCCGGAGCCTTGGAACAAAAATAGACATCGACCGAGCCATCGTTGTTGACGAGTAGGTTCTTGTTCTGGCTGCTGATACAGAGAAATCGTTGATCGGTTTGGATCATTGAGCGTGTTTGGTTGTCATAAACAATGACCGACCAGAAGTCTTTGACCGGAACATTCGACGGCAGATCCAGATGGTAGGCGTTTCCACCCTTAAACTGGTTACCCTCTGCATCATGTGCACTGTTCCGGATATGTTGGGATAGGCTGACAATCTATAATTGTACCAAAATGGAGCAACTACAAGGAAGAGCTTACCAAAGCCCCCGCTACCCAGTGGTCGTTCTTTTTTGCCCCAAGAATCGGTAAATCCATCAGGGTTGAGGCAGGAATCTCGGCTTGAACTGCTAAAGTTCGTAGAGGCATTTTCTTCATGCAGCCTTAGCCTTCATGCTATATTAGAAAGTTGTATCAAGCACCGTGGTGCCTAGTCGACGGAGCAAAGTTAAGCATCACCAGTCGCAAGAAGCCCTCCATGAAACAACAACTATTAATGATTTGATAATAAGCACTTTGCGAGAAGAGCCTCTTGCAAAATGACCAGAGCGTGAGGCTTTGCACTGTGGCCACAAATAGATCTTTGACAACCTAACCAAGCAGCCGTAAAAGTTGATCTGAAAATAAGGTGATAACTCCAAACATCAAGTGGAGAGACACCTTCGCGTGCCCCTTGACCATGACGTTGTTGGCACCAAAATCTTCTTTCAATCGGCTGTTTGCCCGTTCAACGCTGGATCGAATTTTATAGCGCTCCGCTTCGTGAGGAGCCATAGGTAAGACATCTTTTCCACGTCCATTTTTATCGATGATAGGGACATGTCCAAAGCCCCGGCTGATCTCTTCGATTCGCTTGGCGTCGTAGGCCGCATCCAT
>NZ_FRFE01000027.1 GCF_900143695.1 Desulfopila aestuarii DSM 18488
CAGAAGAATGTATGCAGTTCGCTATCCTTTTCATCAAGAGATACCCATATTCCCGGATACTGACAGCACTCCATCCAGCTGCTGACCAGCGTACTCTTACCATAACCAGCTGGGGCGGAAATCAGGGTGCATGATTGTTTTTGCCCACGGTTGAGCAGATCATGCAGCCGTGGTCGGGCTATCGTGCCTACCGCGTCTCGCGGTCTCTGCAACTTGGTGATAAGAATTTTGCTTGATGGCATTACTGGATACTATACCTAAGAAGAGTTCACCCAAGGGGCAGACTGATATGCCCTGATCGTTCAAGTAACGGCATCCTGGCGCAACAGAGCGACAAGCCACCAGATATACCAATCATTTACACTAAGCCTAAATGCCCAGGATATCCATAGTATGGAAAAGATCCTACAAAACATCAATATACCCGGCAAGCAACAGATTACAAATGCGAGATGGTTATCTACCAGGTTTTTCTCTCGCTTTCTCAGAAAACCTTTTTTCAACAAAACGGATGCGCTGGATATTTGCCATTACAAAAGCTGTAATTCAACCAAACATGATTGAGCCCAAGGGTTTCACAACAATACAGCGATCAGTTGAGGAAAAACTGACTCAAAAGGCTACTTCCGCAAGGCAGACCGAGTAGATTGGGAGATTCAAAGAGGCGAAAGTGACAGGAGGACCTGGCACCTATACAATGGAGATTTTGCTAAGCTGCTTTTTCCCTATCCCAACCAACCCTGCCCAATAGTCTTCTTGCTGTAAAAGCGTGGACACATAGCTAAACCAAATCTCATATCAATGATTTAGATCTATCTTTAAGATTAGTATCGGCAGTCCCAGTAACTTCTCAGGCCTGGCAGTTTGAGGTGTTTCCTGAGTATACGTAACAAAGCCTCTCCTTAAGTGCTCTCAGATTTTTTGTGCAAATATTTGAGAACAGAATCACCTGACACCAAGTGCAATCTTGAGACCATTTATTATAGAAATCTATGCAGAACTTATGATATCGTCCACAGCTCACCGTCATTACCAAACTGCACCATTTGACTTTTCAACCCAGACACATTTGCCAAATGCGGGTACAAATGAGGGTATATTTTTTATTAGATAAGCAATTTAAATGTATGATACTGTTTATACATGATTTATATCATCATGTTTGGCTCCCGCCCCAACCAGTAAATAAAAGGGCTTTTCGGATTATTCCGGAAAGCCCTTTTGTTATTTCAATGATTGCTACTTCACACCCTTAAATGAGATGACAAAAGCACTGTTTCGCAACAGCAGGAGGTAATGCGCAGTCCTGCATGACCTCTGTGTATTATTAGTATTACACGAGACACATCACCAGGCGCTAATCTTGCAGATATAAAGTTAAGGGCTGACACAGTCGAAAAACTGTAGACAATCCATTTCAGCTTCTACAGTAATAGGTATTTTTTCCCATGTTATCTTATATAATTACAACTTTCTTCCTGACTGAAGCTCTTCGCTCCACTTAAGAGTTGTTAATCAGGACGATCGTTAACGATTTCAATTATGCAATACGGCTTTCAATACTGACATTCGTTTCGAGGTGAATGGCACAATATACATATCCTTTTTGAGGATTAGGCCAATGAATGGTAAGATGTAGTATATCTTGGCTTCGATATACAAGAGCAAGCATGAAGACATGTCATTATCTTACTGACATGACGAGATTTCACGCTTTTCCATGGATATAGAAGGTACCTTGAAAAAAACGTGACAAGATACGGAGGCATTTAATGGTAAGCTCAATCAATAGCAATGTGAACGTTTCTCACCAGCTTTCCAACACCCAGGCAGGGATAGACAAATCAGCATCCCGCCTAAGCAGTGGTCGCAGGATCACTAGTGCCAAAGACGATGCCGCCGGACTGGCAATTTCCGACAGAATGAACTCCCAGGTGCGAGGAGTTAACCAGGCAATCAGAAATACCAATGATGGCATCTCGCTAGCCCAGACTGCAGATGGCGCACTGAATGAGTCGTCCGGTATTCTTCAGCGAATGCGTGAACTGGCCGTTCAGTCGAGCAACGGCATCTACAACGGCAATGACAGGCAATCGATGAATGCCGAATTTTCTCAGCTCCAATCAGAATTAGACCGTATAGCCGGGACAACCAGTTTCAATGGTAAAAATGTTCTTGATGGCAGCATGGAAAGCGGTGCAAATTTCCAGGTCGGAGCCAATGGCGGCGAGTTTATTAACGTATCCATCAACGGTGCAACCCAGAAAGACCTGGGCACAGAATCACTTAATATTCTCACCGGAGAAAATGCCCAGAACGCCCTCAGCGCCATTGACGAAGCCCTGACCAGTGTTTCAGAATCCAGAGGGGCACTGGGGTCTGTTCTTAATCGTTTTGAATCGACCGCTTCCAACCTTGGAAATATTTCCGAAAATGTGGCAGCCTCTGAGTCGAGAATTGGTGATGCTGATGTCGCGATGGAAGTATCTAATAAGTTGAAAAACAGGATTCTCCAACAAGCAGGGGTTTCTATTCAGGCCCAGGCAAATCATCAGGCAGAAAGCATGCTAGGATTACTGAAATAAACACACCACATTATGAAAAAGGACAACATCACGACATGCTCCAAATGCGGCCAGCAACTCCGCCTTCCCAGAAATATTGGCGGCATGCTCATGGAATGCCCATCCTGTGGCCACACGTTTGGAACAGACTTCCGGCTGGGTGGGGTCCGTGAAACTCCCACCCAAGGATTGCCGGCAACCATCTTTAACTTGCCATACCGAATTGCCCGCGCATTGTTTCGACGTTTTTTCTCAAGGTAGATTTTTTAATGATTACGTATTGGGGCAATCGACGAACTCTTTTCCTGCTCTCTTAGTGTACATTGTGCCAGGATCGATCCGCCACGTCAGAAATATGCTCGAGACTGACACCACCCTCTGAGAATTTCCCTCCTCACTCGGCCATTTCGTATCCGAGAAAAACCGAAACCATGGGTTCGCCAATCAAAGCAACACCTTTTTTCACCTTTCTCGAGCGACCTATACATCTATTTTTCTGTCATTCTTTACGATAGTCATTACAGTCAACCTCTGCTTTACGTGAATATCATTATTTACAATCATTCACAGAGGCTATAATATGGTTCATCAGGATTGGATGCAGGAGATTCTGTCTCCATTCCCGTTATTTCACACTATCTAGTGAGGAACCATATGGATCGCACCACTAAACCGAAAAAGCGAAAACAACCGAATCCAACTCAACCTGAGTCGCTCCACAAAGATAACGATATATTTACCACAGACATGCGGTTTGTCGTTACCCGCAGCAAGCTCAACGCTTTAGTGGATGAATTTGACGAAAGCGTGCCTGTTTATTCAAACCCACCGGTATATAATTAACGCGATACCGTCTTATTCGGGTGTCAGAAGAAAGATACGAGCCCCCTCCATTTTGGAGTGGGGCTTTTTTTATTTCAGATTGATCTAAAAAATTCAGCGAGTTCCTGGTTCATTCATCCAAGCATACTCTTCACCGTTGACACGCTTCCTGCCGCACCCTTAATGGTTACTGAAAGATTTATGGGACCATTTTAGCCACACAAAAAAAACGGCCACTGAGAGAGTCTTCTCTAAGTGGCCGTTATAATTGGAGCCAGCAAGCGGGATCGAACCGCTGGCCTGCGCTTTACGAGAGCGCCGCTCTACCAACTGAGCTATGCTGGCTTAGCATTGTTGTGCCTATATAGCAGGTAATTATTGAAAATTCAACTCCTATGACATATAAGAAAGTCTAATCTGATAAATCTGCCAATTGGAACGTTACAATATAATTTCAATAATTTACTGATCACTTCCCTCATAACATGTCGCACTCGGTACGCAAATCTCTTCTCGCTTTTGTTTCAATTTCTTGTTTTGCAGCAGCCATAATCTTACTCATCAGCTGCAGCAGCGAGACAGAGAAACTGGCCGGCACCTGTGGTTCCTGCCATACCACAACCCCCGACACCAACCATCAGCTATCGTGTACCGTCTGCCATCAAGGCGATCCGGAGGCAAAAGACAAGGACAAAGCCCATGCCAATATGCTTGCTCGCCCAGCCCACCCTGACAACTTTGCCACCACCTGCGGCAACTGTCACACCTATCAAACTGAACAGCTTGCCCATGCAAGCCATTACACGCTCAACAATGCGGTGAACTTGGTCAGAACCGCATTCGGCGCAACAGACCAGATTGACACGCTCATTGACATCCCGATATCAGAAGATCCTGAAAACATAACTCAACTCGCCGACGATATGCTGCGACGGCGCTGTTTGCGCTGTCACCTTTTCTCACCTGGGGATGATTATACTGCGACCAGACGTGGCATCGGCTGCGCTGCCTGCCATATGCAATACAAGGAAGGTAAACTGACCAACCACACCTTCAATTCCCACCCTGCCGATGAGCAATGCCTGGCCTGCCATTACGGCAACAGGGTCGGATTTGATTACTTTGGCCGTTTCGAACACGATTTCAACGTCGAGTATCGCACCCCATACACTGCCGCGCCAACAACAGATCGTCCTTACGGAGTAGATTATCACGACCTTACGCCGGACATCCATCAACAGAAGGGACTCGGCTGTATCGATTGCCATAGCGGAAACGAGTTGATGAACGCCAGAGATCCGGAAAACGTTACCGCCTGCGCTGACTGCCATGATACCAAGAGATTAGACGACAAACTGCCTGCAGGGGTACAGAAAAGTTCTGATGGTTACAATCTCCTGGCAAAAGGTGATGGCAAACAACATCCTATCCCCCTTCTTCAGCACCCCGCTCACTTCACAGAAACCGACGTGAGTTGCCAGGCCTGTCACGCCCAGTGGAGCTTCGATGATGTCAAAACCCATCTGCTCCGAGCCGATATCGAGGAATATGAGAGCTGGTCAAGGTTGACAGTTCAGGGCAGCTCCGAGCTTGAGTGGCTCCTGGAAAACAACCTGGATTTTGATAAAGAAGAACTTCCACCCATGGCAACCGATACAATTACCTACAAAAAACGGCTCGGAATATGGTATAAGGGGTATAGCATGCGACGCTGGGAATCAATCCCGCTTGGGCGAACGGAAAACGGCATCATTTCTGTTATGCGGCCAGAACTCAACCTTTCCCTCTCATGGATCGACGAGGACGAGACGGTCAGGTTTGACGGACACAACGCGGCAGCCGCTAATCACGGTCTCCTGCCCTACACTCCGCACACTACTGGCCCGGCAGGAGTTTTCTACGAACAGCGCATCCGTTCCTTCCGCAAAGCGGAAGAATAGCCCAAATTTGTATCACGACAAGTTCGTTGCACTTGATTGTTTTTTATACGGATTGTTGGATATTTCAAAACAAATTTAACAACAGTCATGGATTGGTAACGATGCAGATCACACGCCTTAAAACGACAGGAAAGGTTGCTACCTTCCTCATCTGCGCCAGCCTTGCGGCGACACTTCTTTCCGGCTGCGCCTCAAAATCCCCGACCTACAGTAAAAGCGGGAAAAGCAAATGGTCTGACCCAACCCAGGCACCATATGTCATAAAAAACAAAACATATTATCCCATTCCGGACGCTACGGGGTTTAAGGAGAAAGGTCTCGCCTCATGGTATGGTGATTATTTTCATGGCCGCCCCACCTCCAACGGTGAGCGGTATGATATGTATGGAATGACTGCTGCTCACAAAATCCTGCCAATGAACACCTTGTTACGGGTGCGCAATCTCAACAATGGCAAGGAAACGATTGTGCGAGTCAATGACAGAGGGCCATTCGTCGATGGCCGTATTATCGATCTGAGTTATACCGCCGCAGAGGAGCTGGATATTGTCGGACCTGGCACGTCGCGTGTGGAAATTATCGCAATTCCTGCGAACAATCAGAATGATCTGCAACTGATGGCAGCTGCTTCCAAACCCGAACCGCAGCCTCAGACCACCAAGTCACAACCTCAAACAATCAAATCGTTACGTCAGCCCATCAAGACACAACGGCAGGCTGAAAACGTGACTGAAAAACAATTTTATGTGCAAGTTGGTAAATACAATCAGCTGGAAAACGCCTTAAAACTCAAAAAACGTTTCACCGACTCCGGCCATGCCGCATTCATACAGACAGAAGGCGATCCAACCCAGCCCAGCTACCAGGTGCATGTCTTTGCGGGAAGAGAACTGGCTATCGCCAAAAAAGCAGAAGCCGCTCTATTGCAGAACGGCTACAGTGGCGCTTCTCTGGTGGTTCGATAATGACAGACAAAAAAACGAGGATTAAAGTACCGATTCAGACTGCAGATGCCAATTCTCTGTCAACGCTTCTCACCAGTTCGACAAATTGCTGCAGTTTCGCATGATCTTTTTTCCCCGGTTCTTCTTCCACACCTGAATTGACGTCAACAGCAAACGGCCGAACAGTTTTTATAGCTGCAGCCACATTCTCGACCGAAATTCCTCCCGCCAGCAGAATGGGCAGCTTCAACCCAAGGGACTCTATCATCGACCAATCGAAAGCCTTCCCAGTGCCACCCTCCTGCCCCTGAACAAAGGTGTCCAGCAGGTATCCCTTGACCGAATCCTCATAGGGTGTGAAATCAGCAGCCATGGTTTGCGACCCAACCCGAAAAGCCTTCAACAACCTGCAGGGTGTTGCCGCCTGAGCAAGTTTCTGACAATATTCCGCATCTTCGCTTCCATGCAGCTGAACGTGGGTAAGGCCGCAGTAATCGATAATTTCCTGCACCTCTACCGGGTCACTGTCGACAAAGACCCCGACCAGATGAACAAAAGGGGGCAGCTGGGCCACAATTTCCTTCACTTTCTCCGGGGAAATGTATCGCGGGCTCTTCTCCGCAAAAATAAACCCTATTGCATCGACTCCAGCTCGAATAGCTTCTTTTGCGTCTTCAACGGTGGTGATGCCACACACCTTGATCCGCGTTCTGCTGTGCATCATTTCTCCTGTTGGTAATGAATTCCTGTTTTCGTTATGAACTAACGCTCCACAAAGGTACTAACGTAATTCCTGCAAAAGGGTGCCGTTGTTTCCAGCCCGCATCAGTGATTCACCGATGAGTGCAGCAGCAATTCCTGCACTGGCGAGGGTCTCAATATCTTCACGGCAAGTCAGGCCTGACTCACTCACCACGGGGATTCCGGGCGGCATCAGTTTTTTCAGCCGTAGTGTTGTCCCTAAATCCATAGTGAAATCTTTAAGATTTCTGTTATTTACACCTATAAGTCCACTTCCGGCGGCAAGGGCGACATCTAATTCCTGTTCGTCATGAACCTCAACTAAGGCATCCATGCCATACTGCTCCGCCTGCTGGCGATAATCGCGCAGCTGGTGTTCATCAAGTATAGCGGCAATCAGGAGAATGGCGTCAGCACCATGTACTCTTGCCTCTTCTATCTGCAAGGGATCGATGATGAAATCTTTTCGAATCACAGGTAGCTTGATCGCGTCCCGTACCTGCATGAGATAGAGCAGGCTCCCCTGGAAAAAGTCGACATCGGTCAGCACCGATACAGCCTGCGCACCCATCTTTTCATAATTAAGGGCTATTCGTACCGGATCGAAATCATGACAGATCACCCCTTTTGACGGTGAGGCCTTTTTCACTTCTGCAATGATGGAAACCCCTGAAAAATCAAGCAGCGCTCGAATAAATCCGCGCGGAGGTTCGATATTTTTCTCTCGGAACTCAAGCGGCAGGAAGATTCCCTCCCGGCGGAGCCGGACAACTTCTTCTTTCTTACGTGCAACTATTGTATCTAAAATCATTCTTTCCCTTAAGCTCTGCCAGATAACGGCAACACTTTTTGCACTTATTTTCGGCAAAAAGCCGCTAGCTGGTCCAGCTTGGCCAAAGCCTTGCCAGAATCAATCAAGTCCCTTGCCATATCAACCCCTTCCTGCAGCGACTTCACCAGGTCTGCGGCAAAAAGCGCACCAGCAGCATTCAAAAGTACCATATCACGCTTGGCTCCCACTTCACCCCCAAGTACCGACCTCACCTGCATCGCGGCCTCTTCGGCAGTGGCACCACCGCGAATCGCGTCCATATTCGCCCGGGTCAGTCCAAAATCTTCCGGCTCAATGGTGTACGATTTCACCTCACCATTGCAACCCTCAGAGATATGCGTTGTACCGGTGACGGTCATCTCATCGAGATTTCCCTCACCCCACACCACCAAAGTTTTTTTCATACCGAGACGAACAAGCACTTCCGCCAAAACGGGCACAAGGGTTTTGCTGAAAACACCAGTCAGTTGCACGTTGGCCCCGGCCGGATTGGTCATCGGGCCGAGAATGTTGAAAATAGTACGGATACCAATCTCGCGGCGCGGACCGATAGCATGCTTCATGGCGCCATGCAGCATTGGGGCAAACAGAAAACCAATGCCAACAGAGCGCACACACTCACCAACCTTTTCCGCCGGCATGGCAAGATCAACACCCAACGCTTCCAGGACATCGGCAGAACCGCATTTGGAAGATACAGCACGGTTACCATGCTTTGCCACCGTAACCCCTGCCGCAGCAACCACAAAGGCTGTGGTGGTAGAAACATTAAAGGTACCCGAACCGTCACCGCCAGTGCCGACAATATCCATCAGAATCTGACCATCGGCAGTGCTGACACCGGTATCGACAAAAGTCGCCTTGTCACGCATCACCCGGACAGCACCGACAATCTCATCAATGGTTTCCCCTTTCATCCTGAGCCCGGTGATAAAGGCGCCGATCTGGGCGGGAGTTGCCTCCCCTTCCATGATCACCTGCATCACCTGCTGCATTTCCTTTTCGCTCAGATGCTCCTTGTTCACCACTCGGTTGATTGCCTGGCGTATATCCATTCTGTTTGCGCCCTCTTCTGATACCGTTATTAATAATGTTGTTTCTGCATATTTTTCGCCATTCGTCACTGGTACGACCCTGACCATTCATCGCAACATATCGGGGTAACCAGGATCCATGAAATTCCTAAGCAATTGGATACCGGCAGGGGTCATGATCGATTCGGGATGAAACTGCACTCCTTCAAGTGGTAGCGTTTTGTGCCGGAGCCCCATCAATTCGCCCTCATCGGTGCGACATGTAACCATAAAACAATCGGGTAAAGTTGCTTCCTCCACCACTAATGAATGGTATCGCATTCCGTCAAAAGGGCTGGGCAATCCGGTAAAGACTCCCTTGCCGTCATGGTGCATAGGGCTGGTTTTACCGTGCATGATCCGCGAGGCCCGGACAGTTTGGCCACCGAACGCCTCTCCCATTGACTGATGCCCGAGGCAGACCCCAAGAATAGGGATCTTTCCGGCAAAAGTGACGATAGTTTCAATGGAGATTCCCGCCTCTTTCGGCGTACATGGACCGGGAGAAATGAGAAGTCGACGCGGGTTCAGCTCAGCAATCTCCTGGACCGTTATCTTATCGTTACGATAAACCTGAATTTCTTCATCAACGCCGTCTGCACGCATGTTGCCGGCGATGGTCTGGACGATATTATAGGTAAAGGAGTCGTAGTTATCGATGAGTACCAGCATGGCCTAGAATCCTTTCTCAGCAAGCTCAAGTGCTCTGCGCAATCCCATGGATTTGTTAATAGTTTCTTCGTATTCCATTTGCGGATCCGAATCCGCCACAATGCCAGCGCCGGCCTGTACCCACAAATTGTTGCCCTTCATAATGAACGTACGGATAGTGATGCAGAAGTCCATATTGCCTGAGAACCCGAAATAACCAATTGAACCAGCGTAAGGTCCACGTCGCTCAGTCTCAAGTTCGTCAATGATTTCCATAGCCCGGATTTTCGGGGCGCCGCTCACAGTGCCAGCCGGGAAACAGGCAGACATCACATCGAACTGATCCTTACCATCAGCAATGACCCCATGTACACCGGATACGATATGCATCACATGGCTGTAACGCTCAATCACCAGCAGATCACGCACTTCAACTGATCCACCCTTGGCGACCCGGCCCACATCGTTACGACCAAGATCGACAAGCATCAGGTGCTCTGCCCTCTCCTTGGGATCAGCCAGCAGCTCCTCTTCAAGCGCCAGATCTTCTTCATCAGAAGCGCCACGTTTTCTGGTGCCGGCGATGGGGCGGAGTTCGATATGCTCATCGGATTTTCTGACGAGGATCTCAGGTGATGAACCAATCTGGACCACATCGTCCAGTTTGAGATAAAAGAGATATGGACTGGGATTGATATGCCTGAGCGCCCGGTACAACAGGGTCGGTGAAAGATCTGTGGTGGTATGAAAGCGTTGTGACAGCACCACCTGAATGATGTCACCAGCCCGGATATATTCCTTAGCTCGTTCCACCATTTCTCTAAACTGCGCTTCCTCCATATTTGAGCGAAACTCATGGGGCGTCGACATTGCCCCACTACCACTTTGCATAAACGATTCGGGCACCGGACCTCTCAAGCGAGTGATAACCCGATCAATCGTTTCCTTTGCTGAACCATATAATTTTTCGGCTGCACACCCTTTTTCCTGCCGCACCCAGCAGACGATGGTAACCTTCTGCTTCAGACTGTCATAGGCGAGCACCACCCGTGGAATGATAAATGAGGAGTCTGGCAGGTCCAGGGGTTGTCGGTTGTCCGGTAACTCTTCCATGAACCGAACCATATCATAACCTAGAAAACCTACAGCACCGCCACAGAATCTCGGTAACCCCTCATAATCAGGGGTCTCAAATTCTCCTACCAATGCCCGTAGCGCTTCCAGCGGATTCCCGCAACTGACCCTTGCCACTGGGCCATTATCGGTCATTTCCGTAATGGTGATTGCATCATCTCTCGAGACAAAGGTGAGGAGGGGATCAAAACCGATAAAGGAGTATCTTCCCCATTTCTCGCCGCCCTCCATACTCTCGAACAAAAAGATATGCTTATGATTCTCGGCAACCTTGGCAAAGATGGTCAGCGGTGTATCGAGGTCGGCAACTATTTCAGTATAGACCGGGATCAGTCGGGATGTTTCCAGCAAACTGGAAAAACCGGCAAGGTCGGGATAGTAATCTCGTGGTGGCATGGGAATACGGAATGGTCAAATACTTCACTGGCAATGAAAGGCTTCTTGTCTGTAAGAATGCTAACTTACCAGCAAGTTGCGACTATTGTCCAGCATCTTGGCGTAAAAGACAAAAAAAGCCGTGAAATCTAAGATTTCACGGCTTTTCTCGGCTCTACACCACATTACCGAAGAACGGTCAAACGAAGCAGGCGGAATCAGGCAGCCGGCTCCATTTTATTCACGCGCTTGGTGAGGCGGGAAATTTTGCGTGAAGCAGTCTTCTTGTGAATGGTGCCTTTTGATGCGGTCTTGGCGATAACAGAAATTGCAGCTTTCAAGGCAGATTTCGCATCGTCCTCAACACCGGCGACGACGGCCTCATTGACTTTGCGAACCTCTGTTTTCATCTTCGACTTGTTAACTCTATTGCGAAGACGTTGTTCCTGAGCCTGGCGATTTCTCTTTTCAGCTGATTTATGATTAGCCACGTATGAATTCCTCCTGTGATTAACTCTCGTATATTCCAACCGGCTTCCCGGTATCATCCTGTACATACGACATCCGCCCCGGCTATCGGGGAGTCAACCGTACAATCTCAATATCGCAAAACAATGGTTTATAATATAGAAACCAAGCCAAGTCAACAGCTATCGTTTGTTGGTTTTGCAAAAGCTGTGAAAAACCGGATGTTGTTGTCGATAGCTGTTTTCATGACCGTTCAGCCTGCCCAACCGGTCCGGCAAGAGCAGGCCATCCGTTATTCCTTCAGAGTATACCATAAAGAGACAACGCCTTTCCACCTGATGATTTGACACGATGCCCCAAGCTGCGATACTCTAGTAGAGAAACTTTTCTACCTTTTTTATTACGATAATCTCTTCAAACTCTTCGAATAGCAGGTATCATTACACAATGGGCTTTCCGAAAATCTCATTTCGTATCGTTGAAAACAGAAGCTGCCCACTCTATGAGTACGGTGACTCATTCAATCTTACGGGTATAGCCATCCCGATCAGCAGTAACAGTGAAAACACGTTTGTCACGACTGCTATCGTCAACTACCCTTTAGGCAAGCATACCTGTAAGATACTAAATGGCGACCTTGCGAAAATCATTATTCAGTATGAACGTGGCGACAAAGTTCCGGTCTGCATGATCAGCTGCAGCGGCTGCACCGGCTCAATCAAACTCGAGCATACCCTAGACGACAAGGTGCAGATTTCTGGCGGAGATCAGCAACTTTCCAACGAGATTGGCTCTATCTTGCATGTCCTCAGCGATTTCGCCTTTTTCAAGAACATTGACGAAAAAAACATGAGCAAAGTGGTCGGCTTTTTCAAGCTGATCAAACATCAAAAAGGCGATATCATCATCAGGAAGGGCGACCCGGGCGGTAACTTCTACATCATTGTCTCCGGCAGCGTCAATGTTTTGAATAACGCCGGCATCATCATCTCGACCCTTGGCCGTGGTGATGTTTTCGGTGAAATGAGCCTTATCTGCAACGATACCGTCAACGCCACTATACAGGTAGTTGAACCGACCTCTATTCTTCAGATAGATCAGCATAATTTCAGAAAAATTCTCGATCGTTACCCCTCGATCCAGCTGTTTTTCTCGCGGCTGATGGCAGAACGTCTCAAAATCTCTAACCAGATCAGAGCTGAAGACCTCTCTTCGGGCATGATCGGCAATCTCTCAGAGATCCCGCCAGAGGCCCTGTTCCAGACTCTCAATGCCAACAGCAAGACCGGCATCCTGACCATAACCGGCCTCAGTAATGGTACCGCAAGATTCTCATTTCGCCAGGGATCGCTCATCAAAGCCAAATATGACAAGCATATGGGTGACAGCGCCTTTTATGAAGTTCTCAAGGAGAGTACCGGCCGGTTCCGCTTCACCCCGGGCATCCCGCCGGAAGATTTTGAGATTCCGGAGGTTGGCTTCTTCATGAAATTACTGATGGAAGGAATGCGAAAACTCGACGAAGGTCGGAGCAAAAAGGCCAATTAACCAAATAATTCCAAATAAAAAAAGAGAGGCGCATGGCCATCATTTGATAGCCATGCGCCTCTTTTTCTTTCATCAAAAATCGCTATGATCTACTCCAGCTTACCGAGATAGTTAAAGGTAGACAATTTCCCCAACCTTCCCGCGCCTGCAAGTCGATCCGCCAGCTCCTGCATATCCTTTTTACCGGATAGTCCTCCACTCAGATCCACCACCACATAATCGAGACCAATCCCTTTCAACTCATGAAGATAGGGCAGTAACGAAAACGGACGAAGAGCACGGGTCTGGGTCAAGCCATCCTTCTTGGTGATGACAAAGCTTTCCTGCTTCGGACTGACTACGGGCCGCTCGTAAGGGAAAAACGGGGCAGCAATACGCGACGTAAACAGAGGCGGCACCCCATAGACTGTGAGACCAAGTCGCATATTTCGTTTGCCGCCAATTCGCTTTGTTGCCGGCACACCGGTCTGCTTATATCCTTGAATAGCTTCCCGCAATCCTTCCCTGTCTGCCTCGATTGCCAGCTGGCCGCACTCAAATCCAGCCTCAGCAGCCATCAATAGCGCCTGGTTATTCATCAGATTCAAGGTATAATCGGCGGACAAAAAGACCTTCTCGCCGCGAAAGAAATCGAGCTGACTGAAATGGCCAAGCTGATAGCAGCGAAAACCGGCACGAATAAGGGTAGCAATCTGTTTTTTCAACCGTCCCAGATCGCGATCAACCATGATTGGCGGCAATACCCAGGTAACATTTCGTATATTTTTACCGAGCAGCCGCTTCAACTCTCCGGCCTGGTTGACATTTTGACGGTCAAGCGAAAGTAAATACCGATCTGGGCGAAGTTCCATTTTGCCAAGAAGCGGCTTAACAGAGTCAAGCTTCAGCCACCAGTCTAGCGGCACCTTAGCGGGTGCACCCTTCTTGCCACCAGGCTGAGGACGCATTCCTCCCGGCTTAGACGTCGCAGCCTTGCCAGCCCCGTCAACGGTGTGACAGCACTCCCATGCCTTCCATCTAATTTCCTGGATCTGACGAGCGTTCCGGCGCTGCGCTTTTACAATTTGCTCACGCACCATTTCTACAGGCAGGGCAACACGGTTCTGTGCTCCGCCATCTTTCGCCAAATCGACCTTGTAACAGTCGACATGTTGCCATGTTGATCCGGAAATTTCATCGGGCAACAGGATATTGACAACCTCTGCCGCGCCGGCACGATCAACCACCCCACTCTTCGATTCCAGACTTTTCAAAGAAAACGCCACCCGCTCCCCGGACGGCTCAAGATGGAGCCGCAGCCGATCGCCGACAACAATCGGCTCTTTGAGCTTCAAATGGAGCCACTGCCGGCCCTCTTTTTGGGCAGGATTTCCGCCCCGACCGAGATGCAGGCCCATATTACCGGAATGCAGTGGAGATATGGCATCTTGTGGTTGCGAAGAAAAGAAATAGCCCGGGCTGGTTTTTCGGCTTAAGGCTTCTTCAATCAACAACCGCGCTCCTGCCAGTGCTTCCCCATGGGTCTTGGGCGTGGAATCAATCATCAGCCGATATGCACTCACGACCTTTTCCACATATCGGGCAGATCGAAGCCGCCCTTCGATTTTAAGAGAAGCAATGCCAGCGTCTTTCAGATCCTGCACAGCCTCAAGGCCGTCCAGATCATTCATGGAAAACAGATAGCTACCCCGTCCTCCCGCCTTTGGAGCTTTCTTGCCAGGCGCAGAAGAGGTGTAGCCACGACGACAAGGCTGCACGCATCTGCCACGCAGACCACTTTTACCGCCTAAATAGGAAGAAAAAAGACAGAGGCCGGAATAGGAAAAGCACATGGCTCCATGAACAAAAACCTCTAACTCAACCTTGGTCCTGGCGGCAATCGCCTGAATCTCCGGAAGGGTCAACTCCCGCGCCAAGACCACCCGCTCACAGCCCAGACGGGAAAACATCTCCACTCCTTGCAGATTGTGAGCCGCGGCAAGAGTCGAGGCATGCATCTTCACGTCCGGAAAAAAACGGCGGATGAGGTTGATCAGCCCAAGATCCTGAACGATCAGAGCGTCCGGCTGCAACTGTTCAAGTACCCCAAGGGTATCAATCACCTCCGGCAACTCCTGCTCAAGCAGCAGGCTGTTGGCGGCAACATAGATTCGTTTACCATGTTCACGGCAGTAGCCGATCATGGCCCCGATCTCTTCAAGCTTCAGATCACGGGCAAGGTTTCTGGCATTAAAACCAGGAACCCCGACATAGACAGCATCCGCCCCAGCTTCCAGAGCGGCATGAAAATTCTCAACATTTCCGGCAGGAGCCAGCAATTCCATAAATCACTTCATCTTTTGTATTCAGCACTTCAATATTCCGCGATATTACGTCTACCAGAAATGCCATAAAATCTTTCAATTACCCTCAACACTCAACAACAACTTCGTTACAATCAGCATTCTCTTCGAGCAACACCTGAATGCGCTCCTTAGGCAGAATGGTTGCCTGCATACCTACATAATCTGGCTGAATAGGCAATTCCCTACCGCCCCGATCCACCAAGGCCGCAAGCTGAATAGTGTGTGGCCTCCCATAATCCATGATCGCTTCCATGGCGGCCCGGATCGTTCTGCCGGTAAAAACCACATCATCCACCAGCACCAGATTGGTATTGTTCACATCAAAAGAGATATCTGTCGTCTTCACCACCGGATTCTGGGAAATAAGGCTCCAGTCATCCCGATAGAGATTGATATCCAGACTGCCGTATTCGACTTGTCGCCCGCCCTGCTCTTCAAGAATCCTGCAGAGGCGCTTGGCAAGAAATACACCGCAGGTATGAATCCCAACAATGGCAAGGCTCTTAGCCCCCTGATTCCGCTCCAGAATCTGCAAGCCAACTCGTTTGAGGGCCAGGTCGATATCCTGAGAAGTCATTATCGTACGTTTCTGTTCGCTCACGCTTTCACCCGCCTCCAGAAGAACTCAACACCTTTCTCGGCAACTCGATTGATCGCCTCGGGAAAGGCCTCACACTCTACCTCAAACACCTTGGCAGCGATGGTATCCACATCATCGTCGTAACCCAGTTCGACAGATTTCTGCAAAATAATTGGCCCTTCATCATATCGCTCGTTAGCGAAATGCACCGTACAGCCGCTCAAGGTACAGCCGCGGTCCTTGACGGCCTGATGGACATGATGCCCATAAAATCCATCCCCACAAAACGACGGAATAAGCGAAGGATGAATATTGATCACTGCCCGGGCCAAAGAAGGCGGGGCAGTATACAACTTCAAATAGCCAGCCAGGCAAATCACATCCACATCGTAATTCTGGAGGATAGTATTTATTTCGTCATTGGTAGCGGCATGAAAAGCAGGATAACCATACTTTTCCGCCTTTGCCAGACCCAGCACGCCGGCAACATTGGAGACGACTACCTGAATCTGGGCGGCAAGAGTCCCCGCCTCAATACGTGCATGAAAATTATCAAGGGTTCTGCCGCTGCCTGAAAGCAGGACTGCCATCTTCAACATGGTTATTCTCCGGCAAAATATGGATTATTGTCGACATCAACCTTTTCAAGCCAGGCCGAAATGACCGTATCATACTGAGCGGTCAACGCAAAAACCTTGCGCGCCAGCCTAAACCGCGTTTTCAGAGTAGTGTTGCCAGTAGCCTTGATTTCAGACAGCACCTGCGGGTAATCAGCAGGATCGACAATCACGGTCACGTCATGAAAATTCTTGGCGGATGAACGCAGCATTGTCGGTCCGCCAATATCGATATTTTCGATGGCGTCGGCCAGGGAGCAGTCAGGGTCTGCCACAGTCTTTTCAAATGCATACAGATTAACGGCAATAAGGTCGATATTTCCTATACCATGCTCAGCACATTGGCGGCGATGGTCTTCATTGGCCCGCTGATTTAAAATCCCACCATGCACCTTCGGATGCAGGGTCTTGACCCGACCGTCGAGCATCTCAGGAAAACCGGTGAACTCAGATACGTCTTTCACCTTGATTCCCGCCTCACGAATTTTCTTGGCGGTTCCGCCCGTCGATAGAATTTCAACCCCAAGGGCTGCAAGTTCACGGGCAAAACCCTCAATTCCGGACTTGTCAGTAAGACTGATCAGTGCACGTTCGATTTTCTGCATTATTCCCTCCAGTAAGACTGTTACGTATTTCGCTATAACGACAATTTTAAAAAAAATTTAAACAATACTTGAGACAATCAATTCATCCAGCCAATCCGATCTACAACTCTAGTCTTTACGAATAAAGGCCTTGATCTTTCGCCTATCCCGCTTGCCAGGTCTCGTGACGGGGGCGGAATGGCCGGCATTCATCAGTCGGTTCAATTCCCGCTGCTGCTCGCGATCCCTGATACTCTCCTCAGATTCATCATAGAGCAAACGAGCTTCCGCTGCAGGCCGCCTGTAGGCGGAAATGGCCAACACCTGCACCTTAAAGGTATAGGGTCCTTTACTTATGTCCAGCTTATCATTTACCTTGACGATTCGAGACGGCTTAATTCTGGCACCATTGAGATGCACTTTGCCTCCAGTGACAGCCTGAGATGCAAGCGATCTTGTCTTGAAAAAGCGTGCGGCCCAGAGCCATTTGTCCAGTCGAATGCCATCAGTGGAGTCATTCATAGGTTAACCTGTGGATTTTGACATACAAAGAACCGGAAATCCTTGAATCGTTCAGGTTACACTGATTTTCCCTTAAACGCTTGAAATTTTCCGTTACGACAAAAAGGCACCAGAGGTATTCGTCCGAATTATCTACATATTTCCCCAAGCACACCCGAACATTCTGCAACCACCTCCTAAAGCTTCATTGCCAACATCACTCGTATAAGTCCACATCGTTGCCCTTACATCACTATCCACACGAAAAGAATATTGTCGATAGCCGGGAAAAAGGGTAAGTAAACTTCCTACAGGAATCACTGATATCTGCACCACTTGTCCTGTCCTGCCCTGCACAGGCCCAGGCAACACCAATGCCGTCCAGGCAATCCCTGCAGCGAGAAGGTTATGCATATCCACGTCGTCGGTATCAAAAACATTCATACTCCAGTAAAGGTGCTCGAAAAAGGTGGGGGACTGCAGCACACTATCGCCACCATCAATCTTCAGGCCAATCTGCCGCGAGCCAACCGGGAAAGTTGCGTTGACACCTTCACCAGCGTACTCAATCGCTCTCTCGATAAACTGAGCGTGGCGAGCTTTCACCAGATCTTGAAAGACGTGCAGGAATCGCTCAACTCACGAAGCGCCCGACTGGAAATGACGTTCCCCTATTTTATCGAAAAGACATCCCCGGTGACCCAAACCCGGAGTCTGATGGAATACAATTGCACCTTCTCCGGAGGTATCGGCGAAGATCAGGACTTCATCCTCAGCGTGGTTGTGCCCGTCACCACTCTCTGCCCCTGCTCGAAAGAGATCAGCTCTGACGGCGCCCACAACCAGCGCGCCGAAATAAGCCTCAATGTGCAGATGAAAAAGTTCCTCTGGGTGGAGGATCTCATCACCATGGTCGAGGCATGTGCTTCCTGTGAGGTATACGCGCTCCTAAAACGCCCCGACGAGAAGTATGTCACCGAGCGTGCCTTCGAAAACCCGATGTTTGTTGAGGACGTAGTACGAAAAGTTGCAGAATCAGCCTTGGCCCATCCCGATATCGGCTGGTTCTCTGCAGGGGTGGAAAGCTTTGAATCGATCCATAAGCACAGCGCCTATGCCTATGTTGACAGTGACGAGATTCGCTAAAAAAATTATACAATTACATTAGAACAACAACGACGTAACAAACATACCTTGAATCTAATGGAACGCACAACCTGGCTGGATAATCGTCAGAATCCACCCACTCCGCTACTTCCTGAACAGCCAGAGAATCAGC
Organism: Desulfopila aestuarii DSM 18488; assembly: GCF_900143695.1. Lineage (GTDB taxonomy): Bacteria > Desulfobacterota > Desulfobulbia > Desulfobulbales > Desulfocapsaceae > Desulfopila > Desulfopila aestuarii. The sequence goes on from NZ_FRFE01000027.1 coordinate 18,999, forward strand.
GAGACGATACCGCTTACCAATAAACATGAAGTAATCGGCAGAAAGAATCGGAACCCCTCGCGCTTAATCATAATATCCCCGGGCAAACGGCCCAGGGGTATCTTTTGCAGCCAGGGCCAACAAAGGCCGACGACAACCAGGACGATTCCGAGGATGATCAGGTTTCTGCCCATTTCACCACCCGCTTAATTCTGAAATGAGTTCCCAACAACCGCCGGCAATTGTCGCCGGCGGTTGTTGCTTCAACATCGTATCTTGCCGCTCGCTGCGTAGGCGGCAAAGGCTCTTGCCAGCCTTTGCATTCCCTCTTCGATTTCCGCCGCACCGCTACATGAGAAGTTGAGCCGAAAGGTAGATCCGCCTTTTCCGTTTGTAAAAAATGGCGCCCCCGGCACATACACAACTTTCTCGCGTACAGCGAAGTCAAACAGTTCCATCGCGTCCATCCCCGCTGGCAACTGCCCCCAGAGAAACATCCCGCCTTCAGGCTCCCAGAGAGTCACTTGTGGCGGAAGCCAACGGTGTGCAGCTTCCACCATTGCCTTGCATTGTCCTCCATAAGCATCAATGATCTTGCTGATATGGTCGTCAAGATTGTTGTCGGTCAGGAATCGGCTCACGATATACTGATTGACGCTTGCGGTATGCAGATCCGCAGCCTGCTTGGCCACCAGCAGCTTCCCGTAGAGTCCTTCAGGCGCCACAAGCCAGCCAAGACGAAATCCTGGAGCCACCACTTTGGAGAAAGAACCAAGAAGAACAGTTTTCTCGGGCGCATACGCGTAAAGCGGAGTTTTCATTTTGCCGGCAAAACGCAATTCGCCATAGGGATCATCTTCAACAATCAGAAAATCGTTCTTTTTTGCTATTTCAGCAACGCTCCGTCTGGTTGCTTCACTATAGGTCACGCCGGAAGGATTCTGGAAATTCGGTACGGTATAGAGCAACTTCGCGCCAGACGCTGTACTTACCCTATCCAACATCGCCACATCCAACCCCTCGGTGCCTACCTCGACCGGACAAAATCGGGGACGATACAACGACAAGGACTGAATCGCTCCCAGATAACCCGGCTCCTCAATCAGCACCGCATCACCCTCGTTCAAGAGCGCTTTAGCCAGCAAATCCAAACCCTGCTGAGAGCCGTTGGTAATAAGGATAGAGTTGGGCGAGATATCAAGTCCCTGCTTTTCATGATAGCGCCTGGCGATCAACTCACGCAGCTCGATAAGTCCCTCGGAATTACTGTATTGCAGAGCATCGGCACCGACACTTGCAAAAACCTTCTCTGCTGCGGCCTGTATTTCCTTTACCGGGAAATACTCCTTATTCGGCAAACCACCGGCAAAAGAGATAATCTCCGGGTCAATGGAGACTTTCAATATTTCCCGGATAAATGATCGTGGTACCGAGACTATCCGCTCGGCATAATGTTTTTCCATAACCTGTTCCTGTTATACTGCTTTTGGGGAGACAAAAGCGATGTTACCGAAAGGCCAGTATCCTGGCATAGCATTTTCCACGGGATTCTAACAAAGAAATGGCTATCCAACCAGCTACTTTGAACATAGAGAGACTATTATTCGTTAACGATGCATCACCCTCCTCCGCACCGTTCATCACAAGAGATCTTTGATCTGAGCAATTGCTATGAATGTCTCACAATATTCATCGGAGTTTACTACCCACGAAGGTTTGGAGGTATCAGGTTATCTCAAAGTGGACCTGGCCACCTCCACTTGCACGCTCCTCATACTGGCCCATTATTCTAATGTGAATATTTATTCATTTCTGTATATTCAGAAGGAGTGATTTGCTGCATACCTGGCTCAAAACAACAACCTGACCTGGCTAAACAAGAAACATCATGCATAAAAATAACAGTTTAACCTCTGAAATCGAAGCACTTATCTCCAACCCACCACCCCACTGGCAGGTGCTATGCCAAGCAATAGTCGACGTCTCGAGAAATTGCGTATTAGCAGTTGATCGACGTGGGTGTATTTTTGTCGCCAATGCGATCGCCAACGAAAAATTTGGCGCTGCAGTCAGGAAGTTACTGAAAGACATCATCCCGAGCTTGATGAATCTGGTCGACAAGACCCTTATGGATGGTAGACGCCGGGTTGTACCCTCCATGCAGGTCGGATCCAACGAGTATCGAATTGTTGTTAACCCATTAAAGCTGCAGGCTGAACTGGTTGGTGCAATTTGCCTATTAGAGGAAAGCACAGAATTTGAAGAAGTTGCCAAGCAGATGCGCTTTTTTCAGCATCTTACCAGCGAATTGGAAGCTATAATTGATTCCTCATCCGATGGGCTGTTCGTCTGCGATGCCAATGCCAATGTCATTCGTGTCAATCCAGCTTCTGAGCGAATCCATAAAATCTCGGCTACGCAGTTGATTGGGAAAAATATGGTAGACCTCATTGCCGAAGGATTCATTGATAAATCCGCTGCTTTACAGGCAATTGAGAAGAAAAAAACCGTAAGCCTTTTGCAGGAAAAAGATAACCGCAAAATCATCTCTATAGGCACCCCCGTATTTGACAACAATGGCTCTCTCATTTCTGTAGTTGTGAGTGAGCGGGATATTACTGAAATCGACAATTTACATCGTGAATTGGAAGAGCAGGGATCACTTACAGACCAGTTGCAGTCTCAGCTGTTGCAGATGCAGTTGGCTGACCTGAAAACACATAAAATAATCGCTCGAAGCCCTTCCATGATCAAGGTACTCGAAAAAGCACTCAAGGTAAGCACAGCGAATTCAACAGTTTTAATCACTGGCGAATCAGGCGTCGGGAAGGGGCTTATTACCAACCTCATTCACAAAAACTCAAGCCGTGCACAAAAACCGTTAATCAGAATCAACTGTGGCGCCATACCCGAATCGCTTATCGAATCAGAGCTTTTCGGATACGAAGAGGGAGCCTTTACCGGAGCCAAAGTTGGTGGCAAGCCGGGCTCTCTGGAACTGGCAGACGGTGGCAGCCTGTTCCTCGACGAAATTGGTGAGTTACCGTTATCTTCCCAGGTAAAATTGCTCCGTTTTCTCGAGAAAGGTCGCCTGACCAGAGTTGGTGGAACAAAGGTTATAAACGTCAATGCACGAATTCTGGTTGCTACCCATCGTAATCTTCAGGACATGGTCGCAAAAGGAACCTTCAGGCAGGACCTTTATTACCGTCTCAGCGTTATTCCTCTACATGTACCGGCCTTACGTGAGCGAAAGGACTGCATTTTGCCCCTTGTACGATACTATTTTGATTATTTTGGCGATATAACCAAAACTCGCAAACGGGTAAGCAGAGCAGCCCTCGATGCCTTGCTATCCTACTCGTATCCAGGAAATGTTCGAGAATTAATGAATATTTGCGAACATGCAATAGTCATGTCAGACACAGACATAATTGACCAAATGGACCTTCCCAAAGATGTCCGTAATGACAGTCCAGGTCCATCAATTCTGGAAGCCGGGTGGCCGAAGGGGCTGTCATTAAAACAGATCCTGGAAAACGTAGAGCGAAAAGTTATACTTCAAACGCTTCAAACATACAAAAACCAAGGTGCCGTCGCAGCAGTACTCGGCGTGAGCCAGCCTACCATTGCCCGACGAATCAAGAAGCTCAATATTAAATAACATTCCGATATCTCATGATATTCCATCCAGTTTTATTCATTTTTGAATAATTCATTCAGCAAATCCTCATAAACTCCTTTTAGCCAGCCCTCCTCATCATGCGAATTCAGTACGCAGACTTTGCATCCTTCTCCCCCCCTTGCGTTGTCACCCCTTAGACAAACCGATCATTCAATCCGACAGGCAATAGACATAATTTACAGATATTAATAGCATTGTTTTATATTACTCCATCCCACGGTCCGCCATTAGCTGGCAAGTAATGGTGGCAAGATACACATTACAAATACAGTACCTTCGAGAGATCAAAAGTCATTGGCACCTTTTTTGCTCTACGGCAAGCAGGTCATCCAGTTGAAGTGACAGGATTCATCAAAGAAGTCAAACAAAGGTGAACGAGAACCATTGGTCACGCATCTTTGGAAATTTGGTTTCAGACACTGAACCTGTTGCAAGATTCTCTCTCAAGATAAAGGACGAAGATGCTGAACAAATTGATATCAAACATATTGCCATACATGCCAGAGAAATTGGTCTGGCAGTTTTCAAAGGACTATATTGCCGGAGAAACAATTGAAGATGCGGTGAATGCTGCCTTGAAGCTCAACGAGCAAGGCATTCTCACCACCATTGATGTCCTGGGTGAGTTTATTAAAAACCTCGATGAAGCCGAGGCCAATAAAAACGAATACCTCGAAGTTATTGAAGTGGCAGAAAAGGCTAAAGTGAATGGCAACTACAGTCTCAAGCCGACATTTTTTGGCTTACTCATAGATAAGGAAGTGGCCTACCAGCACATACGTGAGATTGTTGCAAAAGCTGCTTCATACAACAATTTCGTCAGGATCGACATGGAGGATACTCCCTGTACGGACATGGAAATCGAGCTTTTCAGAAGGTTGAAAGAGGAATTTCCTGCAAATGTTGGTCTTGTTTTACAATCCTATCTCAAGCGAACACACCAGGATATAAAAAATTTCAAAGATATACATAGCGAGGAGGTTCCAATTAATTTCCGACTCTGCAAAGGAATTTATGTCGAACCCGCATCGCTTGCTTATAAGAAGTATGACGAAATAAATACCCACTTCCTTGAAGACATCGAACTCATGCTCAAAGAGAAGATGTATCCGGCGATTGCAACCCACGACAAGCCTGTCATTGATGGCGCCTACAAGCTTCTTGAAAAATACAATTATCCTAAAGAAAATTACGAATTTCAGATGCTCTATGGGGTTACCCCAGCACTTCGACAATCTATTGTCGACGCCGGACACAGGCTGCGTGTGTACGTACCATTCGGAAAACATTGGTTTGGATATTGTACGCGCCGTGTTAAAGAGAATCCGGCAATGGCCAGTGTAATACTCAAGGCCATCTTCTTTAAAGGATAGCGATAACTGAAGGATTCAACAAAAAATCTGACTATACCTGTTCCAATTACAAGCCGTTAACCGCAAGGTTTCCTTGAGAAATCTTGCGGTTGTCAGCTGACAGCAATTTCAACCACAAAGGAGGATAAGATACAGCTTTCGTTGTCTTGAATTTTTCACAATTACTTTGCAACACACTTCAAAAGGAGATTTAAAAGTGTACAAATCAAGCAAAACTATCATTGGTGTCACCCTAGCCTATCTGTTTGTTATGTTTGCGGGCAGTACAGCCTTTGCAGCACCTGAAATGGTTCTTAAGTTTGCCGGACAAAATAATGCAGATCACCCTGCAACCCTGCTGATGAAAGAAATTGCAAAAGAAATTGGCGAAAAAACTGATGGCCGAATTGAGGTCAAAGTCTATCCGGCAAATCAGCTTGGCGACTATAGCCTGGTCTATGAAGAGCAAATTCGTGGAACCATTGATATGTCAGCAATATCTGTGCCGAGCCAGTTTGATCCGAGAATGGAACTGATTTATATCAACGGCTTTGCAAGTGACTATGAAGACTTGAAGACGGTATTCGCTCAAGACGGCTGGATGTTCAAAAAAATGGACGAATTCAACGAGAGACTTGGCGTCAAACTCCTTGGATTTTTCGTCGAGGGTATGATTGGTACCGGTACTACCAAGCCAGCAAACGAGCCACTCAATCCGGAAGTAAACAAGGGTGTTCTTATTCGCGTTCCCGGCATGGATGTGTATAAACTCGCTGCAGAAGCGATGGGATACAACTCTGTAGGCATCCCGTATGCCGATGTGTACCAGGCGATCCAGACCGGTGTTGCTAACGGTGTCAACGGATACCCTGTTGCCTCTGCGTATACTACCCTTGGCGATGTCATCAAGTACTGGTATATGACCAACTATTCAGTTGAGGTCCTCAATTTTATGATCAGTGGCAAGACCTGGGAAAAAATCAAGCCGGAAGACCAGAAAGTCATTCAGGAAATTCTTGCCAAAGCCACCATCGACAGTATCAACAATGCCAAAGAGCTTGATGAGCACCATATGGAACTCATGAGACAGAAAGGCATTCAGGTCTTCACCTACACCAAAGAAGAGTTGGCCCCAATCATGAAAGCCTGCGCTTCAACTTGGCCAAAACTTGAAAAGAATATGACAAAAGAACTCATGGATGAGTTCAGGAAAGAGTTGGGTCCGAAGTGATTCGCGGTTTATTTCCACTGAGTTCTTTTCATTAAACCAAGAGATCCGTGACATTGTATTATGTCACGGATCTCTTGGTTGCCAAGGAGGTTTCCGTGTCAGGAAAAAAAGATGAAAAAAATTTCCCTTCTTTCAAGTGTGACACTCTACCGCCGGGCGTCCTTACTGCCGATACGCCCAAAAATTTCTTCGATAAGATAGTCATCAACGGCTTTTCCATTATCTCTTTCAGCACAACCGTTCTGCTGACCGTTATCATCTGTGCCGCCGCCTTTTTTCGTTATATTCTCGACGGTGACCTTACTGGCTATGAAGAATGGGTAAAGATTTTTGCCTTTTGGCTCTATTTCTCCGCTGCAGCAATCGGCGCCTATAATCGCACTCATGTCTCTGCAGATCTCGTCCAGGCATATGTTCCTCATGGCATATTAAAAGATTTTCTGGTCGTTCTGAAAGATGCAGTTACCGTCGGCATCTGCCTGCTCTTTACGTGGTATGGCTATGAATTCTTCATGTTTGGTTTCATGGGTCCGCTTGGCACAGGAGTTGCCATTCCCAAAACAAACGTCTGGAGAATAAGTCTGTGGACAGGATATTTATCTGTCTTTCTAGGACTCGCATTCATGTCATATTACTTCCTCAGAGACCTTTTCATGAGTACACGAACACTACTACGGAGGCTCAGAGATAGATGATTTATGTTGCCCTGATAATCCTCGTTTTATGCCTCATTATCGGTGTCCCCGTGCCAGTAAGTTTTATGGCATCTGGTGCCTGGCTGGTCTTTTTCGGTGGAATAGACGGAATGGGATACCCTGCAAGCCAGCTGTTGCCCTATGGTTACAAGCAGATGGATTCCGTCCCCCTTATCGCTATCGCCCTTTTCATTGCGGCTGGCGGCATAATGGAGCGCGGAAAGATAGGCGAGAAACTTATTGATTTTGTCGATGTTTTTGTAGGAGACCTCAAAGGTGGTCTTGGTATCGTTGCCACCATCTCCTGTGCTATTGTCGGTTCAATCTGCGGAGCTGCCTGTGCCACCCTTTCATGTGTCGGCACCATTACCTTTCCAAGATTCAAGTCTGAAGGATATCCAAGAGGCCTTGCCGCAGCACTTTTGGCCAACGCCTCTCTTCTCGGGCTACTCATCCCACCAAATGCAACGCTTATTATCTTTGCCTGGATTACCGGCCAACCGGTCCTTGCATGTTTCCTGGCCACTGTCGTACCGGGTTTCATGGTCATAGCGCTTTTGTGCATTGTCAACAGATGGCTTTTACGAAAGAATAAAACCGTCGTTGTCGCCGAAAAAAGAACAGGCTCGCAGAAATTGGAGCTTCTCAGAAAGAGAACAAAGCAAGCCGCGCCTTCGCTGATGCTGCCGTTCATCGTTCTGGGTGGCATCTATGGTGGCTTTATGACCACCACAGAGGCCTCGGCCATGGCAGTGCTCTATGCTATCCCCATTGGATTATTTGTATATAAAGCGCTCACTTTAAAAGGAACCTACGAGGTCCTTGTTGAGTCAGCAATAACCACTGGCGTTATCATGGTCATGCTTTATTCAGTTGCCATGTTGAGCCGACTTTACCTTCTTGAAAATCTTCCTGAAGTATTGCTGGGTATCTTCCAGGCTGTTTCCAGTGACCCCATGGTCATTATGTTCATGATCAATGTTTTTCTCGTGATCATGGGCATGTTGATGGATGACATCAGCGTCGTCGTTCTTGCCACACCAATCCTGATGCCGATCGTTTTGCAGCTGGGTTTTAGTCCCATTCATTTTGCGGCCATCATCGGCGTCAATACCGGCCTTGGGTGCATTACCCCGCCTGCAGCCCCAGTTCTCTATTTATCCGGGAGACTCGGCTCTGCGCCCATCGATGAGATGATGAAACCATGCCTGTGGTTCATCGGGCTTTGCTGGATACCAGTCCTTGCTCTAGTGGTTTTCTTTCCCAAAATATCACTACTGCTACCCCATCTGTTTCTGGGTACACCTTGGTAAGAGATGAAAATGACTTTTTACCGGAATATGTTTGCCGTTCTTTGTTTTGCTTTTTTTCTTGCAGGTATTACGACCCAGGCTCCTTTCGCCTTCCTTGCAGCCATGTTTTGTGGAGCCTTATCAAGGACCGCCGGAAAAAGGGGCTGGCCTGATCCATTTTAAGAGAAACCTGCAATAACAGTGCTGAGTTGAGGGTCGTTTTCGTAAAAGATTCGTACCACATCATACGTACTATATAAGTTATTTGTTTTATTCGGTTGCGATAACGGACAACCAAGGAGAATCACGGTGTTTTCAACATTACGCATTAATACAGTCACAGGAAAAGCAGTAAAAGAACAATATGATTCACGAGAGTTTCTCTTGGGTGGGCGTACCCTGTCCTCCTACCTGGTCAGCAAAGAGGTGCCTGCAGATTGTGACCCTTTTGGCAAGAGCAACAAGCTCTTCTTTTGCAACGGTGCTCTTGCCGGCACCACTGTCTCAAGCGCCAACAGGCTGAGTGTCGGCGGCAAAAGCCCTCTCACAGGAGGCATAAAAGAAAGTAATGCCGGAGGAATAGTTGGTCTGAGAATGGCCCAGCACGGCCTTCGATGCATTATCCTTGAAGATATGCCAAGCAGAGATTCCTCATGGAAAATTGTCGTTATCAGCAAAGATAAAACCGAGCTCATCGATGGAAGCTTTCTTGTTGGAAAAGGGGTGTATGAGAAATCTGAGCTGCTGAATGAAAAATTCGGTGCAAAGGCTGGATGTATAACAATTGGTCCCGCAGGCGAAAACCTGTTATTCGCCTCAGGTCTTGCATGCTCTGACCCACATGGTGTTTGTTCCCGTTATGCTGGTCGTGGTGGTCTTGGTGCAGTAATGGGCTCCAAACGGATAATTGCCATGGTTATCATGAACGATGGAGAGGAGAAGCCCCAATACACTGATCAGCAGGCATTCAGGGATGCCAGCAAAAAAATCATCAATCTCCTTAAAGAAAATCCTGTCTCATCATTATTCACCAAATACGGCACCGCTGCCATGGTGGATATCTGCCAGGCTGTGAAAGTATTGCCAACCAGGAATTTTACCAGCGGCACGATGGTGGATGCGGAAAAGATAAACGCCCAGACAATGTACGACACCATCAAGGCTCGTGGCGGAGCAGGATTGACCCAGCATGCCTGCATGAACCCTTGTGCGATCCAATGCTCCAACGTCTATCCAAATGAGAAAGGTGAGTTGCTCTGCTCCCCTATTGAGTATGAGACAATGGCCCTGATGGGCTCTAACCTCTGCCTGAAGAATCTTGATACTATCGCAGAGATGAACAGAATCGCTAATGATGCTGGAGTCGACACTCTCGATGTCGGTGCTGCAATTGGCGTAGCCCTGGAAGCCGGAGTTGCCGAGTTTGGTGATGATAAAGCGATTATCGGACTGATGAACGAGGTGCTGGATATCACGCCTATGGGTCGCATCCTGGCATCCGGCTGCAAGGTAGCCGCACAGGTCTTCGGTGTACAACACGCCCCACATGTGCTTGGCCAGGCTCTACCTGCCTACGAGCCTCGTGGCACAAAAGGTATGGCGATGACCTACCTTTCCTCACCCATGGGCGGAGACCACACCTTTGGCTTCACTTTGAGGGATGAGGAAGACCCAATCACCAAAGAGGGCAAAGTCGCTTTATCGAAAAAGTTTCAAGTAATCGGATCACGCATGGATGCGATGGGAACATGCAACTTTGTTCGCTACTCAGTACGTAACGACATGTCACCACTACTGAATCTCATTAAAGCGTATTACGACGTCGAGATATCGAGCACTGAATTTGATGATTTCGTAAAAGACACCCTGCGCAGGGAGCATCAGTTTAACACTGATGCGGGAATTACCGCTGCCGATCATCGGTTGAGTGAAACCTTCTACTCCACTCCGCAGAAAGATACCCTGGAAAAGATGGATATTACCGATGAAGAGGTTGCCGAGGCAATGCGTTGGTAACTCTACATTTCAAGCTTGCCGATATAGGACCACTTTAACTCTATATTGAACGCCCTGAGAAACTGGAAACCATATTGGATATGTGCAACGATGCAACCGATAAACCGATCGGTTTCGTGATGGCTATCCGGGCAGGCAAGGTAGTCCATAGTCAGGCTCTGGTTGAATCAAACGATATTCTGAGTGTCTATCCAGCCATTTCCGGCTGGTAGGCACTCAGTCTGGAAGACAAAGATCCATTATTTCAAAACGCTTATTGAGGAGTCCACATATGGGTTACTTAGCAACGAAAATCGAAGTTTTGAAAACTCTTGAACAAAACCTCCACAACACCCAGCCACAGGTTATGGAATCGAGAAGGATTGCCGAGAAGCTCAATATCAACCCTAAAGAATTGAACCAGATAATTCGGACAATGGATAAAATGGGTGAAGTGGAAAGCGATCAGGAGTGCGAGCGACTTCTCATCACCCAAACAGGTTTGCAGCGTCTCGGTATATAGTTAACCAAAATCTTGCCCTTGACATCTTCGCCTTTCCGACAGGGCGTTTAAAAAAGATATCTGTAGAAATCGAGACCAGGTCAAATGGTTTTCACTGACAGGTCTCGAAAACATCTTAGAGATACTCGTAAATGCTTGGCTGGTCAGGTGAAATATTGCAAGATCAGCCAACAAGAATAGCGGGCCATATCGGTCCACCAAAACGATGAAGAAGGAGGGAAATGGGCGCGACGGGAAAATGTATACCGTGGCAAGACAAAGAAGAGTGGTCCCGAGTAGTTGTGTCGATAACTACCGCGGTTGGGGGTCTTGATTGGGAAGTGGAAGATTTACGTGTAACTGCCAGGCAGATTGAAGCCTGGTACACAGAGTTGGACGGTCTTTTGAATGATCTTGGAGCTATTACCTGCTGCGACTGTACAACAGTTTGCTGCACAATGGCAACAGTCTGGTATGACTTGAAAGATCTCCTTTTCCTCCACCTGGCCGACAACCAGCTGCCCAAACAACAGATAACAAAAAATGCAGATCACACATGCGTGCATCTCACTTCCCATGGGTGCTGTCTCAATCGCTGTGAACGACCGTTTATCTGCACCTGGTATATCTGTCCAGCCCAGAAAAATGCCCTTAAGCGCCAAAAAAATGACCCTGGAAAAGAGATTTTCGATTTAATCGCCCAATTGAAGACGGCAAGAAAAGAACTTAAAAATCGTTTTGCTGACGCTTTTGGATGATTGAATCAAGAACTCCCTGAGGAATTGCCTCTCATTGGGAGTATCCAAATCTGGCACAGTAAGGTCAGAACCTATCGCTTCACGCTATACTATCAACATGTATTTACAGCACCAAGACAAACTGACTACTCTCCGTTCACCTTATCCCGCAGTATACCAGATGGACTAAAGGTTACCACACGTCTTGGAGCAAGCATGAGTTCACTTCCGGTTTGAGGATTGCGACCCTTCCTTTCCCGCTTGTCCTTGACATTGAATTTTCCAAAGCCACTCAAAAGAAGATCCTCTCCACTGATTAACGTTTCCTTAGCCAGGCGCAATATGGCTTCTACTGCTTCCACCGACTGCGCTTTGGTCATTCCATCATAGCGCATGTAAATTTCTCTTACGATATCGGCCTTTGTCATGGTCATATGGTAACCTCCTATTTATTAATGCAATAATGAAATTTAGTCATTTAACGATATACGTACTTCACCAAACATGTCAACCGATATCAAATCGTTACATAACATTAGTCATATTGACTACATCTACTCGAACCGATCGACAAGCAAATCAATGGCAGGAAAACCGTCGACTGAACGTTTCACATGAAATATGGGCGGATAGCAGGAAGGGCAGGTCAAGTATTTCTAGGTCGTTGCGGATCTTTGAGAGGGAAATAGTAATCGTTACTTTATAAACATATTCAATATTAAGCAGACAATTGGGCACGTACATGAAATATTTTTTTCCATTCTATCATAGCTCGTCTTAAAATCCTGAGCTCACCCAGCTGTTTGTGATATGCACCCATATGCTTTTCGTGCTGCCAGGGAATATGTCCCCATATTATCCACCAGCAATAGTTGAAAAAAGAATAAGTCGATCACCGTCGGATAATGTTGCTGTACTTTTTACCAACTTATCATTGAGAGAAATCATCTTGATGATTTCATTAGGGATGGACAAAAGCACTAACAGCTCCAATACAGTCATCTCTTCAGAAATTTTCATGTCAAACGTCAAGGAATCAGCATCAATAGGTTTATATTGACCCAAAGATGCGTGAAGCTTGACAGAAATAGATTTTGTATTGTGTTGATGCATAAGTTTCTTAACCATATAGTCCTCTGTTTTGATCTACCGTTAAGCATGTAAAAGGTAGGCTCTTCAAAACAGAGGACTGTATCCAGAAATGCGAGTGAAATATTAACTAATTCCAAGTTCCGTTATTTTTTCCGACTTGGGTATGCCGTTTTCATCCCATCCCCTCAAGTCATAATATCTGTCCAATGCCGCCTCAAAATCATGCGGACACTTTCCGGCACGACTTCCTTCAACGCTCGGTTCAAATATCACTTTTGGTAGTGTATCGTCTTTTCGGTCAACCCCGTATTTCACATTGACTAATCTTTGCAGAGTGAAAATCCGCTCGGCTGCCTGGAGCATATCCTCCATTGACCAGCCCCACCCGGTTATGGCATTGAGACTCTCAAGCATGACTGACATTGAATAGCCACCAAACAACATGAATTTACAGTGACAGACAGATTGAGTGAGTGTTCCGTAATCCTGGTATTTGGCAGCGACAAATTCCGAGTTTTCCATCTCAAAGCGATCTACAACGCTGTCAACACCTGCCTCAGGCAACAAGAAGCCAGCTGTCGCAACCTGCGGATTGCCGCGTTCATGATGTGGCCCCACGCTTCCGGTGGCGTAATTGAGAGCGAGAGAGAAAAACGCTCGGGGGTCGTGGGCAGGAAGATCCAACCCTTTAACATGAGGAGCTAATTCCAGGGCCTTATCACCTAATTTTGTAGCTGCTGGAACTATTCCATTTACAAACAACTCCCCAAAACCTGGCTTTACATTGCAAAGGTCGTGAATCAGAGCAATCATATTGTCTTTATCACCCCATTGCAGATTCCTCCCTCCTATATCATCAGGAGACATATATCCCTTCTCAAGGCAATCCATGGTAAAGCCGAGAAAAGAGCCCATTGAAATGCAATCAACCCCATAGCGGTTACAAAGGTCGTTCATGAAAGAGAGTGCTTTTACATCATCCATGAGGCAGTTGTTGCCCAGCATACCAAGAGATTCATACTCCGGGCCCGGCCCCTTCATCGCATATTCCGCAGGCTCTGTAATTTCTATATCTCTATGACAACCAATCACACAGGAATTGCAACTGTGTGGCTTCGCCTTGAGCTCATCTGTGTAGTTGGGACAGCCCAGTTTTTCTGCTCCTTCAGGCCAATGTGCTTGTTGCCAGTTCCTGGTTGGGGTATCGCCATCGCTGTCACATCCTATTTCAACAAATGGGGTGCCGTGTATTCGTAGCCAGTCTTTCGTATTTTCGTGAACTGTTTTTCCAATATCCCTGTTGATTTCTGTCAATTTGTCCTGATCATGAACCGGAACCTTCTTGCTACCCTTAACAAGCACAGCTTTTAGATTCTTTGATCCCATTACCGCACCAAGGCCGCATCGACCTGCAAAGCTGTGCTTATCAACCACAATACAAGCAATTGCGACTTTGTTTTCTCCGGCCTGTCCGATGGTGCAGATGCTTGCTTTATCAATTCCAGCATCGGCAAGAATCTGATCTGAAGAATCAAAGGCATCCAGGCCCCAGTATTTTTTTGCGTCGCGGATCTCAATAGAATTATCATTGATCACAAGATATGATGGCTGTGCCGCAGCGCCTTGAATAATCAAAGCGTCAAATCCGCTGCTCTTTAGCGCCATTCCCCAGCCTGCACCAGCAGCACTTTCTCCATAAATTCCGGTGATCGGAGACTTTGCTGCAACGGTGAATTTGGCAGCCCCTGTCTGTTTGGCAGCTTGAAGCGGTCCAGGTGCAAATATCAGCTTATTACCTTCCTCAAGCGCCCCTGTTTGTTCATCTACCTCATCATATAGAACCTTCGCGCCATACCCTCCTCCCCCAAGATATTTCTTCCAAACGTCAACAGGTACGACCTCTTCTGTAACAGTCGCAGTTGATAGATCGACACGTAAGACCTTTTCCCAATAGCCCGAGCCCATAATTACTCCCTCTAATCTCTTTATATTCATAGAATTATGACATTAGATCAAGAAAGATAGCTCCTGATCGCACATCTAACCAAATGAGAACGAATGCCAACACATTGACTTCAACAGAGTTGTTCTATGGTTCAGGAACCGCTAGCACGTATCGTGCCACCATAGCAAACTATTGGAATAAAAGGATATGTGCCATAAAGGCAGAAGCCAAAGGAAGAAGAATTGTACGAAAATCGAACAGAAAAATGGTTGTATAAATTACGATCAAAGAGACTAAACTTACAAAAACAGACAAATAATGACAGCCACCGGCAAACTGTCCGATAATCGATCAATCTGGGCTGGTGTTCGATTTTGCTACACTGATAAGATGTGGACTGGCATGTATCTTCTGGTATAGAGTGGATCGGGCAATCCCAAGGCGCTTGGCAGATCGAGTAATATTGCCTCTCTCTTCTTCCAACACCATTGCAATAGCCGTATCTTCAACAATCTTGAGATACGATCGTTGATCATCTGGTTCTTGACGAATCGTTCTCTCAGCACGTTTTTTGAGTTTTTTCGTCATCCATGAGTGCTGTATCGATTCCGGAAGATGTTCTATTGCCAGCTTCTCCTTACCTAATGACATCAATACCGCTCTCTCGATAGTGTTCCGTAATTCTCTGACATTCCCACGCCATGAGTGCGACTCCAGTGCTTCGAAAAAAGGTTCGTCGGCAGAGAGTTCTGGCAGAACATAATCAGACTGCAGCATCCCAAGAAATTGTTTTGCTAACAATTTGATGTCACCGCCACGTTTATGTAGAGGTGGGATTTCCAACGGGAAAGTTGCAATTCTATAGTAGAGATCTTCTCTGAAACGCCCTGCATTGATCTCACTTTGAAGGTCTACTTTAGAGGCTGAAATAATTCGGATATCTACTGGAATTTCATTTACCCCACCTACACGAACAATGCTCTTTGATGAAAATGCCCTCAGCAACTTTACTTGAAAGCTAAGCGGCATTGCCTCCACCTCGTCTAAGAACAGTGTCCCACCAGAAGCAGCCTCCAGGCGCCCAGCCTTTCCCGCTTCACGAGCACCTGTAAAGGCACCAGGCTCATAGCCGAAAAGCTCACTTTCAATTATATCAGCAGGTATTGCCCCACAGTTAATAGCAACAAAAGGGTGCCTGCAACGATCACTTGCTGCATGAATTGCCTGGGCAAACAATTCTTTACCGGCTCCAGATTCTCCAACAAGCAAAACACTCGAGTTCGTGTTTGCAACCATGGAAGCGAGTTCTATTGCTTTTTGTATTTCCGGACAGTTTCCAATAATGTCATCAAATGTATAACTTGTTCTATTGGATTGAACAGCGGATAAGTTCATTATTCTACTGCTTTCTTCAACCAGCAATAGTGTTTTTTCACCACCCCCAATCCTTCGAGTATTGACAAGAAAGGATTTCTTTCGTTTTCCAATAGTGATTGTACATTCCCTGTCAGATAATTGCATATTATCTGCAGGTGCTGGAAGTTGATGAATAATCTGCTTGATTTTTTCAGTACGGATACCGCCTTTAATATTCGGCGCAATATTGAACATTTCGAGCACTTTCTGATTATAATCATCAATTTCACCAGAATTGCTCAGAGAAATAACACCCTGAGGAAGATATTCCATGATTGTATTGAGTTGAGTATTGGAAATCTTCAGTGATTTTACAGTTCGAGAAAGGGCAATTTGCTTTTCTATCGACATCGCTACACTTTTTGTTAACCCAAGCGTTTGTCGATTTTGAGGAGCAGCATAACTTAGAATATTCAACGCTCCTAATAAGACTGATCCAGGAGCATATATCGGGGTAGCCGAGCAGTTCAGATTATGCAGGTTTCTATTAAAATGCTCACACCCCAAAACCTGAACTGGACGCTTGAGAGACAAACACAGTCCTGCAGCATTGGTACCAAGTGTGTCCAACCCCACATCACACCCGGCTACAAGACCATTCATTTCAGACTCTCTCATCAAGACAGGATCACCGCAGGAACAGAGGAAAAAGCCTTCGAAATCTATACAATCGATTCGCATCCCGCTCCCTGCAATCACTTCATTAATCATCTCCATAAATGGCTTGGCCACTGCTATCAGTTCGGCTGAGCGTTGCAATATCATTTCGAGATCATCACATCGGCTCATTTCACCGTAAGCGTCAACCCCTTTAGCCAGACAGTCTTCCCAGGAATTGAGTATTTCTGGACGCACCTGAACTGGATCTATAGGATTACCCGAGATCATATTTTGCCATTGTGTAAAGATAGATTCCCCAGAGTATTCCATATCGATTCCGTGTTTCCATTACAATCCATTCATTGATGGACCAACTTCCCCTCTTCCTTCACACATTTTATCAGTAGTCAATACCAGGCTGCGGCTCGATATCTTTACGGTAGGCATGCTTGATTTCGCATACTTCGCTGACGGTATCGGCTGCGGCAATGATATCGGGATGGGCACTGCGGCCTGTCATGACGAGGTGCAGCTCCGGCGGCCTTTGAGCTAAGATGCTGAGCACCTGGTCAAGATCCACAAGCTTCAATTCAAGTGCATTATTAATCTCATCAAGGATCAGCACCTGAAACTTTCCGGATGCCATCTTCTCTGCCACCAGCAACAGCGCCTCCTGTGCGTTTTTCCGGTGTTCTTCATAGGGATAAGGGTTACCCTGAATACCGCAAAAGCCTTTGCCGGTGGCGGTCAGTTCCACCAGGTCGCCTAGCAACTTTACTCCATCCCATTCCCCGCTATAGATGTCACCTTTCATGAACTGGATGATACATACCTTCAAACCGTGGCCGGCGGAGCGCAGCGCCATTCCCATGGCACTGGTGGTTTTCCCTTTACCATTACCTGTAATGACCACAACCAGCCCCTGCCGTTTTTTGGGTTCCAGCCTGGTAATTTCCATTCTTCCCCCCTCTTGCCCTATTTTACTTCCCAAACCCCTGAAATTTATTTCTGAACTTCCCTGATTCCTTCTCGCCATCCAGCATCCGCTTGATCATCTCCATCTCTTTTTTCGCCTGACGCAACTCACCACGCAAGAGATCCTGATCGGCTAGAGATGCTGCTGCCATTTCCTTTTCCAGTTTATCGACCTGCTGCTGTGCCCGGTACAGATCACGGGCAATTGCTCGAATAGACATATTCCTCTCTATTGCTGTCGTTTACGTTTTCCCTGTTGAATCTACGGCCTTCTTTTGTTTCCGATACCACACCAACGTAATATTTACCTATACCCAGCATGAATAGAATGTTGCCATTACCCCTCTTCGTCAATAACATGACAAAAAGAACCTTAACACAACAGACTGCACAAACAACGATTCTCAATTTCAACAAACGAACAATCACTTTTTCAACGGAGACTGCTCATGCGCTACACTATACTCGCTGTTACCCTTCTCCTACTGTTGCCGCTCAACTCTTTTTCCAAGGGAGACAGCCGGACAATCCTGGTGAACGGAACAGCAACCATCACTGCCAAGGCGGAACTCGCAACAATCCAGACGCAATTGAAAGTGATCAGCCCAACGGTGGAGGAGAGCTACGCCGCAGTCACTCAGACACTTACGGATATTGCTAAAGCTGTGCAGCCACTCGGCATCGAAAAGGAGAACCTCATAACATCCACCATCATTCAGGGAACGGAATATGGATGGCAGAACAACACCCGGACAATTCTCGGCTACTACTCAGCCTGCACCCTGGGTATCAAAATACCTCAAATTAGCGACACCTTCAGGGTCCACGCAAAACTTGCCAGCTTCCAGAATCTCATGATCGGTGAAACCGAATACGGCAGAAACGACGAACCACAGATGCGGATTACCGCCTTGCAACAAGCCCTGCAGGACGCAAAAGCCAAAGCACAGGCCATGGCGGAAACACTGGGCACAAAACTCGGTGAAGTGCACCACATCCAGGAGGCGGAAGCCATGCCTTTTCGCCCAATGAGCAGAGAAGTTCAACTTGCTGCTGCCCCTGTCGATCCCGGCGATGTGACCACCACTGGCACAATATCCATCACTGGCAACGTTTCTGTGGAATTTGCGTTACAATAGACTTCCTTCAGATTCTAGCCTTTCAGGATAACACATCAATCATGTGTCCTTTTACATACAATACCCTCACCGAAAAAAACCTACTCCCTGTCGAGACGCTATCGCAGTCGTCTCGACAGGAATATCAGTTATTCACCACCCGCACTCCCGTCCCCGCTCGCCACGCAGTAATATTTTCCACCGTATGATCAACCAAACGTTGCCGCGCCTCTTCACTGGCCCAGGCAACATGAGGCGTAACGATCAAATTGGGAAGTTCAGTATCAAGCAAGGGATTGCCGTCCTTGGGCGGCTCAACTGTGAGTACATCAACAGCTGCACCACCAATGGTGCCATTCTTGAGAGCCTCGACGAGTGCATCCTCATCGACAATTCCCCCACGGGCCGCATTGACCAGAAACGCCGTGGGCTTCATCATCGCCAACTCCTTAATACCTATAAGCCCCCGGGTATGTTCGTTTAAGGGACAGTGCAAAGTCAGCACATCGACCAGAGGCAGGATCTCTACCAGAGAGGGGCGTGTATCGTCGGTGCTGCCGGGGCGCGCCGCCACGACCACCCGCATGCCAAACGCCTCGGCAATTGCCGCTACCCCTTTTCCGAGATTACCGAAACCGACAATACCGAGGGTTTTGCCTTTTAACTCGGTGATGGGAAAATCGAGAAAGCAGAACTGGCCGGCTTTTTGCCAGCGACCAGCCCGCACGGCGCCATGATATCGCAACAGGCTGGTGTGGAGGGCAAGGATGCTTGTAAAAACATGCTGTACCACCGAATCGGTGCCATATGCCTGGCAGTTGCACACGGTGACCCCAAGCTCACGTGCCGCCTGCAGATCGACACAGTCAGTACCGGTGGCAACAACACATATCAGTCTCAACGTCGGGTTTGCGACGAGAATCTCACGGGTGATCCGAGCCTTGTTCAAAATGACAAGCTCTGCTCCGGCTATTCTACTGCTTATCTCATTGGACGCTGTCCACTGATACATCTTCAGCCCCCCGCATACCCGGCGCAACTCATCCAGCTGACAATTTTCCAGACCTTCCGCATCAAGGAATACTGATCCCATCCCTACTCCTTACGTTTTGCAAACATTCATCGTCGTTGCCTGATAACCACCCAACCTGATCGGCAACGATTCGTTTTCGCACATTACCTCGCACTGCCGTGCGTTTTCTGCGCGTGTACCATTCAATACATCTCAACTCTGCAGCTCTTCAAATCCCGTATATTGCTGTTCAAATATCTCTCTGCCATTTTGCAGAAATCTTTGCAAATCCCAGGATTCGCCTGTCAGCAGGTGCTCATATTCCGGCCTGAAGACATATACCATGGCTTCCAGGCTCTTTTGATCGTTCTTTCCCATAACCGTTACCGGCTCACGGCTATACATCTTCCCTTCAAAGGCATCAAGCCGTCGTAAAGCCTCCGGCCCCACATCGAGATACAGTATTCCATCTACACTGCTACCGTCTTGTACGGTCACACCCGGGTATTGCTCCCCCTGAACCCCATACCGAACATACCCTTCCAGCGAAACCTCTACACTTTGCAGGGTACACCCGGCAACCTGATGCATTATTTCCGGAACCATCAGTGTTCCGTAGGTGAACAGATTCATCACAATCCTTTTTTGAAAACGCTATTATGTCAGCAAAGCGTGGGGGGCTTTAGATTCCCAGCATTGAAAAATCATGTTTATTACGGTATCAACCAAACAGAACCATGGCCATTTTCTACCCACACCGAGCTTTCCGTACAAACTTATTGAGGCAACTCTCGAAACATATACCGCCATGATCTCAAAGATGTCATTACCTAAAACCATTCTCTTGCGGCTGCTACCGGCCGTCATCCTTCTTGTTCCACTGGTTCTTCCTTCAGGATGCGCCAGGCGCGAAGTCAGGTATATTCCACGCTCCGGTTACGATTTACCTGTCGATGCAGCCTCCACCAGAAAAGCACTGCAGCAATTCTACCACAACTGGCAAGGCATTCCCTATCAGATCGGTGGCATGTCACCTGCGGCGGTAGACTGCTCAGGACTTGCAGCCATTGCCTATAATGATATTTTTGGTATAAAACTGCCGCGCACGGTAGATGAACAGGCCAGCTATGGCCGAAAAATCCCAAATGATACTCTCCATCCTGGCGATCTTCTGTTTTTCAAAACCGGAATTTTCCAGAAACATGTTGGGATCTTCTTTGAGAAAAACCGATTTATTCATGCATCGTCCACCAAAGGCGTAATGATTTCCAGCCTGGACGAGCCCTACTGGCAGGACAACTTTGTCAAAGCGACCCGGATTTACAACTACAAACACACCGCATCGCGCTGACAATAGCCGGATTACTTACCAACCTAGTATCGATCGTCGCCGGCTAGCTTAATCTGCCTCGTAGTTCATCCTGGTCGATGGCCGCCTTGATCATTCGGAACAACTCCCGATAATGGGCCCTGTTCCTGGTCTTGACGTAGCTGTAGGTTATTTTACGAATATCGCCTTCAGGCAGGTCAGGATAACGCTCTACGGCAGCAGTGATTTCGGGGCTTGACCAGTCCATATCCCAGACGTCTTGTTCCTGCCTGGCAGCATCGTGACTGCGCACAGCCTCGTTGATGATGGCGTCTCGAATCCTCTCCCCCTCGTGAAAGGTCTTTTGCGTTTTCAGATTGGAGCCTTTGCGTTCTGCCAGGAAATCATAGATCTCGGTCAACGGTTCCATGCGAATCAGCTTGGCCAGATATTTCACCTGGCGCTTCCGCGCTCCGCCCTTCACCCCACGGATGGCCCGGATCTCCGACTTAACTTCCTCACTGCACGGCAATTTTTTCAGATCGTTGTCGGTAAAATCGGCAAGCTCCGCCGCGACCTGTTCCGTCTGTTTAAACTGCCGTTTTACTTCTGACCTGCTCAAATTTTCTGTCATTATGGACAAACTCCCGCACCATGCAGGTGCATATTCAATGCTATTCGTAGTTAGTATTCGCTCTAATTTTTGGAGATTGCCAAAAGCGACGGTTCATATTCTTTCGGCGGGGCAAATCCCAGCAGCACACAGATGGTGGCTGCCACATTTGCAAGCCCGGCACCCTCGACTCCAGTCTTTGCCAGCACATTGGCCTTGCTAAAATCCTTGACGATAAACGGCACAGGGTTGAGGGTATGAGCAACCATGGGGGTACGTTTGCCTTTTTTCTCGGTCCACATACAGTCGGCATTACCATGGTCGGCAGTGACTATCGCCACGCCACCTGCCCGCTCCACTTCTTTTAGCAGGCGAGAAAGGCACATATCTACTGTTTCCACGGCAATTCGGATAGCCTCAGGAACCCCGGTATGACCAACCATATCGCAGTTTGCAAAGTTCAACCTGATAAATTTGGCTTTACCACCGCGCAGCTGGGTGATCACCTTATCGGTAATCTCTGCTGCCTTCATCCATGGTCGTTCGTTAAACGGCACCAGGTCGGAGCCAACCTCTTCATAGATCTCCAGATCTTTATCAATATAGCCCGAACGGTTGCCGTTCCAGAAATAGGTAACATGGCCAAATTTCTGGGTCTCAGAAATGGCATACGATGTTACGCCTGCCGCACAGAGATACTCGCTGAGAGTTTTGTCAATCGCCGGCGGCTCAACAAGATAGTTCTTAGGAATCTGGGCGTCACCGTCATACTGCATCAATCCGGCATAGAACACATTGGGACGTGTGACCCGGTCGAAAATGGCAAAATCATCTTCTTCAAAGGCGCGTGAAATCTCAATGGCCCGATCGCCACGAAAATTAAAGAAGACCACCCCATCACCGTCCTCAATCGTTCCCACCGGAGCCCCCTCTTCAACCACCACAAAGCTCTCCATGTACTGGTCGGTAATGGCCGCGTCTTCGTTGTAATAGGTTTGGATCGCCTCGCTGGCACTACCGAACTGCCGACCTTTACCAAGCACATGGGCATTCCAGCCATAGCGGACGACATCCCAATTGGCGTTGTAACGGTCCATTGTGGTGATCATCCGGCCGCCGCCTGAGGCAATCCGATAATCTCGACCTTCCTGGGATAACTCAGCCAATTTTTCTTCGAGCGGTAAAATGAAATCCAGCGCGCTCTTCGGTCCGACATCTCGTCCATCAAGCAGTGCATGAACCCGCACCCTCTTCACCTCCTGATCGGCACACGCCTCTAGCAATGCATAGAGCTGCTTGATATGACTATGGACATTACCGTCGGACACCAGCCCGATAAAATGCAAGGTTCCGCCTGCCTCGGCTCTTCCCATCAACTCCGACCAGGCCTTGCCGCGAAAAACTTCGCCTGTGGCCAGGGCCTCATTTACCAACCTTGCCCCCTGGGCAAAGACTCGCCCAGCTCCCAGAGCATTATGCCCCACTTCCGAGTTCCCCATGTCATCATCTGACGGTAGGCCGACCGCTTTACCATGAGCATTCAGGGTCATCGTCAGTGGTTCCTGCATCAAACTGTCCAGCATCGGAGTATTGGCAACGTAGACCCCGTCACGCTCGTCGTGTGATCCTACACCAACACCATCCATGATAATCAAGACAACAGGACCATCGAAACGCGAATAGCCATCAAGTGAATTTAAACGTAAAGCGGTCATTTCTACTCCAATTCATTAGTATTCTGTACAGGGAAAAGCAAAACAACCCAAAGGGCCTCATCTATCAAGCCACTTTTTCCCGAAACGGGTGCATTAGTAGTGCAAGTTCCTGACGAGCAATAAAAAAACATTTTCAGGCAAAAGTAGTCGCTGACAATGCGGTCGGCAGGATGCAACTGACAGAGGACAGCAATACCGCACCGTGTGAAATGTATCCAGTATTCGATACCATATAGAATGCCCCAGGCGCAACGGTTGTACATAGCACCAAAGCATTTCTGGCCTCTCTAACCATAAAATTTTCCCAACTATAAGCATTGCCGTAAGACTTCACAGCCTATCAAAAGTAAAAAAAATCCTGCTACTCCACCTACATCTGTATAACGTTGACATACTGGTAGAATACCACTGCCCCTCAACAGATATGCCTTACAACAAAACCAGGTAATAACTCTCCATTTGACTCCATACAGGTTATTTTTCGAAATATTCACCGGGTTTTTTTATTTATGAACAGAACCTGTTCTGTTATTGTAATCATGTGTATCATATACTGGAGTTAGCAAACGACAAGGCCTGAAGGGCCCATAAATCTTCAACAGAGATGCGGCTCGACAGCATAACCAATTGCATGAAAACACAGCTTAGCGACACACCAACGTTTACACTTTACACCACGATAGAAGCCATAGACAGGTTCACCTCATTGCTGCAGACGGGAATAATAGTTCCGGCAGCTCGTGGTGTCTCTATTGGAGCGTTTCTTGAAGCACTTCCAGGCTTTACAGCCAACTATATCACAGAGCAGGTACAGACAATCTTCCTCAACGGCACCGCCACCGATGATATGGAAACCCCGTTGGACGGAGATGCCCCTGTTCTTGCCATCTCTGCGGCCATGCCGGGATTGGCCGGTGCTATTTTTCGCAGAAACAGCCTTCATGCCGCCCTGCGCACAGTTAAAAAAACGATGAAGAGCAACTCTGCCACTGACGAGATCACCGTAATCTTGAAACTATTCAACGCAATAGCCAGAGACCGTGGGGTGCAACTCCTGCAAAACGGGGTAATAATAAAGGCCGCCAACGTCACCGCTTTTCTTGCCAACCGTGCACCGCTTATGCAGCTGTTGCTGGATGCTGAGGTGAACGGGAATCAAACGTCTTCCAGCTCACTTGCGCACTTACTCCCGACTTTCGACACGATTAAGCTTACATTTTGCAACTAACATGACAACTGGACCGACCACCAAAGACATGCTGGGCCGAAGCGCACTTATTTCGGTGAGTGATGCACGGGAGATTATGCTCAAGCATCTTGAAGAAACGAAACTCTCCACCGAAATTGTCAGCCTGCCTGATGGCCTTGACCGGATTCTCGCCACCGCCCTGCAATCACACGAAAACCTTCCTCCTCACCCACGTAGTGTCATGGACGGATTCGCCGTTATCGCCCGGGACACCTACGGGGCAAGCGAATCGATGCCCTGTTACCTTCAGATAAGCGGCAGTGTCGCCATGGGCGAAATGCCAGCAGGCTCCGTCGAAAAAGGCAACTGTTATCGCATCGCCACCGGAGGATTCATGCCTTCCGGATCCGATGCTGTTGTCATGCACGAGCATACCGTCCCCGTTGACGATACCATGGTGGAAATTGTCAAAAGCTGTGGCAGCGGCACCAACATTATCGGCATTGGCGACGATATCAGGCAAGGCGAAACAGCCGTACCCGCAGGCAGACTGCTACGCCCCCAGGACCTCGGCCTGCTGGCTGCTCTCGGTTGTGTTGAAGTAGAGGTATTCAGAAAAATTCGAGTGGGTGTCATGTCCACAGGCGACGAGATAATCCCCCACTACGAGACGCCCCAAGGGGGACAGATCCGAAATATCAACTCCATTGCCCTTGGAGCTCTTGCCAGGAAGTGCGGTACAGAAGTGATCGATTACGGCATCGTCTCCGACAGTCGCGAAATATTTCTCCCCACCCTGCAGCGCGCCGTCAGTGAAAATGATATTGTTCTATTTTCTGGTGGCAGTTCCGTAGGGGTCCGTGATCTCGGCGAACAGGCAATTGAAGCGCTTGGCCCTCCAGGTGTGCTCGTGCACGGGGTAAAACTCAAACCCGGCAAACCCATAATTATTGGTTTCAGCGACTCAACCCCGGTGTTCGGCTTACCCGGCCATCCCGTTTCGGCAATGGTCTGCTTCGATCTTTTTGTCAAACCCGCGATAGACAAAATTTCGGGCATCACCGATGCCCCTTATTCCGAGCCTTCCATTACTGCGACCCTTGCCCGCAATATCAATTCAGCGGCAGGCAGACTTGACCTGGTGCGGGTGCAGATGCGACAGGGCGATAGTGGCCCGGTGGCCGATCCGGTTCTCGGCAGATCAGGAGCCATATCAACCCTTGCCAGAGCCCACGGATATTTCCTTATCGATGAAGACAGCCAGGGCGCAACCCAAGGCTCCAAAGTTGAAGTTTTTCTCTACAGATGACCATGCGCAATATTTACGTTAAAAATACTCCGCTCGCAGAGGCCCGCAAGAAATGGCATTCAGCCCTATCTGCCTGTGGCTTTTATACAAAAGTTCTCACCGAAACCGTCTCAGTTGATGACTGTCTCGGTCGTATTACAGCTGAACCCATCTTCGCCCATCGCTCATCACCGGCCCATAATGCCTCCGCCATGGACGGCATCAGTGTGAACTTCGCAGACCTCGCCGCAGCCAGTGAAGCCTCGCCGGTAATACTTCCCCCGGAAAAATTCCAACAGGTCAATACCGGTAACGCCATCCCTGAAGGATTTAATGCCGTTGTGATGATTGAGGATGTCCACTTCCTCGATAACGGCGGTGCTCAGCTGCATATGCCGGCAACCCCCTGGCAGCACATCCGGACAATTGGAGAAGATATCGTCGCCACCGAGCTCATCCTGCCAGAAGGTCATCGCATCCGACCTATCGACCAAGGTGCCATGCTGGCTACAGGTGTTACCACCATTCCTGTGCAGCGAAAGCCGAAGGCAACAGTTATTCCCACCGGCAGTGAGCTTATCCAACCAGATGCAGCCCCAAAACCCGGCGAGATAATCGAGTTCAACTCCCGAATTTTAGCCGGCTACCTACAGGACTGGGGAGCAGATGCCCATCGACATAAACCCGTACAGGACGATCCCGACCTGTTACGAGCTGCTCTTAAAAAGGCTGCAGCTGAAAACGATCTTGTAGTATTGAATGCCGGAGCCTCAGCCGGAACTCGGGATTACAGCGCCTCGGTACTCGCCGAAATAGGTGATGTAATAGTTCATGGAGTTGCTATAAAACCCGGAAAGCCTGTCATTCTTGCCATCATCGACAACACCCCGGTTGTCGGCTTGCCAGGTTACCCGGTCTCTGCTGTGCTTACTATGCGCATCTTTGTCAAAGAGATGCTTGCCAAACTCCTCAACCACGACCTCGACCAGCATGGCCATATCGAAGCGACGATGTCGCGCCCTGTCCATTCCGCCATGGGTGTTGACGAGTTTGTTCGTATCACCCTTGGAAGAGTGGGTCAGACACTCATGGCTACTCCCGCCGGCAAGGGCGCAGGCGCAGTTATGTCGTTAGTCCGAGGCGACGGCCTGCTCACCATTCCCGCCGGCAATGAAGGTGTCGGGGCCGGAGAGAAGGTCTCCATAGAACTGCTTCGGCCAAAGGCCGAGGTCGATGCAACCCTTGTCTTTATTGGCAGCCATGACAACATCCTTGACCTGATGGCCAACCAGCTCCACCGCGAAAAGCCGTTTACTCGTATTTCTTCGGCGCATGTTGGGTCAATGGGCGGCATCATGGCCATCCGCCGTAATGAAGCGCATATGGCCGGCTGCCATTTGCTCGACGAGGCGACCGGTGAATACAACATCCCGTTTATCAAACGGCTGCTCCCCAACGTTCCACTTCAGTTAATCAACCTCTGCTACCGGGAACAAGGGCTGATGCTCGCCAAAGGAAATCCTCATAATATTTCAGGTTTTTCTGACATGGTGAACAGAAATCTGATGTTCATCAACCGTCAGGGCGGCGCAGGCACACGCCTGTTAACCGATAAAGTTATGGGAGATCTTGGCATCCCCCCTGAGCAATTAGCTGGCTACGACCATGAAGAATACACTCACATGAGCGTCGCTGCTGCCGTGGCGAGTGGCAGCGCTGACGCCGGAATGGGTATCCGGGCAGCCGCCATGGCACTTGGCCTCGACTTCGTCCCGGTCACCGAGGAACGCTACGACCTCATTATTCCGGCTCTATTTATAAAAGATCCAAAAGTCATAAAAGTACTTGAACTCATTCGTACCAACACAATGTTTCACCAGAAGATTTTAGCTCTCGGAGGCTATGACCTTCGAGACATAGGCCAAATCATGTATCAACAAAACTGACCAATGACAGGCGGCGGCTGCTAAGCACGCACCGGACTGCTCAGAAGACGAAAAGCAGAACCCAATCAAACAGGAGGACACACATGAAAGACAGAATTTTCCGGGTGAACCTGAATACCCTCACAACCAGTGTTGAAGACGTTCCGGCCGCCTGGGCCGGCCATGGTGGACGCGGTCTCACCTCAACCATTGTTGCTGCCGAAGTCGATCCGACCTGCAATCCGCTCGGACCGAAAAACAAGCTGGTGTTCGCCCCCGGCCTCCTCTCCGGCACTGTCGCAGCCAACTCAGGCCGCCTGTCTGTCGGCGCCAAAAGTCCACTGACGGGCACCATCAAAGAAGCCAACGCCGGTGGCACTTCTGCTCAGCTGCTCGCTCGTTGTGGCTGCAAGGCCCTCATTATCGAAGGCCAGCCTCAAGGCGATACGTGGTACAGCATCTCGATCAACCAGGATGGCGCAAGTATCAGCGAAGAGTCCGAGCTTATCGGCAAAGGCAACTTTGCTGTAGTTGACACCCTCAGCAAAAGGTTTGACGGGAAACGTGGCATCATCGCCATCGGCCCAGCCGGCGAGATGAAGATGTCTTCTGCCAACATCTCGGTCATGGACCCTGATGGCGGCATCCGCTCCAACGGTCGTGGCGGTCTCGGTGCTGTTATGGGATCGAAGCATGTCAAGTTCATCTCCATCGACCCAGGTGATGGTAAGGTGGAAATCGCCAATCCCGATGCGTTCAAGGATGCCAACAGACGATTCGCCAAAGCGCTGGTCGATCATCCGGTCAGCCAGGCTCTTGGCCAGTACGGCACCAACGTCCTTGTAAATATCATCAACGAATCCGGTGGTCTGCCAACCAGAAACTTCACCCAGGGCCAATTTGACGGCCACGAGAAGATTTCCGGCGAAACCATGCACGACACTATCAAGGAACGCGGTGGCAAGGTAAAACACAACTGCCACGCAGGCTGTGTTATCCAGTGCTCTCAAGTCTATAATGATGCCAAGGGCAACAAGCTCACCTCCGGCTTTGAGTATGAGTCAATCTGGGCCATGGGCGCCGACTGCTGCGTGGACAACCTTGATCATATAGCAGAGGCCGACCAAATAATGGATGATATCGGCATCGACAGCATCGAGACCTCGGTAGCATTTGGTGTTGCCATGGAAGCAGGTGTTCTCGAATTTGGAGACGGCGCCGGTGTTTGCCGCATTCTAAAAGAGGAAATCGGCAAGGGTACCGCACTCGGCCGCATCATCGGGAACGGTGCCGGCTCTGTCGGTAAAACCTATGGCCTCACCAGAGTACCGGTAGTCAAAAACCAGGCTATCCCAGCCTATGACCCGCGCGCTATCAAAGGTATTGGCATCACCTATGCTACCTCCACACAGGGTGCCGATCACACCATGGGGTACACCATTGCCACCAACATTCTCAACGTCGGCGGCTCCTGCGACCCACTGAGCAAAGAAGGCCAGGTCGAACTTTCCCGGAATCTGCAGATCGCCACAGCAGCCATTGACTCCACAGGCATGTGCCTGTTCATCGCCTTTGCCGCCCTGGACAACGCCGAATGTTTACCTGCACTGATCGACTTGATCAACGCTCGTTTTGGCATCAACCTCACCGCTGACGACGTCACCAATCTCGGCAAACATATTCTAAAAACCGAGAGGGGTTTTAACGAAAAAGCAGGCTTTACAAATCTTGATGATCGTTTGCCGGAGTTTTTCTACACCGAGCCGGTACCGCCGCACAATGTGGTCTTTGACTTTACCGGCGAGGAGATTGACACCTTCTGGAATTTCTAATGCAAGTTAAAGTCAAACTTTTTGCCTACTTCCGGGACAACCGATTCAGGGAGGAGATAAAAGACCTTCCAGTAAACACCCAGGTCGGCGAAGTTGTCGACGGCCTGGGTATTGACCGGGAAGAGGTTGGGGTGCTAATGATCAATTCAAGACACTGCACCTTTGAAACCGAGCTACGCGAAGCCGACATTCTGGCCATCTTCCCCGTGGTAGGCGGCGGCTGAGAACTCAGGCCTGAAATACCTGAATAAACCAACATTTCTGCCAGCCCCGGCTACAGTTTTCTCAAAACTGTAGCCGGTTTTTTTATTTAGTCCTTTTGTCTCTTGTATTATTGGTTATTTTAATAGCTACTGACTTTACCCTGTATTACTTTTTACTCAAGCATTGCGCCTAACAACATTCTTCTGATAAAATGGAAACATGCTATAGTGCAATAAAGCCTTTTGCCGAAGGAAGTGGGCATATGGAAACCATACGAGCAGCAATCATCGACCGCAGGTCAACTGCCAAGAACGATGAGGACTTTATCGATCAGCTGAATATGCTGATCAAAGATCACGGGGACGTGGTCTGCCCGATAATTTTCACCACGCTCACCAGCATCGACCTGCCACCCAAGGTCGCAAAAAAGTATTGGTTCGATGTCCAAAATCATCGCTTGCAGATGATCCAGCAGCTCGGCAGAAACATAACCCTCACCACCGCCATCGCTGACTACCTACAGTCGTTCACGAATCATCTGCACAAATCCTATGTTGTTGACGCTGGCGCTTTCGAGCGGGCAGTCAGCGGCACCATCCTTGACAACCTTACCGGACTTTATAACCGCCCATACTTCGACGAAACCTACGAACAACAAATAGCCCTCGCTCGACGTTACACCAACGACTTGTCGATACTGTTTCTTGATATCGACGACTTCAAGGATATCAATGATAATTTCGGCCATCTTGCCGGTGACTATGCCTTGCAACGGGTCGCTGAAGTGATTCGCAACAACAAGCGTGAAAGCGACATAGCCGTTCGCTATGGCGGCGAAGAGTTCGTCCTGCTCATGCCAAATACAGCTTGCGTCGACGCCGCAATTCTTGCTGAACGGATTCGCTGCAAAATCGAAGAACTCTCTATAACTATAAACGACAACACCTTTCAGCTGACCATCAGCGGAGGACTTGCATCTTACCCACTTAATTCGCTCAACGCCAAAGACCTGCTTTTTATGGCCGACAGCGCAGTCTATCTTGCAAAAGGATCAGGAAAAAACACTATTTCTCAATTCCGGGAAGAGCAACGACGTTTTTTGCGAGTGAAGATCAACCGTCCCATCCTCATAAAAGAACTTGGGTTCGAGGATCATCATGTTTTTTCGGCGGAAAGCAAAGATATTGGCCTGGGCGGCATCCTTCTGGAAAACGATACCCTCCTGCCACTCGGCTCCATGCACGAGATGAGTATTGCAGTGAACGGGCACGATGACAAATTACTGCTTCTTGGTAAGGTCGTCCGCGTCGAAGAGATAACGAACCAACGCTTCAACATCGGACTCAGTTTCTCCTTCAAGGAGATGGCAAAAGAAGCGAGCAACCACATTGCAAACTTCTTAAAAGATTATACGCTAGCACCTCACCAAACGCCTCATGCCGAACCTCTGAGTCATTAAACTTTCATAGATTCAACCGTACCAACAAAAATCTGGAAAAAATCTACTGCTGCATGTCAGTTCCGGTGGTACATTGTACTTTTAAATCCAACCAGGTTTGCACCAAAAGCTCAGCCTCACACCGAGGTCGTTCCATGAAAACAGTCCATATCATTGTCGAAGGCAGGGTTCAGGGTGTCTTTTTTCGCGACTACACCCAACGGGAAGCAGAACGCCTCAACTTGAAAGGTTGGGTAAGAAACCGTCCTGAAGGATCGGTGGAACTAGTCGCATCTGGCACCGTTCATCAATTGGACAGCCTGGTGGAGTGGCTGCAGACAGGCTCACCACGATCGGTTGTTACAGCTCTCCAGGTCGAGGAAATTCTACCCACCGAAAAACTTCCGCGATTCGAGATCCGTTATAAAGCCTGACATAATGCTGCTTAAAATACATGACCTCAGCCTCTGGTTCGAAAGCAACGAATCCGCCGAAGCCAGCAACCACGCCCTCTCCGGTGTAACACTTTGTGCAGACATCGGCCAGACCGTTGCCCTGGTTGGCGAATCAGGCTCTGGCAAATCGGTCACGGCCCTCTCCATTCTCCGGCTCCTTGAAGAAAGTAGCACCGTCCGCACTACTGGGTCCATCCTCTTTGCCGGTCAGGACCTCCTGACACTACCCCTAGAGAAAATGCGCACCATTCGCGGCAATGACATCGCCATGATTTTCCAGGAGCCCATGTCCTCGTTGAACCCGGTATTCACGGTAGGCAACCAGATGATAGAGCCACTCGTGCTCCACCAGTCCATGACGCATGATGAAGCGAGACGAGAAGCAATCCGTCTTCTTGAACGAACCGGGATCCAGGAACCGGAAGCACGACTGAAAGTCTATCCACATCAGCTTTCCGGCGGGCAGCGACAGCGTATCATGATTGCCATGGCACTCGCCTGTCGCCCAAAACTACTCATTGCCGATGAACCGACCACTGCCCTTGATGTCACTATCCAATCCCAGATTCTCGACTTGATGCAGGATCTGCGAGAGGAGTTCGGCATGGCCGTTCTCCTTATTTCCCACGACCTGACCCTGGTAAGAAAGGTTGCCGACTCGGTGCATATTATGAAAGATGGAGCCATCGTCGAGTCCGGCGACTGCGACACGATCATGAACAACCCGCAACATCCCTACACCCGTCATCTCATGTCCTCGATCCCTTCGGGCAGCCCGACCCCTAAAGAGCCCGGCCCGTTGCTGTTGGAGACCAGAAACCTCAACTGCCACTTTCAACTGCAGACTGGCTGGGTCAGTCCCTTTAAGCGCAGGAAACGTATTATCGCTGCAGTTGATGACGCCCATCTCACCTTGCAGCAAGGCATGACCTGCGGCATTATCGGCGAATCGGGATCAGGCAAAACCACTCTTGCCATGAGTATTGCCAAGCTCGTCCACAGCAGTGGCCAGATCCGGTTTGAGGGGATTGACCTGCAACAACTCTCCAACCGTCAGATGCGGCCTTTGCGCAGCAATATCCAGGTGGTGTTTCAGGACCCTTTTTCCTCTCTCTCTCCTCGTCTCTCAGTCTACCAGATCATTGAGGAAGGGTTGTCTATTCACTTCTCGCATGCCACCAGTGAGGAACGGGACGAAATGGTTTTTGGCGCACTGAAAGAGGTTGGCCTGGAACCGGAAATGGCCTGGCGCTATCCCCATGAGTTTTCCGGCGGCCAACGTCAACGTATCGCCATCGCCCGTGCGATTATTCTTAAACCAAAACTTCTCATTCTCGACGAGCCAACCTCGGCCCTCGATGTGACCATCCAGGCCCAGATCATCAAGCTGCTCATCGATCTGCAACAGCGATACAATATGAGCTATCTCTTTATTTCCCATGACCTGCGGGTGGTACGGGCCATTTCGGACTATGTGGCCGTAATGAAGGATGGCAGGATCGTTGAGACGGGGCCTGCACAGGAGGTTTTCGCCGCTCCCGTGCAGGAGTACACTCAAGCGCTTTTTAACGCTGCATTATAGGCTTACACATCACTCTTCAATAATCGCCTCAACTTTCCGACAGCGATCGCCGCGAATATCGTCCTTAAAGAGTGCATAGCCTCTCTCATTTGCACAAAAATCGCCACACATGGTGCAGGTCCTCTCATTTTCAGGAGTACGCTCTTTACGAATCGCTCTTGCCTGCTCAGGAAACATGAGCAGTTTGAAATGATCTTCCCAGGCACTGTCACGCCGGGCCAAGGCCACCCTTTTTTCCTGCTCACGGCGTTCTGGATACTTGGCGATGTCACCAATTCTTGCAGCCAATCGAGTAGCCCGAACCCCTTCACGCACATCCTGCTCGTTGGGCAGTGCCAGATGCTCGGCTGGGGTAATATAGCATATCAAATCGGCACCATGATGCGCCGAGTGAGCCGCACCAATAGCCGCGGTGATATGATCATAACCGGCACCGGAATCAGCAGGCAGCGGCCCAAGCACATAGTAGGGGGCGCCGCCGCTCATCGCTTTTTCCAGCATGATATTACCGGCAATCTCATCAAGCGGCACGTGACCGGGACCTTCAACCATCATCTGGCAGCCCATCTCTCGCCCAAGTTCAGCGAGCTCGCAGTTGATAATCATCTCAGCCATCTGGGCCCGGTCATGGCTGTCATGAATTGCTCCGGCGCGAATGCCATTACCAAGCGACAGTACCGCATCATATTTTTTCATCAGGGCACAGACCCGATCAAACTGTTCATAGAGCGGGTTCTCCTTCTGGTTATATTCCATCCAGGAAACCATAAACGTGCCGCCTTTGGAGACCAGGCCACCATAGCGAAACCCCTGCTTGCGCAACCGCTCTATAGAAAACCGATTGATTCCGCAATGGATTGCCATAAAAGAAATACCGTCGGCCAGCTGGCGCTCAATCAGCTCGAACAGGTACTCACTATCCAGCTTATTCGGATTGCGATATTTTTTTGCCGCCTCAGAAAAAGCCTGATACAGTGGCACATTACCAACAGGAAGATTGCATTCAGCCAATACAGCCTGACGGATAGCATTGAGGTCTCCGCCGGTGGAGAGTTCCATCAGGGTATCAGCCTTCTCTTCTTCTGCCGCCTTTGCTTTCTTTATCTCAAGTTCAATAGAATTGATATCCGACGAAGTACCAATCGAGGCATTCACCTTCGTGCGCAGTCCCCTGCCAATAGCCACGACATTCTGATTTGGCCGACTTGGGCTACAAGGCAGAACAATGTGACCATAGGCAATACCGTCGCGGATCAACGTTTCGGCCACGCCTTCATCAATTGCCGCCTTCTTCATCTGGGGAGTGATAATTCCTTCGCGTGCAAGTTCCAGTTGGGTTTTCATGACGTCTGTTCTCCTGAAAAGCAGTGTATTACGTTGCCCCCGGGCATAAAAAAAGTCCACGCCGCCGGCTATCCGGCAACATGGACTTTTTCTGGACAAACAAGTCGTTATCTCATTCAGGCAGGTCTTCTGACTCGCGGATCACTCTCCGACTGCGCCTTCCCACCAGAATTTTTTTCTTCTATTCCGGCAGTGGCATACTGCAGTCGTCGTCCCCGCACACAGCGCCGGCCCAACGTTACGGATTTTCACCGTATTCCCTTTTCACTCCTCGGTTGTATTCATCAACAAAGGGGCACCTGAACGAGTCTATCAATCTATCATGCGGCAAGAACCTAACCGAAACATTTCCTTATGTAAAGTCACTTTGAACGTGACACCGATTGAGATGACACCGAAAGCGATATACAGTAATATGCAGCGCCCGACATCACCAGCAAATTTGTCTAGCTGACAAGCCTTAACAAAGCCAGGACCGCTACACCTGGAGGTCATACCGTTTCATGTTTCCCGAAAATTTCCTCAGCTCAGTCCCCCATGCACCCGGCGTCTATCTGATGCTCGATAAAAAATCGACCGTCCTCTATGTCGGTAAAGCTAAAGATCTATTCAAGCGCCTTTCCTCCTATGCCCGCCACAACGGAGCCGAGTATAGCAAGACCAGGATAATGCTGAGCTATGTGGCCAAGGTCGACACCATCCTGACCCGCACCGAAAAAGAGGCTCTGATTCTCGAAGCCTCCCTTATCAAGAAGCATAAGCCGAAATACAATATCATCCTTCGCGACGATAAAAACTACCCGCTCATCAAGGTAACAGTCCAGGAGGAATGGCCACGGGTCATGATGGCCAGGAAACGAAAAAAAGACGGTGCCCGCTACTTTGGGCCCTACTCATCCTCATCGGCGATGTGGGCCACCCTGAAATTGATTGCCGCCCTTTTTCCTTTACGGAAATGCAAAGGTGGCATCCTCCGGCCGCGAAAGCGACCCTGCCTCAATCACCAGATGGGAAAATGTCTTGCACCCTGCACTGGACAAGCCGACGCCCAACTCTACAGCGAACATGTAAGCAGCGTGACCATGATTCTTGAAGGTCGCAACAGAGATCTGGTCAAGCGCCTCACCACCCAGATGCAGGCGGCTGCAACAGACCTTGATTTCGAGCAGGCAGCACTTTTGCGCGACCAGATAAACGCCCTCAACCGCACACTTGAAAAGCAGGTAGTTGCCAGCCAGCAGCTCAACGACCAGGACGTTTTCGGATTCAGCCGACAGGGCACAGCAGTGGCCATTGCCCTGCTTTTTATCCGCGATGGCTTGATCAGCGGCAGCCGCACCTTCTTTTTCGACGACCCCTACGGGGAAGACCAGCTCATTTTGGCTCAGGCCCTTAATCAATTCTACGATCAGGACAGCTATCTGCCAAAAGAAATTCTGCTGCCTTTCGAGCCTGACGACATGGCACTTCTGGAGGAAAGCCTCACGGATATACGAAAAGCACGGGTCACCCTGCAGGTCCCGCAGCGAGGCGACAAAATGCAACTATTGGCCATGGCCAGATCCAACAGTGAACAGGTCTTTGCCGAAAAAGAAAAGAAGCGGAAATCCTGGGAGTCACTCGCCCTCACGATGCAAAAAAAATTGCAGCTTGCCCGCTCTCCTGAGCGCATTGAGTGTTTGGACATCTCCAATATCAGCGGCCAACAGGCAGTAGGTTCACTGGTCTCTTTTGAAAAGGGAGAACCGGCCAGCAATCGGTTCAGGCATTATAAAATCCGCACGGTTGTAGGCCCAGATGACTACTCGATGATGCGGGAAGTACTGCTGCGCCGCCTGAGCCGTGGACTCGAGGAAAACGATCTGCCCGATCTCTTTGTGGTTGATGGAGGCAAAGGCCAGCTGAACATGGCCCTGGGCGTTGCCGACGAACTCGGTATCCGTGAGCAACTTGATTGGATAGGCATCGCCAAAGAGCGCGAAGAGGAAGGTGAAAAACTATTTAAGCCAGGCCGGAAAAATCCGATACTCTTACCTGCCCACAACCCGGTACTGCTCTACCTGATGCGCATCCGTGACGAGTCTCACCGCTTCGGAGTGACCTTTCACCGCAAACTTCGCAACAGTGCCTCCTTCCACTCAGAACTTGACCGCATTCCAGGCATTGGTGGAGAGAGAAAAAAACGGCTGCTTAAACATTTTGGCAGCCTCAAACAGGTGCGTCTCGCTTCACTCGATCAACTCTCTGAAGTGGAAGGCATCGGCCCAGACCTGGCCCGCCAGATCTACGAGCACTTTCAGCCCGAACAGGATTAAGGGCACCGACTTTCACGTCACCTCTTCTCTAATTCAAGCAGTTGACTGATCCTGGCATGCAGTGCTACCACGGCGGTATCTACCTTGAGAATCCGCTCACCCAGAGAGCAATTGACAAAGCCGGCATCTCCAAACTTGTCGACTTCATACTCTACCCAACCACCTTCCGGACCAATGGCCAGCAGCACCCGCCCCTGGACACCGGTCATCACCTGCCCCAGAGTCTGATTGCCATCAGGATGGGCGATGATCTTTCTATGATATTCGCTGTCGATGGTTGGCAGAAAATCCTCGACAAACGGCTTGAACCGCCGAAAAAAATGCACTTCGGGCATACGGGTATCAACCGCCTGTTCGAGTCCTTGCTGCAGATGCTCGCCGTACCCATCAGGATCAAGCAGGGAGGCTTCCCAGAAACTTTTCTCCACCCGGTTGGCGTGAATACAATAGAATCTGCCAACCCCAAGCGCGGTGGCTTGGCTCAATATCCGCCGCATCATGATGGGCCGAGCAAGCGCCAGGATGAGGTCTATGGGCGGCATAACATGAGCAGTTTCCTGCAAACGTATCCGCAAACGGACCGAACGTGGATGCTTCGGCGTTATCGCCTCAATTACACCACTGCCTTTTGAACCATTGACCACCCCGACCCTCACGGTGTCGCCAACATCCGCTCGTAGGACCTTGACGATATGTTCGGCACGTCTATCAGTCAGAATGAGACATCCGTCGACTATCTCATCCGCTTCAGCCAGTAATATATTCATAGACGATTTCCGCGTCGGTTCTGTAACTGTATGATATGTATTAACTCCAAGTGGTACACTTTCACCATTTCCTACACTTCACACTCTTTTTTTATCATACACCGTGTGGTAAGTTCCGCCATCACCTCAGGAGGTTTATCGTTTGCTCATATTCTTTTACAATATAGCCCAATTTGCCGCTTTACTTCTCTTCTGGCCGGCGCTGCTCGTCATGGTTGCGGCAAAGGCCAAATACCGCACCAGGATTTCGGCTCGTCTTGGTCGCGAGCTGACAAATATAGTGCGTGCAAAAGACAACACGAAGAGAACCTTCTGGGTTCACGCCCTCTCGGTAGGCGAAGTTACTTCAGCCGTACCACTCATTACCGGCATTCGGAACCAATACCCGGACAGCCGGATAATCGTCACAGCCTCCACCGCAACCGGAGAAAAAGTCGCTCACACCCTGCTGGAATCGACTGCGGATCATATCCTTGCCTCGCCTCTCGACCTGCTGCCAGTGATAGAGCTGTACCTGCAAGCCCTCCGCCCGGATATCTTTATCCTTGTGGAAACAGATTTCTGGCCCAATTTGATGGCCTCTCTCCACCGTCACGACATCCCCGCACTGCTCGTCAACGGGCGTATATCACAGAAATCCTTTTCAGCCTATAAAAAACATTCCTGGTTCTTCCTGCCGATGTTTCGCCGTTTTGACCGTATCTGCCTACAGGCTGAAGAGGAAAAAGCAAAGTTCGAGTTACTTGGCATAGCTCCTCAGAAATTGCAGACCCTCGGCAACCTGAAATACGACCTGCCATATCAGACCTCTTCGGCCTCTGACATCACCCTGCTCCTGCCGAATGATAAATTGCTCTTTATTGCCGGCTCCACCCACCCCGGTGAAGAGGAATCGCTGTTCTCCGCCTATCAGCATATTCGTCAAGATCATCCGGAACTCTATCTCATCATTGTCCCTCGGAAACCCGAACGAGCAAATGAGATACTTAAACTCGGACAGAGTCTCAACCTCAACGGCATAAAACGGACAGACAAAACCTTGATCCCCAACGACTATCTGCTTGTGGATACCATTGGCGAACTGGCCGACCTCTATCGCCACAGCGATATCGCTTTCACTGGTGGCAGCCTCGTTGCGGCTGGAGGCCACAACCCTGTCGAACCTGCCAGAATGGGCTTACCTGTGCTCTTTGGCCCGCATATGGAAGATTTCCAGGAAATCGCTCAAGATCTTGTCTCGCACGGAGGCGGTAGAACGGTTGCCGACGTGCACGAACTGACGACCGCCCTAAACGACCTGGTCAATGACAGCTCCCTGCGCCAGCAACTGGGAAGCGCTGCACGTGAGGTCATTGTTTCCCGACAAGGCGTTGTCGCCCGCCATCTAGATATGATAGCCTCCCTTTTGAAATAACGTGAAAAGTGTTCAGCAGTTTATCAGCAACAACTTTCTCCCTTTCCTTGTCGTCGCGTTTGCCGCTGGAATTTTGACGGGTTCCCTGGCGGACCTTCCACTCAACGTAACTTTTGCGTTCGCCATTCTTACCGGTCTCGTTCTACCTATCTGCTATCTCAAGGCAGCAGATCTTTCCGGCTATTTGACAACGATTTTACTTTTCTTCATTGCCGGAATCACAGCTGGCACGATCAGCAGCCAGGAACCAAATGAACCACATCACATCTATAATTTGATCGACCAACAGCGCGATATCGTGGCCGTTGGTCGGCTGCTCACCATGCCAAGCTTTGACGGCACAACCAGCCAAGCCAAGATCAACCTGCAATCTATCCGAATCGGAACTGATCTCCCGCATCAGCCTGCGATCGGAACTATCCTGCTACGAATCCCCGCCCCTTGGCCGCAAGAGTACCGCCCCGGCACACTGCTGGCAATCAGAGCTATCATGCAACGCCCTGCAGCCTATGGCGTCCCCGGCGTTTTCGATTATCCCGCAGAATTGGCTCGCCAAAATATCTGGGTCACCGCTTTTTCCCGCTCAACAGCCCAGCTGCACGCTATTGCAGACACGACCACATTATTGCAGAATATCAGATATATTCCTGAGATAATGCGAAACTCTGTCGGCGAGTTTCTTGACGATCATACCGATCATGAAATCGCCGGATTATACCGGGCCATTCTCCTCGGCGATCGTTCCCGCCTGCCCGATACGACACTTGAGTATTTCAAGGCAAGCGGCACAATGCATATTCTGGCAATTTCCGGTATTCATTTGACTATCATCGGCGCACTTCTCTTTAGCCTTCTCTACTGGCTGTTACGGCGTTCCGAATGGTTGCTGCTTCACACCAATGTAAAAAAGGTGACCGGACTCATTTGCCTGCCGCTACTTCTCGGCTACACCCTTCTTGCCGGTAGCAATACACCGGTAATTCGGGCCTGCATTATGAGCATGGTCTTTATCTTCGCGTTTTGCAACGACCGAACCCGCACCCTCTCATCGCTCATCGCCTTTGGCGCACTCCTCATTCTTGCCTCGTCACCACAGACACTTTTCACCGTCTCCTTCCAGCTCTCTTTCGCTGCGTTTATTTCGATCGCCCTCATCATGCCAGTCATCCAACCTCTTATTCACAATCAGCTTGACAAAGGCCCTATGACTTTCCGGCAGGTTGCAGCGAGTCTTAGAAATTGGGCTTTGAGTGCCCTCTTCGCCTCAACTGCTGCAGTCCTTGGAACTGCTCCCATTGTTATCTACCATTTTCATCGTCTGCCGCTGGCTGGACCCATTGCAAATCTCGTCATGGAGCCTCTCATCTGCCTGTGGGCTCTTCCTTTTGGCTTTCTCGCTCTACCATTTATTGGTTTTGTACCGACCATTGCCACTGCTCTCCTCACGATTGGAAGCGGTGGCTTACATCTGGCTGTCTCTTTCGCCGAGCTTATCCAGATGGTACCCAAAACAAGCCTCTGGCTCCCGCGACCAGCAGTTTTCCTGGTTATCCTCTATTACTGCGCGTTGTCCTTGATGCTGTTGAGTCAAGGATTAAACATCAAGCTGTTCCGCCGCCACCTCTCTGCCTGCCTTTACATCCTCCTGCTTGCCTTACTGATCTTCCCCGTTTCACCTCACTTGATCAGCAACAGCAAAACAGCCGCTGTTAATTTTCTGGATGTAGGACAAGGCAGCGCCACCCTGATCCGTTTTCCTGACAATACCCATATGCTTATCGACGGAGGCGGCTCCGCCTTCAGTCGTGAAACTGTGGGACAGCGGATTATAGCGCCTTTTCTATGGGACAGTGGCATCACAAAACTTGAAACCATCGTTCTTACCCACCCAGACGGCGACCACACGAATGGGGTCCCCTTCCTTCTTGAACATTTTTCGGTACAACAGCTATTTATCAGTAATTATTCAAGTGGAAACAAGCAGTATGAAGAACTGATCAAAATGGCACGACGACAAGGCGTGAAGGTCAACCAGGCGTATTCAGGAGACATACTTCAAGCGGGAGAGACTTCCGTCATCTGTCTTGCCAATACAGGTCTCGAATATGGCGGCGGCAATAACGAAGGCCTTGTCATCTCATTACAGCGAGGAAATACCCGATTGCTGTTCCCAGGCGACATCGACAGCAACACAGAGAAAGGGCTGATAGCTATGGGGAAAACATTGAGCAGCGACATCCTGCTCGCGGCCCATCATGGCTCGAGTTCTTCCAACTCACCAGAGTTTCTTGAGCAGGTGGCTCCACAGACTATCATCGTCTCCGCGGGCAGATCACGCAAAACTCTTTTCCCCTCGGAGCAGTTAAGGGAGTACTGCACAATCAGGCAAATTCCCTTGTTGGAAACCTCCGAGAAAGGGTCCATCAGGCTGGAGCTGAAAGAGCAAACGACAGAAATAGCCATGTTGAAGGATTTACAAAAAAATCCGCTCCGTCGTCGTCACGATACGTGGCAGACAACAGAGCGGATAACGGTACGAAAAGAATGACAAGAGGCTAGACGTAATGATCTCGTAAGGATTACGTTTTGCCGACAGATGGACTCTGGAAATAGTTCGATGTACGAGCTTTGAGCCTTCCACGCCAATTCGGCAGTAACTATGCTACGGCAAGCAAATTACCGTGGAAGCCCTACAACGAAGTAGATCGGGCTTTTCTTACGAGTCCATCAGACTTCGGTAAAGTCGGTGGGTGGTTTGCGCAGGTATTTGGCAAATTTGGCCTTTTCAACGCAGTTTGAGTAGGCGTCATCCGGACTAATCATCTTTTTGTCCAGATAGTGAAGGATTGCGTCATCCAAGGTCTGCATACCGTACTTCTTGCCGGTCTGCATAACAGAGAGCAATTGGAAGGTCTTGCCTTCACGAATCAGGTTACGGACAGCCGGAGTGGCAATCATTATCTCCAGCGCTGCACAACGGCCTTTCACATCAACGCGCTTGAACAACGTCTGAGAAACAACTGCTCTCAGGGCGTCTGCCAGGGTTGAACGCACCTGCCCCTGCTGGTTCGCCGGAAAGATCTCGATAATACGATCCACCGTCTTCATTGCATTTATAGTGTGGAGCGTGCCGAAAACCAGGTGACCAGTCATGGCAGCTTCCATTGCAAGAGAAATCGTTTCCAGATCACGCATCTCACCCACCATGATAATGTCGGGATCCTCACGAAGAGCTCCACGCAAGGCAGCGGCAAAACTCTTGGTGTGCGTCCCCACCTCACGATGGTTAATCAATGCCTTCTGACTACGATGCACAAATTCGATCGGGTCTTCAATTGTCAGGATATGGTCTTTCCTGTTCTTGTTGCATTCATCAACGATAGCCGCAAGCGTGGTCGACTTACCGGAACCGGTAGGGCCTGTCACCAGCACCAACCCTTTCGGCAAATAGGCAAGCCGGGCAATAACCGGAGGCAGTCCAAGTTGTTCGCAGGTCATGATTTCGCTGGGAATCTCACGAAAAACTGCGCCTACCCCATATTTTTGCTGAAAAAAGTTGCAACGGTAACGAGCCAGGCCAGGAATTTCATAGCCAAAATCGATATCTCCGGTCTCTTCGAAATCCTTAATCTTCTCCTCCGGACAGATTTCATAGAGCATCCCGCGCAGCTCATCGTTTTCCATCTT
The DNA here is from genome assembly GCF_900143695.1 of Desulfopila aestuarii DSM 18488. GTDB lineage: Bacteria > Desulfobacterota > Desulfobulbia > Desulfobulbales > Desulfocapsaceae > Desulfopila > Desulfopila aestuarii. The sequence goes on from NZ_FRFE01000027.1 coordinate 61,702, forward strand.
CTTGAACTTCACTCGCTCCATATCGCCGCGGATACGGAGTACAGGCTGCTGTCCAGACACCATATGGAGATCCGAGGCGCCCTCATCGTTCATCAATTTAAAAAACGCGTCTATCTGAGCCATGTTATTTCCTTATTCAGCTAAAATCCCGCCCTATAACCGGCATCGCAATCTGCCAGCCAAACAACACCAGAAGGCACGTACAGATTCGTACCCGGCGATTTATCAGATTACTACCGACTTACGTATATAATCCACAACCTCATCAGCATCATCAAGTACCTGTAACAGCGAAATATCCTCTGGACTAATATTGCCACTGGACAAAAGTTTATCCCGTATCCAGTCAACAAGTCCAGACCAAAAGTCACTTCCAACCAAAACAATTGGAAAAGGCTTGATCCGCTGGGTCTGGATCAGTGTAAGCGCTTCAAACAGCTCGTCTAATGAACCAAAACCGCCAGGCATGCAGATAAATGCCATGGAATACTTCATAAACATTACTTTTCTTACGAAAAAGTATTTGAAATGTAAAGGGAAATTACTGTAAGGATTCGGTGTCTGCTCATGGGGAAGGCTGATGTTGAGACCGATTGAGACACCTCCCGCCTCCGCAGCCCCCTTGTTGGCCGCTTCCATAATACCTGGACCGCCACCGGTAATTACCGCCATTCCCGCCCTGGCAAGCTCACCCGCAATTTTTTCAGCAAGCTGATAATACTCGTGCTCAACAGGCGTTCTGGCTGAACCGTATATGGTTACTGCCGGGATATCCACTGCTGACATCGCATCGAAGCCATCAACAAATTCCGCCATGATTCTAAACATCCGCCAGGAATCGCCGACAACGGTATTATCCAGCACATACTTCGGTTCACGCCGTATTCTTCTCCGTTCATTCAATGCCATGGTTATATCCTAATTGTTGGCTTGGTCATCGTCCTAAGGTTGCAGCCCCTGACTCTCGACTGAGATTTCGAGACAATTTTGCCTGATCAAGAGCATCGAGCAGAGCCTGGGCTCGCCCACTCGTTTCACTTTTTGCCACAGACTGTTTCTGGACCTTACGAGCCCAGAAGCGCGCCCTGTCCGGGCGATTTAATTTCATATAAACACTGGCCTTTAAAAGCTGTACTTCTGTTTGATCAACACTTCGCCCCCTACAGTTAGCCAGACTTTCAAGTGCCTCAGCATATTGCCCGAGATGTTGCTGAATACGAGCAAGCCGAAACCGTAAAATTGGATTATCCGGTGCAAGATCAACGCTTTTGCGGCAGAGCGAAAGAGCAATATCATCCCCCTCATGAGCTTGCCAGATTGCTGAGCCAAGAAGGCTGAGGGCATCATGATCAAAAGCATTCTGCTGAAGGGCGCGCTGCAGAAATCCCATAGCTTCTATCGGATCACCATTACCCAAATGCGCTTCCCCTAAATATTTGAGAATCCGCCGCTGCTGCCGTTCGCCGACCTTCTCAGACCAGCTTTGAAAGAATTGCAAACTCTCAGGATACCTACCCGAACGACAATAGAGTTTGCCGAGCTGGACCTCAACTTCGCGACAAAAATCTTTATCATCATCGACTGAACATCCACGATAGGCACGTTCGAACAGTTGCAGGGCTCCCAACAGATCTCCCTGTAATTTCGCGCCAAGCCCCAGGTTGTAGAGAGCCATAAAATTGTTCGAGTCGATAGCAATGACCCTTTCAAAAGCGTTTTTGGCCAGATTGTTTTTATTGAGCAGAGCGTAAGTCACCCCAAGGCTGTTTAACAGGTTCACATCCTCGGGCGCACACTCAAGACCACGGCGATACTCACGCAAGGCACCCGCGAGATCACCATCGCTAAAATGAATATCACCGCTCACATTCAGACTGACTGCGTCAAATTGCACGGCATGACCTGGTCCAAAGAATTCGGCATGCAATAGTGCCTTGCGAGCATTCAGCAAGGCCTCTGCTTTGGAAAAACCCTGATAGGGATAGCTGCTGATCCCTGCATAAGCACCCTGCCCATCTGCAGCATCCGCAAGCATTCGCAACAGATCCTCAGCGACCATAAACCCGGAAGCGCTGTCAGCACCTGATATATAAATGAGACACCCCCGATCAATGCCAAGAATTGTCGCTTGTGAGGGTAAATCGACCAGACTCTGCATGAATGTCAATTCTTCAGCATCCCGGGGGCTGCTAAGATAAAGCAGACAAAATGCCGCATCTTTCTTACTGAGCTGTAGGTATTTTTCGGTTAGTTCAGAATTGACGGGACGCAACGGATGCGTGTCGGCATTAGCCAGAAAACTGTAGTCACAAAAACTGAATGGCCCTCGCTTAGCGGCAACCTGCAAGGCTGTCCATGCCTCATCGAGCATTGATGGCGGGGCAACATCTGCAGCACTCTTGCTGCTGGATCCAACATGTACCCTGAAAAAACCCTCCCGTTTTAGATGCTGCACAAGGCCTGAAGAAAACCGTTCAACTGAACCGAGATCCTCCTTCGCACCCAAGATTCCGAAAACACTTTGCCCAAGATGGTGAACTAGCAACCGACTGTCGGTAAAACCCACCAGCGCCGTGGCTGCACGCTGACCATTCTGGTAACTGTCCCTGGGAAGGCGCCCGCGTGAAGGCAACTGGACGAGAATTACACCGGAATCACACCCCTTAGACTTTTCAAGCACGTCCCAGAAATGGGAACTGTTCAATAAACCTGTCTCCAGGTCCCGATAAGAGTTTTTCAGCACGTGAAACTCTCGCAACAAACTCTCACGAATGTCCTCCAGCCAATCTAATGTGCCCAACTCAGCTATCATTGGATCGACTTGGCTGACAGCAATAACAAGAAACTGTTCCTTTTTTACTGGAAACGACAGTAATATCGTTGTTCCTAATTTGCTCGTCGTGATTTCTCCTTGTTTCATTGATTCTACTTGCGCCGATATTGCGGCGTCGATACGCGGATCCGTGCTCAACTTCGGCAAAGGCCCACCAAGAACAAAATGTACAAGTCCAGACGATGGAATCCTGGCTAAAACGAGCTGACGATAACCATTGGCAAAAAGAGTGAAATCCTCTTCTTCAAGGTGATCAGGAATACGTCCAAAGGGAAACGACTCAAGCATTTTCAATAACATCCGTGCGGAAAAAATCTCTAATCAGGTCTGCGAGTTCAGATATCTCACGATCCTGAATTGTACGAGCATCAAGAAGAAACTTTTCACTTTCAACCCTACCGATAATCGGCATCCGGAGCTGACGAAAGCTCTTTTCCATCATGCTGATACTCATGGTTTTCGGCTGCAGTTCAACGGCCCAGCTGGCAAGTTTACACTCAGGCATCGCTCCCCCTCCCACCTTTGACACTGTCGCACCGATAGTAACATCACACTGTCCAGAGAGGTCATTCCTGATTTTTCCGGTTATCGCTTCTGCGCGTTCCTTTATAATGTCGGGGTGTTCGGTCAACATTTTCAAAGTGGGGATGCTTTCCAGAGCATTATTGGTGTCATAATAGTATCTCAGGATTGTTTCCAGTGCTGCCAGGGTGAACTTGTCGATTCGAAGTGCCCGGTTCAAAGGATTCTTCTTGACCTTACCGATTACTTCTCGGCTCCCGACAATGACTCCTGCCTGAGGCCCCCCTAAGAGTTTATCTCCACTAAAGGTTACTACATCAATGCCGGCTTTCACTGCCTCCTGAACAGTGGGTTCTTTTTCAAGCCCATATGGGGAAAGATCAAGAAGGCTACCGCTGCCAAGATCCTCCATGGTTACCAACCCGTGTTTTTTAGCAAGCGCTGACAAATCTTCTCCAGAAACCTCAGAGGTAAAGCCTATCATCCGAAAATTTGAAGTATGAACCTTCAGCAGCATCGACGTCCTTTCAGTAATCGCCTGCTCGTAGTCATGCAGATGTGTTCGGTTGGTGGCCCCAACCTCAACTAAATCTGCCCCACTTTTAGCCATAACGTCGGGGATTCGAAAAGAGCCGCCAATCTCGACTAATTGCCCCCGGGAAACTATTACTTCAGTGCCCTTGGCGAGTGTATCAAGTACAAGAAGTACTGCAGCTGCGTTATTGTTAACCACAATTGCAGATTCTGCACCTGTCAATTCACAAATCAAGTCTTCCACAAGACTATAGCGACTTCCTCGCCTACCAGTTTCCAGGTCAAACTCCAGATTCGAGTAATAGCCACCAACCATGCCAAGAGCTTCGAGAGCCGCATCAGGCAGTAAAGACCTGCCGAGATTGGTATGCACGATAACACCGGTACCATTGATGACTCGCCTGAAATTAGCTGTCATTTTTTTTCGAATAGATTGAATAAAAAGCTTTTCCCAATCGCCTCGGCTCTTTATGACCAAATGCTGTTTTTCACCGGCAAGTATGGATTTCCTCTCACGGTCAATTACCTTCTGAACACATTCCTTGATTATTCGGTGCGGTACATATTCATCCATTACTGATTCGAGCCATAATATACACTCATCTATTTTGGGCAGAGAGCGAAGCAACTCGTTTTGACTTTCCATAGGCCCCTTGATTACCGTTGTTTTTTCGAATATGATGATCTTAATCAGATGTTAAAAAGAATGCATGTACGAAGGAAAGTATGCGGAAGAGAAGTTCTTCGCAAACATTTTCACTCACTTATAATGCGATGAGCATTCTCCTCTTTCTGATACTCTATTTTTTTAGCTTTTACGAAAAGTATCTGTTGACAGGTGCACCCTGATCCAGTACTTTGCCGCCTTCCTTGCCCGATCAGCAACTCGATTGCAGCAAGGAAAAAAAAGACATACAACAAGCTTGACAGATTGAGTTGAGCCCAGTAAGATGTCGCGCCGTCGGGTGCCGAAAGGAAAGCCCGGCAGCAAGAAAAAAAAGCTGTTGACATCAACGATTTTACAGTTTATGTTCACCAGCTCGCCGCGGACCTTGTGCCGCGCGGTTTTGCTTCGTGCAAAACTGAGAACGATCCTTGAAAACTGAATAACAACACGTACAGCAAACGGGCCCAACGCGAGATACATCTCGCTAAGGGCAACTTTGAAATTCAAAGGAGCTCTTATATAATTAAGCACTATATAAGAAACCATCCTTACGGATGGTCTAGGATATCAAACTGGAGAGTTTGATCCTGGCTCAGAACGAACGCTGGCGGCGTGCTTAACACATGCAAGTCGAACGCGAACG
>NZ_FRFE01000098.1 GCF_900143695.1 Desulfopila aestuarii DSM 18488
CAGAGCGATTACGAAGAGCTGCTACCGAACAGGCTCAAAGCCGCCGACCTCCTTTTGCCGCAATCAATAAGTGGGGTTTAATTAGCGGATACGTAGTAATCGTCAGATCCTAAAGAAAACGGTTGTTCCATAGTCATACTCTGAAGATCAATTTTTCGGATGGAGTTGGAACCATTCAATGAAACATAGAGTGTTGTGCCATCGTCGGAGAGCGAGAGGACGGAAGGCTCGCTCCCGACGGGTAAAACCTGAGTAATAGTGCCTTGAAAGGGATTGATCTCAACAACCGAATTACCGTATCCACCTCCGGCATTTCCAGGAACACTGGCATACAGTAGGCCAGTAGATTGGTTCGCAACAAGATCATTTGTGAGAAGGTCCAAAACAGACACATCGGCTGCCTGTGTTAGCGTAGCGAAGCTAAACGTGGCTGCAAATATTGCCCCTACGATACTTTTTGGTTTCATGAGTTATCCACCCAGTTTTCTAGTAAAATTGCTCTTGGTACTTTTGTGTGTCTCGTTTTGTAACAGGATAAATTTTGAAAGTCAACAAGCTTAACATGTTGAATCTGCAGGATATATGAAATTAATCCAGTGTTTTGTGGGGCTTTGGGAAAAAAAGATATCTATTGAAACATCCTGATTCAAAAGATGTTTTTTCTGCTACGAAAACAACATCGTGTTCCAAGTCGAAGAATGAGAGTCCCCACCACGTGACAAGTTGTACGCCTACATCGAGTCATCTTCCTTGTAACCTTTGCTTTCCGACGCCGCTCCCTAGCTATACAGGTCCGGGTGTTCTGGTGCTCTGGATTACAAGCCTCCTCGTCTCGAAAGAGTGCAGGAGTATGTTCCGGCCGAACGGCTAATTGGCCCTTGCCTAAGGAAAGCTAGAAAACTTGGAAAAGGGCAAAAAGAGTATGGAAGTATGATCATGGGAGAATCGGTATGAAAAAAATCTTCGGACTTACTGCACTGATGAGTCTATGTCTCGTTTCATCACCGCTTTGGGCACACGATCCTGCGGAGGACATTGTCGATGAGGATATATACGCAATTATCGTCATCATTTGAAGACGCGGGAGTCGAACCCGCAGCCAGCCTATAAACACAGGGCCTGACACTGTACCGGGAAAGAAACGGGAAATTACAAGCAGAGGAATCTTAAAATGAGTTATAGTCAAATCTGGTGTTTGAAGAATCATTCTTAGATATTGACCACCCTGGTCAGCTCACCTTCTTTTACTGGTTCAACCCTCTCGCC
>NZ_FRFE01000058.1 GCF_900143695.1 Desulfopila aestuarii DSM 18488
CTCTGCTTTTCCTGGACCTGGGATTGTACCGCAAGAGGAAAAAAACGCGGTTGCGGTTCGTGAGAAACCTTCAATGAGCTCTTTCGACGCCAGTAACCAAATGTCGCCAAAGAGAGCATGTTCTCCCGGCAATATGATGATTGCGTCAGGCCGCTACTCTCCCATGAGCGGATGTGTTCCTGCCAATATTCCTGCTTGGCCGACCGATTCTTGCTATGCTCTGTTTTCATTGTGCCCTCCCGTGGTCTGGTTTGCCACAATGAAACAGATTGTTAACGATATGAAAAGATGGCGTTTGTTGAGCGCTTACAAACCTTTGAAATGGCAATCGATGCGGTACTAATTCGTGTGATTCTCGGTTAAGGCTAAGCGGATCCCCAAACCAATAAGCATGGAGCCTAAAACTCGGTCAAGCAAGGTAGAGAATTGGCTGTTGCTGCGAAAAAAAATCGTTGTTTGCGCAGCAGTTAAAACGAGGACAGATTCAATTACCAAGCCACCTAAATTTACGAGAAAACCGAGTATAAGAATCTGAGCCGGTGCGTGCCCCAGTTCAGGACGAACAAATTGTGGCAAAAAAGCCATAAAAAAAATGGCAACTTTTGGGTTTAGGATATCGATCAACACCCCTTGCTTGAAGGCTTTCCAAAATGTTGATTGCTCCTGTTTTTTTTCAGGAATATCAAAAGAGATTCCTCTCGACCTTAAAGCCTGAATCCCCATATAAATAAGATATGCTGCCCCCATATACTTAACAACACTGAAGGCCATGACAGAGGTTGCAAGTATCGCTGACAGGCCAAATGCGGCTGCAAAAATATGTACCAAAGACCCAGTGCATACCCCCAAAGATGACGCCAATCCAATCTTTCGTCCTTGAGCTATCGTCTTGGAGAGGATGTAAATCATATCCGGACCAGGTGTAATATTTATTGCAATGGTTGCAGATAAAAACAATAACCAATAAGAAGAGCACTCCATGTTGAACCTCGTTGTTGCCTTGATGTAGCTACTTTTCCATATTCTCAATTTGCTAATACAATACGACATTTTACAACCTTACTAATCCACTGACAACCATAACTCCTTCAAATGGTAAGTAAATTGACCTACCTTATTTCGTTTAGGCCAACCACATCAAAAAAACTACTCCAGTTGGGATCATCTGATTCAATTCAGGTCGAATTGCTCGTGTCAATTGCCCCAAGTGCACCAACTGTATAGCCATGCTTCCGTTTTTCCATCACTTCTCTCACCCTATCGCCGACGATCCGAAGCGCAGCCAACATCCCACTGCCACCTTCTGCAATCGGAAAACCAAGATCCTGAACCGCGATAGCGGCTTGTGTGGCAAGTGGGTGTAGATCACACCGGCACTGACCAGGTTCTTTCTTTTTGGTACCATGAAGAATAAAAATATCTAATCTGGAAGTGCTGCAGGACAGTTTTTTGATACTTTGAATGTTTAAGGTTTTAAAACCTGCTATCTTTAATAGCAAAAATAATTATCTATACTCGTGTTGCGTACTGAGGTACGCAGTGTTATAATGTAAGGAGAGAGAAAAGTGGCAAGATTGGCAAAACCACCGCGTGTTATTGTCTTTGCCGATAAAGATGGCAAAGAACCTTTCACCGAGTGGCTCTATGGGTTGAAAGACGTTATGGGGCGCAAGCGCATCCTTGTTCGTATTACACGCCTAGAGCAGGGAAACTTTGGCGACTGTGAACCGGTTGGTGAGGGTGTTAGCGAATTACGAATGTTCTTTGGGGCTGGCTATCGGGTTTATTTTGGGGAAGATGCAGAAAACATTGTTGTCCTGCTCTGTGGCGGCGACAAAGGGAGCCAGGCACAAGACATCAAAAAGGCAAAAGCCTATTGGCGGGAGTATTTAAATAATGAAAAATTATAGAACTTTCACTGCTGTTGAAGAATCGTATTTTCGAGACCATCCGGAAGAGATCGACGACTATATCAAACTCATTTTCGAAGCCTATGCCGAGGACGGCAACACAGGGGCGCTGCTCTCTTCACTCCGCGTCTTAAGCCGTGTAAAAGGCGTGACCAAAATAGCTGAAGAATCAGGATTAAGCCGAAAGGGTGTACAAAAAGCTCTTTCCGAAACCGGCAACCCTGCGCTTTCCAGTATCAACGCCATTATGCACGCGATGGGCTATCGGTTGTCACCGCAAAAATTAAATACCTAAAACACAACGCTTAAGCCCACCAATTCCGACAGGATTCTCCTTATACTTGCGGGCGAAATCGCTCAAACCGGATAACCCAGGCTGCGCGGCCAGGACCATCGGCACCAAGGCGATAAACTAAACAACGAGGTTTGATTCATGAACTTGATGGATTGCCGGCATCATAAAATCTCGGAAATCGATGGTAGGCTCTATTGTGATTTTTGCGACATTGAAATTGAGCAGCCTTACCCTCCAATATGCCATTGTTTCATAGATCTAACCGAAGAACAGTGGATCTGTCAAAAATGTGGAACAGTATATAGTGCTGAATATTTAAGAGAAGTTGGCTGGCCAGTTTAAAACAAACGGTTTTTAGACCAGGCTGCGCGGCCTGGATCACCGGCTTGGTTGGTTTGACCGATCCGCCATACAGTAATAAATTTCTGTGGTTTCCAACGATTCCCTGCTTACGCGAGATACCATGACCGAGAACAACAAAACACGAATCTTTCTCAGTTACGCGCATGAGGATCTTGAAATGGTCCGGCAGATCTATACCGGATTGAAGGCGCGCAATCTTGGTGTCTGGTTTGATAAGGAGGACCTAGGACCGAGACTATGGAAGAGAAAGATTGAAAAAGCAATACCGAAAAGCCAATATCTCGTTATCTGCATAAGTGAAGCGGCGTTGAAAAAGACCGGCGATGAGCCAGGTTTTCAAGATGAGGGGTTTCTCTGAACAAAGGTACATAACCCACTGTTCCCTGCTAGTGGTCATCTTTTCAAGTGAGGTGTCAGATCAAGTCTGAACTAATTTAGGTCAGGTCATCGTGCGACGATCTAAAAAGAAGGTACTCCCAGGAGTTACTTTGGCCTGTTTTTTTGTCATCGCACACACATCATTCACTTCAAGGTACGTCGAGTATCTGCGATGTGATAAGTCAACACCGGCAAGACTAATGGAAATGATAGGGAAGGTCTGTTTTTCACCTTTGCGGTTGACGGACTGGATGCTTTGAGACGCGATATCACTTTGAGAATAAAACCTGCTAATACCATCATCGAATTTCTTGATGATACGTGCCGCAATTTCCTCCACCAGAATCGAAGGTACGATCAAAACAAAGTCATCCCCGCCTATATGGCCAATAAAAGACTCCTGGATATTCATTTCAGAAATGACTTCGTGGAAAACTTCACTGGTAAATTTGATAACTTCATCGCCTAATGCAAAACCGTACTTGTCGTTAAATGCCTTAAAATTATCGAGATCTGCATAGAGTACCGTGACATTGGCGTTATCCGCCAAATCTTTTTTGATGCGATTTGCGATGCTGTTATTTCCTGGAAGTCCAGTCATGGGGTTGGCATCCAAGGCGGTACTGAACAATCGTTTCAACTCCTGCATAGCTTCCCGCAGCTTTAAATGATTTTTGATTCTCGCCTTGACAATAGCCGGACTAATCGGTTTCGTGATGTAATCAACCGCCCCGATCTCCAGCCCTTTCGCCTCATCACCGACCTCATTCATAGCGGAAATGAATATGACAGGAATGTCTTCAGTCAAACTGTCTGCTTTGAGCTTCTGGCACACTTCATATCCATCCATGTGCGGCATCACGATATCGAGTAAGATGAGATCTGGTAATTTATTTCTGGCTAATTCCAGTGCCTTTGGCCCATTATCGGCAAAGTATGTTTTATAATTCGGCTTGAGCAGCTCGATAAGGATCTTGATGTTGTCGATAACATCATCAACAATGAGTACTTTTTGTTTCGTGCTTGCTGACATGTGGCTCCTCTAAATCCGTAAAGATAAGGTGTCACAAAGTACCTGTAGTTTGGCGTACGCATCGTTAAACTGCAAATCAGCAACCAATGCTTCTATCTGTAGAAGAATTCCCATATTCTCTGAGGCCATGAGGGCTTTCAATTCCTGGATACTGTCCATAGCATCATAGTCATTGTCCTGTAAACGGGTCGCCAGTGCAGTGATAAGTGGCTCAATCCGGATATCCTCCTCCGGGATTCCAGGTTGTAGTGGCACGTCGGATTGTACTGTTACTGCTGCCTCGCTCTTGAGCCAGTCGCCTAGTGCGTCGCCTAAAACAGCTGTTTCATTTTCCAATCTCACCAATACATCCATGGCTTTTGAATGATCTTTTTGATGAAGCATGTGTTCCAGATCAGTTGCCAGTGAAAAAATAGTCTCCGCACTGAGATTTCCACTAATCCCTTTGAGGGTGTGTGTCAGTTGAGCTGCTTTTGCTATATCCTGCTCGTCCAAGGCCTGGCGGATTTCTTTGGGTGTTTCAGAATGGGTGGTGAGAAATTTACCCAGAAGATCGATATACAGTTGCCTGTTGCCAGCTACTCGTTGCAGGCCCATGTCTATATTTATACCTGGAACCGTTTCAGGCACCGCCCCACCCAACGCATCAGGCACATTTCTGTTTACCGTCACATCCCTGCGAGAAGGTTTGATCCATTGACAGAGCACATCGAATAATTCCTTTATTACGATTGGTTTTGTGACATAACCATTCATCCCGATATTCAGGCAATGCTCCTTTTCGCCTACCATGGCATGGGCTGTCATTGCAATTATCGGCAAAAGGCTCTTGCCGGGCTCAACTTGTTGTTCCTGTTCCCATTTCCGTATATTTTGTGTGGCTTCATAGCCATCCATTTCCGGCATCTGAATGTCCATAAGTACCGCATCAAACGAACTGTCCTGAATGGCTGAGAATGCCTCTTTGCCATTGACAGCCGTTGTGACATGTAATGAAATGCTTTCAAGTAACTCTGTTGCAATCTGTCGGTTTATTTCGTTATCATCAACAATAAGGATTTTTGCACCGCTGATTGCTTCGATGGTATGAGCTTCATCTAAACTCTTTCCTCGGATGTTATGGGTGCCCCCCTCCTCTTTCTTCAAAAGCATTTCTACTGTCTCACCCAGGATTGATCGATTCACAGGTTTAAGCAAAAAGGCATTGAATCCGGCGTTCGCATACTTTTGGGTCAGCAAGCCATCCTGGTCATATGCCGATATCAATATGATAGGTATTGCTGAAAGCGTTGCTTCGTTTCGAATGGCTTTACAGAGCTGTATTCCATCCATGCCTTTCATCTGCCAGTCCGTGACAACCAGATGAACCGGGTTGTCATGCAATGACTCTCTCAACAGCGACATGGCATCGTCACCGGACGAGGCTGTACTCACAGTGAGCTCCATGTCTGTCAGCATTGTGGCTACAACTTTTTTTGAAACAGGATTGTCGTCCACCACAAGGATATGCAAGCCTTGCATGTCTGCAGCAATACGGGGTTCCGAATCGCCTGGAGTGCTCTGAATGCCAAAGGTGATTTCAAAAGAAAACGTACTTCCTTTTCCAAGTTCAGATTCAACCCAGATTTTGCCATTCATCATTGCTGCCAGTTGTTTGCAAATAGAAAGGCCTAAACCGGTTCCACCATGCTTTCTGGATGTGGAATTGTCGGCTTGAACGAAGGGGTCAAACAGGTCTGAAATCCGCTCTTCTGGTATTCCGGCACCAGTGTCTTCTACAGCAAACAGCAATCGACCCTCTTTTTCGCTTTTTTCCAGGCATGTTATGCGAATGGTTATAAAACCACTATCGGTGAATTTAATAGCGTTGCTGATCAAATTGGTAAGGATCTGTCCTACTCTTAAGGGGTCTCCAAGTAACAAAAGAGGAACTTCCCGGTCTACAGAAATTATTAATTCAATACCTTTCTTGGCTGAATTCAGATAGAACGTGCTGGCAAGATTGTCCAGGAGCTCTGTTAGAGAAAAGCGAATATTTTCCAGCTCCAACATGCCGGCTTCAATCTTTGAAAAATCAAGAATTCCGTTGATGAGTTCAAGTAGTGATTTTCCGGAAGCATTTATTTTGGTCAGGTAGTCTTTGATCTTTGGGCTCATCTCCTGATTGAGAGCCAATTCTGAAAGACCAATAATTGCATGCATTGGCGTACGAATTTCATGGCTCATGTTGGCAAGAAAGTCGCTTTTGGCCATGTTTGCCTTGAGGATGGCACGGTTGAGGGTGGTCAGCCTATGATTCCAGTAAAATATGCCAACCAGCGTTACGCTGAAGACGCCCAGGATTTTCCAAAGAAGTGCGTAATCGAACGACTTTTCGAAAACGATGGAAACCCACTTGTTATAGACATTGAGCCTTTCCTCTTCCGATAAAGAGGCAACTGCTTGCTCTAAAATTGAGAACAGCAGCAGGTCGTCATTACGTACAGCGATCGAGAGGTCGTGATTCAGGTCAAACTTTCCGGCTATCTTTATGTCCGCCAGGCTTAACTGTTGAATCTTGTAGCTCATTGCCGGCATGGAACAGATAAGACCAAAAGCTTTTCCTGAACGAACGAGTTCAATGCCTTCTTCAATATCGTCTACTTCGATAATCGTGATGTCCGGGTATGTCGCTTTCAGGTTTTGGATATAGGCGAACCCCTTAACACCGGAAAAGATTTTGTGTGAAATCTTGTTAATGTCATCGATAAACAGTTGATCAGAACGTGTGGCGATGACAATGGGCATACTCAAGTACGATTCTGTGAAGTTAAGATATTCTTTTTGTGCAGGTGTCTGTTGAGCCGAAGAAATTATGTCACATTTACGCGATTTCGAATTCTGTAAAGTTTCGCTGAAAGTTTTCGTTGGTACCAGCGTAATGTCTTTGCCTATTCGCTGGCTGATGAGGCTCATGAATTCAGCGATCATGCCCTCATGTTCGCCGTTTTTGCTGATTGATTCCATTGGCATCCAGTCAGGATTCACACTCATCCGGATCTCAGATCGACTGGCTAGGTAATTTTTCTCTGCTGAAGACAGTGAAAGCTTTGTCTCCTGCATATTTTTCACCATAATGTCGGCACTCAACCAATGATTGGCTATCAAAGCGATTTCATATTCGCTGATGGCAGCCAGCCCCTTTTGAAGAACATTATAGAGTGTTGTTTTTTCAGGATTAATGCCAAGTCGCAAGTCTTCTTTTTCAACACCGGAAAGATCAAACTCTCCCGCTACCTGAATATTTCTGAGCCCATGTTTTCTCACTTGATGATTAATTACTGATAGATTTTGAATGAGTATATCAATTTTCCCATACGCCAGAGCTTTTGACTGATCTTCGTAATTATCAAAAAGGATAAGGTTGATACCCTCTATTTCCCCAAGTTCTTTTTCGTAAAAAATCCCGCGTTGAATCCCTACTCGTCTTCCCTTAAGACTCTCTAATCCTTTAAACTCTTTAAAATCATCCCTGACAAAATAGACCACCGGTATTTCATAATAAGGGGTTGTATAAAGGGTGAACGGTTTTCGCTCTTCCTTGTAGGAAATGTCGGCAATAACATCAACCTCTTTACCCTTGAATTTCCTAAGGTTGTTCCCCCAGTGGTCAACATGCTCCTCAAATTCCAGGCCGGTTTTCTTTGAAAGCAAGGCCAGCAATTCTTTGACAAATCCTTTCAATTCCCCGTTCTCTTGGTAACTGAAAGGAGCATAGTCGCTCATGAGTGCGATAGAAGCCTTCGGGTTGTTGGTCAGATACTCTTGTTCTTCAACAGTAAGTGCAATACTCTCAGTCGGCATTGATGGTTGCAGGGTAAACCATTTCTGTTTGAGCTGTTGTTCTTCCTGATATGTGATCGCCCTCAACGCTTTATTCAATGCGCTCACTAACAGTGTCCAGTCTTTTCTGACACCGATACTGTTGTAGAAATTTTCACCTCCAGGTATTTTCGTCTCTCCGGAAATAATCAGATTCGGGATGTTGTAATCCAGCATGAGGTGCTGCATTACTGCACCGATATCAATTGTTGCATCCGCTTTGCCAAAAGCCACTGCTTTCAAAGCATCCACACTGCTGTCAACCAGAAGAAGTTCAATTTCCGGGGTATGCTTTTCCAACAAATGCTGATACCAGAATCCTTTAACGATAGCCACTTTATGGCCTTGCAGTTCTTCAAGATTCCGAAACGGCTTTGTATATTGACTGACAATATTGAGTGGATTGCTGATGATCGGCAAAGTGAAAGAGGCAAATTCCTTTCGCTCTTCGGTTTCTACCATATTGCCTATGAGGTCGATATCTTTACTCTTAAGCATACTCATGAACGAATCCCATGTGGGACCACTGATATACTCAAACTTAATACCGAGCTTTTGGGCCAATAGGTTCAGGATATCTATGGTGTATCCCTGAGGGATTCCATCCCGATAAAAGTTGAATGGCACCCAGTTCTGTTCGTTATGCGCACGAATTACCGGGTGAATCTCAATAAAAGACCGTTCTTCAGCAGTTAAGCCAAGATTGTCGTTATCGGACCGGGAAGATATTGATTGCTGCGGGGAAACTGCATTCTCTTCCTGTTTTGAAAGAGCATCGGAAGGGGATGAGGCAGCATCTACTGTGGAAGCACAACACAAGCTATTTACCCAAAATAACATCAAAACGAATACTATACTTTTCTTCATGAGCGACACTTGACGAAAAACCTCATTCAAGGGATATGGTTGAAGCACTACCAGTCCATGGTCGCATCCCCATCGATAGAAGGCAAGTTCTTTCTGCTTTTTAATGATGGAATAATGAGAACTTCTTTGCTCTTGGAGTATATTCACCGGTGGAGATTCGTATCGAGCTGACATGAACGTTGTTAACGCCCGGTTTTGTCTCTTATTGCTCTTGTAAGAACCCATGAAGGATCGGCTGGCAATACACCCGACTGCCATCGTAGTTGTAAGGATATGTATCTTTTTTTATTGCAGATATTGGTTATTAAAAACTTACGAAATAACCACTCAATGCAATCAGTGAAGATGATACACAATATCTGGTGTTTGGCGTTTTCAGCTATTTCATGATCTTTATTCGCAGTTCAATCTCGGTGATTTCATCAACCAGCTTCAACGAGTGGAAACAGGGGACAGACCAGAATGGCGCTAGTTTAAGGTGTCTGCCTGATATCTATTCCTATGCTGAATCTCCTTCATTTCGTGTCTCGGCCTCGTCATCAATTGGAAAGGTTGTCCAGCATGGCCGTGGCTATGTAGGCTTGAGCCAATGGATGGGGCGGGGATTGGCGTTCCAAATCGAGCAGCACAACCACCAGGTTCGGAAGGCCCTGCGCGAGAGATTACTGGCCATGAAGCCCGGGGAGTTTGAGGAGCTTATCTCGCAGTTGCTGGCAGAAATGGGATTTGAGATGGTTGAGGTGACCAAACTTAGCGGCGACGGCGGCATCGATGTTCGGGGCACCTGGGTGGTAGGCGATGTTGTCCGAATCAAGATGGCCGTACAGGTCAAGAAATGGAAGCTCAAGAACAATATTCAGGCTCCGGTGGTACAGCAGGTGCGCGGTAGCCTTGGAGCGCACGAGCAAGGACTGATAATCACCACCAGCGATTTCAGCTCAGGGGCCATGAAAGAAGCCGCTCAACCTGACAAGACTCCCCATTGCCGTGATGAATGGTGAACAGCTTGTGATGCTTCTCATGGAACACGGCATCGTTGTCCAGCGTTCGACGCCCGATTTGTTTGAAATTGACGAAGAGTTAATGGCAGGAGGCGAGGTAAATAATGCATGAGCAAGTCACATAAAAATACCTCGAAAACGCCGCCTCCATGAAATACACTGAAACCGTATAGCCCAGGACGATCTGCACGGGGCTCTCTCATTTATGAAAATGCATAGCCGCTATGATTGAAATTCGAAATGCTGAAGAGACTCATATAAGAGTGCTCGCAGAGATTGAAAAGGCAGCAGCCGCAATGTTCAGCGAAAATGACCTCCCAGCTCATCGTCGTAACGAAACCATGTCTGAACTGGATCTTTATACAGCTCAACAACAGGGACTTCTGGTGGTAGCTGTTGAGAGCGGCCTTGAACCTATTGGGTTTGCCATTGCCACGCTAATCGATTCGTATCTCCATCTAAAAGAAATTGATGTTCATCCAAGATATCAGTGTATGGGGATAGGCTCTGCATTGCTCGATAAAATTTTCGATTTGGCTCAAGATTATGAGTGTGAGGCAGTCACCTTGACGACTAACAAATACGTTGCATGGAATGCACCGTGGTATGAGAAGAAAGGATTCTGCATTCTTGGAAGCGATAATATGCCAACATATATTCGATCAATTCTCGATCAAGAACAAGAAAGAGGATACAATCCACAAAGGCGTGTGGCCATGCAAAAATCAGTGTAGTGAAACCGTATAGCCCAAAGTGGTGCAATGAACAATCGGGGGAGGTTGAAGTGGTCTTGCCGGATCGCACCTGTTGCGATTGCCTCACAAATAATAATGCTGTTGAATTTGATTTTGGCCCCAATTGGGCCGAAGCCATCGGGCAATCACTTTACTACAGCATTCAAACCGGAAAGAGGGCAGGAATTGCATTGATATTGGAAAAGCCGAGTGACTATAAATATTGGATACGCCTTAATACAGTGATCGAGCAAAACGCTCTCAAGATAGACACTTGGATGATCAAACAATAAGACACAGGCAAGCAATGTTTGAAGATCTGAAAGAGAAAGCCGTGACGTGGAGAGCAGGGAACGGGTACACAGAGAAAGGTGGTGTAATCGTCTTTTTTCAAGGCGAGGTTCAAGGGTGGTGTAATGCTCTCCGCGATCCTCAACATTGGCAACCTGGATGCTTGGCTGTAGATCAGTTCGGTTTGGTCTATCAAGCTGTTGGTGGCAACGCTCAAGATGGGGCAAATAGTTGGCAAATAATGCTCTCTCTATAAATACAAAGCACGGATCCAGGGATGAATCAATACATGCTAAACGCCAAATAGGAAAATATTATCGGGCACACACTGATGGTATGAAAATGTGATCGACTCTGGCGTGCTAATCAATCATGTTGCCTAACAGATAATCTTTGTGTAGATTTTTTATCAACTAGCAAACGCTAGAGTTTCTACATAACAGCCTGTTATAGGGTAACAACCAAGAGATGCTTCTATGCCAGTTGACATAACATATTTGAGTGATGGCGGAGTGTACCTTTATGGCTCTGGATGTCTTACATATAGCGATATAGTAGATGCGAATAATGTCCTTTATGCGACCCCCGACAAAATTAAGGGTTTAGCGTACCAATTATGCGACTATTCAGATGTTACAGAAGTTAATCTGACCTCTAAAGAAATCGAGAAGTTAGCACTTCAAGACTCAAAAGCTGCAATGTTAAATCCGGCTATGTTGATTGCTGTAGTTGGAAATCAGGATTTAGTCTATGGTCTGTTAAGAATGTGGGAAGCATACGCAACATCCCCCTCTTTCGAAACAAATGCTTTTCGTACAGTTGAAGATGCGAAAACATGGATTTCAGAAAAGGCCAATTTAGAGTAATTCTGATAGCCACCATCAGACCAACCCTTAACGCAAATCCCCATATTTTGAGATGTACAAGTGCACTATTGCTCCCTTATGTGTTAACCCGGATGACTGATACTTTCCTGTTAATCCAAATCTTATAAAGCAGAATCCCGTCCATGGCGACCGATAACACATCAATATCGGTCGCCAGTTGTCACACTCCTCCATTTGTCATCTGAGACGCGCTCAGGGTCCCGGTCGCATATCCGCACGGCACCGGTCAGCTCGATCGAGCCAAAAACCGACAGCAACTGAATCAAAATATGACGAAGACAATAGACCGAAATCCGCATCAGAAAGAAAAGACTAGGCAAAAATAATTTTCAGAGCAGTGCTATATACGCTTGCCATATACTGCTATTTGCCATATACTCTGAGTTATAGTCAAGTCTGGTGTTTGAAGAATCATTCTTAGATATTGACCACCCTGTTCAGCTCACCTTCTTTTACTGGTTCAACCCTCTCGCCATCCTTGAATCTCACCCCTCGAATGACCTCAGCAAGCAGCTTGAATCCCCTTAGCCGACGCCATTTCTTCTGAGCGCTCTGGCCGAGCTTGTAAACCATCGACAAGATAGTATGTCTTGCGACACATCCCCTTGTTTTTGCTGTCCGAAGTCGTACGGTGGCAAACGTTGACTCGATAGGGTTTGATGTACGAATATGTTGCCAATGGGCG
>NZ_FRFE01000012.1 GCF_900143695.1 Desulfopila aestuarii DSM 18488
CCAACCGGACAGTATTGAAACCTGAACTCTGCTTTTCCTGGACCTGGGATTGTACCGCAAGAGGAAAAAAACGCGGTTGCGGTTCGTGAGAAACCTTCAATGAGCTCTTTCGACGCCAGTAACCAAATGTCGCCAAAGAGAGCATGTTCTCCCGGCAATATGATGATTGCGTCAGGCCGCTACTCTCCCATGAGCGGATGTGTTCCTGCCAATATTCCTGCTTGGCCGACCGATTCTTGCTATGCTCTGTTTTCATTGTGCCCTCCCGTGGTCTGGTTTGCCACAATGAAACAGATTGTTAACGATATGAAAAGATGGCGTTTGTTGAGCGCTTACACTACAGTGATATAAGGAGAATGATTGGATGGAATTGAGGGAAAAAAGAACTTCTAGGCTGGTATGAAAATTCTTGGCTGGTCAGCTAATCTTTTCGACTCGATACCAAAAGAATGAACCACTTACCATATACTACTATGTGCCTATAATCATAATCTTTCCATTCTACCTGCCAAACTCATCGAACTAGTACCTACTAAAAGCTAGGTATTTATACCTATTGCATTAGATTCTTATTTTTGTACAACGCAATAAGGCGAAGTTCAACAATCAATCCTGACACTTACCAAGAGGAGCCAAGCATTATGAAAATTTCATCTCTGCATGTATTTCTTGTACTAATTACGGCTTTCGGATTAATTGCTTGCGTGCCGGCAAAATCAATTCAGGAGCTTAACCCTGGGGTTACTTTCATGGGGAAATCAGAGGTCACAGAATTCCTTAACGGAGCCCGGCTTGATGGACCCAATGCAATTGTAACGTATAATGAAAGTGGCACCGCCACGTTCAACAGAAAAAAAGATGGCAAGATTGTAAATGCATCTTGGAAAGTTGCGGATGATGGCAAGGTAACTGTTCTGAGACCAGGCAAAACTGACTATTATTATTTCAGTACTGATAATAAGACCATCTATATGCCTAATGGTTCAGTTGTCTCTTATACAAAATTATAAGATATTAAGGCCTTCAATAATCATAGAGGGGCAGATGTACCCCATCTGTCCCATTTCATATCGCAGGAATTTAAAATCGTGTAAATAATGGTGACAGTTTCTGCTCACAAAACGGTCTAACCTCTCTAGCGAAATACGAATGAGCATTCGACAGCGACAAAACGGGACCTTCAAAGTCGAGTTCCGCAAAGGCCGGGATCCGGAACGCCCTAACTCAACCAGCCGCACGTTCAAAACCATTGAGGCTGCAGAGCGTTTTGAGGCCACCCTTCCCGATCGTCGTGGCAATCCGCCTGCAACAGGTCCGACTTTCCATGAATTGGCCAGCGCCTATGTTGTCGCCAAAGTTGGCTCCATGAGCGTGACCGACCAGGACAACACCTATTACAAACTTGAGAATGTCATTCTTCCCAGGTTTGGCGATCTACCTGCAACTGCCATCAACCATTCCAAGCTGGATAAATACGTGATCAGCCGCCTGCAGGACACGGTAAAGGTGAACCTTGGCAATGGGAGGCGAAAAGATACTGGTAGGCCCATCTCTAAATCAACTATCCATCGAGAGCTATCCATTGTTAGGGCGATACTCAACTGGGGAGTCCGGCGCCGCATGCTGCTTGCATCCCCTATGGCTGGATATGAAATGCCGAAACGGGATGACAAGAAAATCCTGCCACCAACAGAAGAAGAGTTTTCAGCAATCCTGAAGCATGCAGCGCCCCACTGCCGGCGACTAATACTCATCAGCTATTACACAGGCCTGAGACCAGGCAGAGAAGAAGCTTACGGCATCACCTGGGATCACGTTGATCTCGATACTGGTACCATCACCATCATTTCGGCAAAGAAAGGCGGCATTCCCACTAGAGTTGTTCCAATCCATCCGGATCTTGCAGAACACCTCCACCAGTGGAAGAAGGAAGATCAGGAAAACCTGAAGAAGGATAAGACACATCTGAAGTATGTCATCCACTGGAACCATAGGCCGATCAAGACAAGCATGAAGACTGCCTGGTCTGCAGCAAAGAAGCGGGCCGGTATCACCAGGCCACTACGCCCCTACTCTCTCAGACATAAAAGCATCAGCGATATGCTCTCCGCCGGTGGCGATGTAGGAGCCGTCGCTGAGATCGTCGGACACGCGGATCCGCAGATGACATTGAAGGTATATCAGGAGACAAATACAGCCATCAAACAGGCTGCAATCGGCGGACTTGGGAGAACAAAGCATGTTCTCCAGGAAGAAAATATTTATATATCATAACAGTTACATGCGTATGCATGACATGTCCCTTCGGGACGCTGGGGTCGGAGGTTCGAATCCTCTCGTCCCGACCATTATTTCAAATAGTTACACCACATAAAAGTGGTTTCCAAAATAGCAAGCTATGTTCTCTAAAGAACATAGCTTTTTTTATCTCCGATGCCTCTTCTCCACACCACGTGTACTCTGTGTTTCACATCGTTTGTTCCTCGAAATTGCCTTGATAGCCTCACACCTCTCTTCTCAAAATTTTTTTCGATGTATTCCTACGACGACAGAGCAAGCGTCTTCTCCTAAACAACAAAGAAATTTTCCCAAAAGAGATAGATGAACAACTTTGCGGGGCATACTTCAGACATAATATGTTAGGCTATTTGGAGAAAAGGTTTCTAAAAAATATAGGATGAGCTTGGTCATGTGATGTGAGACACAATGACAACGATGTACTGATTAAGGCGTTATCAATTCTGATCCGAACTGTACAGTATTCCGTGCTTCATCTGAATGGCGACGGTAATCAAGCCCGCTCTGAGTAGCAGCAAAGCATATTTTCATCCCTATCCTCGTGGCTTATTAAAAGTTCCGTTCGGCTCTCCAGACGTTTTCATCCAGCAATTGAGAGGTCAATCATGAAATACAATTATATAGGAAAAAGCGGATTACGAGTTTCCAACATCTGCATGGGCACGATGACCTTTGGGAAAAAATGCGATAGAGGCATATCGTTTGAAATACTAGATAAAGCCTACTCAAGTGGCGTTAATTTTTTTGATATGGCGGAAATCTATCCTGTTCCTCCGACAGCAGAAACGTATGGCATCACCGAAGAAATATTTGGCGAGTGGATGGCTGATAAGCCACGAGATTCGATTATCATCGCCACGAAAGTGGCAGGAGCAGCCAATAGCTGGTTCGTACCACCAGTGCGGCACGGCCTGACTGCCCTTGATGCATTTCATATCACTACTGCTGTTGAAGGAAGCTTGAAAAGACTCAAGACCGATTACATTGATCTTTATCAGGCTCATTGGCCTGATTCAGTTGTTCCAATTGAAGAGAGTCTCGAAGCTCTCGATCAATTGGTGCGAAGTGGTAAAGTCCGCTATATCGGGACATCAAACGAGAATGCCTACGGTTTGACTAAAGCCTTGACGACAAGCAGCTATCTAAAATATAAGCGTTTTGAAACAATTCAGAACAACTTTTCTTTGCTCAATCGACGTTTCCTCGATGAAATTGCGATCGTTTGTCAAAAAGAGCAGGTCGGACTACTCCCTTATTCGCCTTTGGCCGGAGGAGTTCTAAGCGGTAAGTATATACCCGGCGAAAATTGGGACGGCTTTCGCTATGGGGATTACCTGAACAATCCAGATCCGAGGATGAAAGCGCAAGCTGGGAGATTTGCCAATGAGCGATCATTGGCGGCTGCACAAAAATATGCTGCCATAGCACGAAAATATGGGCTTGCTCCAGCAACAATGGCGGCGGCATGGACGCTCAGTTTTGATTTTGTACCAAGCACGATAATCGGGGCAACTCATCCAACACAACTTGACGATACCCTTAAAGCATCTGAAACGCTTCTCCCAGAAGAGCTTCGGATTGAGTGTAATGCCATCAATCAAGAAATTCTTTACCCGATGGGATAAAAAGAGGCCTATCTGCAGGTGAACCAGGGTCTCCTCAGAGCCCCTGGAGCCTTTTGCAAAATGGCCTTTTCGCCCAAACTCAGCGTTATGCTAAAATTTTATCCTTGGAATATTATGCACATGCCTGTGGTAAAATTTTTCGCATGCCTCGATTTTGAACGAAAATTCTCATTTTGCAAAAGGCTCCCTGGTTAATAATTTCTCCAATAATACTGCCCTGTCGAGCCAAAATTACCAGCGTTGTCCCCATTTCATACTTGGGAAAAACCATCTTCCAGCAAATTTGCCAAAACCACACACTTTTCAGTCTGCCCTGCTGCTTCTCCAGCACCGCCTCTTCGAAATGCTCACGATAAATATAGCCCGCTGACACTATCGTCTCCAGAGACGTGGGCATATACGACGATGGATATTGCAAGACAACACGCAGGCAAGCTGATCCTCGTGAAAGTTCATTCCTTCTGTAAGAGATATGTAAGACCATCCAGGTAGGCTGAAATTCCTAACACACCGTCTACCTAGCGAGGTCTGCCATGAAAGAAATCATTGGTCGTTTTACTGTTATCGATGAGGAAGGTTTGCGTAGTCGGGCTATTGTCGGCCAGGAGAAAGAGATCGATGAAGGCCATTTGATCATAGCTTCAAAAAAGAGCTATCGTCTCCATGACCTCGAAGGCGAAGAAATCATGCCGACAGACACACCAAATATCTTTTTAAGAAGCGACGGATCTCTATTGAAGAAGGTTGGGGTGATCAGAAACTCTTAGACAAGTCTGGTGCTTTTTTCTGCGATATAAGAGGTATCCTGCAAACCCACGTTTTTTTTAGTATGGGAGGAGGCATTGCGGCTTGGTGATAAGAAAAGGGAAGCAAACTCTTTTTCGCCTGCTCCCCTCCACGAGCTTCGCTCAAAACCGTTGAACTATCTTCTGAAATAGCTTTTTCAACTCCTACTCTCGACAATGAATCTTTGCTGGCAGAGCGTCCAATAGTTTTTCGTTCTGTTTCGGTTCCACCAGGGGATGGATAGTTTACAATTAGCCTATTTTTCTATGTTCAAAAACACTGCCGTGAAAGCTCCCCAGTTTTCAAGTCCGTCCTTCCCGCGGACAAATATCAGGTGCTTCCCAGGTTGAATAACAGTTGTGTCGATAATGCCGGAGACCTTCTCAACGGTGGTATCAAAAAGACCGTCTACAGGAGTCAATGCTTCAGGCATTCCGCCATCCCAGGGAGGTATATCGACATAATATTCTGCAGCTGCAATCTCCTGGCTGGCTTCACCCTCTTCATTACCATTTATTTTTTTATAACGAGTATCGTCTATCGTAGCTGTTATAATCACCTGGCTGCCATGGGCGAACAAGCCCTGATCCACTATCACTTCCGTTGCATCCGGCCCTGAGGGAGTGATGTAAGGCGTCCGTACAACTTTGGCGGCATACAGCAGCGCTGGCAGATTGTCCGGCAGGACCGAGGCCTCAAACGTCTTGCACGACTGAAAAAAGCTGGTACCGACCTCAAAGCAGTAGGATGCAACACCATGATGTCCATAAGCATGTTCGTCACTGGTGCCGTCGGTGGGATAAAGACCGATGGCCTGTTCAGGTGAATAGTTGTTCCAATAGGCAAACTTACGCCCCAGTGTCTGGAGCTGGGTAGCGTTTGGCGCAGAATCGCTGGTAGACCCCCACGGCCAGAGAACCAGCTTGCCATAAGCATGGACATCGATATATATGCCTGTGGCATCAGCTGGTGCCTCGGAAATCCAATCGTCATCTCGCTGAACCGGGAAGATAGTACTCATATAGCTTTCCACAGCTTGTATCTCTGGTTCTGAAGCCGAAAAATGTCCTCTAAATGTCTCATTACACTCGTCACCACTCGATCCGTCACAACAGTTCCATCCGAAGGTGAAATTACGGTTCAGATCAGCCCCTCGACTTTCGTAATCCATCAAGCAATAGTCCTTATTGGTGTTTTTCCGCCAGAAGGTGTGGTCTTCGGCTATTTTACGCCCATCCGGGTTGGTGTGGAGCATCAAGTGGATCTCGTGGTGATCGAGGATCCATGTGACATCAGCATCTGTACCATAGTTTTCCACTAAGTATTCAGCAAACCGGGTGACAAGTTCGGCGGTTGCATATTCCCGGGCATGCATGGCGGCTGAGATAAACAGATCGGGTTTGTCGCCGTTGATTTTGCGATTTGTCAACACGAGCACGCGCATGTCAAAACCGCCAAGACCAGCTGCCTTATCATAGGAGTCGCCGATATCTTTCCATTGTGCAAGTTTAGGGTATTTTTCAGCTATTTGCCCTGCTGTGGCGTAGGTTTCCTCCACGGTCCGATAGCAGGGGTACCCTGGAATACCTTCATCATCAGTTCCTTTCTGGGATTCCGGTTGTGACGGTGTCCAGGTATTATCAAGTTTCACCCGCAGTCCCGCTGCATTAAGCCGATCTATATCCTCCTGAGTAACTTTCATCACATGATAGCCCTTCGCGTAGTTCGTTTCGAGTAACTGGGGTTCGAAAGAGATAAGGGTTTTGTTGCCTGTTCTTTGGTCAGGATAATAGACGCGAACGATGGCTGTTTCCCCGGGAGAAAGAAAAATTTCTTCGCTTTCCGATTCCATTGCTGCGTTAAGTGCTGTTGAAAACAGGAATGTGATTGCCAGTACAATTGTCCATTTCATCATTTTGCCTCCCCTCCTCGTTATGCTTCTGGTTAAATGGCATCCGCCGATTCCCATCAGAGCATCAGATAAATATCAACGGGCTAGACAGCGCAAAGCATTGCGCTTTGCGCCGGAACATTAAGCGGCTGAACTATCTGGTATTTAACGGTTGGCGAAGCATTACGTTACAGACGTAGAGGGGGAAATTTTGTATCGAGGTGAAAGTGAAGTGTGTTCTCAATTATTGCGGCAACCTACAGCGACCTAGCAAAAGCAGGCATTTTGGAAAATCGTAGGCCACAACGTATAGTATAATAAAGAAGCAATATGGCAGGAAACATTGCATAACTTAGGTGCAAATGTCGTCAATGAACCGGTTGTTATTGATGATAATTTCATAACTTGCCGGAACCCTTCTACAGCGTCAGGTGTTGCATTCTTACTGCTCGAGGTACTTACAGGTCGAAAAAAATCTCCTCATATAGAAGATATAATCGGATTTGAAAACACGATATCCAGCTAAACAAGATTGAAACCAAAAGCTTGCCAACACCCTCCATACCGCCGAGAAAAACGGTACAACTAGCCGATCATTCCCGCGGAGTAAGTTTCAGTAAACCGGCTCGGTCCCCATCCTCCAGAAGCCATATCACTCCATCAGGTCCTTCTTCAACCTCACGAATACGTTGCCCCATATCAAACCGCTCCACCTCTCTTGCCGAATCTCCGTCTATTTCGACCCGGATCAACGCCTGTGAAGCGAGACCACCGATGAATGCATTTCCACGCCACCTTGTGAACAGATTACCGGAGTAGATGATTAGTCCCGATGGCGCTATGGTCGGCACCCAGTAAGCTGCTGGTGCTTTGAATTCCGGTCTGGTATCATGATCAGCTATCGGCAGGCCGGAATAGTGATTTCCCCAGGAGACAAGAGGCCAGCCGTAATTCTCACCCGCCTCAATACTATTCAATTCATCACCATGCCTTGGCCCCATTTCCGTAGCCCAGAGCCTCCCATTTTCGCCAAAGGCAAGTCCCAGCATATTTCGATGTCCCAGAGTCCAGAAGCTTTTAGCCAGTTCCCCCTTCCCCTGAAATGGGTTATCTGGAGGCACCGATCCATCAGGATTGAGTCGTATTATTTTCCCCAGATTCTCGTTCCAGCTCTGGGCCGGGTCCCCTTTCTGCCTTTCCCCTGAAGTGATGTACAGTTTATCGTCTGGGCCAAAGGCCAAGCGATGTGAATAGTGTCCTCTGCCGCTGACCTTTGGGATCTGCCGCCAGACAACCTCCAGGCCCTGTAAGATGGGATCTTGGCCGCTCCGGTCCAGTTTTGCCCTGGCAACGGCTGCCCCCCGGCGACCCGACTGATCCCCTTCGGCATAGGAAAAGTAAACTTGCTGGTTATCCGAAAATTTGGGATGGACGATGATATCACCCAGTCCTCCCTGACCGCCATAAGCTACCTTCGGTACTCCGCTCACCTTAGACCTTGTTTTGCCGTCACTTCCCACCAAGAGCAGCTTCCCTGATTTTTCCGTTACCAGCATGTTGCCGTCTGGAAGAAAGGTCATCGCCCATGGTCTATCGAATGTCGCTACTCGTTCAACCTGCAATGTTGTCCCGGCCGTGCCAACAACATCCACCGTCTCGGCAATCGAATTGGAGGCAATGGTCCAGACGAACAACAAACACGCTGCAAGCCAACAGGTTCTCCGTCCCTTCATGGTTTTCCTCCATCCTGTTCACAACATTTTACAAAGACGCCCGAAATGAAAAATCAAAATACACTCTGAAAGTGCAATACAACCTACTCCTCCCAAGAGACGTCAACCTCCGCCTTTCTCCCACACCAATCGTACTTGCTGAAAACTATAACGCCCCTGTCGTGGATGTCACGGCAGGGGCTCATTTAGATGAAGTCGGTTTGTTTATTTCAGCAGTTTTCTTTACCAGCTGTCACCAGCAACCTGGCTGATATCGAGGCATTTCGCCCTCTGTTCACGGGTAAGACCTGTCTTGCCGTTAAAATATTTTACGTCTTTAAGATAGCAGGAAAATTCTTTACCGTCTTTATCCTGAACAAAAACCATTTTTTGATACTCTTTCGATATAATCTGTCCTCGCATACTCATGGCTGTCTCCTTTAATTCATATGTTTACTCTCAGGCCCGGTTTGTATTGAGGTACTTCATTCTCTTCCGGTCCTCAGTTGTAATCTGGTTCGGCAGTATCTGCATTGATCATTTTCACCATCCTCAACCTTCCCATGCCTACAATGTAAACATTTTCAAACCAGCCACAACAGTGTCATTATAATGGTTAAATGATAGCATAAACTATCACTAAAGGATGCCGGACCTCTACGCTTCACAATCTCATCCTCTCTAAAAGGACCATTGCCGTCCTTTCTGTATCATCAACCTTGACCATTCCCCGAAAGAATATAATGGATTCATCAAGATTCATTTGACAGCTCCCCGTTTCCAGACAACACAATTCTTTTTTTGCTTTTCCGAGTTGTTATAGTTGCTTTTTTACTGGTTTTAGCTCATCGTTCGTTGGCTAACTGCATAATGCAAGATGTCGTCTATTGCATGTTACAAAAAGCATTTCAGACGAGGTGGGAATTTAGCCTTTTCGCCAACAATGAGATTAATCTGTCGCATTTTGAAGAGATACCAATTACAGCACGATCTCTGCATCTTGCGCTTGTAAAGCATATAAGGAGCTGATTGATGGGCACTCTTGGCTTAAGGAGTAATATTCAGAGCCAGAAAACTGTTTCCTCCAACCACTCTTCTGAAAACGGAAGTAGTGGGCATCACAGTATCCTCTCCTCCAAAACATACTCCCAAGCTCTCGTTCAGAGGCTAACAGAATGTATTGCCGGCTATAAAGCCTATGAACGAACCGGAACTGCGCCCCTACTCTATATTGCTGCCTGGAAAGAAGGTAGCAAAAATATCTGGTATGAATATGCTTCAAAAAAATTCACTGATTTTCTCGACTGTGAATTGCATCAAATCCCATCTTTCTTACGTGGAAGCCTCATTGACAGGCGTACATACCGAGAGCAGAAGAACGAACTCACTGGCTCAAAAGAGATAAAATCCAGGAACGAAACCAGTGAATCATGGAGGGAACTGAGAGAAGAAGGGAAAAGCAGCGGTGTGGTTGAGGCTTTTTACAAGGTTCGTACCAAACACGGTGAGGCTGTCTGGATCAAAGACCACGCTACCGTAGAACTGCACCAAGCAGATAACATTTGTCTCTCCCTCGGTTTTTTGACGATTGTCTCCAAGGAAATGGAGTCTGAAGAAATTTTACAACAGCATCATGACTTGCTTGAAGCCATTGTTCAAGGACG
The DNA here is from genome assembly GCF_900143695.1 of Desulfopila aestuarii DSM 18488. Classification (GTDB taxonomy): domain Bacteria; phylum Desulfobacterota; class Desulfobulbia; order Desulfobulbales; family Desulfocapsaceae; genus Desulfopila; species Desulfopila aestuarii. The sequence continues at coordinate 9,977 of NZ_FRFE01000012.1, forward strand.
CACAGCCGAACTCACCAAACTCAATAAAAAGCTCAGAAAAGAGGTTGAAGAACGAAAGCTTATAGAAGAAGAACTGAGCAACAGCAATACTCGATTACAGGGCAACCTCGAAGAAATAGTTCAGGCCATGTCACTCACCCTGGAAGAACGGGACCCATATACAGTCGGCCATCAAAGAAGAACCACCGTGTTGGCAATGGCCATTGCTGAAAAAATGAACCTCTCGCAAGATGAGAAAAAAGGTTTACAGCTGGCGAGTCTTATTCATGACATGGGGAAAATCTCGATTCCTGGCGAAATTCTCAGTAAGCCCGGACCACTTAATGATGTTGAACTCCTGCTTATCAAGCGGCATCCAAAAGTTGCATACGACATTTTAAAGCAAATCGACTTCCCATGGCCCGTCGATAAGATTGTGCTCCAGCACCACGAAAAATACGACGGATCAGGTTACCCGCAAAAACTGGCAGGTGAGAACATCCTGCTGGAAGCACGAATACTGTGCGTTGCCGATGTCGTTGAGACCATTGGCTCCCATCGGCCCTACAGACCGAGCATGGGGAATGAGGCCGCTCTGCAGGAAATTCGTGATAACCGTGGCATCCTCTATGACCCCCAAGTTGTGGATGCCTGCATCAGCATCTTTGAAGATAAAAATTTTCTCGCAACATCTGACTTTTAGACTTCCTTCAGAACCTTTGTAATCGCGAAAAAAGGTGTACTGAAATTGAGAGTGAGATTTCTCACCAAATAGACCCAGACCCATCCAAGTTTCTCAATCGTGAGCACGCCTGGCTCTCAAGTCCAGACATTGATTTTCCCATAGCGTGCCCACCTGCATTCCGTTTCCGTTTTGTCACCCTGAAAACAGCAAAGCGCCGGTCGTGCATTACACGACCGGCGCTTACAAGGCATGAACTCAGGCTGTATTTTGACAATTATTTACCAGCTGTCACCGGCAACCTGACTGATGTCAAGGCACTTTGCTCTCTGCTCCCGAGTTAGACCCTTCTTGCCATCAAAATTTTTCACGTCATTAAGGTAGCAGGAAAATTCTTTACCGTCTTTATCCTGTACAAAAACCATCTTTTGATATTCTTTCGAAATAATCTGACCTCTCATACTCATAGCGGTCTCCTTTATATTTTTATGTTTTTCTTCAGGCCGGGACTGGCTCAATCATATTTTGCTCTTCCCGTCACCAGGCTTGTCAATTATGGAAGTGCAGGTTGTGTCTGTTCTTCACTCCCCCATTCTTCCCATGCCTATATTGTAAACATCCAACGCCAGACAACAATAGTAGCAATATGAGTTTTAAATGATAGTAAATACTATCATTTAAAATAATATATAATGACAATGCCACAAAGATAAAAGGGGAACAGCTGTTCAGCTGTTCCCCTTTTATCTTCATATAACTCAATTTTTTCAATCAGCTGTTCTCCGACGCCGCTTTCAATGAAGGTATGGGAGATGCCGAATGGTTTTGTTATTTCTCAGAAAGAAACTCCTGCGCGGTCTGGGCATTTATATTTGCCTGGGTCGTTACTGCAGTTTTGCTGTCCTGCAGGATTGCTGCCTTTGTCCGCGGTAACACCTGTTCGATAGATTTAGCATCTACCGTCTTTGCCGGACCACCAGCTTTATCAGCCTGGCTCAAGGTCACGGTATCATCAAATTTTTTTCCGGAGAAACCAGCATCAGACGAGCCATTGGATTTTTTTCCTTCCGATTGCTCTGTTGCAGTTCCAGTTTTCTGCTGAGTAACTTGATTTTTTGCGACTATTGTATTCGAAACTGCTGATAGCGTCATGCCGGACTCCCTCAATTTTCACGATTCGTATTTTTCGGCCTGGGCAGCGGCCGAGCCCTCAACAGCTCTAGCGCTTCCTTTTGTCCAGATCCTCTTTTCATCCATCAGGTCTGGAAGCAGTCTGGGCGACCTTCGAATATTTGCTGCGCATTCTCATCCCTGATAGTCCTTTATCGGCTGATCGTGAAAATAGTTTAGCAATCAATCATCACCCTGACAACATATGGCCATCCATTCCGGTTTGGTGGCATTCACCTCCGATCACATACCTTGGCCCTTATTCCTGCCGCAATATTCTTTCAAATATGTTTCATCACCCCATACGCCATACAGATATTCATTCATTATAACCAATAGGTTAAAAGTGTTTTATTGCCTCAGATTTCATTCTGCGCCCTCTCCTCACCTGCAAACAGTTGTTGTTCACGCCCCATTGCTGTGCTAGGATCAGGTAGACATGCTTGGAATCCACATCTTCTTTTCATTGCACTCTGTCCCGCCAACCACACGGCAGCTGGAGACGCAACAAAAGTAAAGATTCTTAACCGTTTGACATCCATCCCACTACAGGAGGAACAACTATGAACGATCGCCGTGATTTTTTAAAAGCCGCCGCCGCAGTATCTCTTGTGACCCTCACCTCCGGCCAGATGGCCTTTGCCTCCGAGGGTAGCGCTTACACCAACATCATTTACACCAAGGATAATCCGGGTAAATGGGCAGGAAAAGAAGGTTCGCATGCGCCTCAGGTAACGGTCACAGGGTCCACCGTTGCGATAATGACCAAACACCCGATGTCCTCCGACCACTTCATCGTCAGGCACACCCTGGTTCTTGAAGACGGCACCTTTGTCAATGCCATGACTTTCACACCTACCGACAAGCCAGAATCGGCCTTTGACCTTCCACCCGGTTACAAAGGCAAGATCTATGTCACCAGCTTCTGCAACCTGCATGATTTCTGGTTGACTGAAGAAATGGTCTAACACCCCAAAAGATACTACATCATGTTTAACCAAATTGATCATTTGACACCAACGGTCAAACATGATGGGTGAATGAGATATTTTGCGTAGCTACCGTATCTCTTGCGGGCTTCTTCGCAGTATTGAGGTGCGGCAGGACAGCTGTACTGCGGGTCGACATCTCGTATCCGAGAAGTCACCTTCGCCTCGATGGTGGTGTCGGCGTAGCTGTTACAGTTATTGCCTTCATCCCACATCCCATCCAGATATCCTGACAAATCAAAAGGCTTGTCACTTTCCCAGGCTCTGACTATTTTGCGGTACCTGATCGAGGCAACCAACTGAATATTGCAGCTCACATATGGACTGGCCACCAGATTTGCAAAAAAACCTGATAATGGATCATCGTTTTTTCCAAGAACACTGTTCCAGAACCGCCAGCCATGAAAATTGGCAACCAGATCTGCAAAGGAAAAGATGCCAGTGGTCGCATAGCCATATTTGCCGGTTTCCTGCTCTTTCCCCCAGGCCATTGCCTGGAGAAGACTCTGGTTATCATCGCTGGTCATGGCAAAATAATGCCATCCTTCTGAAAACATATGCCCAAGCTTATCAAGCCCAACAAGATGGCCGTTGATATTCACAACATCACTCAGCTCTTTGAGCTTCAGTGAAAAGCCTTCCAGATAATCGATATCACGATAGATGGAGTCATTGAGGGCCAGTGCATAACTTCGGTCAGCCAGCAACTCGCGCAGCTGTTTATCGAGCTCGAATCCCTTCAATCCCCAGGATGCCATAAACGATTGAAAGAGGGCTTTACGCAGTTCGGTATAGAGTTGCTCTTCATCACAAAACTCTTCCGGGGCCATACCCTCTATATCACTCTGCCGGGCATTGGCTTCTTCGATGCCTTCCGCCAGCCGGGCATTGAAGATCCTGTTTATTTCAGTGAGGCTGTTTTCCAGCTGAATTTTCCGTGGAGTGACACTGTCAATCTCCGCAGCTTCACTCCCTTGGAAGATAAAAAAGAAATTAACGGCAATGAGCAAAAGAACAACAATCCTGTTCATAACAAATACGGACTAATCCCCATTAACCGGTAATCCGCGCCCGGCCATCCAGCGCCATTACGCCCTCGCCGAATACCCGCACCGGGTTGAGATCAAGTTCACGGATTTGGGGAAAATCAGCCAGCAGCCACGACACCCGTACAATAAGATCGGTGAAGGCTGCCATATCGCCTTTTTTCTGGCCACGTGCTCCTTGCAGCATCGAGTACGATTTCAGCCGCCCCAGTTTGGCGGTTATTTCATCATGATTTGTCGGGCAAAGGGCCCGTTCGGTATCGTTGAAAATCTCGACATAGATGCCTCCGTAACCAAAGAAAACCACCGGGCCAAAGGCATCATCGACCCGACCGCCGACAAACATATCATAACCGGGCGGGGCCATTCTTATGATCCTGACACCCTCAAACTGCGCTCCCGGTTTATAGGCTGCGAGGTTGGATCCTATCTTTGCATAGGTTTCTGCAACCTCAACATCACTTCGTAGCCCGATCATGACACCACCGGCCTCGGACTTATGGACCGCATCGGGAGAGACGACCTTCATCACCACCGGATAACCGATGGCACGAGCGCTCAGCACCGCATCTTCCACACTTTTTGCCAGATGCGCGGCAGGCGCAGCGATTCCATACAGGCCGAGCAGGTCAATGGTCTCCTCACCGCAAATTCCTCGATGGCCCTGCAGCCAGGCGGCAGCATCTTCACGATAAATAGCCTGTGGACGTGATGGCGAAAACGGTTCGTCACTCTTCCGTTGATAAAATTCCTGCTGAATTTTCAGGGTACGAATCATCTCTTCCGGGCTGTCAAAGATCGGGATACTGAGATTGTGCTTGATCCGGGTGATGGTATCTGACGGCCCAAACAGACAGACGCCCAAGGGTTTTCCCGATGAGCGGACAGCTCCCATAGTCTCCTGGGAGAGATCGGTATGAAACATTCTGGTAAAAATATCATCGCCCACCGGCATCCGCGGCCACTGGTTAATGAAGATGGCGCCGTCGACATTATCGTTATGGAGCGCCAGGTGAAAGATATCCGCCGTCGATTTCGGGTCGTACATATCGCCCATATCAAGCGGATTGCCGACATTGATGATGCCGGCATTGCCGAATTTGGCAATCTCATCATAGAAAGGCTGACCCGGATCAGCAAAACTAAAGCCTGCCTTATCACAGAGATCGGCCATAATGACCGAGAAACCTCCGGCAGGACTCATGGCCATGATGCGTTTTCCTCGCATGGCCGGTAGGCTGAAGGCCTTGGTCACTGAGATGAAATCGTGAAAACTGTGGATGCGGATAATGCCAGCCCGCTCAAAGGCCGCATCGATGATTTCTTCATCGTTACTAATAGCTGCGGTGTGACTCATGGCGGCGCGGCCACCGGCCCTGGTAGTGTTCGACTTGTAGATCACTACCGGTTTTTCACACTGTGCCGCAGCCTCCAGCAGCGCCCGGCCATCCGTTATGGACTCCACATAGAGGCAGATGATTTTTGTCTCGGGGTCGCGGGCAAAATATTTGAGAAAATCGACCTCATTCAGATTCAGCTTGTTGCCGATGGAGGCAAATTTGGCCAAACCAATATTTTGGTCGGCCATAAGATTCCAAAGAAAGAGGCCCATGCCGCCGCTCTGGGTTATGATCGACATGCCACCTTTGGGTGGACAGTAGAGCGGAGTAAAGGGAAGGCAGAGACCGTTGGCGGTGTTGACAATGGTGAGGCCGTTTGGGCCTATAAAACGGATATTGTATTCCCTGGCTGCACCCTGCAGTTCTTCCGCCAGTTGCTTGCCGGCTTCACCGGCCTCATTAAAGCCACCGGAAGGAATTGCCATACGACTGATACCGAACATTCCGCAGGAGCGCACCGCCTCCGGAATAAAGCGGGCTGGCAGGAGTGCCACAGCAAGGTCCGGGACCTCCGGCAGTTCGGCCACGTGCCGGTACATTTTGATACCATCGACATGGCGCTCTTCCGACCTCGGGTTCACACCAAAAATTCGGCCACTATAGCCCCAACGAATGAGATTGCCGAGAATGAGGCGGGACAAATTGTTTTCCTTGGCGGACAAACCAAGAATGACAATGGACTCAGGGTAAAAGAACTTTTCCATAAAAGAATGGCTCCTTAAACGAAACGTGACAGACACACCGGATGCAGGTCATCCGGGCCGGAAATTTCTCACGTTCATCATTACCAACCACAGGGAAACTTGCAACATTTGTCATCGAGGAAGATCATTCACACGTCAGGAAAAAGGACAGAGGACAGGAAGTTGGATCTTGCCAGGACTGGTTTGAAGACCACAGAGAGTGTCTTGTTAAGCCGTCAGAAGATCGGGTGGTAGCACCCATCACCCGCAGGATAGTTGAAAGGCTATTGGGGACTGAAATGTTCGGTTTACATGAAGCGTTCAGTTGAGCAGATAGACAAGAATTCCGCTTTCCCTGTAGCATTGAAATGATGAATGATAACAACAACTGCGTGGTAAACTCCAACCATGCTCAGCCGCCCAGCCAATTGAGTAGATGAAAAAAAGCAGCCTGTGGCCATGATGATGAAAGCCCCCTCCCCCCTGGACAAATTGAGGGACTTTCTGCAAACGTTTCTAAGCCAATGACTTTAACATGACTACAATTGACGCTGAACAGGCAATAATCACTGCCAGCATACTGAGATTGATTACGAGCTGATTCATTGAGTATGCTTCAAATTCTCGTGCCTTCATTTTTCTTTCCTCCAGATTACTTCTACAACATCAAGCTGACTTGCGTTGTATCGAGTCTGTCAGAAGCCGCTAGAACCACCTTTCTCACTGCTCAGCTTGGATGCGGGGGGTTCTCTCAGTTGCTCCTGAGCGTTAAAAGACATTTTTCAGATCCTGTATTTCCGCCAACGCTAAAGCCAGTAACATCTATCGCCCCCCGCGATACTGACCGACAATTGACAAAAACAAAGCCAAGACCTTTTTATTAAAGGAAATTATCCTCACAAATGTCTCTGGTTCATCTTCAGCAGGTTCTCTCTTTAACACAGATCAGAATTCTTTTCCTATACTTTTCCGTCCTGCCCGTTGTTCTGCCACAACCAACAAAGCCGGAAAAGCTTGACAAGCTGCTTCATGAAAAAAATTTACAATCTCACTGCGTCATCATCATTGAACTTTCTGAGATAACACGATATTTCTCTTCGGTGTCAAGTTTTTTTATGCAATAACACAAAAAGTTTCTATTATTGACATATCTTCCCACCTCATTTCATAACCATTTGTTTCTGCAGAATTTACTATAAAAAAATTGCAATGGGGCCATGCTCCTGATACGATGGCGCAAACAACCGACGCGTCTGACAATTATGTTCATCCTGTTTTTCCAGTAGCTTCAGGCGTAACCACATAGCAAGGAAAGGAAATCACGACAGCACCCATGAAAAAAAACGGATATAGTCTTCTGGACAGCGGTGAAGGAGAAAAACTTGAGGCTTTCGGAGAAATTATTTTAAACCGACCGGCCGCGCAGGCTGTCTGGAAAAAACAGCATCCGGGAGAGCTGTGGAACAAGGTCGCCGCTTCGTTTGACCGGGAAAAGGGCAACAACTGGGTCAACCGACAGTCACTTCCGGACAAGTGGCAGATCGAAGTCGAGGGCATCACATTCAAACTCTCAAGCACCGATTTCGGCCACTTAGGTATTTTCCCTGAGCAGGCCGCCAGCTGGCAGTGGCTCAGGAAAACAGTGCGGGCAGCGCGTGAACGCTACTCTCGGCCCATATCGGTTCTCAATCTTTTTGCCTATTCCGGTGGCTCCACCATGGCCTCGGCCCTAGAAGGCGCCGCAGTCTGCCATCTCGACGCCTCAAAAGGCATGGTCGACTGGGCGCGGGAAAACGCGGCGTTAAACGGTCTCAAAGAGGCTCCGATCAAATGGCTGGTGGATGACGCCATCAAGTTTTTGCAACGAGAAGTGCGCCGAGGCAACCGTTATGACGGCATCATCCTCGACCCACCATCTTTTGGCCGTGGCAAGAAAGGTGAGATTTTCAAGATTGAGCGAGATATCCTTACCGTACTGGATCTCTGTAAAACCCTGCTGAGCGACAATCCGCTTTTTCTTCTCTTTTCCTGCCATACCAATGGTTTCACACCAACCGTCATGGAGAACCTGCTTGCCCAGTTACTGGCTGAAAAACAGGGTACAATTGAATCGGGCGAAATGTATCTCATCGGCAAAGGTGACACCTTCCCCCTGCCCAACGGCACCTGGGCCAGGTGGCTTGCCGACCGAAAAAAATGAACATCCTCGACCCTGAAACCGTTCTCTTTGAGGACAACCATCTGCTGGTGGTAAACAAGCCCGCAGGCCTGCTGACCCAGCCGGTGCCGGACGACAACCGGGACAGTCTCGAGGAAATGGCCAAAGCCTATCTGAAAGAAGTCTACAACAAGCCAGGAAGGGTCTATCTCCATGCAGTACATCGCATCGACCGCCAAGTGAGCGGTCTCGTGATCTTCGCCAGGACCGACAAGGCCCTCTCCCGCCTCAACCAGGCAATGCGCGACAAACGGATCACCAAGATATATCATGCCCTGGTGGAGGGAAGTCCCGGTCCACCCGGGGTGACGATCCAGCTGAAAAATCACCTCAGCCACCGCAGCCATCATGCTCTGGTAACTCATAGCAAGACAGCGGACAGCCGGGAGGCGACACTTACCTACACCGTGCTGAAGAAAAACGCGCAGCTAAGCCTTGTGCAGATCGATCTGGATACCGGCCGCTATCACCAGATTCGTGCCCAGCTGGCCTACGCCGGATTCCCCATTCTCGGCGATAAAAAATACGGCTCAGCCAATACATTCGGAACACAGGACGCGATTGGGCTACACTCCTATAACACCAGATTCCCTCACCCGGTGCGAGCAGAAGAATTGAATATCATCGCTCCCTATCCAATATATTGGCAAGGATCGAGCCAGGGACTTATCAGCTGATTTTACGGAAAGTTGTATAGAGAATGATCGACGCGGCGATAGCCACGTTCAGAGATTCGAAATCAATATCGAGCTTGAGATTCTGCCGGGTAAGGGGTTTGAGTGACGGACGAATTCCACTGCCCTCGTTGCCGAAGACAATGTCATACGTTCTGGCAGGTTGATCCATGAAGTTGTTCGGCTCATCGACAAAAGTCGTCACAAGACTGTTGGTTGAGTGACGCAGATACGCATCGAGATCGCCGGATCGGATTGCCAGCGAGAAATGGGCTCCCTGCGCCGCCCTGAGCACCTTGATGCTGTAGAGATCCACACAGTTTTCACTTAAGAATATGTTGATCAAGCCAAAGGCTCTCGCACTGCGCAGGATCGTCCCCAGGTTGCCGGGGTCCTGAATAGAGTCGAGCACCACCACATCACAACCAGCCTGAAACTCCCGGCTCTCCATGCGGCAGAGTGCGCAGATGTCCACATGAGCGTTCTCGGTGAGCGCACTCATCACCTTGGGTGTTACCAGCAACTTCTGGGAGAAGTTGCTGATCTGATAGGCATCTTCCTGAACAAATATAAGGGTGGTCACCACACCCGCCGCAATCGCCTCTTCACACAACGTTTTTCCGTAAACGAGATACTCGCCACGTTCCCGCCGACGTTTCGGAGCGTGCAGCTTGATAAGACTCTTGACGACCTGGTTGTCGCGTGATGAAATTCTCATAACTGTTAATATTTCATAAGAATGGAAACCGTAAATCGTCTACATGGAAAACTCTTCTGCAAGATTGCCTTTGCAGCAACAAAGTACCTGCCGGGCTGGAGTCTGTCAAAACCAAAAACAACCATCCTCTATACCGAGGCATCATGCCGTCGTTCCGACCATACTCCAGCGCAATAACCATTTTCGACCATCGATTCATAATTGAATCAATGGTCATCAGAACTGCCTTAAGGAATCCGAAGAAAATTCATATTTTTCATCGTCGCAATAAACTGTTAATAAGATGATTTACCAATATATTAGCATCATTCAGGACATTCTATCCTTACCTTCATCCTTTCCCATTTCTCTCCCCAACAAACAGCGATTACAAAAATAATCACCTTTAATCAGTGTTTTCATGTCATTTATAAAAAATTGATTCACAATTTGATCAATGCGTAGTTTCCTCCCACTCTGCGATCAGCTCAATATGCTGGATTCATAGCGTTTTCATAATTTATTCAATTGGCCTGAGAATTGCTTAGTATCGTACATGATCGTAAAGGTTCTGCTCTGATCATCAGGCAACCTGAACCAGACAGCTGGAAGGTGTCATTGCAGTATCGGCTACCACCGGCAAGGATAAAAGTATGGTCACAGAATCGAAACCCGGTTTCTTAGCCACCGATAATAGACAAGATGAGTAGCGTTGAAGCCCACCTGATTCACAAATGCAAGGAGAGATGTATGACCGACATCACATTCGTCACAGACAGAGACCAGCATGAGCATGAATTCCATCAGGCAGTTCGCGAAGTAATCGAATCTATTCAGCCGGTTCTGGACAAAAATCCTCATTATCGCCGGGAAGCAGTCCTCGAGCGGATCGTTGAACCCGAACGCGTCATTCTCTTCAGGGTACCCTGGGTAGATGATCAGGGTCAGGTCAGGGTCAATCGCGGCTTCCGTGTCCAGATGAACAGCGCCATCGGTCCTTATAAGGGGGGCCTGCGTTTTCATCCCTCCGTCAACCTCAGCATCCTGAAGTTTCTCGCTTTCGAGCAGGTGTTCAAAAATGCCCTGACCTCTCTGCCCATGGGCGGCGGCAAGGGCGGCTCAGACTTTAACCCGAAAGGAAAATCAGACAATGAAGTTATGCGGTTTTGCCAGAGCTTCATGTCTGAACTCTTTCGTCATATCGGCCCAAATACCGATGTCCCAGCCGGCGACATTGGTGTCGGAGCCCGGGAAATCGGTTACCTGTTTGGTACGTACAAGAAACTTGCCCACGAATTTACCGGAGTCCTGACTGGAAAGAGTCTGAACTGGGGCGGAAGCCTGATCCGTCCGGAGGCTACCGGTTATGGCTGCACCTATTTCGCAGCTGAAATGCTCAGTACCCGTAACGAAACCCTGGAAGGAAAAAGCTGCCTGGTTTCCGGTTCCGGCAACGTCGCCCAGTACACCATAGAGAAGCTTCTCGATCTCGGGGCAAAACCTGTCACATTCTCCGACTCCTCTGGTTATGTCTATGATCCGGCAGGTCTGGATAGGGACAAACTGAACCACATCATGCGGTTGAAAAATATCCAGCGCGGCAGAGTCGAGCAGTACGTGGAACAGTATCCGGAAGCAACCTTCACCCCGGTTGATCCGGCACTCGACTACAACCCGCTCTGGAATCACCGCGCAGACTGCGCCTTCCCGAGTGCCACCCAGAATGAGATCAACGCCAAAGATGCCCAGAATCTTATCAATAATGGCATCCAGGTTGTTGCTGAAGGCGCCAATATGCCTACGACCCCGGAAGGAGTCAACATCTTCCTCGAGTACCGTATACTCTACGGCCCCGGCAAGGCTGCCAATGCCGGTGGTGTTTCCGTATCAGGACTTGAAATGGCCCAGAACTCCATGCGCATCAACTGGCCGAAAGAGGAAGTTGACAACCGCCTCAAGGGCATCATGAAAAACATCCACCGGATGTGTAAGGAAACCGCTGACCAGTATGGCCGGCCAGGCAACTATGTGATGGGTGCCAACATTGCCGGCTTTACCAAGGTTGTCGATTCAATGCTTGACCAGGGAGTGGTGTGACATCTTTCAAAGCACACCACCCAACCAACCCATGATAACTACCAGTAGATTTTGATGGAGAACGGATAATGAATTTACAGACATACACCAACGAGGTACTCATGCTCCTGGCAGACAATGCCAGAAACAACACTTCACCAACGGTGGTGGGCAGCGAGATCATTGCCGATAGACTGGCCATGTCACTGCCGGAAACCAAGCAGATCCTCAAAGTTCTTGACGGTTTCGGGTTCATCATGAACGACATTGACGGTCAATATTCGCTGATAACCCATAAGGGTCTGCAGTGGCTCAATCAGGCGTACTCCTAAAAGCGCCCAATCTGAATTTCTGCCCTCCTTCTTCTCCCCGGCTTGACCGGGGAGAAGAATATCCTCTTGTCTGCTCTTGCCATTGACCTCTCCTCACCTGCATGCTGTCCTGGGCCATGCCAGGTATGCCTGCTCAGGCCAGGTGACATCGCTTCCGGTATCAATTCGGTATCACAACAAAATCCCCGTACGGGTCCGGCCATCGACCTTGAGCCGTATAGCTCTTTTGAGCCGGATATGCTGTACATACGTTGTTTCTTCGACAATCTGTCGTGACGCCAACGATTCGATATCAAACCGGTCAGTGCCGTTACGGCCGATATTGAAGTAATTGATTCCAAGCGAGGTAATGTTGTGGAAGAAATGCGAGCCCTGTGACGGGTCGGCCTTCAGGAGTGGGTGTACCGTCTCGACAATGGCCCCAACGCCACCGATATCAGCCCAGCCAACCGGTATCCCCAGCCATCGGTCGGCCGAACCCCAGCGACCAGGACCAATGAGGATGTATTTCCGGCCAGCCTGAATAAGGGCGCTGTTGAATTTTGCCAACTCTCCTGCAATCTCAACCGTTCTTGCCGGGTCGAAATCGGTTGGTTTGACATAGACCAAATCAGTCATGGTACAATTATCAGTATTCCCCAACGCTTGATGGCAGACACAAAAGGCTCGCCGAATTTCCTCCGGAGAAATATCGACCTCAAGCATCTCTTCTCTCGCACTCATTGGTCTGATCTGCAACACTGCCAGCCGCGCCTTTTCACTGGTGTTTGATGGAAGATCGACCGCAAATTCAATCTCAACCGGACATCCCAACCCAGCAGCACCAATTTCCAGCAACGTGGCAACCGCCTCGGCCAGAGGATAGGCCTTGTATTTGAGAATGGAGGCAAATGTCAGAACAGGAACAGCATTATCAATAAAGCTATCCCGGATTCTCTGCTCCTCATGATTGTAACTGCTCGCCAGAAACCGTACGGGAAAATCTTGGCCTGCATCCGTTACGTACCGTTTTATCAGGGTTGCAGCATCGCTTGCCTCCGGCGTATCTCCCTGCCGGTCCATGGACAAGGCGTAGAAGTGCTGCTGGACATTATTTAAAATATCCTTCACCGTTGAGCGCTGCGGCAGAACCTGGGGCGAGCGAGGGGAAAAGCGGAGAATTTTCTCTCCTTCCATGACCGATTTGCCGAGCCCGAGAGCCATGCTGACAATGCCATCTTCAGTTTTCATGCCTGCAAAAGGATAGTAATTGAGAGACTGGGCAACCCCGGAGATGGCGGGATAATACGTATTTCCATACCTGCTGCCCACAACCCGCTGGACAATCACCGCCATTTTCTCAAGTTCTGTCCGACTGCCAACCCTTCTGGTAAAAGCTTTTGGCGCCTGAAAATAGGTGGAAGCGTACACCCGGCGAATGGCATTGAGTAACTGGGTCAACCGGAAGTTGAAGTCGTGATGATCATTTGCCAGCATGCAGGTATGGTACAATCCTGCATACGACTTGAACTGGGCATCCTCAAGGATACTGGAGGACCTGACTGCCAGGGGATAGGTCACCTCATGCAGAAAATAGGTTAGCTGGTCAAGCAACTCACCCGGGAAGACCGTCTCCTGAAATATGGCCATGACCGCTTCATCCGGCAGATCTTCGCTGACCATTCCCTGCAGGTCGTTCAACCTGACGAATTCATCAAAAATGTCGGTGGTAATCACCAGGGTCTGTGGGACCAGGACCTCTATTTTCTCCAGTGTTTGGAGTTTTTCACCGTTTTTCTCCAGAAGCGAGGAGAAAAAAGCGATCCCACGAGCCTTGCCACCAAGTGAGCCGTTACCCGTTTTTGCAAAATTTGTATCAGGATCAAAACTGTATCGGTCAAAATTAACAATTACACCCCGCTGCCGCTTAATTCGTTTTTCCCTTATCATGTCGATAAGATGCCGCCGATGATTCTCTGCAGTGGTAAAGGTCGATTCACGAAGAGGCCGCACCTGGGAAGCAAGCTCCACCTCGGCCAGGGTATAGAACCAGCGTGAAAAATCGTTGTGACGGGCATGAAAGAGAAAAGACTCGATTGGAATCGTTTCGAGTTTCTTTTCCAAGGCATAGAGATTTTCCGCCTGATCGTAGATCGTCCCATCCGGCATCCTGAACACGAAATTGCCAAAACCAAGATAATTAACCAGAAACGTCCTGATCATCTCCTGGAGACCCGGCGAGTTCTTATCTATAAACATGGCGGGAATCTGCTCGGCCCATGCACCATTTTTGGGCTCCGAACTGGTGAGCAAAAGCGGTATGTCAAATCGGTCCTGCTTGATATGGCTGAGCAACTTGAAACCGGCGGTGTCATTCAGCATGTAATTTCGGTAGAAACGCATGTCCGAAATCACGCCGAGCACATAGGGCTTGAACTGCTCGTAGAGGTCGAGGGCCCGCTCATAGGAATGGGCAATGAGGATCTTCGGTCTTGCCCGCATCGAGAGCAGCCGATGCTCTTCGTTCAAGCTGTCTTCAATGACCGCCTGGGTCTCCACCACCAGTTCCTTGTATAGGAGGGGCAGCATAATGGAAAGGTAATATGGCGAATCCTCCACAAGAAGGATCACCCTGACTCCTGCAGTGGTGGTATCCGGCACGGCGTTGAATTGATCTTCAACACTTTTGACAATAGCGAGGAGAATTTCAGCTTGTCCCGACCAGAAAAACACCCGATCAAACGAGCGGGAATATTCCTGCAGGGCAGGGCCGGCCTCCGGCAATAGTTCCTGATGGGACAGTAACACCACTGGTGTGCCGGGTCGGATTTTCTTGATCTCTGCTCCGAGCTGCAAGACATTGTCATCGATAGTGCGGGAAAAACTGATGACAAGATCAAACAAGCCGACAGTAAACATTTCCAGAGCCTCAGCCAGTGAAGAGACCCAGGTAAGCCGGGGAGGATGACTGAGATTGAGTCCCCGGTATTCATTGACAATCTGTTCAGAGATCCTGCTATCTTCCTCCATAATCCAGGCTTCATAGGAGGTACTTATCAACATGATATGCCGGACCTTGGTCGGCATCAGTTCATGAAACAGTTTGAAACGAGAGCTGATTTTTTTCTGGTGAGCTGAAATCATAGTTCGCTCTGCAGTTGGAAGTATTGAGAAATGCGCTGTAACCTCCAGGCACAGGGGCTAAATCGCCGACGGCTGGCGATCTTTAAAAATCTCTATCTCCCCCACACCTTTGCGGCATGGCAATTTCTCGACTCCTGTCAGTGGGGTATTGACGGAAGCATCACTCTACATGAGATTACAGAACCCAGGGAAGGATGTCGAATGCTATCCTGTCAAACCTTCAACTCTCTACCAATAAAAATGGGTTGTTCCAAACTCATGAAGCTGGAACAACCCAAATGGTCAAGCTGATAGCCCACAATTCGTACAAAGCTTTTTTGCGGACTACATAAGCAGGCCCTTTAGATACCTAGCATACCAATTATGATAAATCCCACGAGCGAAATGGCCGCCCCGAGGAATCCGAAAGGCATCTGGGTAACAGCATGCCGATAGTTATCACAGCCAGAAGCAGCGGAACTGAGAATGGTCGCATCGGAATAGAAGCAAATATGGCTACCGAAAACTCCTGCTGAACAAACAGCACCAACTGCCACAAGGGGGTTTGCTCCAATAGAAATTGACAGGGGGATTACTATCGGAATGGCAATAGCATACATACCCCAGCTCAAGCCCATAATAAATTCAGTGATACCGAGCACAATAAAAACAACTGCAGGCAGCATGGTTGGGGTCATAAAAGTTCTGGCCGTCTCGATCACATAGGTGAGGAAACCAATCTTCTCATTGACGTTAGCAAAGGTAAGGGCCAAGATAACCATGAGCAACGGAAAGAGCATATGCTTGATGCCCACTACGCAGCAGTCAAAAAACTCTTCCGGGGTCATGATACCCTGGAAAATGTAAAGCACGAATGTTAAGCCGACCGTGGTGAGAACTCCCATCTGCATATCGATATCGAAATATATGGTGGAAGCGACCAGAATGATAATAGGTAAAAAGAAGTTCAGTATTCTTGGTTTTGCCGTGATTTCTGTCTTTTGCCCGCCTTTAATGTCAATCTTCGCAGACCCTGGAGGAGCCAGCTCTCCCGTCTCCTGGGCACGCTTTTCCGCGGCCTTCATAGGCCCGAACACTGGAATGAGTCCGAGAATAACCAGAGGAACAATAAGAGCCGCTACCCAGCCGTAGATATTGTATGGAATTGTCTGGATAAACATCTTCATGCCTTCCCCTTCAGGGACGGCATTGGACTGTTCCAGCAAACTACCGATATACACAGCCCAGGTAGAGATAGGGATGAGTACGCATACTGGGGCTGCGGTTGAATCCACAATGTAGGCAAGCTTCTCACGTGAGACCCCATGTTTATCAGTAATAGGAGCCATGCAGGATCCGACGGTAAGGGAATTGAGATAATCGTCGATGAATATCACCACTCCTAGCATCCAGGTCCAGAGGAGAGTACTTTTTCTGGTCTTTGCACGCTTGGCAACCCAGTCGCCAAAGGCCTGGGCGCCACCAGCTTTTTCAATAAGAGCGATGATACTTCCCATCAGGCCACAGACAATAAACAACCACTGTGTATCCCCATCGGTGAGTACTTCAGTCAGGGTCTCGTTTAACGGACCGAAGAAAGCGGTCTTGTCGGCCATAATAAAGGCCAGAAGTGCCGCAAGCGTAAGACCTTCGAGAATACGTTTGGTATAAAAAATAAACGCAAGCAGAAACAAAGACGGCAGCGCTGAAAAAACACCTAACGTTGTCTCATCGTCAGGCACAAAATAACCTACAAGGGCAAAAAAGCTGAATAGAACCAGATACTCGATAACAGAGCGCTGCAAAGCGGTCTTGCTTTCCAGGCTACCTGTAATGGGGGTACTTTCAGTTATGATAGTACTCATGTGCGCTCTCTCCGTGGAGGTGGATTAATTGTGTATGTACTACTTTTTCCTCATCTCAGCATTCCATAATGTTTTGTAGCTTCTCATTTGATTTAACTTTGCTGTTTTGTAACAGGTGAAGAACTGTACCATTACCCCCCTGCGATAGAGTGCATCAATTTGATAATTCCATCCTCAGGAATACAATCTCCAGCCCTTGCGAGCATATTATTAATGGTCACAATCGCTACACGCTCCCGAGGTATTCCTAGCATTTCAACCAGATCTTTGATGGTTGAACCGGTAGGAATATCGAGATCAAGCCCTGCCTCCGTATACGGACCAGTATAAAACGAAGGCAAAATGCCAAGCAATTTCACCCGAACCTGCATAGCCTGATCAAAACGGGAAAGTTGTATCCATTTCATCGTCCGTCACTTTCACCACCACGTTATAGGGGGGAAGCGGCTCGGTGTAGAACATCGACGGTAACCTGTCATCCTTGGCAGTGAATCCCGCGTTACGGTTGAATTCACGCTCAGCCCGGATTACCCGCTCCCCCAATTCCGGCCATTTTTCCTCGGGAAATGGTTTCCCGGTGCGGGCAGCATACATCGTTCGCACATTTGCCATCCCTTCAGGCGTGGCGAGGCCCGACTGTGCGAAATCACAGATTCCGACACTGTCAACCGCAGCCATGTGAATCTGGGAATTACGTGAAAGCTCAACCTGTCCTTCCGCTCCGTGCGGGTTAATCGTCCCACCAAAAGCTTCAAGATTCTGGGCAACAACCCAACCGGCCGTATGATCACCGCCCATCGGCGTGGTAGCATAGGTTACCGCCATCCCCTGAATGGCACGCGGATCATAGGCAGCAATCGACTGCCCTTTCACAGTCGGCACCCGGTCATGGTTGAAATATCTGCCGACAGCATCCGGTCCGTTACCGATTACCCTGCCGATTTCCGAACCTTTGGCAACCTCTTCAAGCAGATCAATAGCGGCGGCCCCGTCGCCAAACTTCCGATAACCGGCGTCCATGGCAACACCGATAGCGACACCGGTGCTAATGGTATCAAGGCCAATGTCGTCACAGAGAAAATCGAGCTTTGCGATGGAATCAAGATCATCGTTGCCGATCATTCCACCCATGGACCAGATGGTCTCATACTCCAGTGAGGAGGTGACATAGTCGCCTTTCTTGTCAACCACCACGTTCGAACAGTCAATAATGCACTGCGCACATCCTTTGTGGGTTGCCTGGCCGCCCCGCTCCTTGATCATCGCCGCAAGACGTTCGCCACTGATTTTCTCCGCCCCGGCAAACTGGCCAGTTCTTGCATTACAGGTCGGAAACGCTCCGGCAGCATTGATGGGCTCAACCAGGACAGCCGTCCCTAACTCCGGCAGAATCTGGCCGCTGAACTCATCTTCCCGCACTGCCTTGGCATAGGATTTTGCCGCACTTTTAAAAGATTCCGGATCGGCAAGTTCGATAACCGCTTTTCCTCCCCGATCCACCACCAGTGCCTTTAACCCTTTCGAGCCCATAACGGCCCCCAGGCCACCTCTGCCTGCTGCCCTGCATGGCCGGCCGTCCAGATCCGTCGATTGTATGGAAGCGGCAAGCAGCTTCATCTCCCCTGCCGGTCCGATACAGGTGATACTCTTTTTATCGCCGAACGTTTGCTTGAGTTGATCCACCAAAGCGTACGTGCGCATTCCTCGAACATGAGAGGCATCCTGCAGTTCGGCTTTGCCGTCCTGATCGATAAACAGTAGATAGCTGTTGCTCTCATCCCGGATCTGGCCCTCAAGGATGATGGCGACAATACCAAGCCTCGCCAGGGCAAACGCTACCGTTCCGCCGACATTGCTCTCTTTAATCCCGCCCGTCAGAGGGCTTTTTCCGCCCACCGAAAGCCTGCTGGTATTCACCAAGGTAGTCCCGGTGAAATAGCCCGGTGCAAAGACAAGCCTGTTTTCTGGACCAAGTGGATCGGCAGTTGCGGGAACCTCGTCATTTACCAAGATGGAAGTCAGGGCCCGCCCTCCCAGTTCCCGGTAAATCTCAGGCACCACCTCAGTCCTGACACTCAGATCTGTCATATTCACTCGTAGAAATCGCATTTTCTTCTCCTTACGAATGCGTTTTTGGAAATGAAATTCCCTTTCCTGCTATAATCCTTGAGATGTCTGACGCAGCCGCTGCCACAGATTGCCAAACCCCCGAAGTATCACTCAGGGGCGTGGCAAAAACACCTCTATCTCAGATATCGATGCTCGCAAACGTATCCGCCACTCGGGTCAACATCTCATCAATGATCTCATAGGAAACTGTGAGTGCCGGCTCAATCCTGATGGAGCGCGCATTGGTCAGAGTGCCAGCGGTCAGCACTTTTCTGCTGAACAAGCCGGAGGCAACCTTGTAGCCAATCTCATCGGTCGGGAAGACCATAGCGAGTAGTAAACCTTTTCCACGGAATTCCTGAAGGATCTGCGGATATTTCTCCTGCAGCACCTTGAACTTGCTTTTAATGTATTCACCTTTTTCAGCGGCCTGACGCGGCAGATCCTCATCAAGCATAACGGTGACATTGGCAAGGGCGGCAGCACAGGCCAGGGGATTGCCACCAGTGGTGGTGGTGTGCATGAATGGATTAGGTTCCATACATTTCCATATCTTGGCGGTAGAGAAGAAACCGGACATGGCTACCACGCCACCACCAAGTGCTTTGCCAAAACACATGATATCAGGGGTGACATCCCAGTGATCGACACCGAAGATTTTCCCGGTTCGCCCAAAACCTGTCTGAACCTCATCGGCGATAAGAAGGGTATCGTACTTGTCACAAATTTCACGCAGCCTTGGCCAGTAATCGTTAGGCGGCACAACAGCACCCGCCTCACCCTGGATCGGCTCAACGACTACACCGGCAATACCGTCACCAACCATTTTGGCACTCTTGAGCACCATTTCCACCGCATCTGCATCGCCAAACGGAACCTGGCGCACACCCTCCAGCAGAGGCAGCAACGGCTCACGATAGACATTCTTGCCAATGAGCGACAAAGAGCCCAGAGTCTTGCCATGAAAACCACTGAGTGTTGAAATGAAACCTTTACGGCCGGTATAGAGCTTCGCGAGCTTCATCGCACCCTCGACCGCCTCCGTACCACTGTTGGCAAAGAAACCGTACTGGATATCACCTGGAGTAAGTTTGGCGATTACGCGAGCAAGATGCGCCCGAAGAGGATCAAGCATCTCCTGGCTGTACTGTGGACTTCGATCCAGCTGGGCCTTGACAGCAGCAACAATTTTCGGATGCCGTATTCCCGCTGAATAGAGTCCAAAACCACCAAGCATGTCGATATATTCGCGACCAAGAACGTCACGGAGCATAGAGCCTTCGCCATACCAATCGGTAAGTGCAAAGTCATTGGTCTCCGTCACCGACTTCCGATATTCCAGGAAACCTTTATTGATGTGATTCGCAAAGTTCTGGTAGGTAGTCTGCGCCACCCAGCGACGATCTTCGTCACTGACCTCAGCTTCGACGGTCGTTATCAGATCGACCATCCGTTGTGCTTCCTGGCGTGCAAGATCAACGTTGCGATCACAAGGCTGTATCGTCGTGGGAATTGTATCGGGTTCCAATGTCATGATTTTGCACCTCTCTGGTTGATGATGTATCTCCGGCCGAACGACTCAGCCTGGAGGGTTGCTCACAAAGAGCATTGAAAGTTGTGTGGGGCCTGCATAGAAACATCGATATTCAATGTTTCCAATAATCTAGAGTTTTACCTTGCCGTCTCCCGGCGAGTTTCTTATATTTTATTGATCGATCAGTATATAGTGGCCCATAGAAGAGCATCTCAAACTGTCTTTCTACACTCTCCCGCACTCTCTCCTACGAAGGCTTGCAACAAGGTGGCTCTTGTCCTCTTACCCTAGAGTGTCATGGGAAAACTCATTCATTAACTGATCGATCAATCAATAATTATGTAAAAATTTGCGCTACAGAACTCCTGAAGCCAGCAGCGCGCGAACAGAGGTCTTCACGCTCTCTGAAAAGTCCTCAAACGGCTTGCCATCCCGTAAGAACTGGGAGTGAAATTCCATACCTTCCATAAGGGTCACAATATAATCTGCCGCCTTTCTTGGCTCCTGCACTGTAATTATGCCGTGATCATTAAAAATAACAAGTTGCTCTTCGATATAATCGCGTAACCAGGCAAACATCCCTTGCAGATGCTCTAATGTCCGCTGATCCCTGAAACTTTGGTAATAAAAGCCAAAATGTACACCAGGATCCACAGTTCGCGACCATTGTAGAGAGAAAATCAGATCAAGAAGGGCCGCATATCGCTCGTTAGGGTCCTCGATATCCTCAAAAACAAGGAGATGGGCAGATTTGAATTTTTCAATCATCAGCTGTACAAGTTCAAACGTCAGGTTTTCCTTGTTCTGAAAATAATGAAAAATGAGACTTGTATGAATACCCAGTTCTTTTGCGATCTTGCTGATAGAAGTATTCTCAAGGCCTTCCCGAATCAGGACATTATAGTACCCTTCGAGGATTTCAGGCTTACGCATGGCTGCGTTGAGGTTTTTTCTACTCTTCATGAGAATCCTTGCACAGAATTGATTGATCAGTCTGTTAAATATTCTGCCAAGTTTTTCTTGTCAACAAAAATATCGACGGAGAAAAGGGCAGATACGGTTAGGCAATGACAAGAGGATACTATCCAAAAGATCATTCCATCTTCTTCCATGCAATGATATCCGAAATGCAAACATGGGCATATTGATGTTATCATCAATATGCCCACGAGATTTGACTACACTGTGTGAAGAAAAATAGATAAAAAGCCTGCGCCGAAGAATACGATAAGCAATCAGCCGGCCAGCTGTCGCCGCACTTTCCGGTAAAGGCTTTCGGCCTGGTAGGAACTGCGCACAAAAGGGCCTGCTGCCACACCGGCAAAACCACGGGCCAGAGCCTCGTCCTGCAATTGGGCAAATTCTTCCGGCTCGACAAAGCGTTCCACCGGCAGGTGATTTTTGGAGGGCTGCAGGTACTGGCCAAGAGTTAGAATATCGCAACCGGCCGTCAAAAGATCATCCCAGACCCGCACCAGTTCGTCTCGCGTCTCGCCAAGTCCCACCATAATGCCCGATTTAGTTGGCAGTTGTGGATTGAGTTTTTTCCCTTCGGACAATAAGGCCAGCGACCGTTCATAAATGGCCTCCGGTCGCACCCGGGGATAGAGGGACGGCACCGTCTCCATATTGTGGTTAAGCACGTCCGGCGCCGCATCAACAATAGCAGCCAGCGCCTGCCAATTGCCCTGCAGGTCAGGGATAAGCACCTCAATGAGTGTCTCTGGCCGCCGTTTTCTGACAGCCCGAATGGTTTCTGCAAATAGCGAAGCACCGCCATCGCTCAGATCATCACGAGTCACCGAGGTGATGACCGCATAACGGAGTTTCAGGATATCCACCGCCTCGGCTACCCTCTCAGGCTCTTCGGGGTCAGGTAAGGTCAGTGGCTTATGCTCGACAGCGCAGAAATGGCAGTTGCGGGTGCATCGGTCACCCAAAATCATAAAAGTGGCGGTACCTTCAGAATAGCATTCGAACTGGTTCGGGCACTGGGCCTCCTGGCAGACCGTGGTCAAATGGCTCCGCTTCAGAAGCTGCCGCATCTTCTCATATTCTGGACCGGTGGGAAGACTGCGTCGCAGCCAGCGAGGCTTACCCACTGTGATATTTCCGTGATTGCATCCTGCCATTAGTTGCGTACCTCATCCGTCGGATCCAGTTGGTCCGGCGCGATTTTGTGAAAAGAAAAGGGAAAGAGCTTTTCAAGATGACTCTGGAGACCAGCAGTTATTTGAGACATTGAAACATCCGCCCCCGTCTCTGCCGTCAGCGAGGTCATCCGCACTCCGGTGAGGCCGCAGGGGTTGATCCAACCAAACGGTTCAAGTGAGAGGTTAACATTTAAGGCCAGACCGTGAAAGCTCACTCCGTGCCGAATGGCGATGCCGATTGAGCCCAGCTTATTGTTGCCAACCCAGACCCCGTGGTTGCGCTCGTCGCGTGCGGCAACAACGCCCACATCAGCGGCTAGTGCGATCATCAACTCTTCAAGTGTCGATACATAGTCAGCGACGGAGAGTCCCGCCTGTTTGAGATGGATAATGGGATAAATGACCAGCTGGCCAGGACCGTGATAGGTAATTACCCCACCCCGCTCGATGGGCACAACAGCGATATTCTTCTCAGCCAGGAAGGTTTCGGAGACCATCAGGAACTCCCGGCCGCCGCGACGGCCAAGAGTGTAGACGCTGGGATGTTCCACCACCAGAAAGGTGTCATTGCCCGGCCCGAGGTGGCGCCGCTGCTCGACCAGGCGAGTCTGAAGGTTATAGGCGACCTGGTACTCAATGAGTCCCAGGTCGCAAAGTGCGGCCTGCATAACCTAGCCGCAGAGACAGGGTTTACGGGCAGCCAGAGTCTCATCAAGACGCTTGCGCTTAGCCATCACCGGAGCATCATACAACAACTGAGGGTTCTCCTTTGCCTCCTGGAGTATCAGCAGGATGGTATCTATGAACTGATCGATATCCTCCTTGCATTCCGTCTCGGTGGGTTCGATCATGATGGCGCCGTGGACCACCAGTGGGAAATAGACCGTCGGCGGATGGTAACCGTAGTCGATCAGCCGCTTGGCGATATCGAGGGTTGCAACCTTCAGCTCATGCTGCTTCTCGTCAGAGAAGACACACTCATGCATGCAGGGCCGGTCATAGGGCAGATGTAAGGCACCCTTCAACCGTTCCTTGATATAGTTGGCGTTCAGAACCGCCAGCTGGCTGGCCTTCTTCAGGTTAGCCGCGCCCATGCTGAGGATATAGCTGTAGGCTTTGACCAACACCCCGTAATTTCCATGATAGCCATGCACCCGGCCAATGGAGTCAGGGTTATCCCAGTCCAGCCGGTAGGTATCGCCATCTTTTTTTACATGGGGGATGGGCAGAAAGCGTGCAAGTTTTTCCACCACGCAGACCGGACCGGCGCCTGGACCACCGCCGCCATGAGGAGTCGAGAAGGTTTTATGCAGGTTCAGGTGCATCACATCGACCCCACATTTGCTGAGATCGACGATGCCCATGATGGCATTCATGTTAGCACCATCACCATAAACCAGACCGCCTTTGGCATGGACAATCTCCGCCACCGCCCGGATGTTCTCCTCAAAGAGACCAAGGGTGTTGGGATTGGTGACCATAATACCTGCGGTTTCCTCGTCCATCAGGGCCTTAACGGTCTCCACGTCGAGCATGCCCTCGGCATTGGAAGCGACCGGCACCGGCTTGTAGCCGCAAAGAGCGGCAGACGCCGGGTTAGTGCCATGTGCTGTATCCGGAATAAGGATTTTGTTACGCTTGCTGCCCTTACTCTTATGGTAGGCATCGAAGATCAGCATACCGGTCAATTCGCCCTGGGCACCTGCGGATGGCTGCAGGGTCGCCGCCGCCATACCGGTGATGTTGATCAGATACTGTTGCAGCTCATACATGATCCTGAGCGTACCCTGGACATATTCATCATCCAGCATCGGATGTGCCGCAGCGATAGCCGGGGTGGCCGCCTGTTTTTCGTTGGTTTTCGGGTTGTACTTCATAGTACAGGAACCAAGCGGATAGAGGCCGGTGTCGACCCCGAAGTTCCACTGGGACAACCGGGTATAATGACGAATGACATCGATCTCGCTTAAGTCAGGAAAGTCCGGCCCAGCCCCTGCCAGCGCCGCCTCAGGTGTTGCCAGCGGCACGTCTGCTGCGGGAATAGACATCCCCTTCCTGCCTTTTTTGCCTTTCTCCCAGAGGAGCGGCTCGTTCATGATCAGACCGGAAGCTCCGGGTGCTGTTTTCATCGCGACACCTCCTGCACGACCTTGTCGATATCCGCTTTTGTCACCGTCTCCGTGGTGCAGAAGAGATAGCAGTCTTTCAGCTGTGGATAATACTTGCCGACTTTCAGGCCGGCGACAATACCCTCATCGAAGAGTTTCTTTCGGGTCGTTTCAAAGTCTTTCGGAAACCTAACCAGGAACTCGTTGAAGGTCGGTGAGTCAAAAACGATCTCGGCACCCGCCTTTTTCAGCTCGGCTTTCATATATTCAGCTTTTGAAAAATTCAGCTGAGCGAGCTCACGCAAGCCTGTACCGCCAAGCGAAGCCATATACATACCGGCCATCATAGCGCAGATGCCCTGGTTGGAGCAGATGTTGGAGGTCGCCTTTTCCCGGCGAATATGCTGCTCACGGGTGGAAAGGGTCAGGACAAAGCCGCGCCGACCGTCCCGATCTACCGTCTCGCCCACCAACCGTCCCGGCATATTGCGGGTAAAGGCATCCTTACAGGCAAACATCCCGAGTCCAGGCCCGCCAAATGATCGCGACAGCCCAAGACTCTGGCCTTCACCGCAGACGATATCGGCACCGCACTCACCCGGATTTTTTACCAGCCCGTAAGCCAGCGGCTCAGTAAAAGAAGTAATGAAGATTGCGCCGGTTTCGTGAATGGCAACACCTGCCTGGGTGAGATCCTCAATCACGCCAAGGAAGTTCGGTGACTGGATCGCCACCGCCGCCAGTTCACCGTGGTCGGCCAGCTCACCCAAGTCGGTACGACCGTCTGCACCAATCGGCAACTCAACGATCTCGAACTCGGTGGCCTGCAGATACGTGCGAACCACCTGGCGATGATGGGGATGAATCCCCTTGGATACCCCGATTTTTTTTCGCTTCTTGTTGATCCGAAGACCCATCAACAACGCCTCAGCCAGCGCCGCCCCGCCGTCATAGATCGAGGCGTTGGCCACATCCATGCCCAGCAGTCTGGCAGTCAGGGTCTGGTATTCAAAAATTCCCTGCAGGGTGCCCTGCGCCATTTCCGGCTGATATGGGGTGTAGGCCGTTAAAAATTCCGAGCGCGAGGCCAGGGTACGGATCGATTCCGGCACGAAATGGTGATAGATACCGGCGCCAACCATCACTTTATGGCAGGTAGTTACCTTCATCTGGGCACTGATACCGGCCATATGATCGTCAAGCTGCCACTCGGTCATTGCCGGGGGCAGCTCTATTTCACCGGTCATACGGCAGTCTGCAGGAATGGTGTCAAAGAGCCCTTCGAGACTGTCACTGCCAACCGTCGCCAGCATTTCGGCGATTTCTTCCTCTGTGTGGGGCAAATAGCGCATAGCTTTATCCCTCGAGCATGTCCATATACTGTTCAGCGTTCATGAGTTCCTCAAACTCGCTCTTGTCGGCGGGTTTGATTTCCACGATCCAGTTGACATAAGGATCTTCGTTGATCAGCTCAGGCGAATCGGCCAGATCCTCATTGATCGCCACGATCTCGCCGCTGAGCGGCAGATAGAGTTCCGAAACCGCTTTCACCGACTCCAGGGAACCGAACTCCTCACCCTGTTCAAAGCTGTCGCCAACTTCTGGAAATTCAACAAAGACGATATCTCCCAGCTGATCCTGGGCATAATCACTGACACCAATTCTGACAGTACTGCCGACAATCTTGGCCCACTCGTGATCTTCGGTGTAGCGGACATTTGCGGGCAGGTTCAACTCGTTCAACTCTTTCATGGCCATCCTCCTAATGGTTGTTACAGCATTTCCTTCATCGGCCTGCGCGCGGTTCTCCGCGGACGCACATCAGCCCTGATCTCAACCGTTATCTTCTTTTTCCTGCCATCGGTGAGAATCACCTCGGTGCCGGGGGCAAGATCCTCTTCCAACTGAACAAATCCGCAACTTAAACCTTTCGGGACAAACGCTGCTGGGCAACCGTCCTCAGTAATGCTGGCGACGGAGTAGATCACGCCGTCGACCCTGCCAATCGCCATGTCAGTGGCGCAGGTGAGGATACGCCCGATATTTTTGCCCTCCATGTCAGTGACAAATGTCTCATCACTGACGACTATCTTGCGAGGGTCATAACCGGCAAAAGGTAATGTATGAAGCACCTTGCCTGTAGCCGCTACGGCCTCACTGCCGACAAATTTCTTCGTGAAACCCTTCTGGTCATCGGTAAACGGCAGCGCAAACAACCAGGGATTGGCACCAAAGAGCCAGTTGCCGATGTCCTGATGCGAGAGCGGCAGCACCGCCCCGGCCCGCAATGAATCCCTGGCGGCAAGACCACAGGGCAGTGCTCCGAATTCTTCTCCGGCTGCCATTACCTCCTGCCAGACCCTGACAAAATCGTCTTTGTCTATAAAGATCTCAAAACCAAACTCCCCGGTATATCCGGTGCGGGATAGCATGAGCGAGGTCCCGTCGACCAGAGTGACCGGTTCTGCCGCATCGATTCCGGCGAAGCCACCTTTAAAGGAAAAATAGGCCATGTTTGCCAAAACTTTTTCCGGGTCAGCCAACAGTTTTTTCACGATTTTCGCTGCCGCCGGCCCCTGGACATCCATCTTGCCAACCTGATCGGTAAGATCATCGACGTCTGCATTATAGTCTGTGTTATATTTCTCAAGCCGCTCAGCAATGGCGCCGCCCATACCGGCATTCACCACTACCATATAGCCCTTTTCCGCCACCTGATAGACAATGGCGTCATCCAGAACTGTACCGTCAGGATTCAGGAACACGCCATAAACACAGCGCCCTATCACCAGCGGACCTTTCTTCAGACCGACACAATGATCCAAATCCTTACTAAAACAGTACTGGATCAGCTCACGCGCTTTCGCTCCTGCCACTGTTACAACTGCCATATGACTGGTGTCGAACAGTCCGGCTCCGGAAATGACTGCCAGATGCTCGGCCTTGGCGCCACCTGTGTACCAGAGCGGCATCTCATACTCCCCAAAAGGTGCAATATTGGCACCATGTTCAACATGCCAGGAGTAGAGCGCCGTCCGCTTCAATTCTTCCATAGGGTGATCCTCATTATCAAGAATTTTATTTACCTCAGAGCAAGATGCGACAACCAGCCATTCGATTCGATGAATTTCTTCATTCTGCCATCATTACCGCACCAGGCATTTCTCAGGTCAATGGCATCGGCAACTTCAGGTTAAAGCTCTTGTAGACCACAAAACTCTCCACCGACTGGACCTTGTCAATGGTCGAGACTTCGTCAGTATAAAAACGGAGCATAGTGAAATCCCTGGTTAGGAGAACGGTGACGATCAGGTCGTAGCGGCCTGTGACAACGCAAACCGAGGTAACACCTTTCAGCTTGCTGAACTCCTCACCCTTTTTCACCAGGTCCATGTCCTTGACCTTGACCCCAACCAGCACAACTCCAAGATCGGGGATCGCTTCCGGGTCCACCAGACCGGCGATATCGAGAACTCCCTCGTCCGTCAGCTTTTTCACCCGGGTTCGCACCGTACCCTCGGAAACCCCGAGATCGTCGGCAATTTTTTTAAACGGAACCCGTCCGTCTTTTAAATGGCGAATGATAGCCAGATTGATTTCATCGATATACATGGCGACCTCTAGAACATCTATTCGAGCAGTTACACATCAAGAGCCAACTCCTGCAAATGCCAAACGGAACAATGGATTACACAAGAATATATGCCAGACATGCCCTACACAACTTATGCTTTCTAAAAAATATTACGGTAAACTGAAGATACTGTCAACTCAAAGCATATATTTTTACGGATTACGCAGTATTTTGCTGCATTTTCTGTAGCTATCTACAGGCACTCGTAATTTTTCCCGTGTATCTTCAAATAAATGTGCGAGTACCACAATTCGAGTCACCTGAACCCCGCTCGCTAATCTTTACAACGCGCAATCAGGACGATGCGTAAAATCGGAAAAAAAACAAAAAAGGCCGGGGCAAACCGAACCTCATTCGGTAGGAAGTTTAATGGCCGGGAAATTGCGTCGCACAAGCTGCTGCACTCAATTAGCGGATATCTTTCACCTGTGTAGCATTTTTTTACAGATCATGGACTAATATACTTTCTTACATATTGAAAAAATTTCAGCGAGCCTGTATCTCTTAAGGCCTTGCGGAGAAGTGCCGGAGCGGCTGAACGGGACGGTCTCGAAAACCGTTGTGGGGGTGACTCCACCCAGGGTTCAAATCCCTGCTTCTCCGCC
This sequence comes from Desulfopila aestuarii DSM 18488, assembly GCF_900143695.1. Classification (GTDB taxonomy): domain Bacteria; phylum Desulfobacterota; class Desulfobulbia; order Desulfobulbales; family Desulfocapsaceae; genus Desulfopila; species Desulfopila aestuarii. The sequence goes on from NZ_FRFE01000012.1 coordinate 39,033, forward strand.
AATTCTATCGATATCATTGAGATATATATCCAACATCGATACCCACGAACCTGTCTTTATCCACTCACGTTATCCACAAGATGACCAACGAGAGGACTAAAAGATGGGCTTTTCCGTTTCTACCCCTTCCTACCTGTACCAGACCCCTTCCGGAGACATCTTCAGATTACGCATTCCGATTGACCTGCAATCCGTTGTCGGCAAGAGAGAGTTCAGGTATTCTCTCCGCTCTGGAATTTTACGAGTGGCAAAGCATCGGGCCCGATGCATCGCCTCATACATTCATCAACTGTTCGTGAAGGTACTCATTAGCATGGCAGAGTTTTCGAAAGAACTGATAGACCAGCTTGTCCGTGAGTACATCAAGCAAACGCTTGAGGATGACGAGAAGTGCAGGGCATTGGGTCAACACACCATGAGTAACCTCTATGTCACTGGTGACAGTGCCATGGACGATAAGGAAGCAGAGTCTCTTAACATCTCTGTGAAGAGGTGGCTGTGGAACAAAGACCATTCCTTTTTGCACCCGGTGGCCAACACGATGCTTGCCAAGTATGACATCGATATTGACCCGGAGAGTGACTCTTACAAGTCCCTGAGCCGAGAACTCATGGTTGGCTTCCAGTCGATTCTCAACGTCAGAATCAAGCGTTCACAGGGTGACTATTCCGTCTCCGACCAGGAGTTGATACCGGCTTTGAGGGAAGAGCAGGTTTCTCCAAAAGTGGCGACACCAGTTGTTCAAGCAAAGGAGACGGTGGCCCTCAAGTTTACTGAGGTAGTGGAAAAGTATGTAGAGCACTCGCACTTTCATCGATATACTTACTCAGATTTTTTGTCAAAAAAATGAGAGGTAATCACCCGACATGAAATGGAAATTGCTAACAAACCGTCTTCAGCTGTGGACGATTTTGTATAGCCTATCTTTTTGATTGCTCAAGTTGACGAAGTTTGCCAGAAGATTGACAAGTGTTAAGATATGAGTGTGCTGCGAGTTAGGAATGAAGGGGTTCTGCTATGCTAAAAATTCACAAAAACGGCATGTTACATATTTGTAGATGAGCGCTAATAATCTGAAATACCATTGGTTTTGTCTCTTGTAAGGAATTTCCCTACACAGAACTCCGTATATTCGCCTATTGTCATCTTAACCATCGCATGTTAGGTGACTTTTTATAACTGTCATTTCTGGTTGTCTTTAGTTATTCCATTCATGAATGGGCCGATATAAGGTCATTACTAAATGAGGTGAAGCCATGGATCAAATAAGTCAGTTGATTGTGTTGTTCTGGTTACTACCTGTCCTGCTCCAAATACTCCTTCCTTTAGCAATATTCATACTTTACCTTCCAAAGCTGTTCATTGGCGCAACCTTCAGTGTCCTTAGCCCTGAGCCTGCATCCTCCAGATGACAAAAGCCGCAAGAGATAGAAGAACCAGAAGTTAATACTGCCATATCAACCTCATGTTCTTCTTAGGGGAAGGGTCTGCCTTTGATCCTTCCTCTTTTTATAATTCCAACACTGCCTATGATGGCATTTTCTCATAGGTGAGAATCAGGTGGTACTTCACTTTATGAAACAGCTAATTGGACAATTCGAGGTTACTTCTTTAGCACACCATAACCAAAAGGTAATAGTATTCCAGGACATTATTGCAGATGAGAGTGGGGTGGTCGTTTCGGCACGTAAGGTTTTTACACTTAACACTGAAGATGGTGAAGAGGTGAATCGCACCAGCGATCCACGAATATTCTTAAAAGAAGACGGGACCGTGCTCAAAAAGGTAGGTTACTTTAAGATCACCGAAAACTTTTGAACGTTATCAGCATTGAGTAAGAAATGGAAAACCCGATTTAATCCAATGTGGTTTATGACCGTTCCGATCAAGTCTTGAATCCGGCGTTGAGACCGTGTACAAATTGTCCCAGAACTTTGCCACAAAGAATGAATAAAAACTGGCAAATCCTTCAGCCGACTTTAGACAGGCGAGACCGTAGTGCACTGTATTTACTGAAATTGTATAGGTTTTTGACAACATGGAGTTTTCATTTGGTTGCTTTCCATTGCACTTCCGTCACACCGTTCAGATGCTCCCCCCCCAGCCCCCAACCGCCAAAGAAGTTTGTATCATCCGCTCCATTCCCCGTTCTCAAAGCAACCATTCTCAGCCACAAAAATGACGTGCAGAAGCCTTGTGCATGAGGTATTTCTTTATCCACAAGCTTTATCCACACGTGCAGCGGGTAAATGCAGGATGTCGCACAATAACAGTGAGATGCGAGAAGGCAAAGAGCCGAATGCTCTAATCCCTGCTTCTCCGCCAAATCAAGATTCAGAGAAATCCAACAAAGACCACAAAAACCGCACTCATCCATGAGTTGCGGGTTTCTTATTTCCCTCTCCACCCAACACTGTCCTTTCTCCATCGCATCGGATTTCATTTAAACAGGTTCATCATCCCCGATAACCGTCTCCATCCTCCATTGTATCTCCCTGATGAATTGAGCAGCAACCTACGCGGAGGAGTTCTTTCTGATTTTGCTTCAGGTGACCAATAACCGCCCACCGAGTACCACAACGTGTTGTATTGAAACGATACATTGGTGTTAATTTGGTAACATAGGTTACATAACGATAGGAATTTCCGATTAAATGCATTGCATCTATCACATTAATGAGGTTGATATTTATTTAATAATACTATAAACGGTATCGGATTGATCTATTTATCAAAATTGCACTGTACCAATAAGAGTGTCGTGCATTTGTTATGTTTTTTCAGTGAAAGATGAGAGCAAAATTGCTGCAGGCTATCGGCAGCAGTTGGTGTGAGTATAAGCAAAATACGAGGCATGGCTGAGATGAGGTTTGCGGGGATAGATATTGGATCACGGGCGATAAAGCTGGTGGTTGTTGATAGCGCAGGCAAAATTCTGCTCAAAAGGATTGCGGATACCGGTTTCGATCCGATGGAAGAAGTGAAAAAAATTATGAATGATGCCAGGCCGGATCATACTATCGCCACCGGCTATGGCAGAAACCTTTTCGAACTTGTTTTTGAAGCACAGACCGTAACCGAGATCAAGGCCCATGCCAGGGGCGCTCTGGTGCTCTTTCCCCAAGCCCTCGCCGTACTGGATATAGGTGGCCAGGACAGCAAAGCCATTTCGTTGTTTGAAAGCGGCAAAGTAAAAAAATTTGAAATGAATGATCGTTGCGCTGCCGGTACCGGGAAATTCCTGGAGATCATGGCGAAAAATTTGGGCTTTGCCATCGAGACATTTGGCGACCAAGCGTTAGGAGCTAAAAAAGACGTTAACATTTCAAGCATGTGCACAGTATTTGCCGAATCTGAAGTGACGTCGTTGATCGCCAAGGGACAGGATCGCAGAGAAATTGCTCTAGGATTGCATAGCAGTGTTGCCCGAAGGGCCGTGAGCATGATCAACCGGGTCGCACCCGAGGGGGAGGTAGTATTTACCGGTGGTGTTGCCAGAAATTCCTGCATGCAATCCCTGCTGGCTAAGAAATTGAACCGTGTAGTGCATGTGCCTGAGGAACCACAATTTGTCGGGGCCTTTGGTGCAGCATTACTGTCCTCTGAGATGCCCTGAACCACCTTTTAAGAAAATAAGGAATAGCGATATTCCCTGTAAGATAACAGCAATACAAGAGAGTTAAATATGGATCCTCAACCGTTATTCGACGATCAATATGCAGGAGTTCCTGCAAAACGAGTACTCCATTATATCGAGTCTAAACGGGAGAAGGGATATCCCGTGGTCGGGATTTACTGTGGCTATGCTCCTATTGAACTCATCCAGGCAATGGGTCTCATCCCGGCCGTCCTGTGTGCTTTTTCAAAAGCTCCCATCGCCAGTGCAGAAACTGTGCTGCCGGCGAACCTCTGTCCACTCATAAAATCAAGCTATGGCTTCATTCTAGAAGGTACCTGTCCATTCTTTGCTATGAGTGAGGCCGTTATTGCCGAGACGACCTGTGACGGCAAGAAAAAGATGTTTGAGCTTGCGGCAGAGATAAAACCAATGCATGTGATGGACCTGCCCCAGCTGGCTGATGAGCCTGAAGCCTTAGAGAACTGGACCGTCATGATCCGTAAGCTTCAGTGCTTTCTGGAAAAAACATTTGATCGAAAAATCAGCGATGAAGCTCTCCAAATTTCCATCAGCAACGCCAATAAAAAGAACCGCGCAATGCGAAAATTTTTCGAATATGCCGCCATGCATCCTCCCCTGATAAGCTGGCAGGAAATGTATGATATCGGTTTCCTGGCATTGCCGGCAACGGCCGAGGAGATGGAGCCTATCCTGGAAACGGTGATGGCAAAATTGGAGCAACGAGCAGAGAACGGTATCCATTTCGGTACTGCTAAGATGCCACGAGTATTGGTTTCCGGTTGTCCCGTCGGTGGAGATGCCTTGAAGATATTCAGGATAATTGAAGAGGCCGGGGGGTTGGTGGTTGTCCCTGACGCCTGTACCGGTATCAAGGGCTTTGTAGGGGAAATTGAAGAGAATAGCGATGATCCGGTAAAAGCTCTTGCAAAACGCTATCTGGAAGTCCCCTGCGCGTGCATGACCCCCAATAACAGGCGCCTTACGGCGCTCTCAGATCTGATCGAACAGTTTAAACCTGATGCCGTTGTCGATTTTGTGCTGACAGCCTGTCACTCATATAATGTCGAGTCCTACAAGGTTGGGCGTCATGTAACTAACACCCACGGCTTGCCCTATCTGAAAATTGAATCCGATTATTCCGACAATGACGAGGGGCAGATACGAACCAAGGTTGAGGCGCTATTGGAAATGGTATCAAGATAACAGTCTCAAAATATACCTACAGTCAACTACCATCACATACCAGAGGAGCTGGAAATGTCAGATAAGGTAACTATTGCTCTTGATCGTCTGATTAACGTACTGCCATTAAAGGCAAAACAGGAGAATTGCGGGCCTGAGATTAAAGGTCTGCACCAGGCTGTTTTACGCTCTTTTGTCGACAATGGGCGCATTCTTACCAGAGAGGAAATGGCAGAGCGTACTTCCGATCTAGAAAATGCTGTACGTGTTTTAAAAGACAATGACATGGTCGTGTTTGATGATCAGGGAACGCCCATAGGCGCCTATCCTTTCACCATGGAGCAGCGGGAACACAAGGTGCGAATCAATGGTTTTGAAGTGCATGCCATGTGCGCACTCGATGCCCTGTCGGTCAGCTCAATGTTTCAAATCGACACCCTGATTTCCTCCAAATGCAGGGTTACCGGCGCACCGGTGCAAGTTCAACAGTCCCCCACAAAAATAGAAAATATCGAAGAGGTGAAGGATGTACGTTTCGGTATCGCCTGGGGTGCCGTGAGCTCCTGTTCCTGTTGTGCAAACAGCCTCTGCATGGAGATGATGTTTCTCAAAGATAAGGAGACTGCAGACAAGTGGTTACAGGAAGATTCCGTCAATCGGGAAGTGTTTGATCTGCACGAAGCTGTCGAATTCGGATCCAGGTTTTTCACCCCGCTTATGAATTGAAATAGGGATAGCAGGCTGATCCTTCCAGCACCATAGCAGACTGATAAAGTGAATAGAAAAGGAAAGAACATGAGTAAAGTCACCGTGGAATTCATCAATACCTGCGCGTGTTGCGACGAGCATGGAGAAAGCATAAAAGAGATTGCGGCCAAGTATGGAGATGCGGTTGATGTCTCACTTTACTATGCCGGTAAGGATTTTGATTACCTTAAAAAGTACGGGATGATCAGCAAAGGGACGATGATTATCAACGGTACCCGGAAATATGAGACGCTCTCAAAAGATATCATAGAAAAAGCCATTGGCGAGGCCATGCAGGGGTAGACCATGATTCCTGGCATTCTCTCCGACATTGCCTTGACCGCCTGGGACATCCTTTCGGATGTTGCCCCCTGGCTGGTACTCAGCTTCATCGTCGCCGGTCTACTACGGCAGTTCCTTGACCCGGCCAGATTTCAAAGGGCTCTGGGCAACAAAGGGCTACCGGCAATTATTAAGGCAACCCTTTCGGGAATGCTCTTGCCCATCTGCAGTTGTGGGGTGATTCCCCTAGGGCTCGGCATGTACTATACCGGCGCCTACCTCGGGCCGACCCTGGCATTTATGGTCGCAACCCCAATCATCAACCCGGCAGCCATCCTGCTTGCTTATGGTCTTCTTGGCCCTGAAATCGCCACTCTCTATCTTGTGGCGGGATTTCTGGTGCCGGTGGGCATAGGCGTGATCGGTAATTTGATGGCAGGTGACGAACTGCACGCTCCGGGAATGGACAGCCAGGTGGACGTCACCAGTCTTGATGGTGGTGAGCCGGTGATGCTATGGGAGAGACTCGTGATTGGCCTGAAATGGGGGATATTTGAGCTTGGTACAATGGTCGGCAAATATATCATCCTTGGTGTTTTGCTGGCTGCTGTTCTCATAGCGCTCATCCCGCACCATCTCATTCAGGCGTATCTGGGCGATCCCGGTTTGATCTCGATTGCTGGTATTGCGGTCATAGGTTCCGTTATCTATGTCTGCGCTGTCGGACATATCCCTTTTGTCGCAGCCCTCGTTGCTTCAGGGGCTGCTCCGGGTATTGCTATCACCTTCCTGATGACCGGAGCAGCGACAAATCTGCCAGAGTTGATCAGCATCTATAAAATGATCGGCAAGAGGACTGTCCTTATCTACAGTTCTTTTGTAGTCACCTGCTCTGTATTCATTGGCTGGTTGGCTAATCAACTGCTATTGCCTGATTTTGTACCGTTCTACAACCTCGATAAGGGCAAACAGGCCATTGGACTTGCCAATATGTTGATTGTCTCGGTGCCTGATGAGCTACAGACACTTTGCTCGATAGTCATTGTGTTGCTCTTTTTCAGGGCTTACCGACCGCTATTTACCACGTGCTTAAAGAGAGTTACGGCATGATACAGGTACACAGCACGATACTGTTGCTTTTGATATGCCTGTTTTTGTGGGGATGTGGAGGGGATGACCGGTCTGGCACTGAGGTCGGGGATCAGCGGAATTTTTCAGAAGAAGCAGCCGGTAAACTCCCGCTTCTCTCACATTTTTTAAAGCTTCATCCTGATCGTGTCATTCTCAAATACGCTGAGGCAGATCTGGATGACGATGGTCGAAAAGATATAATTGTCATCTACCGGGCGGACGGAGAAAAGAACCAGATGTCGGTTATCCGTAATGTAGTCGCAGCGCCTGTGGAAACCAATCCACTTCCGGCACCGATATCGGACCAGATGATTCAGTTTCGAAACATCGATGATACGCCACCTTTGGAGTTCATACTTCAAGGCCGTAAAGGAGCCAAGGTCGGGTACGCCATTTTCAGGATTGAAGAAGGCGTACTGGTCGATCTCTTTGGAGATGGCATGGAAGATTGTTGCTGAGGAAAGAGAAAATCGCAAAATGTTTTATGAAAAGGGAATGATATGAAAAAAGGACTACAGACAGATCGCCGACAGTTTTTAAAAGGTGCCGGAGTGTTAGGCGCTTCAGCGGCATTAGGTATGGGGTTTCCGAGTCTGATGCTCGGCAAGGGTGATGATGACTATGTGGTCCGACTCGGCTATTACGACTGCGACCACATGACAGCTGCCCCGATTGCGCGTGATGCGGGAATCTTTGCTGACCTTGGTTTGAAAGTCGAAGTTATGGGCAACGGCAAGGTTCCCCAGGCGATGGCGGCAGGACAGATGGATGTGGGCTATATCGGTTTTGTCGGGATGACCAAGGCGATTCTCAAAGGTTCACCCATGGTGGCGGTTGCCCATAATCATAAAGGCGGTTCCATGTACATTGTCGCCAGGCATGGAATTGAAAAGCCTGAAGACCTCTTGGGCAAGAAGGTGGCTCTTGGCGCAAAACCTGAGACAAACAATGGCTGGTGGGTTACCTATGCCATGCAGAACAATATCCCCAAGGAGGCAGAGCATTACCAGAATTTCGTCATGACCGATCGGGATGAGTATCTGGCTTTTAAAACCGGTGAGTTGGATGCGTTCTGGTGCTGTGACCCTTGGGGCTCCATGGCGGAATATGAAAATACCGGAAAAATCATACGCACCTTTGATGTTTTCCCCAATGGTACCTGGGGGATATGTTGCGCCCAGGTGATGAATCGCAACTTTGTCAACGAGCATCCGGAGATCGCGCAGAAGATGGTTCTGGCCCATGTACGGGCCATTCAATATATCTATACCCAGCCGATAAAGGCCGCCCACATCTTTTCGGAAAGCTATCATGTTCCCTATGAAGTGGGCCTGATGACTATCTACAGGAAAACCGTCGGCGAATCTCGCACCTTACGCTGGAACCTGGAAGAAGAAGCCTATAACGAGACGGTTTCACACAATCTCAGCATCGGTATTTTCCCCAAGGCTCCGAAGTATGAAGAAATTGTCAATACCACCTTCCTTGAGAATAAACAGATTGCCGATTTTGATGATTTCATCAGTAGTGAAGTAGATACTGTCTTTCCGCAAGGTATGCCATATGCGGATTGGAAAAAAAAGGCAACGGAACTCAACGTCTAAATGCAGCGCAGACAGCTCAGCTATGCTTTTCTTTTCCTGGTACTGGGTCTGATATCTATCGGTCTGGTCTACGGCAATGATGCTGATAAACGTGAGATTCGGAGAATCGGCATCCCCGACGGGGCGGCGGGGATACTTTTTCAATATGTTTTAAAGGAAAAACACCGCGAGCCTGCAATACAAACCGTCCACTTTGAGCCGTACACGCTGTATGACTGTTGTGCCAGTGCCGGCCAATATGCCTTGAGTTCGGGAAAACTCGATCTGGCGGTGATGTGTCCCGATGCCGCAGAGGCTTTGGTCGCGCGGGATGACCGATATCGTATAGTTGGTCCGATAATGGAGAATTCGGATGTCATTTTTCTCCATCCGGATGCAGATCTGCAGGCACCAACCATCGCCATCTCTCAAAAACGGAAATATCAGCAGCAGATGGTTGCTTCGCGCTTTGCCGGGCGTGGAAAATGTATGCCCATGCTTCACTCAGCTATTCCTTTCGCCTATGCCAGAGGAGTTGTTCAGGGCGCGGTGTTGGATATCGTCAAAACCCGTGACCTGTCAGGTGTTGCATATCCCGCTGCACCGACAGAACCGGGTGTTGTTACTTATGTTCTGGTAGTCAGGAAATCAATTGCCGCATCCAGTGGGTTTACAGCATTGATGGCGGATTACGACCGGGCTGTCCAGGAAGCAGCCCATGATGAACGACTACTGTACCTTTTAAAAAGGTATGGTTCAGAGGAATATACAGAAGGAGAAGTTGCACAATGGAAGAAATTGCACGTCCGGTTCGTGTCCCCTTTAGGCAACCGCCAGTCAGGATAGATTTTGCACGCATGCGCTTTTCCCCAAAAAAGCTTGCCTATCGACTGGTAACCTTCGGAGTGCTGCTGCTTATCTGGCATCTGGCGGCGCTTCATTATCACAATCCGCTGCTCTTGCCGTCACCGCTAGATACTTTTTTGGCCCTGATTGGCGCCTTAGGCAATGTCGAAATCATGCAGGATCTGCTTCTGACCATGCAACGGGTTCTGATCGGTCTGTCTATTGCCCTGGTTATCGGCCTCAGCGTAGGTTTTGCCATGGGGTATTCAAAGATTGTCAATGAGCTAGTGGATCCCATAATCGGACCACTCCGGCAGGTACCCATAATGGCCTGGGTGCCTTTGACCATCGTCTGGTTTGGTCTTGGTGAAGGACCAACGCTGTTTTTGATCGCCATGGTGGCGACGTTTCCGATCATGTTGAACGCCATGGCCGGAGTTCGGGCTGTACCGCAGAACTATTATGATGCTGCCAGATCGATGGGGGCCGGCAGGTGGAGCATCTTCAGCAGGATAACCCTGCCGGGAGCCTTACCGGACATGATAACCGGAGTACGTATTGGACTCAGCGCCGGGTGGATGAGCGTCATCTGAGCGGAGTTTATCGCGACGAGTGCCGGGTTCGGTTTCTCCATGATTGAAGCACAGACAGAGATGGAAACAGCTCTGCTGATTGCCCTGATGATACTTGCTGCCCTGGTTGGCTACCTGATTGACCTCTCCATTCTGGTATTGGAAAGGTTGGTAACCCGCTGGCGGTTTGTTGCATAGCCTTGCGCTTGCCTCTGAGGAGAGGATGGGTACGAAGAGCAAGGTAAGCGCAGACACCGAAAGTCAGGAGCACCAGCAATGTATGAACAGACGTTATAAGGCCGTAACGGTCATCTGGCCGACAATGAGCATTGCGAAGAGCAGTTATCAATGAATCTACAAGTTCAGGGCATAACAAAACACTACGGTGAAAACGGCAGTTGTAAAACGGTTCTGCAGGATATCAACGTTGAGGTCCTGGGCGGCGAGTTTGTAAGCCTTCTCGGGCCGTCGGGTTGCGGCAAGACAACACTCTTGACCATAATTGCAGGATTTCAGCAACCTTGCAGCGGCACGGTGCTGCTGAATGGATGCAAGGTTGATAAACCGGGTCCTGACCGTGGTGTTGTATTCCAGGATTATGCACTCTTTCCCTGGATGACGGTGGGGGAGAATATTCTTTTCCCCATGCAGCAGCAGAAAATCCCGCAAAAGCTGCAGGATGAAAAGCTGCACCACTATCTGGAGATGGCCCGCCTCAAAGGCTCGGAACACTTGTATCCCAGCCAGATCTCCGGTGGCATGAAACAGCGCACTGCAGTGGTTCGAGCACTTGCTTCAGAACCTGAATTGTTGCTTATGGACGAGCCGTTTGGGGCGGTTGACTACCAGATGCGCCATAATCTGCAGGAAGAGTTCGAGGCCTTATGGCAAAGTAATCCGAAGCCCGTCATCATGGTAACCCATGATGTCGATGAAGCGGTCTATCTGAGCGATCGTATTCTTGTTATGTCGACCAACCGGGGAGAAATCGTCCATGAATTGCTGGTTGATATCGATCGTCCGCGGAACCGCCGCTCCAATGATTACCATGCCTGTCTCAATAAACTGACAGATATCCTCAAGGAAAACCACAAATCTCAATCCTGATGGACATGATACGATATGCCTTCTCCTAATACAGCCAGCACCTTAATGAACCGACTCCAGAAGATCTCAGAAGAAAGCCTTCTGGCACTTGAACAGGCAAAGCTAGATGGCCGCCCGGCAATCGGCTTCTATTGTCTCTACTCGCCAGTGGAAATTGCCGTTGCCGCCGGAGCGATACCACTGCCGCTGTGCGGTACACGTAATGATCCGATAGAGGCCGCCGAGACTATCCTTCCTCGCAATCTCTGTCCTCTGATCAAGAGCAGTTTTGGTTATGCGGTAACTGATAGTTGCCCGTTTTTCAGGATGTCGGACATGATCATCGGAGATACAACGTGTGACGGCAAAAAGAAAATGTTCGAGCTGCTCGCCAGATATAAGCCGGTTGAGGTCCTGCAATTGCCACAGAACCAGGATACTGCTACGGTACTGCCAGCCTGGCGTGCTGAATTAGGCCGTTTCAAAAACATAGTCGAGCAACTGACCGGGGTTGAAATTACCAGGGAACGTCTCGTTGCGGCTATTGATCTGCTCAATCGTCAGCGAAAAGCCAAGAAAATGATTATGGATCTGGGGAAACAGGATCCTGCCCCGCTTCAAGGTTCACTCATGCTGGAGATGATGTTCCGAGTAGGTTATCTTGCCGATAAAGAGAACACCATCGCGTTGCTGCAGGAAATAGCCGAGGAAGCCGCGAAAGGAAGCTTTCGCACCGAATCCGCTCAAGATCGCAAACGAAAACGCATTCTTCTTACCGGTGTTCCTGTTGGAGTTGGCAGTGAGAAGGTTGTTAAAATCGTTGAACAATGTGGTGCCGACGTGGTGGCATTCGAAAACTGTTCGGGCTATAAACAGGCCTTTCAGATTGACCTTGAGAAAGACCCGATGGATGCGTTGGCCGAGCAGTATCTTTCCACTCCCTGTTCCGTCATGAGCCCAAACCATGGAAGGTTTGCTCTTCTTGAAGAGATGATCAGTGATTTTTCAGTCGATGGCGTCATCGATCTTACCTGGCAGGCATGTCATACCTATAATGTTGAAGCATTTAGCGTGAACGCATTTATTCAGGAGAGATTTGGCATGTCAACCCTCCACCTGGAGACAGACTATGCTGAAAGCGATACCGAGCAGATTCGGGTCCGCGTCGAGGCATATCTCGAGATGCTGTAAGTAACCGACATCCCATTTTATATCAAAATAGTATATGGAGCACATCGTAATCCCGGGTCGACTCTGAACGCTCGCAAATGAACGGATCAATGTCTTGATCTGTATCGGCCCCGTCCACTTACCCGACCGCATCAGTCTCCCAGCCCGTTTAGCCAGGTTTGAACTTCGGTGAACTTTGTACAAATTTGGTAATCCGATCCTCCTGGCTAAATGGTTTATTGAGACGCAATCCCAGCCAAATTGACACCATGTTTTTGAGAAATCCGGGCTAGTCCACGCGCTGCATCACAAGACATCATCCGAAATCTCTCCTTCAAAATGTCTCCCCGTGATTTGGCACTTGACACCCTAACACCTCAAGCCCATTGTCTCTCATGTCTATTTGACTCAACCGACAGAAGGTTTCTCAACCTTTTCCCAGATAACCCACCACAAGGAGCAGACATGCAATTCAATTATCATATCCCCACACGCATACTTTTTGGGCCCGGCAAACTGGCCGAACTCTCCACCGAGAAACTGCCCGGCAAGAAGGCTCTCATCGTCATTACCGGAGGTAAATCGATGAAGGCTAACGGCTATCTTGAGCGGGTCGTCGAACTGCTTAAAAAAAATGATGTACAGTCAGTAGTGTTTGATAAGATCATGCCCAACCCCATCCTCCGCCATGTCATGGAAGGTGCGGAACTGGCCAGAAAAGAACAGTGTGATTTTGTGATCGGTCTAGGCGGCGGCAGCTCCATCGACAGCGCCAAATCAATCGCTGTAATGGCAAAAAATGAGGGTGACTACTGGGATTATATCGGTGGCGGAACTGGCAAAGGCAAACCGGTCACCGGCGGCGTGCTGCCGATCGTGGCTATCACCACCACCGCAGGCACCGGCACCGAGGCAGATCCGTGGACCGTCATCACCCATGAAGAGCGTAATGAAAAGATCGGTTTCGGTATCCCCGAAACCTTCCCGGTACTCTCTATCGTCGATCCGGAACTGATGCTGACCGTACCGCCCAAGCTTACGGCCTATCAGGGATTCGATGCATTCTTTCATGCCGCAGAAGGGGTTATCGCCAAGATCGCCACTCCGGTAAGTGATATCTATGCCCTGAAATCCATTGAACTGATCAATACCTACCTGCCAACGGCGGTGGCAAACGGCCAGGATATCGACGCCCGCACCAACGTGGCGCTGGCTAATACTCTATCTGGTTTCGTGGAGTCGACCTCTTCTTGCACCTCGGAGCATTCATTGGAACATGCCCTCAGCGCTTACTACCCTGAGTTGCCGCACGGCGCCGGTCTCATCATTCTCTCAGAGGCCTATTTCTCCTTTTTTGCCGAGAAAGTACCCGACCGTCTGGTGATGATGGCCAAGGCCATGGGCAAATCAACAGATGGGGTGGAAGAATCGAAACAACCGTATCTCTTTGTCGAAGCACTAGTCGAATTGCAGGAAAAATGCGGAGTACGGAATCTGAAATTATCGGATTATGGCATCAAAAAGGAAGACATCCCGAAATTTGCCAAGAATGCTTTTGAGACCATGGGATTTCTCTTCACTCTCGATCGCTACAAGCTGAGCATGGACGATGTGATCACCATTTTTACCAAGGCATATAAGTAGCCTCCGATTGCTGCTGTATCAGGCCTCTCCTGATGCAGCAGCAGCCTAATCGGGCAGCCTGAACCAGCAACCCGTTTCAGGACGCCCTCTTCACCTTGATATGCACCATCATAATACGCTATACTTAATGTAATCGGACATTTCACAATCCGCGAACTCAAAAGCGTAAACCTGTTTTCCCCGAGGCAGATCATTTTTTTAAAAGAGTTGCTTTACCGCTCCGTAAACTGACCTGCAAAGCGTTGCTCGTCAACCATGCAACCCTTCGATAGCGTTCATCAACCACTCGCCTCCTCGTGGGGAGCCTATGATGTATGATGATCTCATAAAAAGTCAGCCTTGCAATACGGATGGACTCGAAAAAAGGCATTCCTTCACAAAGCGGAGCAATTGGTTATGGCTCATATGCCTGATGATCACATCCGTAACGCTCATTCTTTTCAGCTACAGCCCCCTTCCCGCTCGTAATCCTGCCAATGAAAAACCGCTCATAATTACCTATCGTGGCGCAGAAAGCGAGATAGATGTCCGCTATGCATACGACACCAAGCTCCTCCAGCTGGCCTTGGACAAAACTCTGGCCAGCGACGGTCCGTATCACCTCATCGCCAGCGAACCAATGACCTTTACCCGTGCCAAGAAAATTATTCAGACAAACAGCCTGCCGAATTTTTTCATCAAGCTCAGCTATGAAGACAACTATAATTCTCTCGGAATGGCTTACGTACCGTTCCCGGTTGATTTGGGCATTGTCGGGTATCGAGTCTGTTTTGCGGCCCCTGCAATCATCGACCGATTGGCACAGGTTGAATCCCTTGGAGAATTACGCAACTTCAGCCATGGACAGGGTATCGGCTGGTCCGACACCAAGATCCTGCGCTATAACGGTTTTACCGTCAATGAAATACCGGGTTACGAAAGTCTTTTCAGGATGGTGGCCACAGGAAGGTTCGATCTTTTTTGCCGAGGCATCAATGAGCTGCTCAGTGAATACAATGCCCATAGCCAGATTGAAGGGCTGGCAATCGACCAAAGCATGACCATCGTCTACCCCCTCCCCCGTTTTTTTTACACCCATGCCAATAACACAACAGCTCTTGACCGCATCCACCGGGGAATAGTGGCGGCCTACCAGGACGGCTCACTTCAGGAGTTGTGGCAGGAGGAATATCAGGAAAATATTGCTTTTGCAAAGCTTGGGCAACGAAGGGTGTTCCGGCTGAAAAACCCGTTGTTAAACAACATCGGCTCAGATTATCTTCAGTATCTGTACGATCCGTTTAATAGTGGCAACAACAAAAAGTAGCCTGACACTGCTAAGCAACCTCTCCTCTTCCTGCCAGGATCCAGGAAGAATTCATCGTAAATACACCTCACATTCAGCGGTCGGAGCAATCTTCTCACCGCCGCTCCTCCTCGGCTGCAGCGATCGCCCTATAACCGCCCCACACACGAACAATCGTGGTCAGCAGGCAGATTCCTGCAAAAAACCAGGCCAGTAGGGGAAAAAGTGCCGGAAACAGGCAGATGGCAATAAAAAAAAATATTGTCTCGGTCCCTTCTGCCAGCCCACCCAGATAGTAAAACCCCTTGTGCGGATAGACGATATTCACAAATTTTCGCCTCTCGGCCATAATGGCATAGGCAAGAAAGCTAGAACCGGTCCCAACGAAAGAGAAGATGAGTGCCGTGGCGGCAAGACTGTTCCGCGCGGGATCAGCCAGGGCAAAGGCAAAGATAATGCCCGAGTAGAAAATGAAATCGAGGACGATGTCAAGAAAGCCACCCGCATCGGTAGCCCCATCGATCCTGGCCAGGGCGCCGTCAATGCCATCCGCAACCCGATTCATGAGAATCAGCAGAAGACCGACAGAATACCAGTTCAAACCAATTGCCGGGATGGCCAGCATCCCTATCATAAACCCCCAGAGCGTCACCTGATTTGCCCGCATGCCATGTGCATGTAGCCAGCGAGCCCCGCTCACCAGAGGTCCTCGCAACCATTCGATGGCAAAACGATCAAGCATCAGCGATCCTCCTCGCCGCCAAGCCGACAGATGATCCCGCCGCAACTATCCTCCTCATCATGTGTCACCAGAAGAGCTGGGATGGTCAGTTGAGCAACCTGCTCACGGACAAAATCGCGAAAACTGGCCCGTAACGGTTTATCAAGTTTTGAAAATGGCTCATCGAGAAGCACCGCTTCCGGCTCAGCCAGCATGGTCCGAAGCAGACTCACCCGCGCCTTCTGCCCACCCGACAGTGTCGCCACGTCACGATGAGCAAAGTCGGCAAGACCCGTTCGCTCCAGCGCTTCCAGAATCCGCTGTCGGCGCTCCTTTTTATCAAGCTTGCCGGAGACGCCAAAAGCCAGGTTGCCATAGACATCAAAATGGGGAAAAAGCAGATCATCCTGAAAGAGAATGCCTACTCTCCGTTCTTCCATCCGAGTTCCGTTCAGCTCGCGGCCGTTTAACACAATGCGGCCACTAACCGAAAAACCATGTTCGAGATTGCCGGCAATTGCCGCCAGCAGTGTCGACTTGCCGCAGCCACTCGGCCCCATAACTGTGGCGATTTCGCCATTGGGGATGGCCAGGGTCACCGGGGCAAAGAGACGTCGTCCCTTGAATGTAATCTGCAAACCTTCCAGTTGAAGTGACATATCTGGCTCATGGTAAATAACTTAATTCTGCATCGCCTTTCTGTTTCGAAAAAACCATGCGGGAAGAAATATGGCAACCCCATAAACCAGCGCCGGAAGGAGAAACTGGCAGAGCGCATAGACTGCCACGATCCTCCTATCCGAGCCGCCTGCCAAACTGACGGTCTCGGTGGTGATGGTCATAAACCGCCCCGCCCCCAAATACATGGTAGGCAAATACTGGGCGACACTCACGGCAAAGCCGGTTGCCATAGCAAAAGCAATAGGCTTGGCCAGCATAGGCAGCTTCACCTGAAAAAAACTGCGCACCGGTGCGCCGCTTACCGCCACCGCCACGCGTATATAACGGGGATCAAAATTTCGGTAGACGTTTGAAAGGGTCAAAAAGATGTAGGGCAGCACAAAGACAAGATGGATACCGACCATGCTCGCCAATGTACCCTCGACCTGCAGCAATACCGCCGCTGTCTGGATGCCGAAGAGGAAGGCAATCTGCGGCACCAGCAATGGCAGATAGACCAGCCAAAGCACCCACTGACTGTCGGGCCGCCTGCCCTGCTGCTTCAACCGCACCTCATATTCAAGACAACCAACCACCAGCACCGCGCCAATGCACGTGGCAAGCGCAGCTACAAGAAAAGTTATCGCGAGTGGCCCGATTGCCAGCCCAAGACCTTTCTCCCAGAACCTGAGGCTATAATCTGTCGGTAGCGGTGCCGGAAACGGCCAACGCCCTGTACAAGACCAGATGACAAGAATAAGCAGACAACCAAGACTGATCGCCAGAAGCCCCACAGCCGAAACACTTCCCAACCAGCGCAACCTATCCAGCGGTGTGGTACGGCTGCCATCTGTGAGTCGGCCAACTGTTAGATGACGGATCAACCACTCACAGCCAATAAAAAGCACAATCGCCTCAGCAGTCATCACCAGAAGCCAGGTAGCTCCGGCCGCACCCAGCAGACGATGATGCACATCGGGATCATTAAACCAGCGATCCACAAGTACCGACAGGGTTGGCGGCAGGGACGGCCCGAGGATCATCGCCACATCCACCACGCTCATTGAATAGGCGAGTACTGCCAGTACCGGCAGCCGCAATTGGGAGTAGAGCTGGGGCAGCACCAGCCTGGTCCAAATACGCACCCGGCTGTAACCGAGGCTGCGCCCTATCCAGTCGGTGCGTCGCATATCAAGCTGGTTCAACCCGCTCAAGCACATCAGCAATAAAAAAGGCGTTTCTTTCAAGGCCAGGGCGATTGTCAGACTCACACCGTATGGGTCTTTTACCGTCAGCCAGTTGGGTGGGATCGTATAACCAGTCAATTCGGGAGAAACAAGACGAACCAGCCAACCGCTTGGGGCAACCAGAAAACCGAAGCCGATGGCAAAGGCCGCATGGGGCATGGCTAAGAGCGGCGACAGGGCCCGTATCAACAGGCGCCACAAGGTCGAACCATAAACCGTCACTGTGATCCAGAGCGAACAGGCGAGCGCGAGAATGGTCGCGCCAAGACCGGAAATAAGCGTGCCACGCATGGCACCAGGATAGGCAGGATGGGAAAAAAGCTCGCGAAATGGTGCCAGACTCAGCTGATCGGCACCAATAACCGGCAGAAAACCAAAGGCCGGCAACCAGGTACCGGCAAGTCCGAGCAAGATGGGAATACAGAAAGCCGTCAGCGTCAGCAGCGGAAAGACCCGCAACCTGCTGACGACTCCTCTACGTCCCGAACTGTTCATGATCTGACTGCTATTTGCTGTAACGGGAAATCCAGGCCTTCTCCAGCGCTTCGACCCAGGAGGTATGGGGTTCAAGCCGCACCTTGCCAAGTTCGGCCGGAGAAAGAGTGGCGACACCTTGTTTGATATCATGAAAGAGTTTTCGCTGCTCTTTACTTAGTTTATCCATGGCAAGCACCGTCGGATCTCCCCAGATGGCCGGATCGGCTTTTCGTGCCTGGGCTTCCGGTGACATCAGGAAGTCGGCGAAAACCATGGCTCCTTCCTTATTGGAAGAATTGAAGACCACCGCCAGAAAATGGGTATTGCCGATCGTGCCACCTTCATGCACATAGGTCCGGACGCTATCCGGCAATTCGCCACTGGCGATGGCGTTACTGGCGTCATTAGGGTTAAAGGTGAGGGAAATGGCAATCTCACCATCAGCCAGGAGCGTCTTCATTTCGGAAGCGTTGCTGGTAAAGCTTTTTCCGCCCCGCCACATCAGCGGATGCAGCTTGTCGAGAAAGTCCCAGAGCGGGGCCGTCACAGTGGAAAAATCCGCATCGCTTACCGGCTTTGCAAGCACCGCAGGATCGGCCGTCAACTCTAAGAGGACCTGCTTGACAAAGGTGGTTCCGTGAAAATTCGGCGGTGCCGGATAGGTTACTCGCCCGGGATTCTTTTGGGCAAAAGCGAGCAGCTCATGCATGCTTTTTGGTGGAGTCGTCACCTTCGCGCTGTCATAGATAAAAACCAGCTGGGCCATGCCCCATGGAGCCTCAAGGTTTTCCACCGGCACGGTAAAGTCGAACATGGTGGTTGGCTTGTTGTCAGTATCCACCAGCCGGTAATTCGGCAGCAGCTGAGTATAGGGGGCCGGCAACAATCCCTGCTCCTTCATGGCCCGGAAATTCTCGCCGTTAATCCACATCAGATCCACGGTGCCGCCACTTGTCCGGTTCGCGCTCTTCTCGGCAAGAATACGCCCGACCACATCCCCGATATCTGTCACCTTGACATGGATAACCTCAACCCCATAGCGCTCTGCCACCTGCTCAGCAGCCCAGCGGATATAATCGTTGATCACGTCGGAGCCACCCCAACCGTTGAAATAGACTTTCTGCCCCCTGGCCTTTTCGACAATGGCCGACCAGTCACCCGAACCACCCCAGGCTGGCTGCACCATGAGCAACAGCAACAGACATATGAGCAGACTTCTCACATTTCGCATAACAGATCTCCTTTCGAACTGTTGTAAGATTTCGCGCTACAAAAGCAGCAGAACGTAAAAGGTGTCCTTCAGATCTGGCTACCAATCGTTCAATAGCTTGCGGCAAACAGCTTTTCCGCTTCGGTTGTACCAATCAGAATGAGTTCATCCCCGCCACGTAATGGCAAGGCTGGGTCCGGTCCAACCTTCAACGCCCCATCCGATTTGATGGCTACCACACTGCAACCGGTCAACGGACGAATCCGGCTATCGATAAGGGTTCGGTTCACCAGTTTCTCCGGCACTGTTACACTGAAGATGTTGAGCCCCTCGGTAAACATGGAAATCTCATCTGTCTTCAGAAGGTTGATGATGGAATTTGCCCCCATCGAGGCGTAAGACAGTACTAAGTCGGCACCCGCCATATGCAGTTTTGAAACACTCTGCTCACTGGTGGCCCGGCAGACCAGCTGAATATCGGGCCGCAGTTGCCGGCAATAAAAGGTCAGATAGATATTCATGGCATCGTTGTGGGTCGTGACAATGACCGCCATGGCCTCATCGATACCTGCTGCCTTCAGCACATTGAGGTCAGCAGCATCGCCGACAATGAGATTATGCAAGGCCCCATCGCTACCGAGGTTCGTCCGCTTGTCAACAATGGTATAGGGAATACCCTTCTCTTTCAGTTTTTCAGCAGCAGCCATCCCGACCCGACCACCACCCAGAATGAGTATCGGCGAATTCGTTGCGATGCCGGTCTGCACCGAAACGTATGTTTTTTGAAATTGTTGCAACTGCTCCCGTGTCCCGGCAAGAAGAAGCAAGGTATCTTCACCGATTATCGTCTCTGCGGCGGGCACCTCGAAATGCCCCTTATCCCAGAGACCAATTATCGTCGTGCCGGAACGTTGCCGCAGATTTGTTTCCAACAGGGTTTTACCGGCAAGCGTTGTGCGTTTTGCTGCTATTTCGGCAATATGCAGCGTGTCAAAGTTGCTGATAATGGTGCCGGCCTGGCCAAGCCCAACCATCCTTTCAGCCAGGGACTGACCAAGCATCTTCACAAACTGAAACACCCTGATATTTCCAGGAAAATTCAGAATATCAAGAGAGTTATCCTTATCCGCCGTGGTGACAATCCCGACTGTTTTTGATATCTCCCGGATGGTGAAAGCAACATTGGTGTTCAGCAGGTCATCACCAGTCACCACCACCATAGCCGCCTGCTCAACCCGCAGGCGACGAAATGTTTCCGGTTCATCCGGGGCTCCAACCACGACCTTGTATCCGGCATCATAGAGATCGCTACCCTGCTGCTGATCTGGGGCTACCAACACATATTCGATATTCCTCCGTTTCAGTTTCTCAATCAGTTTCCTGGTTATCGGGTCTAGATGGGTGAGAATCACATGATCACGCGTCTCTTCCGGCAGCTCTCGCGGTGTACGGCTTCGTGCCTGAGCTTCCAGCCAGGGCTCATAGAAAAACTGGATAAAGGTGAACGGCAGCATGATCAGCAGGCAGATCACCCCTGTCAGCAACACGACGATGGTGAACATCAGTCCGAGATCGCTGTGAAAGGTAATATCCCCAAAACCCAGGGTGGACATTACGGTGAGCGCCCAATAGAACCCGGTAATCCAGCTGAATTCCCGGCCCTCGTAGAGCATCAACACGTGAAAGAGCACAGAAAACAGGGTGATCACCCCAGCCAGAAAAACGAGGAATTTGGCCAGCAGCACAAAATTGCGCCTGGTGGTCGTATTCTGGAGAAAAAAGAGCAGCTGGGCTGGAATAAATTTCATTTTTTTCTGTCGGATGGGATACAACTGCACCCGGAAAGGGGGACAACGTACATCACGTGAGAACCGGCTTCACGGTTCCTGTTCCATGGTCAGCAGTCAGGTTGCGTAGTCGGCAGGTTGATTGAGAGACGACCTGCGAGAAATTATTATGAAAATTGGTATTGATCAACTCTTTTCTCGCGAGATGACCGTGCTACCCTTCTGTCAGTTCTCTCACCCGATGGTGTTGAATTCGCCCGAAACGCCATTATGGTATAGACCATGATAGAATAAGGTGCTGTTTCTTTTCCAGGATAGTGACGATGTATCTTGCCTCAAAACTTCATACAGGAACCGGCACATACCAGATTCGCCAGTCCCATGAAGACCCGGTCACCAGCCACTTCACCCACCGGCTGGTGTTTGATCTTGGTCAGGATCCCGCAGAGCATATGGAACTTTTGGGCGAGCGTGCAGTCTTTTTCAGCGACAAACTCGAACGCGCCGTCAGCCGTCACCCCAATCACGACACCAGCACCCTCTTGGAAAAGCTCCTCTGGCAGTTTCTACCGCGCACTTACCGCGAGCATCTCTCCCGCTTTCACCGTACCGAGCGATATATCCCCGTGCCACTGAGCGACATTGAAAAAAAGAAGATCGCAGAGCAGATCCATATCTTCGATCGGCGCAGACTCTATTACCTCCATTACCGCGCCATTGATCAGAGCCGGTTGTTCACCTTGCGCGACAGGGCCTGCCGCCCGCTGCTGGATCAGTGCCGTGACGAACGCGAATACTATTTGACGGCACGGGAACAAGCCCTCACTCCAGGTGAATATCGAAACTATATTTACGCAATCTTCAACCTGCAAAGATTCTTCAGCCAGTCGTTTGCCACCTTCCTGCCGGAAGCACTGCCGGAAGACCAGGTGGCCGACCACTTCATCGAGGCCCTCTGCGAACTGAACAGAAACAGTTCATTCTGGGCCGGTGAACCGACCACATCACACCTGCACCATCACCTGGTCCGCTATCTGGTGATGTTTTTTGACTTCGCCCCCGCCGCACGCAGTTTTGAAGAAGAGTATGTACGCCGGTTCATGAACAGTCACCGCACCTTCAGCTGGCCAGAACGCCAACCGACGGTGAGTGAAGAGCGGATCATCGAAATATTTGGCCGCTCACCGGCGGAGCTGAAAAAGATGAGCAGAAAAGAATTGAATCGCCTCTACCGGAAAATGGCGAAAAAACTGCACCCGGACCAGGGAGGGAATCAAACGAGCTTTGTGGAGTTGACCGAGGTATACACGACGCTCGTTCAAAAAAAGGCCTGATGTCTCTTGAGAGATATCACCCTTTTCTACTTTTTCACCGCAAACCGCATATCGCAGTGGTCTTTCCAAAATCGTTTGAAGTCAGCTTTGTATTTGGGAAGTTTCGTTATGCTTCTCCACATGGACAGCTTATCGAATTTTTTTATGACCTGAGCAGGGCGAAAAAAAGTCAATGCGTTCTCGACGGTTAAGACGAAAGGTGGCTTATCGTGTGCCATGTTAATCCAACTCGCGATAATAGAGCCACTTCGATGGTTGCCCTCTATGAACAACTGAGGTTGACCAAGAATTGAAATATACACTTCTGCAGCCACCTTATTAACTGACGAATCACCTCTCATATTCTTTTTGTAGTATTTTCTAATATGCTGTATTTGTTTCGTGAATTTCTCGGTGGTCGCCTCAATAGCTTTTTTGTATTCATCACGCAGTACATAATTCTCTCCATAATGGACCCGATGGTTGATCTCAAGCATATCGGGCCCACCCTTTCGGGAGAGCAAGCCATACTCTCTCTTTTTGATGAAATAATCTATATGCTCCCAGGCCAAGAGCAAATTATCCATCAACAGTCTGTCAAACGGCGTATCTTTTCTACCAATTTTGTGTTCGTCGAGCTGGTCATCTATCGATTCCCAGTTTTGTAGCACGTTTATATAGGATGCTTCTATTTCTTTCAGGTTTGGTCTATATGGCATGGAAAAAATGGTTTATGTTTTTTTTGGCAAGCTCAACCGGCATGTCGAAAGACGCGATTACCTTTAATGACGATCCGGTCAGTTTCATCCCTGACATTGATGTTCTTTGGACACCCTGTCAACAAAGACATTTTCGCCTAACAAAAATTTCACTTTTGATCACTTGACGGTTCTGCTGAAAAATAACAATAGATCAATAGCCTTCCTTGTTACGGAATTACCTTGACCCACTTGCTATTCACCCGTTATTCTGAACTTATTAACAGTATCTTCTCTTTGGCCAGACTCATTGACTCCAGGTACGAGAGTTTGCATTCAAACGTATGTAAGGTTCGCCAGCTATATTGTTTCAACATGTTCAGGCAATAGATGTAACAGACGAATATCATGTCATGTCTGTTGAAACTTTTCCATCCACAACAGACCAGACCTTTCTCAATAATCGCACCCGGCACAGTCTCCTCAGAGACATTCATGCAAGACAAGAACAACTGAAATGGCTTTCTTGGCAGATCATTTTTTCCTTTAACAACATCGGCTATTGGCTCGGATATAACCAAGCGCAGTTTTCGAACACCAGAATACCTGGTGAAACACGCACGTCACCCACACCAATGGAGGACACCATGACAACCAAGGCGCTTTGCATCGGAATCAACGACTATCCAGGTACTGCCAATGATCTGTCAGGTTGCGTCAACGATGCCAACGACTGGGCAGCTGAGTTCAGGGGACGCGGCTTCGAGGTGCGTCTCATGCTTGACACACAGGCGAAGCTCGCGCCCATGATTGAGGGCATCAGTGACCTGATCACCACCTCAGTCAAAGGGGACAACCTGATTATCACCTACTCCGGTCACGGAACCTGGGTACCGGACTCCAGCGGCGATGAACCTGACGGACGTGACGAAGCCCTCTGCCCCTACGATCTCGCCACCGCCGGTGCACTACTCGACGATGTTATCCATGCCCTCTTTTCTCGGCGTCCGGCCGGGGTGCGCATCGTGCTCATCTCGGACAGCTGCCATTCCGGATCCGTGACCCGCGGCAGGGAAGATGACCTTGATCCCGGAGTGGCCAAAATCCGTTTCATGCCACCCGAGGCCTGGATGGCCAAAGACCAGCTGCCGCCGCCAGAACTGAGTAGAGCAACCCCACGCGGCGGTTTCACCCGGGCCGGGGGTGATCTGCTGCTGGCCGGATGCCAGGACAGCGAATACAGCTGGGACACGAGCTTTCAGGGCCGCCCCAACGGCGCCTTCACCTATTATGCGCTGAAGACACTCCGGGACGTGGAGCCAAGAAATTATGACGCCTGGTTCAGGGCCATCCGCAGCTATCTTCCTTCGACACGGTTGCCGCAATCGCCGCAGATATTCGGCACACGCACAGCCCGGCTTTTCAAAATATTTCAATAATTTGAGCCTCTTGAAAAATGATCTTTTCGCCTAAACTCAACGTTATGCTAAAAAAATTTATCCTCGGAATATTATGTATAACAGTCGAATAATGAGGAGGCCGCAATGGCAAAGGACACCATCCAGCTACAAATAGACGGCACATCGGTCAAAACCGAAACAGTGGCAGAATGGCAGGCCGAAACCTTTGTGTTGGATGGTGCTGCCCGTGGCACAAGCGCAGCGCCTCCTCTTATCGACATTCCTATAGATTCGGTTATCGAACTGGAATTGGGCAACGGTCCACGGATTCTGGTGGCGGCAGCGGATGTCGAACGTTATCTTGGTAAAGCGTCTGCCAGAGAAGGATCGGATACCACCAAGTCTCCGGCGATACAGGTTCGCCAGACCCTGCACCTTTCCGGCAGCCGCCTCCCCACCACTTCTCGCGACGGACTCGGCGCCTGGATCCTGAAGGGATTGTGTATCTATCGCCAAGGCCCTGTCAGCGTCGCAGCCCTGGTGGCCGCCGGCAGGTTCCAGGACGCCCGGCTCGAAGATCGCTCAGGTCTCTACCGGTGTTCCACAGGAAAATGGGAACTGAGTAAAGTCGATACCCTCCCCTCCTCAAGCGAACCAATCCTGCTGTTTCTCCACGGTACGGCATCTTCCTCCGAAGGCAGCTTCGGAGGACTTTGGTATAACACAGATTATCGCCGCAAGCTGGTAGACATTTACGGCTCCCGCATCTACGCCTTTGAGCACCGCAGTCTTACCGATAGCCCAATAAAGAACGCTCTTGACCTGATCAAGACTTTACCCAAAGGAGCATGCCTCCACCTGGTCAGCCATTCACGGGGTGGCCTGGTAGGTGAACTGCTGGCGCGGGCCAATCGAGTGGGCGAAAAACCGTTCACCTCAAGCGAGATCAAACGCTTTCTCCAGCATGGAAGCCGCACAGGCCGAGAGAAATTTAAAGACGATGCCAAACGTCTGGAAGAACTGAGTCGGGAGATGATCAGCCGGGCCATCCGGGTGGAGCGGTTTGTCCGTGTCGCCTGTCCAGCCCGCGGCACCACCCTCGCCGCCGGCAAGCTCGACCGTTGGGCCAGCGTCATGCTCAACCTGTTTGGCAAGGGAATTGATCTGGGCGCCAAAACCCTACCATTTCTTGAACCTGTTGCAAAAGGCTACGACCTGCTGCAGGGTTTTCTGCTCGCTTTGGTCAGGGAACGTACCGATGCCCGCATCCTGCCGGGCCTGGAAGCAATGATGCCGGACTCGCCCCTTGTTGCGCTCTTAAACGACCCTGAGGTTAAAATCGACTTTCCTCTCCATACCGTTGCCGGCGATTTTCAAGGGGCAGGCTTGCTCCCCTGGCTTGGCGACTGCCTCTCGGAGGTCTACTACGGGGGTCAGACCGATCTGGTTGTCAACACACCCTCCATGAGTGGAGGGGCGGCAAGGATGCAGGGAATACGCCAAAAGTCCCTGGCCGGCCCCAAAGTGCACCACCTCAGCTATTTCCGCCGCGATGAAAGCGCCCTGCCCATCATCAACTGCCTTGGCGGCAACGACAGGGACTTTGTCCTTCTGGAAGGGCCGTCCCAGGCGACCATCAGCAGAGGAGGACGCAAGACTAAACCAAAAGCCGACGCCCCCATTGCCTTCATCCTACCCGGCATCATGGGCAGCCATATTCAGCTGGGAAGCGACCGCATCTGGTTTGATCCTTTCAGCATGTGCACGGGCGGCATGGACAAGTTAAAGGTTGAGGCAAAAAACGTCAGCCCAGACGGCTGGATGGACCTCAGCTATGAGAAACTGGCCCGCTACCTTACCGAAAAGTACGAAGTGCGACCCTTCGCTTACGACTGGCGCCTCTCCATTACCGCTGCGGCCACCCTCTTTGGCAAAGAGCTGGACAAGGCCATAAAAGATGCGAAAAAGCGCGGCAAGCCGCTCCGGATTGTTGCCCATTCCATGGGCGGACTGGTGGCCCGCCTGGCCCTCAAGACTCGCTGGCAAGAGTTCAAATCCCTGCCGGGCAGTCGCCTGCTGCAGTTGGGCACCCCAAACAGAGGCTCGCATTCCATTGCCGCTGTGTTAACAGCTCGCGACGACTTTATCCAAACCATTGAGCGCTGGTTCGACTGGAAACACGATATGCGCGAATTTTTAGAAATCGTAAGCGAATTCCCAGGAGTGCTGGAACTCTTGCCCTGGCCGGAGGAAAACGGCCTGGCCATCGACGGTCTCGACTATTTCAGCGAAGAGACCTGGCTACAACTTTACAACGAGGACAGTGATTCGAAAAAAGCAACATCCTGGCTTGCGCCAAAACAGACACCACTCACGGCCGCCCGTGCAGCAATAGAAGCCCTACGCCAGGCCGATCTCGATCCGGAATGCACTCTCTACGTCGCTGGCCAAAGCCCTACACCGATTGGTGTCCGAGTGGAAAAGGGCCAGGTGCAAATCGGCTGGACAGATGAAGGTGATGGCCGGGTGCCCTGGAAAACAGGCATTCCAGCCGGAGTGCCTGTCTGGTACACCGATGCTTCACATGGCGATCTGGCAAACCACACGAAAGCCTTTGATGCCTACCTTGAGCTACTTGAAACCGGCTCCACCCGTCGGTTATCACGCTCACCTTCCACAGCCAGGACCGTTTCTGCACCTGTATTCAAAAGCAGAAGTCTCACCGGCAACGGCCTCTATCCCAGCGTCGAGGAGGTTCTTGCCGCTGCCATCGGCGGAGCAAAACCCGGTAAACGGGCCGAAACAACCGGTGAGGTACCGGCAACCGTTGAAGTGATTCATGGCAGCCTCGCTGCCGCCGAATCCCCTATCCTCATCGGTTCCTATACCGCGGACAGCCTGCGGGGCAGCGCCAAGTTTCTTAACGGCCTCCTGAGCGACCGCCTGCAAGAGGCCCACGCTATTGGTCGCTACCCCTGCCGTCCTGAAGACGCCATGGTCTTCCGGCAGTCTACCAGGAATCGAAAACCGGCCGGTGCCATTGTTGTCGGTCTTGGCCCGATCGGCGAATTGCTCCCAGGCACTTTGACCCGAGCCATCACCCACGGCCTCCTGGAATATGCCCGTTGCAGTGATCAGCTTATGGCTATTGACCCGGAAAAACAGCACCAGCTCGAAGTTTCCTCCGTTCTGGTGGGCACAGGGTTTACGGGCCTTTCTGTCGAAGCGGGCACCCGCTGCCTGATAGACGCCTTACGACGCACCAATCTTGCCTTGGCACAAGGGAAACTGAATGTTCGGATCGGCCGGTTAACCATTTTTGAAGAGATGGAAAGTCGGGCGATTACCGCCGTGGAATCCCTGCGTGATCTGCTGGGCGAGTCACGGTTTGCCAACGCCGCCACCTTTGAGGGTCGCCTCCGTGACGGACATGGTGGTTATTGTGGCAGGCAGTTTACCGGTTCTGAAGGACCGGGAGCCTATCGCGTTCATATCGTCGCCGATAAAGCCGATAAAGGTGCCCTGCGCTTTACAGTGGTCACCGACAGGGCCAGAAATGAAGTCAGTGCCGAACCTGACCAGCGCCAGGCTGTTGACGGGCTGCTCCTTTCGGCAACCGGGACGACCCACGATCAACCGGGGCTTTCACGGGCACTCTTTGAGTTGCTGGTGCCAAACACCATGAAGGAGCTGGTCGCGGACCTGAGAACCCTGACGATGTCGATGGATGAAGAGGCGGCCGCCTACCCCTGGGAACTCATGCGCGACACCGACCAGCCGGATGAGCCACCCCTTGCGGTACGCGTCGAGCTTGTGCGCCAGCTGGCCTCGCCCCACGGTCGGGGCCGGGTACCGACAGTCCAGGAGAAGCGGGTTTTCATCGTCGGCGACACCCAGTCGGGGCTTAACGAGCTACCGGGTGCCCAGGCTGAGGCACGAACAGTGGCCGACTGTTTTGAGCGAGAAGATTACGAAATCTATGATATCTACCGCGCCACCTCGGTTCAGGTATTCGAGGCACTCTTTAACGGCCATTACCGCTTCATGCATCTCGCCGGTCATGGTGTCGTCAAAGACAAAGAGACAGAAAGGACCGGCATGGTCCTTGGACCGGAAACCTACCTCACCTCAGCGCAGATCTCAAAACTGCGACATGTACCCGAATTCATCTTCATCAACTGCTGTCACCTTGGCAGTATGGCCCCGGAACTCAAAACACGTACAGGCGAGCTCGCCGCCAACCTCGCAACCCAATGCATCGAAATGGGTTGCAAAGCGGTTATCGCCGCTGGTTGGGCGGTGGACGATCAGGCCGCCTCAACCTTTGCCCGTACCTTCTATGAAGCGATGTTCAAAGGATATCGCTTTGCCAGAGCCGTCCAGCTGGCCCGCATCGAAACCTACCGACTCCATCCTGGCACCAATACCTGGGGAGCATTCCAGGCATATGGGGACGACCGTTACCGCTTCCCAGGTTCTGTAGAACGGAACACATCACAAAAAGAATACGTTCATCCCAGTCACATCATCGCCGATCTCGAAAAATTGAGCGCACGTATTAAGGACGCGACTCAGCAAGACAAAAAAGATTACTATCTCGACCAGCTCAAGGCTATCGAAGAAGCTGCCCGTGGTACCGACTTTCAACATGCAGGTGTTCGTGAAGCCCTGGCTGTTGCCTGGGCCGAACTGAACGACAGGGAGCGTGCTATAGGCCATTATCGCGCCGCCCTGAGCCTGGAAGATGCCGGACTGAGCCTCCATGGCCTGGAACAGCTCGCCAACCTGGAAATCCGTGAAGGGTCAACACTGCTTGGCGACAAGGATACGAACATACAGCAGAAAGGCGAAGCATACATGCAGGCCGGCTGGCAGCGATTGAATCTGCTGCTTGCTATGGGACCGACCATAGAGCGATTGTCAATGCTCGCCTCCTACTGGAAGCGAAAGGCCCAGGCCTACAAAACTCTTGGCAAGACAGAGCAAATAAGCGAATGTCTATTGGGAATGCAAGATGGGTACTGGCGGGCCGCCGAGATGTCCTATCAACGTACCGGCCTCTGGGATTACTACCCGCTGCTGAACGCCCTGGACGGTGCTTTTCTCAGTGCAGCCTGCGGTGAAAGGGACCTCTTTGATGCCAGGCAGGATCAACTCCCCGAACTGCTAGCGGCCGCCGCAGAAGACGGACGGCGCCGATTCAATCAAAGTCGCCAGTTTTTCCATGCCATGGCCGCAGTCGAAGCGGAACGCATCCGCGCCTTATGGGGATGCTACCAGGAAAAGAAAGCCGCCTTCTGTCTCACCGATCCGGAGGTAAGGCAACAGATCGCTGAACGGTACCGCGATCTACTGAAACGGCTGGGCAGCCCCCGCGAACAGGATTCAGCGACTAACCAGCTGGACTTCCTCATCGCATTTCTCCCTTCAGATAAAAAGGGAGCCAAGGTAAAAGAGGCGTTGCAGCAACTGATAACGGATATACGTAACAACGAGGAGTAGAGAGTAAAAAATGTCGGAAGAGATAGAGCGCGTTGTTATTGAAAACGGGGACCAGATTCCCTCTGGCTGGGGTGTACCGCGGGATGCCAAACGGAAAACCACTGTCACTATCCGTGAACCCAAAAGCGAAGAAACTTTTGAAGTTGCCGGTGGCACCCTCACCGCGACGCCGGGGCTGGACTGGATTATCGTCCAGCCATCCGGCGAGGAATACCCAATCAAAAAGGAGATCTTTACTGCCACCTATGAGGAGGTGACAGCGGGACACTATCGCAAAACCGCACGGAGCAGGCTCGTTCAGGTGCCCGAAGGGGTGGTTGCCGTGCTGGTCACCAAGGAGGGGCGCATTGAGGTCCAACATCCTGATTATGTGGTGATCGGTAAGGAAAATGAGGTCTATGCCAATTCAGCCAGGTGGGTTGCGGAGAACCTGATACTGCTTTGAGACGTTTCTAAGCGCAGGATCAACAGCAACAGAATATCCTGCATAAACAATCTGCAGCAAAAGGGTTTACTTGACATCGCCGCCGGGACACGCTACCAACTGTTTCACATTCTCTGATCAACATTTCGCAGCAGCAATTTACCGCTCCTCTACATCAGGTTCCATCAACAATGGCCAATGAACTCCCCTTAGGCAAACACGTTGCCTACAGCTTTACCTACGATCCCAGCCTGCTCTGCCCCATACCACGTCAGCTTGGCCGGGAAGCGGCAGGAATTGCCAAACAGGTTGCAAGCTGGCTGGGTGAGGATATCTGGAATATCTATGAACTTTCCTGGCTCTCCGAATCAGGTCGGCCGGAAGTGGCGATGGCTGAGCTGCGGGTGCCGTCCTCATCCCCGAACCTGATCGAGTCGAAGTCATTCAAGCTCTATTGCAACTCATTCAATATGAGCAGATTTGTGAGCGGAGACACGGTGAGAAAAACAATGGAGAAGGACTTAAGTGCGACGGCTGGTGCCAGGGTAGAGGTCGTTCTGATTGAACCAAGGGATTTCGCCAAGGTGACGATTAACGAACCGGAAGGAATCTGCCTTGACGAACAGACGATTGACCAGGTCAGCTTCATACCCGATCCATCGATTCTCGCCACAGGGGACGATACGACACAACAGACCTTCTTTTCCCGGCTCTTTCGTTCCTGCTGCCCTGTTACCGGCCAGCCCGACTGGGCGACGGTAACCGTCAGCTACGAGGGGAAGCGGATCGTACCGGAGAGCCTTTTGCGCTACCTCATCTCTTATCGGGAACACGCTGGCTTTCACGAGGCGTGCGTGGAAAATATCTTCAGCGATATCATGAAGCAATGCCGACCGGCAGAACTCACGGTTACGGCCCGATTCACCCGCCGCGGCGGCATCGACATCAACCCGATCCGCTCGACCGGGACCGGGCCATGGCCAAATCTTCGCGATCCACGTCAATAAGGGATAACTGCGAACAACAGAGAGCCTGTCCTCAGCACGCCTTCGAAAGAAAAGGTTTTACAGTCGTGGAACCTTCTCTTGTTTGTAGGTGTGCATATTAAATTCCAGCAGATCCTGAACTATTTTGATGAGAGAATCATACCAGGCAGGCTTTTCTGCTGGTTCATTTTTTTGCTGCACCTGAACACTGTTCTCTGGCTTTTCATTCATGGCATACCTCTCTCTTAGTTTTGAATCAATATCAACATGTATCGGATCATGTTCACATCAGGAGCAGTTTCTTCCACAACGTGTGCACATGAACCAACACACCTCAACATACCATTTCCTGTAACAAATACGGATCAATTCAGATCGACCTGTTCATTATTGAGAAACAATTTTTTATCCCTGGTTTCCATCTTGCTGACCAGATTGGCACCGTCTTTGACAAAAAGTCCGGTCTTCATGCCTGGAAAAGCTGGTTCGAGCAGCATGGGATTTTCGCCAACCAATTCCGCCGGTACCTGCATGTTGGAGTGGAAGGTGAGGTATTCAAATACCTGCTCCGGCTGCTGCAGCATCGGGAACATCTGCCCCACAGTCAGCTCTTTTTCAAGCTTCACCACCAGATCTCCACTCACCTCACCCTGCGGCAGCCCGGCATGCACGTCGCTTACGAAAATTTCCAGGCCGGGTTTTAGAAATTTCTCCACAATGCTCACCATCTGCAGGCCGACACTGCTCATCTTGGCCTGAAATGCCTGTAGCGCCACCTCCGGATCTTCGGTAGTATTCCCGAGTTCGGTCAACAGTTCACCAAGGATCTTTGTGTAGCTTTTCATAGCCTCCTCATAGGCTGCAGCATCAAGACCCCTCACACCCATGGTGGCACTCCCGTTTTCAACCTTATCAAGGCCGTCGGAAAGCAGACCAACCCCATAAGAGGCCTCGATATCGAGAGTCTTGTTCACTTCGTCATAATGAGCGGTATAACCGGTCCGGAGACCGTCCATGGTCAATTCCGTTACGCCGTCACGGCCGCTCATTTTGCCGAAATGTGCGGAAGCACCCCCGTCCCAGATAAAGGATGAAATCAGTCGTACATCGGAGTTAAACGATACACCCTCCAGGGTCATCTTATCGGGCACCGTCATCCCCTCCCAGGTACCGTTAGCCTGTATCCTCTCAAGTTTCCAGTCACTGGTAATATCAAATTTGGCAGCGCGGGACTCGAGCGTATCCTGCTCGATCTTGAAGGTCATGGGCAGAAGGGAGATATTGGAGCGGATATCGCCGCCCAGGGTATATTCTGTAACAACAGTAATCGGGTCTTTTCCTCCCGGCTGGCCGGCAACAAATTTGCTGTACCATGGATTCTGCTCAAGGCTGGAGGTAAATGTAACTCCTCGATAGCCATGTTTGCCACGATCGATCACGACAACCTCGTCAATCCCATATACGGCCTTCAAACCGCCAAGATCGATCTTCCACTCTACTTCCGAAGAAGTTAGCCCTCGATCATAACGGACGATATCCATCTGCATGTCATTGCCCTGGTCGGTATACATGGTGTTGACCTGGGTCACCAGCTCCCGATAGCCCTTTTCCATCAAAATACCATTGATAATAGGCATCCCGGCTCCAACAAGTGCCAGGACGATAACAATTGCTATGACAACCTTTTTCATATTTTCACTCCAATTGAGGCAAATCACTTTAACATCACGGACACCTATCCGTTACAAATCACTTACCGCGATCATACCAGAGTCGCGGTAGTCTGACCATTAGCACGTAATATTTTCTGGTTATATCCTGTTATAAAATAGTTTACAGTTTAAATGGTTGCGCTTTTCCATTAGGCAGTACGATATGCCGGATAACCGACAAGAAGGGGAGTTTCCATGCACAGCAAAGCGATCCACGGTTTTCTACTGGACCGAACAGGACATGGCAGAGAAATTGAGATATCATCAACGGACACGCTGCCCGTCCATCCCGATCATCTGCTCTGGGTACACATTGACTACACCAGCCCCGAAGCGGCTGCCTGGCTGCGCAATTGCGACCGGCTCGATCCGCTGGCGGTGGAGAGTCTACTGGAAGAGACCTCACGTCCCCGCGCCATGCTCTTTCACACCGACCTGATTCTTGATTTGCGCGGTGTCAACATGAACCCCGGCGCAGACCCGGAAGATATGGTCGCGGTGCGGATTTGGGCCGATGAACAGTATATCATCAGTTCCAACCGCCGCAGGATGTCCTCGCTTGAGGATATCCAAGAGGAACTGCACCATGGGGACGGCCCGAAAAATAGCAGTGAGTTCATCAGCTCCCTTGTCGGGCATATCGACGACCGCATCTCCCTGGTGCTCGATCAACTCGAAGACGCATTCGAACAGCTGGAAGACAACCTGCTAATGGAGGAATATTCCGAACTCCGGGTCGAACTGGCACGACTCAGACGGTTGGCCATTCGTTTAAAACGTTACCTTGCACCCCAGAAAGACGCCATCAATCACCTATTAAATGAACCTCCACCCTGGTTGCAGCGCCGCGATAAAATGCGTCTCAGGGAAAACGTCAACCTCCTGAACCGGCATCTCGAGGAGCTTGATTCCATCCGCGACCGAGCCATCATCGCCCAGGAGGAGTTCATCAACCGGCTCTCAGAACAACTGAACAACAAGATGTACACCCTCTCACTGGTGGCAACCCTCTTTATGCCGCTTGGCTTCCTCACCGGGCTATTGGGGATCAACGTCGGTGGCATCCCCGGTTCCGACAGTAAGTACGGGTTTATGACCGTTTCCGGCCTGATCCTCTTTTTACTGAGCATGCAGCTCTATTATCTTTGGAAAAAGAAGTGGTTTTGAAACTGAATTGCTGTTGATGTCAGCTCCAGCCTGAGAGTGGCAGTCCCTACCTGTCATCAAATTTATATCCGGCACTGTAGACGGAATGGATCAGCTCCCGGTCGCAGGCCTCGCTGATCTTTTTTCTGAGCTTTTTCACATGACTGTCGATGGTTCGGTCGCTGACCGTCCGCTGATCGGGATAGATTCTCTCGATCAATTGACCACGGGAAAAAACACGGCCGGGCTCAGCGGCCAAGAGCGCCAGAAGGTGGTATTCAACGACCGTGAGCGGCAGTAGGATACTGTCGATCCTGGCCTCGTATTTTGCCGGGTCAAGCTGCAGTGACCCGCTTTTTGCCCCGGTGCCATGGTTGTTCAATTCTTCACTGCGCCTGAGCACCGCTTTCACCCGGGCGACCACCTCCCGTGGACTGAACGGCTTGCAGACATAATCGTCGGCCCCAAGCTCAAGCCCCGTCAACCGGTCCAACTCCTCGATTCTTGCCGTCACCATAATGATCGGCACCTGCGAAAAGGTACGTATTTCGCGACAAATCGTCAGCCCATCGCAACCGGGCAGCATCAGATCCAGCAGAATCAGTCGCGGATTGTGTTCACGCACCCAAGCCACCACAGTCTCTCCTGTGTGGAGGCAGTGACTCCGGAACCCGGCCTGGGCCAGATAGTCGCTCACCAGCTTCGCCAGCTCCCTTGAATCTTCAACGATGAGAATGTGCTCGGTCATAATGCTATTACTCAGAAAGCGGCAGTCGCACCCGCACCAGCAAACCTCCCAAAGGGGAGTGCTCCGCCTCGATTGTGCCGTTATGGCCTGTGACGATACTGTGGCAAATGGACAGGCCCAATCCCGCACCGCCCAGTTCCCGGCTGCGTGAGGCCTCGACCCGGTAGAGACGGTCAAAGAGCCTGGTAAGATCTTCGTCGCTTACTCCGGGGGCGGTGTCCTCAAAGGTATACACCAAATGTTGCTTCTCACAGCCGACATGGATACGGATAGTGCCGCCGGAATCCGTATAGCGGATGGCATTGGCCAGTAGGTTGGTAAACAACTGCTTGAGTCGCTCATTGTCGGCAAAGAGTGAGGCATCATTATCGATATCCACTTCGGTTTCCAGCCGCAGTCCATGATCTGTAAGCTCCGCCTCCATAAGAGATATCGCCTGTTCCAGGGCCCAGCATGGCTGAACCTCTACCCGCTGGTAGGACATCGCCCCCAGGTCGGAAAGCGACAGCTGGTAGAGATCATCGACCAGGAGACCAAGATGCATGACCTCCCGATGTAGACCACGATAGAGTTCTTCGGTCGGCTGATAGAGCCCATCCTGTAACGCCTCGATCTTGCCGCGCAGAATGGAAAGCGGCGTGCGCAGCTCGTGGGAGATATCGGCAATCCACTGACTTCGGGCAATCTGGTTTTTCTCGAGAATAGTACCGAGATCATTCAGATCCTGGGCCAACTGCCCAAACTCATCACTGGAATTCATGCGAATACGGGTCTGGTAACGCCCTTTGGCAAGGCTACGGGTAGCTGCAGCCATCTCCCGAATGGGCCGAGTCAGCATATAGGTGATGGGGAATGTCAAACCAGCGGCAATGAGCACTGCTGCAGCGGCGATCAGCATGAGGGTGAACTTTTGCTGATTAGCAAAAACTAGCTCCAGCTTCTCTGATAGATATCGGGCCGGATAGAGGCCCACATACCCCACCACTTTGTTTTCATGGAGCAGCTCAATCAGATCGACGCTGGATTGGCCGGGATCAAAGCCGAACAGCGTATGCTTTTTTTCGTCGAGCAGAAAAACCCTCGGCAACAAACTCGGCGGAAGCTCGGCCGGCCGTGGTCCGGAGGGAAGCATTCTGCTGCCGCGTCCATTTCCCCGCAACCGCTCTAGAAACCTTTCTTTCTGCTTTCTATCCGCATAGCTGCCGATAATGATTTCGGCAACCCGAATCGGGTCATCGGTAAGCCAACTCCAACCGTCATGCTTTTTGTAGATGATCTCCAACTCGGTACCAACACGCTTGAGCTGCTCATACTCGACACTGCTCACATAGTGAAGAAAACCACGGTTGAAACTCCACTGCATGACAAGGGTCATATAGACCACCACCACCAGAATGGCCGCGAGAATTGCTGCAAAGAGCTTATAGTGTAATCTGATTTTCATCGAGATATCCTTTTGAGGTACTGTTCCATATTTTTGTACCAGATATCCTCTCTTTTTTTGAGGGAATATCTTCAGGATACCTCTTTGCACATTCTTTTCACATTCTTGCCACAATTCATCCTTATTAATTGTGTAATAATCTGCATATTTCGAAAACTACCCTCTTTCTTTACAAGAGAACGACACATGAAAAGACCGGCATCATCCCTACCCGCCGCTCCGGCCCACAAATGCGCACACCGTTCGTTTGGACGCAGGTTACTATTGCTTCTCTTTGCCGGCTTGCTCTTTGGCTGCGCACCCAAAACCGGTTTGCTGCCACAATCACCCGAGGTTGAGTTACCTGCACAATTTTCCCAACAGGGCGAATTGCGAATATCGGATGAGTGGTGGCAGGATCTCCCGGATCCCGACCTGAAACAACTCATTGAACAAGCTCTCCAATCCAACCTGGACCTGAAGATTGCCCAGGAACGTTTGCTGCAGGCTGAAGCGATCTCCCGTCAAGCCGGAGCCCAGCTATCCCCAACCCTCGACGCCCAGGCCAAAGGGACTGAAACCAGAACACGCCGCGATGACAGTTCCAGTTCGACCAGCAATTTTTCCCTGGGGTTGGCAGCCGGGTACGAGGTTGATCTCTGGGGCCGGCTGCAGGCCAAGGAAGATGCAACCCTTTTTGAAGTGAGCACCGCGAAAGAAGATCTGCAGACGGCTGCGCTTTCCCTGGCGGCCCAGATTGCCACCACCTGGTACCAGTTGGCAGAAAGCTACAGCCAAATGGAACTTCTGAAAAAACAGCAGGAGGTCAATACGCTGGGCCTGGAGCTTATCAGATTGCGATTCAATGCCGGCCAGATCGGCATTGCCGATGTGCTCCAGCAGCAACAGCTGATTGAGTCGAAATCAGGAGAAATGGCCCGAGAACGAAGCAATGCTGCCCAGCTCACACATCAACTGGCCATCTTGAGCGGCGTTTCCCCTGGGTTGCTCACCCTGCCAGAGCAACCTGAACTGATCGCGCTGCCACCTCTGCCTGCCACCGGCGTACCACTCGATCTGCTGAACAACCGACCGGACATCCGAGGTGCATTCTTTAATGTGTTGGCCGCTGACCGGAGAGTAGCCGCAGCCATTGCCGACAAATATCCGCGTCTCTCAATCTCTGCCGATCTCACCACCACCGGCACCGCCAGCCAGCTCTTTGACAACTGGCTGGCCTCCATCGCCGGCAATCTCCTCGGACCAATCGTGGATGGCGGCAGTCGTCAGGCCGAGGTCGATCGCACCACTGCCGTGACCCGTGAACGTTTGCTGGCCTACAATCGGACTATTCTCGAAGCCATCGGTGAAGTTGAAGACGCCCTCGTCGCCGAAAAAGAACAGAAAAAGCTTATCTCCAGCCTTGAAGTCCAGCTCGAACTGGCTACCCAGACCATCTACAACATTCGCGATCGCTATAAGCTGGGCGCTGTCGAATATCAGCGAGTGCTGGGGGCCCAGCTGTCTCAACAGTCCCTGCAGCGTAATGTACTGACTGCCCGACAGCAACTCATCAGTAATCGAATCAGCCTGTACCGAGCTCTGGGCGGACATGTGCCGCCCACCTCGATCGCCATTTCCGATAAGAGTTGAAAAAGAAAAATCCGTATAACCATAAAAGCCAGAGCCGCCATGAACATGATACGACCAGAGGAACATATCGCTCCCGGAGAAATTCACCGCAAGACCAACAAAATAGCCGGATTCATCCTGCATTTTCTGCTTCCTGCGGTGATCCTCGCCTGCGGAGTGGCGATTACCGTCTACCTGATGCGGACTTCACCCGAAGCCCGGCCTGTGAAACGACCGCCAAATGCCACTCTGGTCGAAGTACGTACTATCCAGTCGGGTCTGCAGACAACCATGATTGAGGCCATGGGTGAAATAGTCGCCGCCAGGGAGGTCGATTTAAAACCACGGGTCGGCGGAGAGGTGATCGAAGTCAGTAACGAGTTTGTGCCTGGCGGCCATTTCGAGGCGGGTGAAACCGTGCTGAAAATTGATCAGGACGACTACCGTTTGACACTCCAACAGCTGGAGAGTGAAGTACAAAAGGCCGAAAGCGATCTGGCAATAGAGATGGGCAATCAATCCATCGCCGCCAGAGAGTTTGCTCTGGTTAATGAAAAAGTCCGGCCCGAAGAGCGGGCCCTCATCCTGCGCGAGCCGCAGCTGGTAAAGCTGAAGGCCTCACTTGCTGTTGCCCGATCTAAACTCGAACAAGCCCGGCTCGATCTGGCCCGTACTGAGGTGAAAGCCCCTTTCAACGGTGTCATTGAGAACCGCAGTGCCGATGTAGGCGCACGTGTCAACGAATCAACAGCGCTGGCCCGGCTGGTTGGTGCCGACGTGTTCTGGCTGCGGCTCACTCTCCCCGTTGACCAGCTGCAATGGCTGAAATTTCCCACCACCAGTGAAACTGGCTCTGAAGTGCGCATCTACCCTCAGAGCAACACCGACCAGTTCCGCACCGGGAAACTTATCCGGCTTGAAGCTGCTCTTGAAACTCAGGGGCGCATGGCCCAGCTCCTGGTGGAAATTAACGATCCACTTTGCCTGAAACCAGAGAACAGCGCCAAACCGAAATTGCTGCTCGGCTCCTTTGTCAAAGCTGAGATAGTTGGAATCCCCATCAATTCAGCCGTCAAACTGGATCGCTCCCATATCCACGACGGCAACAAGGTCTGGCTGATGGACGATAAGGGACAACTGCAAATAAGGGAAGTGGACATTCTCTTTCGTAATCGCGACCAGGTGATTGTCGCTGATGACCTTGCCAATGGTGAACGACTGGTGGTCTCCCAACTTTCTTCTCCCATCGCCGGCATCGCGCTACAAGTTGCCGGTGACAAAAAAACGGCAGTGGACGGACAGCGGCAAGGCAAGAAGGGGAAAATGGAAAATGCAGGAGGAAACCCCAGTGCTCAGTAAGCTCACCACCCAAGAGAGCGGCCCCATCAGCTGGATGATCCACAACCGGGTCACCCCGAACCTGCTCATGATTTTTCTGATCCTTGGCGGAATCTTTATGACCACCAGGATCAAACAGGAAGTCTTTCCCGAATTCGAACTGGACCGGGTCAACATCAGCGTTTCCTATCCCGGATCGAGCCCGGAAGAAGTGGAAAAAGGTATCATTTTAGCCATCGAAGACGCTATTGAGGGTATCGATGGTATCAAGGAGATCACCTCCACCGCCTCCGAAGGCAGTGCCAGCGTTCGCGCCGAGATGATGGATGACGCCGACCGGCAGACCGTCCTGCAGGACATCCAGCAGGAGGTAGATCGCATTTCCACCTTCCCGGATGACGCCGAGGACCCGATCGTATCTATGGCGTCGCGGCGGCATCAGGTGTTGCGGCTCAATTTTTACGGTGACGTGAGTGAGCTGTCATTACGAGAGGTTGTGGAACAGGTTCGCGACCGGCTCCTGCAAGCTGACGGCATCACCCAGGTGGACATCGGCGGCGGAAGAGATTTTGAGGTGCAGGTGCAAATTCCCCTCGAAAAGCTACGGATGTACGGCCTGACCCTTACCCAGGTGGCCACCATTATCCGCCAGTCGTCGGTAGAAGTACCTGGCGGCAAGGTGGAAACCAGCGGCGGCCAGATCCTCCTAAGGGTCGACAACCGGCGAGACTGGGCAAAAGAATTTGCTCGCATCCCCATCGTCTCCACGACCACCGGTACAACCGTTTATCTTGAGGACATTGCTGATGTCACGGAAGGATTTGAAAGCTCAAACCGTGAAGCCGCCTATGAACAGCAACGGTCGTTAAACCTCCTGGTCTACCGGGTCGGCAAGCAGACCCCCATCGGTGTCTCCGATGCCACCCGCGCGGCCATGGCCGAGATAGAATCGGATCTGCCTCCCGGTATCCACTGGACCATTACCAGCGACGACTCAGAAGTCTATAAGCAGCGACTCGAGCTGCTTTTGAAAAACGCCTTTTTCGGTCTGGTTCTGGTGTTGGGCCTTTTGGGACTGTTCCTTGAGATGAAGCTGGCCTTCTGGGTTACCATGGGCATCCCCATCTCCTTTCTCGGGGGGTTGCTCTTTCTGCCGTTCTTCGGCGTCACCATCAACATGATCTCGCTCTTTGCCTTTATTATCGCCCTCGGTATCGTGGTCGACGACGCCATTATTGCCGGCGAAAATATCTATGAATACAGACAGCGGGGTTTTTCCTTTGCTGAAGCCGCCATCGAAGGCGCCAAGGATGTGGCAGGCCCCATCGCCTTCTCCATCCTGACCAACGTGGTGGCGTTCATGCCGATGCTGTTCGTCCCCGGTATTATGGGCAAGGTGTGGAAGGTGATTCCGTTAGTGGTCATCACTGTCTTCCTTGTCTCCTGGCTTGAATCGGTTTTGATCCTGCCCAGCCATTTGGCCCACAGCAATCCCCGGCCGTCAAATCCTCTGGTACGCGCCCTCAACCGGTTGCAACAGGGTTTTGGCAGAAAATTCAACTGGTTTGTCGAAAACATCTACGGACGGGCACTTGAATCAATACTGCAATGGAAATTTCTGACCGTCGCCCTGCTTATTGCCATGTTA
Source organism: Desulfopila aestuarii DSM 18488 (assembly GCF_900143695.1). Taxonomy (GTDB): domain Bacteria; phylum Desulfobacterota; class Desulfobulbia; order Desulfobulbales; family Desulfocapsaceae; genus Desulfopila; species Desulfopila aestuarii. Next base: position 80,273 of record NZ_FRFE01000012.1, read on the forward strand.
CTGGTAACCTTTGGATATGTGCAGAGCGGCCGCATCAGGATGATTCTCATGCCGCGGGTCGAGTCAGACCGGGCCGTAGTTACCGCCAATCTGCCATATGGGAGCCCTTACTCCCAACTTGCCAAGGTTCGGGATCAGATCGTTCAGGCCATGGAACGGGTTCGCGAACAAAACGGCGACGACAAGCTGGTGGAGGGTATCGCCTCGGAGATTGATGAAAACACCATCGAGGTAAACGCCTTCCTCACCCCACCGGATATTCGCCCGCTAAGCACTAAAGACGTCACAAAGCTTTGGCGACAAGAAGTGGGGCCCATTGTTGGAGTTGAATCCACTGTCTTCGAATCGGATCGCGGCGGCCCTGGCAGCGGCTCTTCCATTGCCATTGAGCTGAGCCACCGGGATATTGAAATTCTGGACAAGGCGAGCGCCATACTGGCAGATAAGCTGGCGGAATTTCCGAAAGTCAAGGATATCGACGATGGATATACCCCAGGAAAACCACAGTTCAATTTTACCATCAATGAACGAGGCCGCAGCCTAGGTCTTACGCCAACAGAGGTAGGCCGTCAGGTGCGCGACGCCTTCCAGGGAGCTATAGCTCTCAAGCAGCAGCGAGGCGCAAATGAAGTGACTCTGCGAGTGCAGCTGCCTGAGTCCCAACGGCTCAGCGAATTTGATATCGAACGGATGCTGATTGCCACCTCTGCCGGCACCTTCGTACCACTTTCGGACATCGCCGATGTGGAACGCAGCCGCGCTTACACCAGTATCACCCGACGGGACGGTCGCCGAACCGTCACCGTCAAGGCCGATGTAGACCCCATTGAGGACACCCCGATCATTCTGGCGGCCCTGAATAACTCGGCCCTGCCGGAGCTCGCCCATACCTTTCCAGGCCTTACCCATGGCTATCAGGGTCGCGAGGCAGATCGGAAGGAGAGCGTACAAAGCTTGATGCAGGGTTTTGCCTTTGCCCTGGTCTCCATCTATTTCCTTTTGGCGGTACCCTTCAGGAGTTACAGTCAACCACTCATCGTGATGATAGCCATTCCGTTTGGATTTGTCGGGGCGGTTATTGGTCATCTCATTATGGGCTACAGTCTTAGCCTGATGAGTATGATGGGAGTGGTGGCCTTATCCGGTGTAGTGGTCAATGACTCTCTGGTTCTGGTAGACTACGCCAACAAGCGCCGGCGGGAAGGATTTAACGCGCATAACGCCATCGCTGCAGCGGCAATGCGGCGTTTCAGGCCTGTTATGCTGACCACACTCACCACCTTTTTTGGTCTCGCTCCAATGATCATGGAGACCTCCCGCCAGGCCCGGTTCATGATCCCCATGGCGATCTCACTGGGCTTCGGTATCCTCTTTGCCACGGTAATCACGCTGGTACTGGTACCATGTCTCTATCTGATCGTGGAGAACATTCGAATATTCATGCAGGAAGCATCTGGTTCCCAACCGGAAATTGCAACGACTTCGCATCAGCAACACATTGGCAGACTTGGCGACAATCATAGCCTGCCGGACTAAGTTGATCACTGCTTCTACGTCATCTTGTCTCCGCCTCACCGACGATCTCAGTCGGTGAGGTGTAAGGCACACCTCGTGTTTTCTCTTCGTTCCTCCACTTGCCAGCATTCCTATAACCGGTTAAAACGTCCATTTCATGATTACCGAACCTAGTATAGAACAAAAGATAGACAACAATCGAGGATAGCTGTGGCACGAAAACGGACGAAAATCAGATATTGTTATGAAGATTATATGAATAACAGTTCCGCCGTCGAAAAGGCAGAATATCAGGAGCAGTTCGCCCCACTGATCGACATTATCACCCGGGCGGAAGACGATAAAGAGGTGATGGCGCTTGCCAAAGCGTACGACAGCGAGCACGGTACTGAAATGTTCGCCGAAGCCGTACATTTGACCGTCTACTGCATCGCCTGCAGTAAATTTGACTGCGACTGTTGAGTTGCGTGCCCCTTCGTTCCCCAACGAAAAAAAGGCGGCCTCACCCTTGAGACCGCCTCTTCTATATTTAACGAGCAACGGTTTAACAATTAGGAATCAAGGGTTTGTCTCCTCTACAATGAGCCATATGCCGTCGATCTTTTTCAGCTTATAAGACTCAAGCTGTTCCTTGCCGTTACCGAGAAATCGAGTGCTGACAACAGCTTCATCCACACCGATGGTCTTCTGCAGGACCTCCATATCAGTAATTTTGTATTTGATACCCTCTACCGATTTACGCATTTCACTTTTCGAAACTTTCTCGTCGCCTTTCGTCAAAATAGCGTCATCGGAGTAGAGCGCCAGCCATTTATCCCATTCACTCGCACTGATATATTCCTGAACTTTGGCAACGATTGCGTAGACTTCTGTTTCATCACTAGTATTTCCCTGGATATTGCCGATCATCATGCCCGGGTTTTTGGTTGACTGACACGCGGCCAGCAGTCCAACCAGGAAAAGTACGAGTGCAACATTGATTAACGCCCTGCTCAGTTTCATTTTTCACCCCTTTTATAGAATATCAACGAATTGCAGAATATCCACCAGCCTGGAAATCCTTTGTAATGAGACTTGTGCTTACCATGAACAACCTCTCAATACAATAGGCATATTTACCTAATTTCATTTATCTTTAGCAAAAAACCTGACCAACAATACTGCCACCATCCCAAACCAGGGAGCATAGGACGATTGCATCATGTTCCCAACACTCAACCACATCTGATCTCTTTATTTTGGAAAAACCAGAAAAATTATATAATCCTTGCGAAAATGATGGCCTGAATCTGTTCATCTGGTAACATAAGGATGTAACGACATTTTTCAGCATCGTGATATCTTTTTGAGGTGAGCAGAATTCAGACCATGACACGACATTATCCCCCTAATGATGACACAAAACGTGCCCGGCAACATCATGAGACCTTTCTCAAGAATTACTCTTTGATCGATATCATCGATATTAATCATCTTCAAGAGTTGCAGGACTCGTTTGCCAAAGCCCATCGTATCGCCTCATCCATCGTCGACATTACCGGTTCCCCTATCACCAAGCCCAGTAATTACTGTGAAGTTTGCCAAATTATACGCGGGACCGAAAAAGGTCTGCTCAACTGCATGCGTTCCGGCAAGGTACTGGGAGAAATGTCGCTTAGAACCCAGAAACCCTATTGCCACTCCTGTGAGAGCATAGGCTTTCTCGACGCCGCAGCCCCGATCGTTATCGAAAATGTTCACGTGGCAAACTGGTTGATCGGGCAGAACTCAATAGGCAGTGTCAATGAAGAACGCATTATTTCCTATGCTGAAGAAATTGGCGTTGATTCCGAAAGGATGCTCAGAGCCTTTCATAAAATGGGAAAAATGTCGGAGGAACACTTCAGGGAAAAGCTTGATTTTCTCTGGCTCATGGCCAACCGGCTCTCCAATCAGGCGTATCAGCAACTCCGATACCAGACCATGTTAAGATCGCTTGAAAAATCGCAGAAAGAACTCAACGAGTACAAGAACAACCTGGAGCAAATCGTCAACCAGCGCACGAACGAACTGGAAGAGGCGATACAACGTATCCGGCAAATTTCCATCCGTGACGCGCTGACCGGTTGCTTCAATCGGGGCGGGATTAACGAATACCTACCTAAAGAGATGAAACGAGCCAGGCGCTATAACAACCCAATAGCCATCCTTATCTTCGACCTGGACCATTTCAAGAGAATCAACGACAACTACGGCCATCAGTCCGGTGACCTGGTATTGAAACAGGTTGTTGAAACGATACAGCAGCTCATTCGCCAGGATGTGGATTGGTTGGGTCGATTCGGCGGTGAGGAGTTCATCCTTATCATGCCGCTGACCGACACTGAAGGTGCAGTGGAAATCGCTGAACGTCTACGGGAGGCAGTAGCCGAGATCCCCTTCCTTTTCTCCGGGGAAGCCGTGCATGTCACCGCAAGTTTTGGGGTAAGCTCCATTGAAGAATGGCAGACTGCCGAAGATGTATCCCATGAAACACTACTGAACAGCGCCGATGTTTATCTCTATCAGGCGAAGAGTAATGGGCGTAACCTTGTTGTAGCCGGTCCCCCTGGGGTAAATTAGAAGATAGGAGACATTCAGGGAGAGATCATTTTCCAACGGACGGTTGCCCATAAACAATAAAAGGGGCTATCCCTTGTGGAATAGCCCCTTTCTCAGTTCAACAACCGGACAAAGCCGATTGGAAAACTCTTACTATCTTCTGCTCGGGGTGAATTCAACCCTTCTGTTCTGCGCACGACCCTCAGCGGTATCGTTCGTTGCCGCCGGACGGGTCTCACCGTAACCAACTGCAGTAAGCTTGTCAGCAGGAACACCAACAGTGTTCACGAGATACTTGACAACCGCATTAGCACGTCTCTCAGAGAGTTTCTGGTTGTAGGCATCAGTACCGACAGAGTCTGTATGTCCTTCAACAGCAACTTCCAGATCCGGATTCATGTCGAAGATTTCCTTGGCACCTTTCAGGTCTTCTTTGTACTCGGCCTTGAGGTTGGATTTATCGAAGTCAAAAAGAATGCCTGTGTAGACCCAGCAACCATCCTCATTAACTTTCACGCCTTTCGGGGTATCCGGACAACGATCTCTGCTGTTCAGGACGCCGTCGCCATCATCATCACCGTCAACAAACGGCAGATCGTACATGGCAAAAATTCTCGTCCACTCATCGCCATTGAAAGCAATACTTGGTGCAGATTTCACCATAACTTCGCCGTCTTTAACCACAGCATAGTCAGTAACTGCATTCTCTTTTACCTTCTCAGGATTGATTTGCAGGCCATATGCAGTGAAGATGGAATGGTATTGCATTGGACTGTATGCTATATCAAGATCATTGAAAGCAACCTGACCATCAGCAGCCTTGGCATATGTAGCAGGAACATTACCAACAGCATCAGCTGACATGCTTATTCCACAAGCCTCGATAAGTTTATTAAACTTAGATGACGGATAAGCAGTGGATTCTTTGTAAAAACCAACGCCGGCATCGGCAGGAATCTCGATGGCCAGAGCAGGCGTGCTCAGAGCAAGTGCGGCCAGGGCAACAAATACAGTTCTTTTCAACATTTCTTTTCTCCTTAAGTCTTATACTACATTTCTTCTGAAAAAGCGGTTTTCTATCACAGCAACATTCATGTGTCTTCTATATTATGTCCACCTGGACAATCCCTTGAAAAACCTTGCCACTTTTATCTACGACATCATTCTGATCTGTCGTGCTGAACCCCGGCTCTCTCCAAACCGAAGCAACGTATGTTACCGGTTCCCTCCTTTTATCCAAAATGTAGTAATTTTAATCACTCAGCATGGTTATCAAGGTGTATCAAATTAAGCATGTGGTAAAGAATAATCAGGCAAGTTCAACAATCAAGCCATGTTTAACGAAAAAAACAATAGGTTCCGCGCAGATTGATGGTAGTCGAACCTGTCCTTTGTGCAGAGACATCCTTCAACCCACGTCATGAATATCACGGCTTCCTGACTAATTGAGCCTGTATGCTCTTTTGTAACCGATGGAATTCTCCTAATAGCAAAAAATGTTACATTTCAAACTATTACAGAACATTTGAAAGGCTGCAAGCAACCACCCCAACCGAAATTTGGCATCATCTGCAAGCCAAATAAATAAAGAGCTAGACAGAGTACCAAAGCCTTCATAGTAGGGTATTTTGATACTAGCCTTTAATTTCAAATAATTCCACGAAAATTTTTAGCAAACCAACAAGGTTCTGTCAATTGGCTCCATTTTTTCTCACTAGAGAAATGGCACTTCTTCGGCCATCCCCGACATCGTCATTCCCTTCTTTTCTCAGTCAGGGCATGGAGAGGGGAACGTGCGGTTTCTTTGTGAAAGGAAATTTACCGTTGCTGGCCATCATATTTCCCACCGAAAATAGAACAACATTGAAGATGAGTCAGTTTCATATAACACATTATATTACCGTGAATATCTTTTGACTAATAGCGTGTATTGCAAGGTAAACGGCAATAAATCCGACGACTCTGCGGCAGGATGATAACTATAAGGTAGAGTCCCAAAAAAGATCGAGGAGTTTTTCAGTGACATTCCGCAGAAATTCGATATTTTATTGTCACTTATTTATTATCCCGGAAAACAACCTTTTTCAGCAACATGAGATTTCGCGTCTGTTTTTCGGACATGGAACATTTTTCACGGCTGCCCCCACAAGAGGATGCGCAGCCTGTCTTTTCGTTTCTCTTTTCGTTCAAGGAGCATACAATGCAATACACTTCCGAAATCATGGAGATGTGTCGCGTGGCGCAATCTGCCGGCCACGGCCCCGCACCCATTCCCCAGGAAGGTGGCTGGACCAAGGCAAAGGAAGTCACCGACATTTCCGGACTCACCCATGGCGTAGGCTGGTGCGCCCCTCAGCAGGGTGCCGCAAAACTGACTCTCAACATCAAGAACGGTATTATCGAGGAAGCCCTGGTCGAAACCATCGGTTGCACCGGTATGACCCATTCTGCAGCAATGGCCTCTGAAATTCTTCCTGGCAAGACTCTGCTTGAGGCGCTGAACACCGATCTTGTCTGCGACGCCATCAACGTTGCCATGCGGGAACTTTTTCTGCAGATCGTCTATGGTCGCAGCCAGTCCGCTTTCTCCGAAGGTGGCCTGCCGATCGGTGCAGGTTTGGAAGATCTCGGCAAAGGGCTGCGTTCTGTTTGCGGTACGATGTATGGCACCAGCGCCAAAGGACCGCGATACCTGGAAATGGCCGAAGGCTATGTCATGGCAATCGGCCTGGACGCGAATGATGAGATCATCGGCTACAAATTCGTCAACATCGGCAAGATGATGGAAGCCATCAAAAAAGGAACGGATCCTGCCAACGCGCTGGAGTCCGCCTCTGGCACCTACGGCAGATTTAACGATGCGGTCAAGACTATTGACCCACGCCATGAATAGGGAGGGAAATTATGGCACTGTTTGAAAGTTACGACAGACGGATCGGCCAAATTACCCCGGTCCTTAACAAATACGACATGCAATCACTGGAAGAGGCTCGTGAAATCTGCCTATCCCGCGGTGTCGATGTTGCTGAGCTCGTCAAATCCATCCAGCCTATCTGTTTTGAAAACGCCTGCTGGGCCTACACCCTGGGGGCGGCTATTGCTATCAGGAAAGGGTTGACCAAGGCCGCAGATATCGCTGCCACCCTTGGTGAGGGATTGCAGGCCTTCTGCATCCCCGGCTCCGTCGCCGACGACCGCAAGGTGGGTATCGGCCATGGCAACCTCGCCTCCATGCTCTTGAAAGAAGAGACCAAATGCTTCGCTTTTCTGGCGGGACATGAGTCATTTGCCGCCGCCGAAGGCGCCATCGGTATTGCCAAATCTGCCAACAGGGTTCGTGAGACTCCGCTGAGGGTAATTCTGAATGGACTTGGAAAAGATGCGGCCAGGATCATCTCCCGCATCAACGGCTTCACCTATGTCCAAAGCAGCTTTGATTACGCCACAGGTGAGCTGAAGGTTGTCGCTGAAACCGTCTATTCTGACGGCGACCGAAGAAAAGTCCGCTGCTTTGGCGCTGACGACGTACGCGAAGGTGTAGCGATCAACCATATGGAAGGTGTCGATGTCTCCATCACCGGCAACTCCACCAACCCGACCCGCTTTCAGCATCCGGTCGCCGGCACGTATAAGAAAGAGTGCCTGCTGCAGGGGAAAAACTATTTCAGCGTCGCCTCCGGCGGCGGCACTGGCCGCACCCTGCATCCCGATAATATGGGTGCAGGTCCAGCCTCCTACGGCATGACCGACACCATGGGCCGAATGCACTCTGACGCCCAGTTTGCCGGTTCCTCTTCTGTCCCGGCCCACGTCGAGATGATGGGGCTGATCGGCATGGGTAACAACCCCATGGTCGGTGCCAGCGTGGCCGTTGCTGTGGCGCTGGAACAGGCTACTGCCTGATCGCAGTCTTTGGTACTCAACCCTTCTGGGCTCCTGGCGTCCCAGATCCCGGAAGGGTTCATCAACCAGACAGTACCACTCGTCACCCACCACTTCCTGACAAATTTCATCATCTCCACAGTGCATTTTCCCTGTCGATACGGTATAGTGGATTCCAGTTTAAGCCAATCGGCGAAATGTGATATATCGCCGGGACTTTTCCGTGGTCCGCTGTCACGTGCCACCAGGCAGCGGCTGTGACCATCCCACTTATTCAGGAGGACTCATGAAGGTCAAGATCACCAGTCAGTGTATGGGCGACAGGAACTGCAACAAACTCTGCCCGGAAGTATTCGAGTACGATGAAGACCAACTGCTCTCCATCGTAAAGTTTGATGAGATTCCCGAAAAATATGAGGATGTGGTTCGGCAGGCAATGCGGGAATGCGGCGCGGATGCCATCGAAATCATCGAATAGCCATGGGGAAGTTCACTGAAAGCCGAACAGCCAGGAATATCCTGATCTCTTTTTCGGCGGAAAGCCAGGCCCGTACCCGCTATAATTTTTTTGCGCGTCGGGCTGAAGAAGATGGCTATATCCAAATCGCCAGGATATTCGACGATACCGCACGGGAAGAATACGAGCATGCGCACAGGTTTTTCAAGTTCTTCAACGGAGGGGAATACGAAACCACCTGGTCTTTTCCGGCCGGGGTCACGCTCGACACCCGAGCCAATCTCCTGTCGGCGGCAGAACTCGAACGCTATGTGCATGAAGAGATGTACAAGGGTTTTGCCAAAATCGCCCGCGAGGAGGGATTTATCCGCGCGGCCGATACCTTTGATGCCATTAGCGTTGCGGAACAGCACCATGAGCAGCTGTATCGTGAGCTGGCAGCAAATATAGACGCAGCTCGGGTCTTTGTTCGAGAGGAGCCACAGCTCTGGAAATGCCTTGGCTGCGGTTACATCCACCAGGGCGTTGAAGCACCGGACAAATGTCCAGCCTGCGTCCGACCTCAGGGCTATTTTGAGCTGCTGGGCAAAAACTGGTAGCCTGCAACAACTGTATTATCACCAACCAGCAGCGCCATGTTCCTTTGAAACATGGCGCTGTTCTTCAATAGCTCGCCATTATTACCTTGTCACCCTGCGACAGCAGAAGCCAGTGCTGCGATCATCGTCCCACAGGCCTCCTCTATATTGCTCCCAAAGCTGACTACCCCATCCTGATGACCATCCATGACAAACAACCGGCAGTTCCGAACTGACTTTAGAGAAAATAGCTCATCAACTGCCAGAGCCATTTCCACAGTGCCATAGGCCACATCACGTGGCGTACGTGGCAGGCCCATCGCCTCTGCCTGGTTCCAAATCTCTGGTGAATGTGCATGTACAACACTGCCTATAGTCACATCCAAGAGATACAGTTGCCCATGGGTCAATGCTTCTGAAGACGGCTTGGTAAGTCCCATGCTACTAACGGAGTTGGTCAGAGGGTCACATTGTGTCACCAATGCATATTCCGAGCAGGAGAGAAACGGCGACTTACCGGTCTGGGTACCGGAAATCAGAAAACTGCTCCTCGCATCTGACGTCCTGCAGCTGATATTACCAAATCCCAAACCCTGGTATCGCTCCGGCTCCTGACCGATAAGCCCCAGCCGGTGCAGGACATGCCGCCAGCCGTTGAGCTCGGCGGTCATCTCCTTGGTAATACATCTTTTTTGATGAAAATCGAGCCGGAATTTGACAACACCTTCACGCTGCTCCATGAAACCTCACCCCTCCTGATATCCTGTCTTTAACGAAACGGAGGCGCATACTGCAAACCACCGTCATACCAGAGGGCGTTTGGTCCACGCTCCAGTTTAAGAAGAGCGTGTTGTCCAAGGTTCCGTTCAAATATCTCGCCGTAATTGCCAACCTGCAGGATAATCCGGGCAGCCCAGTCATCAGCCAGCCCCAAGCCCTGACCCTTAATGCCCTCAAATCCGAGAAATCTTCGTACTGCCGGGTCTGCACTTGTCTGCATCTGCACGACATTATCTGCTGTAAGTCTAAGGGACTCACCATTCACCAGGGCAAACAGGGTCCATTTGACGATATTGAACCAGGCATCATCACCCTGCCGCACGACCGGCCCCATCGCCTCTCGTGCCATTCTCTCCTGCAGCATCACCGCACTCTCCGGCTCGGCCAACCGACTCCGCAACGCCTGGAGATGCGCAAGGTTGCCGGCTACCACTGAACAGCGCCCCGCTTCAAACCCCTTCAGCGCCTGGTCGGGCGTATCGACAACAATTGGTTTGTAACTCATACCGTTCTGCGAAAAAAAATCGGCAGTATTCAGCTCTGCCGTTGTTCCAGCCTGGACACAGACGGCAGCTCCTTCCAGCTCCCCTCTTTTTGTTATCCCTGCGCTGCCGGCAACCATGAATCCCTGATCGTCGTAGTAACTGATTCCGGCAAAACTGATTCCCAACGAGGTATCACGGGTCATGGTCCAACCCGTATCATGGGCTAAAAGGTCCACCTCTCCGGACTGCAGGGCCGTAAAACTGTCCCTTGCTGTAAGCGGGACATTCCTGACCTTTTTGGCGTCCCCAAGAACAGCGGCCGCCACCGCCCGACAAAGGTCCACGTCAAAACCGGTCCAATTGCCGTTTTCATCTGAAAAGGAAAAACCGGGTAAACCGGTGGCAACACCACACTGCAGATACCCACGACCACGTACTTCCTCCCTGGTTGCCGCCTCCGCCTGGAAAGCAACAAAAAGCGGCATCAACAGGAAAATCGCAAGTAGCCGTACTTTGTTCGTCATACATTTCTCCAAAGACAACTGTCGTCCTCCACCCCACCGGATCAAACAGCTGTCTTTCTGCTCTCTTCTATATAGATTTCTCTGAGGCGTCCGACAATTTGCCCGGGACGTCCGTCGGCCACCGCCATTCCGTCAATCTCCACCACCGGGGTGACAAAAGCAGTCGCTGAAGTAATAAAAGCCTCAGCCGCTTGCTGAGCCTCTTGAAGGGTGAAAGGCCGCTCGTCAATCTTGAGTTGTTGCTCAGTTGCAAGCCTAAGTACTGCCGCCCTGGTCGTTCCTGGCAAAATGGAGGTCGACAGGTTTCTGGTAACGATAGTCCCGTCGTTGGTCACGATATAGGCATTGCTCGAAGTACCTTCGGTAACATGACCGTCTTCCACCAGCCAGGCGTCATCTTTACCTGCCTCTTTGGCAGCCATTTTTGCCATGGACGCGGCCAGCAACTGCACAGTTTTGATATCCCGCCGCTGCCAGCGGAGGTCGGGAACAGAAATCACCGAGAGCCCTTTCACTGTTTCAGTACTAAAATGTTTTTCCTGGGTAAACATGACAAGAGTCTGGGCAACACCCACCGGATAGTGAAAGTCCCGGTCCGCCTCGCCACGGGTCACCTGCAAATAGACAACACCTTCCCGCAGTCCATTGCGACTGACCAAACGGCGATGGAGATCCAGCAGTGCCGCGTAATTGAGATCCATCGTCATGCCGAGTCCGGTCAATGACCTGTTCAGCCGATCAACATGACTGTCAAAATCAACCAACCGTCCATCAAGGACCGCTGTCACCTCATAGACCCCATCTGCGAAGAGAAAGCCCCGATCAAACACCGAGACCTTCGCCTCATCTTCCGGCACAAAACTGCCATTGATATAGACCGTCCGCCTCATCTTCTGCCTCCGGTAAATTAAATAACGTACTCCGTTCTTGCACCTCTTCCGTCTCTCAATTCCAGGCTCCTCTTATGCCCCCGATGATTACCATGATTTTATCAATATAGAAACGGCCTAACCGCACACCCTGACAAATACAGCGAAGAGAAAGCCTGGCCAACCTCAACGACATGAACGTTCACAGAAAAAAATCGGGAATTCCCAGACTGACATGAGTATAGTCTTGCTCAGCCAAGATACAAGAGCATAGATCACAGCAATCTTTTTTCCACCAGAGAGCATGGAAGCGACCCGCAAATATCCCAAAACATCGCGCTTTGCCGCCATAGAAACGCTGCTGCGCCTCAACCGTACCCGCTATCCGGTCAAGCCCCTGTTTGACTCGGTGACTGACGAATGCAGGCTCATCGGCGCTGAACGGTCCCTTGCCATGAACCTGATCTATGGAGTGCTACGTCGCCGCGATTATCTCGACCTGCTCATCGGCAAACTTTGCAACCGACCGCTCGACCAACTGGAACCTTTTGTGTACCAAGCACTCTCAGTAGGGCTCTACCAGCTGTTCTGCCTGGACCGAATTCCCGAATCGGCGGCGGTTAACGAAACGGTGAATGCTCTCAAGGCCGCAAGCCTGAAAAAACACCTCCACGGTTTTGTCAACGGGGTACTGCGCGCCGCGACCAGGCAACGCGATACGCTGCCAGGACCTGACGATACGCTTTCTTCCGGGGCCCCTATACTTAATCATCCTGCTTGGCTCACGGATCGTTGGCGGGACCGCTACGGACAAGACGAGATGGAGCGGATCTGTCGAGTCAATAGCCGGGAGCCCAGACTCACGCTTCGGGTCAATACCCTCAAGATCGACCGCAACCATTTCGCCAACCGCCTCCAGGAGGACGGTATTACAGCCATTCCTGGACATTATGCGCCAGACAGTCTGGTTCTGACCAACTATCAAGGATCAATTAGCGCTCTGCCCGGCTACGATGAAGGCTGCTTTCAGGTGCAGGATGAAGCGGCCCAGCTGGCAACGTTACTGCTTGGCCCCTTTACCAGCCAGATGGCCTATCTCGATGGTTGTGCCGGTCTGGGCGGGAAAACCAGCCACATCCTCCAACTCATGGCTCCCAACAGTCGGGTCGTGGCCGTTGAACCCGAACCGCAGCGCCTCAGACTCTTGCAGGAAAATCTCGACCGCCTGGCCCCCGAAAGGCAACTCACCATCTGCCCGACAAATCTCCAGGAATATTTACGGACCAGTCGTCTACAGTTTGACCGGGTGTTGATCGACGCCCCATGCTCGGGAACAGGAGTTATCGGCAGGCACCCGGACATTCGCTGGAACCGCCAGCCAGATGACCTGATCGGCTACCAGCTCGAACAACTCGATCTTCTCGATAATGCAGCGGAACTGGTTGCACCGGAAGGAGTCATCGTCTACGCTACCTGCTCCATTGAAATCGAGGAAAACCAGCAGGTAATGGAGAGATTCCTCGCCGCCCATCCGGGATTTTCCCTCACCTCCTGTCGCGGCTATCTTCCAGAAACTGCAGTCGGCTTCCTGGAAGGAGATGTCTTCGCACCACGACCAACAGGTGAGATCGACGGTTTTTTTGCAGCCCGATTTATGCGTACATCCTGACGGGCTTCCAGAGTTATACAGCCACAGAAAAGACAGCCGTAGCGCCCCTTAGCGGGAGAATTGATTTTCTTTGCGCTCGCCCCCTGTCTGATGTACATTCCGTGCTTAACTTTTTCGTAACATATCCTCTACAAACACCCAACAGGCACACTATGGCAGAGATAAAAAGTACAATGGATCTGGTAATGGAACGCATGGCGAAAATGACGGCCAATGCCAAACCCGTTGCCAGTGACGAAGATACAATGAAGGCAGGAATGCGCCTTGCCGCAGATTTTTTGAACAACCAACTGGAAGACCTGGTCGAAGCACTTGCCGGAAATCCCCCTGAAACACAGCAGGCCATGTATAAAGGCGCAGTACAGACACTTCTTAGAAACGTGGTGCTGCCCCGTGACGAAATGCTGCAGAAACGCAGTGAAGTCGCTTTAAACGGCGTCATGAGCATTGCCGGCAATTTCGGAGTTTCGGCAATCTCCCAGATCTGTTCGGAGCTTCAGCAAATCCTCCAGCAGTACGACAAGCATAAGGAGCAGGTGACCCAACAGCTCGAAGGCGCGCTCAAGGCCCAACTTGAACAGCAGTATGCCGGCAGAGGGGTTGATGCTGGCAAAATCAGGGCTTCCATGCATCCAAAGTACCAGGAAGAGATGACCCGGATGCAGCAGGAACTGAACGGCCAGTACAACCAGGCTATGCAGCAGCGTAAGGACACGATCCTGGAGCAGCTGGGGCTGGTCTGATTCTCATTCCTCCTATGAGGTTCTGATGGATTACGCAAAACGTATAAAAAAACTGCAGAAAAAATTACGCCGTAAGAAGGTTGACGCACTCCTGGTGAGTCAGTCCCATAACCGGCGTTACCTCAGCGGTTTTACAGCCACAGACCATGACATCAGTGAAAGCTCGGGCGTACTCCTCATCCCGGCCCGGGGTGAGGGGCTGCTGCTCACCGATTTTCGCTACCGGCAGCAGGCAGAGCAAGAGGTACCGCACCTGCAGATCAAAATGTATCCCCGCGGGCTCATCAACCTGTTGAAATCGTTGCTGCCAAAGTGCGATATCCGAAAGCTGGGATTTGAGTCGAGCTACATGCTCCACTCGACCCATCGGACCATGAAAGACGCTTTCAAAAAGAAAGGCATCGAGCTCGTGCCGCTCTCCGGCATGATCGAAAAAATGCGAACCGTCAAGGATGCCGAGGAAATTGCACTTATCCGTGAATCGGTAACCCGCAATGAACAGGTTTTTCGAGATATTCTCCCCACCATCACCAGCTCACAGACCGAGATCGACATTGCCCTTGCTCTCGAACAGCGGATGCGTGTTTTAGGTGCATCAAGTCCCAGCTTTGCCACCATTGTCGCGGCCGGGGAAAACAGCGCTCTTCCTCATGCCGTACCGCAAAACAGCCGCATAGGCGCCGCCGGACCACTCACCATCGACATGGGACTGATATTGAACGGCTACTGTTCAGACATGACCAGGACCTTTATCCCTGGGAAAAGAGTTACCAAAAAATACCAGGACATCCATCGCATCGTCCGGCAGGCGCAATTGGCCGGCATAGCCACGATCAAGGCCGGGATCAGCGGTAAAGAGGTCGATAAGGCAGCCCGCGATATCATCGCCGATGCCGGTTATGGCGACTATTTCGGCCACAGCCTCGGCCATGGCGTTGGACTGGCCGTACACGAGGCACCACGCCTCTCGACCCAAAGCAAGGATACCCTGAAAGCCGGCATGATTGTCACTGTTGAACCAGGCATTTACATCCCGGGATGGGGCGGTATCCGACTGGAAAACATGGTGATAGTAACAGAAGACGGTTGCGAAAACCTGAACAGCGATACCACCTGGCTTGATATATGACCAGATCGAAACCACCAAAATATTTCGTTCTCGACACCAACGTCCTCCTCCATAACCCGGAGTCCGTCACCTCCTTTGAAGATAACACCGTGGTCCTGCCGATGACAGTCATCGAGGAAATGGACAACTTCAAACGCCACAATGACGAACTGGGCCGCAGCGCCCGTCAGGTTATCCGTAAACTCGACCGGCTCCGCGCCCAGGGAAACCTGAGAGACGGTGTGCAAATGGAAAATGGCGGTATTCTCAAAATCACCGTCGAAACTCAGGACATGCCGGGCTTGTTCATGGATATGAGCGTCCCGGACAACCGCATCCTGGCTGTAGCGTACGCGCTGCAAAGCGAAGGTCATCGCGTCATTTTCGTCTCAAAGGATATCAACTCCCGCTTAAAAGCCGATGCGCTCGGCCTCGACGTGATGGACTTCGAGAAGCAGAAATGCGATTTCGATGCCCTGTACACCGGCTGGCATCAGATATCTGTGGACGGCGAGCTGGTTGACCGCTATTACCAGGAAGAGACACTCACAATCCCCAACGGCGATTTTCTCATCAATGAGTTCATCTTGCTGCAGGACGAGTCCAACCCCAAACATTCGGCGCTGGCAAGGGCCACCGGCCCAGAAACTCTGAGCCATCTTGTGAAAGAGCGTGAGAACGCCTGGCATATTCGAGCCCGTTCCAAAGAGCAGCGGATGGCTTTTGAACTATTGCTCGACCCCGCTATCAGCCTCATCACTTTGATTGGTCGGGCCGGCACCGGCAAAACCCTGCTTGCACTCGCAGCCGGCCTTGAGAGTGTGCTGAACGGTGAGACATTTGAAAAGATGCTGGTTTCCCGGCCAGTGATCCCTATGGGCAAGGATATTGGCTATCTCCCCGGCACCAAAGACGAAAAGCTCAGCCTGTGGATGCAGCCTATCTTTGACAACCTCATCTACCTGATGCGCCTGAACCACCGACTCGAGGAAGGCACGGTGCAGAGCAAGGTGGACAAGCTGTTCAAGGATCAGCATGTGGAACTGGAAGCTCTCACATATATCCGCGGTCGCTCTATCCCGGATCAGTTCGTAATCATCGATGAGGCCCAAAACCTCACACCCCATGAGGTGAAAACCATTATTTCCCGTGCCGGCGAGAACACCAAGATGGTGCTTACCGGTGACCCGAACCAGATTGACAATCCATATTTAGATTCGTCCTCAAACGGTCTGTCGTATGCGGTCGAGAAACTCAAGGGGCAACCGCTCTACGGTCATGTGACGCTTTCCAAAAGCGAGCGCTCACCACTTTCGGCGATTGCTGCCGATTTCTTATAAGCTGCAGGACAGATTTTTTTATATATGGTATGATCCCGGCAAGTTCGCCTGCCGGGGCATCTGTTTCCCTATCCGACCGGATACCGGCCCCAAGAGAGCACAGTGCAAAACCTCTGTACATTTCCGGTTCGAGCAACCTTATAAAACGATATTATGCGCCAGATAGTCATTGACGAACTGTCCCCCATGGAGCGGGACAATATCGACTCGTATCTCAAACGTTCCCTCACCGCCGGGCCGATGATCGGCCTTTACTGGATTGTGCTCCCGCCCGATCTCCTTTCCGCAGCCCAGCAGGGTCATGAAGAACATGGTCCCTTTTACCTGGCAGTGGAGGTCGAGCAGTACCAGGTCCGTTTCGAATTGCTGGTCCGCAGCCAGTCGAACCTCCACTGCAGCTGTATTGCCCACGCTACGCCCACTCAACGCCAGTTTGTCCTCGACTTCGTCGACAGGATGCTGGAAGAAGAGATGATCCGGGCCTGAAAATCGCTCGCCTGTTCAATTTCAGCAACGCATCCACAAAACCAGAGGACTTCCACCATGAAAATCTGGATCTCTGTACTCCTTCTTCTTTTTCTGATTGCTGGCTGCGCCACCAGCCCAACCGGACGATCGCAGCTGATGCTGGTGTCTCCCGAACAGGCGATCAGCGCCTCCCGTGAAGCCTATGTCCAGACCCTTCTTCCCTTGCAGAAAGAGGGCAAGATTGACTCTAATCTGGCAACTTCCCAGCGAGTCAGGACCATTACCGGTCGTATCATCTATCAGGCGATCGCCCTCTTTCCAGCCACCCGTTCCTGGGACTGGAGTGTCAAGGTGATCGATGAGCCGGAGGAGGTCAACGCCTGGTGTATGGCCGGCGGCAAAATGGCAGTCTACACCGGTCTTCTCGAAAAACTGAAACCCACTGACGATGAGCTCGCCCAGGTTATGGGACATGAGATCTCGCATGCCCTGGCCAATCATACCGCCGAAAAAATGTCCATGGCCATGGCCACCCAGATGGGAATGATGGGCGTGGCGCTTGCTGCCGGCGACAGCAAGTATTCAGGTCTGGCTATGTCGGGGGGAGCCATGGCTGCCGCCCTGGCCATTACGCTGCCCAACAGTCGTACCGCCGAATCCGAGGCCGATGTGATGGGGATCGAACTTGCCGCACGAGCCGGCTATGACCCACGGGCCGCTATCACCCTCTGGGACAAGATGGGCAAGGTCGGCGGACCAAAACCACCCCAATTCCTCTCCACTCACCCAGCACCTGCCAATCGCCAGACAGAACTGAGAGCACTCACCGCCAAGATGATGCCGCTGTATCAGCAGCCGGGGCCGCGGCCAGTCTATCAGTTGAAATAAATCAGTGTTCTATTTCCAGAATCTCAGATGGTTACCTCATGATCTCACATTAATCCTGCTGGGCATGTTGCGTTTTGCAACAACAATTAGCTGATATTTCGGCGTGTTGCGAGTGACAAAGAGTTCGCAAAAAACGGGAAATATGGTATTCTTTCCCGATGTGCTCTTCAAGAAAATACTCAGTTTCACGTGCAATCATCGGTGTCAATCAACATTCACCGCCGATGGTTCTTTATTACGCGCCGTAATTCATGCAGATCGTCACTTCGCACAAGCAGACGGATTTCGACGCCCTGGCCTCCATCGTCGCCGCCACCCTGCTCTATCCCGGTAGCGTTGGCGTAGTCCCCAAGGAAACAAGCCGCAACGTCAGCCGCTTCCTCTCCACCCACAAAACCGCCTTCAATCTCATTCTCCCCCAGGAAGTCGAACACGATAAAGTCACCAGACTCATTGTTGTGGATACTGCCAGCTGGCAGCGGCTGGACCGGATGGACAAGCTGAAGAAGCGAACCGATCTCGATATTCACCTTTGGGATCATCACGCTCTAGGCGGCGACATCCAGGCAAACTGGGTATGCCAGGAGGATATCGGTGCCACCGTTACCCTCTTTGTGCGGGAGATGAAAAAGCGTGAGATGGAACTCAACCCGCTGATCTCCACCATTCTACTGATTGGACTGTACGAGGATACAGGCCATCTGACATTCCCCTCCACCACTCCGGAAGACGCGTACGCAGCAGCGTTCCTTTTAGAAAATGGTGCGGATCTGCACGTTGCCAGCACATTCCTTAACCCTCCGTACGAAGAAAAACAGAAAGAAATTCTCTTTGAGATGATGAAGTCTACTGAAAAGCGGACCATCAGCGATCTCAAAGTCGGCTTCAACATCGTTCCGCTGGAAGACAAGATCACGACACTGTCCAGCGTCGTTAACATCTACCGCTCCATTATCAACGTCGATGCCATCTTTGTCATTTTCGTCACCAGCGACCGGGCCACAGTGATCGGCCGAAGCGGAGTGGAGTCGATCAATATCGGCCTGATCATGAGCCAGTTGGGCGGCGGCGGTCATGCCGGAGCGGGTTCTGCCACCATCCGGCTCAGTGAGCAATCGGCGGTAGCCATCCGCGACAGCATAATCAAGATCCTGGAAAACGAACAGCAAGCAAGCGCACGGATAGCCGATCTGATGTCGTTTCCGGTATCCCATGTCACCCCGGACACTCCCATGCGTGAAGTCCATACCATGATGTCCCGCCGTAAGATCAGAGGGGTACTGGTCATGGAAAATGATGAGTTACAGGGCATTATCGTGCTCTGGGACTTTAAAAAATTAAAGAATGACAAACACTGGGACAAACCGGTCAAGGCCTATATGGCCCGCGACCTGATCAGTGTCGCCCCGGATGCCATCCCGGCCAAAGTGGGCCGCTTGATGCTCGAAAAAAATATCGGCCATCTGCCCGTGGTCCAGGACAACAAGGTCATTGGCATTGTCACCAGAACAGATATTTTGAATTATTTTTATAACCTGTTACCCGAATAGTTCCCTTTCCATCGCAGGGCAAACAGGAAGCATGGCAGGGTCATCGACACCTCCGCCATCACCCAAATTACCGCTGTTTACCGTTGCCGGTTAACGACAACGGGGAGCAGTCACATTTTTCGTAATTTTCACATAACAGTTTTCGTACAAGGAGAGACACATGGAACATTATTCTGTCAAGGATCTCATGGTGCCGATTTCCGAATACGCCACAGTGCCGATGGGAACCACCCTGCTTGACGCCATCAATGTGCTGGAACACGCTCAGGAGGCATACACCATCAGCAAGTATCAGCATCGGGCCATTCTGGTCCTCGACGAGAATCGGAATGTCGTGGGCAAGATCGGCCAGTTGCGGGTACTGAAAGCCATCGAAACAAGGCCCGATCTCGATAGTGAACTGGAAGAACTCAAAAGCTTCAACTTCAGTCCCGAATATATGGCCCACATCCAGGAGCTGCACCGGCTACGCGGCCCCATAATGCGCAAGGAGGATCTGAAAAACGCCGCCGCCAAAAAAGTGGAAGAGTTTATGCAGAAACCGACACCGGGTGAATTCGTCTCCGAGGATGCCTCTATCGACACCGCAATCCATCAACTGGTTGCTGGCACCCATCTCTCTCTGCTCGTTACACGCAACGGGCAGATTGTCGGAATCCTGCGTATTGCCGATGTCTTCGCCGCCGTCTATCATGAGATGAAGAAGCACGACATTGCACCGCAAAACGGGTGAAATCCTTGAGATTTTGAACCCGAAGTCCCGTCCCCTGGAACTCCACCCATTTTGAGGCGAAATAAACAACATGAAAGAACTGAAAAAACTCTACGACCGGATTGTGCAGCAGGTAAACATCAACCTCAGAGAACTTGATTTTGATGTCCGTCCCTTTGTCGAAAACCTGATTGATCCTGAAAAGATGACGAAATTCTATGCCTTCTACGGCATCACCCCGGATCACCCACTTGATCTCGAATTCAGCCATTCCGGTCTCGCCGGCAGCTATTTCCTCGGTAAATGCAAGGTCACCAATTCCCTACTCTACAAAAGCGATATCAGGGGCGACGAACTCAAACGAGAAGGCTCCACTTTCACCTTTCAGAACTTTTCGATACCACTCACCACCGATGAGGTGATCGATATCCGGGACAGCGCCCTTATAAAGACCCTGGTCCACAACTATTCCCACGACCCGGAGACCGCTGAAAGATTCTTTATCCGCTCAACCCTGGCCATGCAATTCGCAAATATCCATGGCTCCCCAATGGACGGCTGTTTTCTCGGCCCCTTTGCCACTGTCGATCTCACCACCGCCCATGACAGCGTTATCGGCAGGTACTCCTACATCCAGGCGGGTGAAGTGCATCACCTCCGTATCAAACCGGGTACAATCTGGGTAAACAGCCCCAACAACTTCAATTTTTATTATCGATATAAACCCGAAGCACTCCAGCCTTATGTGCATATGGAAGATGGTCAACCAAGCGGCCTGCTCTTCGACTTTATTGAAGAACACCAGGGAGCCTTCCAACGGGTCTTCAACATGGTAAATCTCGATGTCATCGATACAATTCCCGCCAGCGCTTCGCTTGACCGATACGCGGTGATCCTGCCCAAGACCACCATCGCCGAGAACGTGCTGGTCTCCCAGCGAGCATACCTCCAGAATTCCGCCCTCGGCAAGGGGGCCAACGCCCAGGAAAACTGCTATATTATCAACTCGACCCTGGCCGGTTTCGATGTCACTGCCCACGGTGCCAAGCTGATCGAAGCCGATCTCGAAGAAAATGTCTTTGTCGGTTTCAACAGCTTTGTCCGGGGAACTGCAGAAAGCAGGGTCTGTATAGGCCAACGGTGCATCATCATGCCGCACACCATTATCGATATAGACGAACCTCTGGAAATCCCACCGGGACACCTGGTGTGGGGGTTGATCAAGAATGCCAGGGATCTTCAAGAAAACAGTGTCTCCCTGACAGAGCTCACCAAAATCGAAAAATCCTTCACCCGGGGCAGAATGCACTTTGAGGGTAACGGAGCACAATTCGTGAAGGCCTTCCAAGACAGAATTCAACATATTCTTGAGGTGAACGGCGCCTTCTATGACGAAGAGCACAACAATGCCGGTCATGCCCAGAAGAACCAGAACCTTTCCCTCAACACCATCCAGCCGTTCCGGTTCGGTGAGATGGAAGGACTGTATCCCAATATGATAATAAAGCTTTAGCAGACGAGCATAATATCCTTTTTTCAACGAAACCCTGAATTGAGCCAAGCGCTCATTCAGGGTTTCGTCTTTTGTCTCTTTCCCGCCAGGTTCACTTTCACGTTCAATTTACTTATCACTCCCTCCCTCGCTCCACTCTTTCTTCACCTTCGCCTGTTATCAATTCCACTGAGTTTTCCCTGACACTGCTGACGTCAAACGGGCAATCTGATATCTCTCCAGCTTCCTCCATTGATCTTGTTTTGACAAATTACAGCAGTCGGGCTACACTCGATCAGCTCTAATATTGCATAGATATTCAAGAACAATTTGTCGCCACCTCCACGGAACCATGGACATGCTCAAGAAACTACTGCTGCTTGCCGCTACAACACTTCTGTTGTCCTCCTGCCTCGCGGACAAGAAAGGACCAAAAGTTGTTATCTTAAAGCACCCTGACACCCTCGACTTTCAAAATTGCGAGGTAAAGGGCGAGTGGCCGGATGATGAAGCATTTGCGGCAAATGAAAAATGTGTGCAGGCCCTTGAGAAACAAGGTTATACTGTCTGGGGTTCCAGATAATTTTCGTCGACCGCCCCTCGCCCTATCCACTTAATGAATCTCATCTTCAGCGTTCAAGACGCATTGCCTTCCCTCTCATTTGTAGCTATCCTTTTCTGAGACAATCACTGTTTGTACCAAATCATATTTGCTACGGTGAAAACAATGAATAGATATATTATTTATTTACTTGCGATCTCAATTCTAGTGCTCCCCGGTTGCGCTTCAAACCGGGATATGGGAAGGCTCATCTATAGCTCTGAGGCAGAAGGTCCGTTTCTCGACGACAATGGTACTGCAAAATATAATTATTATGTTTACAACGGCTCAGGAGAGCGGCCTGTAGCCTACCTGGCATTGGACAAAAAATATTCATTCAACAGCCAATTCTGGTACCCTACCAAGATGAGTGGTACTCTCTGGCGAGAAATTTACCATTCCACTGAATTCTTCCGAGAAGACGACTATCAGGCAAAAGTAATCCTTTCCTCCCAAGCGGAGAAGATAGGATATATGCTCACCCGGTACTATATGGTAACTGCCTGGCTAGCTGAACCCGGTAGCTCGGTTGTGATCGTACCGCCACCTCGACTTAGCCCAGGACAAAATGATTACCGCAGGTGGCGCTTGGATTCCGAATAACCTGCCATCAGGTCAGCGGGATTAGAGAAAGATAGAAGACGACGATATAGCGTAAACCCTTACCAATGGCCACTAACGGCAGAAACACCATAAAGGGCACTCGCATAACACCGGCAACACAGGTAAGAATATCGCCACCCAACGGCAGCCAGGAAAAGAGCAGGCTCCAAACCCCATATTTTCGAAAACGCATCTGCATGCGGGTAAGCTGATCCTCTGAGAAATAGAACCAGCGTCGATCCTTATAATGGAGAAGATACCGACCGAGTACCCAGTTGACCGCCGCCCCGAGAGTGTTGCCGCAGGTGGCAACAATAATCAAATTCCAGGACGGCTCTCCCTGTTTGAGCAGACCATAGAGGATGGCCTCAGAAGAAAAAGGTACGATGGTGGCTGCCAGAAACGAGGCAACAAACAGCAGCAAATAGCCGGTCATGAAAAAAGTTTTGTGGAGAGAAGCTCAATCAACTGTTCAGCGGCACGTTCAGCACCGTCGAGGTTGACAGTATGTTGGCAGTGACCGGCTTTCGCCAAGATGGCCAGAAGCATTGCAGCCAGCCGACTTCCCTCCACTCGATGCTCCTCGACCACCTTCAGTTGTTCACCCGCGGCTGCCAATAACTTTGTGAGATGCAGCTGCTGCTCATTGTCCTGCATCCCCCGCAACACCACTACTGCAGGGATTTGTTCGGCCAAAACATCCATGATGCTGTTATAGCCGCCATAAATCACTGCCGAGCGTGATTGTGACAGGGACCGCAGGTATTCGGCGCCGGAAAGCGGTTGCAACCGGCAATATTCGAGAGAGGCGAACAAGGACTGAACCTCCACCTGTAGAGACGCCGAAGGCCCGGACTCAATAAACAGTTTCCATTCGCCATGGTCCGGCCCCACAATCCGTAATGCTTCAGCCAGGGACTGCAAGAAACCAAGAGAATATTCGCCAAGCCAGGGCACAGACACAATCCCGGCAAACGATGGCGCATCGTCGTCAGTTGTAGTGCGCCAATACTGCAGTTCCTTTACCCGCGATACGTAACCGCAGGTCATGGGCTCAACCCCATATTGGGTTCGAACGAGAGCCAGATGCTCACCGCCCAAGACCTCTTCATCCCCATACCAGAGAATATCACGGTAATGGTCCATGAAAATCTGCGCCGCCAGTTCTGACCTCGCCTGTGGCACTGCCCCCACTACTCCACGAATCCCAAGCACCCATCGGGTTTCAATAACAGCGGACGAGTGAAGCGCCGGCAAAAGTTCCCGGTGCTTCCCCTGCGGGGTGTGATCGGCCAACACCAGCCGGGGACGATAGAGCCGGACGATCTGCTCGAGGTTCGCCCCCCGTAATTCCCCTAGTTCCAGGTCACTGAACATCGAATTCCCGACAATACCGCGGGACTTTCCGCCCACCACCTCCGTTTCGTAGGATGGTAGTTTCAGCCAGTCAAGCGGCACCCGACCGATCAACTCCTGGCTCACCTTGCAGCCGGACACAAACAGAACCCTAAGCTCAGGGGCAACACGGCGGAGCGCCATACCAATGGCAATGGTGCGACTGGCATGGCCCAGGCCGCGGCCATCATGGGCGTAGAGCAATATATCAAGACGTGGAAGTTCCATAAGGGCAGGTTACTCGAAAAATGCACATTTTTCCCATGCATAATCATGCGGGATCTGTTTTCTTTACAGACACATTGATCCTTTTTAACCATGTTCTGCCAATCTGGCCGCAAGATGAAAATCGCCTACTATATGCCGTTCAAGCCACTGGGTCACCCCAATCCCTCCGGCGATCTCATCCTCGGCACCGAAATCCACGACCATCTGAACCGGGCCGGCCATCAGTGCCGCCTGGTCAGCAGACTTCGCTGCCGCTGGATCTACCTGCATCCGGGCAAACTGCTACACCTGTTTTTTGAACGACAGAGGATTCTTCGCAACCAGAAGGGTGACCATCCGAATATCTGGCTCAGCTATCATTGCTATTACAAGGCTCCCGATCTTCTCGGCCCATGGTGCGCGAGGCGGCTTCAGATCCCCTATGTTGTTTTTCAGGGTATCTATTCAACGAAAAGGCGCCGGCAACTCCTGGCTCGCCCCGGTTTTTACCTGAACAGGCAGGCACTGCTCTCTGCCGCCATGGTATTCACCAATAAACGACGAGATGAAAAAAACCTGCTGCGGCTTCTCCCACCCGAACGGGTTCAATATATTCCGCCCGGCATCCATACCGCCAATTTTACCTTCAGCGATACTGGCCGCCAGCAACAGCGCCAAGAATGGAATGTCAGAGACAAGGTGGTTGTCATGGCTGCCGCGATGTTCCGACCGGGCGTGAAGTCGGAAGGGCTCAAAACGGTGATGAACTCCTGCGCGGAACTCATTCGAAACGGCAGAAACATCCATTTGGTCATCGCCGGGGATGGCCGGTGCCGAGATGAACTTCACGCCTTCGCTCGCAAAGCCATGGGTAACCGTGTCACCTTCTGCGGCCGTATTCCAAGAAATGAACTCGCATCCGTCTACAGCGGCGCCGATATCTTTGCCTTCCCAGGGGTTGAAGAGTCGCTCGGGATGGTCTACCTCGAAGCCCAATCCTGCGGATTACCGGTGGTGGCATTTTCGGACTGGGGCGGTGGCGAAGCGGTTGTCAACGGCCAGACCGGCCTCACCAGCCTGGCATCCTCACCACATCTGTTCACCGAGAATATCGACAGGTTGATCCTTGACGCGGAACTGCGCAGGACATTGGGGCAGCAGGCCGCCACCCACGTCCGGGACCATCATGAGCTTTCAAGAGGCTATGCAGGTTTCACGGAAATTCTCGAAAAGATTGCTAGTAAAAGATAGTGCCATCTTGGCACGATATCTGATATGCTCAATGTGAATGGAACCTCCATTCTCAGGTATTGCCCGAAATAGTTGCAGCAGAGACCGCACCGGAACCTACACCGGAGTATTCTTTCTCAACCTTGATGGCGTCGTAATAGCTCTCCATCTGCTTTGTTACTTCGATTTTTCAATTGCTTCGCATATGAAGATTTTTACTTAACCATCCTTGATTTTGAGATTTTTACGAGACTGTCAACCTTGACATATCAGGATGTTATCAAGCGGTATACAATGATTACGGTACAGCTTTCCCGTCGGATTCAGACCCTTTTTCTCCTTGTTCTTCTGCTCTTACTCTTTTTTCCATGGCCGGCCCTTGCCCAGAAACTGAAAAAGAATGTTCTCTACCTCAACTCGTACCATGACGGCTATCAATGGTCGGACCAAGTACTGGAGGGAGTTCGCAAAGTTCTGAACCAGAGCGATTTTAAAATCGATCTGCAGATCGAGTATCTTGACGCCAAAAAATATAACTACGAATATATCAAACCCCGGCTCTACACCCTTTATCGTGAAAAGTTCAAGGATGAAAAATTCGATATCATCATCGTCTCCGACAACGACGCACTGAGCTTTATCCAGGAGTTCAAGGAAGATCTTTTCGGCAATGTGCCGGTGGTCTTCTGCGGCATCAACGGCATCGAAACGGTCGATCTCTCCCAGAAAAACATCACCGGTGTTATCGAGAACTTTGACTTGGCCCGCACCCTGAAAATCGCAAGGAAACTCCATCCCGACAAAAAACGCATGATCGTCTTCGGCGACGACTCGGTTACCGGCCACGCCATAGCCAACCAGGTGGAGCAGCAAGTCCGCGTCTCAGACCCGGACCTGGATGTGGAAATCTGGGTCAGTCTTTCGTTGGAAGAGACCAAGGAGCGGGTAAAACAACTTCCCGACGACACCTTTCTCTTTTTCACCCCCTGGTACCAGACCATCAAGGGACGTTTCTATACCACTGAGGAAGTGATGAAAGAGATCTACGCTCACTCCTCGGTACCTATGTACACGGCCTGGGAGTTTCTCCTCGGTCATGGCGTAGTTGGTGGCCGTCTGCTTTCCGGCAGTCAACACGGCGAAACCGCCGCCAGGATGGCACTCAGGATTCTCAATGGCGAACCGGCGGATACCATCCCCATCGAGCTTGAACCGACCGGCCTCTACATGTTCGACTATGATGTTATGAAACGACTGAATATCGATCAGAAACTGCTGCCGGAAGACTCGATCATCATCAACAGTCCGACCATTTTCTATGAGTTATCCAAAGAGCTTTTCTGGACCATCATGGTCAGTTTCCTCCTGTTGCTTACCGCCCTCTTATCGCTATTGATCGCCATGACCGAGCGGCGCAAGGTTGAGCGCAAGGCACTTGAGCAACTGTCGTTTCTCGAGACCCTGATGGATACCATTCCCCAGCTGGTCTCCTGGAAAGATGGACAGGGCCGTTATCTTGGCGCCAACCGTTCCTTCACCGAATTCTTCGGGGTAGAGAGCCCGGAGAAAATGGTGATGAACACCGCCACCGACATCATCTCGGACCCGGACTACTGCCGCTGGTCCATGGCCACCGACTATGCGGTAGCCAACCAGCACAAGGCATTCAGGAAGGTCCGCCGGAAAATTGTCGACCACAATGGGGTCAGGGGCTGGCTGGAAGTGAACAAGGTACCACTCCTCGATCAGGCTGGGAAAATTGTCGGTGTATTGAGTACGGCCGAAAACATCACCAAAGAACAGAACCTGGAAAAACAGCTGATCCAGTCCCAGAAAATGGAGGCTATCGGCACTCTGGCCGGCGGCATTGCCCACGACTTCAATAACATTCTCACCTCTATCATCAACTCCACCGAGCTGGCCTTAGGCGACGTCGATCCTGACTCTCAAACCGCCAAGGATTTGCAGCGTGTACTCAAAGCTGCCCGACGCGGCGGCCGGGTAGTAAAACAGATCCTGTCGTTTAGTCGTCCTTCCAGTGAGGGTTTCCGACCCACGGACATTAGCGTCGTGATCCAGGAAGTGCTAAGCCTGATAGATGCTTCACTGCCTGCCAATATCAACGTCGAGGTGGACGTTAGCCACAACAGTATGATTGTCGACAGCGATCCTACCCAGATACATCAGGTTATTTTAAACCTCTGTACCAACGCCTTCCATGCCCTTCGCGAAAAAGGCGGTCTGCTCCGCATCCAGTTGGCCGATGCCGTACTCGACCAGGAAAAAAGCGGCGTCATGAACATCCCGCAGGGTAACTATGTCAAAATGACCATCTCCGATACAGGCCACGGCATCGATGCCTCTATCATCGATAATATTTTTGATCCATTTTTCTCCACAAAGGACATTACCGAAGGTACAGGCCTTGGCCTTGCCGTTGTCCATGGTATAATCAAAGGCCACAAGGGCGGTATCCAGGTGCAGAGCGTTTCCGGCGAGGGTACAACGTTTGAGATCTATCTACCGAAAAGCGGTGACACCGATATCCTCTCCGATCAGGATGCGATTTCAACACCTTCAGAGGCTCTCTCCATCCTCTTTGTGGAAGATGATGAGGACCAGCTGAACAGCGTTCCTAGGATTTTAAGAGATATGGGCCATCGGGTCGAAGCGCTCCGAGATCCCCTGGTGGCTCTCGAACGAGCGCTTTCCGAACCACGCGATATCGATATCATCATCACCGACTATGACATGCCGACCATGAACGGCGCCCAGCTCGCTGAGAAACTTGAGAAGTTCCCGGTCATACTTGTTTCTGGCCGTGAAGATGCCATCAGTGCAGGTAAGAATCATCCCAATATCATCCGTATTCTGATTAAGCCCTATGACCGGCATGATCTGAAAAAGGCCCTCAGCGCCGTGCATGACAAGGAGTAATTCATGAGCCAGATGCTCATTATCGACGATAACATAGAAGCCTGTGAAACCATCGAGAGCCTCATTACCCGGCAATCCCATCTCTGTGATATGGCTCACACCTTAAAAGGTGGCCTGGAACGCTTGAATGGTAATGGCTACGACGTGGTATTTCTTGATGTGCACCTGCCGGACGGTAACGGCCTGGAGATCCTGCCGCAGATCATGGCACTGCCCAACCCACCAGAGGTGATCATCCTCACCGGCAAAGGAGATCCGGATGGGGCCGAGCTGGCTATCAAGGGTGGGGTATGGGATTATATCCTCAAGCCCTCGAGCGTGAGAGAAATCACCCTTACACTGAATCGGGCGCTCAAATACCGCCAGGAAAAAAATGCCCGTACCGAACAACAGAGCGTCGATCTCAGCTCGGTCGTAGGCGTCAGCCCTGGTATCAAGACCAGCCTACAGCTCACCGCCAAGGCCGCCCGATCCGACGCCAATGTACTGATCACCGGCGAAACCGGTACCGGCAAGGAGCTCTTTGCCCGAACAATTCACAAAAACAGCAGACGTGCCGCCCAGAAGTTCGTCGTCATTGATTGTGCCTCGCTCACGGAGTCGCTCGTTGAATCTACCCTGTTTGGTCACCGCAAAGGCGCCTTCACCGGCGCCCAGAGCGACCAGCTGGGACTGGTAAAACTTGCCGATGGCGGCACCCTGTTCCTCGACGAGGTGGGTGAAATGCCGCTTTCACTGCAGAAGGTTTTTCTCCGTGTCCTGCAGGAGCGCCATTTCCGACCAGTGGGTGCGGCACAGGAGGATACCAGCAACTTCCGCCTCATCGCCGCCACCAACCGCGACCTCGACATGATGGTGGAACAAGGCAATTTCAGAAGTGACTTGCTGTTTCGGATCAACACGATGCATATTCGGCTACCACCGTTACGCAAACGGATCGAGGACATCAAGCCTCTTATTGTCGCGAGGATGGAGTATCTCCAGAACAATTACGGTATGGCTCCGAAGATCCTGGCCGATGACCTCCTGACCACCCTGAACAGCTACGAGTGGCCAGGCAACGTGCGAGAGTTATTTAACATTCTCGAACGGGCGATGGTCAATGCCGACGAGGATAACACCCTTTACAGCTTTCATCTCTCTCGCGAGCTACGTATCCAGGTTGCTAAAGCCCAGATAAAACAGATGACCGGTTCGGAGGTAACCAGTAATGAAGGTGGTCCAGCAAACGACGGAGTCCGAAAAATCGGACACGAGATTTACAAGGACATTTTCGACCGTTCCCTCCCTCCTCTGAAAGAGTTCAAAGGCATGACCGAAAAGATCTATCTAAGTGAGCTAATCCGCCAGTGCAATGGGGATATTTCCGCAATTCTCGATAAATCCGAGCTATCGCGATCACATTTCTATTCACTGCTGAAGAAGTACGGTCTCTCTCTGTAAGCTGTCATCACCCTTGCTCACACCGGGCAGGAAGTGCAACTGGTATGGTCGTCAACAACTTGTCCGTTTTTTCAGACTCGCTCTCACTGGCCAGACCAGCAATTTGAACAGACGCCATCGTGCTTGAGTTCATTTTCCGTTACCATTCCAGATATATAAATTCAATTTCCCTTGTTGCAGAACGCCTCAAGTCCATTACAGGTATTACCAGCAAATCTGTTTTTTCAGACCGCAACAGTTCTAATCGGAAACAACGTTTACGCCCCACCCCTATAACATATTGTTTTTTTGTTATTTTCCAACGACTTTGACGTCATGGTACGGAAAGTGCTTAATCCACGGGATATATCTACCTAGTGTAATTTTGCCGTTCTCATCACAGGTGAAAACGGATACCGGTAACAACGAACAATGGAGTATGTTCATGCCCAACAACACCCACCTTTCGCGTTTCATGGAGATGGCCCGCCGCGTCGGTGCCGAGGTCACCCAGCTGGAAAACCTGCAGGACGCAGCTAAATATGTCGTCACCAATTCCAGCGGCACCACCCTGGTTCCCAGAACCGCACTTTCTGAAAAACATGATTTACGAACAGTGCTGGCCGATGCAGGCGTAGATGTCTATGACGGCGATTTCCGCAAGGCCGGTCATTTCCCCGGTGCCGGAGTCACCTTCTGTAACTTCGCCATGGCCGACACCGGCACCGTCGTCCTTGAGTCAACCGCTGAAGATGTCCGTTTGTCCACCACCCTCCCTGAAAAACATTTTGTCCTGGTCGATCCGGAAATCATTTTAGAAGACAACCTCGCCGCCGCCGTACCGATGACCAAAATACACACCGGAAACGAGCCGAAGTTTGTCGCCTATGTCACCGGCCCAAGCCGAACCGCTGACATCGAGCGAGTTCTCACCATCGGTTGTCACGGTCCCCGTGAGCTGCACATTTTGGTAATTGAAGGCCTCTCCAGCGATCTGTATGAGATTTGACCAACATCGTGAAAAGTCCCCAAACCTTCAAGGACGCACACGGCACCTCAGTCAGCTGCTGATTTGAACCATTGGTTCTCGCACCTTTTTGGCAAGGCCAAATAATTTTTACGGATATTCTCCAGGAGGGCTCACATGGCCACCGACCAATCATATAAAAAGAGTATTGAAACCGCGATCAACAACCCGAAACTCAGTAAGGCTCTGCACCTCTTCGGCGACGCCTATCTGATCGCCCGCGAAAACGCCTATAGCGGCCTCAATTTTGATGCCATGCGCCAGGAACTGGCCGCCATCAAGGATGATGTGCGAATCAGAAGAAAAGAGCTACTGGCTGAGTTCATTAAGAACGCGGAAGCAGCCGGCTCCATCGTCTTTGTCGCCAAAGACGTCAAAGAGGCCAACGACTATGTGATCAAGCTGGCCGAGAAAAAAGGCGCCAAACTGATTGCCAAATCAAAATCAATGGTCTCCGAGGAAGCTCATTTCAACAAGGCCATGGAGAAAGCCGGTATCCGCGCCTCTGAAACCGATCTTGGCGAGTGGATCGTCCAGCTGGCCGGCCAGCGCCCCAGCCATATGGTCATGCCCGCTATCCACATGTTCAAGGAAGAGGTCGCCGAACTGTTCGGCAAGGAGGTTGGCAAGACACTTAATCCAGAAATCAAGACGTTGGTGGATGTTGCCCGTGAACGGCTGAGACAGGAATACTTCAATGCCGATATTGGCCTGACCGGCGCCAACTTCCTGATTGCCAACACCGGCGGCATCGGCCTTGTCACCAATGAGGGCAACGCTCGACTCTGCGCCACCCTTCCGGATACCCATGTGGTCTTCGCCGCCATCCACAAACTGCTCCCCACTGTCGAGGATGCCATCAAGCTGACCCGACTGCTGCCGCGAAACGCCACCGGTCAGCTGCTCACCTCCTACGTCACCTGGATCAAGGGCACCGTACCCTGCGATGGCAAGACCAAGGAGCAGCATATCGTTCTGATCGACGGCGGCCGTGAGGCACTCTACGAGTCCAAAGCCTGCCAAGATGCACTGCGCTGTATCCAATGCGGAGCCTGTGCCAATGTCTGCCCTGTCTACCAGACAGTCGGCGGCCATGTATTCGGTTCAATCTACATTTCCGCCATCGGCATCATTCTCACTGCCTTCTACGAGGGTCTCGATAAGGCGAAGGAGCTCACCCGCGCCTGCATTGGCTGCCGATCGTGTACCGCTGTCTGCCCGTCCAATATCGACCTCGAGGAAATCATCCTCCATCTGCGGACCCAGGTCACCTCCGAGTACGGCATGGGTGTCATCAAAAACGTGGCGTTTAAAGCAGTAATGAAAAACCGCGGTCTGTTCCACTCCATGGTCAAAGCGGCATCCAAACTGCAACGGCCGGTGACCCATCCCAGCCGTACCGGTGATGAGAAGCGTGTCATCCGCCATCTGCCAATGCACTTCATGGATCGTGACTTCACCCAGTGGCGCGACCTGCCGTCAGTAGCCGAAACCAGTTTCCGTGATCAGTTCCCCAATATCCGCCAGAGCGTCAGTGATCCGAAATACACCGTCGGTTTCTTCGTCGGCTGCGGTGCTGATTTTGTCTATCCGGAAGTCGGTACCAGCCTGATCAAGGTATTAAACGCCCTAAATGTAGATGTTGTCTTCCCGCAAAAGCAGAACTGTTGCGGCATTCCGGCCCTCTACTCCGGCGATACCGAAACAGGGGTCTACCTGGCCAAACAAAACGTGGAAGCCTTCACCGAGGCCAAGGTCGATTATATTATTTCGATCTGTCCGACCTGTACCATGGCCATCAAGCGCGATTTCGTCGAGCGTCTTGCCGACCATCCAGGCTGGTCAGCCAAGGCCCTGGCCTTAAGCGATAAGACCATGGATGCTTCAGCCTTTTTGGAGAACGTGCTGGGCGCCTCAGAAAAACTTGGCAACCTGAGTGGTAACGGATCTGTAACCTATCACGACTCCTGCCATCTCAAACGCGGCAATAACGTCTTCAAAGAGCCGCGCGCGCTGCTTGGTGCTTCCGGCTACGAGATCAGCGAGATGAAGAACAGCGACCGTTGCTGTGGCTTCGGTGGTACCTACTCTTTCCTCAGCCATCCACAGATCTCCAAACAGATCACCCATGACAAGGTTGAAGCCATTCAAAACGTTAATGTCAAGACAGTAGCCATGGACTGCCCAGGCTGCATGATTATGTTAAAGGGAGCCATGGGCAAAGCCAACCCGAACATCCGTTGCGCCCACACAGTCGAACTGATGGCCGAAGCACTTGACAAGAAATAATAAATCTTCGCACCACTGGGGCTGGTATCAGGCCCGCTCCAGTGGTTTCAGATATGAAGTAAGGAGAGACCAATGAGCGACAGACTTCCCAAAGTTGACA
Source organism: Desulfopila aestuarii DSM 18488 (assembly GCF_900143695.1). Classification (GTDB taxonomy): domain Bacteria; phylum Desulfobacterota; class Desulfobulbia; order Desulfobulbales; family Desulfocapsaceae; genus Desulfopila; species Desulfopila aestuarii. The sequence goes on from NZ_FRFE01000012.1 coordinate 113,724, forward strand.
ACCTCTGCACCAATCCCGCAAACCACAAAGCGCATATGTGCGAGTTACGGCTAGCCGGGAGAACCGAACAATTGAAAAAATATCAGGAAAACCCCAAATTCGTCTGCGGCAACTGTGGAACCACCGCCAACGATATCGGTGCACTCTGCGCACCTGGGCCGATGGACGAAAAATAATTTTCAGCGCCAGCCCAGCCCTAGTATACGTGCAGGTTGAAGTCTATCGTCATCCTGCACGCTTGTTAATTGTAAAAATATTTGTACTTTCCGCTTTCCCCGCCCATTTCTTTTGTGCTATCCTGCACATGGCCCCTTGTTCTCTTTCAAGGAATAGGCTGCTGTTTTTTTTGACAATCTTTGCTTCACACTGATCGCATAGCTCAACCGCTTTGCGATAGAGTCACTGTACTTGCGGTATCCTTTTGGCTATTCTCACTGTTAGCCCCAAGAGGTTACACGACAACAGAGCTTGCACAGACGCAATCCGCGCCGGGAAAATAGTGCTCAGCAAACCCTTATTTGAACGTGATGACCATGACCGTAAATCAGCATAGCAAGCGAAAATTCCTTTATGGTTCCGTTTTTTCCATACTGCTGCCACTCTGCACATTCGGCAGCAGTGGTGCGCAAACCCAGCAGCCAGAAGATGCCACCCTCCTGTATTTGAAGGGGTTATCCATCGAGGAGTTGTTGCAGACCCAGATCACCTCGGTCTCGAAAAAATCGGAACAGCTGTTCAACGTCGCAGCAGCGGTAACGGTCATCACCCAAGAGGATATCGAAAGATCAGGAGCCCAGAACATCCCCGAGGCACTGCGCCTCGTACCTGGCCTGCAGGTCGCACAGCTCGACGGCTCGCGGTACGCCATCAGCTCTCGAGGATTTAATGAATATTTCGCCAACAAGCTGTTGGTTTTAATCGATGGTCGCTCCGTCTACACCCCACTCTTTTCCGGTGTCTACTGGAACGCCCAGGACACAATGCTGGAGGATATCGAGCGAATCGAGGTCATTCGGGGGCCAGGAGCGACGGTATGGGGTGCCAATGCCGTCAATGGCGTCATCAACATCATCACCAAGAATAGCGGAGACACCCAGGGCGGACTTGTTACCACTAAAGTGGGTGATTATATTCAGCCGGAAGTTTCAGCCCGCTATGGCGGACAGATCGACGATAAAACCATCTACCGGATTTTTGCCAAAGGGTTTCACCAAAAAGATTACAAAGATCCCGAGGGCGGAGATGCCCATGACGCATGGGAGTCGATCAGGACCGGTTTTCGGGCCGACCGCAGCCATACCGACAAAGACACCCTGTCTTTTCAGGCAGAGGCCTACGACAACGAAGCGGATATCCGCTCGGACCTTGCCAATATTGGCACGCCAGGCTGGACAGAAACCAACGGAACCGAAAAATATAACGGTGGTCATGTCCTTACCACCTGGCAGCATCGCATTAACGATACGTCCGATATCGATCTCCAGTTCTATTACGACTATACCTGGCGAGACCAGGTGGTGGCAGAGGAGTCACGGGATACGATAGACCTTGAGTTCAAGCATCACTGGGATCCAGCGGGGAGTCACGATATCGTCTGGGGCCTGGGTTACAGATGGACGTCAGATGACATCGACAGTACCCAGTATGTTTCCTTTGACCCGGACTCGAGAAGCGACAATCTTTGGAGCGCCTTTGTCCAGGACGATATCAACCTGATCCCCGAGACCTTCTGGATTACCCTCGGCTCCAAATTTGAACATAACGACTATTCCGGCTTTGAAATCCAGCCCTCTGCCCGTGCCCGCTACAAACCGACAGAGCGTCAGACCATCTGGGGTGCAGTCTCCCGGGCTGTGCGTACACCATCCCGAGCGGAGCATGATTTTACCGCCTATCTGGGCAACGGTTCAGTTAATATCATGGTTCCGGCCCCTTCTCCTCCGTTCCCTCCAGGGATGACTGTCCCACTCATCGTGCCAGCCAACGCCTATGTTTACGGCACCGATGATTTCGACTCCGAAGAGCTGATCGCCTATGAACTCGGCTACCGCTGGCAAGCCAGCGACGCCCTCTCGTTTGATCTTGCCACCTTTTACAATGTCTATGACAACCTTCGCACCCTCGAAGACGGCAGTCCCATAATTTCCCTCAACCCGCCTTCCGTCATCATTCCAGCCTATGTTGGCAATGGCCTTGAAGGCAACACCTACGGTTTCGAACTGCAGGGAACATGGCAGGCCACAGATACACTCAAAATCATCGCCGCTTATTCCCTTATTGATTTTGACCTTGAGTATAAGGATCCTGCTTTGAGAGGAAACAGTATCAGCGATGAGCAACTCACACCGCAGCAGCAGTTCCAGATCCGTTCCTATCTCGACCTACCACACAATCTGTCCCTTGACGCCGAGCTCTATTATGTGGACAAACTCGAGGATCGGGATATCGACTCCTATCTCCGATTCGATCTGCAGCTCAGCTGGCAGGCCAAAGAAAATTTCAGGGTAAGTGTCGGCGCGGAGAATCTTTTTGATTCAGGCCACCAGGAGTTCCCGGAACGGCAGGATATCCTGCCCTCGGAAATACCGCAGCAGTTCTGGCTGAAAGCAAGCTATACTTTCTGATATCAACGACGACACTCTTCAATGATGCATCGGTTCACCACCGCATACAGGGCCACATCGACGCACACTGCGTTCTTTGCCGTTCTATTGCTGCTATTCTGCACCATGCCTGTAAAGGCAGCAGCGCAGCAGGTCGGTGAATACCATATCAAAGCAGTCTTTCTCACCAACCTCACCCATTTTGTCACCTGGCCGGAGAATGTGGACCGGGAAAATGCGCCATTCATCATCGGTATCTATGGCCCCGACCCCTTTGACTCCATCCTTGACAAGGCTGTCGCTGGCGAGAAAAAGAATAATCGTCCGCTGAAAATTGAACGCTACCACAACCTGCAGGAACTCGATCCGACCAGATGCAACATCCTCTTTATTCATGATTCGAAGGTAGACGAATGGAAGGCCATACAAAGTCGTCTAGCCAATTATCCTATCCTCACCGTTGGTGATACCTCCGGATTTCCCGAACAGGGTGGAATGGTGAACCTTATCAAGAACGGGCAGAAGATCCAGGTTGAGATCAATCATAATGCGGTCCAGAAATCAGGGCTCACCATGAGTTCAAAACTACTGAGTCTGGCCCGGATAGTCCCATGAGCACCTGTTACCGTACCCTATCCAGCAAATTTCCAACTTATATAGAATGCCTTATAAAATGATTACAAAATGTTAGCCTGCAGTGTTTGTTACGGACTCACTATAAACTTACAATACTCTTTAACCTGAAGGTGCTGCCATGTTCGACGCGGAAAAACTCCTAGGCACGCTCATGCGTGAAGTTGTCGGTTCCAGCTCCGGCAAAAAGAAGAAGAAATCGAAACACAGTAATACTCTGGTGGACAGTCTGAAATCAGGTTCTGGCCTGATGACCGCCATCGGCCTTGGTATCGGCGCATACGAGATTCTGCGTTCAAAATCACAGCCCCAAACCACAAGCTACGGCCAGACCGCGCCGCCTCCACCGGTTCCACCTGCTCCGGGGAGTCAGCCCCCACCAGTCGGCAACCAGGCATCTGCACCAATGCCGCCACCCTTACCGTCCTCAGCACCGGCAGTCCCTGGCAACCTGACCTCGCAGGACCTGGCCTGCCGGATGATTCAAACCATGATTGCCGCCGCCCATGCTGACGGCACTATGGATGAGCAGGAAGAACAGGCGGTGCTTGCAAAACTCAAAGGGGAAAAAATCAGTCAGGAAGAGCGGATGTTTCTCTTAACTGAACTACACAGCCCGAAGTCCATCACCGAGCTCACAGCAGGGATTAGCGATCCAGCTACTGCTAAAGCCATGTACATGCTGGCAGTCAGTGCCGTCGATATCGACAGCGAGGCGGAGCGACACTGGTTTGACGAACTGGCCGCCAAACTCGGTATCAGCAAGGCAGTACAGAACTTCATTGAGGAACAATAAAAACAGCAGCCACCTATCGCCAAGTAGCCGGCAATTTTCCAGCGGCTACTTGAAGGTCTCCTGCAAAAATCCGACAAATCTCTGCCAGGATTTTTTGTCGGCATCCTCCCGATAACTGGGGGAGCCAAACACGGTAAAGGCATGAGGCGCGCCTGAATAGGTGATCATCTCATGGGGGATTTGCGCCGTTTCCAGCTGAGTGGCCAGGCTGGCGAACTGTTCCATGGAAACACTGGCATCCGCGGTGCCGTGTAGTACGAGCACTGACCCTTTGGTCTGGTCATAACCCTGCCCTTCCGGGGTTGCCAGACCACCATGAAAGGAAACGAACCCTTTCAACCCGGCTCCGGACCTGGCCAGCTCCAGCACAGCCGCACCGCCAAAACAGTAGCCAAAGGCTGCACCGTTATCTATCCGGGCTCCGAGATTTCTGGCAGCAGTGATCGCCCCATTCATGAGGTTGCGCATTTTGTCCCGATCCGCATAGAGTTCTCCGGTAAGCTTGCGCTTATCCTCCACCTTGGTCGGGCGGATACCGGCACCGAACAGATCGGCAGCAAACACGGCATAACCAAGTTTGGCGAGCATTCCGGCCCGCTGTATTTCATATTCGGTAAGGCCGTCCCAGTCGTGAACTAACAAGAGAAACGGCGCATCCGGACCAGGACTGACATAATAACCTTCATACGGTTTTCCTCCCACCTGGTACTGAACAGAAACCCCGGCACCACTTGCCACATTCGGAATCAGCAACAGCAGTAACAGCAGCAATCTCATTGGTCCGCTCCTTGTTGATGAAATGGCACAAAAGGGAACGCGTCCAGCATTACCCCCTCTTGCCTACAGAATAGAACGGTTTAACGAAAAGACAAGTTTTTTCACCCATAGAAAAGTACGACAATCCAAGGTGGTAGAGCATATGCCGAGTCTCATTACCGCCAATTTCCTGACTGAACCGAGTCTGATTTTCATCTCTGATACGAGCGACCCGGCTTGATCTGGCGGGAAAATGCAATAGCGAGAGCTCATCCATGTACTTGCCGCTGATGAGATCTGTCATACAATTGAGCACGAGTAGAACTGAAATCGAACAAATTGATGAGTTACTTTTTTCACGAAGAAATAAGCCATCGCCAACTTTCTTCAAAAGAACGATTTGGGCCCTCTTTTCAGCCAAAAAACCTCTTCTCAAGACAAAAGGATCTGCTCCTAGATAACGACAGTGTGGCACCGACGTAATGCAACTGGTTATTTTACTTGCCGCCTGCTCTTGTCAGGATGTTGATTTTACGGTATTATCATGATGTTACAATCAACGAAAACATGCAGTCTTCTCCTTATCAATCCCAGCGTCTAACCACAAGGTGACGAACGTGAAAAAAATCCATTACTCGGAACTCGGTCTGGTAAATACTAAAGAGATGTTTTCCCGGGCTATGACCGGAAAATATGCGGTCCCAGCCTATAATTTCAACAACATGGAACAACTGCAGGCGATCATCACCGGCTGCATCCGCTCAAACTCACCCGTCATTTTGCAGGTTTCCGGCAGCGCCCGCAACTATATCGGCGCCGGTTTCCTGCCCCATCTGGCGGCCGCTGCCCGCTCAATGGTCGAGGAGGCCCGCTCCGCAATTCCAGTTGCCCTCCACCTCGACCATGGCAATTCTTTTGAACTCGCCAAATCCTGTATCGAAGCGGGATTCTCCTCTGTAATGATCGACGCCTCCCATCACAGCTTCGAAGAGAATGCCAAACTCTCCCGTGAGGTAGTCGAATACGCGCATGATAATGACGTGACGGTGGAAGCAGAGCTTGGTGTACTTGCAGGTATCGAAGATGAGGTGGTGGCGGAAAAAAGCAGCTACACCAGGCCTGAGGAGGTTGAAAAATTTCTTGAAATGACGGGCGTTGACAGCCTCGCCATCTCGATTGGCACCTCACACGGTGCCCATAAATTCAAACTGAAACCGGGCGAAGAGCCGCCACCATTAAAGTTCGACATTTTAGAAGAAATCGAGCGTCGCGTTCCTGGCTTTCCCATTGTTCTCCACGGAGCCAGTTCAGTCATGGCAAAACATATCGAACAGATCAATCGTTTTGGCGGCAAGATGGAAAATACCGCCGGTATCCCCGAGGAACAGCTACGCCGTGCCGCCGCTTTAGCAGTCTGCAAGGTGAACATCGACAGCGATGGACGATTGGCCATGACCGCTGCCATCCGCCAGATATTTGCCGAAAAACCATCGGAATTCGACCCACGCAAATACCTCGGACCGGCCCGGGACGAGTTGACGGAAATGATCATCCACAAAAACACTCAGGTGCTGGGCAGCGCCGGTCGCTACTAGAAAAGGACAGGCAGACCATGACAGAATCACAGACGTTGCTCCCTCCTGACGAGTTTATCATCAGCCGTCTCGGCGACTGCACCCACCCCTCGCCCATGCGGGGGATGGCCTTTACTCCCGATAATGATGGGGTACTCTACCACACCCTGAAAACTGAGATTCAACCTTATCAGGAACAAGGTCTTGACCTACCTGCTTTTGAAATGGCGGGCCCACGTGAAACCATCTTCTTTGATCCGGACATTCTCTCCTGCGGCATCGTGACCTGCGGCGGGCTCTGCCCCGGCTTAAACGATGTGATCAGGGCCATCGTTCTGAGCCTTTACCACCATTACGGGGTGAGAAAAGTGTTCGGCTTCCGTTACGGTTTCGAAGGGCTGAACCCATCATATTACCACACCCCGCTCGATCTCACGCCGACCCTGGTCGGTGGGATCCATCAGAAGGGCGGCAGCGTGCTCGGCAGCTCCCGCGGTCCTCAGGATCCCAAAATCATGGTGGACACCCTGGTCCACCTGGGAATCGGCCTGCTTTTTGTCATCGGCGGTGACGGCACCCTGCGGGGCGCAGAGGCCATCGCCCGGGAAATTGAGCGACGGGACCTGCGCATCGGTGTGATTTCGATCCCCAAGACCATCGACAATGATATCTGCAATGTCGATATCAGTTTTGGCTATGAGACTGCCGTGGCGGAATCAAGGCGCTCCACCTCCACCGCCCATGTCGAGGCCATCGGTGCCCGCAACGGCATCGGCCTGGTGAAACTTATGGGCCGGGAGTCCGGCTTTATCGCGGCCGCCGCGACTCTAGCCAACAATGAGGTCAATTTCTGTCTGATCCCTGAAGTGCCATTTTCACTCGACGTCTTTTTGAAAGCATTGGAAAAACGGCTGAGACTTCGCGGCCATGCAGTCATCGTGGTCGGTGAAGGTGCGGGCCAGAGTCTGTTTGACGACAATCTGGGTGCAGATGCCTCCGGCAACCGCAAGCTTGGCGACATCGGTCATCTCTTGAAAGATCGCATCAAAAGTTATTTCCAGGCCCAGGCGATGGACATTTCCTTAAAGTACATCGACCCAAGCTACATGATCCGCTCCACCGCAGCATCTGCCTCCGACTCCGCTTTCTGCCTGCAACTTGGCCAGTACGCTGTTCATGCCGGCATGTCGGGCCGCACCAATATGCTGGTTGGCCACTGGAACAACCAGTTCACCCACGTACCGATCCCCATGGCGGTCCAATCCCGAAAAAAAGTTGACCCGCAGGGCAAACTCTGGGCCAGTGTGCTGGCCTCTACCGGCCAACCCATCAATATGCTCTGATCAAACTACCACCGGTCGGGAAACGTTCCCCGACCGGCAATGATTCCGATTTCTGGTGAGCTCATGGCCTAGTAAAGGAGATTCATTGCAAGTCAGGTCTTTTCAGTATATTATGCGATATTCAGACGACACAAGCGACCTCTTGATGCGGAAAAACAAACAAAACGGCTAATTGCACTATATACTCTATTCTTTTGATGAAGCTATGCCGTTGAAGAGTTTACGACAACCAGGGTGGAATGAAAACCTTTCTGACCAAAATAGCACAACTTGGTTCCATCATCGATGTGACACTCCTCTCCAGCCGCGGCGAAGGTCTCTTTTTCTATTCTAACAGCCGCGAACTACCAGCAGGAAAAGACAGTGAAGCCCGCTGGAGTGAAATTATAACCAGCCTCGGCAACCCGGTAACGGCAGACTTTGTTTTTGCCAAAGGCCGTTACTTTCTGCAGCAAACGACTATTGGTTACCTGATCGTCGGCATGCAGAACGACTCGAACCTTAATAAGGTTCGAATAGCGTGCAACGCTGTCAGTAAAAAGCTGAGCGACACCTCCATTTGCAAACAGACCCTCCTGAAACTACTGACCGATACCGAAGAGCTACTAAAGCCACATGTCATCAAGGAGCTTTTGCCTCTGGCCGACAGGAGTGTCGCCTCAACCCTCCTTAGCCTGTTGGGTCAGCGAGACCAGTTCAAAGCCAATACCAGGGACAAGTTGCTGCTGTTTATCTGTCAGGCACTAGGATACTGCAAATCCCCGGAAGCCATTGAACCACTCCAGACCCTCCTTGCAACAGACAAGGGTAAGCTCGGGCAAAACGTCGCAAGAGCCGCCCAAATTGCCATCCTGCAGCTGAAGGAAAGCCAGTCGCAAATGCCAACTGGCCAATCAATACGGGGACAGAGCCGGTCGTCGCAAAGTTCACATGATCGTCCGACTCCATCATCCGCAGCATCTCCCAAAAACGAGAAAACGGTTTCCACCACTGCCAGAAACCGTTCATCAGTACCAAATTTGCCGGAAGCACAACAAATCAGTGAGCTCCTCATAAATGGCAGCAAAAATGAGGCGATGACGCTTCTTCTTGATCACATCTCTGTTGCTGCCAAAAGCCGCAACTTCATTAAAGCTGAGCACTTGCGAAACTGGTTGATTGAGATCGACTCGATGGCGGTCGGTGAAATCATCCGTGCTGCAGAGATTATCGAGGAAGAACGCAAATCGGCCATAAATAATGAAGACCTCAACACCTGGCAGAAACTTATCGACAACATCTCAGCCGAAGCCTTTTCTGCTCTCTATCACGCGTTCACGAGGCAGAAGTTTAACACCGGGGAAATGATCGTGCAGCAGGGCGATCTCGAGTCAACACTCTTTTTCATCAACAGTGGGAAAGTACAGATCCAGATGACCTGCGGAGGAAAGAGTGAACCAGTATCGACTCTTGAGGCGGGCACCGCCTTCGGTGCCGAAGCTTTTTTCGAACTGTCGGTCTGGACCTTTGGGGCTAAAAGCCTTGGAGCTGAAATATTTCTTTTGTCACATGATGTTTTCCAGAAGATTGTCGGACACTATCCAGCGCTAGAAGCCAAACTCGCAGATTTCTGTCGGCAACCGCTCCAGTCTCAACCGTTATTTGCCCGAGGACGTAAGACCAGAAGACATCATGAGAGAAAAACAGCCAACAACCGAGTGGCGTTTGGACTTCTTGATGAAAAGGGAAATGAGGCTGGACGGGTTGCCAAAGGAGACCTGATTGATATTTCCCAGGGAGGCCTTGCCCTCAGCTTTCATGCATCCCAAAAAAAAGCTGCTGCGAACTTGTTAGGGAAGAAGGTACAATTCTCGATTTTCTGCCGCAACACCGAACCCCTGGTTTCACGCGTCGGTATTGTTCGAGCCATCGGTTCGCACGACCCTATTGGTAACCTCTACTCAATGCATGTGGAATTTGACCAGCAGTTGACACCAACCGAGCTCCGCAGAATCGGGGTTATTGAAAAAGCCCCATCATAAGGTTACCTGCATCCCACACCTAGCGCTACCAGAGCAATCCGGTAACTCCAGCTGGCGAGCCCCACACCGTTACTCCCTGTAACGCAATACATCCATTACAGTGGAAAGAGGCGCATCATGATCAACCTGCAGCACTGAAGTTTGAAGGGAGGCAGGATCCGACACTAAAAGCCTATCATTTTTTTCGCCGTTATCGATATGGGCAACTCGCAATGGTCCAAACCGGACCTGTTCGCCAAGAGTTGACAGCATCGTCATGATGTGATCAAGGTGAACATCATGATAGACCTCATGCACCCATTCCAGATCGCCCACTTCCCGATGAAGCAATTCCTTGATTCTGTCACAGGCAGGATTCCCGCGTACTTCTTGCACATCTGTCACTCCACCCCACTCTTCACCGCCAATTGCTCCAGGCGATAGTGACGAAAGGGAACTATCAGCAGGGCCGAGATCTCCAGTGAAACCGGCGATAGGGCCTTCAGAGTCGGCAAAAGGTGAATCGTCATCTTCATCCCTGGCCGCCAGAGCCCCCATGATCACTGCCTGAAGATCACTATTAATCCGATCCTCAACCTCGGGACATTCGTTTTGGAAATAGACGGATACCTCATCCCACCTGAAGATTCGGTAGGCACCTTCAATTCCCTTCAAGATACCGACCCGTGCATCCAACAGTCGCCCATCCTGCAGGTAGAGGATGCCGCCTTCCGTTGAATCATTATCAAGAATACGGATGGTGCATGTCTTACCCTCCATTTCCATGAGTTGCAGAAACATGGTGGGTGAAACAGCAGCAATAGCTCCACCAGACGCTTCACCCTGCAGCGCATACTGGATCAATTTTGCCAATCTATCGATACGGAAAGGCTTTTCCAAGTAGGCAAGCACTCCACGCATCTCCTCGAGGTAAGGAACCGCGGCTTTCGGCGTAGCTGAGATAAAAATTACCGGAATGTCCGGATATGTTTCTTGAATATGGGAGAGCATGGCGGGACCATCCATCCGAGGCATCTGCAGATCGATGACGATAAGCGATACAGCGGTATTCTCAAGCTTTTTCAAAGCCTCAAAACCGTCTTTCGCCAGAACGACACCAAATGTATCAGAATAAGGGGCAAGCCCCTTCTCCACTACCAGCTGCAAAATCTCATCATCATCGACAAACAGAACCCTTCTCACCATACCCAACACCCTAAAACAGAATAGAAACTTCGTGTTAATTATTAAATAACCTCGAAATTATCAGGTCAAACCATCGTGCTGAACACGCAATTCATTTTTTGTGCATTACCCCATAATGAACACAAAAGCAACAATGCTTGCAATTTCAAATGTTTTTTCCACCTAAGGTGATTCCTTTATCACTTTCATAATGTTGCCCCTACGCTATATCCAGCAAATCATTGTAAAATCATTTCACTCAAGAGTGCTTTGAAATCATTCAACCTTCTAGGCTCCTCCAACCATTCTCGGCACAACATACTTTCAGCGCCGCACATGAAAATGTTTCCAGTATCAGATTCCCGAATGCGGGCTGTAAAGATATTACAATGACTAGAAATGTTATTTAATGCATGCCACAAAGGAAATTCGTATACTGTTGATAGGCATAACGGCATCAATGCCGCCGGATTGATTTACGACAGAAAAGGTGGCACTCACAAAAACAATGCAAAGACATTTCTTATGTTACAGATAGAAAATCATCTCAGCCCGTCCACTCTCGAAGAAGCATACGAGACGCTCACATCGGTACCAGGAAGTCTTGTGCTCGGTGGTTGCGGATATATCCGCCTCGGAGATCGCACAATTTCCAACGCCATCGATCTCTCGAATCTTGGTCTTAATTTCGTGCATGGAACGAAATCAGAGGTGGAAATCGGTGCCATGACCACCCTTCGCACAATTGAAACCGATGCACTTTGCCAATCGCTCTGGCATGGTCTGCTGCCGAGAAGTGTTGAGAACATCGTCGGAGTGCAGCTTCGCAACTGTGTTACCATCGGCGGCACGGTGGCGGGTCGCTATCCCTTTTCGGACCCATTGACAGCTCTTCTAGCCCTTGATGCCCGTCTGCAGTTTTATCATTATGGAGAAATCTCCCTCGAAGAATTTTTTACGGGTCAGGGCTTAAAGGATATCCTGGTGAAAATTATCATTCCAAAGCGGGGCCAGATAGGCGCATTTCAGAGCGTTCGCCGTGCGAAAACCGATTATGCGGTGCTGAACGCAGCAGTGACGAAAACGGGTGATGATTATCGTATTGTTGTGGGCGCCCGTCCTGGTCGTGCTGTGCTTGTACCTGAGGCAAGCGACTATCTGTCCAGCAACGGTCTTAACGAAACGACAGCGCGCAAGGCGGGCAACATTGCCGCCGCAAGTCTCCAGTTTGGCGACAACCCCAGAGGCAGCGGTGAATACCGAAAAGCCATCTGTCCGGTACTGATCGCCAGAGCACTTATGGAGGTGCACCATGCAGCTTGAGACCACCATCAACGGCCGTAACGTTACCCTCGATTTTGCCGGCGGCGAGTTTCTCTACGAGACCCTTAGGCGCTATGGTTACCTGAGCGTCAAGCAGGGCTGCGACACCTCTTCCTGCGGCCTGTGCACAGTCTGGCTGGATGGCAAACCGGCGCTCTCCTGTTCCACTCTGACCGCTAGAGTTGCAGGTCATGAAATCACCACAATTGAGGCGCTGCAGGACGATGCCCGTGAATTTGCCGAGTACATGGTGGCCGAAGGAGCCGAACAGTGCGGCTTTTGTTCGCCTGGCTTTACCATGACGGTACTTGCCATGAAACGTGAACTGGATAATCCCGACGAGGCGGCGATAAATCATTATCTAGCTGGCAACCTCTGCCGTTGTTCCGGCTACAAAGGCCAGATGCGGGCCATCAAAAAGTATATGGGGGTGGCGTAATGGATTTTGTCGGCAAAGAAATCCCCAAAATTGACGGCCTCGGCCTCGTCAAGGGCACTCCCGCCTACACCAGCGATCTGGATATCGGTGAAAATGCCCTCATCGTCAAGATCCTGCGCAGCCCTCATGCCTCGGCCAGAATTCGGACCATCGACACCAGTGAAGCTGAGGCCATCCCTGGGGTGGAATGCGTGCTCACTCACCTGAACACCCCGACCACCCGCTTCACCCTGGCCGGCCAGTCCTTTCCCGAACCTTCTCCGTATGACCGGCGAATTGTCGACAATCACATGCGCTATGTGGGCGATGAAGTGGCCATCGTCGCCGCGGTCGATGAGAGAACGGCCCTTGCCGCCCTCAAGAAAATAAAAGTGGATTACGAACTGCTGACTCCGGTGCTGAATCTTGAGGAGGCGCTCGATAATCCCGTCAGGGTCCATCCGCAGCAACCGTTTACCAATTTCCCCATCGGCAATGATGCCGCCAGGAACATCGCCGCCAGCCATTACACTGAGCAAGGCGATGTGGAGGGGGAACTCGCCGCCAGCGAGGTGGTAATGGAACAAACATATACCACCCAGGCCCAGGCCCACGCCATGATGGAAACTTACCGGGCCACTACCTCCTTTGATGTCAACGGCCGGTTGCAGGTGATGAGTTCGACTCAGATCCCCTACCATGTGCGAAGGCATCTCTCGCGGGTGCTCGGGATTCCACGCTCGAAAATCAAGGTGCTGAAGCCAAGGGTTGGTGGCGGTTTCGGCGGCAAGCAAACCGCCTCGGTGGAGATCTTTCCAGCCATCGTCACTATGAAGACCGGCAAGCCTGCACGGCTGGTCTACACCCGTCAGGAAACCTTTACCTGCACTACCAGCCGTCACGCAATGCAGCTGACGGTACGGCTCGGTGCAGACCGCGACGGCACAATCAGGGCCATCGACATCTACTGCCTCTCCGATACCGGCGCCTACGGCGAACACGCCCCCACCGTCTTCTGGGTGGTGGGACAGAAAACGCTGCCGCTCTACGGCAAGGCTAAAGCCTGTCGCTACCACGGACACGCCCTCTATACCAACAAACCACCCGGCGGTGCCTTGCGCGGCTACGGAGCCACGCAGGGGACCTTCGCCCTCGAATCGGCCATCAACGAACTAGCGGCAAAACTGGATATGGACCCGACAGAACTGCGGGCAAAAAACTTGCTGGGTGAAGGTGAAACCCATCCCGAACTCTGTGGTTCCACACCGGGAAATCCCGCCACCCTTGGTAGTAGCAGCCTGCATCGCTGCATCGAAAAGGGCAAGGCCCTGATTGGCTGGGACGAAAAGTTTCCAAAAGTAATAGTGAACGACACCAAAGTCCGCGGCTACGGCATGGCCGTCACTATGCAAGGCTCGGGGATCGCTAAGATTGACACGGCTTCGGTACTCATCAAACTGAACGAAGACGGATTTTTCACCTTGAGCCACTCCGCCTCCGACATGGGCCAGGGCTCCGATACCATTCTCGCCCAGATTGGAGCCGAGGTGCTGGAAATTGATATGGATCAGATTGTGGTGGCAAGTTTTGACCTCGACACCCTCCCCTACGATCCCGGTGCCTACGCCTCTAGTGGGGCCTATGTCACCGGCAACGCTGCCCGCCTTGCCGCCGAGGATATGAAAGCACAGATGCGTTGTGCCGTGGCGAGCTTACAAGGTGTTAGTCCTGATGCGGTAACATATGGAGATGGCGTTTTCACTATCGGTAGTGAAAAAACGATGACCCTTTCAGAGCTAGCCCAAACCCTCTGTTCATTTAACGGTAAAGATATGCTTATCGCCAAAGGCACCTTTGGTGGCGAAACCTCTCCTCCCCCATTTATTGCCGGGTTCGCGGAAGTGGAGGTAGATCTCGAAACCGGTGAGGCCCAGGTGACCGACTATGTGGCCGTTGCGGATTGCGGCACGGTACTGAACAAAAACCTGGCCCTAATCCAGGTAGAAGGCGGCGTAGCCATGGGCATAGGGCTTGGGCTCTATGAGGAAGTGCGCTACTCCGGTAAAGGGCGGCTTTCCACCAATTCGTTTATGGAATATAAGATCCCGAGCCGACTCGATATCCACAGTATCCGGGTAGCATTTGAAGAAAGCTATGAACCGACCGGCCCCTACGGCGCCAAGTCCATTGGTGAAGTAGTCTGCAATACGCCCGCTCCTGCCATCTCCGCAGCGGTCGCCAACGCCACCGGAGTTCAGGTGCGGTCCCTGCCCATCACCGCCGAGAAGGTGTTGCTGGGAATGATAAAAAATAATGTCGACCCCAGATAATCAATCGTTTTTCAATGCATTCGGGCTTCGACGTGGAGATGTCGTCTCCATCGTCGGGGCAGGCGGGAAAACCTCGCTGATGTTCCGGTTGGCCCGCGAAGCCCGGAATAGGGAAATGAAGGTACTGGTAACTACCTCCACCAAAATACTGGTGCCGAATTCTGTCCAATATGATGCGCTCGATCTCACCGGCAAGCTGTTCTCTGACCAGACGATAGCGGCACCGGGCGTATATGTCGGCGGCCTCCCCGACAACCTGCCTGGCAAAATGCAAGGTGTCCGCGAGGACTTCCTCGCCCGGCAACGGCATCTGTTTGATCTTGTACTGATCGAAGCCGATGGCGCTGCCTGCAAGCCCCTCAAAGGTTGGCGAAACGACGAACCGGTGGTAGACGACTCTACCACCGCTACCATTGGCGTACTCGACATCCAGACCATTGGCACCATAGTCAACGAAACATCTGTCCATCGGCTGGGGATCTTTTCCCAGCTGACCGGTGCCGAGCCTGGTGACATTATTTCCCTTGGCCATCTGCTGCGTATCATCTGCCACGATGATGGGCTGTTTTCCCGGTCGCTTGGTAGGGAGATCCTTTTTATCAACAAGGTGGAATCACAAGAGCAGCAACGAAATGCAGAGCTACTCCGTTCCCAGCTTGATAATCTGCATATCGTGACCGGAAGTGTTGCCCGAGGGACCATCCTTGGCTAAGCTGGATGCGGTCATTCTCGCCGCCGGACTGTCCCAACGCATGGGACGCAACAAGCTCCTCCTGCCCTTTGGCGAGTCCACGGTCATTGGCCGGTTTCTCACGAACTTTCCATATGGGCTCTTTGCCCAGGTCATTGTTGTGATAGCCGATCAGGCAGTTGAGGAAATTGCCAGATCCTTCCCGGTGCAAATATGTCGCAACGAACATCCAGAAGAGGGCAAAAGTTCTTCCATCCGGCTGGGCCTAGAGGCAGGAGAGTCTCAACGTGGGATACTGTTTTCGGTTGCGGACCAGCCGCTTCTGACCGGAGCCACCATCATGAAACTTGTCGAAGTATTCAGGAACAACCCCAGTCGCATCGTGCTGCCGAAAGTAGGCGGTACCTCCGCCAGCCCTGTCATATTCCCAGCCGATCTACGAATCGACTTACAGAAACTGCAGGGTGATGAGGGCGGACGGAAAGTAATACAGAACCATTTCGAACGAAAGCTGGCGGTAGACTTTTCCTCTCCCGACGAGTTTTACGACATCGACACCGACGACAACTATCAGGATATATTGAGAAGATGGAAAAAGAGTCACTAATTGTGGTCCGCGGCGGCGGTGATATCGCCAGCGGCACCATCCACCGGCTGCACAAAGTCGGTATCAGGCTGATCGTGCTGGAAACCGATGCACCGGTGGCTATCAGGCGAACGGTATCCTTTGGCGAAGCGGTGTACACAACAACACATACGGTCGAAGGGATTACCGCTGAACGTGCTGAAACATTGTCGAAATTACCAGAAATCTGGAATCGGGGTCATGTCCCAGTTTTCATCGATCCGGCCGCCCAGTCACTTACCGAACTCAAGCCTTTTGCACTCATCGATGCCATTCTCGCCAAAAAAAACTGCGGCACCACCCTGCAGATGGCCCCAATCACTATAGGACTCGGGCCTGGCTTTAGTGCCGGCAAAGACGTGCGGGCCGTCATCGAAACCGCCCGAGGCCATGATCTCGGCCGGGTCATTCTTGCCGGAACGGCTCTGGCCAACACCGGCATCCCCGGCGCAGTTGCTGGGTATACCACCGAAAGGGTTCTCTATGCCCAGCATTCCGGCACTCTCAAGATCCGGCGCGATATCGGTAGTATGGTGCAGCAGAATGAGGTGGTGGCAACTATTGACGACCATCCGGTACTGGCAAGTATTTCCGGTCTCATCCGGGGCATGATCAGGGACCGTTCGATCGTTCGACAGGGCTTGAAAATTGCCGATGTCGATCCGCGCACCGAGCAGACGGCCATCTGCCACACCATTTCCGACAAGGCACGCTGCATAAGTGGCGGGGTCCTGGAGGCACTACTCTTTCTTGCCAACAAACTGCACGCTCCAGGAAACGGTCGTTCGTAAAACCCCTATTCCATATCCCGCAGATGACATGAATCACATCTTCACCTGGCAATCGATGATATCACCAAGTTCACCAATCCTTTTAAAAATATCCTCGCTTCCGACGATCTCGGTGACAAGGCAAACCCTTTCCGCTCCACGACCCACGACCTGATCGAGGTTATCCCTTTTGATTCCGCCGATGGCAACCCATGGCAAATCGATGTTATCCCGTACATACTCCAGATAATCCAGGCCAACCGGCGCGCAGACATCGTCCTTGGTTTTGGTGGCAAAGATCGGCCCGACCCCAATATAGTCCGCACCCTCCACCACGGCAGCCCTCGCCTGCGCAGGCGAATGGGTGGAAAGTCCGATAACCCGCCCATCGCCCAACAACCGGCGGGCTTCGGCCACCGGCAGATCATCCTGACCGACATGCAGCCCGTCGGCATCTACCAAAAGAGCAATATCCAGATAGTCGTTGACAATGAACATGACCCCTGCCTCACGGGTCAGCTGCCGGATAATCCTGCACTCTTCAAGGATCTGCCGATAACTCTTCTCATGTCGCTTTTCCCGGTACTGGATCACCCTGATCCCGCCTGTGATCATCGCCTGAACCACCTCGATATTGGAGCGGCCCTTTGAAAACTTCTCGGCGGTAATCCCATACAGTCCCTGAGGTAGTCGTTTTCTGTCCCTCATCGTTGTTCCCTTATTCTCTGAAGTACTCTATCCGCCATCATTGCGGCTATCACCTGAATCTTCGGGCAATACAGTTCAGCCTCGTTGAAATCGGTAGTAAAATCACCGACGATCTCACAATTGCCAATCCTTCTCCTCCCCACCTCCGACAACGCAAATCCTGCAATGCCGCAGGCAGAAATTACCGGAACGTTACGCTCGGCAAAACTCTCTACCAGCATCTTTTTGGTTGTCACATTATCAAAACCTTCAACAATCACCCCACAGTCCACAAAACTCGAAATGATATTGCTCTCATCAAGCTGCAGAACCAGGCTTTCGATCTCGGCAGACGGCTCGATACGCAACAGGTTCTCCCGGAGTGCCTCCGTCTTATAACGACCCAGTTGATCGGCAAAGTAAAACTGGCGATTGAGGTTGGAAGATTCTATCCGGTCCATATCGACCAGCTTCAGCTCCCGCCAGCCAGCCCGCACCAAATTGAAGGCAACATTTGAGCCTATTCCACCAACACCGGCTATTCCCACCTTCATCAGATCAGATCCCAGTCCTTGTAGATCGGTTGATAACCCGCCGCCACAACGGCGGCTGCCACCTGCTCTACACTCCGGTCATCGGTTATCTCAAACTGTGGCACATCTCCTTCTTTTGTCTCGACATATCCACCCACCCCGGTACACGAACCCGCAGAAAAACGGGTTACACCTAACGGAATAAGATGGTCCCTGAAATCTGCCCTTTCACGGGTCGAGATGGTGAGGCCGACCCGCGGCAGAAAGCAACGGAGCGCCAGCATAAACTGGACAAACATCCTGTCATCCACCGGAGCCGGTGGTGTGAAATCGCCTTCTGCCGGATTCATCCGCGGTAGTGAGAGGCCGATCTCGGTCTGCAGATATTTCCTGGTGAGATAATTCGCATGCAACCCGGCCAAGAAAACCTCCTTTCGCGGTTCTCCCAGGCCGAGCAACGGACCGATATTCACCGCTCGCAACCCGGCCCGGGCTCCCCGTTCCGGCCCATCCAGACGAAAACGGTAATCTGCCTTCCGGCCAGCCAGGTGGACCTGCTGGTAAATCTTCTGATCGTAGACCTCCTGATAGAGCGTCAGACCATCAGCACCTGCATTCTTGAGCGACCTGTACCCTTCTTCCTCCAATGGAAAAATCTCCACACTCACTGAAGCAAAATAGCGTTTCAACAGCCGGGTCGCCTCCACAAGATACTCGGGCGGGGTATGAGCGGGCGACTCACCGGTGAGCATCAGCACATGGCGCATTCCAGTCGCAGCGATAGAGCGTGCTTCCGATTCAATCTCGGCAAGACTCAGTTTTCGCCTGGATATCCTGTTGCCACGATGAAAACCGCAGTATACGCAGTGGTTACTGCAGTAGTTGGAGATATAGATGGGGATGAACATCTGGATGGTTCGCCCGAAAAACTGTACCGTCAGATCATGGGCTCGTCGAGCCATCTCTTCCAGCCGGTACGCGGCACCAGGACTGAGCAGGGTCAGGAAATCAAGCTCCGTTGGCTGCAAGGAATGTATTGCCCGCTCCACCTGGTCGGATGTCACGTTGGCAAAGAAGGTTTCGAAATCAAGATCCTGGTATTTTTCAAGAAGAGTAATAAACGACACGAGCCACCTTTTTTAGTCAAGGAATCCGGTAAGGGGCGAAGAAGGCCGCGCCTCCACGCTGGTGCCGGCCATCCTCGCTATACGCGCAAGACGCCCCGCTTCAACTGCCATGGAGAAAGCACGGCCCATCATGGCCGGGTCTTCGGCTGTAGCAATGGCAGTATTGACCAGCACCGCGTCCGCCCCCAACTCCATAGCCTCCGCAGCATGCGAAGGCTTACCTATACCGGCATCCACCACCACGGGCACAGTGCAGTTTTCAATAAGCATGGCGATCAGCTCGCGGGTATCGAGCCCGCGGTTGGTGCCGATGGGCGCGCCAAGTGGCATGACGGCGGCTGCCCCTACCTCTTCAAGTCGTTTGGCAAGTACCAGGTCAGGCAATACGTAGGGCAGAACCACAAAACCTTCTGCCGCCAGGATCTCGGTTGCACGCAGGGTCTCCCAGTTATCCGGCATCAGATAGCGCATATCGGTTATCACCTCAACCTTGATGAACTTGCCGCAGCCTGCCTCCCTGGCAATCCTGGCTATCCGCACCGCTTCCTCCGCAGTTCTCGCTCCGGAGGTATTCGGCAACAACACTACGTTTTCAGGTATGAAAGAGAGGATATTTTCATTTCTCCCGCCCGAATCAACCCGGCGCAGGGCCACAGTGATCATCTGGGATCCGCTCGCCTCAAGCATCTTCGGTATCCAACTCCTGGAACCGAACTTGCCAGTACCGGTAAAAAGACGGCTGGTAAATGTGTGGCCGCCCAAGATAAGTTCATCCATTTTCAACCTCCTCCAACAAAGCGGAGCATCTCAATGACATCATCGTCATAAAGTTCAATGTTCGCCCACTCTGCCTCCCTGATAATCCTGCCATTATATTCCAGTACCAGACCAGACGTATCCTTTTGTATCGAGCGCACCAGACAAGCAAGGCTGGCCATTTCGATTTGCTTGACTTCACCATTGACGTGAATTGTCTTCATGTTCGAGCCTTCCCCCTTTCCCCAAAAAAAAACGCCGCCTTTCAAATAATGAAAAGCGGCGTGTTCTCTTTCTGCAATGCAGTAACCGGCCGCTTCCCTGCGCCGGCATTACCCGGATCAGGTTCTAAGGGTTGGAGTTCATCCTCTCAGCGTGTCATGCACCCCTAGCGATGGTTTTGTACTTAGCCAACTACCTGCTCTTTGTCAATAATCCTTTTCCTTACAGCCGTGACCAGCAATAGCCTCCGTAACTAAAGACATATTGACCTTCTTCGCTTGGCTAGATCTGAATATCAGCTAATGTACATCAACCGATATGTTTACGTGTTAATAGTATGTATTACTTATTATAAGCCAGCGGATTAAACTCCCCGTATGAAATGCAATGATCCCAAAAAGAGCATCGGTTTTCTCATCTATCAAGTTTCACGCCTGATGCGGCATGATTGTTACTAAAAAAAAAAGGAAGATTCGTGCGCAGATTTCTGCTGCTCCTCGATCCGTTGGCCATGGCCGCGGCGGCCTCAAATATCTACCTGAGCGGCGGCAGATATGTGTACACCGACAATGCCTACGTTCAGGCTGACAAGGTGGCAATCACCGCCGGTGCTGCCGCCTTAAACGGTGAAATCACCCACCAGGCGCTAACCATCGCCTATCTCAATGATTTTTAAATGATCATGTGGATTACCCTCTGTTCAATGCCTCTGTTGCTTATTTTGCGAAAGAAGGCCCGCTAACCAATAAGCCGGGAAAAGTTAAAGAGAAGCTGAGATACTGAGAACTCAGAAGAATTGAACGAGAATGGGCCACCACCATTATTTGGTGGCATGTGAAGAGGGAAAGAAAAAGAAGGGGAGCACGAAAATACTCCCCGGAGGAACATCGCTCTGCTAACCCGTATTTCTTTGGGCCAAGTTCTTTACGCTGAAGCACGCGGCCTTCTTGCCGCAGGTTTCTGAGGTCGGGTGGACTGACCGGTCCGGCTTGCATCATTTTTCCGTTGACTATTTTTGCCCGGTTGCGATTTTCTGCCGTAAAGATCTGCCGGATCAAAAAACACATACCAGCCGGAACGATCTACCGATGCATTTCCTCGCGCAACAAGTCCCGGAGTACGAACATCCTTCTTCGTCCAGCGGCCAATGACCTCCGCTGCCGAAAAAAGCAGATGAGTAATAGCTACCGCCAATAAGAGCATTGTGAAAAGTTGCAGAGATTCCATACTTCCCTCCTTCGATTTTACTGAAAGTTCAGTCTGCCTGCGCTGGCCCGTTCACCACCAGAACCGGACAGGACGCATTCGAGGCAACTCGTTCAATTACGCTGTCGACAAAGAATTCGTTGACCCAGTTGTGACCATGCGACCCCAGGACGATGAGATGGATATCCTTTTCTGCCGCGTATGCCAGTAGAGCCTGTTTCGGATGATCTTCACGCAGGGCCGTCACCACCGGCACCTCCATCTCTTCGGCCAGATGCGTAAACTTTTCCAGAACCGCCAATCCCTTCTGCCAGGCTTCGTTCATCACTCCGTAGCGCAGACTGCGTTCAACCGGCACATCAATCGTTGTCACTCCGTGCAGCTGACCGCCATACTCACGGCTGACCTCCATGGCACGTTCGGCAGCGCGCATACTGGCTTTTGAGCCATTGACGCCGACAAGTATCTTCCCGAAACGGATCTCCGCACTCTCCGGGATGAGCAGGACGTCGCAAGGACTTTCCTCGATCACTTTGGCAATGGTCCGGCCAAGCAAAACCCGCTCCACCTGTGACCGATGAGGGCTACCGAGCAGGACATATTTGGCATTCACTTCTTCTGCCACCCGGACAATTTCCTCAGAAGGCTGCCCCACCCGATGCACCGTACTGATCTTGAGACCTAAAGAGGCTGCATAATCTGCGGCATCCTCGAGGCACTTTAAAAAAGGTACGCTCATCTTGGTATCGGCATCTTTCAAGGTCAGCCGGTTCATGTTTCCTTCATAGCGAGGTGTTACCGCCACGGTGACCAGTTCCGCCCGCATTGAAGACGCCAGGACCAGAGCCTGCTTGAACGCCAGATGGCTGGCTCTGGACACATCTACAGCGGCTAGTATTGTTTGCACCATAACCTCCAAATATGACGTTCAATCTGCTGGTTGGTCGCGGGAAGGAGCGACAGATGTTCTCAACTCTTTCCCGCGACGACTACAGGCACGCACCTTCTGGTGCACAACCTGCCCGCGTTCTCCATTTTATGCGGATTGCATCTGGGCTTTTTCCAGTGCCATCTCTGCGGCTCTCGCCTTGAAAGTCGAGACCAGAATGATCATGGCACCGACCAGGAGTGCAAAACACATGATATAGAAGCTAGCCTGGGTCATAAGGGAAACTTGGCCGTCAGCAAAAGAGGTCAGGCTCAGCTGGTTGAGATATTTCGGCATGGCGAGAAAACGGCTGACCGCTACAATCAGCATGATGGTAGCCATAACATATTTGATCATGTAGTCCTTGACGTAGGTGGTACCAATGGCGCCAAGCTGCACGCCGAAAAGAGAACCGCCAAGGATAAGCAGGGTGAGCCGGATATCGACCATGCCATAGAAGGCCCAGATGAGGGTGCCGCCAAGGCCCATCACGAATGCGATAACCAGCTCAGTTGCAGATGCAACGATACTGGTTGCGCCAATAATGTACATCAGGCCGGGAACGCCGATAAAGCCGCCGACCGCGATAGTGGCTGCCAGCATACCGGTGGCAAGGGCAACAGGAATCAGGAACCAGATGCTAATACGCAGATTGGCACGTTTAAATGTCATCATCGGCCACAGTTCGATCTTCTGGAGGCGTGCGGCAATACGCGGCTTAACAGTACTCTCACCACCCATTTTCTTGATTTTTATGGCATCGCGCATGACAAAGGAACCAACTATCACCAATACCGCCACAAAGGCCACACTAACGTAGAGGTTGGAACCGGCATCACCCCACTTATCCAGAATCCATTTCTGGACCTGGATACCAACCTGAACACCGACCTCAGCGAAGAGACCCATGATGAGGCCAAGCTTGATATCTACCTGACCGTACCGATATCGCTTGATCGAGCCGACCAGCGCTTTGGGGAATTTGTGGCACATGTTACTTGCAACAGCGACAGTGCCGGGAACACCCAGGCTCATCATGCCAGGAGTAAGAACAAAGGCGCCGCCGGAGCCGATAAAACCGCTCACCAGACCACCGATAAAACCGACGATAATAAGAAATATTGCGGAGGAAAGGTTGAGATCAATAAACTGTATGGCTTCTGTTATTGGGCCGTGCATACTCGTCTCCTTGTAAAGTAGTTCGTATTCTTGGGGCAGCGACATAATGCTGCGGATATTTCAGTTGAAAATGAATTGCCGTCATTAGGTCATTAGGCGTTAGCCTGCACCCGCGGTCTGGTATCGGGTCGTTTTGTAGCCTTTTCCGTAGTGCTGACTTGTTTTTCTTTCTGTTTCGAACTACTTGCCTTGGAGCCTTCAATACCGAGAGCAGACCAGAAATTGCCGGTAAAAGAGCCATGGGCATACGAGAAAACAAACACCGTGGCCACCGGCAGCAGGCAATAGATACCGCCTTTGGTCCAGTAATGCATGATCGCATCCTGGTAGGCAAACACCGCGCCATACAGAGCGGCCGTTATGGCTCCGAAAATGAGCGTTTTCATAAGATACGTTTTCCTGGTTGCTGCTTTCATAGTTGTTTCTCCGTGAAAAAGTGTTCGTATCTGGTGTCCCCTGGTTTTCCAGGCCGAATCCTGCGTGCCGCCGGCTACGCTGAAGACCGGCACCGGCGAACCAGCAGCCACCTCTTCCATTCTTATCCCCTGATCAATAACGACAAACTCAACACGCTTGACGATATGACACAACCTACTGATAACCTTATCTATTTTTCCAGATTCAGCGATACACTCATACGCAATGCCCCGCCCCTGGGCCTTGGCTCGAAAAATGTCGGCCTCGGGACTGACAGCGACCCGCACCGTTCTGGAGAGAAACGAATTTTCTCTCAACAATGGCCGTGGATTGACGCTGGCCATAATAATTTTGGAACCGAGTCTGTCAGCCACGCTGATCACATAATCCATGACATGCTGGGCTGGATGGGCCTGGCTGGTCACCACCAGGATGCAGCCACGATTACCCTGGCTGTGCGGGATGCTTGAGCCATATCCCTCATCTTTTTCAATTGCCATTTGGTCCATACAATCCTCCACCTCGTGTGTCATAAACCGGTTCTTGCGTCCTATCTTTTCAAAAACCGGGCCAACACAAAAAACATGCATAACTGGCCGATAATATGCATATTGTAATTATTAATAGAGGCCCTATCGCCATCAATGTTACACATTGCAACAGTGGCAATCGTACAGGTGATGCAACTTGCAACATTCGTTGCGATATGCAACTCTCCAAACAAATCAGCTGGTTGCTTTAAGTGGAATCAAGGCGGGGTGAGGAATAAACATGGCAAAGCAAAATGGATCGCGGACAGGGCGTAGAAACGGAAAAACTCGTACCATTTTTCCCGGACTATGCTAGTCTTTGATAGGCAATCGGAGATATCGGGGATAACGGTCACGCGGCCCGTACCGCATTTCCGTGACAGTCGCAGGACTAATACAGTGCAGTCGCTCTTTTCAGCAACAGACAGGGTGAATCATGTTCTTTAAGAAACCACCGGAACCCAAGGAAGAGATCAGCGAAAAAGTAGTGGAAGACTCCCAGCTGACGAAAATACGCAACCGTGTCGAGGAGGCCGGCCTGCCGCCGCACGCCCACGACGCCGCTCTCAAAGAACTTGAAAAACTCGAGAAAACCGACGCGGCAGTCGCTGAATACAGTGTCGGCATCAACTATGTTGATCTCCTGGTTTCGTTGCCCTGGAACATCTCCAGCATGGGCAATCTCGATCCGGTGCGGGCCCGTGCCATTCTTGAGGAACGGCATTGCGGGCTTGAACAGGTGAAGCAGCGAATCCTCGAATTCCTGGCCGCCAAGACCCTGCGCCAGAAAGCCCAGCAGAACATCCTCATCGTCGATGATGAGGAGATTGCCCGTACCAACATGGAATATGTCCTCACCAAGGACGGCTACCGCTGCTACAGTGCAGCCAACGGGGTCGCAGCCCTGGAGCTGCTGGACAGAGAAGATATCGACCTTATCGTCAGCGATCTCAAGATGGAACGGATGGACGGGATGGAGTTACTGGCCTCCGTCCATCGCAATCACCCGGAAATTCCCGTGATTATGGTTACAGGCTTTGCCTCGGTGAACTCAGCGGTGGAGGCGATGCGAAGCGGCGCCGCCTATTATCTCGGCAAACCGGTCAATCTCGATGAGTTGAAAAAAACGGTACGGGAAGTACTCGACCGCACCTTGACGGCGGACATGGGCAAGAGCCCGATCCTCTGTTTTACCGGTCCGCCTGGCACCGGTAAAACCTCTGTGGGCAGGGCCATCGCCGAGGCCTTGCAGCTCAAGTTTATCCGGGTGTCACTGGCAGGTTTGCGAGACGAAGCGGAGCTACGTGGCCACAGGCGCACTTACGTGGGCGCCATGCCGGGCCGCATTATTAACGAGTTGAAGCGTTCCGGGGTCAACAACCCGGTGTTTATGCTCGATGAAATCGACAAAATCGGCCAGGATTTCCGGGGCGATCCGGCTTCTGTCATGCTTGAAGTGCTGGACCCGGAGCAGAACGTGAAGTTTATGGATCACTACCTCGACATTCCGTTCAGCCTCTCGCGCATCATGTTCATCGCCACCGCCAATGATGTAACCAAGCTGCCAGGCCCCCTGCTCGATCGCATGGAGCTTATTGAATTCTCCGGCTATACCGAAAAGGAAAAATGCCGGATCGCGGAAAAGTTCATTATCCCAAGACAGCTGAAAGCCAACGGCCTACGTAATACCGGCATTGAGTTCAGCCCTGAAGCCGTGGCCAGGGTCATCAGCGGTTACACCAGAGAGTCGGGGCTCAGGAATCTTGAGCGGGAAATTGCCAACGTCTGTCGCAAGCTGGCACTGTCCCGCCTGAACCAGGAAGATACACCCCCGCAAGCGACAACACTGGAAGCAAATGACATCCCAGCCTTTCTCGGGCCGCGCCGTTTTATTCGTGAAGGGGCGCAAACAACTCCCCGCATCGGCATCACCACAGGTCTAGTCTGGTCAGAGTCGGGTGGCGAGATCATCAACGTAGAAACGGTGGCCATGAAGGGCAGCGGCCGATTGCTGCTCACCGGTTCATTAGGAGATGTCCTGCAGGAATCAGCTCAGGCGGCACTCAGTCTCATCCGCAGCCAAGCCGGTGAATACGGCATCGACGACCACTATTTCGCAGAGACCGACATCCATATCCACTTTCCTGCTGGCGGTATCGCCAAGGACGGCCCCTCTGCAGGAATCACCATTTTCGCGGCACTGGTCTCGCTGCTCACCAAGTGTCCGGCGAGAAGGGATGTGGCCATGACCGGGGAAATGACCCTGAGCGGCAGGATTCTGCCTATCAGTGGTATTCGGGAGAAACTTCTGGCCGCACAGCGGGCCGGCATGCAGCGGGTGCTGTTGCCGCTTGCCAACAAAGAGGAAGTAGAATCTCTACCGCCCGATGTACGAGAAGGAATGACGGTGACTCTGGTGGACGCAAGCGACGAAATATTGCCTTACGTGCTGGTGAAAGGAGAAAGCAGCGACAGCTAAGTATCATGCATCCGGGTCTTCCAAGCCATAACGCTTGATCTTGCGCCAGAGGGAGACGCGGTCGATATCAAGAATCTTGGCGGCTTTCGACTTGTTCCCCTCTACCTCGTCAAGAACTTCGAGGATATAGCGTTTCTCCTGCTCGGCAAGGGTGGGCCAGAAATCGCGCGCGGCATGGACGGTGGGTACAGCCGTCACTTGCTGGATGTCTTCCAGGCAATGGGCAGATTCAATGACTGCACCATTGTCTGCCTGGAGCAACAGCCGCTGTGCGATGTTCTCCAGCTCCCTGATGTTTCCCGGGAATGTATACTCCTGCAGCCGTTCGCCCACTTCCCTGGAAAGTCTGGGTACCACCGCGCCCGGCGGTGAATGCTTGGCAAGAAAGTGGTTGATCAAAAGCGGAATATCTTCTTTTCGCTCGGAAAGTGGTGGAACCGGGATGGTCAGCACATCCAGCCGATAAAAGAGATCGAGGCGAAATGCACCCTCTTCCGCTTCCTTTTTCAGGTTTTTGTTTGTGGCTGCGAGAATCCGCACATCAATGGAGATCTCTTCGGAACCGCCCACCCGCATCACCACTCGCTCCTGCAGGACCCTGAGCAGTTTCACCTGCATCTGCAACGACAACTCACCGACCTCGTCAAAGAAAACGGTGCCACCATTGGCCAGCTCCAGCAACCCCTTCTTGGTCTGACTCGCCCCGGTAAAGGCACCCTTTTCATAACCAAAAAGTTCACTGGCGATCAGCTCCTCGGTAAAGGCGCCGCAGTTAAAGGCCACAAACCGATTGGATGCCCGAGGACTCAATTCATGGATGGTCCTGGCCACCAGTTCTTTGCCAGTACCGGTCTCACCTAAAATGAGGACATTGCAATCGAGCTGAGCCACTTGAGTGATGGTCTCGCGCAGCAACTGGGTCTTGACGCTCCGCCCGAGAATCCTGTTTGCGCCGCTCTGGGACGACACCTGCTTACGTAGCTCACTGATCTCCCGGCGCATGGTCCGCTTTTCCAGAGCCTTCTGGACCAGGGCCAGCATTTCATCCATCTTGACCGGTTTGGCAAGGTAGTGGTAAGCCCCTTTACGCATAGCTTCAACCGCCGTATCGACGCTGGCATAGCCGGTAATAACGATCACTTCGGTATCCGGCCACAGTTTCCTGGCAACGCCAAGCACCGCCATACCGTCACGCCCTTTCATCCGCAGGTCGGTGAGGACCAGATCGACCTCCTGCTCTTCTAAAAGAGCAATGGCCCCACCACCATCATCCGCAGTCAACACCTCGTAGCCACCCTTTTCCAGGATGTACGCAACGTTGTCCCGGGCAATCGCCTCGTCATCAACCACCAGAATCCGTGCCATATCTCCCCCTGCCTACCCGTTGCTCACCGCCGATAGCGGCAGGTGGATATGAAAGGCTGCGCCTTCGCCCGGGCTGCTCTCTACAGTAATCCGGCCGTTATGCTTCTGGATGATGCCATAAGCAATGGACAAGCCGAGCCCGGTACCCTGTCCTTCCTCTTTGGTGGTATAGAACGGATCAAAGAGACGATCCTTGATCTCTTCAGGGATACCCGAGCCCGTATCACGAACGATGACGATCGCTTCCTCGGCAACATCATCAACTTCAGCCGAAATAGTAATGCTGCCCTCCCCAACGATGGCCTGTGAGGCATTGATCAGCATATTCAGGAGCACCTCCTGCAGCCGCTGAACATCCATCGGCACAATGAGGTTATCCGGAATATCAACTGTTATGGCGACAGGTGCAGGAACCTGGCTGCGAACCAGCTTGACCGCTCGGGCGACCGTTTCCTGGAGACTGGCGGGGCGGAGTGAAAACTCCCTGGTCCTCGAGAATTCGAGAAGCCCTTGTACGACGTCACGGGCCCGATAGGTTTCCTGTTCGATATTGTTCAGCATCCTGCGGACCAGTTCGGTATCGCCGCTGTCGAACTCCGTGGTGGCAATCTGGCAGGAAGTGGAAATATTGTTCAGCGGATTGTTCAGCTGATGGGCAATACCGGCAGTCAGGGTACCGATGGAAGAG
Organism: Desulfopila aestuarii DSM 18488; assembly: GCF_900143695.1. Taxonomy (GTDB): domain Bacteria; phylum Desulfobacterota; class Desulfobulbia; order Desulfobulbales; family Desulfocapsaceae; genus Desulfopila; species Desulfopila aestuarii. The sequence goes on from NZ_FRFE01000012.1 coordinate 142,888, forward strand.
AGCTTCTGGGACTGTACCAGCTGGTCCTGGCGACGCTCCAACTCTCCAACCATGGTGTTGAATGCCTCCATCACCTGCTGCATCTCATCACGGGTATTAAGCACCTCAATACGGCGAAACTGCCCCACCGCAATATCTTCAGTTGCCTTTTTGATAATACCGAGCGGCCTGAAAATATTGATCGACATGACCAGTGGAATAAAGATACCGACAGCAATGGCCACCAGCGACCAAAGCAGCAACTGTTCCACCAGAGCATTCAGGATAGCAAGAATCTGCAGGTGTTCAAAACTGACCAGCTCCTTACTGCGCTCGGTCATGTCCTGCCCCTCCTGACGCAATTTTTCCTCCAGCTCGTTATGGTCCTGCTCACTATGGATACGCTGCCCATGATCATGGAACATATTGGCCATCAGCAACACATCCTGCTGGTATGCCAATAGTGCAGCCTTCAGCCCGATCAGCATCGGATGCACCTTGAGTGTGGCAACCCGGGCATTGATGATATCCACCGTTTCAAGGGCCTTATCCAGCTGCTGCTGGTTTTCCGTCAAGGCTTCCTCGGTGCCGTAAAGCAGAAAGTTTTTTTCGTAGCGGCGGACTTCGAGGATAATGGTGTTCAGACTATAGGCCAGTTCGACCACTTCCAGCTTTTCCTTGGCGGTGAAGATATCTTCCTGCGACACCACGGACATACCAAGGATACCGGCTATATAGCACACAAGTATGATAAGAATTTTCTTCCTGACACCTAAAGGGGGGATAATCGTCATGGCTACATTTTCCCGGGAGGTTTTCGAAAGATGTACTCAATCCATCAGCGACCCTTGACCCGGCAAGACACGCACAGGCAGGCCAAGCGACGAAAAGCTACTCGGCTCCACCATATACTACGGTCTAAACGATTGCCAGTCTGATTTTCACAAAGAAAAGTCCGACCATAGGATGGCCGGACGGTAAAAACTTCGGTTCGGTGCTACGAAAATGAGGAGTCAGCAGAAAAGACCGAAATGCTAACAGCACCACGAACAAACTCCATTTTCGTTCTTTTCGTTTGTTCAGACTCTGTAGTTATCTACGCCTCCTCGGTGGTGGCACCGCCAGGATACGTTTGAGATTGTCGCTCAGTTTAAACAACCGGTAACTGATGGTCTTATCGAGCAACATGGTCCGGTTACCGATCTGGATGGTAGTTCCAGCCTGAATGGAGCCCTGCACCTCGATGGAAATTTCCCGCAGATTGATACTGTACTTGTCGGACATCTCTTCAGCTGTGAAATTTCCCTCCTCTGCCGCACCAGCCCGGGAATAGAGGCCTGAGCCGGGAACCATGTTCATCCGCTTCAACTGCAACTTAATCACCTCGGCCTCGCGCTCCATCTGCCGCAGCTTACGGGAGCGGCCTCCGCCTATCTGCAATTGCTGAATAATCTCGGCCTGCATTTCCGAGAGGTTCTTTTTCATTTCACGATATTTTTCAAGCCGTTCGGGAGTGACACCGGCGGCAAGCAACAGCGGATTGGCCTTTTCAGAGCCGACATCACCAAACGTCATGCTGCCGGCAGCCACCATCTCACTACCCACCACAGTGCTTTCCTTTCGGCAACGAATATCGCCGCCGGCATGAATCGTTGAGTAGTATGCCTGCTTTCGCACCACACAATTACCCCCACAGTCAATTCGGCCCTGTTCAATGAAAAGGATGTCGACATCGCCATCGGCAGCAATTCTCGTCTTTTGCCCGGTAATACCGCTTTTGATGACGATGTTGGCAAGACTCTCGACGGTAGCCGAGCTGACGGTACCACTTATTTCAACATCACCATCCGCCTTCACCATAAAGCCAGGCTGCACCGAGCCTTTAATCACCAGGCAATTTTTCGATTCCACATTACCGGTGGAAAAATCGATATCGCCTTCAATTTTCTTTCGGCTGCTGACATTAATGATATTGCCACGCACCACCGACAACACGCCCCCGGCAGTGGCCCGGACCTCATTGGTCTCAGGATTGAAGCTAACGTCGCCGCTGGTCTTGACCAAGATATCCTTACCCGCCTGTGCCTCAATGTTCTCCCCGAACACATTCACCCCGGCGGTTCCTGGACTAGCTGGGATCTTCATCGCCAACACTTCCCCCTCACTCACCGGTACCATCACCCGCCGTTCACGAAAATCGATGCTGCCGTCTTTCAGCAATTTACCGGCAATTGGCCCGATCTCGATGAGAAACTGCAGGAACGCGTCCTGGCTTGGTCCACACTCATGACCGGTGGCAACAACTATTGAATGAAACTCCTTTAATCCTTGCTGCACATATTCCTTGGCAGTCGCAACTTTCTCGACATCAAGACCATGGACGATCCCCGCCTCAGCCAGCAGCTGATCAAGATCCTCTCCAATGAGCGAGCGTCCTTCCGGCAACGGTGGATGCACAGCCAGGGTTGCTTTCATTTTATCGCTGGTTACCCGAAAAAGCGGCTCCACCGAAACAACCAACGTCTCCACCTTGTTTTCATCTTCCGCAACAAACCGGTCAACTCGGGGATAACCCGGCACCGCAGCATACAACTCGTTGTTCCCCTCGGAAAAATACGTATGATCGCCGGCCTTAACAGGCTGCTTTTCAAAACCCCGGTCCTGGAATTTGGCAAAGTCCTCGAAGCTGAGAAGCAAACTGTCCTTATGTACCAGTTCAGACACGACAATGCGGTCACCCGTGTCATCCTCACCAATCTGCATCCGCGTTGAGGTAAAATGGAGGGTCGGCTCAAAATATTTCACCCGATTTGAACCGGGAGGGCTATCGGTGGACATGACTGGTCACTCCTTTTGCATTAAGAGATCACCGAAGGTGTTCATCTGCACTGCGATTCCGCTTTGATTCTGATATTTACAACACTATAGTCTTACACAAATTGTAGCACCATATAGTACGCATATCAATTTTCGCCGAGTAAATGCAAGTACTTCATTATCTGACGAAAGAATTTCCGACCAATCACCTTCAAAATCAGTCGGCAAATCAGGAAAATGGACAAGACGTATATCAACCAACGCTGTCATACATCCTCCCTGCAGTCCATTGGTGCCGCTTGAGTTTGGTAACCGGAAGGGATATAGTGGGTCAGGCGCAATATCTCTCTCGCATCACTGAGATTCTTTATAGGATAGATCACCGTTTTTCATAACCATCGAGGTCATTATGAAGGTAGGAATAATCGGCTTGCCCCAGACGGGAAAAAAGACACTGTTTCAGGTCATCACCGGCACCGTTCTGCGTGAACAGAGTGGAGCCAAACCGATACCGGGCACTGCGGATATTCGTGATCAGCGATTTGATAAGCTGGTAACTATGTACCACCCGAAAAAAGAGACCCGGGCCCGGCTGGAGCTGGTGCTGTTGCCGAAGATGGAAAAAGAAAACATCTCTCGTGGTGATATCTTTCGAGAGATAAATGATGTCGACACGCTGCTCCATGTAGTACGAGCCTTTGAAGACGAGGCCATCTACCATGAATCCGGCTCGGTCGACCCGATCAGGGACATGGAGATGGTCAATTCAGAGCTGTTGATGCATGACCAGATCTTTGTGGAAAAGCGGATCGAGCGGCTGGAGACGGCGATCAAGAAAATCAAGGACGACAAGCAGATCAAAGAACTGGAGCTGATCAAACGGATGCAGGAGCATCTCGAAAATGAACACCCCTTGCGACTCATGGAGTTCAACGAAGATGAGGAGCTGATGATCCGTAGCTACCCGCTTATCACCCGAAAGGAGCTGATTGTCGCCTTCAACGTTTCCGAAGAGCAGCTGGCCGACTCCTCATTGCTTGAAAAAGTGCAAACTGCCTGCGAAAAAGAGAAACTTGAAGCGATGCTGGTCTCCGCCCAGGTGGAATCAGAAATCGCCCAGCTCGACAGCGACGAGGAAAAAGCAGAGTTCATGCAGGACCTGGGTATTAAGGAGCCGGCAATCGAGGTCCTCACGCGCCTTTGCCTGAAAGCACTCGGCCGTATCTCCTTTTTCACAGTCGGCCCCGATGAGGTGCACCAGTGGCTGGTGCGCGTCAATTCACCCGCACCGGTGGCGGCGGGCGCCATCCACTCCGATCTGCAGCGCGGATTCATCCGGGCCGAAGTGTGTAAATATGATGAACTGATCGAATATGGCAGCGAGGCCGAGCTGAAAAAGCTGGGTAAATTCTACCTGCAGGGCAAAGATTATATCGTGGTCGACGGAGATATCTTGAATATCCGGTTCAAGGTATAATCAACAGCCCTTCCTATAAAGAGTTCCCTTAAGACGAATGGGGCGGAAATCTGCCCCATTCGTCAATTCATTATTCCATGTTCTGCAACGCTGAGATTCGCAACTCAAGCGGCGGGTGGCTGCGCAGTAAATCTGCCAGACCGCCCTGACGCGGCCGAATGCCAAAAGCCGCCATCTGCTCAGGCAGATGGGACGGTTCGTGGCTCAGCTGTAATCGTCGTAAAGCGTTTACCATCTTCTCTTTACCAACCAGATAGGCCGCCCCGCGATCGGCCACATATTCGCGACGCCGCGAGAACCACATGACTATGATCGAGGCAAAAAGACCAAACACCAGCTCAAGGACAATAGTCACCGCCATATAGCCGAAAAAGCCCAAGCCTCCGCCTTCCTCATCGCTTGACAGGAAATTATTGATAACATTTGCCGCCATCCTCGACAGGAAAATGACAAAGGTGTTCAGCACGCCCTGGATAAGCGACATGGTAACCATATCGCCGCAGGCGACGTGGGTGATTTCATGGGCCAGAACGGCCTCGACTTCGTCCCGCGCCATATTCTGCAACAGCCCGGTCGATACCGCTACCAGGGCATCATCCTTTTTCATGCCGGTGGCGAAGGCGTTCATGTCGGGAGAATCGTAGATCGCCACTTCCGGCATACCGATCTCCGCCTCTTTCGCCATCCGGGCAACCGTGTCATACAGCCACTGCTCGGTGGGGTTGGACGGCTGGGTAATAACGACGGCGCCTGTGGATTTTTTAGCGATCCATTTCGACATGGCCAGCGAGATAAACGAACCGCCCATACCGAAAATGGCGGCCATTACCAGAAGACCCGAAGTAGATCGGGAATCGACCCCCAAGACACTCATTACAATCCCGAGCAGCACCAGAATAGCTAGGTTTGTTGCCAAATAGAGACCTATTCGTAACACTTTTTCCTCCTTTTTATCGAAAATCGAGATTTACTGCACCTGCCAGACATCAGACTGTGCAGCGTTTATATTTTTCTTTTGTCAGAATAACCATTCCGGTTCTGACGACAAGAGATAACGACAGAATATCGTAGATTACCATGCCGATTATGCTCTTTTGCACCGAGGTATCCAAGAACAGTACACGGCTTTCCTCTTAACTCACTCCTTCCTGACGGCAGACCTGAAGTGCTCCTCCAGGAGTTTTCATTCGTGTTACGCCAGCCGGCTCCATTTTACGACTCGCCTCTTCACCACAGTATGGACCGGGTGAACTGCAGTTATTCTTTGCCTCAAGATATCGGTCTAACCGGTTCATGATCTTTTTTTACTCAATTGCACGAACAGGGTTCACCATGCACCAATGATCTGGTACTGTTATCAATATGAGAAAATGTTTTGCAAAACTGTATCCTGCAGCGAGGGAAGAACAACTCACCCATGGAAATGAAATTTCTGTTCAGCCAAAAATATCTTCCCCATTTCTTTGCAGTCATCACGCTCTGCGCCCTGCTCATTGTCTCTGAGTATTTCTTTCATCTGAACGTCCAACACCAGCATGGATTGCAGCATAGTGAAGTCTTCAACCAGGCCGCCACAGTCCGGCTGAACATCGAGCGTGAGATCAACACCACGCTGAATCTTTCCACCGGGCTCGTTCTCTTTGTCTCCATTAACCCGACATTCACCGAAAGTGAGTTTGTGGGTATTGCCAAAGAACTGCTCAATAAGGCGCCCAACCTGCGTAATATCGCCCTGGCCAAAGATAACGTTATCAACCATATCTACCCATTCGAGGGCAACGAAAAGGCACTTGGACTTCGATATATGGATCACCCGGAGCAAAAAGAGGCGGTGGTGCGAGCCATCAAGCTGAAAAACACCGTCATTGCCGGTCCGGTGAACCTCAAGCAGGGTGGTGAAGGCTTCATCAGTCGTATCCCGATTTTTCTTGCCGGATCGGAAGACAGTTACTGGGGGCTTGCCAGCATTGTTATCAACGTTGGCGATTTTTACAAAGCATGCGGCCTCTCCGAGCATGATGCCAGGGTCAGGTACGCCCTCCGCGGCAAAGACGGATTGGGAGAAAACGGCGCAGTATTTTTTGGCCAGGAATCGCTCTTCACCGATAAAGAGTCGATACAACTCCCTATCAGTCTTCCTGTCGGCAACTGGATTCTTGCAGCGAAACCAGCTGAACTGGCGGCAATGCCGCCACTGCTCCTGTTCCTGCGGGGATTCGGTATTGCCGTCTCATTTATTGTCAGCGGTCTGGTTTTTGCCCTGTTCAGTTCGTATCGGCGTATCCGCTATCTGGCCCTCCACGACCCCCTGACCGGTCTTGCCAACCGGCGACTCTTTTTCGAGCATGTAAAACAGGCGGTCTTTTCAGCCACCCGCAAACAAGGACGGTTTGCCATTGTCTATCTCGATCTTGACAATTTCAAACCCATCAACGACACCTACGGCCATAAACACGGCGACCATGTTTTAAAAGAAGTCGCACTACGTATGACCGAAGGGTTGCGGCACTCCGACATTACTGCCAGGATCGGCGGCGATGAGTTCATTCTCCTGATGCAGGATACCGACAAAGCTGAAGATATCCCGAGTCTGGTTGAGAAAATCGCCCAACTGATCCGCCATCCGTTGACGCTGGACAATGGCGTCACCATCCAGATTCAGGCTAGTATCGGTGCCTCCATCTACCCGGACGACGGCACCACCGCCGACGAACTCATTCGTTATGCCGACCGCAGAATGTATACAGCCAAAAGCAATAAACGAAAATAACGGCCAGCTACCCTGCCAGGCTTGCTACATTTTTGTCGTTGCGAGACATTATTGTCTAGTTCCTGCCATTCCCGACAAAGCGAACATCAAGGGCAGCCTCAAGCGAAAAAGAACACATGTAATTGTAAATACTAGACAATAACAATTCGACACACCATTAGTCTCCTTTGGCATATCAGTTGCTCTAGAGAAACCTATAGACCTTCCAGGCTGTTTCAACAGATTGATGCAACAAAGGAGAAAACCATGGCCAAAAAGAATGTTGAGGAACTGCTTATCGCCGGCGGAAAAAGCCAGCCCCTGCGCACCAAATACGATGCTCTGAAAAGTATGGACGATTTTGTTGCCTCGGCTGTAACCGACGGCTACGATTTCACTGCCGATGAGTTGAAAGAAGTACTCCGCGAGTCCGGTGATTCATTTGATTCGTTTGGCAATCCGCCAAAACGTATGATCTGGTGGTTTTAACCCGAATTTCTCAAGAAATCGGGGGTAGGCGGAAGAAAAATTCGACGGGTTGCCATTGAGGTCAACCCGTCGTTTTCTCTTCTGAAAAGTCGAGGCTAGTCTTCGATATCATAATCTGCTTTACCACAGATCGAGCACCTGAGGGTTTGGTCTTCCCTGTCAAAGATGTACTCCCACTTCTTTTGTTCAATCATCTCTTTTTCTTCCACACCACAGTGGATACAGACCCACCTGTCACCTTTTTCCGTCTCAAATAAATGCATGTCCCTTCCTGTCTGTCAGATATTGTCAAGTAACCCGTAATAACCCGAGGCAGCCGGACAATCCGTCGAGTCTTTTCGTTTACACTGCCGGCAGAGTCAGTAGTACCGCATCCTCATCGACCACGCAACGACCTTGCAACGCTTCAAGCAGAACCCGCTCTTCTTTCCCGGGGAACACCCCCAAACTCGAAAGGTCACTCGTATGCACCGCGAAACGGATGACAAGACCCTCATCACTCACATGCGAGGTTATGGTTACAGCCGTGCCGGCAATCGCAACAGTATAGAGGTGGACCAAAATCTGATAACACAATGCCTCAAGCTGAAACAAACCAAGTTCCACCTGATGATCAGGATCACTCTGAACCATCACGGTCATACTGCGCATGGCCGCCTTACGGGTGGTGAGATCGGCCATCAACTGCAGGATATCACTGACCGCGGCCCTGGCCACCGGCGCATCGCCGCTGTGGGCGAAACGATTCAGGTTCTTGATGATGGTGTTGGACCTTGTTACCTGCTGAGCGACCTTGGCAGCGGCCTTCTGTACCCGTTCTGCCGGCACCCCGGAATCCCCTGACATAAGTGCCAGGTCATCGAGTAAACCGGCATTCTCGTTAATAATCGCCAGGGTATTTTTCAGATCATGGGATACCATGGCAGAAATCGCCCCAAAGACCTGAAGACAAAGCCCATCCACACTTTCTATATTCCGCATATCCTACACCTAGCTGCTTTCTCCGGAATATCCGGCCCACTGGCAGCCCCTTAGAGGGAGATCGCCCGACACCCCGGGACATTATTCATGCAAGCGTTACGCCTTTGAATCTCCACAGGCGCTTTTTACGATTGCTATCAGCCGATTCAGATCCACCGGTTTCATTATATAATCAAAAGCGCCCAGCTCCATCCCCTCCCGGCCCGCCTCAAACGAGCCGTGGCCGGTGAGAATGACCACCTTCAGGTGAGGATAGCTCTCACGCAACTTCGCCAACACCTCAAGACCGTCCAAGTCCGGCATTTTCAGATCGAGCAGCAAAATATCCGGCACCTCTTCATCAATCGCTGCCAGCGCATCTATTCCCGAATTGACCATTCTGGCCTGAAACTTCCGCAGTTGCAGCCGGGTAACCAGGGTTGAAGCAAACTCCACCTCATCATCGGCAACCAAGATGCGTATCCCTTTATCTTTCTCGTTATTCTCCATGCTCTTCTCTGTGTACCGGTATTGTAATTGTAAAGGCCGTCCCCTGACCAACCACCGACCTGACGGTGATGTCGCCGCCCAGTTTTTTGATCAACCCGTAGCAAATGGAAAGTCCAAGCCCAGTCCCTTTGCCGGTCTCTTTGGTTGTGTAGAACGGCTCAAAGATATGGGGAAGGATCTGTTTGTCGATACCCGGCCCATTATCCTGGATAACAACCCTGACATCGCCTGCCACAGTATGGGTGGTTATGGAAATCACCCCGTCTTTGCCGATGGCATCGATGGCATTATTGATGATGTTCAAGAATATCTGCTGCAACTGCAACCGATCACTCACTGCCTCTGGCAAATCTGACTGCAGATGCAGCTCGAGTTTGATCCGGCTGTAGAGCATGGCATTGTCCAGAAACTGCAAGACTTCACCGATGATATCGTTTACCTGCAGTGGTTCTTCGGTCACGTCAGTTCTCCGGGCAAAACCGAGCAACCGGTGAGTGATGGCCTTGCACCTCTCCACACTCTTGGAAATCCCGCCCAGGTTATTTTTAACGGTGTCTTTATATTCAAAATCACTGGTCATCTCCAGCAGATCCTCGATCAATCCCGCCTTCTGGCTGATGATCGCCAGGGGGTTGTTAATCTCATGCCCGACACCTGCCGCCAGCCGGCCGATGGAGGCAAGCTTGTCGGTATGCTCGGCCTCTTTCAGCATTGCTATCTGCATTTCGTCGGTCTTTTTAATGAGGCCGGTCAGCATCTTCACCAGAGTATGGACCACTATCAGACTCATCAAGATACAAGTGAAGATGATAAAAATAAACCTGGCCCGGAAATTCTTCCACTCGTCGTGATGAATATAGCGACGCTTCAGCAGTACCAGAGACCAGGGTGTATTGTTTATGGTCCCGATGGCCTCGAAGGTGTCCTCCCCCCGATCCGAAAGTTTATGGTGAATTCCGACCTCAACCGGTGAGCCGAACTTTGCAAGCGTCTTGCCGTAATAGCCCGACGAGGTCTGAAGCACCCCGTTGCCATCCACAAGGAACAGGTCGTCGGTTGCGTTGGTCTTGATAGTATCGATAAACTCCTGGAGAGTTGAAGCATCGATAGTTGCCCGTAACACCCAGAGTTGACGAGTCTTCGGGTCGAGGTTGCTGACGGCAATGGCGAAATGAGGGACCTTACGGTAGCCGGTATAGACACCGCTGATATAGACGCCTTTGTCGAACACCTCCTGCAGCCACTTCTCTTTTGAATAGTCAGCCCCCTGCAGGTTATACGGCCCGTAATATGCCTGCTGGATACCGCTCTGGTCAATCACCCCGAGATCGGCAAAGAAGGCATACTGGTGCTGGATACGAATAAAGAGTTCCTCAAGATTATCATTTTCCGTCAATTCCATATAGCGGTCCCGACGGGCGGTAAACTGTACTACAGACTTTAGACTAGTGACCATATGCTCAATGGACTTTATTTTGCCATCTATCTTCCACTGCAATTCCTCCTGCTCGGAAATCTGGAAGAGCCTGTTATAGTTCTGATAGCCAAGCCAGCCGACCACCAGCACCGGAACGATGGCAATCAGCAGCATGCTCGAATAGAGCACCATACTGAGCTGAGCGTAACTCCGCTGGCCGGAGTCGGCATCGACCGGATTTCTCACCGCATTCGGGGCAATCCAGTCAAAAATTGTAAATGGATTCTTGGTATTCATAAGCTCAACGGCTCGTCACTGTTTTGCTGGAGAATCTCACCCTGCTGCAAGCGGCCGGAGAGCGCCTTTTCCAGCGCCATCTGCCACCCCCCGATAATACCGTCCAATACTTTCACTTTTTTCCAGACCAGGAAATTATAGTGTAGTTCCTCAATTCCGCCGCAGACCACATCGGTGATATGCTCCTCAACGATCATCTGGCAAAGCCCTTCGTCTGACGGCCGCTCCATGATAATGGTCTTCGGTTCTCCCACGACCTCACCGTTTTCAAAACGGGCCATGAATATTTCCGTTGCCAGGTCAAACCGCGGAGCAACAAAATCGCCCTGAATGGGAATCAGCAATTTTCTCACGCAAGCCCCCCTCCTAGAGCAATTTGTATTTTTTCATTTTCCGCCACAGCTTCATCCTGCCCCAGCCAAGATCATCCGCAGCCTTACTCCTGTTGCCGCCATGTTCTTTTAAGGCATCGACCACCATCTGCCTCTCTATTGCACCCCAGCTTTCACCTGTTTCACCATTGCGCTTCTCCTCAATATTCGTAACAGACGCCTCCACCCTCGGGGCGTCCGGCTCCGGTTCTTCATTAAGGATCTCACTCTCCTGTTTTTCGAAGATATATGGCGGCAGATGCTCTTTACTGATCTTTTTGCGCTTGCAGATGTTGGCGGCATACTCAACGATGTTGCTCATTTCCCGAATATTGCCAGGATAAGGATAGTCTAGGAGACTCTGCATGACTCCCGGAGTAAAACCAACGATGGTCTTGCCAAGCGCTTGCGTATACTTTTCAAGAAAATGATCGAGTAGATAACGGATATCTCCCTCCCGTTCCCGTAAAGGAGGAAGATGCACATGCAATACATTCAAGCGATAAAAAAGATCCTCACGAAAGGCGTTGCGACGCACCTGCTCGCGCAGCGGACGATGGGTGGCTGCAATAATCCGTACATCGACGCTGATACTTTTTTCACCGCCAACGGGGATGAACTGTCGATCATCCAGCACCGAGAGCAGTTTTACCTGCAGAGGCAGCGGCATATCGCCGATCTCCGTCAGAAAGAGAGTCCCCCGGTCGGCCAGCTTGAACATGCCGGGCTTATTGCGCGACGCCCCGGTAAATGCACCTTTCACATGGCCGAACAACTCAGATTCCAGAAGATCGAGAGGCAGTGCCCCACAGTTGATCTTAATAAACGGAAAACGCGCACGATCAGATTCACGGTGGATGATCTCGGCAATCTTGTCTTTGCCGGTACCCGTTTCACCTGTGATCAGCACTGAGGCATCGGTGTGGGCCATGAGCGGTATCATGTCGAACACCTTCTGCATCTTCGGGCTGTAGCCGATAAGCTCCTCGGAAGCAAAATCACGCATACTGCTCTTGCTGACGTCGACCCGGGCGGAGGTATCTTCGGCAATAACCAGTAGCCCAGGAACACCGCTCTCGCTTTTTACCGGTGATATGGTGTATTGGATCGGAATTTTACGCCGATAGCAGTTGATGATATCGCCACTGACAGAAAGAGACTCTTCCGTCTGCAGAACCCGGCTGTAATTCTGGCCCCTGGAGTTACCGGTATTGCTGCGCACCACCAGTTCACCATGGATACCGATAACCCGATCCAGCGGATAGCCGGTCATGGCCTCCATGAGGCGGTTCATGGCAACAATCCTGAAGGTGTCATCAAGGATCATTGCCGGGTAGGGAATGCCCTCCAGCAGGGTCGCTGTCTCCGGGACGAATTTCGGCATCATGCTTTCTCAACCCACTCCTTGACCCGCGGCGAAAATGTCATTGCGAATCGCAAGTTCCGTTTCCAACCGTTACCAAAGCATCACCAGGCGCGGGTCTTGAGGATCTGTTCAATTTCCGCCTTCGATTTTTCCTGCAACACCAGGACCCGCTTTTGTTTTGCTTCCTGTATTTTTTCGAGTAGTTCTTTCATGTCCACCGGTTTTTCAAGAAAATCCTCTGCCCCAAGCTTCATAGCCTCGACTGTTGACTCAATGGTGGCGTGACCTGTCAGCATGATGATCTCTGCCTCCGGGTGGCCGTTCTTAATTCGCCGCAAAACCTCAAGTCCATCCATACCGGGCATTGCCAGATCAAGGATAATCACGTCGACATCCTGACTGTCCACAATTTCGATGGCCCGCTCGCCGCTGGTCGCAGCCATCACCTTCAGATTCCTGGTCTCAAGCCGCTGCCCTAGAGTGGCGATGAATTCTTCTTCGTCATCCACCAGTAGAATCCTGGTTTGCAGTGCTGTCTCCATTTCCACCTCCTCGCGGTCATTTTTCGCAGAACAATCCAACACTTCAACTTTTCTTATGAACTTTGTCATTGGCAGCCTTGATGGTTGCCGACAACTCTTCGATGTCCACCGGTTTATTCATATAGGCGAAGGCGCCAAGCTCCATACACTCTCGCATGTCCTGACTTGTACCGTGGCCGGTCAAGATAATTACCTCAACATCCGGGGCCACTTCTTTCGTTCTACGCAACACCTCGACACCATTCAGGCCAGGCATTTTCAGGTCAAGAACCATCACATCCGGCTGATCATCAGCAATCAACTCGAGTGCCTCTTCACCGTTAAACACTCCGTAGGTACCAACATCACGGCTAATCAGTCGCTCAGAAACGGTCTGAACAAAGTCTTTTTCATCGTCAACAAAGAGAACCTTTGAAGGCAGCTCAAATTTTTGCTGGCGGTAAATCGAGTCGTTATAGTTTACACTCTTTTCCACATGCACCCGTTTGACCCCGCCGACCTTTCCTGCAAGATCTGTCAATTCTGTAGCGAGTTTACTAAAATTAAATACACTTTTCTCAACCGTCAGCGTCACATCTCCGCCCTGACAATCTACCACAACCCGATGACCGCCGTTTAACAGCAGTTTTTCGACCTCAACCTCAATCTGGTAGTCTCCAACCGCCGCCATGGACTCCGGCGTCCTCAAAACCGAAGTTGTATGCAGGCATTTCACAATAACCTCCTGGACCTCGGCCGGTGACTTGCCCTCAACAGGTATTACCAGATCGAAGAGCGAACTGTCATATGCTTCTTTCTTGAAGAGAAAATCTGTCCAGTTATAGGCCTTGATGTCATGCGCCTTCACCGCTTTTTTCGCTTCCCGCTCCGTTAGTCCAGATTCCACAGCATGGGCAATCCGCTCCTGCCTGGAGTCAACGACCAAGACCTTCAAAACATGGGTGAGCCTCGAAGAAATGAGAGAGGTCAGAAAACCATGAAAAAGATAGGACTTTGGACTTTCAAGTCTGTCGGCTAGCTCAGACTTGAAAAGGTTGATGGCCCTTTCCCTCTCCAGGGTAAACTGATTAAATACTGAAGTTTTATTGTACATTGCCGCGTTGAGCTTCTCGATATTCAGCCCATGTTTTCGGGCGGTATCAGCTAGCAGATGCTCATCGTCATACACTTCGAGCTCTAACGTTTTCGCCAATTCATGGATGATGGTGTCTGCCGGGGTAAAGGTACATGGAAAAATGGCTATTGATGACATAATTGAACCTCTCGTGTTGATATTACGGTGACAGATTGTTTTTCTGTATCCCCAGATGTCTCACTATCACCATCTGCACACGCCGTGCCACAACAGAGCAACGACAAACATATATATACATATCAACAATTTAGAAAATTCCGGAAAACATAATGTCTGCATGTTACGTACAACCCGTTACACTTACACGCGACAAAATGTAACGTTTTGATTCACATCGCCTTCATACTTCACATTGCCACAAAGGGATACATATCGAACAAACAACGAGAAAACATAGAGATAAAATCACAAACGGACCTCGCACCCACCACTACAGAAAAGCTTCATTCGCCCCACCCCCTCAACTGACACACCAGCACACTGCCAGATACATTAAATAACGAAATGTAACATTTTGCAACTTAAAGTATCTATTCGTCTCCCCAGCAACTACAATCCGCATCTCAAAGCAATCCGCGCCCAACAGCTTGAGACAAAATCATTACTAAACATATTCAGTAAGTTATGAAGTTTTGTCGGGAATGGCACGGGGGTTGCTGTATGTCCAGTGTCCATTCTGTATCGATGCAGGATGTTACAACCATAAGCACACTGCACAGGAACCGGTCCTGTACAACATACTATCATTTCAGGGAGAGCAACATGGACACACAACTAAAAGCCAGGATCTTGCTGGTGGACGACGAGGAAGAATTTTTAAAAACCCTCTCTGAACGTCTCGAAATTCGGGGCCTGACTGTGGAGATTGCAAGCAGTGGCCAAGAGGCCATTGCCAGGGCAGAACAACAGGAATTTGATGCGATCATCGTCGATCTCTCGATGCCCGGCATCGACGGCATCGAGACGATCGAACGAATCAAAGCCATCAATCCCACCGCCGAACTGATTATGCTCACTGGTCATGCCACGGTGGAAAGCGGGGTCGCAGCCATGAAAAAAGGAGCGGGAGATTTCCTGCAGAAACCTGTGGACATGACTACCCTGCTGACCAAGATCGGTGAGGCCAAGGACAGAAGGACTCATGTGCTGGAAAAAAAGGCACAGGACGAGCTCGACCAGATCCTGAAAAGTCGCGGCTGGTAATCAGACTTCCATTCAAAAAACTTCCCAGGGAGATCCCTATGCAAAACGATATATCCCTCGTCAGCCAGATCCTCATTCCCCTTGATCAATATCCCCATCTGCTTGAAAACGAGCCGATCGGCAGTGCCGTAACACTGCTTCTCGAAAATGGCTCTGCCGATGGACGCCACCTCTATTATGATGAAATCCTCGTCACCAATGGCAACAGTCAACTGGTCGGCCACATCCTGGTCAAAGACATTCTCACCAGCTTTTTCCCGTCGATCCTCGGCACCGCCACTTCAGGGATCTACGAAGGAAAAAAAGAGCACTTCACCGATCTCTCCATCCTCCTGGAGGACAGCTTCCGTCGCGAATGCCGCCGGCAAGCGGCCCATACGGTAAAAATGCATATGACCAAGCCCCATCGCTCAGTCGACGGATCAATGTCTTTGCTCCACGCTCTTGAGATCATGGTGAAAGATGGCGAATCCACCCTACCAGTAACAGAAAACAATGTACTGACCGGCGCAATTCGGATGCAGGACATATTCAGGGTCCTCGGTAGCTACTGCACCATCTAACTCATCAGAAAGCAACGATCAACCATATAGGATATTCATATGAGCACAGCAGCCGCCGCGCAATTACCACAGGAAAAAGCAAGCTTTGACAAAAAGCGTGCCTTTTTCATGTTCTTAGGAATCGCTCTCTTCTCTTTCATTTACTGGTGTCCGCCCTGGCCGGACGCCATCGATCCGCTGGGTGAGCATTTTGTTCTCAGCAAGGAAGCCAAAGGGGCGCTGGCCGTCTTCGCCCTGGCCGCGACCTGGTGGGTATTCGAAGTTCTGCCTATCGGCGTGACCAGCATCGCCATCGGCACCCTGCAAGCCCTTTTCCTTATTAGAAAACCCGCAGTAGCTTTCAAAGATTTCATGGACCCGTCAGTCCTCTTTATCTTCGGCTCCATCGTTATCGGCATGGTCTTCACCAAGACCGGCCTGACCAAACGTCTCGCTTACAAAATGCTGGCCATCGTCGGAGAGAGAACCTCCATGATATACCTGGGCTGCTTCGTCATGACTGCCGCCCTTACCCACCTTATGGCCCACACTGCCGTAGCCGCCACCATGTTTCCGCTGCTCATGGCCATACACGCCCTCTATTCCGACAGTGATCAACCAACCAAATTTGGCAAGGGGCTTTTCATTGGCATGGCCTACGTAGCGGGCGCAGGCAGTATCATCACCCTGCTGGGTGCTGCCCGCGGTGCTGTCGCCCTGGGCTTCTATAAGGATATCATGAAGGTGGACATCAGTTTCTTTGAGCTGACCATGTACATGTTTCCGATCGGCTGGCTGATGGTTTTTCTGCTCTGGGGTTTCTTCATGATCTTCTGCAAACCTGAGAGAGCCAGAATTGACGGTCTTAAACAACGATCCACGCGGATGTACAAGGAGCTTGGCGTTTGGAGCCGCAACGAAATCATAACTATAACCATTGTCTTAACCACTATCGTGGTAATTGCCCTCAAAAATTTTGTACCTGCGCTTGCGTCACTGGACAAGACCGGTATAATGCTTTGTTCAACAATCGCGTTCTTCATGGTGGGAATTCTCACCCTGGAAGATCTTGAGGAGATTCCTTGGAACATCATCCTGCTTTTTGCGGGAGCCATGTCCATCGGCTTCTGTCTCTGGGAGACCGGCGCCGCCAAATGGTTGGCAGTCAACTGGTTGCAACTATTCAAGGACGCACCGGGCATCGTGTTCATTCTGGGTATGGCCTTCTTTGTCATGATGATGACCAACTTCATCATGAACGTGGCGGCCATCGCCATCTCCTTGCCGGTAGCATTGGTTATCGCCCCGTACCTTGGCGTAACGGGTGAGGTTATTCTTTTCTCCTCTCTTGTTGTCGCAGGCATGCCGTTTCTGCTGCTGGTTGGCGCTGCACCCAACGCCATTGCCTACAATTCCAAGCAGTTCTCCACCGGCGAATTCGTGATGTACGGTATTCCAGCCTCCATCCTGCTGATGGTGGTGGTCTGGCTGGCTGTAACGGTTATCTGGCCGCTGATGGGGATGGCGACCAAAATTCCACTAGCATAAAGGAACCCACCACAATATGCCGGCAGTACACGCAGATGTCTGCCGGCAGCATAAAACTATCGACAACAACAGGAGTTATGTGATGCGGAAACGAAGTTTTTTTTGTCTTGCGGCCACGCTTTTGGCCGCAATTGGTTTTGGCGGGACAGCGCTGGCAGCATCAGGCGGAGCCACCCACGAGACCCTTAACCTTACCAGCCACTGGGTTGGTTATTTCAGTCTGGCGGTTTTCGTTATTGCCTACGCCCTCGTAATGCTGGAAGAAGTGACCCACATGCGGAAATCCAAACCGGTACTGCTCGCCGCTGGTATCATCTGGGGTCTGATTGGTCTTGTCTACTCCACGCACGGCATTGACCATACCGCAGAGGTCGCCATACGCCATAATATCCTTGAGTACGCGGAATTGTTTCTCTTCCTGCTGGTGGCGATGACCTATATCAACGCCCTCGATGAGCGGCTGGTGTTCGAAGCGCTGCGGGTAAAATTGGTCAACGCCGGTTTTTCCTATAGAAAACTGTTCTGGATAACCGGCCTCCTGGCCTTTTTTATCTCACCGGTCGCCGACAACCTTACCACGGCTCTTCTCATGTGTGCTGTGGTCATGGCTATCGGAAAAGACGACACCAAATTCATAAGCCTGTCCTGCATAAACATCGTGGTCGGAGCCAACGCCGGTGGCGCCTTCAGTCCCTTTGGTGATATCACGACCCTGATGGTATGGCAGAAAGGTATCGTCCAGTTCACGGAATTCTTCGCACTTTTTATCCCGTCAGTGATCAACTGGGTCGTTCCGGCTTTCATCATGAGCTTTGCCATTCCCAATGCCCAGCCCCAAGCGGGTATTGCTGATCTGAAAATGAAGCGCGGCGCCTTTGTCATCATGGGGCTCTTCCTTTGGACCATCGCCACCGCAGTCAGCTTCCACAACTTCCTACAACTGCCACCCATGGTCGGCATGATGGCCGGTTTGTCTCTGTTGAAATTCTATGGTTTTTACCTGAAAAAGACCCACGACTCGAAAAAATCTGCATATGACCCAAGAAAAGCCCAGGAAGAAATCGGTCAGATCCAGCCGTTTGACATTTTTGCCAAAGTAGCTCGGGCGGAGTGGGACACCCTGCTCTTCTTTTATGGTATCATCCTCTGCGTTGGCGGCCTCGGGTTCATGGGTTACCTGGCCATGGTCTCCAAGGTCATGTACCTCGACTGGGGGCCGACGGCAGCCAACGTCATGGTAGGTATCCTTTCCGCCATTGTCGACAATATCCCGGTAATGTTTGCGGTCCTCACCATGAATCCGGACATGTCCCACGGTCAGTGGCTGCTGGTCACTTTGACTGCGGGTGTTGGCGGCAGCATGCTTTCCATCGGTTCAGCCGCCGGAGTAGCCCTGATGGGCCAGGCAAGGGGGAAATACACCTTCTTTGGCCACCTCAAGTGGTCCTGGGCCATCGCACTTGGCTATGTTGCGAGTATCTATGTTCACTTTTTGATCAACAGCAGCATGTTCCATTAGTACTGCCTCAGACAGGGGATATGGCCCCCTGTCTTTTTACACTTTGTGTTCAAACAACAACGCCCCAGACCATTCGGTCTGGGGCGTTGTTGTTCGCAGCTGATAGTTATGAACTCTTAACAGCTCTGATCCTGTTTACGATCCTGAAGCTGGTCTGGGGTACCATCCCGATCGCCAATTCCGTTTGCGGCCAGGGAATCTGCACAAGAACCATCACGTTTCTGATCCTGGTCCGGCGTACCGTCCTTGTCTCCGGTTCTGTTTGCGGCCACTGAATCTACACAGGAACCATCACGTTTCTGATCCGGAATACCGTCCTGGTCACCAGTTGCAGGTCCATTACCGGCGACAGAATCCTGGCAGGAGCCATCCTGCCTCTGGTCCTGATCCTTGGCATGATCTCCAGTACAATCAACTCCCTTGGCAATGCTCATATTGTCGTTGCCTGACCCATACACATCATTTGAATTCAGGTTTGCAGCCGAAGCCACGCCAGCCGCCATAACAATTGCCATCGCCATCACATATACCTTTTTCATCATGTACCTCACGTGTTGTCATTTTTCTCCGGAGAAGATCCAGGAGAAGGGCTCTGAGAGTTACCTCATCCGAATGCCACCCAGAGTGACATCCTATTTGAGACCAGAGTAACAGGGAGGTAACACCCTGCATATCAGAGCAGGGAGGTATATGTTGTAGGACAAACTCCTACAAGATGAGAAAAGGAAATTAGTTAATTTCCTCTACAACCTACGAGACAAGACCCTCTTTCACTGCATAATAGGTAAATTCGGCATTGTGTCGCATTGCCATCTTCTGCATGGCTCGAACTCGGTTCGTACTGATGGTTTTCACACTCAGGCCGAGTTCGTCGGCAATCTCGGACACGGTTTTGCCGCCGGCAATCATCAACATCACCTGGTACTCACGGTCGGAAAGAAGCTGATGCGGCATTAACTGCTGATCCTGGTCCAAATAAAAAGCCAGCTTCTCCGCCATGGCAAGACTGATATATCTCCCACCTTTTGAAACCTTGCGAACTGCCGATACCAGCTCAGCCGGTGCGCTCTCTTTTGTCAGATATCCCCTCGCTCCAGCCTTGAGGGCCCGGATCGCGTACTGCTCCTCCGGATGCATGCTGAGCATAAGCACCGCCTGGTCCGGATTCTGCTGCCGAAGCATTTTCAAAACCTCCAGACCATTTTTATCCGGCAAAGAGACATCGAGGAGAATCACATCAAAATGCCCAAGAGCCGCCTGCCTGACTGCTTCCGCTCCCGTTTCCGCCTCCACCACACCTCGCATGTCCTTTGATTCGGAAAGGATCTGTCGCACACCCGCCCGAACCACTGCATGATCATCGGCCGTCAATATCTTCAGCATCACCCTCCCTCCTGTTAATATGCATGGGGAAGATTGAGAAAAACCGTGGTCCCTTGCCCTGGCTCGCCGAAAACCCTCAATGAACCACCAACGAGCCATGCCCGTTCATGCATGCTCGCCAACCCGAGTGATCGATTTCCCCTTTTTTCATCTTCAGTAATCCCCCTGCCATTGTCACTCACGGTGAGTGTTACACCACCAGCGGCTACCATGAGACGAATGGTCACCCTGGATGCACCGGCATGACGGATAATATTCGTTAACGCCTCCTTGAAAATACGGAAAACGGTGTTCCTGTATTGCTCGTCAAGCTCCATTTCTTCCGGTAGGCAAACGATATCAAAAAGTATTCCAAGCCGATCCCGCACCTTGTCCGCCTCCGCCTCGATCGCGGCCTGAAGCCCAAGATCATCCAGCACCCCCGGTCTGATCTCCGAGGCAATACGGCGAACAGTCTGAATTGTCTGATTCAACAGGCTCGCCATCCCCGTCAACTTTTCATCAACATCGGCATCGGTGGCGTCTTGATTACGGACAAGCCACTGGACATCCATCAACAGGCCGGTGAGATTCTGCCCGAGTTCATCATGTATTTCCCGGGAAATAGTGCGGCGTTCCTGCTCACGGACCATTTCCAGATGGGTACTCACCTGATGCAGCTTATTATGAGAATCCCTAAGCGCCTGTTCTGTTTTATTTCGCTCGGAGATGTCCTTGAAATCCTCGACAATCCCGACCAGTTCACGCCTGCTGTTATAAAATGGTGTTGCTGTCACGATACAGGGAATTCTGGAACCATCCTGCCGCATTTTGACCGCATCATACTCAACACGCGCTTCCCCTCTCTGTATCCGAATCATTGGGCAGGTATCGGTATGACAGCTCTCACCCTGAAACACCTCGTGACATTTCCGACCCACCACATCCATCGCTCCAACCCCAGCCAGGTGCAAAAAGGTGCTGTTGGCTCTCTGGATACTGAAGTCTGCGCCGATAACCCGCATTCCATCGGCCGCTGTATCAAATATCTGGACCAGTTCTGTATTGACTTTGACCAACTCCTCCCGTGCATCGTTTAGTGCCTGTATAACCTTTCGGGAGTAGAAGCCAAAAGAGACAAACAGCGCGACAATGATGCAACGCATCCAGAGTTCATGCCTATCAGGCATCAGCAGGCTCAAGATAAAATCCCGCTGTTGATCGTAAAAAATCTGTGAATGGATAAATGACTCCAAGCCCCAGGACATTGCTCCGAGAACTACGCCAAGAACAACCAGACCATCAGATGAAAAGTAGGCGCTGGCACTGCTAGAATTACCGTTCACACCCTCGCTCCAATTCCAAAGTTCCGTAAGTTGCAAAGTTTTGAGACGCCTAGTCCTGGCACCTCCCAATTCCGTCCCAACAGCTTCAGTTACCTAAACGCAAACAGAATCAAAAAGTTACAGACTGCGACACAGGTATCCTTTGAGAATTTGGTACTATCTTACTATTTTCGCCTCTATCGTTGTGCCTCCCGACAGTCTTCTGTTTACCGAACGGCCACGATTATTTTTTTATGAGATGTTACGACAGCTGTGCGCGTGAAGGATTTTCCGGTTTTAAAAGCACTTCAAAATCTCGATGATTTACAAATTCTGCTAAACGACCGCCAAACCACAAACATCCATGATACAATCTGTTACCATGTTCCAATTTTTAATAAATCACCGCAATTTCTTGACCATAATGGCATAAATATGAAATATTCCTTACATATCAATGAATTACTCCACAAAAGAACGTCTTAAAAGATCTGGAAATACCATGACAGGTAGTATATATATTGAAAGTTATGAAGAATTTTCATTGATTTTCAGGCTTCCCAACCGATATAGACAAGATCGGAAAATAACAAAATGAAAATATCATTTTTGCAGCGGGAAAAATGTCTCGTGCAATTCGCCCCCCCCATGATCTTTACAGCATGAATCTTCGCTGAGTCTTATTATATCTTTACCCTTGAAAGGAAGGCGCATATGACCTTACAACCATTTAAAATCTCACTCAGAATGGCATGCTTTCTTGCCCTTCTCTCTGGTCTCCTACTACCGGGCTTTCTTGCCGCTGCGGAACAGCCTGTCTCAGGCGCTGTCAGTCTTCAAGAGGTCTTTGAAGATATTACACGAACAGACCCTTCGATTCTTGAGGCCTATAATAGGTATCAGAGTGTTTTAGCTGAGCGTGGTATTGCAAAAAGTGAATTTCGCCCCACCATCGGCACTACCCTCTCCGCTGGTCCTGAATGGACAGATGGAGTTCCCACAAATGATAAAAGTGAAAGCCTTTTTGCAACAACTGCCACACTTTTTGCCCGCCAAAATCTCTATAATGGCGGCAGAAGTACAGCCTTTGTTGCAGAAACCGATGCCCGCATCCTCGCTGCAGCCTATGACGTTCTGGACGTTGCCAACAATGTCTACCTCGCTTGCGCTGAAGCCTATATCAACGTAATCAAGGCAAGGGATTTGTTGCAGATTGCTGAAGAAAATGCGCTCACCCAGGAGCGAATTATGCGTCAGGTTCGGGAAAAAACCGATGCCGGCTTTAACCGGGTCTCTGAGTTGTACAACTCAGAATCACGTTTATCACTGGCCAAAGCCAGCTATATCTCCAGACAGCAGGACCTGAACCAGGCCCTGGTATATTTCCATCGCCAGTTCGGCCGGTTGCTGCGGCCAGAACAGTTTGTCAGACCCGAGCCGGCATACGCGCCGACCGGGACCCTGCCGGAAACAG
Organism: Desulfopila aestuarii DSM 18488; assembly: GCF_900143695.1. Classification (GTDB taxonomy): domain Bacteria; phylum Desulfobacterota; class Desulfobulbia; order Desulfobulbales; family Desulfocapsaceae; genus Desulfopila; species Desulfopila aestuarii. The sequence continues at coordinate 165,970 of NZ_FRFE01000012.1, forward strand.
TGGATGTAGCTTTAAAGAACCATCCGGCGCTGAAGGTTGCCAAATACAATATCGAGACTCGCCGCTATACCTATGAAAAATCCTTAGCGGCGGATCGCCCCTCCATAGATCTGGAGCTCAAGAGCCAATATCGGGACGATACCGGTGGCGAAAGAGGCGATACCACCCAAAGCGGTGCCTACCTGACCCTCAACTACAACTTCTGGGATGGCGGACTTCGCGAAAGCGAACAGGCCAGAGACCAGATGGCAATCAGGAAAGAATATCAGCGCTCCTATATCGAAAGGCGTAACGTCAATGAAACAGTCCGACTCGCCTGGAATATCATGGAGGCGGAAAATTACAAGACCAAGTACCTGAAAGACCATGTCGCTGAGAGCGCCAAGACCCTGGATGCATTCAAAGAAGAATATTATGTCGGCCGCCGTACCCTGCTCGATCTCCTCAATATGGAAAACGAATATACCGAGTCAAAAATATCCATGGCGGATTCGGACTTCGCCCATCTTATCTCTCTCTATCGGCTTATGCAGGCAACCGGAGCACTCCTCGATGAGTATGTTCCCGGGTTGCGCACCGCGCTGAACCTTCCGCAACAAGACCCCGACAATACGGTCTCCTATGAAGGTCTGGATGAGAATCGTGACAAGGATGTGGTCGTTGATATTTCCGATCAATGCGACAACTCAGCGGTCGATTCAACGGTCAGACCGGCCGGATGTGAGGACGACAATGTCAATACCACTGGCTATCCGCATAGAGACGATAAACCGCTTCCTCCATACATTGAGCCTCAGAAATTCAACATACCGATCGAGCAGTTACAATAACATCATCGATCACCCTTATTCAGCAAGTGCTTATCGGAACTTCTTCACTCCGATAAGCACCTACTTGCAGTACTTAACTTCAATGCCGGACACACCACCCTGGAAAGACAACCACTACCGATATGCGTCCCCCTCAATGCGGCTCAGCCTCGCCTCTGCTGACGGAAACCGACCTCCTTGCATTTCAATTTGTCTTTCAATACAACTAAATAACGGATAAATACGGCATAAACCAATGATTACCAATTTAGCCTTTTCGTCACAGGGGAACAGAGGACAATGGTGTCGGCGCTCAGCCTTCTGACTCTACCTGGCTTGAGCAGGCCTCTTTTACAGATCGGGATAGTACATGGTTGATAATTTACAATATGACCCTCTCTTGTTATGCCTGGTGGCACTGACCAAAATCGATAACAGACCCGCATCGGCGGAATCCCTGGTTGAAGGTCTGCCGTTCAATCCGGCGGAGGAGAAAAAGAGGTTATTCAGTATACATGGATCAAAATCAAACTTTTCCAGAGCAGCCAGCCGGGCTGGGTTCAACTCCAATCTGCAGCAAAGACCCCTTGATTCCATTCCTGCCGTGGTGCTCCCCGTCATCCTCCTGCTGAAAAATGACAATGCCTGTGTGCTGACGAAAATTTCACCAGAAGAGAGGCGTGCCGTCATTATTATGCCGACAGTCGATGACACTCCCATTGAGATCGAACTGGACAAGCTGGAAGAGGAGTATCTCGGATATGTGTTCTTTCTCAAGAAGCAATATCAGGGTTTTGGCCGGGAAAATCTGATCACCGAAAGTATCAAGCAGGACAACAAGAACTGGTTTTTCGGCACCCTGTACAGGTTCAAAGATATCTACATTCGGGTGATTATCGCCACCCTGTTCATCAATGTCTTTGTAATCGCCGGTCCTCTTTTCACCATGAATGTCTATGACCGGGTTATACCGCATAACGCCATTGACACCCTGTGGGTACTGGCCATTGGCATCGGCCTGATATACATCTTTGATCTGACGTTAAAATTTCTCAGAACGATTCTCCTGGAACAAGCCGCCAAGAAGAGCGATATCATTCTCTCATCTATGCTCTTCCAACACTCCATGAATCTGAAAATGGTGGAGCGTCCCCGTTCGGTCGGTGCCTTCGCCAGCAACATCCGGGACTTTGACGGAGTTCGCTCCTTTTTTGCATCAACAGCCCTCACTGCCTTTATCGAACTCCCGTTCTCGGTGATTTTTCTTGTTGTGATCTACACCATCCACCCGGTTCTCGTCCTGCTGCCCCTGACCGTCGTTTTCGTGCTTTTTATCATCACCGTACCGATGAAGAATTCCATTCAGAAGATCGTCGACAGCACCCATCAGGCGATAGGGCGGCGCAACTCCATTCTGGTTGAGTCCCTGTCCAACCTCGAAACAGTGAAGGCGTTCAATGCCAGTAGCACCGTGCAGTGGCACTGGGAAGAGTCCACCGGTGACATTGCCTCCAAAAGCCTGGGGTCGAGAATCAGGTTCAGTTCGCTCTCCACTCTTTCGTCTTTTTTAACACAACTCTGCTCTGTGCTGGTCATCGTTGCCGGCGTCTACCTCATTAAAAACGGTGAATTGACAATGGGTGGCCTGATCGCAGTCAATATACTGGCGACCCGTACCATCGCACCCTGGACCCAGGCCGCAACCCTTCTCACCAACTACCAGCAGATGAAGACGGCTCTCCACTCCTTGAATGAGCTGATGGCCAAACAAGAGGAGCGCCCGGACGGTAAACGGTTTATCCGGCGCCCGGAATTCAAGGGTGACATTGAGCTGAAAAACGTCAGCTTCACCTATCCTGATGAGCAGAAACAGGCCTTAAAAAATATCAGCTTCAGAATAAAGCCCGGCGAACGGGTGGGCATAATCGGCGCGGTCGGCTCAGGCAAGTCGACCCTCAGCAACCTATTGATGGGTTTTTTTGACGCCGAAAGTGGTTCTGTTTTTATTGATGGCCTCGACATCAAGCAAATCGACCCGGTGGACTTACGACAAAATGTCCATTTTGTTCCCCAGGAAGTAACCCTTTTCTCCGGTACCGTCCGGGACAACATTACCCTTAAATCGCCCCACGCAACCGACGCCGAAATTGTGAAAGCCGCAAATTTTGGTGTGGTAAATGCCCTGACAGATCGACATCCACTTGGGATGGATCTGCAGGTTGGCGAGCGGGGCCGAAATATTTCCGGGGGACAGCGTCAGTCCATTGCCCTGGCCAGGGCTTTCATCAGCGAGAGCCCGATTGTGCTTCTCGATGAGCCGACCAACGCCATGGATTACAACACCGAAATCAAGGTGATCAACAACCTCAACGAGGCCACAAAGGGCAAAACAACCATCATTATTACGCACAAGCCTTCTATTCTGGCGATTGTCGATCGGTTGCTGGTCATGGACGACGGCACCTTGGTGATGGATGGTCCCAAAGATGAAATTCTCGCAAAGCTTGGAGGAAAGAGCCTGTGAGTGCAGAAAACCAAGGCCCGGCCTCCCCTTCTCGAGAGGAGCAAATAGGTGACGGCCAATCACGATACAGTGGCAAGTACAGCAAGAGAGATGTCGAGTTCATGAACAGCCTGAGCGGTGCAATGCTTGCCGGCAGCTCATCCCGCCTCAATGTCCTTCTCTATGTGATCTGCCTGGTGATCGTTGCTGCTGTCATCTGGGCATATTTTGCCGAGCTGGATGAGCGCACCAAAGGCATAGGCCGTACCATCCCCTCACAACAGATACAGGTGGTCCAGAATCTGGAGGGTGGAATTATCAAGGAAATTCATGTCGTCGAGGGACAGTTCGTCCATGCGGGAGATTTGCTTGTCACCATAGACGATACCGGCATCGGCAGCTCGTATAGCGAAAGCGCCAGCAAGATTAATGAACTGCGCGCCAAGTCCAGCCGACTTCGGGCCGAGGCAGGCATCACCGATACGCTCGTAGAGCTTGAAGGCGACCAGAATATGGCGCGCCTGATGGAAAATGAGAAACGTCTTTTTGCCACCCAGCTCCGACAGTATGAGAATCAGCAATCTGTATTGCAACAGCAGCTACAACAGCGAAAAGTCGAGCTGGTGGATGCAGAGCAGGATCTCAAGTCGTTCAAAACCAGCCAGGACATGATCAACAGGGAGATGCAGCTCAGCCGCCCTTTACTGAAAAAAAACCTTATCTCCGAACTCGAATTTTTACAGCTGGAGCAGCGGGATCTGGAAAAGAAGCAGGAAATAAATCGCACCATCAAGAAAATCGAAAAACTGAATCTGCAGATTATCGAAGCAGAACAGAAGATAAAAGAATTAGAAGAAACACGAAAAGCAGAGGCCTTGGAAGAACTCAATGCTGCCATGGCCGAAATTGACAGGCTTACCTTTACCCAGGTGGCAATCGAAGACCGGGTAACCAGAACAAGTGTCCGCTCCCCGGTTGATGGTACAGTAAAACAACTTTTGATCAATACCGTCGGTGGAGTCGTTAAACCGGGCATGGATATCTTAGAGATTGTGCCGATCGATAAAAACGTGCTGGTCGAGACAAAAATCAAACCCTCTGACATTGCCTTTATCTACCCCGGCCAGAAAGCGATATTGAAATTCACCGCCTACGACTTTGCCATATATGGCGGCCTTGATGGGGAGGTCACCCTAATCAGTGCTGACACCATCACTGATGAAAAAGGGGAAGAATTTTATCTCGTTCGGGTGAAATGTGACAAAAATTATCTTGGGACTGAAGACAACAAGAAAAACATCATTATCGGTATGACAGCCCAGGTCGATATAATCACCGGCAAGAAAACGGTGATGCAATACATCATGAAGCCAATACTCAGAGCAAAATACAACGCATTACGGGAAAGATAATGGCAATAGTATGCTGTAGCCAGGACGACAAGCTGAAAGAAAAACTCGTCTCACTCTTTGGTGACAAGGGTGTACTTTTCTTCGCAGATATCAGTCTAGTGAAAGAAGACACCTTTCAGAAACGCGAAGTGGTTATTGTCGATTTGCCATATACTACAATACCAGAAGTCAAAAATATTCCATTGCCCGTCATCGTCCTTACCGCAATCCCAACTTTCGAGGAATGTGTTGGATTAGTCCAGCGCGGCGTGAAAGGGTATGGTAATCGCCAGATGCGTGTGGACAACTTAGCCCAGGCTATAGGAAGTGTGAAAGAGGGACAGATTTGGCTTCCTCCTGCCATTATTACCCAACTGATCCTGACAGCAGTCGGCACTGATCGTACTCTTCACCAGGATGACACTATTCTGAGTGGCTTAAGTGAACGAGAACAGGAGGTAGCCCGCTATGTGGCTCAAGGCATGTCGAACCAGCAGATTGCTGATACGATTTTTGTGAGTCTGCGCACGGTTAAAGCGCATTTAAGCTCTATTTACGAGAAAACTGGATTGCGAAATCGGTTGGAATTGGGGTTGAGGTTGAAGGGGAGCCGGTAAACAACTGCATTGCTGCATATCTTCTGACCGAACAAAATTTCTTTAAAAAAAGATCCGTACCAGCACGACGCCGGTACGGATCTTTGCTTTTTGGTTATCGTGCTGGCTGGTTAGCCAATCTCTGTACCATCATCAGTAAATATCTGAACCCTGTTCGCATCACTATCATCAGAGACGATCTGCACAGTGTCAGCAGCTTTGGAGAATAAGCCATTACCATCATTGCTCCAACCCGTTGTATCGAAGGTGACCTTATCACCCTCCCCACCTGCCACTTCCAACACATGAGTTGTTCCGGTTGTCCCGGACATATCAAGGACATCATCAAGAGTAAGTTTGACCTCTTGCGCCTCAGGAGCATTGAGATCCAGCCTTTCAATATTCTTAATAGTAATATCTGCAATACTACTGAAATCGAGAATTGCATCAGAGATCAGCAGTGTATCCGTTCCAGAACCACCGTCGATATGAGCATCGTTACTATCAAAGAAAATCGTATCATCTCCCACATCACCATAGATGGAATCACGGCCAGCGCCACCATCGATGACGTCATCGCCTTCACCACCATGGAGAGTATCGTCACCCGCTTGGCCAAACAGAAAGTCATTACCATCCTGCCCTTCTAGAGTGTCAGATCCATCTCCGCCAACCAATCGGTCATCACCATTTGTCGGATCGGCTTTTCCATCTTGCACGCCATCTTCATTACTGTCAGTATTCAAGAAATCAGCAGGTCCTGCATTGCCAGTAGTAAGCGGCTTCAGTCCGTCAGGCGCATAGGCGTCATCAAGGCCATCATGGTCTGCGTCAATTCCGCTTGGTGCGACATGGGTGCTATTGTCCTGGGCTTCAACATTGTCGGGAATACCGTCATTATCACTGTCCGTATCAAGGATGTTCATGATACCATCATGGTCGGTATCTGCCGTAAGCTCAAAGGTTGAAATTGAGTGTGTAATATCAAAACGATATTCTATACCTTGACTTTTTACTTCAGAGCCAGTTTGCCCCACAATCGTGAGTACCGGGTCACCGTTACTATCTGACTGAACCTGCACAACTAGAGGAGCAAATCGCAATATGTGATGTAGGCGATCTGGCAAATTGCTTGGACCCTGGGAGGGGGTTTGCAAACCCGTAACAGATGTTCCATTGATTGTTAAATTAAAAAATTCAAAATTGTCAACTCCTCCATCAGCGTCTCCTCTCGCATAAAGATCAGATATAGTAATATAATCACCGACGTTAATACCATATCCTGAGAGATTGATATTCTGGGTTGTGGTACCACCCTTACCTGCGATACTCATAGGCTCTGTATGTATCGTCACATCAGAATCGACAAATGCACCTTCATTTAGATCTACGATTCCATCATTATCATCATCAATATCGACAGCATCGATAACTCCATCATTGTCACTATCGATGCCACGGCCAATATTGAGCGTTACGGTGCCAGTACCTTTATCACCATCGTTATCCTCAACGACAAAATTAAACACCTCCCGATAGGCAGTATCAAGTTGCATGTTTGAATCGGGCAAATATTTATACTCTCCAGTAGCAAAATCGATCGTCAATACACCATTTTGTCCGGTCGGGATCGTAATTTCACTACCAGCAGTAGCCTTCCCACCATTATCAGGAGTTATTTGCGAACCATTCCACTCATACTTGACGCCATCAATTGTTATACTCAGGATATCGCCGTCATCGGCTCCCAGTCCATTGCTTTCGACGTTTCCTAAAATGGATCCCATAACCGGCTGATCGATAGTGGACAAAAGTGTATCACTCAAAGTCGATGCGTCTTCAACGATAACACCATCCCGCTCAGTCTTGTTCATACCGTCATAAGCCAGAGGATCAAGGAATCCTCGATCTCTTTGATCCAATCCGCTGCCAAAGCCAACAGCATAGGAATCAATATGCTTTCCTTCAAGGAAGGATGTCCACAGAGTAACCTCATCACCAATGATTCCTAATGAACCGCCATTTGCCCCACCTGTCGTAGGCTGCCCATCGGACAAAAAGTATGACACATTGGTTACTGGCAATCCTTCAGAATCAACTATTTTTCCAGCTTGTTCAAAACCGCTTTTTGCAGTTCTCACAGCAAGGTCGTAGTCGGTGCTCCCCTCTGGAGTCAATAGTGCATCCGGTTTATGACTGCCATCTTCTCCGATAAACTTAAGAGCTTCATCCACAGTCATCCATTCATCCCGATAGTTAGAATCTGATCCGGAAGAGAATGTTACAATCTGGATTTTGACATCACCAAACGCATCATACTTGTTGATGACATTCGCAACTGAATCCAGCAACAATTCCATTCGAGTAAGCCCTGGTCCATTGTATTCGCCATTCTCAGAACTTCGATCCATACTCCCTGAAGTGTCTATAATAAACATCAGGTTGGTATTCTGGGGAGGAATCACTACAGACTGATAGATATCACCGCTGAGTGGACTGTCATCCTCAACTGTAATGGGTATAGAACCGGTATTAATTCCTCCGTTGAGATCATCAACGCTAATATCTACATCAAAACTGAGGAGATTCTCTTTGCCGCCAACAGGATGATCAAGTGGACCGAGCAACGTAACTTTGTAGGTGCCGTCGTTGACAATATCCACTTGAATAATAGCTTCACCACCACTACCTGCAAAACCGGTCAAGGTATGACCATCATTTGTTCTTTCATAAACAAGCGCAACATCACCAGATGTAAGGCCAGTAGGGTAGTTATTTGTGAATGTCGCATCCCAAACATCACCATCGGCATCTGATACACTGTATGTACCAGTAAATACGGTTGAGTTGGTAACGTCAGTTGGATCACCGTCATTGTCACGATTTGCGTTATCAAGACCTTCTTCTGAGACTGTGGAACCGTCTATCTGGCTAATGATGGGCGCATCGTTTACGGCGTCAACGTCAACCGTCACGGTCGCCACGTTCGAGGTCAGTTCCCCGTCGGTCACCGTGTAGGTGAAATTAGCCTCGCCGTTAAAGTGCTCACCTGGGGTGAAGGTGACCGTGCCATCGT
>NZ_FRFE01000002.1 GCF_900143695.1 Desulfopila aestuarii DSM 18488
CGTAAAGCGTACACAGTTCTCCAGTCACAGGATGGGCTGGAGGGATTAACCGTTACCAAGAGGGAATTACCCGACTTGATTATTACCGATATTGTCATGCCAAACCAGGATGGTATCGGTACCATAATGAGTCTGCGAAAAGACTATCCCGAAATTAAAATTGTCGCTATTTCGGGAGGGGGAATTGATCCCCCACATCTTTATCTAAAAATGGCAAAGGCATTAGGAGCGAGCGCTGTTTTTGTAAAACCTTTCGATAGCAAAGAGTTTCTTGGGACGGTTGATACCCTTCTAGATGGCTAGGCACCCTCCTGTAGGCCAGAGCAAAAATATGACAAACAAAAACAGCATAGATTTCTTCTCTCGGATCATACGGTATAGCATAGCGTTACTGCTCTGCCTTGGCATTTTGGCATGTCCACTGGCTGTAAAAGCTGACCATTTAGTTGAAAACCATAAGATTCTGAAATCGGCAAGCGAACTGGACTATCCACCATTTGCAATTGTTAATTCGGATGGCTCGGCAGGCGGTTTTTCTGTCGACCTGTTAAAAGCAGCAGCAGAAGCAGTCGGGTTGCGTGTCTCCTTCAAAGTAGGCCCCTGGAATGAGCTTAAACAGAGCTTGGCCGATGGGGCCCTCGATGTGCTGCCACTGGTATCGTACTCACAAGAGCGTGATCAGGTATATGATTTCACAACATCGTATATCCGATTGCACGGTACAGTTTTTATCAGAAAGGGCGACTCTTCAATTAAAAATCTATCAGACTTGAAGAAAAAAGAGATCCTGGTCATGTTGGGTGATACTGCCCACGAGTATGCCCTGAAAGAAAGTCTCTCCGATTTCATTATCACTACCGTTAACTATGAAGAGGCCTTCAAACTTCTGGCGGCTGGTAAACATGATGCGATAGTCGTCCAGCAGATTGTCGGACTTCAGATAATCAAGAAACTAGAGCTCAACAATATCGTCCCGGTAGAACAAGAAGTTCATACCGCCCTCAAACCCGTGGCGTTACAACTTCATGGATTTGAACAAAAATTTTGTTTTGCAGTACCAGAGGGAAACCAAAACCTGGTCTCACGACTTAATGAAGGTCTGTCGATTATCTTTTTAGACGGTACCTACAACACTCTTTATGAAAAATGGTTCGCTCCAATCTTACCAAAAACAGAGGTTCCGTTCAGTGAACAGCTACAAGGTATTTTAACAATACTTATCCCGCTATTGCTGTTGATCACTCTTTTTGGTCTCTGGTATCTCAAACTTTTAGTAAAGAAAAGGACAAATCATCTGGAGCTGGAAATCCAGCTACGCACCAAAGCTGAAGTTGAATTAGCTGAGGCCAACGTAAAATATGTCAAAGCAGAGGAATTGGGGAAAGTCGGCAACTGGGAATATAATATCGCCAGCGAGGATTTTCGGGGATCCCTGGAGGCAAAAAAGATTTTTGGCTTAGACCAGGATACAGTTTCCTTCAGCAGACCGGAAATACAGAGCTGTATCCCTGAAAAAGAGAGGGTTCACCAAACACTTATTGACCTCATCGAGCACAACATCCCTTACGCCCTTGAATATGATATCATCAAGAAAGACACGGGCGAACGCCGCACCGTATTTTCTCTTGCCGAACTGGAAAAGGACGAATCGGGAGTCCCCCTGAAGGTCTCTGGCTTTATCCAGGACATAACAGATCGCAAGCGCTCGGAAGAAGACCAAAAAAGACTTCTGTCCCAGTTGCAGCAAGCAATGAAATTGGAAGCCATCGGCACTCTGGCCGGAGGAATTGCCCACGACTTCAACAATATCTTGGGGGCAGTTATCGGTTACGCTGAGATAATCCGGGACGACAGTCCGGCAGGATCCGCCGTCTTGGAGGATATTGAACAGGTTCTCAAGGCGAGCTATAGAGCAAAGGAACTCGTCAAACAGATACTCGCCTTCAGCAAACAAGCAGGAACTGAGGCAATTCCACTCAAACCAGCCGTAATTGTGCAGGAAACAGTCAATTTTGTCCGCGCCACAGTACCGACCACCATCGACATCACACTAGATCTGGATAAGGAATCAGGACCTATACTCGCTGATCCGACCCAGATTCACCAGATAGTCATGAATCTCTGCACCAATGCTTTCCACGCTATGGAAGACATGGGTGGCAGCCTCGTCATTTCCTTGAAAAATACAGATATTACGGCAAATGATCTTGGCGCTGAAAAAGAGGTCCGTCCCGGTGCATTCATGCACTTGTCCGTTGCTGACACCGGACCGGGTATTACGAGGGAAATTCGGGAGAGAATCTTTGATCCGTATTTTACCACCAAGGAAATTGGCAAAGGATCCGGGCTTGGCCTTTCGATCATCCATGGCGTAGTTAAAAGTTCTGGAGGCTATATAACTTGCCAGAGTACACCTGGCGAGGGAACAGTATTTCATGTGTTTCTGCCGCTGGTCGACGAAACAATCCTGCCTGAAGACCAACCAGTCGAGCCTGTAATACCAGGTAATGAATGTATCCTTTTGGTTGACGACGAAGAAATGCTTGCAACTATGGGAAAAAATATGCTGGAAAGACTTGGTTACCAGGTCACCACCAGGACAAATGGTATCGAGGCACTCAACACTTTTCAAAACCATCCGGATAGATTTGATCTGATAATAACCGACCAGACTATGCCGGGGATGCAGGGAATCGATCTGGCCCGACGTGTTCTACAGATACGACCGGACTTACCGGTCATCCTCTGCACCGGCTATAGTAGCTCTATAACGGAACAAAAGGCAAAAGCTACCGGAATTAAGGGGTTTGCCATGAAACCTCTTGTGAAAAAGGAGCTCGCCATACTCGTGAGAAAGGTTCTTGATGACGAAAGGCTTGCAAATTAGCTTTGATCAACACCAACCTAAACGATTGAAGACCTGATAATTTTTGGAGCTATGATGAGAGCTGAATTCAAAAGAATCAACAAAGCACTAACCGAATATCTTCATAGCGAAAGCAACATGTTGATTTTCCAAATTGATAAGCAACAGCTCATAAAATATGGAAATGACGGTTTTCTGAAGCTATTTAGGCTTATAAAAATGCCAACAGGAGCCGGTTTCGTTGACTTCTTCCTTCCAGGATCTGACGGGTTAATATTCGAAACGGGAAGTCAGGAGTTTGTTTGCAATCCTCGAACCGGCCTGTATGGCAGGTTAGCGTTCCATAAAATACGACACGACAATGAATTAACCTTCTGGAGCGAGCCCAGACTGGCGACAGTCATCAACAGAACAACTCTAAAAGCTTACCCATCCAGATCGCACGATAATGATCATATAAATATTTGAATATTGAGGAAATGAAACGAGGCGATATATATCCCAAAGCAGGGCTCCTGCATTAAACTGAACTGGCGCAACTTGATATGCAATTCTTTATGAAATGATAATTTGCCATTTGAACTTGTCGCATATTGCCACCTTACGGTTTGTGCATTTTCCAGGCACCACGTTACCCTGGACTACGATCCTGCAAAATGATATTTTTAAAATATGATAACGTTGGAAAATCCTAATTGAGACAGCCGGCAGACCATGCTCCTCTCCAACAAAAATAAGCGTTTAAAATTGACCCGGCAACCACCTTTAATATCTATGCAAATTAAACAGGAACACAAAGCCTCTTACTTCCTGCTGGCTCTGCTGATAGTCTCAAGCCTGGTGGCGAATATAATCGCCCCCCGCCTCTTCATGGGTTTCAATTACCTGCTTGGCAGTATCCCCGTTCTTTTGGTTCTCCGTCTCTACGGCACAGGCTGGGGGCTTTTGACTGGCATCATTGCCGCCAGCTGGACATATGTGCTCTTCGGCCATCCCTACGCAATGGTGTGGCTTACCGCTGAGCCGCTCTTTATTGGTATAGTTATCAACCGTACGCGGCTCAACAATATGGTACTGGTCAACACTCTTTATTGGCCATTGATTGGGATACCGCTGCTCTGGTTCTTTTTTAAATTTGTCATGCATCTGCCGCTTGTCGGCACCCTGCCTGCGGCGTTGATGTTCTGGATTATCGGTATAACCAATTCGTTGATTGCCACTATTATTCTCCAGATTACGCCGCTTCACAGGATCGCAGGAACACCTGAAGAATCCCGATTAATCTCGATCAGACAGGCTATTTTTTCGATGATGATGGCCCTAGTGGTAATACCTGCAATCATCGTCATGATTATCAACGGCCGAGCAATACTCCACCGCAACGAAAAGAATATCATCGATATATTACACATGGCGGCTGACAATTACAGCCATAGCATCCACCTCATTCTTGACCCAGTACGACTATTGCTGAAGTCCGATGAGCTGGATGGATTTCCGGATTCTTATTCCAAAAGCATCGGCATCATCGGCATATGGACCATAGGACAAAGCGGAACAGCCAAACCTCGATACTGGAAGTATTCACCTGCCTTTAACCCACTTCGCTTTAAGGCCGGTCAGATTGTTACAGATCAGCCCGGAATCCCAGATAGTGTTGCTGTGAGAGACCCCAACGCCAGTCGGCTGGTACTGCTGCAGCGTGATTACCTAAGAAATCATCTGACGTTGATACAGAAACAGACAGTAAATATCTGGGCCACCTTGTTGGATTCGGAAGGATCGATCATCTCGACAACCAATCCAAATATCGCAGATCAAACGAGGTATGCTCCTCGTGATTTTGGTGAACCCCGTGCCATTAAGCAGGATATCTATCAGATACTGCCCCCTATGCCGACCTATATCACTCTCTGGAGCAGGGTGCAAAAGTCATGGTACAGTTTTGAAACAACCGCAGACGAGCAACTCGGTTGGACATGGATAATCGAAACCCCATTTGCACCTTTTCAAAAACATCTTCTCCAACAGCAGACCTATGCTCTCCTTATCCTTTTGGCACTTTGCCTTACAGCACTTGCAGTTTCGCTCAAAGTAAGCCGCAGGTTCAGCACATCTATTTTGGGCCTCGCCGAGACAACAACCGGGCTGGCCAGCAGGGTTGAAAATGATCTGCCGCTTGAATGGCCTGACAGTCGCCTTGAAGAGGTTGCACTCCTGACCATGAATTTCAAGGGTGTGGCTTCCGCCCTGCGATCCAGATTCAAGGAGCTTCGAAGGTCCCATGACATGATGGAAGAGAACGTATACACCCGCACTGCCGAATTACATGCGGCCAAAGAACAGGCAGAGCGCGTGTATCGATTGGTGCCAAGCGGACTATTTGCCGTCGACAGAGAATGTAAGATCATTATCTGGAATAAAAAAGCTGAAGAGATAACAGGTTACTCGGCAAACGAGGCACTCGGCCAGAGCTGTCTCATTTTTAGCAAAGAACCCTGCTCAAGTTCCTGCCGCCTGTATAACGGATCCATGGTACCCGCTGAAAATATCGAATGTACAATTCGATCGAAAGATGGCAGAGAACTGACTGTTTCGAAAAACATCGATTATCTTATTGACAGCTCATCGAATATCATAGGAGGCATTGAAACTTTCGAAGATATTACCGAGAAAAAAGAACTCGAAAACAAATTGCGCCAGTCCCAGAAAATGGAAACCATCGGCACCCTGGCCGGAGGCATTGCTCATGATTTTAACAATCTCCTGGGTGCCATTTTGGGCTATGCCGAAATTGCTCGTGAAGATGTAGGGATTGACAGAGATTCTGTGAGAAACAGTCTTAACCAGGTTATTAACGCCGGCAACAGAGCCAAAGATCTTGTCAGGCAGATTCTTGCTTTCAGCAGACAGACAGAAATGCAACTCATTCCCGTGCAACCTGCCGTGATAATCAAGGAGGCCATCGGCCTTCTCCGTTCTTCATTGCCGACAACTATAGAAATACAACAGGACATAGACCCAGATGCCGGCTTCATCCTCGCCGATCCTACCCAAATTCATCAGATTCTCATAAATCTCTGCACCAATTCTTTCCATGCCTTGGAAATAACCGGCGGCATAGTCACCATTTCTCTGAAAAAAAAGTGCTATTCTGAAGAAGATTTACTGACTCAACCTGAAATTCAACCAGGCCAGTTCGTACAGTTATCGGTCAGGGATAATGGTCCAGGAATACCCCTGGATATACGGGACAGGATTTTCGACCCCTATTTCACCACCAAAGAAACCGGCAAAGGAACGGGCATGGGCCTTGCGATAACTCACGGTATTGTAAAAAGTTACGGCGGATTCATAACCTGTGAAAGTGACATTGGTGTGGGTACGGTATTTGACATATATTTGCCATCCCTATCGCAAGATATTGCACCTGAAAACGACGAGACAACTATAATTTCTGGAAGAAATGAGCGCATCCTTGTTGTTGACGATGAACCATTGCTCCTTGAAATGAACAAAACAATGCTTGAAAAGCTCGGCTATTCCGTAACAGTAAGCAAAACAAGCCCTGAAGCTCTTGCCTCTTTCAAAGCCCAACCTGACGCCTTTGATCTGGTGATAACAGATCAGACCATGCCGGAAATGACCGGTTTTGATCTTGCCCGGCACATATTGCAAATACGTCCTGATATACCGATCATTCTCTGTACCGGATATAGCAGCATCATTTCTGAAGAAAATGCAAAGGCCTTGGGCATTAAAGGTTTTGCACACAAACCACTCAACATGAGAGACCTTTCTGTTATCATAAGAAAAGTACTTAATGGAGGGAATGAGGTTAACATCTAGGGAGAGATGGAAAATAATAACCAGTATTTCTATCTCTCATAGAGCAATTCAATCTGTCGATTATGTGCCTTGCATTGTCCCAGCAATATCGACAGCTCTCTTCTGCTCAGCAGACCTTTTTCAACGAAAAACTGGCCGATTTTCTTTTCCTGCCGCTTCTGTCTCAGCAATAACTCTCGAACCTCGACTGCCGTCAAGAACCCCATATTCTGAGCAGTTGTTCCGAAATATCCGGTTTTGATCGATTTTTTTAAAATTGCCACAACAGCGTTCCGATCAAGATACCCCAGACTAATCCCCAACTCACCGATTCGTGGCCGGCCAGATTTCTGCCAGGTTAGCGCCATGAGGAGCTGGCGCCATTCGATGACGCCCATGCGATACAAGAAACGGCCAAAGAGAAGCCTTTCTTCGGGCAAGCCGCGGGGCTGAAAATATTGGCAACCTTCTTGTTTTGCAGGAGAGATTTCTCGACGCGGGGTATTGTTTCTGGAGGCGATATGCTGGCGCAGGACTTGGCAGGCTGTCTGTAGAGACACAAATTCATCCTGGCATTGCTGTTTTGAAAACCCAGAAATGAGCGCTCTATCCGGATGGACCTCCATCGCCTTTTTTCTAAAAGCGCTGGTCACACCTTCGTCTCGAAGATAACAAAGAAATTCCCTGGAAAGCTCAATTTCATGACCAAAGAGGACTCGACATGCCTCAAATAATCGGTCTTCCTTTTCCAAGCGATTTATCCCTGCTTTGATGAGGAGTCGGCATTATCAATAACAAAGGCTCGCAACAGCCTGAGCTATTTTCATCAACGGCACGACCTGATCGACGCCACCCAACTCAATGGCTACCTTTGGCATGCCAAAGACCACACAACTTTTTTCGTCCTGGGCAATAGTCGCAGCCCCGGCCTGTTTCATCTCCAGCATGCCCTTTGCACCGTCATCACCCATACCTGTCATAATAACACCGACTGCATTTTTCCCGGCATAGCGGGCCGCCGATCGAAAAAGGACATCAACAGAGGGTCGATGCCGACTGACCAATGGGCCGTCTTTGATCTGCACATAGTACCGTGCCCCACTACGTTGCAACAGCATATGCCTGTTGCCGGGGGCGAGCAGAACACGACCGGGCATCACGGTATCACCATCCGCTGCCTCCTTGACGGTCATTTTACTTAAACTGTTGAGACGTTCGGCAAAAGAGGTAGTGAAATGCTCAGGCATATGTTGAACGATAATAACACCTGGAAAATCGGCTGGCAACATTTCCACAAAAGTGCGTAGCGCTTCGGTACCACCGGTCGACGCACCGACGGCAACGATTGTTTCAGTGGTCTGGATCATCGCCCTGCCACCGGGTTTGGCCAGGATTACATCGGCGTTTAATTTCTTTTCGGTGCTAATGGTTGTGGTACGGCTTTGCCGTCTCACACTGGCTTTTGCCGCTGCTTTTACCGCATCGCAAATAACCACTTTCGACTCATCCAGAAACTGCTTTGTTCCCATTCGTGGTTTCTGTATGATATCAACGGCCCCATATTCCATGGCTCGCAGCGCTGTTTCCGAATTTGTTTCGGTCAGACTTGAACACATCACCACGGGAATAGGATGCTGGGACATGATTTTCTTGAGAAAACTCAAGCCATCCATCCTTGGCATCTCAACATCCAAAGTGATGACATCCGGCACGAACTGCCGCAATCTTGCGGCGGCGACATACGGGTCCTGCGCTGTTACCACCTCATCAATATCCCTATCTGCCAGGAGTATGTCCGAAAGGGTTTGTCGAACCACCGCCGAATCGTCGACAACCAGTACCTTAAGCCCCATATCCCCTCCTATGACAAACAAGCTCCCTGTTTCCCCCCATACAAAAGCATCGCCGCATGTTGTCCCTCTAGCTCATCTAGGTAATTGGTAATTGGTCCTGGCCACTCATCTTCTTAATAAAGACAATTCCGCTATCGGTTCTAAAAATCAATTTACGCCCGTTCTTGCCACCAACATCGGAAGCAGCAATAGTCAGTCCGAATCCCTTCAGACAGCGAATCGCAGTAGTAATATTCTGTCTTCCAACCGTGAGGTTACTGACACTCACCCGACCGCCGGAAAACATGTCCGCCCCGCCAAACAGTTTGACCTCGATCTCCTCCCGGGCAATCTTCATTTTTTGAAAAAACTTTATCATGTACCCTATTGAAGTATCGACGAATTTGAAATTATCACTTCCTCCGCCCTTGGGCAGCATTCCGTGACATATCGATGCTGTCTTTGAACCCGAGTGGTACATCGTCACGGATACACAGGAGCCAAGTACCGTCGTCACCATCACTGGCTCCTGCGTGATCACCAACTCTCCTGGTTTCAGGTAAATTTTCTCCAGCGGAGAGTGGTTCATATTCATTACAATTTCCGATAGATTGTCGGTGCCACCTGGCTCAGAGGAGTATCATAGCCATGCAGAGACTCAGAGTGACCAAGGAACAGGTATCCTCCCTGATTAAGAAATTGACAGAATTTGATCATCAATTTTTCCTGAGTCTGTTTGTCAAAGTAAATTATGACATTCCGGCAAAAAATGATATCGACCGTATACGGCAAGCCAAAATTCTCATCCATGAAATTCAAGCGACCAAAACGCACTCGCTTGCGCAATTCAGGCACTATGCGAACTTGCGGGTTTTTCGCATTCTTGCCTTTCAACAGATATTTTTTCCTGAATAGAGGAGCCACCGGTTGTATCAGACCCATCGGGTAGATCGCCCGACGAGCAATTTCAAGGACCCGGGTCGAAATATCGGTAGCCAAAATGTCAAATCTGAAACCTGCCTGACTCGCCTCGACCTCAGAAAGGACCATCGCCAGGGTATAGGGTTCTTCGCCGGTTGAACAGCCTGCACTCCAGACCTTCAGGCTGTTATGGCCGTTATACGTATGTATTTTCTGCAAAGTTGGCAATGCGGTTTGGGTCAGATACGAAAAATGGCTTGGTTCACGGAAAAAATCGGTCTTATTGGTGGTGATAACATTAACGAGATGCACCATTTCCTCTTCCTGCCCTTCCGGGCTGAAGAGAAAATCACAGTATTCACTGAAACTCGACAATTCGAGTGCGCGCAGTCGTTTCGTTAACCTGCCGGTCAACATGGTACTTTTACTATCCGGCATTTTAATGCCCAGATTATCATAGATAAATGAACTCAACTGCTGAAAGTCACGTTTCGTCAATGTTGCGTCCATAAACACTTTACCGTTACTCCGTTTGATCGACCGGATCTGCGCTGATATTCACGCAGAGCCCTCTGTTATATGCACTCGTTATAATGACCTAGAATCGCTCAAATTCATCGTCAAGATTCTTACTGTCTCCACTCATATTGAGGTCCAGGCCTCCAGCTGCAGGGGCTGCTTTTTTGATTTTTTTCAATACCTTTTTCGGAGCAGGCAAACCGACCTGCTTCTTTTTTGCTACGTGCTGCGGGGTATGTCGAACTTTCACTCCGGCCTGATCATCAACCTTGAAAAAGGCAATGGCCTCCTGTAACTGTTCAGCCTGGCTTGCAAGTTGTTCTGAGGTCGATGCCATCTCTTCAGATGCAGAAGCATTCTGCTGAATGACCTGGTCGAGTTGCATAATGGCCTGGTTGACCTGCTCGGCTCCGCTATCCTGCTCCTTACTGGCAGCAGAAATCTCCTGGACCAGGTCCGCTGTCCGTTGGATATCGGGTACCATCCGGGACAGCATTTCACCTGCCTGCTCGGCCACCTGGACGCTGCTGCCGGAAAGTTCGCTGATCTCGGCGGCGGCATGCTGACTTCGCTCGGCAAGTTTTCGGACTTCAGCTGCAACGACAGCAAAGCCCTTCCCATGTTCACCAGCTCTGGCCGCTTCAATAGCAGCGTTTAACGCCAACAGATTTGTCTGCCTGGCGATCTCTTCGATAATGGATATTTTCGTGGCGATTTCCTTCATGGCCGAAAGCGTTTTGGCTACAGCCTCACCACCAGCCCTGGCGTCTCCGGCACTCTTGCTGGAAATTTTCTCAGTCTGCAGGGCGTTATCGGCATTCTGGCGGATGTTAGCAGCCATCTGCTCCATTGAACTGGATGCCTCCTCGGCCGCAGCAGCCTGTTCGGTTGCCCCTTGACTCATCTCCTCAGAGGTGCCACTCAGTTCCTGACTACCCGATGCAACATTATCGGCTGCGGCCTTTATCCCAATAACAACGTCCTGGAGTTTTGCCACCATCTGCTTCAGTGACAGAAGGAGCTGGCTGGTTTCATCTTTTCCATCGGCCTCAATTTTCACCATCAGATCGCCATCTGCCAGTCGTTTCGCCGTTTCCATGGCCAGAACTATCGGCCTGCGAACGGCCCGGGTTATCAAAAATGCAGCCAGCAGGGCAAAAACGACTCCCACAACGGATAAGGCAATGGAAAGAGACACACTGCTCTTGCGTATCTCATCAAAATGTTCATCCGCCTCCGCCATCTCGCTGTTGAGCGAAGAGATGATTTTATCAAGAGGAATTGCGGCAGCCTCGCGGGCCTCATCAATTTTCGCATCGATTACTCGAATCATCTCCTCATCGGCGAGCACAGCTTGAGTCTCCGCACCAATGGATGCGCTTATTTTCTGCAAAGGAGCAATAACGGCATCTCGAAGGCCATCAATTTCTTCATCCAGATCCCGAATGGTTTGATCCACATCACTGGTCATTTCCAGGGCAGAAATCAGCTCCTGCTCGATGGTTACAAGGTAAGTGTTATAGGCAGTAGCGAATTCCCCAGCAATTACCTTTTCCTCATCGGTATCTGACAGCCCCGCTATTGTTTCTATATCTTTTTTGGCCCTGATATGTATTTCAGCCATATTTTTACGGGTTTCGCCGAGATTGCGATTGATGATCGCATCGGCGGCCACCGGATACACCCCTTCCACTCGCAGTTCGATATCTTTCACTATCAGAGCATCATTTGCTCTTTTGGCGAAGGATTCCTCCTTCTCAAGAATCGGCAGGGTTTCCGTTTCAAAGTGATCAAGATATGCGTTGAAATTTTTAACAAAATCCTCGGCTAATGCTTTTTCTTCCGGCGTATCTGAGAGACGGCGAATAGCGGCGATATCTTTTTCAGCCAAGGCCCTGATTTCCTGCCAATTCTTTTTAGTATCAGGGATATTCCGATTTATCATGCCATCAGCCATGACCGCATATGCAGCATCCATACGCATGTCAATTTTCGAGACATCAAGCGCATCTTTACCACGACTTGCACCTGCATCCTGAAGCGTGCCCAACTCCGCCATCTTCATGATTTGGAAACCGGCAACTCCTGCAAAAATTAGCACCACTAGAGAAAAACTGACGAAGAGCTTTGTTCCAATTTTCAAATCCGAAATCTTCATTTTGGCCCTCTTTAGACTTTGAAGAAAGCAATGGTATCCTGCAGTTGCTCGGCCTGGCTGGAGAGTTCTTCCGAGGTTGAAGCCATCTCTTCTGAAGCCGAGGCATTCTGCTGAATAACCTGGTCGAGCTGCGTAATTGCCTGGTTGACTTGTTCGGCACCGGTATCCTGTTCCTTGCTGGCAGCGGAAATTTCCTGCACCAGTTCGGCTGTACGCTGGATATCCGGCACCATTTGCGCCAGCATCTGGCCCGCCTGTTCGGCCACCTCTACACTACTGCCGGAAAGTTCACTGATCTCGGCTGCGGCATGCTGGCTTCTCTCCGCCAGTTTACGGACTTCGGCGGCTACCACGGCAAAACCCTTGCCATGCTCACCTGCTCTGGCTGCTTCGATGGCTGCGTTGAGAGCCAACAAGTTGGTCTGACGGGCGATCTCTTCAATAATTGAAATCTTGCTGGCTATCTCTTTCATTGCCGTGAGCGTCTTGGCAACCGATTCGCCACCTTTTTTCGCATCTTCCGCACTCTTGCTGGCTATTTTTTCGGTCTGCATTGCGTTATCGGCATTTTGCCGAATGCTTGAGGCCATTTGTTTCATGGAACTGGAAGCTTCTTCTGCCGCTGCAGCCTGCTCGGCGGATCCTTGACTCATCTCTTCGGAACTGGCAGCGAGCTCCTGACTGCCCGAAGCGACATTGTCTGCAGCACTCTGGACGTTTGCCACCACTTCTTTAACATTGTCAATCATGAGGTTAAGGGCTGAGGCCAGCTGACCAACCTCGTCCTTCTGATCAAGGTCAAGTCTTTGCGTAAGATCACCTTCTGCAACTGTTTGCGCAAAAGCAACCCCCTGGAGGATTGGTCGAGCAAGAGCCCTTGTTATCACGGTAGCCACGGCAAGCCCAAGGATCACAGTAAGGATTGTGAGAACAATTGAAATCTTATAGGCTTCAGACTTGGCACTCTCAGCTTCCAGTGCAAACCGATGCGCCAGAGCTGCGGCAATTGCCTCGACCTTATGTAAAATAGAACTCAATCCAACAGTTCCTCCCTCAACCCTCAAGGTATTGACTATCATTTCCCCGAGTTTTTTCTGATACTGCTCAAATTCCGCCTCCACCTTAGCGAGAACTTCCATGTCAGTCTCTATTTTCTGCCTGTCTACAGATTGCTGCTTTATGAGATGACCGGCCGATTCAATCTGGCCAAAAAGCTGCCCCAGGTAGTGTTCGGAAATCGACACCCTTTCAACATCTTTATCGAGCATAAAACTCACCCGATTACTGCCCAGTTTAAGTGTCAGCAACTCAAGCTCGGCAAGACTTTCCACCAGCTCGCTCTGCAATGAGAGCTTTTCACGGTCAAGAAGAGAATCGGCTTGGACCTCCGCCAGATACTTTTCATGTTGGTAAATCAACGCTTCCACCTGCGCCAAAAGTTCTTGACCGACTTTTCCCAACTCTGCCTTTTCGGTTTCCACGTTATGGAAGTTGGTTGCCAAGACTTCAAAGTTCTCTGCATATTCAGCAACCAGCGATTCGAGCTCTTTAATCGCCTTCAGTTCCTGCTGTTCCAGATCAAATTGCTGAAAATTACGAATATCATTTTCATATTCAGCGAGAAGTTTTTCTGCTTCTACCAGAAGTTCTTCGCCCAGTTCCTTATCAGAGACGCCGTAGAGGATAAACTCTGTCTTTACAGTACTTAATTCACCCGCCGTCATGTCCAGGTTGAGAGACGCTGCCTCCAGTTGAGATTTTTTGCTGACCTGGCTAAGAAAGTACTGACTCCACACACCCAGTCCAACGGCAAGTAGAAGGATAAAGCCGAAACCACCATAAAGTTTTTGGCCGAGTTTCAGATTGCGGACAAGAGAAGTATTTGCAATAAAGATCAGAGCACAGAGGAGAACCAGTGCGGCCGGTAGCAGAAACCAGATCAGATCATAGGAATTGTCATCATTCTCAAAGGAAAAGCTACCTTCTTGATTTTGATAGTGACGGCCGGCATCAAGATCTCGTAATACGTCTTTTTCTACGAGTGTCACCGGCTTGATTTGCATTTCTTCTGTACGTTTGATTTTTACGGTTGAATCATGCTTCGCACTCTCCTGCCCACCATGATCTGCTGGCTGAGTATCATGCCCCAAAGCCGGGCCCAAGACCTGAGGTGATTCGGCAACCAGATGCTCAGTTTTCCCTTCTTCAGCCATGGGGGTCAGAGCGCGATCTGGGTTTGCTTCAACGCGGTCAAGGATTGTGGCGACCTTCTCCTCCGGCAGCCAGTTGACTCGACCTGTGCCGACGTCATAGATGGCGCCAACTACCTTGACGGCCCCGCTTTTGACCAGTTCGCGAGAAGATGGACTGCTCATGAACAGGTCCTCTATTCCCTGCCAGACATTTTCAACAATACCCGCAGGTATCACTTCGTCACCATGCAATTGGGGATTAGCCTCAATTGCCCGCCGCACAGCAGGTTCAATATTATCAACCAATGGAGGGATATTGCGTTCCAAAGCATGCCCGGTGCCATGTATGGAACGTGTAACAGCGGTAACGGCCCCGCACTGCGTATGACCAAGGACTACCAGTACAGGGGTCTTGACATGGGCAAGACCGTATTCGATAGATCCAGCCTCGTCGCCATCCACTACATTTCCTGCAACCCTGATGACAAAGGTGTCCATGACACCCGCATCGAATATGCGCTCCACCGGCACCCGTGAATCGGAGCACGTGATAACAGTTGCATACGCGTAGTCTCCCTGGTCTACACTACCAGCCTGAAGCAGACGCTTTCTGTCAATATGCGGATAGGTGGAAGCACCTGAGGCAAATCGTTCATTACCTTGCTTGAGAATATTGAGAGCTTCCTCCGGTTGAGGCTTTGCGGCAGGGGTAACCTGTTTTTCTTCCGCCATGGCGTTCATGGCACGATGAGCATTCGCCTCGACGCGGGCAAGAATGGCGGCGACCTCTGGTTCCGGAAGCCAATTAACCTTGCCGGAGCCAACATCATAGATGGCACCGACGACCTTGACTGCTCCACTTTTTACAAGATTCCGCGTTGCAGGACTGGTCATGAAAAGGTCTTCTATACCCTGCCAGACATTTTCAACAATGGCAGCAGGTATGACCTCGTCACCAGGCAATTGCGGATTCGCTTCTATGGCCCGCCGCACAGCAGGTTCTATATTATCAACCAGTGGCGGGATATTACGTTCCAGGGCATGGCCTGTGCCATGAATGGAGTGGGTAACGGCGGTAACGGCCCCACACTGTGTATGCCCAAGAACCACCAGTACCGGAGTCTTGACATGGGCCAGACCATATTCAATAGAGCCAGCCTCATCGCCGTCAACCACATTCCCGGCTACCCGGATGACAAAGGTGTCCATCACCCCCGCATCAAATATGCGCTCCACAGGAACCCGCGAATCGGAACAGGTAATAACCGTAGCATAGGCATGATCGCCCTGATCTTCATTGCCCGCCTGCATTAAGCGTTGAGAAGCGATATTGGGGTGAAGAGAATTACCTGACACAAAGCGTTCATTGCCACGTTTCAGGAGAGTGAGAGCCTCCTCAGCATTCGGTTTAGCTGCAGCTGTTCCTGAAAAGATGAGGACCAAAGCCACCAGACCGAGAAAAATTGCCATTCGTTTTGAACGGTTATCTTTCATTGCGTTATTCCTTCCACCGAGAGAGTGTGCCCACAGACTCTAAAAGGGTCTGTCTTTTGCTGTTATTTGGCTGAAGCCTGGCTAACTTAAAATTATTCTCCGTCTTATTTGCCTGAAAGGATGGTATTCCCTCCTAATGTTTCTCCTCGGCCATAGCATTCATAATACGGGCAGGATTTGCCTCAACCCGGGCAAGTATCGCCTCGACTTTTGACTCCGGCAACCAATTAACCTTGCCGGTGCCGACGTCATAAATGGCACCAATCACTCTGGCGGTGTGGTTCTTCACCAGATCTCTGGTTGATGGACTCATCATGAACAGGTCTTCTATACCCTGCCAGACGTTTGCTTCAATAGCGGCAGGGATCACTTCATCACCATGCATCTCCGGATTCGCTGCCATGGCCGCTCGCACAGCCGGCTCTATGTTATCAACCAATTGAGGGATATTTCGTTCCAATGCGTGGCCCGTACCATGAACTGCATGCGTTACCGCTGTCACTGCACCGCATTGGGTATGGCCCAGCACCACCAGTATCGGTGTCTTGACATGGGCCAAACCGTATTCAATGGAACCCGCTTCGTCAGTATCGACAACATTCCCGGCAACCCGGACAACAAACGTATCCATAATTCCGGCATCGAAGAGAAGCTCAACCGGGACCCGAGAATCGGAGCAGGTGATGACCGTGGCATACGCATGGTCGCCCTGATTTTCCTTACCAGCCTGAATCAACCGCTCAGAACTGGTATTCGGATGCATTGACATACCTGAAACGAAACGTTCATTCCCCTTCTTTAACAGGTCTAAAGCTTCATCCGCGTTTGGTTTTGCAGCAGCAATGTCGCAAAAGATGAGCCAGGAGACAAGAAGGGTACTCAGCACGACAACCAGTTGCCTATTCATATCTGTCATAACATCATTGCTCCCCTTGATTGACGGGATCTGGGCTGATCAACACGCAGATCCCAATGCAGCTTTTCATTGTTTACAATGGCTTAGAATCGCTCAAATTCATCGTCAAGATTACTGCTGTCACTGCCCATATCCAGGTCCAAACCTCCAGATGCGGAGGTTACCTTTTTGCTCTTTTTCAATACCTGCTTTGGGGCAGGCAGGCTTACCTGCTTCTTTTTGGCTACCGGCTGGGCGGCATGACGAACCTTTGAGCCTGCCTTGGTATCGACTTTGAAGAAAGCAATGGTATCCTGCAGTTGCTCTGCCTGGCTGGAGAGTTCTTCCGAGGTCGAAGCCATCTCTTCTGAAGCCGAGGCATTCTGCTGAATAACCTGGTCGAGCTGCATAATTGCCTGGTTGACCTGCTCGGCACCGGTATCCTGTTCCTTGCTGGCAGCGGAAATTTCCTGGACCAGTTCGGCTGTACGCTGGATATCCGGCACCATTTGCGCCAGCATCTGGCCCGCCTGTTCGGCCACCTCGACACTACTGCCGGAGAGTTCACTGATTTCGGCTGCGGCATGCTGGCTTCTCTCCGCCAGTTTACGGACTTCGGCAGCAACCACGGCAAAACCCTTGCCATGCTCACCTGCTCTGGCTGCTTCGATGGCTGCGTTGAGAGCCAGCAAGTTGGTCTGACGGGCGATCTCTTCAATAATCGAAATCTTGCTGGCTATCTCTTTCATGGCCGTGAGCGTCTTGGCCACCGATTCGCCGCCTTTTTTCGCATCTTCCGCACTCTTGCTGGCTATTTTTTCGGTCTGCATTGCGTTATCGGCATTTTGGCGGATATTGGCAGCCATCTGCTCCATGGAGCTGGATGCCTCTTCAGCTGCTGCAGCCTGTTCGGTCGAACCCTGGCTCATCTCTTCAGATGAGGCCGAGAGCTCCTGACTGCCTGAGGCAACATTATCGGCGGCACTCTGGACATTGCCGACCACCTCTTTCAGTTTATCGACCATATTGTTAAGAGCGTTCGCCAATTGACCGATCTCATCTTTCTGCACGATATCAAGACGCTGAGTGAGGTCACCGTTGGCAACGGTTTCGGCAAACTTGACTCCCATAAAAATAGGCCTCGTGATAGCGCGGGTAATAAAGAAGGCGATGAGAATACCGAAAAGAACAGCCACAATCAGTCCGCCAATCATGATGTTGCTGGATTTACCCAGCGCGGATACCGCCTCCTCAGCGATGCTGATGGTGCCTTCCATGCCTTTGACGGCAACCTCACGGGCCTGGGCCACTACCGAATCGCCAATTTCACCCCGTTTTTGTCCCAGTTCCACATTTTTCAGCCAGAGATCAAGAAAATTAACCATCGCCTCCTTATACTGTGCAGCTGCATTTTCGGTATTGTCTATCCGCTTTATATCTTCCTCCAGGCGAGTTATTTTACGCAGCTCTGCAAACTTGTCTTTCATCACATCAAAGTTGGCATAGGCATCCTGAATAATCTTCGGCTCCCTTAGCGCCTGGGACTTCCAGGCGGCAATGCGGGTGGCATTGCCCACGTCGATGATATCGTTCACCACAGTTATCTTCTCAAGTCGTTCATCGAGCTGCTCCTCACTGAGACCAGCCTTGATATCTGCCTCCATCTTCTTATTTTGACCAGCAAGGAAATCGTTACAGTTATCCATATATTCCTCGGCGGAAATATCCAACTGATGCCGATACTCATCCATTTTCGAATTGACTGCCACCGTCTCGGCAACCGCTTGCTCATAGTCGGCAAGTTCCTTTTCAACCTTTTCAACAGCGGGTTTCAAGGCCTGCAGATTTGGTGAGTTATCGCCCAGGACCTTGGCCTGATCCAAGCGCTCATGCAGAGCCTTGATATTTTCATTGGCGTTATCCAGAAGGCTTTTCTCCCCTGTGAAGCCATAGCCGCGCATGGCATACATCGTCCGAAACGAGCTGCGCTCAATCTGGTTGGCGATTCCGACCTCTGGAACGTATTCTTTTTCAAGCATTGTTGATTTGGTTTTGATATTGCTCATGTTGAAGATGGCGAGGCCGCCAAGGCAAATGGAGATAATCAGCAGAGCAGCAAATCCCAATCCAATTTTAATTCCAAGTTTCATTCCCAAACCTCTCTGTTCATTTGTTTTCAATGGAAAATCATGGTCGCTGTTGTTGATTTCAATCTGCCTTTTCCGGCTGGGACTCTCCGCCCTGCACCATGGCAAGTTCTTCGTAGGAGAACACCTTGTCGATGTCCAGGAGGATTATGAAGACGTCTTCCCGCTTGCCCATCCCCTTAATGAAAGCAGTGTTCAGTTTCGTGCCGATTTTTGGTGCCGGTTCGATTTGATCCGGTTCCAGCTCTACGACTTCCTGAACCGAGTCAGCCAAGGCCCCGAGAACGGTGATCTCACCGTCCATCTCGATTTCTGCGATGATGATACAGGTATTGACCGTCTTCTCCGTCTGCTTCATGCCAAATTTCAGATTGAGGTCGATCACCGGCACCACACTGCCGCGCAGATTGATCACCCCCCGCATATATGCCGGTGTCTGGGGTACCCGAGTCACTGTCGTGAAATCAAGGACTTCTCTCACTTTGCCGATGGCCAGACCAAAGACCTCTTCATCGAGCTTAAAGGTGAGATATTGGTTCATTTCTATACTGCCGGTTTCGCTCATAGCCTCTTCTCCCATATTCAATTTTAGGGGTTTCTCTGATTATCGGGACAAGCGGAATCAGATACTTTTCAGCAGGGTCTCTCACGACCGTCTGCTAGTAAGACACTGTTTTAATTTTGCATTACATCAGTTTATGCCACGATTCCCGATCTGCCGTATTCGTTCTCAACACATCGACTTCATAGCTGATTATTTTGAACTTCCTGGACCAGACAGGGAACATCCAGAATAAGGGCCAGGGTGCCATCTCCCAGAATAGTGGCCCCAGATATTTCCTTTACATTTCGATACATATGACCGAGGTTCTTAATCACCGTCTGGTGCTGGCCAATGACTTCGTCAACAACAAAACCGATGCGGTGGCCATCAATGTGGGTAATGACAATCTGTTCGATTGCGGCTCTTTTGCCCTGGATGTTAAAATGGCGTCTGAGGTGGACATATGGGATGAGCTCACCTCGAATATGGGCAAGGTTGCGTCCCCTGGAGGCTCCTGCTTCGTCCTCCACCAACTCAACACATTCCTCAACAGCCGAGAGTGGCAGCACATAACGTTCTTCCCCAACCCTGGTCAGCAAGCCTTCGATGATTGCCAGGGTCAATGGGATTTTCAATGTTACCGTTGTCCCTTCTCTTTCAACGCTTTTGACATCGACACTGCCCCGCAATGCGTCGATGTTGGTGCGGACCACATCCATGCCGACGCCCCGCCCCGAAACACTGCTCACGACAACGGCGGTCGAAAAACCGGGGGAAAAGATAAAGCTGTACAATTCATCATCTGAGATATCGGCCCCCTCTTCCATGAGGCCGCGTTCAATTGCCTTTTTTCGAATTTTCTCTTTATTGATGCCAGCGCCATCGTCTCTGACGCGGATAAAGACATGCGCCCCAGAATGTTCGGCCTCTAAATGAATGGATCCCTCTCGTTTTTTGCCGCTGGCAACTCGCTTGTCCGGAGGCTCCACCCCGTGGTCCAGGGCGTTGCGAATCAGGTGCACCATGGGATCGTTGAGTTTTTCGATAACCGTCTTGTCAAGCTCGGTTTCTTCACCCACAGTGGTTAAAATCACCTCTCTGCCAAGATCACTCGACAGATCACGTACCAGTCGCCTGAATTTGGTGAATGTCGCCCCGATGGGCACCATGCGTATATTCATGGTATTGTCGCGCAGCTCGGCACTGAGACGCTCCACTTCTTCAGCCAGAAACTTGAGCTGTCCATCTTCCCCGCCATTTGCCAATTGGCTCAGTCGTGCCTGCACGGTAACGAGTTCGCCGACGAGATTGACCAGCTCATCAAGCTTTGATGATGGCACCCGGATACTTGAATCTACAACCGGCTTCTGCTTGTTCTGTTCTTTGACTTTGGCTTTGGCTTTTTTGAGATGGTTCTGTTCTCGTAAGGCTGCGTCGATCTTTTCTGCTGTAACCAGGCCTCTTTCCACCAGAATTTCACCCAGCCGTTTCTGACTGTGGACCGCTTTGCTCAGCTGTTCCCGGTCAAGCTCGCCACGCATTACCAGAATATCGCCCAAACGCAGGAGCTTATCCTGCGCGTCCTCTTCATCGGGCACGTTATGATGCTCAACAGCTTCGATTTTCAGATCTGAATCCTCGCCGATGAAGATAAAAACATCCTCAATTGCGTCTCGGCCTTTATCTGTCGTCAGTAAAATATCCCAGCCGAAATAGAATCGTTCAGGGTCAAGTTCTGACAAGCGAGGAATCCCATCGGTCATGCTGACCATGTCACAATCGCCAAGTTCTCTCAGGTCTTCGAGCAAAAAGAGTGGATTTGTGCCTGTACTGAAAACATCCTCCGGTGGCTTAAAACGGATGCGCCAGGTGGTCAGCGTTGCTTCTTCTTTGTCGGCTTTCTCCGGCACTGCAGCTTCCGGCGGTTCTGGCATATCTTGTGCAGCAGGCGATGGTGCAGAAAGCTTTTTCAGCTCGGTAACAACCCGCCCCGCTTCTTCATCCAATGCGGTGTCTTCACCTTGATCTGAGCCAAGCATTCCCCGGATGATGTCGCGGGATCTCAGGGTCAGATCGATGAGTTCACGACTGACCTCCATGTTTCCGGACCGGACCTCGTCGAAGACGGTCTCCACCTCATGGGTGAACGAGGAAACCCGATCAAAACCGAACATTGCACCTGAACCCTTTATGGTATGTAAGGCTCTGAAAACACTCCCCACCAGCTCGGAATTATCCGGAGACTCTTCCAGTTCCAGCAAAGATTCTTCCAGCTGTTCGAGGATTTCGGTTGCTTCTACAAGAAATACAGCCCTTCCGGCATCAAGACCTTGAGCATCACTCATGACTCTTTGGCTCCTGGATTTCCATTGATTGTCCGACTGATCAGTTGAGCAGTATCGACTGAAACCACCACTCTCTCTAGCGCAACACCTTCTTTACAACGTCGAGTAGTTGCTCAGGCTTAAACGGTTTAACGATCCAGCCAGTTGCCCCGGCCGCCTTACCGGCCTGTTTTTTTTCCGCCTGTGATTCTGTTGTCAACATGATGACCGGGATAAATTTGCCCTTAGGATTGGCACGGATTTTTTTGATGAAACCTATTCCATCCAGTTTGGGCATATTCAGATCCGTTATGACCATATCAACAGTTGCACCGTTTAATTTTGTCAGGCCATCTTCTCCATCCACCGCCTCGAGAACAGTATACCCAGCCCCCTTCAAGGTGAAGCTCACCATCTGACGGACACTTGCGCTATCGTCCACGGTCAAAATTGTCTTAGCCATCGCGTTTATCCTTTTTTAGTTCTCGTATAGAAATTTGCTGCTCTCGGTATTGCAAACGTGCTCATGCCGCCATTCCCAAAGCCTTTACAACTCTGCTGCACCGTCCATTGGGGCATCTTTATCTCTGCACCCTTTATGAAAATAAAAAATTATGAAAACTGATCATTTGTGTCGAAGTTCAGATTGCCGGCACAAACACTCCATAAGCAACTTTCTCGGGCAGCGGGAAAACAGCCACACTGTTTTACATAACCAGCTCGTTCCAGCAGGGTCTGCAGGTTGCCACTGACGTTGCCTTGTAAAAAAAGAGCCTTCTCTGTTAAGAAACATTCACGGTGGGCGGCACAGAGTACTTGAATAAACGAGACATCGGCCGACTCAACCTGATGGAGATCAAGATAGAGCCGATCAACTTCCCCTATCGCCTCAAGCAGTGCGTCTTTCGTCTCCCGGACCTCTGTCATGGTCACATCACCCACGAGAGAAAGCGTTCCCTCTGTTCCGACGTCCGTTCTGGTAATTTTCAGTGAATGCTCCATATTCGTTCTCCTTGCCCGGCAGTACTGGTTCGTCGGCACTAAAACAGCTCGACATTGTCGCCAAAATCCTCTTCTTTTGCCTTTTCACCGGAACGCTTTTTATCCTCGGGTGTATCATCCTCGAACAGTTCAAAACCATCGTCCTCAAACAGATCAACGCCTGAGGAGTCAGTATCAGTCCCGCCCTGTCCGGCAACCTGAGCATGAATGGACCGCTCGCGATCCATGACATATTGTTGCGCGATTTTCTCCACCATTTCCTTTACTTCAGAGCTTCTATCCTTGAATCGGGGATAGGCCTTTTCTATCTGATCAATGGTGCGGCAGACGGTCTGCCAGTTCCGGTCTATCCTATCCCCCAGTATCTGTGGGAATTTAATCCCTGGAACCAGTTTCGTTATCCGGTGGGAAAGATCTCGACTGGAACTGTCCATTTGCTGACCAATAGCGGTGACTTCCTGCAGCGATGCGAGAATTTCTCCGGTGAACTTTTTCGCACCGTCAATCATCTCATCTACCGTCACACTGTTCTGGTTGAGGGTATTGGCAAACTCAAGCTGCTTTTCTGTTCCTGCCATGATGCTCTGCAGCATTTTGATGGAATCGGTTGCACCATCGCGGGTATCCTGGGAGAGGTTGCTCAACTCCTTGGCGAGGACGGCCAGAGTTTCCCCGCCCACACTCGTTTTAATCGCCTCCACCATCGCATTGATAGCCAGCACCTTTACATCTGAAGCTATCTCTTCGATTTTATTTACAAAACTTCCTATCTCAACGACATTGTCATAGACATTACGACTGACTTCAGCCGCCTGCTTGACAACTTGCAAAGATTTGTTAAGTGATAACGAAACATTATCAATCTCTTTTTCAAGATCTGCTACTATCGAACTATTCCCTGTCCTTCCATCCATCTCTAATAAGGTTCTGGCGTCTTTTGCTTGAATTTGCGCCTGCTCCATCGACCTCTTAAGACCGGTCTCAATTTGTTTCCTGGCATGCATGACCTGCTCGTAGATCGAGTTGAGATGTGCAGCCTGAATGGATAAAATTGAGTATATTTCAAGGGCGGCCTGTTCACTCTCTTCTGCTGTCTCCATAGCACGGATGGATGCGGCTTTCCCGCTGACCTCTGTGAGAGCGGAAGAAACATTTTCAAGCTGCTGCCTGGTGATATCATGGAATTGCATAGCCATGACAACATCACCTATTCCCTGCACCATCGCGCTTGAGCGCTCCTGGATTCCGGCAGCCAGCTGATCCGACCTTCGGCCGATATTATCGAGTGATTGCAAAATATTGTTTATGGCCCTTTCGCCACTGTCATCGTACGAAACGTCTGTGCTGTTCAAGACCTGCCGCGAACTTGATATACCATTCTCAACGAGATTTGCTTTATCGATGCAATATCTGCAATTATCCAGGACCAGCCCGGCAATATCCGCAACTTCATCAGCAAGGAGAATGAAACCCTGCATGCCTTCCGGGGTTCTTGAACTTTCAACTTTGATTGCTATCCCCAGGACACGAAACGTCTTGCCGATGCTTTGCAATCTGCCGATTGGTTCACGTAACTTTTTTACCTGAACAAAAAGCTCTGCCAAAAGAGTATCGCCTTCGCTCAGGGAGGTAATTGTTGATTTGACATGATTCGCTACGGCATCAAAGAGTTGTGTGTTCGCTTCGAGAAGTGATCCATTTTCGGAAGTCGTATCGCCAGCGCTGAAATTCGCTAATGCACTCAATTTCACGGCATTATCCGTCATGCCAAAACATATGGTTGCCAAGGTGTTGAGCGTTTTGCCAATAGTCAAAAACTCAGGTTCTGTATCGGGCCCCAGAGCATTGAGATCTTTTGCACACGCAGTGATCTCATGTATATCGATAAGGTGCTGCCCCTGAAGATTCATCATTTCGCTCATAGCAGTAATGGCTCGTTAACCTTTTGTGGTTACCATCCGGCATCTGTGTCTACTCGCCTCGGCATGGCTACATGTTTTCAAAAACAATGTGAACCAACCCGTCATAAAAAACGGTTGAGACCGTAAAATTGCTCATACCTTTTTCTGTATCGATTGTTATGGACCGGTTGTATTGTGGAATTTGGTGTTCCATTATTTCCGAAATGAGATTTCGTATAGTGCACGTTTCACAATGTACGGTTCTGCCACACCCTCCAGCCAATTTCGAATACCTGCACTCCAATGCTTCCCCACCGAGCATCCCTATTACCCGCTCAATGGGTTTCTCCATCATGCGCAAACCAGCTTGATTTGCGGCAGCAACGCGACACTGAGAGTCTAATATCACAACGGGAACATCGAATGTTTCCAGATATTCATCATAGAAAAGGCCATTATCCTGTTTTAATAAGGGGATAATGCAATCCGGACAGATGCCATGGGTATTCCTTCTGACCTCAAATGGCTCTTTTTCTTTGATATATCTTCCGCAATATGAACAAATCAAATGCATGTACAACCTCTTTTCCTGCAGCAGCGGACGTTGTCCCAGTCCCGTTCCACTCTTCTCAAATGCATACAAGCAGTAGATAGGCAAACTCACTTTTTTATAGCATAAAGCGTGCCACTCAAGGACAAGGCGAGATACATGAAAAAATAACAGCAAACAATCGGTAATTTACACATTGTGGTGCTTTCAAGAAGCCCCCCGCAGTAGAGGAGGTAAACGGTACCAAACAGAAGAGGGAGGCAGAATTACCTCCTCCTTGAAAATGTTAGAGTCGAGCTGATACTGCTAACAGATGAATACCGGCGCGAAAAACAGCATATCAAACTGTAATCATACGATTATTCACCAATCGACAGTGTCGGAAAACCGCTGGTTCAGTGGAGGTCTTTTTACCAACTACGACATTTGGAGGTGACAGGCAATTTGGCCCTCACCAATCAGCGTATTTTGGCGCAACTCAAGACAACAATGAGAACTGATAAGACTTGACAGGGAAAATGAAGCGGAGTGGCGTTTGAGAGATGTGCGCTCAAACGTCTTCTGGGAGGTTTTTTTACCTACTGCAAATTGCCTTGAAGCATACTTTCGTCGTTCTTCTTACCATCTGCGCTTAACCACTACGGGTGTTCCACCCTACTGTACGGCAACAGCTCTATTACGGTCAGTTGCTAGAAAAAAAGCAAATCGGTATTGGGTGTCGATTCCGTTCTTGTTTTTTAAGAAAAATCTTTCACTGAAAGACCTAGTTCCTTGATTTTTGTGTAAAAGTTTTTCTTATGCATCCCACTCAATTCAAGGGCTTTCTTAAGACTGCCCTTTGCCAGGTAAAGTGTTTTGAGCAGGTACTCCTTGTCAAAGTCGAGCAACACTTCCGCTTTGGCATCTTTATATGATTTTAATGATTGTTTCTCGCCGGAGCCGCCCAAGGTCCGCTGGACATCCGCAAGGGATATTTTCCGGGTATCGGATGTTTGCGATATCTTGTATAAAGTCTGTTTCAATTGACGTACATTTCCAGGCCAATCCTCTTCGACCAGTCGGGAACATGCGTCTGCTGAAATATCATAGGTAATGTTTTTCGCAGTTCCAAAAAGGGCCAGAAAATGCCAGATCAGCGGCAGGATATCCGCTTTTCTTTCATGCAATGGTGTTGTCTTTATGATGACTCCGGATAAGCGATAAAAAAGATCGGTACGAAAGCTCCCTTCATCACACATTTTTTCAAGATTCCGGTTTGTTGCAGCAACAATCCTGACATCGGCATGCCTGATACTTGTGTCACCCACCTTGCTGTACTCTCCATCATCTAAAAAACGGAGGAGTTTTGCCTGAATTTCCGGTAACAGCTCACCAATTTCATCAAGAAATAACGTGCCGTTATCAGCCGCACCAACATAGCCTGCGGTCGTTTTAGAGGCACCGGTAAAAGCTCCGCTGACATGGCCAAAAAGCTCAGATTCGGCCAGTGAGCCGAGTACCGCACAGTTTATCGGGATAAAGGGTTTTGCGCTTCTCGCACTGTTGCGATGGATATCACGGGCGATGATCTCTTTTCCCGTGCCAGACTCTCCCATAATAAGCACCGGTAAGTCGGTTTTACCGACAGAAAGAACCTCCTGCCGGACATCGCGAGTGGACATCGATACCCCGATGAGATTACAGCCTCTGATTTTTTCGGAGTCACTCAGGTACGCATTGCGAAGTCTCTGGAAATGCAAAGCCGCATACACGGTATAGATAAGCTGGGATTCGTTGAAGGTCTTGAACAGGTAATGTGTGAGTCCCATTTTCAAACAGGGATCAAGATTATTTTCTTCCGGCACACCGGTAATAATTATGATTTCAGTATCCGGAAAGCACTCCATTATTTTTTTCGACAGTTGTACCCCATTGATACCCGGCATATTTATATCGATCAGGGCAAGCTGAAACTCCTGACGTCCGGCAATCCCATATGCCTCCTCAGAGTCGGAAAACGAACTAACCTCGTACCCCTGTGCGGTTAACACCTCGTCAATAAAGTCGGCAATTGATCTCTCGTCGTCAACAACTAGAACCCTGACACTTTTTTTTTGCCTTCACAGCGTTATTCACCTTGAGTCACCACTCTTTCAATGTCTTTTGCGGTAAACGGCTTTTTCAAAAATGCAGCATTACGTTTCAGGTAATCCTGTTCACCAATATCTTCACCTGACATAAATATAACCTTTGCCTGAGTACTGATCTTCGCCAATTTCTCCAAACATTCAAATCCGTCGCTATCGGTCAAGCCAACATCAATCAAAAGCACTGTAACGGCTTCGTGCACAAGCTCAAAATCTTCAATCGCCTCGCCGCAGGTTTCGGCTGAAAATACCACATGTCCTCGACGCTGCAAACTGCTCACGATCAGATCCCGCATCGCCTCGTCGTCTTCAACCACAAAGAATATCTCCCTTTTTCTTCCAAATTCTTTCTTTATGGGAGCCGCTGTGAAATGCACTTCACCACCCGCTTGTTTATCCTGTATCACTGTTTGGCGGGGCAGAGGAAATCGCGCTGCGAAGATGGTTTCTCCATTGTTGCCATCTGAATAGAGCAATGTGCCACCATGTTCCCTGGCAATAGTGCGGGCTGCATATAATCCCAAACCAGACAGCCCGCTCTGGGCGTTTTTTGTCGTCACAAAAGGTTCAAAAAGCGAATCAGCAACTATGGAGGAGACCCCTTTTCCCTTGTTTCGTACTGAGAGGACGAGTGCATCATCAAAACGCTGTTCTCTCTTGGCCATCAACGTGACAACGCCACCATCAGGCATTGCCTCAAGACCATTCTCCCCGAGATAAAAAAGCATCATGACAATGTCTTTCATTCGGCAATGCAGTCGTGGGAGTTCTCCCCGCTTTTCAACCACAAACTGGTGGGAACGGGAGAGTGTATTCAACGCTTCAACAGCAAACTCCAGTATCCGATCAACGGAATGGTCTGCTTTCTCAGTGAATGTATAGCGAGAAAATTCATAGAGAATAGCCGTTCTGTCAACCCCCCTCGTCAACAGGTCACTGACCAGTTGTATCCGATGCTCTCCTATTGAGCCAAAACCTGCCTCCTGGGCAATCAGGCTCAGCTGCCCGGATAACCCCGTAAAGATATTGTTATAATCATGCGTTACCCCCCTTGTCATGAGACAAAGAGAGCGAAAATATTTATATTCCAACAGGGCACCGTCCCGTCTTGCCAGTTCCGCCCCCCCGTTCTGCAGTTCATTGTCTTTTTTCATTTCAGGTGAACACTCTCATCGTATTGGCGATCGCAGGCATCGTCCATAGCCTGGCAAAAGCAAAAGAATAATGAATACCCGGTATCAATAGATTGCTCTATCGACAGATGAGTGGTTTGTACCACAACACCTGAAGCAAATATCATACCACCGAAAGAGTCGGAAGTTGAATACAAAATATTTTTACAGTCTTAGGAAATTCCTGCCACCTTCAGATCTGAAAAGGGCCATGCGAGATCATACACAAAGACAAATACGGTGGCGATTTTGCCTCCCATGCTCAGCTAAAGACAGATATCCTCTTAGAGAGGTTGAGCCTGTCTTTCACCAATAAAAGCCACTCCAGGTGTCGGCTTGACATTACCTCTTCGGAAGGCATAAACTGTAGACGTTTAAAAGAAAATGAGCGTTCAAACGTCGCCGCCCAAAACCTCACATGTAAATTCTCACCATTTTTTTCATCCAGGTGGAGGGGCACTTTTTCCCGAAGGTTATTTGCTCAGACTATCCTCTGCAAAATACTGTTGAACAATCTCACAACTTGGGATGTGCATGACTGATCATCTATGTGCAGGCTTACAAAGAATTGACAATGACGTCACTGTATTGAAACGCACGCAAGAGCAACGGGCAACTGAGCGCGACCTGCTGAGGATCTGTCATCTGGCCGAGAACGTGAACAGCCTGATGTATCAATTGGTCGATTTTTTCCAAACATTGACCAGATGTGAAGCTGTTGCTGTACGCTTGAAGCAAGGCGACGACTTCCCCTATTATGAATCCAGAGGCTTCCCTAAAGCCTTCATCAAGGCTGAAAATAGCCTGTGCGTCCGCGATCCTTTCGGCAACATTCTCCGCGACAACCTTGGCAATCCGGTGCTTGAATGTATGTGCGGCAATATCCTTACCGGCCGTTTTGATCCAACCAAACCCTTCTTCACCCACAGCGGGAGTTTCTGGACCAACAGCACCTCAGAGCTGCTCGCCACCACCAGTGAAGATGATCGTCAGGCAAGGACACGCAACCGATGCAATGGTGAAGGGTACGAATCGGTAGCATTAATACCCTTACGAATTCGGCAGACCACATTTGGTCTTTTCCAATTCAACGATCCCCAAAGAAATCGGTTCAACCTGAGCTTGATCAAACAACTCGAGGGGTTAGTGGATTATGTAGCCCTGTCCTTATCAAAACATTTAACAGATGAGGAGCTGCGAAACTCTGAAGAGAAATATCGGCTTCTTGTAGAGAATGCCCAGGAGGCTATTATTGTCGTCCAGGACAACCGACTCGTACTGGTCAACCCGAAAGCGATGACGATGAGCGGTTACACTCACGATGAATTGACGGCCGGGTCATTGGCTTCTTTCATCCACGAAGATGACAGGGCAATGGTTGCCAGGCACAACCGCAAATGGTTGACACAGGGAGAGAAAACCTCGTCCTATTGTTTCAGGATCATCTGTAAAAATGGTGACATCAAATGGATGGAACAGAACTGTTCAAGGATAATCTGGAATGAGAAGCCAGCCACCCTTATTTTTCTTAACGATATCACTGAATGGAAAAATGCAGACAAGGCCCTGCAGACAACCCTCGCCGAGAAAGAAGTTCTGCTGCGTGAGGTACATCACCGGGTCAAGAATAATCTTGCCGCCATTATCGGCCTTTTTGAACTCCAGAGACGGATCATGGTTGATTCGTCAACTCGAGACACCCTGGCGGTACTCACTTCCAGGGTTCGAGCGATGAGCCTCGTCCATGAAAAACTCTATCGCTCGGATTCTCTTTCTGAAATCGATTTTCAGGAATATCTCCAATCTCTTGTATCACATCTGCGAACATCTTTCGGCTCTCCCAACATCTGTTGTGAAATAGACGCTCACGGAATACGAATGCCACTTGATCTCGCTGTCCCCTGCGGCATGATTATCAACGAACTGGTCACCAACTCACTGAAATACGCATTTCCCGAAGGGCGTGCTCCACATGATGCTGAACTCTGCAGAATCATGATATCACTTGTTCTTGAGGATGGCATTTTCACCTTGTCCGTTGCAGACAATGGCATCGGTTTAGATCCGAAATTTGATTGGAGCCAGGCTCAAACCCTTGGTCTGGTCCTGGTTCGTATGCTCGGTCAGCACCAGCTTGCCGGCCGTTATTCCGTCGACCAGACAGCAGGCACTCGGTTTACCCTCACCTTTTCCATTCGAGACGAGAGAAAATCCTATGAGTAAAGCTTCTATTCTCATTGTTGAAGATGATGGAATTTTAGCATATTACCTGCAGGACACGATTTCAAGACTAGGCTATTCCGTTGCAGGGCCACTGGCATATGGGGAAGATGTCGTTAACTTTCTCACAAACAATCCTGTTGACCTGGTTCTGATGGATATCGAACTGGCAGGCGAAATGAATGGCATCAGTGCTGCAGAAAGTATTCGAGACACATTTGACATTCCCATCGTCTTTCTCACCGGATTTTCCCATGATCCCCTGCTGGAAAAAGCTAAAATTGCAGCACCATACGGATACCTCATCAAACCGGTACCCGATCGAGAACTGGCGGCCACCATTGAAATGTCACTCCATCGCCATAGGATGGATCGCAAACTCAAAATAAGCCAGCTTGCCCTGCAGAAAAGTGAAGCCAAATACCGCGATCTTTTTGAAAACTCCCCTTTAGGTATCTTTCGAACAACCTTGGACGGTAAGGTGCTGGCCGTCAACAAGGTCATGGTCGAAATTCTCGGATGCCGGTCTGCCGAAGAAGTCATCAATAGCTACAACGATATTTACATCCAGCTTTGTGCCGATCGCAACCGGCGGCAGGAATTTATCGACGAGATAACAGAAAAAGGTTCGGTTAATAATTTTGAATTTGCAACAGGGCCAATACACGGCCAACATCTCTGGCTGTCGACCAGCGCAAGATTACAACCCGGTGACAATGGTGATAACCAAGCCGACGAGTTGGTTATCGATGGGTTCGTCATCAATATCACTGCCCGTAAACATACGGAAGAACTGCTCTTTCAATCAAATGCCATCTTACAGGCAGCCATGGACCAGAGTCCGGCAGGTATTGCCATCGCGGATGCTCCGGATGGCAGGCTCCGCTATGTGAATAATGCAGGCTTACGTATTCGCGGCGGAGACAGCCATTCCATCGTCGATGAAGTAGGGCTCAATGAATATGTCTCCAGTTGGCAACTACTCGATCTCGATAGACGTCCCTTGAAAACTGAAGAGGTGCCACTGGCAAGAGCGATTTTGTTTGGCGACACCTGCAGTCGGGAATTCATAGTCCGGCGATCAAATACCGATGATCGCATCGTCGAGGCTAATGCTGCTCCTGTACGCGACAAAAATGGTGCAATACAAGCAGCTATTGTGGTCTTTACCGATATTACTGAAATCAAAAAAGATAAAGAAGAACGGAAAATTCTTCAGAACCACCTTCTCCAGGCCCAGAAAATGGAGGCCATAGGCACTCTGGCCGGGGGCATTGCCCATGATTTCAATAACATTCTTGGTGCAATCATCGGTTATGCCCAGATGGCAAGGGATGATTGCGCTGAAGGGTCAACAACAGCAAGCGACCTGGATCAGGTAATCAAGGCAGGACACAGGGCGAAGGATCTGGTCAAACAAATTCTTACCTTCAGCCGCCAAGAGGAAACACAGCAGGTTCAGCTTCTGCCGACAACCATTGTTAAGGAAGCGGTTAAACTCCTGAGATCCTCACTTCCATCGACTATTGCCATTGTGCAGGATATCGAGCCCCATATTGAGCATATTTGGGCTGATCCAACCAAAATCCTGCAGATCATCATGAACATCTCCACCAACGCCTTTCACGCGATGGAAGAGACCGGTGGAACCCTCACCATTGCATTGAAGATGAAAGTTCTTTCCCAAAAGGATCTCGCGGGATTCCCTCATTGTCGATCGGGCAACTTTGTCTGTCTCTCTATTGCCGATAGTGGTTCGGGAATACCCGATGGGATTAGGGAAAGGATATTTGAACCGTATTTCACCACAAAAGATGCCGGTAAAGGCACCGGTATGGGCCTTGCCATCGTCCACGGTATCGTCAACAGTTATGGCGGTTGTATCAGATGCCACAGTCAGTTGAACAAGGGGACGGTCTTTCATATCTATCTCCCGGCGCTTGAGGAAGAGGTCCATTCCGACCCCAAACCAATCGAAACAGCTCCACAAGGCTCAGAGCGTATTCTTTTTGTCGATGATGAAACCATGCTTGTGGAGATGTCCCAAGTTATGTTGAGAAGGCTCGGCTACGCTGTCACAGTTCGAACAAGCAGCCTGGACGCTCTCAATACGTTCACCGACCATCCCGATTCCTTTGATTTGGTGATCACCGATCAGACAATGCCAGGCATGACCGGCATTGAGTTGGCACGGCGAATGTTGCAAATTCGTCCTGACATACCGATTATTCTCTGCACAGGATACAGCAATATCATCTCTGAAAATACGGTCAAAGAAGCAGGCATCAAGGGTTTTATCATGAAACCTTTGGATAAAACTGAAATTGCGACACTTGTTAGAAAAGTACTCAGCGGAACCCTTGTAGAGTAAAAGCTCCGTCGTTCTCAACCTTAAACGATTTTCAACGTATATAATTTTTCATTTTTTTCATCATATTTTCATGAATACAGACACTCATTATCTCAAAAGGGAGTTGTACTCCCTGGTCCAGGAGAACAGTTCTATCTTTGATTTCCTCCAAAAAGGCTCCTTGGATGGCTTATGGTACTGGGATCTTGAGAAACCTGAACATGAATGGTTGAGTCCCCAGTTCTGGGAAATCCTTGGTTATGATCCATCTGAGAAAAAACACTTAGCAAGTGAATGGCAAGATATTATTTTTCCTGAAGATCTTGAAGTCGCACTCGAGAACTTTCATCAACATTGTGCCGACCCCAAACATCCCTACGACCAGATCGTCAGGTATACGCATAAAAATGGTTCAACTGTCTGGGTGCGTTGCCGTGGTATTGCAATACGCAATGGAGCAGGTAAGCCAATCCGAATGCTTGGGGCACATACAGATCTGACGCAATTTAAACAGGCCGAGGAACAATATCATGATTCTATGACCTTGTATCAGGACCTTGTAGAGACATCTCAGGATCTGATCTGGCAATGCGACACCAAAGGGAGATACATTTATCTGAATCCTGCCTGGGAAGATGTCTTTGGCTATACAATTGAGGAAATGCTCGGGCAAACCTTTACAACGTTTCAAGCTCCCGAATACGCCGAAAAGGACTGGTCTGAATTCCAGCGACTCATGCAGGGCAACACCGT
Source organism: Desulfopila aestuarii DSM 18488 (assembly GCF_900143695.1). Lineage (GTDB taxonomy): Bacteria > Desulfobacterota > Desulfobulbia > Desulfobulbales > Desulfocapsaceae > Desulfopila > Desulfopila aestuarii. The sequence continues at coordinate 33,795 of NZ_FRFE01000002.1, forward strand.
CAAAAACTGGGAAAGCGTTCATATTGGTAAAGATAGCCAGCCGATTCATTTAGTCTTCAATGCAAAATGTGTTGTCGATAAAGAAGGCAATATTACCGGAACGCGTGGCACCGCATTTGACATATCCCAAAGATATTTTACTGAAAAGAAACTCCAAGCAAACAAAGAAAATTATCACAACCTGTTCGAGAAGATGCTCGATGGTTTTGCTCTCCATGAAATCATATGCGACGCATCCGGTGCGCCTGTTGATTACCGTTTTCTGAACATTAATCCAGCCTTTGAAAAATTGACCGGCCTCAACGGTAGCGACCTGATAGGTCGCACAGTTCTCCAGGTGATGCCGGCTACGGAGCAACACTGGATCGATACGTATGGCAAAGTTGCCTTGACCGGTGAAGCTATTGTTTTTGAAAATTATTCACAGGAACTGAAAAAACATTTTAAAGTGACAGCATATAGGCCAGCGATAAACCATTTTGCCTGCATTTTCCAAGATGTAACGCCGATAAAAAAAGCTGAGGAGAAGCTTAGAGAAACTCTCGAATTCAATCAACTGGTTATAGATACCTCAACAATCGGACTCATGGTTTTCAAAGAATCCGGCCCCTGTATACTAGCGAACCCAGCTGCTGCCAAAATTTTCAAGACTTCAGAAGAACAGCTCCTGTTACTCGATTATACGAAAATGGATTCCTACAAAAGAACCGGGATCCTGGAAGACATGGAGACCGTTCTAAAATCCGGAAAGACTCTTCAACGGGTAGTACATACCGTAAATACCTTTGGAAAAGAGGCATGGTTTGACGGCAGTCTTTCCTGCTTTGAAATAGGTGGAGAAAAACATCTTCTTTTCCTGTTCAACGATATATCGGATAAAAAAAGACTTGAACAACAGTTGGTGCAACGACATGCTGAATTTCAGGCGATATTTAATTCAATAACCGATGCCATCGTCTTTGTGGATCTTGATCGACGAATCATCAGAGTTAATCCTGCCTTTGAGTTGACTTTTGGGTATGCCTTTCAAGAAATTGCAGGAGAGACGACGCAATTTCTTTACGCCAACCATGATGAATATTTCCAGCAGGGGAAAATTCGTTACAATAAAAACAGGCATAGTTCACATCCAATATATGAGATAGAATACAAACGTAAAGACGGAACATTCTTTTCAGCAGAAACCCTTGGTGTTCCGGTAAATGACGACAATGGTCAAACAGTCGGCTTTTTAAGTGTTATTCGTGATGTAACAGAACGTAAAGCGGCTGATAAAGAAATCAAGGAAAACGAGACGCGTTATCTTGCATTATTCAATTCTATCAATAGCGGTGTTGCCATCTATAAACCCGTTGATAATGGCAATGATTTTATTTTCGTCAACATCAATGAAGCTGCTGAAAAAATAAGCCATATTAAAAAAAGAGAGGTGTTAGGAAAACATTTACTGGACATTTTTCCTAATATGGCAAAGGCCGGACTCCTTGACGCATTGCGGCAAGTATATAACTCTGGACAAAGCTTAGATATACCTGAATTTTATTATAGTGATCAATATCGACAAGGATGGCGGAAAAATTTTATCTACAAGCTACCATCAGGCGAAGTCGTGCAAATCTATAACGACATCACTGAGCGCAAGCAAGCCGAAGAGGAGCTCTCAAGACAAAAACAACTTTTCGAAACCATGTTTAATACAATTCCAGATGGAGTTGTTATTACCAACGCAAACCGTGAAATACAACTTGCTAACAACGGGGTGAAACACACCTTCGGGTATAATCCAGATAAACTGCTGGGTAAATCCACTACGCTCCTCTATGCCAATGACGACTGTTATCGCCAAGCCGGCGCAGCTGTTTTTGCTCAAAATTCCCAGAAACAAAGTGATCGATTCATCACGTATTATCGCAAGAGAAACGGCGTGGAATTTCCCGCTGAAACTTTCGGAGCCAAACTCTTTGACGAGAACCAGCAATGGTTGGGCAACCTGGCAATAATGCGTGACATCACAGAACGTCTACGACAGGAAGAGGAAGGAAGGGTCTTGCAAAAACAACTGGCACAGGCGCAGAAAATGGAGGCAATCGGCGTCTTGGCTGGAGGAATTGCACACGATTTCAATAATATCCTTGGGGCAATCCTTGGGTATGCTGAAATGGCTCATGAAGACTGCCCACCTGATTCCGTGTTGGCTGGAGATATTGAGCAAATCATAGTTGCCGGCAAAAGGGCCAAAGATCTCGTCAGGCAAATCGTCGCATTTAGCCGTCAATCCGAAATTGAACGGATTTTGATCCAACCAGTAATAATTGTTAAAGAAATAGTGAAACTCCTCAGGGCCTCATTGCCGACAACGATAGCCATACAACACGATTTAGAGTCAAAACCCTGGCTGATCGTTGCCGATCCAACTCAGATTCATCAAGTGCTGATGAACATTTGCACGAACGCCTTCCATGCGATGGAAGAAACCGGAGGGACCATCACTATCTCTTTAAAAAATATCACGCTGGAAAGACAGAATATTGTAAATGAAAAAAATGTTCTTCCTGGTGATTTCGTCAAATTGTCCATCAGGGATACCGGACCCGGTATTTCACCTGCAATTCAGGCAAAAATTTTTGATCCTTATTTCACCACCAAATCCGTCGGCAAAGGAACTGGTATGGGTCTCGCCATTGCTCACGGCATAATCAGCAGCTATGGAGGGTTCATTCGCTGTAATAGCAAGATCGGCGAAGGTTCTGTTTTTGACATTTTCATCCCGGTTGCTGATCATGCCGAGGCAGTAGACGAATCTGAGAGTCCACTTCCCACCGGCAGCAAAAATGAACACATTCTCTTTGTTGACGATGAGGAGCCGCTGGCCATAATGGCCAAGACCATGCTTGAAAGACTCGGTTATCATGTAACGGTACGGACAAGCAGCCTCGAGGCACTTGCCACTTTCAGTAACGATCCTGATGCATTTGATCTGGTAATAACCGACCAGACAATGCCAGGGATGACCGGTTTCGATCTTGCTCGAAGAATGCTGCAGCTCAGACCATTACTACCTGTTATTCTCTGTACTGGATTTAGCACGGTTATCTCCGAGGAAAAAGTCAAGTCTGCCGGTATAAAAGGATTTGCAATGAAACCAATCGAAAAGAAAGAAATCGCCTCACTTATCCGTACAGTACTTTCCGGTCCGTCTCAGACCGATTGATCGATACAGGATGAAAAACGGATAAGGCAATTCTCCTCGGTTAAGGAGAAAGTGGCGTCATATTATTAGAGCCAATCGCAAACGTTTGCAGTAACATTGGCAACCACTTTGATCCAATGTATTAAGGTTGCGACATCATGTTTAGAGCCACTATCACAGATATTGCCCGAGAATTAGGGCTATCAGCCTCCACGGTTTCCCGTGCCCTGCACGACCATCCCGACATCAGCGAAGCAACGAAAACGAAAGTCAAAGAGATAGCTGCACGTCTGGACTATTTTCCTGACAGTATTGCTCAGGGCTTCAAGAAACAACGCACCAGCACTATCGGCATCATTGTTCCTGAGATCCAGCACCACTTTTTCTCTTCCGCCATCAGCGGTATCGAGGATCTCGCTTATAACGCAGGGTTCACCATCATGGTCTGCCAGAGCAACGAAGACTATGAGCGGGAAAAACTCAACCTGCGGGCCATGGTTTCCAACAGGGTTGCCGGACTGCTGGTGTCCCTCTCCCAGTCAACCATGGATGTCAGCCACTTCGATATCTTGAAAAAACGCAAGATCCCCGTAGTCTTCTTTGATCGTACCCATGAAGACTTAACAGGAAGTCAGGTAAAAGTTGATGACCATAACGGTGCGTATCAACTTGTGAGCCACCTTATCGATAGAGGCTACAAACATATTGCCCATATCGCTGGCCCGTCGAATATCCTCATCGGTCGGGAGCGGGAATGTGGCTACCGCGACGCGCTGATCGATCGGGGCCTGACAATAGATGAGTCCCTCATTGTCCGCGGTGGATATCGTAACAGCGACGGCACCCATGGGGCGGAAAAGCTCCTTGCCCTCCCCAAACGTCCCGACGCAATTTTCTGTGTCAACGACCCTGTGGCGCTTGGTGCGTACTTGGTCATCAAGCAACAGGGGTTACGCATCCCCAATGATATCGCCCTGGCCGGATTTTCCAACAATCCGATCTCCGCGCTTATCGAGCCGCCACTCACCACCGTTGATCAGATGTCCTATGACATCGGCAAAAGTGCTGCCGCTCTGCTGCTTGAACAGATCGAGAAAGGGGTCGACAACGTCTCCCCCGTTATTCTGGTGAAAAAGACCAAACTCATCATACGGAAATCCACATAATGGATCAAAATAGCAATACACTCCATCCCCACCGGAGATATAACCCGCTTACCGGCCAATGGCTGTTGCTCTCCCCCCACCGCACCCAGCGGCCATGGCAGGGCAGAACCGAGGACGCAACCATCAGCCAGCCCCCGGGATATGACCCCACCTGCTACCTCTGCCCCGGCAACACCCGCATGGGCGGAAAGAAAAATGAAGAGTATGCCAGCACTTTTGTCTTCGATAACGACTTCAAAGCATTAACGCAGTGTACCCAACCTTTTCAAGAAGACGAGGACGGGCTGTTCCGTTCCGAATCCACTGATGGCACCTGCCGGGTCATCTGTTTTTCCAGAAATCACAACCTGACCCTCGCCCAGATGGAGGAAAAAGACCTGTTGGCGGTGATTGATATCTGGAAAGCACAGATGATTGAACTGAGCAAAAAATACCGATGGGTCCAGATTTTTGAGAACAAGGGCGAGATCATGGGTTGCTCCAATCCGCATCCCCACGGCCAGATCTGGGCCAGTGACTATATCCCCGAAGAGCCTGCCAAAGAAGACCATTACCAGAAAGTCTATCTCCAGCAGCACGGCAAGAACCTGCTGGTGGAATATCTGGCACGGGAAAAAGATAAAAGGGAACGTATCGTTGCTGAAAACGATCAGTGGCTGTGCGTTGTTCCCTACTGGGCCACCTGGCCCTTCGAGGTGCTGCTCGCACCTCTTCACCCCACCCGGCGGCTGCAAGACCTGGATGATGCCCAACGACAAGGGCTTGCCGCCATCATGAAAGAATTGCTGGTAAAGTACGACAATCTCTTTTCAACCTCTTTTCCCTACTCCATGGGCTGGCATGGTGCTCCTGCCAACAACGGGAACAACGACCACTGGCAGCTGCATGCCCACTATTACCCACCGCTCCTGCGTTCGGCGGACATTAAAAAGTTCATGGTCGGCTATGAAATGCTGGGATGTCCTCAGCGGGACATCCTGCCCGAAACGGCGGCGGAAATGCTCCGTAACCAGTCGACAACCCATTATTCAATGAGGAGAAGATAGGGTGCGCGCTGAAAATCCTTCAACCATACTTGAGCAGGAACTGTCCCGTCAGTTCAAGCAACATTTCGACAGTATCCCCGAATTGGTGGTCACCTCACCGGGTCGGGTCAATATCATCGGCGAATATACCGACTTCAATGATGGTTTCGTCCTGCCCATGGCTATCGACCGGTCCTTGATGATGGCTATAAAAAAGCGGACCGATGACCTGATCAGGGTTTACTCAACCGAGTTCAATGCTGAAATTTCATTTACTTCATCTTCACTGCGAAAAGGTGAATTCAGCTGGGGTGAATATATAACCGGCTGTATCTGGGTACTGCAGCAGATGGGTCACACTCCATGTGGATTCGACATGGTTATCACCGGCAACATTCCGGTCGGCGCCAGTCTCTCATCCTCGGCAGCACTTGAGCTTGGTATTCTCCGGGCCGCAACCTATACCGCCGGAATAGACTGGCAACCCATGAAGATGGCAATACTTGGCCAACGCGTTGAAAACGAGTGGGTCGGCATGAACTGCGGCATCATGGATCAGGCCATCTGCGCCTGCGGCCGGAAAGACCATGCCCTGCTCATCGACTGCCGCGATCACTCTTCCACACTCTGTCCTTTACCGAAGAAAAGCACCATCATCATCCTCGACACCGGTACCAGACGAGGGTTGGTCGATTCCGCCTATAACGAGCGAAGAGCACAGTGTTTCGAGGCTGCCGGTAAAATGAATATCGCCTATCTCCGCGATGGTAATGAAGAGATGCTGGAGCAGTTTCGCCCACAACTGTCGCCGCTTGCCTACCTGCGGGCCAAACACATTATCCTGGAAAACGATCGGGTTTTGCAGGCCGCAAAAGCAATGCAAAACGATGCAGGACATGAACTGGGAAGGCTGATGTATGAAAGCCACTGCAGTCTGCGCGACGATTTCGATGTGTCGGGGACGGCATTAAACACAATGGTTGAGTGTGCAATGGAACATTCCGCCTGTCTTGGGGCCAGAATGACCGGGGCAGGATTTGCTGGTTGCGCCGTTGCCCTGGTGGAAAAAGGTCGGGAGAAAGATTTTGTCGAAGAGGTGAGCAGCGCATATGCAGCTCGAATGCAGACCGAACCGCGGCTCTATGTCTGCCAGGCTGCCGACGGTACTGGAATTCAACCGTTCGATCAGGAACTCGTGGAAAAATAAGTCCCCGGGTAAAACTACAATGTGATCACGAATGAATATCCTCGACCAGGTCACCGTCCTTCGAGCATATGGTCAGATGCAGCGTACAAACCGATAAAAGATATCCCACATAAAAAAACCCTCCAACCTGGCAATACAGGATGGAGGGCCGAATCAACAGTATTTTGTAAATCTCAATATCGGTAGGCTGTCTCGCCATGACTCGTGGTATCGAGGCCTTCACGCTCCTCTTCCTCACTGACCCGCAGACCAATGGTCATATCAATCACTTTATACGCGACGACTGACACCAGGCCGGACCACACCAGAGTAAGCACAACACCCCATAACTGGCTGATCATCTGTGCTGAGGTAGAATATTCGGCAACCTGATTTGCCACATAATCATAGACACCCACACCACCCAGATCCGGGTTAGCGAAGATGCCGGTCAAAAGCGCACCAAGGATACCACCGACACCATGCACGCCAAACACGTCTAGAGCATCATCGGCACCCAGCATTTTTTTCAGGCTGTTTACACCCCAGAGGCAGACTATACCGGCAAGAAGACCGATAACTAACGCCCCGCCAATACCGACCCAACCACACGCCGGGGTAACAGCAACCAACCCGGCAACAGCTCCGGAAGCTGCGCCAAGCATGGAAGGTTTACCCTTTAAGACCCACTCAGTAAACAGCCATGAGAGCGCGGCAGCAGCAGTGGCGGTCATGGTGTTGCCAAAGGCCAGCGCCGCCAGACCTGTGGCCTCAAGATTTGAACCCGCGTTAAACCCGAACCAGCCAACCCACAATAACGAAGCGCCGATCATGGTCATGGTCAGACTGTGCGGGGCCATTGATTCCTTGCCATAGCCCACCCTTTTGCCAACCATAAAAGCGCCAACAAGACCAGCTATAGCGGCATTGATATGGACAACAGTACCGCCTGCAAAGTCAATCGCCCCTTTCTGAAACAGGAATCCTGCTGTTGCACCAGCTTTAGCAGCGGCGTCAGCATCGGTATAGGCATCAGGTCCGGCCCAGAACCACACCATATGGGCCATCGGCAGATAGGCAAAGGTGAACCAGATAACAATAAACCCCAGTACTGCAGAAAATTTCATACGTTCAGCAAAGGCCCCGATTATGAGAGCCGGAGTAATCGCCGCAAAAGTTGCCTGAAAGAAGATATAGACAAATTCAGGGATAACCACCCCTTTACTGAAGGTGGCTGCCACAGAATCGACGGTGACTCCTTTGAGGAAAATCTTACTGAAACCACCAATAAAAGCATTACCCTCAGTAAAGGCCAGACTGTAGCCGTAAATTACCCATAACACGATGCACAATGAAAAAACGGTGAAAACCTGCATAAGCACCGACAGCATATTTTTGGTGCGAACCAGGCCGCCATAAAAGAGGGCGAGGCCGGGAATAGTCATCAGGGTGACCAAAAGAGTGGCCACGATCATCCAGGCGGTATCGCCCTTGTCGGGTACTGGCACATCGGCACCGAAAGCGACGCCAGCACAGCTCAGCAGCAATAGTGTCAGGATAGGCGTCAGAGCAGCAGCAGTTTTATTCATGGCAAGTCTCCCCTTTCTTTCAGATTGCATCAGATCCCGATTCTCCGGTACGGATTCGGATAACTTCCGCCAGATCGAAGACAAATATTTTACCGTCACCGATTTGGCCGGTATGTGCCGCCTGTTTGATTTTTTCAATGGCCAGCGCATACTGGTCATCGGTTACGGCTGCCTCAATCTTCATTTTAGGCATGAAATCTACCAGATACTCAGCGCCTCGATAAATTTCAGTATGGCCTTTCTGACGGCCAAATCCTTTCACCTCGGTTACCGTCATGCCATTGACACCGGCTGCAGAGAGTGCCTCACGGACCTCGTTAAGCTTAAAGGGCTTGATTATTGCCGATATGTATTTCATCTCTCCTCCTTTTCCCATGCTATATTGACAACCATTCCAACCACCTGCCATCGCTCTTTGGTTTGCAAAACTATTGCCAGGCGACCAGGCGTTTTTTTTGTTTATATTTACAGGGTATTACCTGTTGAGGATCAGGATATATCACCACCCTATTTGCATATTTTATTACTTTATTGCAATTTCATTCGTATAAAATCTACATTATTGTATCATCTTGGCCTGCATTTTACAGGTCTTTAAAAACGATTTCCCCTGAAAACTGAAGAATATTCACAGATAATCGCAATCTACGACCTGCCATAAAATATTAATTTATCAAACTATTAGATAAATTTTCTATACCAAGCCTCATACTTGAGATAAAAGACTATCACCACTTCACCCATAGACATCGAACAGTGCCTAACAAACAAAGCAATCCATAACGGTTTCTTCTAACATATTTGTCAAAATTCCCCTTTCGATTTCCGAACGCTACTACCACAAGAACAACAGGGCCTTTTTTCTCAACCCACCAATTCGACCGCGTCAGATAAGGATCTATCGCACCCCAATGCCCGAGACCCATGAGGACGCCTTTCTTCTCACAATCAAAACCATAGGACCAATGAAAAACCGTCGTGCCATCGACATAACGAAACAAGATACTTACCTTGAAATGTCCGCGTCACGCCTACGACTGAAAATATTACGGGAAGTGTTGAGCATGGCATGGTAAATCACCCCATGTTCAACTTCATCTCCTTCAGAATTTTGGTTTTAGTGGGGAGGGAGTATGGTAACGAACTTAGAAGAGGAAAAAACTGCCACTTGAGATACTTATCACGGTCATGGAGAGTTGATTCTTCCAGATGACACGGAAAATGATGATATAGACAGCGTCCCTTTCCTCTAGATGTGGCTTCAGCAGCATAGAGCTGGTAATGAATAACTTTCACCAGGCGCCCGGCGCTAGAGACGGAAAACGTTGTCTTGATCGGTTTTTGCAGCTTCGTTACTATAGAACATCAGCGAAGCTGCGATTTTAATTACGAGATACCTCGAAAAAATCCGGGACAAGCGAAAGAGCTACATAGCATTAAAATACAGATCTTGAGAGATTTACACTGTGAACTACCGTACCACCCACCTGACCCAGGCGTCTATCAACCTGGATCATCTGAGCCACAACATGCACCTGCTCCAGAAACTGGCAGGCAATCGTCCACTCTTCCCGGCAATCAAGGCTAATGCTTATGGCCATGGCTCGGAGATCATTGCCCGACACCTTATTCAGCTCGGCTACACAACACTTTGCACGGCCCATATCAGCGAGGCGGCGGAACTTGCGGAACGTGGCATACAGGCCACATTCATCATTTTGTCTCCCACCCTGCCCGAAAATAGTGATTATATTATCCACTATGGATTTCAACCGGTAGTCTGCAGCCTCGAACAGTTACGTGCCCTGGCAGAGGTGGCAAGCGGGCAAGAGAAACAGGTCACTATTCACGTAAAAGTCGATACTGGCATGGGCAGAATGGGACTCTACCCCGAACATGTGCCTGCTTTTCTCGACGAGTGCTCACAACATCACAACATTATTGTGCAGGGAATCTGCAGCCATTTTCCACGAGCTGACGAAAACGATCACACCTTCTCGCAAAACCAGATCGACGTCTTTGCCAGACTGAAAAAAGACACGGCCCGCCACAACATTCCCCTCTATCATTTTGCCAACAGCGCAGCACTCTTTGCCTTGCAGGATGCGCACTTTGATGCAATTCGGCCTGGGATTTCCATTTATGGACTCAAACCGTCGGCCGACATGCAGCTGCCGGAGCTGGAAAAACTGAAACCGGTATTATCTTTAAAAAGTCGCATAACCTTCCTCAAAGATGTGCCAGCAGGAACAGGTATCAGTTACGGACACACCTACAGCACTGAGAATTTGGCACGTATTGCCACCATACCAGTTGGTTACGGAGACGGCATCAGCCGCCAACTCAGCAATAGACTTGAAGTACTTGCCTGCGGAGTGCGTTGCCGTCAGGTTGGCCGTATATGTATGGACCAGTGTATGATTGATGTGACCCCACTCGGCAACAGCGTTTCTTTAGGCGATGAAGTGGTCATAATAGGTAATCAGGGCAGCGAAACCATCACAGCCGATGAACTCGCTGCAAAACAAGAAACCATTAATTATGAGATTGTGACAGCGATCTCTCAACGGGTGCCTCGAATCGTTGACCAGTAATTGTGCCAGACCTTGAAATACACATATATAAAACCTATAACCAGGCACCACATTTTACCGCAAAGGAGTTTCGACCATGAATACTGCTGAAATCATCCAACTTGAAAACACCCTCGGGGCACACAACTACAAGCCGCTTGATGTCGTACTCTGTAAAGGGGCCGGTGTCTGGGTATGGGACGTTGAAGGAAAAAAATATCTGGACTGCCTTTCCGCCTATTCAGCAGTCAATCAAGGCCATTGCCATCCCAAAATTCTTGCAGCCTTAATCGAGCAGGCCCAAAAGCTCACCCTCACTTCTCGTGCATTTCGTAACGACCAGTTAGGCCTGCTGTACAAGGAACTGTGCGAGCTGACAAATTCCCATAAGATGCTGCCGATGAACAGCGGTGCAGAAGCGGTAGAATCAGCCATCAAGACAGTACGAAAGTGGGGATATGAGGTCAAGGGAGTACCTGAGGGCCAGGCTGAGGTCATTGTCTGTAGCGAAAACTTCCATGGAAGAACCCTTTCTATCGTCAGTTTTAGCACCGACCCCAAATCCCGCACCGGCTTCGGTCCTTTTACTCCCGGCTTCAAGGTCGTTCCCTTCGGTGACAGCAAAGCGCTTGAAGAAGCGATCACCCCGAACACTGTTGCCTTCATGGTTGAACCCATTCAGGGCGAAGCCGGGGTCATCATTCCACCCGCCGGATATTTGAAAAAGGCGCGTGAGCTTTGCACCCAGCACAACATTATTCTCATCCTTGATGAGATCCAGACCGGCCTGGGACGAACCGGCAAATTGCTGGCTGAAGAGCATGAAGGAATCGAGGCGGATTTAACCCTGGTCGGCAAAGCCCTTTCCGGCGGCTTTTACCCGGTTTCCGCGGTTCTCTCCAACACCGAGGTCATGGGCGTCCTGCAGCCTGGCGAGCATGGTTCGACATTTGGCGGCAACCCGCTCGGCTGCGCTGTAGCCCGTGCAGCAATAAAGGTCCTGGTTGAAGAGAATATGGTAGAAAACTCCGCAAAAATGGGAGCCTACTTCCTCGGAAAACTGCAAAAACTGAACAACCCGCTAATCAAGGAAGTACGTGGCCGGGGGTTGATGATTGCCGTGGAATTATCGCCAGAGGCAGGCGGCGCCCGCCAGTATTGCTATAAACTCAAAGACAGCGGACTTCTCTGCAAAGAAACTCATGATCATATCATCCGCATCGCTCCCCCCCTGATCATCACTAAAGACGAGGTTGACTGGGCAGCTGAGAAGATCGCTGCGGTATTTGCTGGATAACTGCATCGGCGAAAACTCTTTTAGAACATTGCAATGTAATACAAAGAAGTGGTCCGAACGCTTGGACCACTTCTGTGTGATGTGGTAGGAATTTGATGGATACTTTCTTAAGAGTGAAATAACAATTCTTGAGGAGGTAATTCATGGCCAAACAACGAAGACGTAACTACACACGCCAACGACATTGAGATAACCTTGAGAAATTTATTATTAGTAATACTTCTCTTCCAGTGTCTGGTGAACCTTTAAGGCAAGGTCTTTCATAGAGAATGGTTTTGGGAGAAACCACACGCCTTCATCCAAAACGCCATGATGAGCTATGACGTCGGCAGTATACCCTGAGGTGAACAAACATTTCACCTCAGGCCGTATATTACGAATTAATTTAGCAAGATCCCGGCCGTTCATCTCTGGCATAATAACATCTGTGATCAACAGATCTATTTCGGAAGCGTGGTTTTTCGCTATATTGATCGCCTCTCCTGGCGTACCGGCGACCAAGACCACATAGCCCAACTCTTTCAGCATTGTCTGACCAACTTCAAGTATCACAGACTCATCCTCCACCAACAATATCGTCTCACCTTTGCCTTCTGGTGCCTCAGTTGCTGTCTCAGTCGTTTGCACCGCATCTTCACCCATGAAGCGGGGCAGGTAGATCCTGAAGGTTGTTCCTTCATTGACTTCACTGTATACGTTGATGAATCCTCTGTTTTGTTTGACAATACCATATACGGTTGCAAGTCCAAGCCCCGTACCTTTTCCAAGTTCTTTCGTTGTGTAAAAAGGTTCAAAGATGTGATCTTGAACGTCTTTGCTCATACCTGAACCATTATCGCTGATCGCCAACATTACAAAATCTCCGGGGACAAAACCGATATGAACTTCGCAATATGCCTGATCAAAAGTGGCATTCCTGGTTTCTATGGTAATCTTGCCAACACCGGTGATTGCATCCCTGGCGTTGACACACAAATTCACCAGAATCTGATCAACTTGAGAGGGATCCATTTTTATCTTCCACAGATCTGATCCAGGAGACCATGCCAGATCAATGTCCTCGCCGATCACCCGGCGGATCATTTTGAGTATGGAACTTGACATAGCATTTATATTCAAAACCTTAGGAGCAATGGTTTGCTTACGAGCAAAAGCCAGAAGCTGACTTACTAAGGCCGATGAACGGTTGGCGGCTTCTTGTATTCCCTTAAGATGAGAATAGACTGACTCCGATGGCGGGCATCGCATCATCGCCAATTCTGAATGACCGAGAATCGCCGACAGCATATTATTGAAATCGTGAGCAACTCCACCGGCAAGTTGTCCTACGGATTCAATTTTCTGGGATTGACGGAGCTGGGATTCGAGGCGGATTCTCTCCTCTTCAGCCTGTTTCAATTCGGAAATATCCCTAAATTCCCCTACTCGCACAGTGCGTCCCTTGTACGGAATAAACTTACTTTGCAGATAGAGTGGATAGATGGTTCCGTCTTTACGGATCCCTTCAACTTCGTAGGGTTCCTCGGCCTCAGACATCATCTTTCTTGTAACCTCTTCCAGCGAATCTGGGGCAATAAGCCTGAGACCATTCGTGCCGATCAGCTCATCAAAGGTATATCCGGTCATATCACAGAGACCCTGATTGCAATCTAAAATTATGCCGTTGTCATGAATTACAATCCCTCCAAAAGACGCTTTGTGGAGTGTTCGAAATCGTTCTTCACTGTCGCGTAGTTCTTGTTCCATGAGTTTGCGGTCGGTGATATCCTCACCAGAGCTTAACAGGCCAACAATACTGCCACTGCTATCTTTCCTTAAAACATTATTCCAGGCGACAAGGCGCTTTTCTCCGGATTTTGTCAGCACGTAATTTTCATGATATTTGTAAAGCTCCACCTCACCATCAAGCAACCCCTTATATGCTGAAAAGACTGGCTCATATTCTTCCGGTGGCAGGCAAACCTTAAACCAATCTCTTCCAAGCAGTTCACCTTCCCTATAGCCAAGGACTTCACAACCTTTACGGTTCAGGAAAGTTATGTTGGCCTGATCATCGAATGCCACCAGAATAACTTCGACTATATTGAGATACTGCTCGGCCAGATGCTTTTGATGAACAAGGTCCCGCTCAACCTGTTTGCGACGTCGGATGTTCCACATGAGAAATGCTATAAGAACGAAAAGAGAAAGGAATGCTACTACAACAATGGTAGTTTCTCTCTTGTAGCGTTCATAAAAAGGAACAGGGCGATTTAAGATTATTGCACCTTCAGGAAGGTGTCCTTCTGAGATGGCAAAACGGGTGAGTTGTCGGTGGTCAAACATATAGCGGTTCTGACTTTTTGTCTCGACAGGTAAATCCTTGATCGTAACTTTGCCGGAGAGGATACGCAAAGCCTGATTTGCAGAATACTCCCCCTGTATTGTACCACTATTGACTTTTCCACCGATAATACCCAGGCCGATATTAGCACTTGATGTGCCCAGAACTGGAACAGCCGAAGCTTCCGAAATACGGGGGTAGATAGCTTCATTGTCAAAGGTATTCCCTTCTTTATCGATATACCAGGCCGGGGCAATGACTGTGCTGGTCACTTGAAGTTTGCGAAGCCTTTGAAGCATTTCATCAGTGCTCAAATCCTCACTGTTTAGGTATGAAAAGGCCAGATCAGGGTAATTCTCTTCAGCATCTACTGCCATCTGCCGGGTACCAATTCCAGTCGGGGAACTATCGCTAACTATGACGATCTCATTTATCCCAGGAAAGAGGCGCCGAGCCAGAGCAATGTTGTCAGACATGTCCAAAGTCTCAACGAGACCTGTAAAGTAATCTCTGTCGACAGATAAAGCTTTTCTCAGATCGTTGACTCCGCAGAAAATCACCGGAACCTTCGGAAAGAGCCTTTGATGATACTCCTCCATGAAGCTGAGGGCATTGTCGTCGGAGGTGATGATTATATCTGGTTGCCGACGCTGGTATTTCAGAGCCAGACTACTGGAGAGCATGTCGTAAAGATGCCTGTCTGGGTGCCGCTTGCTATCCATATATTCCACATGAAAGTCAACATTGTTGAGTTCGGCAGATGTGGTAGCTATGACTGCGGCAACAATATCATCAGTCCAGGTGAACCCCTGGTGATAAGAGTTGATAATCAATATATCGAACGTCTTTTTTTTTGTATCAGTAACGGCAGTACCAGCCATGCCAGGCGGGGATTGGATACAAATGACAAAGAGGGACAAAAAGATAAGGCAGGAGATGAACCCATGCGTCCCTGATATACTCTTCTGAGGGATCAGTTTGGGCCGGATAATACAAGATAACAGATGGCCTTTAGAATTATCAGTAGACTTGCCTTGAAGAACAAACATTATCCCTCTGTTATTCCATCTGTTTTCAAAATGCTACTAGCAATACAATCATTACCACTAAAGTAATACGTTCCCAGCCAATATTGAATTATATCCATTTGCCAAAAAAATGAAAATTATTCTCAAATTCTTTATTCATGCCATCATATCACATCGAAACATTGAATTATCCGCAAAGCTGAGGTTCAAATCCCCATTGATTCCGAGGACCTGGCGCTCATCAATTTTCAGATTCAAATTATCCAATCCAAACGGCTAAAAAGTTACTTGAAAACATGCACGATCACCCGACGAGACAGCCCATTGAGCAATGGCTGTCAATCACTACTTCACAACAATGGTCTACGGTCAAAACTCCACCTGTGTTTGTGTGCCTCCACTTGACACATCCCACACTGTAGCACTAACATTACCTATGCGCTGAGAATTGATTAGCCTGATGTAAGAAAACCAAACCTGCTGCGAAGCAGGGACGGAAAGCCACGGGTCTTAATAAGATAGCCGAGTTGCCATGATTACTGGCGGCTCGGCTTATTTGTTTATGCCGATTATGTGCAAAGTTTTGGGATGACAGGTCATGAGTAGTTTGACCTTCCTTTAAAAAAAGCAGCCTTCAAAGAAAAGTAGCGGTCAACTGCAGCGCACCCAAGACGTTAAATGGCTTCGCTACGTAATGATTTCGAGCAACTGTGGGTCTTTGAGAATCAAAAAAACATGTTGAGGTAGATCATGAATAGGACATTATCATTTTGTTATGGACTCGTTTGCTATGCTGTATTCTTGATATCATTTCTTTACGCAATCGGATTTGTGGGAGATTTCGTGGTTCCAAAGTCAATCAACTCGGGATCGCAGTCCAGTATTTTGCACAGTCTTATCATAAACCTGGTTTTACTTAGTCTATTTGCAGTGCAACACACGATCATGGCACGCCCTGCATTTAAGCGCTGGTGGACGAAGATTGTTCCAATTCAGGTAGAGCGGAGCACGTTTGTCCTTGTCGCCAGTCTTATTCTTTTGCTCCTTTATTGGCAGTGGCAGCCTATGCCGAGTGTGGTCTGGAGTATTGAAAATCCTGTTGGGAAAACACTTTGCCTTGCACTGTTCTGGATCGGTTGGCTTGTCGTGTTGTTATCGACCATTATGATAAACCACTTCGACCTGTTTGGTCTCCGGCAGGTCTGGCTACATTTCTCAAACCAGGATTATCACCATGTAGAATTCCAAACAAACAGCCTTTACCGATACGTTCGACATCCAATCATGTTTGGATTCATCATCGCTTTCTGGGCAACTCCTTACATGACGGTTGGACATCTGCTTTTTGCTTTCGCAACCACAGCCTATATATTCATTGGTGTCCAGTTCGAAGAGCACGACCTCATGCAATTTTTAGGAAAGAACTATGACGATTATCGACGTCGGGTACCAATGCTCATCCCTTTTATGAAAAAACGAAACGACCGGGAAATGAGATAAATCTCAATCCGGGGAGACCTAACCCATTAGTCTGCGGGTAAGATAATATAGATACAAAGCATTTCCAGATAGTTATTCAGCTCGCAAAGCGTCCACCGGATTGAGGCCGGCAGCAGTCCTGGCAGGCAGAACACCTGCCAGCAAACCGATCACCACAGCCAATATTTCGGCATAGAGAGCATACAACCAGGGTGTGTGGGTCGGCAAAGCCGGCACGAATACACCCAGCAGCCAGGCAATACCGGCACCGATGACAAGCCCGGCCAGGCCGCCGGCGGCCGCAAGCACCACCGCCTCCCCGATAAATAGCAGCAGAATCTGGCGGCGATCAGCACCGATGGCCCGCAGCAGACCAATCTCGGGCGTCCGTTCATTGACAGCAATGGTCATAATGGTGACGATCCCTACACCACCGACCAGAAGCGAAATGGCACCCAGTCCCCCCACCGCTGCAGTCAGGATGTCGAGCACAGAACCAAGCACCTTCAGCATCTCTTCCTGGGTGGTAATGGTAAAATCTTCGGTTCCGTGCCGACTAACCAAAATCCGTTTTGCCCGCTCAGCGATGGTTTTCGATTCCAGCCCGGTCTGATAGAGCAGATCAATCTCCATCAGACTCTGCTGGTTAAAGAGGCTCATTGCTCGCTGGGCGGGGATATAAACCGCATCATCAAGGTCAAAACCGAGCATCTGGCCTTTACTCTCCATCACCCCGATCACCCTGTATCGCTCGCCCGCCACCCGCACCACCTGTCCGAGCGGGTTGTTCTCCCGAAACAGTTCCTCTTTCACCTTGCTGCCAAGCACCACATAGGACCTTGGGGCGCTGCTGTCATCAACCGGGAGAAAACGGCCTTTCAGTACCCGCATCTGCCAGACCTTGGGCACCGCCGGACCAACGCCCAGGATGGTGGTACGGCGACTGTTTTTGAAAAACTCCACCGGCCCGTTGCCCTGTACCACCGATACCGTCTCCAGCACACCCGGAATACGCTTCAAGGCTTCTTCATCAGCGATACTGAGCGGTCTAATAGTATTTATAATGGCCCCGGAAGTGCCGAACGTTGTCGTTCGACCTGGATTGATACCGATCAGATTCGTGCCGAACTGGGTGAATTCTGCCAGGGTGAAACGGTGCACCCCTTCACCTATGGAGGTAAGCAGCACCACCGAAGCGATACCGACAGCAATACCAAGAATGGTCAGAAAACTCCGTAACCGTTGACTGACAAGACTGCTGAAAGAAAGTCTGATAATATCACGAAGAATCATAACAACCATTACCTCCGCGACAGGGAAATGACAGGATCGAGCCTTGCGGCCCGCATGGCCGGAAGCACTCCGAACACTAGGCCGGTAACGAGCGCCACCGCCACCGCCGCCAGAAGCGACCAGAGCGGCATCGTTATCGGAAAATTCGGGAATATCAAGCCAATCACCCAAACTCCGCAAGTACCCACCAACAACCCCAGAACAGCGCCAACAAGTGACAACAGTACCGCCTCGACAAGAAACAGGGTGATGATGTTTCCTTCCGGTGCGCCGATGGCCTTCAACAGCCCCACCTCTGACCGGCGCTGGGAAACAGCGATCAGCATCACGTTCATGATAAGAATTCCAGCTACCGAGATGCTGATCGCCCCAATACCGGTAACGGTGAGGGTCATGGCCGTAAAAATCTTATCGAAGGTTGCGAGCACCGCATCCTGGGTAATGACCGTAACATCGTCCTCCCCATCATGCCGATCCCGGATGATTGAGAGAATGGTCTTTTTAGCTCGGAATATGGCATCGCGATCCACAGCCTCGACCATGATCCGAAAAAGCGTACTGGTGTTAAAGAGCGCCTGCGCTGAAGCAACCGGAATAATGACGACATCCCCCATATCAAGCCCCACGGATTCGCCTTTTTTTGCGAGCACCCCGATCACCCGGAAACGGTAGTCACCGATGCGCAACGTCTCACCTAGCGGAGAAACTGTGCCGAATAACTCCTTCTGCATGTTGTAGCCGAGCACACAGACCGGCGACCCTTTGGTGATGTCACCTTCCGGCAG
Source organism: Desulfopila aestuarii DSM 18488 (assembly GCF_900143695.1). Taxonomy (GTDB): domain Bacteria; phylum Desulfobacterota; class Desulfobulbia; order Desulfobulbales; family Desulfocapsaceae; genus Desulfopila; species Desulfopila aestuarii. Next base: position 52,729 of record NZ_FRFE01000002.1, read on the forward strand.
GAAACGCCCCTGCCCCATGGTCAGCTGTCGCACGAAAAAGAGTTGGGCGGTCGAGCCGAGAATGGTCACTTCCCGCTCGCGCGCACCATAGGAGACAGGCGCCGCTCCTAGAGATATGGGAGCCACATAACGGATATTAGCCGAGCGCTGCAATGCCTCGGCATCGGTAAGGGTCAAATCACGGGGGGTTACACCTAGCAGCGGCGGCGGACCGCCCACCGTTTCCGAGCGCCCCGGCAGCACAATAAGCAGATTGGTACCCAGCGACGAAAATTGATTAACCACATACTCGCGCGCGCTCTCACCAAGAGACGAGAGCACCACCACCGACCCCACCCCGATAGCCATGGCCAGCAGCATCAGGAAGGTCCTGGCGGTATACCCGGTAGAGGCCCGAAAGCCGAAGCGAATGATGTCAGCGAGCCGCATAAGCAGTTGCCGGAGAAGACGTATGATCCGAACCGATGATACCGTCAATCATGTGAATTTGCCTTTTGGCCCGGTTGCCAAGTTCAGGATCGTGGGTCACCATGATAAGGGTAATGTTGCGCGAATTCAGCTCTTCAAGAATCTCGATCACCTCGTTACCCGAGGCTCGGTCGAGATTGCCGGTGGGCTCGTCAGCGAGCAGGATGTGCGGCTCCATGATAGTTGCCCTGGCAATAGCCACCCGTTGCCGCTGGCCGCCAGAAAGCTGGTCCGGCCGATGTCTGGCCCTGCCGGCAAGACCGAAGGTCTCGATAGCCTTCTGCACCTTCTGTTTTCGCACTTTCGGCTCGACACCCGCCAGCATCAAAGGCAGCTCAATGTTTTCCATGGCCGTCATTCGCGGCACCAGATGAAAGAACTGGAAGATAAAACCGATCTTATGGCAGCGCAGCTCAGCCTGCTTGCTGTCGGCAAGCCCCGTTGTGACCTCCCCTTCCAGCTGATAAATGCCGCTATCAGGCTTGTCGAGCAGACCAATAATATTCAACAATGTCGATTTACCTGAACCGGATGGCCCCATAACCGCAATATATTCTCCGTTCCCGATAGTCAGGTCTACCTCTTTTAAGCCATAAACCCGCTCATCACCGACCGTGAACATTCTGGTAATGTTCTGTAAATCGATCATGGTGTACCCTCTGATATCGTTGCCTGCACCCCATCGGCAAGACCAGGCTTATCGACATTCACCACCACCAGCTGCCCCTCCTGCACGCCGGAGAGGATCTCGGTATTGGCCCAGTTGGTAAGACCGGTACTGATTTCCTGCAAGCGAACTGTCTTGTTGGTAGGAGAGTAGACAAAAACCTTTTTACCTTCGATCACCGCTTCTGTGGGAATGCGCAAGGTATCTAGGCGGGTTGCAAGGATAATTTCGACATCGGCACTATAACCCGCAAGCAGGTTCTTGAAGTCGGCCGTTTCGGCAAATGACACCTCAATATCCACTGTCCGGGCCTGCTTTTCAAGATCAAGCACATAGGGGGCAATACGCCGTACCGTTCCGGCAAAAGGTTGATTGCGAAAGGCGTCGAGACTGATACGGGTTTCCATACCGATCCGCACCCCGGCAGCGTCCACTTCATCGATGGGCGCTGAAATATAATAGCAGCTGTTTTCAATGAGATCGACCGCCGGAGGTGTCTGCACACCCACTGGCGAAGGGGTGACATATTCGTTCAGCTCTCCTTCGATCTTGGCTACCACCCCTCCAAAAGGGGCAATAAGACGAGTTCTCATCAGATTGGTACGGGCAACATCGACTCGGGCCTTACCCATCTGCACCGAGGCCAGAGAAGCCTCGCACTGGGCTTCAAGGGAGCGGGCCTGAGTAACGGCACGATCCGTCGCCTCGACCGAACCAACCTTGCTGCGAAAGAGCTGTTCAGCCCGATCTGCCTGCCGCTTTGCCTCTTCGGCGGAAAGACAGGCAGCATGGGCCTGGGCCTCAGCCACGCCAACCTCCCGTTCGGCAAGCAGCAACTGGGCCTGCAGGTCTTCGTTCCAGATCTCCAGCAGCAAAGTTCCGGCTTCCACCTGGTCCCCTTCATGGATTGGCAGCTTGGCAATCTGACCGCCAATACTGGGTGAGAGCCGGGCCCTTCTGCAGGCTTTGACCGTTCCCGCCCGGGTGTTGGCCACAGTTTTCTCAACCGCACCTTTTATGACCTTCGCCACAAGCACCTCGACCGGCTGAGGTCGGGTTTTCTGCCAGACAAAGAAGCCTGCACCAGCCACAATAAGCAGGAGCAAGATCCAGCGAATGAGCCTTTTCATCACTTATCCCCTTTTTTACGAACCTCGAAAAATCATTAACACACCCAACCTGCCACGTTCTTTAGGCTTTTTCAAGCATAGTGCGATTGAGTTCGTATTCGGTTTACAACTTTGATTGACATCCGAATGCTCATCGGAAAAGATAAAGACGCTGGCACTTTTCGTACTAGTCGAAATGGAAAAAAACAATCAACTGCACCATTACTACGTGCAACACTCAACCGTAAGCATTCTCAATAGAAGCGATACTCTTGAATATTCTCATTATAGCACTTATTCTCGCCACTGTGATTATCGGTGCAATTCTACTGCACTATCTGCGACAACCAGGCTGGCAGGAACTGTATGACCAAGCCGACAAACTCTATGAACAAAAAAATTTCGTTCAGGGTCTGGTAGTTGCCCAAAAGGCTCTGGAACTCCTGGAAAAGGAACGGAACCCGAACCAACAATCCATGTCCGCAACCCTAAGCCTTCTGGGGCTCCTGCACCGCGAAGTAGGTAAATTCGCCGAAGCCGAATCACTCTACCAACGCTCGCTGGACATCGCCGAAAAAGTTCAGCCCCAGAATAATCCAGGTATTGCAGAAAACCTGAGCCGCCTGGCCGAACTGTACCAGACCCAGAACAAACCGGAACAGGCAAAACCGTTACTCAAACGATCACTTGCCATCGTCGAGAAGGAGCTCGACCCTGATAATATCAACCTGGTGCACAGCCTGAACAGCCTGGCTGACCTCTATCACGCCCAGGAACAATATTCCCTGGCCGAGCCACTCTATTTTCGCGCCTTGGAAATTCAGGAAAAGCATCTCGACAGTCATCATCCTGACGTGGCCAAAACCAAGCATAAACTGGCAGAGACCTATCACTATCAGGGCATGCTCGCCAAGGCCGAACCGCTCTACAACGAATCGATGGAGGCTTGGGAAACCAATTTTGGCCCCGAACACCCCGAGGTTGCCACAAGCCTCAACAATATGGCCATACTGAGCCAGGCTAAGGGTCGCAGCCAGAAAGCTCTGCGTCTCTATAAACGGTCACTTACCATCCGGGAAAAGACACTCGGCCCGGAACATCCTGACGTTGCCACCAGTCTTGGCAACATGGCTTCGCTCTATCAGCGGGAAGGCAAATATGCCGAAGCTGAACCGCTTCAGGAACATGCACTCGCCATTCTCGAGAAGGCCTTCGGCCTCGAAAACCCTCGGGTTACCGCCAGTATGAACAAGCTGGCTGACATTTATCAGCAGCAGGGAAAATACGAAAAAGCCGAGCAACTCTATAAGCGCGCACTGACCATCAAAGAAGAGATGCTTGGTCAGGAAAATCTTGAGCTGGCGGCAAACCTGGACACCGTGGCCGCCCTCTGTTTGAAACAGCGCGATTTCGTCCAGGCAACATCGCTGTATAAACGCGCTCTGGCCATCCGTGAGGACGCCTTTGGCAACAGTCATCCCGAGGTTGCCGACAGCCTCGACAATCTGGCCCGGTTGCACCGAGACAAGGGCGAAAAAGCTCAGGCCGAACAATTGATGCAACGTGCCCTGAAAATTCGTGAAGTAACGCTCGGGCCGGAGCACCCTGCGGTCGCGACGTCATTACAAGCCCTTGGCCAGCTCTATCATGCCCAGGGACAGTTCGAAAAAGCCATCCCACTTTATGAACAGGCAGTCGCCCTGCAGGAAAAATCTTTTGGTGCAGAAAATCCTACGGTTGCCGCAAACCGGGCTACGCTTGAGAAACTACGCATTGCCATTAAAACGGGATGATCGTTTTCCAAACTGAAACCTAACGCACTGCCAGGTGCATTATAATGGAAATTCGATTCCAGATAGGCTCTGGCAGCTGGGGCGGGTAATGACAGAAGTCGCGGCATGTGGTGCCAGCTTTCAGCTTCAATATCACACGATTCTGCCGACTTGTCTTTTCTCCAGTCCAATGTTCATGTAAAACACCAGTTTTTCAATTTATTTTCCACATCGAAATCCAGTCTACCACGTCTTTCTCATTAGCAGATCAAGACGCGTACGACAATATTTATCTCTCATTTTCAAACGGCTATTCAAGCAGATACATATTGATCAGCCGAACATGGCAACAATCAGATCAGCCAGGCGACTTGCGCCATACCAAACGACCTTTGGTCAAACATCTCCTATAGGCAAAAACCTGACACATTATCACACCCAAACTCTTGGCTTTTGTCCAATTGTGATCTATTGTTTTCAGACAGTTCAAACACCGTAATCCGTAGCCGGTCTATCATCGGCTCGCGACTCACCAACATCAAACACGGAGCATTGCCATGAAGCGTCTCACTTCTTTTTTCCTTTTCCCGATGCTGATTCTTTTCACCTGTACCCTGGCCTTTGCAGACAAATATTCCGACACCAAAAAAATGTTCGTCGAGGCCGGGGTTGGCAATAAGTTTGAGAGCGCTTACGGCTACGCGCTTTTCCCTACCATCGGTAAGGCAGGTTTTGTAGTGGGTGGGGCGTATGGCGAGGGCCGGGTCTACAAGCATGGAGCTTTGATCGGCACCACCACTATGACCCAGGCCACTATCGGTTTCCAGTTAGGAGGTTCAGGTTTTAGTCAGGTGATCTTTTTCCAGGATGAACGTGCATTTAATGAGTTCACCAAGGGCAATTTTGAATTCGGTACCGAGGTTCAGGCCGTCGCGCTCACCGCGGCAGTCGGCGCCGCGGCATCAACCAAGGGCAGCGCAGCAGTTGCCAGCGGCGGCAAAAACAATGCCGAAATTGCCAGCGGCGGGTACTACAAGGGCATGGCCACCTATACGATTACCAAAGGCGGCCTCATGTATGAAGCAAGTGTTGGCGGGCAAAAATTCACATTTACCAGGAAATAAGCAGGCGAAGACTTTCAGGACAACCTGATATATAAGCCGGCAGGCCGGTTAACCTGCCGGCTGAATCGCACTACCCGAAAAGCTGACAAAGAGGGCCGAACGCTGTATCACCTCGGGCACGGCAAATTCGGCAAGAGTTATATCGTTGCCTTCGGCATCCGGGGTTTTCTCGACCCGCACATTCATCCAGTTGAGACGCATGGTCTGCTGACCAACGACTAAAACATCCTTGGGATTCTTCAGCACCCCGTCCAGGTAGGCGAGTGATTGTTCGGGCTGGCCGATGGTATCCCGTATTTTCCCAAGCTCTGCATCCACCTCGGCCAAAATCTTCTCAGCCTTACGATATTCTTCCCACTTACCAGGCTCCGGAGCAGCAAAGACTTCCATCATGTGGGTCTTACCGCCAAGGATTTTCAGGGTAGCTCGCAGGTATTCCCTCTTCTGCTGGAGTTCTGCTTTTTTCCCCTGCAAAGTTTCGATTTTTTCCATGGCCATTGTAGCCATTACCTCCAGCCCGCGACGAATCACCCCTTGCCGGGTCGAATCGATATCAAACGATGGGGCTACCAGCCGATGATCGTAAAAGTTTACAGCACGCTGCGCTGCATCCCGCATCACCACGTCCCCATCTTTTTGATATCCGTAGATGGTCTTCTCTTCTAGAGACATGGTCATCAGCGCCATTACAGTCCCGGCCACACCTTGTTTTCTGAGCTCCATAAGTTCCGGACTGATGCGCAGGAAATCCTCTAGCGCATCTGAGGAAGCAAAAACCGCTTTTACTCTGGGATCATCATGGTAATTGTCGCGACTAAGATGTACCGGCCCGGGAATAGCCTCTAATAGTGAGGCACAATACTCTGTCGCACCTGAGACCGGCGCCCGCAACGCCTTCCAATAACGGCGAACCCCACGGATATGCGGATCGGCTATCTCCACCACATTCTCAGTAGCCTTCCTGATAGCCATTTCTTCTATTTTGCGCTGTTGGTATCGGCCCCAGTATTTTTTCAACCAGCCCTGGGACTGTTCCGCGTCCTGTTGAATCATATAGTCCCTCAGTATTGTTGGCAATTATGAAAAGATCCAAAACATATGGGGTAATCCTGCCAGATAGAGCTCAACCATCATTTCCCGCCCTGTTCTTCCAAGCAACGACACCCATCAATCAGCCTTTACAATGAAGGTTTCACCCTCGTTTGGAAAACAGCCACTTACACTGCAAGCCTAGCTGAATAGTGCATCTTATTCAAGGTTTCGTAAAATCTGTCTCTGATTAATCGATTGACTTATTCAATCGATTGATTATAATTGGTTCATATTCAATGAGGAGCTACTATGCCAAAACCGAAAAATCTTGACGAATCACTACAGGGTACAAAGGAAAGGCTGCTAGAAGCCGCAACCGATGTCTTTGGCCGCTATGGTTATGACGCCGCCACCACCCGCATGATCGCCAAAGAGGCAAAAGTCAACATCGCAGCCATCCCCTACTATTTCAACGGGAAGGAAGGACTGTATTTTGCCGTCATCGATCATGTCGTTGATCTCATTTCCCAACAGGTTCGACCCATAACCTTGATGGTTTCGGGCTGTTCATTTTCCGGGCCGAATGCTAAGGAAAAGGCGATAGCCTTGCTGGAGAAGCTCCTCACCGGCTTAATTGGTTTCATGGTCGGTTCACCAGAAGCACAGCGGGTTGCCAGAATAATTCTGCGGGAACAGCTCGACCCTTCCGCCGCCTACGACCGGATCTTCGCCGGTTTCATGGCCACTGCCCTGAATACATTATCCACCCTCATTCAGGTAATCAGCGATGACAACTCTGAACGCACTGCCAAAATCCGGGCGATGACCATCTTTGGCCAAATCCTCATTTTTCGGGTAGCACGGGAGACTGTGGTCCGTGGACTTCACATGAAAGGCTACAACCTGATCGAGACTGGTGAGATTCAGAAGGTGATTATCGAACAGACCCGTTCCATCATGACTGCACTCCAGCACAAATGAACTTCTTTTTAAAAGGAGCCGACGGCATGCCCATGCGTCCAACCACATTGCTTTCTTCCTGCCTTGCCCTCCTGCTCTTTGGTCAGGGTTGCGCTGTGGCTCCGGATTACTCGCCTCCGGACCTCTCACCGTTTATGCAGGACAACTGGCAAACAACAGTAAACAATCGCTACACTCCAAACCAACCGGATTCCCGCTGGTGGGACCAGTTCAACGACTCGCAGCTGACGGCGCTTATCAATCAACTGTTCGCGTCAAATATTGCTCTTCAAGCGTCCAGAGAGCGAATAACCGAAGCGATGGCCCGCCAGGGGGTAGTTTCTGCCGACAAACAGCTACAGTTGGCAGCTGCCCTTGGCTACACCCGGGCCGAGACTGGCGATGAAACGGTAACCATGCAGATGATCCCACCGGGGAAAACTGTGGATATCTACTCGGCTGGAGTAGTGGCCGGCTGGGAACTCGACCTTTGGGGCCGGACCGCCCGCCTCATCGAGGCGGCTGAGGCAGATGTCCAATCTGCCTACAGCGACCATCAGGCCATGCTGGTTTCTCTTGCCGCTGAAATGACACTTGCCTATGTGGAGATGCGTTCTCTTGAGGCCAGAACGGCAATTATTTCCGAAAATATCGGTCTTCAGCAAAAAAGCCTGCGATTGGCTCAGGACCTCTACCTGGCCGGCAGCACCACCGGACTGGCCGTTGCTCGGAGTGAACGGCTGCTTGAGAGCACTAGAGCCCGCCTTCCCGAGCTTGAACGAAAAATCGTCAGAGCGAGAAACCGCATCCAGGTCCTGCTGGGAAAACCGCCAGGTTTTGACGTTAGCCAATCGGGGAAACTGCCCGATGTACCGCCGCTCCTAGGCCTTGGACTGCCCGCTGACCTGCTCACCCGCCGCGCCGATATACGGCAGGGACTGTACCTTTATCAGGCGGCAGTGGCACGAACGGCTGCGGCAGAAGCGGAACGGTATCCGACCCTGACGATTTCAGGCAACCTTACACTCTCAAGCGATTCCTTGAGTGGTGTCTTTGATCCGGATTCCCTTTTTTATTCTCTTGGCCCTGGACTTCGATTGCCTCTATTTACCGGCGGTCGTATCGAGAGCAACATCGCAATTCGTGCCTCCCAGACGGAACAAGCCCGACTCGCTCTTGAGCAAAAGATTATCGAAGCGCTGGCCGAGGTCGAAAGCAGTGCCGATGGAGTCATTTACAGTCTGCAGCAGGTTGATCGGCTGAAAAAAGCTGCAACCGCTGCGAAAAAGAGCGTCACGATGTCCGAGACACTCTACCAGAGTGGCCTGGTGGATTTTTTCCAGGTATTGGACAACCAGCAGCAGCTGGTCGCAAACCAGGAGGCTTTGGAACTCGCCCGACATCAGGCCCTTACCGATGTAATCCAGCTCTATCGCGCCCTTGGCGGCGGATGGGAACAGGCGACAACAGTCAAAAACCCGGAGAGCACAACGCCCAACGCTCCCGCTCAAGAATAACAACGGTGTCTGAAGATGAAAAAACGAATAATCCTCCTGCTGCTCATTGCCGGATTAGCAACAGCCGGATACTACAGCAAACTGTGGAAAGGCCAAGATGCAGAGCAGGAAAACGGAAACCTGAAGATTTACGGTACCATTGATATCCGTGACGCGAATCTCGCCTTCACCGAGCAGGAACGACTGACCGAGGTTCTGGTGGACGAAGGTGACAGTGTAGCGGCTGGCCAGGTCCTTGCCCGACAAAACACTGATCGCCTCGATGCTGCCATCGCCGAAACTCAAGCAAAGATTGCGGCAGAGCAACAGGTGTTGACACGACTGAAAACCGGTTTTCGCCCCCAGGAAATCGCACAGGCCAAAGCTGAAGTTGAGGCGGCACAAGTGCAGGTCGTCAATGCCGAGCAGGTTCTCCACCGGGTCACCACCACCTCCCGCACCGGTGCCACCAGCCAGCAGGATCTCGATGACGCTAAAGCCCGCCTCATGGTTGCCGAGGCCCAGCTCAAGGTCATGGAAAAAAAGCTCGATCTGGTTCTCGAAGGCTCCCGCAAGGAAGACATTGCCGCCGCTGAACATCGGCTTGAAGCGCTAGAGGCCAACCTTCAACTCCTCACAGTTCGTTATGCCGACATGACCCTCACCGCCCCTGCCAGTGGTATCATCCAAAGCCGAATTCTCGAGCCGGGTGAAATGGCCGGCCCGACCAGACCGGTCTACACCCTGGCTCTCGCTGATCCCAAATGGGTTCGAGCCTACCTGCCAGAACCACAGCTTGGCCGGGTTCAACCCGGCATGAAAGCAAACATCACCAGTGATTCATGGCCCAATGATCCCATTGCGGGCTGGATCGGCTCTATTTCACCGATTGCCGAATTCACCCCGCGGACGGTGCAGACTGAAGACCTGAGAACGAAGCTGGTTTACGAAACGAGGGTCATGGTGCGTGATCCCGAGAATCGGCTCCGACTTGGCATGCCGGTTACGGTGACTCTCGAACAACAAACCGGGCCAAGTGATACATCCTCTGAAACCCCAGCAGCGCAACAGCAGTAATGAGCAACTCATCGCCAATAGCCCCACACCATGCTGAAGGAGCAAAGGCCGACATTGTGCTGATGGTTGAAGCGCTCTCCAAATGTTTCCCAGGTAAAAAGACACCGGAGATTCAAGCGCTGGATAATGTCAGCTTCACGGTGAGCCGCAACCAGGTTACCGGATTGGTGGGGGCAGATGGTGCCGGCAAGACGACGCTTATCCGTATTGCGGCAGGCCTGCTGGTGCCCACCTCCGGCAGCGTCACGGTGCTTGGCCTCGACAGCGCCACCGACACCCTGGAGATCCAGAGCCGGGTCGGTTATATGCCACAGAAATTTGGTCTTTACCAGGACTTGACCGTGGCGGAGAATATGACCCTCTATGCTGATCTGCAAGGTGTGCCCAGCAAAGAACGGACTGATAAATTTCGCCGACTACTGCAGATGACCGATCTTGGCGCCTACACCGGTCGGAGAGCCGGCGCTCTCTCCGGCGGCATGAAGCAAAAGCTGGGACTGGCCTGCGCCCTCATCAAATCCCCGGAAATTCTCCTTCTCGATGAGCCGACTGTAGGTGTTGATCCTGTTTCACGTCGTGAGTTATGGAAGATCGTGAATGAACTGGTTGAAAAAGATGGCATCGGTGTGCTGGTCTCCACCGCCTATCTCGATGAAGCCGAAAAATGCGACCAGGTTGTGGTTCTCCATGAAGGCAAAGTACTCGCCGAGGGTACACCCAAGGAATTCATGAGACCTATGGCCGGACAAGTACTGCTGATTGACGCCTCACCTGGCAAAAAAGCTCGAAATATCTATACTCGTCTTTCCGGCATGGACGATATTGTTGATGTCACCATTCGCTCCGGGAGAGTACGAACCGTATTGGCTGAAAATGCAGATAAAAATGCTCTGGCTGAGTCATTAGGGGCCGCAACCATCCACCAGGCGAATCCCACATTTGAAGATGCCTTTATGGCGCTGATCCCCCGTTCAGCTCAGCATCACCAACCTTCTCCAAGTACATTTCTCCACCCTGGTCACGACCAGGAGGAGATCGTACGCACCCATGAGCTACAGAAGATGTTCGGCACTTTTGAAGCTGTAAAAAAACTGAGCTTTTCAGTGAAACGTGGTGAGATCTTCGGCCTTCTTGGCCCTAACGGTGCTGGCAAAAGCACCACCTTTCGTATGCTCTGCGGTCTGCTACCGGCAAGTGCGGGTGAAATCTCAGTGGCCGGCCACGATCTCCGCCGCGCTCGTGCCAAGGCCAGGGCTCGCCTGGGCTATATGGCCCAGCAATTCTCCCTCTACGGCCAACTCACCACCAGGGAGAACCTCAGCTTTTTTGGTAAGGCCTATGGACTTTCCGGCAAACTGCTGAAAACCAGGATGGAATGGGCTTTTGACGAATTCTCACTGGCCAGATGGGCAAACCGCCCGGCTGGTGGTCTGCCGGGCGGTAACAAACAGCGACTTGCCATGGCGGTAGCGCTGTTGCATGAGCCGGATATCCTCTTTCTCGACGAACCGACCTCCGGGGTTGACCCTTTCGCCCGCCGTGAATTCTGGCTGCGCATCAATACCTTTGCCGAACAGGGTACCACAGTGGTGGTCACCACCCATTTCATGGAAGAAGCGGAATACTGCGATCGTATGCTCATCATGAGCCAAGGTGATACGCTCGCCTTCGGCACACCGGCAGAGATTCGCGAACTGGCGAAAACTTCTGGTAACCCGCAACCTACCATGGACGATGCCTTTATCGCCCTGGCAGAAGGGAAAGTGAATATGGCGCAGTCCGCTCCGGCGCCCCCCTATAGGGAGGACACGTTGCCATGAAAGGTAAAGCCCTCTTTCTGATGCGGCTTCGCGGCATCCTCGTGAAGGAAACGTTGCAGATCCTGCGTGATCCAAGCAGCATTGCACTCGCCATTGTGATGCCGATGATCCTGCTCTTTCTCTTCGGCTATGGGGTAACACTGGACGCCGACCACATCCCCACCGCCCTTGTCGATGATGATGGCAGCGCGGTTGCCAAAGAACTGACAGCACGGTTTGATCTCTCACCCAATTTCGAGCTTCTCCCAACCCGCACCATGGTCGAGGCTGAGGAACTCATCAAAAATCGTGAGGCGCATGCCATTATCCGATTGCAGTCCGATTTCACCGCACGATTACTCAGTGGACGTGAGGCCTCAGTACAGCTCATCGTCAACGGTATCGACGCAAACCGCGCGCGGTTGATCCAGGGCTATGCGCGCGCGGCACTGGCAAATTGGTCGTCTATGCGGCTGGCACGCGGCGAAACGGCAGGACTGCCCGCCGTAATCGTCTCACAGCGAGTCTGGTTCAACGAGAGTACGGAGAGTCGTGACTTCATGGTCCCTGGCCTTATCACCCTGATCATGACCCTTATCGGTATTCTCCTCACCGCCCTAGTGGTCGCCCGGGAATGGGAGCGCGGCACCATGGAGGCTATGCTGGTCACTCCACTGCGACGTATCGAGATCCTGATTGGCAAGATCCTGCCCTACTATATTCTTGGCATGCTCGGCATGGGAATGTCAGTGGTGGTTGCGATACTGGTATTTCAGGTACCCTTTCGCGGCTCAGTGGCAGCCCTGATTCTTTTCAGTTCGTTGTTCATGCTGGCTTCACTCGGGTTCGGCCTGCTGTTGTCCGCAGCGATTCGCATCCAGTTCGTCGCTGCCCAGGTCTCGATTGTCGCTGGATTTTTGCCTGCATTTTTTCTCTCCGGCCTGATCTTTGATCTTGAGTCCACGCCGCTACCAATTCAGGTCATAAGCCATATCGTGCCTGCCCGATATTTTGTCGATATCAGCCACACCCTGTTTATGGCGGGTGATATCTGGTCGATACTCGTACCGGACGGGCTGGTCCTCGCAGGAATGGCGGTGTTCTTTATCAGTCTGGCCTATCGCAACATCACCAAGAGACTGGAAAAATGAAAGCGTTTCTCCTCAGGATATTGGCCATCGTGCAAAAAGAATTCATGATGGTCCTAAAAGACAAGAAAAGTCGGTTCGTCATCATCGGCCCGCCACTCATCCAGTTTTTTGTTTTCGGTTATGCCGCCACCTATGACCTGCAGGATGTGCGATATGCCGTTTTCGATGAGTCGCGTACCACACTTTCACGGCAATTGTTGGCGCATGTCGATGGTTCCGGCATCTTCCGCCTTACCGGTTACCTGCAAGACCAGCATCAGCTGACCGAAATCATCGACAACCAAGGTGCACGCCTGGCCATCCATATAAGCCCAGAATTCGATAACGCCCTGCAAAACGGTCGGCCCGCTACCGTTCAGGTCATCGCTGATGGTCGCAACCCAAACGTTGCACTCATCGCTATGGGCTATTTCAGCTCGATGGTCGAGCAGTTCAATCGTGAGCTGGTCGAACAAGGGATCGTCACAGCCACAGATCCGGGACTACGGCTTGATGACCGGGCCTGGTTCAATGAGAATCTGCGTTCCAGGTGGTTTATTGTATCCGCACTGGGCGGCATCATCAGTATGGTGGTGGTAATGATTCTGACCAGTCTCTCAGTAGCGAGAGAGCGTGAATTCGGCACCTTCGATCAGTTACTGGTGGCACCTTTTACCCCCGGCGAGATCCTGATCGGTAAGTCGCTGCCAGGCATTGTCTTCGGCCTGATGGACGCACTTCTCTTCGCCACCGGCGCCATCTACTGGTTCGGAGTGCCGTTTCGAGGAACAATAGCTGCTTTGGTACTTTCTCTGCTCGCCTTTATCATTACCATGGTGGGTGTGGGGTTGCTTGTCTCGTCTCTGGCCATGACCATGCAGCAAGGACTGCTCGGCTCGTTTCTGTTTATCATGCCAGCCGTCACCCTTTCAGGATTTGCCACGCCTGTCGAAAATATGCCTTACTGGCTGCAATATGCAGATCTCCTGAATCCTGTACGTTATGTTATCATTGCCCTGCGCAATATCTTTCTTGAGGGAGCGAACACCGCTATGGTTTGGCCTCAACTCTGGCCGCTGTTGTTGATGGCGTGCGTAACCTTGCCCTTAGCCGCCTGGCTGTTTAGAAACCGCTCGGTGTGAAAGATCAAAAAACTCATTGTGTCATCTGAAAATATTGTGCTTCAAGTGTGGGGACGCTGTATGGTATTCGGAGTATGAGCACCAGTAGAAAAATGTCCACCCCCAGTTATTTCACCTTCAATTCACAACCGATAGTTCCATATAATCGTCAATTTTTATGCTACGTAGAACCTCTTTCTGTACCCTTTGCACTGTTCTTCTGCCATTTGTCTCATTTGCCGCAGAACCGGCTACAATGGCTTTTAAGACTTCTGAGATATCAGTAGAAACTCCGGCTCCTAAAAGATTTGTGACGAAGGGCACTGCGATTTTTGATCTCAAAGAAGAAAAATCCGCCTTTTTCAAGGGCATCGGCTATTCGCCCTACTTACCTAATGAAACGCCGATTTATGGCGCAGCACCCGGTAATGACGTTCGTTATGACGAACATATCGGTCTTTTGAAAAATATGGGTGTCAATTATCTTCATGTCTTTCCGATGAAGATGCCGGAAAACTTCTTCACGGCACTGGACACTACCGACATGGTCTACGGCCAGGATATCTGGATCTGGGCCTATGAAGAGGATTTCCTGGCCGAACCATTTCTCGCCAAGACCTTGAACGATATCAAAGGAGTCATCGATCACACCTACGCTATTGGCCGACCGGAACGGCTTGTGCTCTTTTCCATCGGCGACGAATTACAGGCCGCGGGTGTAATGCGTACCGACAGCCGGCATCCTGAAGTTCGAGAATTTATAGGCAAACACGTACGCGTCACCAACCGGACTCCCACCGAAGTTGCTCTGGCCCGTCTTATCGACGGGGCGATCGACTATGAGCTCAACCGCTATGGGCAGCGCCATCTGTACTGCCACACCAGCTGGACCCATATCGGACCGGTAGCAGCGCGCCCCGATCTTGAGGTACCAAAAGAGAGCATTCTCACCCCAGATCTTGGCGATCTGGTCTGCCTCAACGTTTACACCTACGCCAGGGGGGTTCGCACATCACCTCCCGGTTCGGTCACCGGCAGCAGCTATCAGGGTTATCTCGAAGAATTGGCAGAGCAATCGGAAAAACCGGTTTTGATAACCCAGGTCGGCTTTTCCACCTCGCCTTTTGAACCCAAAGCGTGGGTACCTGGATTTGGCGGCCATAAAGTCGAAGACGTTGTCGGACATCTTGAAGCCATCTGGAAAGACGTTCGCACGGCCAAAGGTAAGGAGAAAATTGCCGGTATCTCCATTTTTGAACTGCATGACGAATGGTGGAAAAGCGGGGAGGATCCAACCGACTCAACCCGTCACGAGCTGGAAGACCCCGAAGAGTGGTTTGGCCTCTATGAAGTGGGTGCCGACCACCGGCTGGTGCCCAAAGGAGAAATTCCGGCAACTCTCCGCCGCTTGTATACTGCTGAGGAAAAATAATGTTTGAAACAATCAACCTGACCATTTTTATCGTTTCCGGCCTGCTACTCAACATTACTCCAGGTGCTGATGTTCTTTATATCACCAGCCGCAGCGCCAGCCAGGGAACACGAGCAGGAATCATCGCAGCCCTGGGAATCGGCACCGGGGGTATCGTCCACATCCTGTTCGCGACATTCGGTCTGTCAGCGATTCTCGCCACCTCGGCCCTGGCCTTTACTATCGTGAAACTCGCTGGCGCCGGCTATCTTATCTATCTGGGAATCACGGCCCTGCTGGCCTTACGAACCAAACCGAATACCAACACGGAAACCATCGCAGTCCCGTCTCTTGCCAACAACAGGATCTTCCGGCAGGCGATTCTGGTCAACGTCCTGAATCCCAAGGTTGCCCTTTTTTTTCTCGCATTTCTGCCCCAGTTCGTTGCCCCACACGCCACCCATCCAGCACTTGCTTTTCTCTTTCTTGGCTGTCTTTTCAATGTCAATGGAACGATAGTCAACATCCTCTTTGCCGTCAGTTCGGCGCAGATTGCAAGCAGAGTGAAAAGGGGTAGTTTTCTTCCGACTCTACTGAAGACCGGCGTCGGTACCCTCTTTGTCTGGCTCGGCCTTCGACTTGCTATTTCGGCTCAGAGATAGCACCGCAAGATCCTATCAGCAGAATAAATAAAAGCCCGATCATCCCTCAAAGGGGACAATCGGGCTTTTTAATTGTATTCAACGTAGTCTTACAGTTACAGACTAACGCATCTCACTTCTTCATCATCTTATCTCGCGCCCCAAAAACCAGTTTACCACCGAGATGACCGGCGATGCCTGTTGCACCCAGCATCACGGCAGCAACACCAAAATAAATCAGACGAAATGGCGAATCTGCCTCGGCAACACCGGGCTCAAAGAAACGCCAGGCCACCAGGATAATGAGAGAAATAGTGACAACAGCACTACAGAATATTTTCATGAAAAAGATAAAGGTTTTCGCCCCCTGGTAGCGATTCTTCCATTCTGTGAAACCCGTCAACAGTACCAATGGCATGGTAATCAGCACCGCGACCAGATTGTAAAATGCTGCCGGTTCAAAAGCTTTAATATTCAAAAAGATACTAATAGCCAGAAAGATCACAGCAATCGGCAGAATCCCGTTGGGCATGTGCACAGATATAGGATGGAGGTGCAGCCGCATCATCATTTTTACAATGAACCCGGGCTTCTTAGCCTGAACAGGAGCGGACGTATCTTTTGTCTCGACCTTTGCCACCGGTGGCAGTTCATTGCCATCGCCGTCAATCTCTACGAATTTTTCGGCAGCCGCTTTACAAATGGGACAATCCTTGGGCGGCACGTCACCTTCCAGGATATAGCCGCAGATCGTGCATTTCCAACGACTGCCCTCGCGCTTTTCTTCTTTTACAGGCGGCTGTTCCGAGACAGATGCCTTTTCAACTACAGCCTCCTGATCTTCCACAACCTCCTCAAACATCTCGGCCGGAGCCTTGCACAACGGGCACTTCTCCGGTGGAGCTTCACCTTCATAAATATAGCCACAGACAGTACATTTCCATTTCTTCATATCGTCCTCCTTCATTATGATCAATTCCGCAAGAAAAATGCTCAAAATCAAGCTGGTTAATCTACGTCATTATTGGTATCGCCCTTTCTATTCAAGCCAGTAAAGATGCGACAGGCCCACATTGTTGATCATCCTGATGGTCAGGATGAGGCAGCACATCCACTGCACTCTACCTGCAGATTTACTGAATTCCGAGCACTATTTCCGAACCTGCCCAGAAATTTTTACAAACCATATCGGACAACAACAGCAAAGAGCGAAGAGATAAAAGGTTATACACCAGGCATTGGTTCGTCACCAATATCCCCACCGCTTCATAGCATTACATTCTGCTGTGCCAACAAAAAAGGGTGTCCGTAATGAAATCTTTCCATTACGGACACCCTCAGGTTAAAATTCTAGAAGTGCCGAGCCAACCATTCAGATGGTTTATATATTATACAATCACTCCATCCTCGATATGCACTGAACGTCCGGCCATCTTGGCATAGACCGGATCGTGGGTCACCATTACCACAGCGAGCCCGTCGTTATTCAGTTCGGAGAGCAAACCCATAATCTTCTCTCCGGTACCCTTGTCAAGACTGCCTGTTGGCTCGTCAGCAAAGAGAACTTTTGACGATTTCACAAGTGCCCTCGCAATTGCCACCCGTTGTTGCTCACCGCCGGAGAGATTTCCAGGCAGACGATCGGCCTTATCGGCAAGACCAACCCGCTCCAGACAGCCAAGGGCTTTCTCCATCGCCGCCTTTTTCACCGGTCGTACCGATTGCATAAATGGCAAAAGAGTATTTTCCAGAACCGTCAGGTAGGGCAGTAGATGATGAAACTGAAAGATCACGGAAAAGTCAGACTGCCGAAGCCTGTTCAGCCGTTTTTCAGAAAGTGCTGACAGGTTCTCTGTCCCATAATGCAGTTCTCCGCCATCGGGGCGTACCAAGGTTGAGAGGACATTCAATAGCGTGGTCTTGCCCGAGCCTGATCGACCGACAATGGAAACAAATTCACCATCATGAATATCGACTGATACATTTTTCAAAACCGGCACGACTTTGTTATCGGTTATAAAATTTTTGCTAATATTCTGTGCTGATAGCATTTCTTTATTCTCCTTACAGCGCCACAAGAGCTGCAGACGGTTCAACTCCGGCACCCTTCCAGGCGGGATAGACCGCCGCAAGCACGGTCACCAGCGAAAAGAGTCCTGCTGCCATGAGCAGATGTGTCGAGGAAAAAATCGGCGTCCCTCCTTCGGCCATATGCAGAAATTCCAGTACTTGAAAGCTTGCGCCAAAGCCGCCCAAATAACCGACAACACCGGATAACATGCCGATAAGACCTGCTTCCAGACAAAAGATAATGAAAACCTGCGGCTTACCGTAGCCAAGAGAACGGAGGATACCGATATCCTTCTTTCGTTCGCTGACCGCCGACATCATGGACAGGCCCACCATGGCCGCCGCGGTCACCAGAATCACGACACTGATAGTTAGCGCCAGATTCTGGACAAAATGGATGGAAGCCATGCGCTGGTTGATCACATGTTGCAGGGCCTTTACCTCGACTCCCGGCAGTTTTTCCTGAAGTTGCGCAACAATATCTTCAATAGGGCACCCCGCACAAAGCGCCGCCACCTCTATGAAGCTGGTGGCTCCGGGCTTGCCCTGCAACTCCTGAAGAGAAGAAAGATTCATAAAGATGACGGTATCGTCATCGCTGCCGGTATCATAGAGTGTACCGGAAACAGTAAAATCCCTGCCCAGAAGAGAAAGACGGTCCCCGGCTTTCAACTGCAGTTTCGTCGCAGCTTTACTGCCGACCAGAACCTCATCCGGCTTCTCTGGAAATGTGCCTTTGGGCGCCCAGTAACTCTTAATGCCCCGCTCATCTTTCCAGCGTACCCCAACCAGTGCAACAGCGGTATCATTGACCCTGGTCATGGTTACAAGATTGGGCGCTACGGCACTCAGTCGGTCATTCAAAGCGATGCTGCGAATGGCCGCAACC
This sequence comes from Desulfopila aestuarii DSM 18488, assembly GCF_900143695.1. Classification (GTDB taxonomy): domain Bacteria; phylum Desulfobacterota; class Desulfobulbia; order Desulfobulbales; family Desulfocapsaceae; genus Desulfopila; species Desulfopila aestuarii. The sequence goes on from NZ_FRFE01000002.1 coordinate 71,495, forward strand.
GTCTCTTCTTCAGGCAAATCATGGACATCAAAAAGCATATCGCCCATATGCAGACCACCATAACTGACGCTCAGCTTCTCGCTTACCGGTGAGATGATGATGTTGGCGCCAAAGGCCGTCAGCTTCTTCTCAAGGCTATGTCCCACCACCTGCGAAACCTCGTACAAGGCAACGATGGACATGACCCCGAGTGAGAAGACCAAAAGCAGAAGCAGTGTTTTCGACGGTTTCCTACGGATATTCCTCATGGGAATAGTCAGTATGTTCATGATGCTCTCCTAGAAAAACCGGGCGCCTGGAAGAATATCCTCAATCTTGATCACCAGATTATCCCCAACCATCTCCCGATGAAGCGGCGCCGGGTTGCAGCCACCTTCCACCACATTGATCTGGCTGGAATGAAATCTTCTGCCGCAGTTGTTGCAGATCATGAAATCGCCGTCCTGTGTGTATCCTTTTTTCGCCGAGAAACAGACATCACAGGCATCAAAAGCAGCGCGTAAAACCCCATCACTGCTTTTAACGACAAAAAACTTAATATCGGTGCCGCCACCCTCATACTCGTAGTAATGGGCGTCACCGTCATCAATATCCTTTATTGGAATACGCACTTCATCGCCAACGGCGGAAACGCTCTTATGCTGACCGAAAATCCCAAAAGCATGTCCATCGGACGCGGCCATTACACCAAAGGAGATTACGAAAACCATCACGATTGAAAACATTTTTCTATACATACCTACACCTTGCAAACGAAATAAGAAGCGACACCCCAGACAAATATCCGGGATATTAAATAATAGGGCAAATAACGGGCGGGCAGACCGCCGCCGTTAAATAATTAAGGAGCAGTGAAGAGTATAAAGGGCGGGTTGTCTCCCCTGCGGCGGAGACTTCAATGAGATGGAGTGGTACCTTACAGACAATTCCGGCACAACGACAACTAAAGCAGGCGCGATAGAGGCAAAATCAGTATCAACAGCACGATGAACAGGTATTACAGCATTTTTCGCATCGCTGGCGTCGCAATAGCTACCATGGTCGCAATCGGGTCGATGCCCTGCCTTGACAGGTACGGGCGCCGCGACCTCATCAGCGACCATATTATCGCAGCAGGGAGACACAACAGCGGCAACACCGCAATGACTGCAATCAGGTGGACAGAGATCTATCCCGGCTTGGGCAATGCCAAGGCTGACGATTGCCGCCACCAGCAGCTGGATAATGAGATGGTGAAGAGTTTTCTGCATCGACTTAAGATGAAATTTATTAGGAATGAATCTCGGAAAATATTACTACATCGTGGTATCTACAGTCAAGAGTATTTCACTCATGCCGCCACCGTTATCGTTGTATCGGCGTAGTGCTTCACTCACTGCGTTACTTATGCTGGTCAGGCCTGCATTCACGGATCTTCTGATAGGTCTCCAGACCTTCCATACCCGGTAGCATCAGCCACGTAAACTGTAACAGTCGCTGTTTTTCATGCCCGAATGACATCATTGTTGCCCAACGGAATCACAGGTAATGTGCGTCATGCTATAGTCGCTAAAAGACGGGCAGACGCTCAAGGAGCGGATCAGCTTTGGCGACAGCAGTCCGGACAGGTGGCATGGCTGAGATCGGCATCTGAATGCTCACGAAGATACTCTTCGACATGCTGCCGATACGTAGAAACGTCGCGAACCTTGCGGCATTTTGGGCAGATCGCGAGCATTTTCTGCAACAGTTTGATTTCCGCAAGCGCTGTGTTCTTTTCTATCATGAGCGCACTGATTTCCGTATTTTTCTTAACCAGTTCGTCATTGGTGCGACTTGCACGCTGCCACGCCTCGCGAAGGCTGAGGTGGAGCTTTACCCGAGCAACAAGTTCTGTGGTATTAAACGGTTTGGTGAGATAATCGGCAGCCCCTTTGTGAAACCCGGCCACGATGTCCCCGTGTTCACTTCTGGCGGTCAAAAATATGATTGGGATTTCCTTGGTAGCAGGATCCTGCTTGAGCCTGGTACACACTTCAAAGCCGTCCATCTGCGGCATCATGATATCGAGAAGAATAAGATCGAAGTTCTCCGCACTGCACATCTCCAGCGCCTTGGTGCCATTGAGCGCATATGATACCGCATATCCCTCGCGTCCCAATACACTACCCAGCAACTGGACATTTTTTATCACATCATCGACGATCAGAATTTTTTGTGTCATAGCTCGTGATCCGCTGCGTCTTTGTAGAAACAACCACCGGTCATCGGTCATCCTGTTCCAAAGCTCGCGATCATGTCAACACTCACCGCACAGTACAACCTGCCAGGAGTCTTCCAAAATACTTCAATTTTCTTTCAACACCCTCAATGTCAAAGGCATGTGCGTCCTCTTCAAGCGAGGTGCCGAACAATACCAGCTGGGCAATACCAAACTCTTCTCCCGCATGTTTCACTTCCTCGGCAAAAGCTATAATCTCCGGCATGCTCTGACGTTTTTCCACAAACTGTAATTGCTGCTGTATGTCTCTGGTGAGAAAGAGATAAGCCGATTGCGGCACCTTTAATTCGAGAATCTCTTCATCGGCCTCAACCGATACCGGCTCATCAGCTAATGCAGGTGAATCTGGCCTTTCACCTCTTTGACTGGGAAGATATTGCGCCACCAACTCCAGCAGGGCTGGACGGTTGAAAGGACGTATCAAGTAATTGTCAAAACCGGAATTTTCGATTTTTTCAATTTCATCGGTCATGCCGGAAGCGGTAATGGCAATAATCGGCACATCCTGCATTCCTTCAATCTCCCGGCTTTTCTTCAGGGTGGTGAAGCCATCCATTCCCGGCATACGAATATCCATCAGCACCAAATCGAACCGTTTATCCGCCATGGCACGAAGTGCCTCATTGCCGTTTTCCGCCTGCACCAGAGTGAGCGGGTAGCGTTTAAGCGTCTCCACGACCAGATGACGATTAATGTCCAGATCATCAACAACCAGAACCGTGGCCGGCCCCAGTTGCAGCTCATCCGTATCGTCAGACTGTATATTTACGCCAGCACGCTCGCTTTTCACTTGTCCCATCCGCACCTCCGGAAAAACTATGGTGAAGAGAGAACCAACCCCCAACTCACTTTCCACCTCAATGGAGCCCTGCATCATTTCCACCAGCGACTTGGAAATGGTCAAGCCAAGGCCTGTCCCTTCTGCCACTATCGCAGCCTTGCCGGTCTGCTGATGAAAACTCTCGAAAATTTTCTGCCGCTCATCTGCAGCAATGCCGAAGCCGGTATCACGTACCGAAATTTTGACGCGCCATTTGCCACTTTCACGTAGTGGCTGTCCCTCAACCCGACAGTTCACTTTGCCGTGTTCAGTGAATTTGATCGCATTACCAATCAAATTGAATAACACCTGTTTGAGGCGTTTCCCATCCAGTATCAATGCAGGAGGCAGAGCGGATGAAACCTGAACCTCCAGCTGAATTCCTTTTTTCTTGGCATTGACCGAGAAAATCCGTTTCAACTCTTCACAGAGCTGAGCCAGACTAATCGGTTCGGGCTGGATTTCCATCCGCCCTGCTTCAATCTTTGATAGGTCAAGAATATCGTTAATCAGATGCAACAGGTCGGTGCCGCTGGTTTTAATAATCCTGGCGTGCCGTTTCATGACCTCATCTGTGGTGATGGTTTCCATGATATCAGCAAAACCGAGAATGGCGTTCAGCGGTGTACGAATCTCATGGCTCATGTTGGCCAGGAACTCGCCTTTCAGTCGGGTTGCCGTCTCGGCCTCGGCTTTGGCCAGAGACAGTTGCTCCGTCTGCGACTGCAGGTTGCTGATCACCTCGTGCAGGCGGCTGGTCAATCTGTTGAAGCTGTCAGCAAGGGCAACAAGTTCATCCGCCCCTTCAGGTCGCGCTCGTTTGGTCAGATCACCGTCACCCATGATCATCGCTGTCGCAGTAAGATTTTCAATGGGCCGGGTAATCACCCGTGCGGTCAAAATAGCGATGAATACCCCTAACGCAATGGTCAGCAGCCCGAACAACATCGCCAGCTTCGTCGATCTGGTCACATCGGAAAGAGCATTGGTGCGGGTACCACTTACAGCGACATGCCAGCCCAATTGCCGCAGCGGATCACTAATCACGTGATATTCCGTACTGAGTGAAGAGTAGCCTATCAAGGCGGCCTTGCCTTCGTGGTCAAGCCCCAATTCCCAGCCCGCTTGGCGTGCATCCGAAAAAAAATCCGCCGAGCCTGACGTCACCCACACAGTACGTGGCTCAATTTCCTTGCTGCTACTGGCCACAACCTTCCCCGTAGCGTCGAGCAGGTTGATCTGCTCGACGGTATCGGGTTTGAAGCGCTGCATATCCTCGATCAGGGTCCTCAGCAAATACATGGACGAGAGAATACCGATAACCTCATTGCTGGTATTATCAATGATCTCAACGGCCAGACGCAGTCTTGGTATAGGCGAGTTTTCACTCCAGCTCAAATCACCTATATAGCTGTTACCCAGACCACCGTTCCAGGCCAGCTGCCACCAATTCTGGTCATAGAAAAAAAAGTGCTCAGGCTTTTTTCCCAGACTGGCCACAAGCCCGCCGTAACTATCGACAAGCACGATGTCACTATGAAAACTGTTACGCCCGCGAAAATCACTCAACGCCTTCATCACCGGGCTATTAAGATAATTTATGACAAAAGGGTTGTCCTTGATGGGACCACTCCAGTAACGGTCTTCGGCTTCCAGAATTGTCCTGGCCTTGTCACGATCACCATAATAGCGGACCCTTGAGGTGAGGAGACTTGTCTGAAAGATTGGAACCTGCTGGGTAAGCAGCCTCAGCGTCTGCAGCTGCTGCTCCAGGTGAGCGCCGGCAATGCGAGCGAAGTTTTCGGCAATCGTCTGATAATTTCTGCCAACCTGGTCAATCTGTGAACTGCGGATCTGGCTAATCAGAACACTCATCACGATACCAATGACAACAGCCGAAATGCCACTGATGATGAGGGAAAACTGGGTGGTAAAGTTGAGACCGGAGCTCCAGGATCTTCCCTCCAAACGTCGTTCCCGGGCACGGATACCACCTATCAGGAAAACATACAGAGCCAGACATGCTCCGCAATAATAAGGAAGTCTTTCACCCTGCAGCTCCAACCTTGAGCCAAGCCGAATCAGGCCAAGGTCGAGAAACACCGCTCCTGCCGCCACACTAAAGGTTATCAGCAGACCTCTGGGTAACTGCCTGATTTCACCACTTCGAACTATAAAAAACGGAATGGCCGCAAGAAAGCAAAAGCTAAGGACCAGAGCGTTTGCAACAAATATCGGCAATAGCAAACCGGTAAACGACAGCAGAAAGACCATACCCCAAATCCAGGTTGCAGGTCGAACCTGGCGGGTCTGTAAAGCCATGGCACTCAATTGCGCTCCCACAAAAAGTAGCACCAGAAAGCTCAAAATGAGATGTTGCAAAAGCCCGGTGAGTAAAAACTGCAGTAGCAGGGCAGTAATAGCGCCACCCGCTATTAACACGATAACGAAATATTCCCAGAAAACGAGAGTCTTGTATGGTTTTATGGTTTCTGCCGACTGGCTTTGCATAAAAGTTCTTTGGCTCACGGGTTATATCTCAGCCAGGGATATCCAGTTCATGGTTTGACACTCTTTTTCTGACCATCGGGTAGTGAGATTGCAGGATCGGCTAGAATCATCTGCTTGGCGGCTTCTACCTTGTCCACACATTCCCTGGGTATTCTTTGCGCCCAGTCATGAAAAGGCGCCAACCCTACCGCGTCATTTTTCAATGTGAAATGACGAATTCCCGCCTTGAGCCGACCGGTTGCAAAATCCTCGACAACTATTCGCGCTGCCACATCGACATTTTTCATTACACTGGTGATCAGAGCACTTCCCGCCTCAGGATATGTCAGATACTGATCGACATCTACCCCGATGGCCATGGCGCCGTTTTCCTTGGCGGCCTTAAGCCCCCCGAGCCCGGTGGTTCCCCCAACGCAAAAGAGGACATCAGCCCCTTTTATCAGAAAGCTGGTACCTACCGCATAGCCGGTCGCACTGTCGTAAAAATCAGGGATATACTGTTTGAAAGTAACGATATCAGGAGACACCGATCTGGCGCCCTTCTCGAAGCCTTCAACGAAACGGACAACCGGTGGTATTTCATATCCGGCAACGGTCCCGATAGTGCTGTTTATTGACATACAGGCGGCAAGCACGCCAGCAAGATAGGCCGCCTGGTCCTCGGAAAAAATAAGACTGGTAACATTCTGCAGACCACCTTCTTTCGTGTAGCAGTCTGCAGCCGCCTCAGGACAACCCTGGCCAGGATAATAGGCGTAGTCCATAATGACGAAATGACGCTCAGGGTACCTTAACGCGGCTTTAGCCGTAGCATTAGCGAGCCAGAAACCGACTGTAAAGATCAGATCGGCACCTTCACCAATCACCTTTTCAAGATTTCTCTCAAAAATAGTTGACGACTCCGAGGTAACATAATCAAAGGCAATACCATGTTTTTCGGCTGCCTCCCTGGCTCCACGCAGGCTGTATTCATTAAAACCGTGATCATTGTCGCCACCGGTATCGAGTACCATGCCGATTTTAAGCGACTTCTTTTCCGGTTCCGGTGGTTGTTCGCATCCGGAAAGTACTATGGCGGACAGACAACACAGTACACATAATAGAACGCGTCTCATGGTTTCCTCCCGGTTCAACTCTTTCGCCTCTATCTTGTAGTTCATCTTTACTGAAGCCGGTACCCACTCACACTTCACTTTTTTGCATACTACATTTTCCAGGCACACAATACCGACAATACCTCTAATAGAATACCGTCGACTCAGCCATTCCACAAAACAATTTCAGTACTATCGATATTGTTCAACGCATCACTCTTGCAGAATACTATGCGACGTTATATCCAATACCAAAGATGCATACGCGTATATTACACTACCTCAAAAGGGGCAAATAGGATGCCCCTGTGGCAAAGCGTGATAGGACAAAAATGAAAGAAAGGGGGAATGCTTAGCGTTGTTGATAGGAATGGGAGAAACCGGTCTTCAGATATCGTCTAGCGTCTTATACCACGTATCTCTGCCATAGAGCTTTTCAATACAAACTGGACATAAACTGTGGGTGAGTTCCACGTCGGAGTGTTCACTCAGATAGGCTTCAATTTTATTCCAGTAACCCTTATCATCACGTATGCTTTTACACGATGAACATATGGGGAGAAACCCGGAAAGAACTCTGATTTCCTGCAATGCCTTATGGAGCTTGTCGCGCTCTTTTTCGAGCTCGATCTCGGCAAGCTTTCTCTGGGTGATGTTTTTTGATGTGCAGATGACAGTTTCCACCTGCCCATCTCTGTCAAATATCGGTTTAGCAGTAGTCAGGTAGTAGGTATCACCGCTAGGCAATGGAACCAGGACCTCTATCTCCAAGGTCTCACCTTCCGTGAACACCCTCTTTACCAGGGCAAACCGTTTATCAGCCTCATCCGGAGAAAAGATATCCCAGATCTTGCGACCGATGATTTCGCTTGGGATTCTGCCGACACCTGCGGCAAAAGCACCATTGACATAACGATACGTCCCGTCAGGATAAAAAGAGAATGTCGGGTCCATGGATTCATCAAGCAACACCCGATAATGCTGTTCGCTCTTTTTGAGCACCTCCAGCTCTCTCTTAAGTTTCTCCATTTCCATCATGCGAACCTTTCCCGACGTTGATGTTCCTCCAGCTAAGCGCTTTTCTTTCTATTCTATCTCTTTGGCATCCATGCTGGCAAGCAAGAGGTAAATACTGTGCAACTTAGCAGCAAAAACTGCCAAATCATAGGGGAAAGCAGCTAGAAAGTTCACACTTAACTCTGTAGTCCAAGCTTCGCGTCGACTTTCTCTATCTCTTCCTGGGCTTTTTCCCAACGATCATAAAAACGCTCCAGACGACGTTTGCACTCCTCATACCTGCGGCTTGTTTCCGTCCAGGCCTTTTCGTCCGAATAAAGGTCCGGATCAGCCATGAGCGCCTCGAGATCCTCTTTTTCCACTTCGAGTTTCTCAATACTGGCTTCCGCCTCCTGTACCTGTTTCAACCAGGGGCCGGCAAGTTTCGAGCGCTGCTGTCGCAGTTCGGCTTCCTGGCGTTTTCGATCCTTGCGGCTCTGTTTCCCGTCCGGATCACTGTCTTCGACAGCCGAATCCTCTTTCACCTGGGCCTGACCCTGCTCTTTTAACCTCTCGGCCATCAGCTCAATTTTCCGTAAATACTCTGCGACATTTCCCTCATACATGGTGACGTGGCCGTCTTTCACTTCCAGTACCCGGTTAACGAAGCTGTCGACAAAATACCGGTTATGGGAAACGACCACGATAGTACCGTCATATTGGGCCATCGCCTCCTGCAGGATCTCCTGTGAGCTCATGTCAAGATGGTTTGTCGGTTCATCCAGCAGCATAAGGTTAGCTGGAGTGGCGATCATTTTAGCCAGAGCCAGTCGGCTTTTCTCTCCGCCAGAAAGAACCGAAACCTTCTTTTCAACCTCTTCGCCACGAAAGAGAAAAGCGCCAAGGAGAGAGCGCATCCGGGTCACGGTGAGATCTTCACCGCAGAGCGCCATGGTCTCAAGTGCTGAAAGACTTGGCGAAAGTTCCTGAGCCTGGTGCTGGCCGAAATAGGAAAGCTTGACGTTGGTGCCAAAGCGCACCACTCCCGAGTCTTTTCCTATGATACCGGCAAGAATCTTCAACAGTGTTGATTTACCAGCTCCGTTGACACCAACCACTGCAACCTTGTCTCCTCGCTGGAGCTGCAGATTGACATCCTTGAAGACCCGCTTACCGTTATAGCTCTTCTCTAAGCTCTCCACCTGCATAACGTCCCGACCGGAAGACGGTGCCGGTGGAAACGAGAAGCTGATCCGCATTTCATCGTCCCCCAGTTCGAGCAGCTCCATTTTATCGAGCTGTTTCAAACGGCTCTGCACCTGCTTGGCTTTGGTGGACTTGGCACGGAACCGGTCAACAAAGCGCATGGTCTGACTGATCCGGGCCTGCTGGTTTTCATAGGCCGCCTTTTCGATGGCGCGCCGTTCTTCCTTGCCCGCCAGATAAAAGGTGTAGTTGCCTTTATAGGCAGTGATTTTACCAAAGCTTATCTCCCAGGTGGCGGTGGTGGCCTTGTCAAGGAAGGTCCGGTCATGGGAAACAACCACCATGGCGCCCTGATAGGTGCGGAGGAACTCTTCCACCCAGGTGAGCGATTCGAGATCAAGGTGGTTGGTAGGTTCGTCAAGCAGCAACAGAGACGGGGCCTCCAGCAGCATCTTGGCAAGTTTTAGACGCATCAACCAACCACCGGAAAACGCTGATACCGGGCGCGACATGTCTTCCTGACGAAAACCGAGCCCCAAGAGTACCTTTTCGATCTTGGCCTGCATTGTGTAGATATCACTGCCATCCAACCTGTGCTGAATCTCCCCTTGCCGCTGCAGCAGCTTTTCGCACTCCTTCGAATCGGGAGCTATACCCTCCAGCCGGTCGTGAATTTCTTCAGCTTCTCGCTGCAATAGAAGAAGCGAATCAAAGGCGGTCTGGGCTTCTTCGTAGAGGGTTCTGCCGGTAAGCAACTCGTTTGATTCCTGGGGCAGATAACCGACAGTGAAACTTTTGGCACAGGTTACGACCCCGTCATCGGTGGCCGCAACCCCGGCCATAATTTTCAACAACGTCGATTTTCCCGCCCCGTTTACCCCCACCAGGCCAATACGATTGCCATCGTGGACCTGGACGGAAATATCTTTAAACAGGTGTTTTTCACCATAACGGATATCTAAATGATTAACAGACAGCATACTTCACAGTTCCCCGTTCCCTGTTTTTCTCAGGGATTATTGTAAAACGTCCTTGAAAGCCGAGCTTTGCCAGACGGATAATGTTCATCTTCTTCATACCGACCACCGCCGAATGGTCGCGGTCGGAAATATATACTATGAGGTGCTCACCCACACCGCATGCACGTAGCCGCTTGCGGATACGTCTGAACCACTGCCTCGAGACCACAAGTTCACCAAAAGCAGGATGATACGGCCCGGCAACGACCTGTTTGGCCAGCTCATCTGAAGGCTGCAGCCCCATGCGTATTACCGGAATGGAGGCCGCATCCAGCATCTCTTTAGCCCGCCGCGTCAAACCGATCGCCGCATTGAGAGTAAGCGGCGTATATTTTTCCTGACGATAGAGGTCGGCAAGTGGAGACTGAGCCACCACCACTGCAGGATACAGGCGGACAAGGTCAGGGTGAAAGGTAATAATCTCGCGCAGTCCCGCTATAAACGAACGGGTGGTTTCCCCCGGCAGGCCAGGTAACAGCTGAACACCCACCTGCAGGCCGGCTGCGCGCAAAGTATCCATGGCCCTGCGGCTATCATCCGCGCTATGGCCACGCCGGCATGCAGCCAGCACGCGATCATCCAGCGACTGGACCCCCAGTTCAACAGTTTTCACCCCCATCTCCACCAGAAATCTGCTGTTTTCCTGGCTCACACAATCGGGCCTGGTTGACAACCGAATACCCGCCACCCGCCCATCATTGATATAGGGCGTTACCGCACCAAGCAGTCGCCTCTGTTCATCATGGGCAAGACAGGTGAACGAACCGCCATAAAAGGCTACCTCTACATCCTTTTGACCGGGACTGCGGCCAAGCCAGATGTCAATAACATCTTCTATGCTCTCGCCTTTCGGGTCACCATCCTCATCCTGCTGCCCTGAAATGGCGTGTTGATTACAGAACAAACACTGATGGGGGCAGCCACGGTGCGAGATGAAAACAGGGATTATCAGCCCCATCCCTTATGCATCTCCGCTCACGGCGATAGCCTTGAGGGCCGCAGCCGCAGCCCGCTGTTCCGCCTCTTTTTTAGAGCGCGCCTCGCCAGTGCCCAGCACCTCGTCACGAAACATAACGGAGATGGTAAAGCTCTTCTGGTGCGAAGGTCCTTCTTCAAGATCAAGACGGTAGCTGGGGCCCTCGTTATGTTTTTCCTGCAACACTTCCTGCAGCCTGCTCTTTGCATCGGCAATAAGCATTTCTTCTTTTTTGGTCTCGATGGTCGGTACGAATAATCGGTTTATCAGACTGCTTGCCATCTCATAGCCGGCATCCTCAAAAACCGCACCGATTAACGCCTCGAAGGCGCAGGAAAGAATCGATGACTTGTTTCGTCCATGGGAAGCATCTTCACCTTTTCCAAGAAAGAGAAAACGGCCCAATTCAATCTCCCGGGCCATGACCGCAAGGTGGGTCTCGTTCACGAGCGCAGCCCGCAACCGGGTCAACTCGCCTTCTTTCATCTCAGGATAGCGCGTATAGAGAATATGGCCAATCACCAGGTCCAGCACAGCATCACCGATAAACTCCAGTGTCTCATTATTCTTACCGATCTGCGCCTGCTCGAAAGCAAATGAGGCATGCACCAGCGCTTTCTGCAGCAGGCGCAGGTCGGTAAAACGGTATTGTACAATCCGTTCCAATTCGCTTAACAACTCTTTATTGCCCTGTACCAGGACATCAATTTCCATACCCATCTTTTTTAAAATTACCTCTTGTCAAAATTTCGTTCTATGGTATAAAGTGGCCTCACATTTGGGGCGGCGTAGCCAAGTGGCCAAGGCAGTGGTCTGCAAAACCATTATTCAGCGGTTCGACTCCGCTCGCCGCCTCCAGAAATTCCAAGGGGTTACAGATAATCGATCTGTAACCCCTTTTTTCGTTTCTTTCCTTTTCAGCCTCCAAAGCACAAAGGCAGATGGTCATGCCGAACGGCTGCGCCTTTAGATACTTGAAATTGCGCTTCAGGTCAAGTTGATTAGGCCGTCGCGATTGCTGTCTGATTGTATACATTGCAGCCTTGCCCGTTTCATGACGGCGACCTGGCCAAGCCACATCATTCGCCCCCCTCAAACATTCAATACATTTTCAGTGACATAGCATGTTGTTTTTATTGATATTTTACAATTATGGAATAGCCACCACATAGCGGTACATCTTTGTCACATATTTGTAATTTTATAAATACTAGTTGACATACCAGAAATATATGCCCTAGATTGCCTGGAAGATTTTCAATCTCGTGTCTATCCAGAAACGAGATCTCTTGTCCTAAACTGACCCGCCCGACAAATTTTCCGCAGGCATACAAAAATATTCCGAGGATAGAATTTTAGAGCAACGAAGCGATAGGAACAAAGGGCCGTTTCCGTATTAACACAAACTGAGCAATGCCAAACCTGGTGTTGGGAATGCCTTTGGGTATCAGCAAAATTGTGGAGGAAAACTTGGACGAATTTGTAACACTCATATACAACGGCAAAGAAATGCTGCTTCCGGTCGTCACCGGAAGTGAAGGTGAAAAAGCCATCGACATAGCCAGACTGAGGGCAGAAACAGGCTTTATCACTCTCGACCCCGGGTATGTCAACACTGGCAGCTGTCTGAGCGCCATCACGTTCATGGATGGTGAAAAAGGCATCTTGCGCTACCGTGGCATTCCCGTTGAACAGCTGGCTGAGCACTCTACATTTAAAGAAACAGCTTACCTGCTGATCAATGGCAGGCTCCCGAATCGGACAGAGCTCACCCAGTTTTCGATAAACCTGAATGACAACAGCCTGGTCCATACCGACCTGAAGGTCTTTTTCCAGAATTTCCCCAGGGCATCCCATCCGATGGGCATCCTTTCCGCCATGGTCAACGCCCTCAGGAGCTTTTATCCTTCTTTGGGAACATCTGAAGAGGAAATCAACATCACCATGACCCGGCTCCTCGCCAAAGTGCGAACCATGGCAGCCATGTCCTATAAGATTTCCAGAGGGCACGAACTGGTCTTGCCTCGGCCGGATCTGACCTACTGTGAGAATTTTCTCAACATGATGTTCGACACCCCGGTAAAACCCTACGAAATCAAGAAAGAGGTGGTCAGGGCATTAAGGGTATTCTGGATCCTCCACGCCGACCACGAGCAGAACTGCTCCACCTCTTCCGTCCGCATGGTAGGTAGTGCCCGGGTCAACCTCTACGCGGCTATCTCCGCCGGCATTGCCGCTCTCTGGGGACCATTGCATGGCGGTGCCAATCAGGCGGTCATCGAGATGCTGACGGACGTACACACGAGCGGCGGCAATTGCCGAAAAGCTGTAGAAAGGGCCAAAGATAAAAACGATCCCTTCCGGCTCCCAGGATTTGGCCATCGGGTCTACAAAACATACGACCCGCGAGCCAAGATTATCAAAAAAATCTGCGATGAACTGCTGGAATCCATGCAGATCAGCGATCCGCTCCTCGACATAGCCCGAGAACTTGAGGAAATCGCTTTAAAAGATCCCTATTTTATCGACCACAATCTCTACCCCAACGTCGATTTCTACAGCGGTATTGTTTTACGTGCTATAGGCATTCCCACGAATATGTTCACGGTGATGTTTGCCCTCGGCCGGCTGCCCGGCTGGATTGCCCAGTGGAAGGAAAGTACCGATGATCCTCACTGGAAAATCAGCCGTCCCCGCCAGATCTATACGGGTAACCAGCAATGTGATTATATCCCTCTTCACGCCCGTTAGGAAAAAAACCAGACACACCCACAGCCCGGACAGCAATAAAGGTCCGGGCTGCTTTTTTTGCGCCTCCCCTGCCCACTGACATTCATTGACAACGAGACGGAATCAGCTCACACCTCGTAGCCAATCGTGTCAAAAACACCCTGTGTGATTCCAGACAACTTCAAAACATCATACTTTCCTTGTCTATTTCGGCAAAGCAAGGTACTGCATTACGTGACAAGTCGTTGGCGGACCATCCGATGCCAGCGCCGAAAGCACTTCAATACCCCGAAGGACGCAATGACCGCCACCGCACCCTACATCCTCTCGGGTAATAGAATGTATTGCAATTATTGCCCCGGCTACTGCTGCTACCGTCTGAAGGGGGCAACGCTGCTCCTCGACGCTATTGACATCAATCGCATAGCCCGCCATTTCAACATTTCCGACGGCGAGGCACGCAACAAGTATATCGTTGAAAGAAACACCTTCAAAACCCGCCCAGACGGCAGCTGCATCTTCCTCAGCAATGAGAAAATGTGTGGCCGATGCACGATCCATGCAGCTCGACCGCGCCAGTGCCGCGAATTTCCCTATAATGACCCATGCCCCTATCTTGAGCGTGAAGACCTTCTTAATATTATCCAACCCAAAGTGGAAGAAAGCCTGCAACGTTTAAAATAGCAGAACCTACCCCATGACAATCAGCAGAACCTTTGCAAACCCTTCTGATTATCGATATCTTTCGCGGCTGAAACTCGCCAGCTCCCGAACTCAAAACCCTTCGGACATCTACCATGTCATCACCTGCCAACAGTACAGCCCTTACTCGAGAGAAGACCGCTCAGCATGATCAGTTAACTGCCAGAATACTTCTCTTTATCACCCCTCTACTCTTTTCATCAAACATGATCATTGCCCGTGCCGCCATCGATCTGGTGGGACCGGTAAGTCTTGCTTTCTATCGCTGGTCAATAACCGCTCTTTTGCTTGCACTTTTCTTCCGCCTGAGTTTTGTAGGCAGCTGGAGACAGGCCATGGCTGAATGGCGGGAACTTCTGGTTCTTGGTACTCTAGGAATGGGAGTGTGCGGGGCCTTTGTGTACCTTGGCGCCCACACCACAACCGCGACCAATATCGGTCTTATCTACTCTGCAGCACCAGTACTCATCATTGCCCTTGCGCACTTCTTTCATAATGAACGATTGAACAGGCTCCAGCATTGTGGCGTTATTCTCAGCCTGTTTGGTGTTCTCGTGCTAATCAGTCACGGCCAACCGCAGCGACTTTTGGGGCTTAATCTTGTTCGGGGCGATATCTGGATTATCTGTGCCACTATTTCCTGGGCAATTTATTCCATTCGACTGCGTTACCGTCCTACACGCCTCAATCCCACGGCACGGTTTGGCTGGACTGCTGTTGCAGGCGTCCTGGTCATGCTGCCATTCGTCCTGTTCGAACAGCAGATTGGCACCTCCCACCCTCTCACCATTGCCACAGCTGAGGTTGTCCTTTTTCTGGCATTATTCGCTTCCATCGGCGCCTATCTGGGTTATGGTCTGGTACAGCGAACCATGGGAGCTGGCCGCGCCGGGCTTATCCTTTATCTTGCACCCATCTACAATGCCGGAATCGCCTGGTGGATCCTTGATGAAAAACTCTCAATGTTCCATATCTATGGCGCCGCACTGGTCCTTTTCGGGGTTTTTCTCGCCAATCGAAAATAACCACGATTTAGCTATTTACTGGTTCACCCATTTGACTTTCGCCCCATCAGGAGGTTAGAATGATATAAGCGAGATGGATTACGGTGAGTTCTCTTCACGTTCTCTTCACAACCTGTAAAGGAGGTAGAAAATGTCACAGAACATACTGATCCCATTGGATGGTTCCGCACTCGGTGAAGCAGCTGTCAGTCATGTCAGCGATATGATCACCCGACTCGCACCCGGAGAAAAAATCAACATTACCCTGTTCCACACCATCACTACCCTCAATCATTCACTTTATGTGCATGGTGGTGGCGAGATAGTCACGATCCCCTATACTCCCAAAGAGCTGGACGAGATGAAGGCAAGTGCCGTAAAATATCTCGAAAAGGTTGGCGAGCGCTTCAAAAAAGATGGCATCACGGTCTCCTGCACAGTGACTCTCGGCGATTCTGCTGCCAAGGAAATCCTGAAGGCCGAAGAAGAGCTCAAGGCCGATCTGGTGGCCATGTCGACCCACGGCCGCGGCGGTCTTGCCCGCTTTGCCTTCGGCAGCGTCGCTGACAAAGTGCTTCGCGCCGGAACGGTGCCTGTACTATTAATACGTGCCAAAGAAGAGTAAATCTTTGATCCCATAAAAAAGGCACGCGAGACGCTCCTCATGCTCGACTGAGACTATGCCATGGCCAGACGATATCTGGCCATGGCATAGTTCAGTCGACGATAGCGAACTACGCTCATCCAATCCCCCCCTCCAGTCTTCCTCCTACTATCCTGCTGCTCCGGTTTACCAGTCAAGTTCAGAGATTTTTTCGCGCCGTGAGAAAGAAAGAAATATTACTCTACCGGAAAGAGCTTTCCGGTCTTACATTATTCACACTATCATTTCAGTTGAAAGGATTCAGTATCTTAGAACACCATTAACAGATACTCAAAGCTGCAGAGCGGATCATTTTTTCACTGCGCTTTAGGTTTAAGGATCGGGATCAATCAGCACTACAGGATTTTTACCGGTAAGTTAATGCCTATCGGGATAATAGAGGTCACGACATATGAAAGGACTTGAACTCAGCCAGAGATATTTTTATGAGGTTGCCCTGCCGATTTTGGAGCGGGATTGCTGCGACAAGCTCATGAAACTGGCAATCGGTCTGGCAGGAGAAGGCTCCGACTGCTTTGGCTATGATGACGAGATTTCCCAGGATCATGACTGGGGGCCGGGGTTCGCGATATGGCTCTCAGACCTGGATTACCAGCAATTTGGCAAAGAACTTTCCCAAATCTACGACAGCCTGCCTAAAACATATCTTGGTTATTCGGCCAGAGAGACCAGCCGCTGGGGCGAGGGGCGAATCGGTGTTCTCCAGATCAACAATTTCTTCCGGACTTTGCTCGGCATGGATGGTTTGCCCCAAACCCCTAAACAGTGGCTGGCGACTCCTGAAAACGGTCTCGCAACAGCCGTGAACGGCAAAGTCTTTCACGACCCGCAGGGAACCTTTTCGGCCATCCGCCGCACCCTGCTTCGTTACTACCCGGAAGATGTGCGGCTGAAAAAAATCACCGCCCGGGTAATGGTAGCCGGCCAGGCAGGACAATACAACTATCCGCGTTCAGTAAAGCGAAACGAACCATGTGCCGCCCTCCAGGCCGAGGCCAAATTTATCGAAACAGCCCTGTCGCTGGTCTTTCTGCTCAACCGGACGTTCATGCCCTTCTACAAGTGGGCCCATCGGGCTGTGAAGCCACTCGACATTCTTGGTGAATATGCTTACGACACGGTTCTCCGGCTCGTTACAAGCCATAACCCGCAGGAAAAAGAACAGCTGATCGAGGAGTTCTCCCAAAAGCTCATCGAACAGCTCCGGGAACAGGGCCTCACAGAGAGCACTAGTGATTTTCTCCCCGATCACGGGCCAGGCATCCAGGCGATGATCAGCGATGAGGAACTCAAACGTTTGGGACTGACCGTCGGCTGAGTCTGATATTGCAAGCAAAGGAGCAGCGCTTGGAGGACAAGAAAGACATCATCAACGCTATTATCGAGCTTGAACTGGAGATGTTCTTAAACGTTGCCGCCAGGGAAAAAGCATCATGCCAGGAACATCCGGATCGCTTCAGGGCCTTTCGAACGTCAAACTTCTGTGCCTGGTCAGAAGAAGCTCTATCCTCCTACCACGACGACCTCATCAAGGCCAAGGCAAATGACAGAAACCTGCTCACCTTGAAATACGCACGAATGGAAGGCATCATCCCACAGCTGACCGACTCACCATTGTTGGACGCCATTGTCGATATCGAAATGGAATGGGTCAGGGAGCTGGCAGCCCAATACCCAAATATCCACTCTAAAGGAAGGCCCATCGAACAGGATGGGCCGCATACCACCTCCATCAGGACCTATCTGCGTGGCGAGCTTGAGACTTTTTCAGAAAAAACCCTTGAGCTCTACTACCAGAACGTGGTCAACAGCCGAAAGCACGGTACGAATCTAGCCAGAGCACGACTTCAGGCAACCATCCGCAATGCGGGGTTCAACTCGCTCGACGAGGCTGAAGCACACCTGGCTGCACAACACAATCAAACCAGACAATTGTAAGCTATCCAACATGCACCTGCTCTCGATAGTCCGCTGCGTTTACTCTCCAATCTCCGCATTAGCGACGATTTTCCCGAGCTGCTGAAAAAATCCGCTCCTTTCCATCCACTTTGACACTCCGCCTCGTTATTCGGTATCATTCGAATAGGGAATATGCCGGAGAAATATCGAACCTCCCGCCCCTGTCTCATCTCTCTTTTGGAGAAAGAACTGATGCAGACTACGAACAGGCGCCTCGTCCTTTTTTTCATCCTTTTACTGGCACTCGTTGCAGGAGCAATCCCAGTCACAACCATTGGCGAGTCTGCCGGACAAGTCTGGCAGGTAGGTGCGAAACGCTGGAGCGTCGCCGAAGAAAATCACTTTGCCCAGTGGGTGGAAGCGTCCATCAACGAAGATTTTTTCATTCGCCACAACATTGCCATCGATTGCGCTGATGTTCCCTACGCCGTCCGTTGGATCTATGCCCGGATTGCCCATCTCCCGGCAGCCGTCACCACCGAAGATGGTCTTTTGTTTGGCAACTGGTCGACAGCCTTCAGTTATCTTCCCACCGCCAAGGAATGGTATCGAGACCGCAGATTTCGTCAGTCGCTTCTTCACATCCTCGAGCTGACATCCACCAAAACACTTCCGCAGGACACTTATCCCATCCGTATTTCCGCAGGTTCGCTCACTGCAGGTGCCATCTTTCTCCATGATGGCCACGCAGGTATTATCGGCCGCATCGTTACAGACGGCAGCACCTATTCCCCGGTCCAAACCTGGGAAGCAACACTGCCCAGAAAAATCACTCAACTCCGTCAGAGGAACTATTTCGGCACAGATATCGAGCACGAGCAGGGCACTGGTTTGCTACGGTTCCGCTGGCCACAATTCAACAGCGGGCGCTGGCTCTACTTTGCAGTCGAGCAGGAGCCTTTTTTCTCTCTTGAGCAATACAGCTCGGATTTCTGCAAAATCGGCGAATCCTTTGATGACGCAATTGCCCGGAGAATTGATCCCAAACCGCGTTCCCCCGCCAAAAGGGTCCACCTGATTATCGATTCAATCTATCGCTATCTTCTGGATAGGGTAAAACTTGTTCAAACCGGCTTTGCCTATTGCAGGAAGAATGGTTGCCCTGAGGGTTCATCCAGCTGGGAAATTTACAGCACCCCCTCACGCGATGAAAAAATTGGCCTGGAGATCTATTACCTCAAAAAGTTGATAGTAGATAATGGGCTTGATGCAAAAACTCTGGAGCGGGAAATGGCACAACGGACCATTCCTATCACCATGGAACGGACAATCACCTTGCTCGATGTAATACACGATAGCGCATGGCTGTCGCATGACCCCAATGATTCAATCGAAGCTCGTTGGGGAGTAACGAAATGCGAGATGATCTTGAAAGAAATCCGTAACGCGCTGGTCGACCTCGATTTTGCCGAACAGCGCTATCGGTCCACCGATCCCGCTTACGCTGACCGGCTGCGTGAAAAAACGATGTATAAAATTGAGAGGCTGCATGATGAGGAACAGCGCTCATCTTGCTTCGATCTACCGCCTGGCCGAAGCAAAAACCTTTCTCGGCAGCCGCCCTTACCAATATCAGCTCCCTGATCGTGTTGCTTTTTCATTCATAGCACTCTTGTTTTGTCAGGAAAGCGGCACTATCTATACTGATATTGTCGCATATTTTTGCCTTGTGCCCGCACGTGGCATTTAGCATTTCAATTGTAATATAACTATAAAGGATAGCTATGAATCTGGTGTACCTCTCACCCCATTTCCCACACCATTATCATCAGTTCTGCAGAAACGTGAAGCAACTTGGCGCCAATGTGCTCGGCATCGGCGACTGCCCATACGACCAGCTCGACCCTGCTGTCAAAGAGGCCCTGACCGAATATTATCTTATCAACGACATGCACGACTACGATCAGCTGGTACGGGCCTGCGGTTACTTCACCCACCGTTACGGGAAGATCGACCGCTTCGAATCCCTCAACGAATACTGGTTGGCCACGGAAGCCCGCATCCGTGATGATTTCAACATTACAGGCGTAAGAGGCAATGATATTGATGTCATCAAACGAAAATCCCGGATGAAAAAACGCTTCCAGTCTGCCAAAATCCCGGTTGCAGCAGGCCGCCTTGTCACCACTGTTACAGCGGCAAAAAAGTTCATTAAAGGTGTAGGCTACCCGGTGGTTGCCAAACCCGATATTGGAGTCGGGGCGCTGGACACCTATCTTCTTCACTCCGATGCTGATCTGGAGAGCTTCTTTGCCTCCAAACCGGATGCTCAGTATATCATGGAGGAGTTCATCAAGGGCGAAATAATATCTTTTGATGGCCTGGCCGACGCCAACGGCGACCTGGTCTTTTCTACCAGTCATCACTTCAGCCAGGGAATTATGGAGACGGTCAACGAGGCCCGCCATATCCACTACACTTCACTCCGCGACATTCCACCCGCCCTTGAAGAGATTGGGCGCAAGTGCGTTGAGGCCTTCAAGGTCCGCAGCCGGTTCTTCCATATCGAGTTTTTCGAAACAGCGCCGGGGAATTACGTGGCACTTGAAGTGAATATGCGCCCGCC
Source organism: Desulfopila aestuarii DSM 18488 (assembly GCF_900143695.1). Classification (GTDB taxonomy): domain Bacteria; phylum Desulfobacterota; class Desulfobulbia; order Desulfobulbales; family Desulfocapsaceae; genus Desulfopila; species Desulfopila aestuarii. Next base: position 92,002 of record NZ_FRFE01000002.1, read on the forward strand.
CGGCGGCTTTACCACCGACATGTTCAACTTTGCAGGCGACATAGATGTCTACAACTTGTGGGCCCAGGTGATGGTGAATGGTGTTGCGCCTCTTGAACATACGCGCAAATACCACTGCTGTTACGCCAGTCGCAAAAACCGTTACGACTATCGTTACAGCCATGATGAGGTCATAGCTCAATACAGCGCTTTCATAAACAGCGTGGTCAACGTCCCTGGCGTCTTCAGCAGTGCCCTGGGGGATGTCGGCTATATTTTCCGCTCGCCGCAGATAAAAGATATCGATGACATTGTCCGCTTCATCCACGAAACCCGATAAGGAACCCGCAGATGCATATTGAAGAACATCGCTGGCACAGCGACCGGCTCAACCAGGAGATGACGCTGAAAGTCTACGGCAATATGGGACAGCCGCTGATCGTATTTCCCTGTTCCCGGGGGCGCTATTTCGACTATGAAGGAATGGGCATGATCGAGGCCATTGCCCCCTTTATCGACAACTGCAAAATAAAGCTCTTTTGCGTCGACAGCATCGATGAACAGTCCTGGTACAATTTTGGCGTTATGCCAGGAGAAAGAAACAGCCGCCATGAACAATATGACCAGTACATTACCGCTGAGGTGGTTCCCTTTATCCGTCGACACTGCAACGATGAAGAGATCCGAATCATGGCGAACGGATGCAGCATGGGTGCCTACCATGCGGTAAACTTCTTCCTTCGCCACCCCGATGTTTTTGCCGGCACCATCGCCCTGAGCGGTCTCTACCGATTAGACCGTCATGAATTCGGCCTTGGAGCAGAAGATATCCCCGCCGTCTATTTTAATTCGCCGGTGAGCTACCTGCCTGGGCTGAATGACCCATGGTTTTTGGAGCGCTATCGGGACAGCACGATCATCATCTGTACGGGTCAGGGGGCCTGGGAAGACGAGGCGCTCGAAGACACCCGCGCTCTCGATCATGTTTTCAGGTCTAAATCCATAGATGCCTGGATAGATTACTGGGGCTACGATGTGAATCACGACTGGCCCTGGTGGTACAGGCAGATGAACCATTTTCTTGGTCGTCTTTATTCGTAGAAATCCCCGAAGAAAGCAGGTGGTGCCCAATAGGCCACCTGCCGCGCTGGTACGTAATGCCTGCTACCCCTCATATCGCAGTAACAGCAGCGGAATGGTGAGTTTGTGTTTGAGGCTTTCTGAAACATCACTGAACAGGCTATCGCCGATAAAAATACCACCATGGGTCGCCATTGCCATCAGATCGTAGCCACCGGTCTCCTTCTCCTTCATTATCTCCTTTTCCGGCTCAAATCTTCTAACGCTCGCCTTCACATCGACACGGCCCTCTCAAAGATAGCGACATTTGAACATTTTCCGGTTTCTTCACGCCTGATGGTACGCAATAGTTGAGTTTTATTCCGGGTTGAATTACCGTGCTTGGCCAGCGTGGAATTATTAACCCTCAAACCTTCATCATCATGCAACAGACGGCAACCCATCGATAATTCATATCCATATGAGTTGACCGATATTGCGAAACCAGACAAGACTGCAATCCGGAATCCGAACATGAAATTTCAGCAAGAACCACTTTTTTATGCAGAAATACGACAGGAAGGCTATCATATTTATAACCTTGAAAATGCCGAGACACCAAATTATTATCCTGACGATCTGCAGGACTATCCCGGCGTTTCAATGCGCGAACTCCAGGAAGGCGACATTATTACAATCCGGGTCTATTTCGGTGTAGGCTCAGGTGAAGAGATGCAGGTTGACAGTGGGTATGTTGATCTTCGTGTCGAGCATGTTGACCTTGACAAAGTCGTGGCCGAGATCGTTTCAGAGCTGCCGGACGAATATGCTTTGAGCCTGGGTGATTCCATTGATGTTTTCGCCGAAGAGATCTTGTGTATAAACGATATTCAATAATTATTTACAACTGATCAATTTAATAAGGGTTTTCATCCCTCATAACACGACCATGACAACCGCGCCCAAACAGCTCTCGTTTCTTGACCGTTTCCTGACTCTGTGGATATTTCTGGCCATGTTTCTCGGTGTGATAACAGGGTACCTCTACCCGCCTGTACAGCAGATCATCAACTCCTTTCAGGTTGGCACCACCAATATCCCGATTGCCATCGGCCTGATCATGATGATGTATCCGCCGCTGGCCAAGGTGAAGTATGAGGAGCTGGGTCAGGTGTTCAGAAACTTCAGGGTGCTGACATTGTCACTGATTCAGAACTGGGTGATCGGCCCTATTCTGATGTTTTTGCTGGCGATCTCATTTCTCTCCGGTCACCATGAGTACATGGTAGGTCTTATCCTGATAGGCTTGGCCCGCTGCATCGCCATGGTCATCGTCTGGAATGAACTCGCGGATGGCGATTCGGAATACTGCGCCGGGCTGGTCGCATTCAACTCAATTTTTCAGGTGTTGTTCTTTTCCTTCTACGCGTGGCTCTTTATCACTATCGTGCCGGCCTGGTTTGGCCTGGATGGAGCGGTGGTGGATGTGTCCATCGCCGATATTGCCAAGTCGGTCTTTATCTACCTGGGCATCCCGTTTCTGGGAGGCATGTTCACCCGGCTGATCGGCATCAAGACCAAGGGTAAAGATTGGTACGAGAAGGTCTTCATTCCGAAAATTAGCCCTCTGACACTGATTTTTCTCCTTTTTACCATCATAGTGATGTTTTCCTTAAAAGGTGAATATATCGTACAGCTGCCCTTTGACGTATTGCGCATTGCCGTACCACTCACCATCTATTTTCTGGTCATGTTCGTGGTCTCCTTCTTTTTCTCGATGAAGGTCGGTGCCACTTATGAACAGACGGTGACCTTGAGCTTTACCGCCGCCTCGAATAATTTCGAGCTGGCAATCGCGGTCGCCATCGCTGTGTTCGGTATCAACTCCGGTGAGGCTTTTGCCGCCGTCATAGGACCGCTGGTTGAAGTACCTGTGCTGATTGCTTTGGTAAATGTGGCGCTGAGGTTAAAAACAAAATATTTTCCGTTTGAAAAGAAGACGCTTTCCGGAGTGTGCCATGTGCACCTGAAAGATCAAGCGAACTGACACCATTGACGGGAGAGAGGAGATGCTGCTGCAGGGATACGAGCTGGAAATTTTCAAATCAAAATGCCAGTCCGACGCACAAGGCGTACACTGTTTCGCTCACCTCAACAACGATGTCCGCGAGGTGCTGCCCTATCTCAACACTGTGCTCGGTGGTTTCGTCTACACCCATGAACCACCGGCTTTGACCCTGAAAAACTATGGCAAACTCATAACAATTCATCCTCGGAAAATCGCAGTCAATGCCCTTCGGGACGAGGAGGAAGCGGAGAAGATCATTGCCTGGCTGCAGCGGGAAATCAACGAAACATGGGATAGGCGGGCAGAAATAGAACCGTGTACCGAAAGTGCCAGACAGCCGGTGCTTCTCGAAGTTTTGAAACTTCTGCCCTGCACCAACTGTCGGGAATGTCATGACCCGACCTGCCTGGTCTTTGCCTCAAAAGTCATCGAAGGGGCAAAGGACCAGAATGACTGCCCACCCATGGCAGAAGAGAAAAAGCAGCAACTTGCCGAGTACCTTTCCCAGTTCAGGTTTGATTAAATTCGGCTGAGACATCACCACAACCTCAAAGACCGTCCATGCAGTCAACAAGCGAAAACATCCAGAACCTCTTGGTCATCCCCTGCTCCTGCGACTCGTATCTGGGCAGATTGCCAGCTGCTGCCGTCCAGGCCCTGTTACAGGAGAAAAGAGTACGAAGGCAAATAGAGGTGCGTCAACCTGATGCTCCTGGTCTGTTACAGGAAAGCTCTCTTCAAGAAATGTCGATTGTCGCTGTTGACGGCTGCGGAGATTGCTGCGTGCAGAAGCAACTCGCAGAGAGAAATATCAAGGTTGAATTCTATTTAAACCTCGCCGAACTTGCCCTCGAAAACAGGGACACTTCTGAAATTACAGAGGGGGATCTGCAACTTGCCAAGGATGGCATTATTGCCTCCGCCGCTAGAACCTCCGACTTTTTTCCTCGCATTCCGGGATGTTGTTGCGGTTAAACACGCCTCTTCGTTACGTAAAAGAATATGAAGTCACAAAAGATCACAATACTCTTTCTCTGTACCGGCAACTCATGCCGCAGCCAGATGGCTGAAGGTTGGGCCAGACACCTCAAAAGCGATGAGTTGGAGATCTATTCGGCAGGTATTGTCAAACATGGCCTCAACCCATCTGCGGTGCAGGTCATGGCCGAGGTCGGCGTCGATATCTCCGGCCAGGAATCCCAGACTATTGACGAATTGTCAAAACACGAATTCGACTGGGTTATCACCCTCTGCGGTCATGCTGACGAGACCTGTCCGATCTTTCCCGGGAAAAAGGTGCACCGCGGATTTGACGACCCGCCTGCACTGGCGGCTTCCGCAACGAGCCAGGAAGAGAAACTCGCACCCTACCGAAGAGTACGGGATGAGATCCGGGATTTCGTTCTCACTTTACCGGATTCACTTCCTAAAGGATGAAAAGAGGCATTTTGACAACCACTGCATTCCGCCGCAATCTTCTCATTTCAACATGGTCTTCAACTCCTCAACAGACGGCACCCTGCCAACAGCTTTAACCGTGCCATCCACCACCAACCCGGGAGTCATCATCACGCCGAGGCTCATGATCTGATTGAAATCGGTTACCTTTTCTATTTCACATTCGACACCCATTGCCGATACGGCCTCTGCGACATTATCCGCCAATTGATTGCAGCTTTTACATCCCGGACCAAGAACCTGGATCTTCATTGTTATCTCCCTCAAGTAATTAAAAAAATGTTCCAAAAAGTATCCCGCTGATAGTAGCCATAACGATCACCAGTGCAACAAAAACGAGCGTTTTCTTCGTGCCAAGAACACTGCGTATCACCAGCATATTGGGCAAACTGAGCGCCGGACCGGCCAGCAGCAGAGCCAGAGCCGGGCCTTTTCCCATGCCGCTGCCAATAAGACCCTGCAGAATCGGAACCTCAGTCAAGGTGGCAAAATACATAAATGCTCCGGCAAAGGCGGCAAAAAAGTTTGCCATAAGAGAATTTCCCCCAACCGCCCGAGCAACCCATTCCGAAGGAATCAGTCCCTCATGCCCTACCCGTCCGAGCAACGCTCCGGCAATGAGTACACCGGCCAGCAACAGCGGCAGAATCTGTTTGGCAAAATCCCAGGAGGTAACAAACCATTGCCCGGTTTCGCCCTTCTCCAGACTGGTGAAAATGGCAAGTCCGATAAAGCCAACAGCAAAAGCCACCTCGAGATAATTTGGAAAAATGACCGCTGCAAGGGCAACGGCAACCGCAGTCGATGCCACTTTCCAGAGGTGAATATTAAACCACCGGCAAAGGATCACACCAAAAAGCAAGGCAAAGCCCGAGGTAACCCACCACTTCGCACCGTAAATCGCAGCCCAGATGCCATCAGGTTCTTGCGGTTTCCCCCAGTTCGCAAACACCAGAATCGCTACCATGGAAAAGAAGTAGAGTGCGTTCTGCCCGAGAGTCCTGGCCATCGGCTCCTCTGGCAACGCCATTTTCACTGCCGCTTTCTGGCTTTCCTCCTTACGGAAGAAAAAAGCCATCAACAGTCCGATAATTATGCTGAAGGCCACGGCACCGATACCCCGCGCCAAACCCATCTCAGGGCCAAGAACGCTGGCGGTAAGAACAATAGCCAGGACATTGATGGCAGGTCCGGAGTAGAGAAAAGCGGTGGCCGGCCCCAGCCCAGCACCCATCCGATAAATACCGGCAAAAAGCGGCAGGATGGTACAGGAACAGACGGCCAGAATGGAGCCTGACACCGCCGCCACACCATACGCCACGATTTTGTTGGCTTCAGGTCCGAGATATTTCATTACTGCGGTCTTACTGACAAATACCCCGATAGCACCTGCGATGAAAAAAGCGGGAACAAGACAGAGCAGTACATGCTCACGGGCATACCATTTAACCAATTGAAACGCCTCGATAATGGCATTGTCAAAACGCGGATGCCCCACCGGCAGAAAGAAGCAGCCGACAAAAATGACGACAATCCACAACAGGTTTTTCCACTCCGTTTTCCAGTTCATCTTCACCACACTCCATGCAATTCTTTTCAACCTCACGACCAGCCGCGAAAGTTGACGACATTTGGCCAAAATACCAAATAAAAACCAAAAAAAATCAGCCCAGCATGTCGATATGTTCCTGGATCCCTGCCTGAACCACCTCTTCGATACAGGGCATATACTTCAAGATGCAGGGTACCTTCAGCCGGTAGTAAACCATTTTTCCACGCTTTTCATCCACGACCACGCCAGCCTGTTTGAGCACGGAAAGATGTTTGGAGATTGTCGAAAAATCAGCATCTACTTTTTCAACAAACTCACAGACACACCGCTCTCCGTCAGCCAGTTGCTCGGCAATCCACAACCTGGTCGGATGCCCCAATGCTTTGAATACATTAGCCTTTGCTTCTATGAGTGCTTTTTCTTGAGGTGTCATAGCGTCTCCTTGATTGCTCATATGGTAAAATCACCAAATGTTCATGTCAAGCGATATTGTGACAGGAAATACAAAATATCTCCTCATGTACACTATTGTATCAATGTTACTGATCACCGGATTGAGTCATTCCTGAGAGCATCCATCATCCCAAAAAGATAGTAAAAATTCGAGAAACCACATTTCTTCGCCACGCCCTAACAATTAATATTGCGTGCAAATTGTCACGATGTAACTATAAAATAAGAAATCGAAGATACTAAACCCTCTTTGGGTTACGACGAGAATGATGGCATGCAGGTCATGGAACATGCTCCTATGGAGACGTCCTGTGCCGACGCAGGTTGCTGTTGGAAACGAATCAACTCCATCCGGAGTTACTCACCACTGCAGCAAAATCCATCATCTTTTATGAGCGGAAAATAAACATTCATTACAGGAAAACACGATGGAACAGCAGAAAGGCAATATTCTCTTTGCCACCGACCTGAGTATAAATATGCACAAGGTCTTCGAGCAAGCCGCTTTGATGGCGATCAATTTCAACACCAAGGTCACCATTCTTCATGTGCTGGTAGATAATCCGGAAGCCAAAAGGCACATGATGTCAATCTTTGGTGATGATCAGTACCAGAATATCCGGCGTGAACACCAGGAAAGAGCCCAGAAAGTGTTGACCGGCAAAAACACCGAAGCACGCAAAATCCAGCAGGCACTGACCAAGGTGTTCTTTGAGCAGGAAAGAAAACTGAACTTTACCGACACCGATACCTTCATCGATAAAATACTGATCGCCGAAGGCCCGTCTATCGCCGACGAAATTTACAGCACCGCTACAGACGAAGGATGCCGGTGTATCGTGATGGGTTGCCCCAGCCAAGGCCTTCTCTCTGGGGCATTGGGAGACAAAATTCTGAAAAAAGTCCTCAAGGTATCGAAGATTCCAGTGCTTGTGGTACCTTTCGAGGATTAAACGAGACCAGCCAGTGTTTCGCGCATAGCATACCTGCGAAACAGGTACTGATACCCATACTTGGACCTTTCCCTGAAGCAGCTTTTTCATCGAAAGGTCCAAGCATACTCAACACTTACTCAATGCAACGCCCCGGACGATGTTTGCGGCCGATAGTACAGCCGCACTACGTTGCCGGTCCGTAAACACATTGTTTTTCAACGATGTCTACCTCAACCCCCTGACAGGCCGCCTTCCCATAGAGAAGAACGCCACGCAGCCTGATAGCAGGATTCCCGCCATCATTCCAAGGAAAAATGTACCCCAGCCGAAACCTTCTGACGAGTCGGCCACCTCTTCCTCTTGTATGGGAACTGCTGGCTGCGAGACAGAAGCTGTTTCAGCAACTGCTGTTTCAGCAGGAGATTCTGGCGCAGGCGCTGTGACAACCTGAACAGGCTCAGGTTTGGGCGGCAGAAGGGCAAAGCCCTTGCCCAACAGTTCCGCAGTCTTGGCATCTCGCACCTTACGGTCTTTACTGCCCATAACGATAGCAATAACCCTGTTTCCGCCTCTCTTGGCTGTTGCTGCTATGGAAAATCCTGCAGCCTCAAAATAACCGGTTTTCAAACCATCGCACCCGTCAACCTGACCAAGGAGATGGTTGTGATTCCGCATGATGAATTTATTCTCACGAAAACCCCGTTCCCTGGTGCTGGTGTATTGCAACACATCAGGCCGACTCACCAGGGCACGACATAAGAGCGCGAGATCGTTTGCGGTCGTCTGGTCCGTCTTCTGTCCCTCCGACGGGGGTAGTCCATGCACAGAGTAGAACCGGGTGTTCTTCATGCCCAGTTCCGCAGCTTTCTGGTTCATCAACGCCACAAATCCGTCCTTTGATCCGCCAATATGGACAGCAAGGGCAACTGCCGCGTCATTGGCCGACTGCACCGCCAGGGCATACAACAGGTCTTCAATCGAAAATTGTTCCTTCGGATCGAGATACACCTGTGAACCACCAGTCTTTGCAGCTTCAACTGTGACCTGGACCATCTCATCAAGTCTGTTTTCTCCCCGTTCGATACGTTCCAGCACAATCAGCAGATCCATCAATTTGACTACAGAAGCTGGATACACAACGGAGTCAGGATTTTCAGAAAAGAGGACCTTGCCACTATTCGCATCCAGAACCAGAGCAGAGACATACGGATCCCTGGAAATGGAATCCACCTTGGCACGCGCGGCCCAACTGTTCTGGCCGGCAATCAAAAGGACCACAATCAACACTACGATACGCTTCATAACCATTTACCTGAAAAGAATGAACTGATACATGGCCAAGCAGTGGCGAGCCCATGCTTGGCAGAGAAATAGAGCCTTGCTACATAAGAGATATTCAGGATACTGACAGAATCGGCGACACGTACACGAAGACACCCCAACCGGATGAACGCTACCTACAACGGTTAGGGCGCCTACTATCGCCTGAGAAGGAATTTATCGTAATGATGTTTCATCAGACTGGCAAGCTATTTCGATTTGCCAATCAAAAGAGAATGCCCCCACCAGGCCGAAAAGTACTTTTCCAGGAGGCTTTCAGATTTATCGCTTTAAAAAGGCACGAATTCGAGCCTGAGTCTCTTCTGTTTCCAACAACGCGCCGAAACCTTTCAGCTCATTTTCAATCACTGCGATAACATCAGGCTGTGAATCACGCATAAGTTCTTTTGTTTTCAAGAGAGAAGCAAGTGGCTGCTGGAGTAACTGCGAAATGTATTCTTCTGCAACCTCCGCGGCCTTGCCCGGTTCGGAAATTCGGTTAATCAAACCCCAAGCGAAAGCCTCATCCGCTGAAAAGAACCGCCCGGTAAGCAACACTTCCCGAGCCATTTTCTGACCAATTACCTGAGGCAAAAGAACGCTGGAAGCGCCCTCAGGACCAACACCCAGATTAGCAAATGGCACCCGAAATTTGGTTTTACTGGAGGCAATAACAATATCGCTGTGGAGTAAGATTGTTGTACCAATGCCAACGGCAACGCCTTCAACAACAGCTACCAGGACTTTCTTCAGGTTTGCCACCGTAGTAAAAATGCCCTGAACACATTCCATGAGCTGCAGTTGCTCGCCACCAACCAGATCCGTAAGGTCGTTGCCGGCTGTAAACTGGCCGCCCGCCCCTTCCAAGACGATGATATTGCAATCAGATGATGCATCTGCCGATTCGAATGCGGAAATAAGCTCTCGATAAGTTTTGATGCGAATTGCATTGAGCTTATCCGGCCTGTTAATCGTGATCCTGGCAACCCGGTTATCGTAGCGAACACTAATATCGGTAAACTTTGCAGATTCCATCATCTTTCTCCTGAGAGGTTTGAGAACAAGCCAGATTATTTTTCACAATACTTTTGCTTGTCAACGAGAATAACTGGATAGCAAATATAGCTCATATCAAGATCGCATGCAATGCGTTTACGTCAACGTAAGCAAATTGCGATGTAATCAAGGAGAAAACTCAGCAGGGTCTGAAAAGGCGTGGAAAATCACTAAAGATTGCTGTTGCCCCAAAACTGAACAGGTCGCGGCCAATAGCTGGATCATTCACGGTAAAGATATTGACCCCAAATCCGCCCCCACGCAATTCGCGAATCAGTTCCGGAGTGGTTATCTCAACATCCGGATGATATGCCTGAGCATCAAGGGCGGCAAGATATTGCAAAAGGTTATCGGGGTGTTCCTCTTCCTGCAGCACGCCGATGGCGATCTGCGGCATCTTTTGTTTTACCTGCCGCAGGTAATCGTGACGAAATGAGGAGATAAGGGTTGATTCTGTATAGTCGGCACTGGCAACAGCAGCCAAAACGGTGTCGACAATTGTGCTGTCATGTCTGCCCCCTTCCTGATCTTTTATTTCGACATTCAGCGGAATCCGGGAATTTTTGGCCCAATTGAGCAACTCGGACAGCGTCATAATCGTCTGGGACATACACAAATTCCGATCATCCGGTGAGACCATCCCTTGTGATATGGTGGCAAAAGGATCAACGGTTAAAAACCATGACCCGATATCAAGTTGTCGAAGCTCAGCCAGATCCCAGCTATCAAGACGCAGCGACGGCTTGCCAAGCCTGGTGGCAAGCTCCGCGCCATTGCTGGTCCTGCCTAATACTTCGTCATGATGGATGACCGCGACCCCATCCCGACTCATCTGGACGTCAACTTCGATAAAATCACAGCATCCGATGCTCGCGGTAAATGCACAAAGACTGTTTTCAGGACGGATGCTTCTGTTCCCGCGATGCGCAGAAACATATTGCCTGTTATCAAAGCTGTAAAAAAAGCTCATTTTCCCTCTCCACGCTTGCTTACAATCAGGTTGATAACCGCCAGGGTTGAAGTAGAAACAATCAAGAGAAAAGATACCGCATTAATGATGGGCGTTGAGCCATCACGCACCTGCAAATAGAGATTAATGGGTAATGTCGTCTCCGATCCCACCAAAAAGAGCGTGGTGTTGAAATTCTCAAAACTCATGAGAAAGGCGACAGCTCCACTACCCACAAGGGCCGGCCGTAAAAACGGCAGCGTGATATGACGGATAACCTGACGCCTGGTAGCCCCGAGGTTGAGAGCGGCTTCTTCAAGTGAAGCATCGAACTTCTTCAGCCTCGCAGAGACCACAAGCAGTACAAAAGTAGCAATAAAGGAGAATTGACCGAGAACCACCAGCCAGAAGCTGGGGCGGAGTAGCTCAATATCCAGGCCAAACCGATCCTCAAAGAAAATACCGAGACTGTTGGCTGTAAGCAGCAGGGAGATACCCAGGATAACGCCAGGAATAACCAATGGTGTCAGTGCCAGAAAATACAGGGCCTGCTTACCTCGGAACTCCTCCTGCTCAAACAGAAAGGCCCCCATGGTGCCAACCGTCACCGACAATATCGACACCCAGAAGGCGGTCTTCGCACTGACCCAGATCGAAGTTAGATTCGATCGGTCATGAAAAAGACCTATGCGATCAGGCCCGTCTGCCAGAAACCAGTCCAAAGAAAAACCTTTCCAGGGCAAGGACGGAAAATTGGAGTCGTTGAAGGCAAGGATGCAGGTGATGACCAGCGGTGCGAACAAAAAGACGTAAAAAAGAATGATGTAACAGGTAAAACTTGTCGAGTAGCTTCTTGGCTGTGGGAGTGTACGGATCATGATAATGCCCTCCCAAGTTCCTGGCGGCTCAATTTCAAGCCAAACCAGATGATAACTGAACTGAGCGCAAGCAGCAGAAAACCGAACGCAGCACCCTGATTCCAGTTAAAACTGGCAATAAACTCATTGTAAATCTGCTCGGTGAACCAGAGCGAATTCTTTCCGCCCATCAGTTTCGGGGTCAGGTAGTTGCCAAGTGCCAGCATAAAAACAACAATTGACCCTGAAGTTATACCCGGTGCAGCATAGGGAATAATGATTCGAAAGAAAATCGTCAGCGGCGAAGCACCGAGATCATGGGCAGCTTCTATCAGGCTGTCATCCATGCCCTCAAGGGCAGAGATCAGTGGCACGACCATAAACAACATGGACGTATAGACAAGACCCATGAGCATGCTGATATCATTGTAAAGCATCTCCACAGGGGAATCCATCAACCCAGAACTGACCAGAAGATGATTAATAACCCCGCTTTCACGTAACAGGATCATCCAGCCATATACACGAACAAGTTCACTCACCCAGAATGGCATCAACAGCAGAATAGTCAGGAAACCGGAAAATTTCGGGGAGACGACCTTGGTTATGTAGAAAGCGACCGGAAAGGTCACGCAAAAGGTCAGCACCGTCACTGTAATTGCATACAGGGCGGTACGGACAAAGGTATACCAGTAGATTTTTTCGACAAAAAAGTGCCGATAATTGGCAAAGGTCCAGACGGCTTTCCCCATATCGTCCTTGCCCTGCAGCGACATCATCAACAATTCGAGATGCGGTACGACAATCAGCAGCAGCAGCCAGAGCAGGACCGGAGTGAGAAAAATAAAGAGGCCGAGGCGAAAATGTGTTTTCATGCCGCCTCCCTTGGATAACAGCGACAACTACTAAGATGAACGCCGGCATCAATAACATCACCTTTGCCGATATGCGCAAACTGCTCATTCTGCGGCAAGGCCACTGTCAATTCATAATCACTTGCACCTATAGTCGCGAGAATCTTGGTATTGGAGCCGTCAAAGAGAATATTGCGGACCGTCAGGGAAAACCGGTTGAAATCATCACCGCCACCATCATGCTGCAGGATGATGGCTTCGGGTCGGATAAAGAGGTCCAACTCATCACTGCTCGAATCGTTTACCTGGGTCGCCTGCAGCTCCAGACCGAAAGAGGTTACCACTTTCAGTGGTGAACGACTGACTACTGAAACCGGCAGGATATTGGTTTCACCGACGAATCCGGCAACAAACCTGGTTGCCGGATTGGCATACAGATTTCTGGGGCTGTCGATCTGTTCGAACCTGCCTCTGTTCATTACAGCCACCCGATCCGACATCACGAGCGCTTCCGACTGGTCATGGGTGATATACATAAAGGTGGTACCCACCTCAGCCTGGAGCTTTTTTAATTCGATTTTCATCTGTTCCCGGAGTTTCAGGTCCAGTGCACCCAGGGGTTCATCAAGGAGCAGCAGGGAAGGTTCCAAGACAAGAGACCTGGCGATGGCAACTCGCTGCTTCTGGCCACCCGAAAGCTGGGAAATGTTCTTTTTTCCGTAACCGGTAAGATCGACCCGCTCAAGCATTGCATCGACCCGTTTACGAATTTCATCTTTTCCCACCCCCTGACGCTTGAGACCAAAGGCGATATTTTCCTGAACATTCATCATCGGGAACAGTGCCAGGTTCTGAAAAACCAGATTAACCGGCCGTCGATTTGGAGGCACCTCACTCATGTCCCTGCCGCGAATACACAGTGTTCCGCTTGTAGGTTCCTGGAAGCCGGCAATCATACGCAGCAGTGTGGTTTTGCCGCAGCCGGATGGACCAAGAATAGAAAAAAAACTCCCTTCCTCCACCTGGAAGTTAAGGGTGTCGACAGCGGTGAATGCATCAAACTCTTTCCTGAGATTTTGTATTTCGAGAACAGGGGCCATTCTATTTTCCGGGTTGTAAATAAAACGGTGACGCCGTTTCCTGCTGGGAAACGGCGTCACCATGGTGAAATTGAATATCCGATAAGTGAAAAAAGCAAATTTTAATTGGCAGCTTTCACCATGTCGAGAATTTTTCCTTCCATCTGCTCGATTTCAGCACCAACCGGCGGATACCATTTAATATTGTCGATATCGGCAGCGGTAAATGAGCGACTGATGTTGTCACGGACCTCTGCGTCGAGATACTGTCCGGCATCCTTGGATGCTGTGGCATATTTTTCTGTATTGGAAAATACTGCTGCGTTTTCGGGACGCAGCATGAAATTGATCCACTGGTAAGCACCATCAACATTTTTCGCCTTAGCCGGGATGGCGAAGGTGTCAATCCAACCAAGGGCGCCGCTCTTCGGGGCCACAAAATCGATATCGGGATTCTCGCCATGAAGTTTCCAGCCGCCATTATCCCAACCCATTGCCACACTCACTTCACCGCTACGCACCATCTCGAGCAGGGCATCACCATTTGACCAGTAATTTTTCACATAGGGCTTGGCAGCAATCATTTTCTCAGCAACCGAGTCCATGAGCGCCTTGTAGGCTGTTGGATCGCTATACTTGGCAAAAGGATCATCTCCACTGGCAAACGCCAGACCGATCAGCGTCGGCCGCTTAAGACGGTAGCTGATACGACCGGAGTATTTTTCATCAAGCAGAGCGGAATAGTCCTTGGCTTCCGGAGCCAGCTTGGTGTTGACGATAAGGCCTGAAGTTCCGTAGCAGAAAGGAACACCATAGGAGTCTTCCCCGACCTTGGTGTTTTTCTTTACCGCCTCAAGCATCGAGGCGATGATCTGATCACTCTTGATCTTGTTGTAATCCATTGGCTGATAAATTTTGTATTCAGCCTGAACAGACGAGATACGGTCCTGACTCGGCTGTGCAAGGTCGAAGCCGGCACCCCTTGTAGCCCTCAATTTGGCTATCATTTCCTCATTGTTGGTAAAGGTCAGCTCAACCTTCATTCCGGTTTCCTTTTCGAACTTCTCAACCAGTTCCTGAGGGGCGTATCCTTTCCAGGTAAGGATTTTGAGTGATTCAGCAGCTTGTACGTTTAATGCCAGTCCCATTAACGCAAATGTTGTTACGGCAAACAGTTTTTTCATAATAATCTCCTTGTAATAGTTATTGAGTTGATATTTCTATTCCAGTACCACCAACCGTCTAGGTCAATTTTGATGATGTTCAGCTCATGGTTCAACATAATACAACCGCTCCTTTACGAAAAGGTGAAACATATCCCAAATCATAAAGCGCTTGGTTAAACGATGATATCGTTATAACCTGATGTAACTATAAAAATTCCTGCCTAGAAGATTTGTAACAAAAACGACAGCAGCTCTTGACTGCACGAACAAGTTAGCAGGTCTTGTTTGATCGGGCAACTTGTTTCACTAAAGATATTGAATATTAATAGAAATCTAACCACATCAGAAAAGTTCTTAATTTCGTTGAAGTAATTTTCAATAAAAATTGCCACAAGAAATCTGACAATTGTGGAATAGTTTAAAAACGGACGCTGGCCAAGCTATGACGTTCTCCTTAAGGTAAGGAGCACCTCGGTGTTTTCCATGGCTATTGTGAACCTTATTTGAAGGATGTTGAGCATGATGTCAATTAACTCGTTTCCAAAACAAGATGGTATTTTGGATAATCTGGCCAGCATCGTTCTATCTCAAAGGCACTATGCTTGTCATTTTAATTTTTCATTTGCAATTATTGTTAGGAAGCACCCGATAAATGCCCATATTCCTTGACAGGTATCTCTTAGGGTTGGTAATTTATTTTTTGAGATATTGAGTTCATTCTTTGAATTATCTTTTTTCTGTTATCTGTTAGCAATATCTTCAAATGCTGCTATTGTCATTCTGGTAGCAGTGGTATGCATTCTCGGCAGGTCCTCACGGATCTATGTAATGATTGCCCATGAATGTTCTCACTTTGACACTATTGAGAGTACACCATGATGGGGAAAAAGGTTCTTTCTGTATTGCGTGTCTCGCTAGCAGGGTCTCTGTTGTTAACCATGCCTGACATCTGCATCAGTGAAACGGTTGATACGACAACACAGGAAAAAGAGAAACTCCTTGAAAGTATCGAGATGCAACGCCGAGAATTGGAGAAGCAAAAACAGGCAATGCTGGAGCAAACACAGCAATTCCATCAGTATCAACAACAAATGGCAAAACAGTTGGCAGACCAGCAGCAACGAATAGATGAACTCACTGCCTTGGTCAGCCCTCAAAGAAAAAGAGACGGTTCTGCGACAGACAGCCCTGAGAAACAATCGCCCCAAAAAACTGCAGCAACACCAACTAAAGAGCAATTGGCTAACAGCTCACAAGGTATTCAACCAGTGGGTAAACCACCGGAAGAATCTGAGGCAAAGCGTCCGCTCGATGTTTCGTCCATATTTGATCAACCAGGTGTGTTGACTCCTAAAGGTTCTCTCAACCTGGAGCCATCTTTTATGTACTCCTATTCTTCAAGCGATCAACTATCTCTTGTCGGATATACAATAATTCCTGCTATAACTATTGGTTTGATTGATGTACGCAGAATATCCCGCGATACATTTGTTGCCGGCATAACTGCTCGCTACGGTTTGACAAATCGCTTGGAAATCGAGGGGAGGATACCTTATGTGTATAGATATGAGGAGGCATCGACAAGCCCCTTTGCTACAGACAGCAACGTTGCCCATTCCTCAACAGATGGATATGGTCTCGGTGACATCGATATGGCGGTTCGTTATCAGTTGAATCGGCAGGAGGTGGGTGGCCCGTCATTTATCGCCAGCCTCCGAGTTAAAAGTGATACCGGCACAAGCCCGTTTGATGTCGAATATGATCCGGAAACACTTTTATATACTGAATCACCGACTGGGTCGGGGTTCTGGGGGATTCAGCCGGGAATCACGTTTATTTATCCATCTGATCCTGCCGTCTTTTTTGGAAGTCTCAGCTATACATGGAATGTTGAAAGAGATATTGGTGTGGTTGACGGTGTATACTTCGGAGATTTCGATCCAGGTGATTTCTATGGATTCAGCTTTGGTATGGGGTTGGCACTCAACGAAAAAGCGTCGTTCAGTCTCGGATATGATCATACAATCGTAATGAAAAACAAGATTGATGGTAATACAATTGATGACGAGGTGGATGTCCAGCTCGGTATTCTTATGATAGGCTACTCCTATCTCGTTCGCGATGATTTGAGTGTCGTTGTTTCGCTGGGGCTTGGAATTACAGAGGCCGCTCCCGATGCACAAATCACCATCAAGGTACCGTGTAATATATTTTAACGACCTGGAAGGGAGAAATGGGATTAAATGGGAAATTGACCCTTGAGGCAGAGAACCCATTTGTGAACCGCATAACTCAGATCTATAATCGATTCTCAGGTGCTCCATTTAGTTCAAGC
Organism: Desulfopila aestuarii DSM 18488; assembly: GCF_900143695.1. GTDB lineage: Bacteria > Desulfobacterota > Desulfobulbia > Desulfobulbales > Desulfocapsaceae > Desulfopila > Desulfopila aestuarii. The sequence goes on from NZ_FRFE01000002.1 coordinate 109,122, forward strand.
AGGCTTCCGAACAAAGTGACCAAAAGGAGAACTTCTGGTAGGGAAATTTTGAGAGTGATGAACCACAGAAGGAAATAGCCATTGGCGACTGTAAACAAATGGCCTTGGTTTCTTCTGTCACTTGGCATGGGGTCGCATCATCTTCTGGCGGCCATATTGAGTTGTTGAATTGCATTGATCGTATTCAACTGCCGTGTCAGAGATAAACTGTTTACAGATGCGTTTATCACGGTGATTTTGTCGATAATACGCTGATCAAGACTGTTTTGAATGACAGTTGTCAGTTGAGATTGAATTTTTTCGGCACTTATGGGAAGCGATGAAGAGGTGCCTGTCTGCCTTGCGAGCATTCCTGCAATTGATGAAGTATTGATGCTTGTCGCTACCTTAAGGATGCCATCGATCAAAACTGCCTGTTCTATGCCAAAGGATATTTCGAGACCATCACCGGAAGTAAAACCTCCCCGCATTACATCAAGCTCCGCATCCGTTGCGATTTCTGCTTGAAGATTCAGAACCAATTCTGCCTGGCCCACAAAAGGATACATTGTGAATAGGGCGATTTGAAAGATAACCAGCCAACTCCAGAGTGCTTTATTCTTCCTATTGGCATGCATGCGTATCCCCATCCTTAAAACTCATTTTTCCCTCGTAGCGTGAGAGCAATATTAGAATCTCTTTGTTGTCGCAAAACAAATTGCATGGGTGGCCCTGGATTTACCGCCCATTCATGTCTGAGATTGAAGTATTGTTTTGCCACATCCGATTTATTGCGAATTATAAATAATAAACCACCCCACATTGATTCAAATTTTTCTCGATCAACTCGATGTATGCCGCTGGAAGGATCCCCCAATAAAACTTCGGTTGAGGTGACACCTTTGATAACGACAAAATGTGAATAATTTTTTTGTGTTATAAGGACAATTGCCGGGATCCCTACTTCCTGCAGTTTGTCCAGGGGCGCTTTGAAACCGTCGGCTTTATATCCTCGACGATTCAGATAGTTTTTCATGTCAAGTAATGAAAAACCTTCTTTTCGTATTTTATCTTTGTTCCCGATTTCATACATTGAGGTGAAGATTTCATCTTCACTGACAGGGTCGTCATAATGGAATGTCAGTAGTGTCGCAACAGCGGCCGACCCGCAACTAAAGTCATACTGCTGCCTGAGAATAGTCTTGTAGCGTGCTTCTTTTTGGCTGGTTGCTTTAATTGCTATGCTTACTCCTGATGCACCGGGAATCATAACGGTTCCGGCATGAGCTATCACAACCGAAATGAATAACACCAGCACTGTTAGAGGGATAACTGATTTTGTTGTCATAAGGTATTAATCGAGTCGAACATTGAGAATGAGTGCACTGTTAATAATTACCTGGTTCCCGGAATTCTGGATTACTGTTGATATTCCGTTTGCATTGGCAAAGGCACCACTAGTTAGGACATTTATCCCTGTCGTGGTGGACTGGAGAACATTGTTCTCCAACTCAGAATTCAAATTCATTCTGTTTATAAGCATATTGATATTGTCAATATCAATGTTCTGGCCGCCACTGAGTGCACTGAGATCCTCACCTGAAACAGGCTTGCCAAAAAAATCAGCTATGACATTTTCCGGTGGTAATGCAGAGGTTTCCCAAGCCCACACGGAACTATCTACAAGGCTGGTCAAAAATAAAAACAGACAGCAAAACGTTCTCGTTTTTGATATACGCATGCCTTCACCATGTGATGATGATTTTCCGTTTTAAGCTATTTGATAGCGATTTATCTACTATAACTGTCACGATTCCTGAGAGTCTTGACGCTTGATTCCCAGGAATCGTGTTTACAGATGGTCAGCAGACAGTCTTAGAAGGACTACGCTAATACATTATGGCGTTTGCGCCGGATAGACATTCGCCTGAACATTAACCGACTGCTGGGTTAAGGCATGATAACCGGTATTCATCGATACGTTGGTGATGCCGGCGGCATTGCTGAATGATCCGTTATCGACAGTGTTTGCCCCTGTATACAGAGTTGCTTTCTTGCCGACATCGAAAGCAGCCCCCGTTACTGTTCCGTCCAGCTCGCTAATTGCAACTGCCACACCTATATCACCGACTGTTAAGGAGAGACTGTTGTCAGTATTTTGAGAGTCAGTAATAGTGGTATCATTACTCATATCATTACCATTGAATGAGTCAGCAACGTTGGTGCTGTTGTCAGTACTCATATCGTTACCATTAAATGAGTCCGCTACGTTCGTACTGTTATCGGTATTGCCTGAGTCTGTAGCAGTCATACTGGTATCCGTGTTGCCAAAATCAGATGCGGTAATGCTGTTGTCAGTATTACCGGAATCGGCGATGCTGGTATTTATACTGTTATCAGTATTGCCAGAATCAGTCGCGGTAGCGGTCATAGTGGTGTCGGTATTACCAAAATCAGACGCGGTCACACTGTTGTCCGTATTACCAGAATCGGTAGCGGTAGCGGTCATGGTGGTGTCGGTATTACCAAAATCAGACGCGGTCACACTGTTGTCCGCCTTGTAGGAATCATTGATGCTTGCGTCGGTATTTCCCGAATCGGTTGCTGTCATTGTAGTTGCTGTATCGGTATTACCGAAATCGGTTGCTGTCATGGTGGTAGCTGTGTCAGTATTACCGAAGTCAGACGCTGCCACACTGTTATCCGTATTGCCAGAATCGGTCGCAGTAGCGGTCATGGTGGTGTCAGTATTGCCTGAATCGGTAAGGTTTGTGCTCAAATCATTACCTGCGGCAACGTTAGAACCTTCCGTGGCCCCGATACTGCCATTGTCTGTGATCGGGTTAACCTGTGCAGTTTGAGAATCTGTCACCTCCGTAGCTGTATTGGTGGGATTTGCCAGGACTAATGATGCCGAACTCAGAGCGAAGGCAACGACCATGGCTTGAACAACTCTTTTTGAGTACACACATTTTTTCATGATTTCTCCTCCCAGGTTTTTGTTTTTTTCAGACTTCCAAAGGCACAATGCCATCGGCGGACGCTTTAACAATGCAATTTCAGGTCCTTTTAAGCATTTTTTCGCAAAACACTTGTACCATTTGAATGTTAGGCGACATTCCCAGCATGTCGTACTAGTTGAGGTTTTCGGCATACCGGAATGCCCCATTCAGAAGTCAGGAAAAACCAACAACAAACGAAACATATCATTTTATTTCAGTATCTTATTAATCTTCTTATGCTAGTTTAGAAAATTGTCTGAAAGAAAATTTCACCTGGATTGCTAGCGAGTATTCACACCTAAGGGCTTCTTTTCTTTTTTGATATTAAGCCAAACACCAATGCAGGTAGATATTCGATAGGGGCTTGTTTATTCAGGGTTCAGTAAATCCAGGATGCATGTGCTGACGTGTCGATTAAAATGTAAGTAGATTATATCTTCGATACCGAATGTGTGTTTCAAACCTTCATTGTGTTATCAAGCAATACTGGAACGTCAAATGGTATGATTGTGAAAGTAATACTTGTATTTGTTTGGTTATGTAACAAATTCCGTGTATTCGGAATGAGTAGAAATATTCCAAGTGTTCCTTCTCCTGAAAATTATTCTGGTGGCTTTGATAGTATTATAGCTTAACATATAGCATGTAGAAGGCATGACAATCTCTCCAATTCGTTGATTTAGGACAACTATACTGGCAAACAACAGGTAACCCTTGATAGATCTGACTCATGCGTAAAAAGGGTAAATACGGTCATGACCAGAAGAAAATACATTCAAAAAATGGTTCAAGCCTTCCAGGCCGCCATGGCATGGAATCTCCTTGCCGGCTGCAGTCTGCCACGAGCTGGCAACCTGACGGTCACGGAGAAGGACCTGCATTACCGCCCGCTGAATGGCAGACGGATGGTTGATCTGGTACAAGCCAGAATTCATCATGGACCAAACCGCTTTCTCAGCCCATTCAGCAATCTCGACCGCCGTAACTCGCTGCGAGTGCTTCGCTGGAAACTCTTCTCCACCAATACGCATCGACAACATTATGATTCAGAGCAGGTGCAACCGGTAAACATCGACTGGCAGTCGATCCGCACAGGCAATGATCTCTCTGTTACCCTCATCAAACACGCTGGTATCCTTATCAAGGATCAGGACACCTATCTGCTTATCGATCCGGTTTTTCGAAAAATATTCTGGTTTATTGAGGACTTCACTCCACTCAATGGTAACCTGAAGGATATGCCGAAAATTGATCACGTATTGCTGACCCATGGTCATTATGATCACATCGATGTCGATTCTCTGACCCAGCTCGACCCCACAACCCACGCCATATTGCCTCTGGGTTACAATGATATCTTTGACGGTCTCGGCATGCGCAACAGGCATCACCTCGACTGGTTTGAGAGTTACCACTCCAACGGCCAGGAGATTATTTTTGTGCCCTGCAACCATTGGACTATGCGTAACCCCTTCATTGGACCAAATACAGGACTTTGGGGATCCTATATCATTCGTACAAAATCAGGAGCAACCATCTACATCGCTGGAGATACCGGCTATTTTGATGGTTTTACCGAACTTGGTGAGATGTACGATATAGACCTGGCGATATTCAATCTCGGTGCCTACGAACCTCGATGGTTCATGGCTCCAAGTCATATGAATCCAGAGGAGACATACAGGGCATTTCAAGAATTAGGTGCCCGCAATCTCATGTTAGCTCACTGGGGCACGTTCCGACTGGGCGATGAGCCCGTCCATTTTCCACCCATTGATATGCAGCGTGTCCTGGCTGAAAACATGGTGGAAGAGCAATTCATACACATCAATCACGGCCAGACCGTTATCTACGGTTAACAACAAGGAAACATCGGGCCATGGCAGTCACATCGCTCCTGTTGCCCTGAAACAACTTGCAGAAAAGCATCATTGTTCATAAGCTTAGATAAATTCCTCATTACACAAGCATCAGCCTGCAAACACCTCTTCAATCTTACGCCCAAGGTGAATATATGGCCGAAAAAAAAATCACCTTATACAGCCTCACCACTTGTACGTTTTGTCAAGCGGTCAAGAAAATGCTGGATGATCTTGACGTCACATTCGAATGTATCCAGGCTGATGAGCTTCCTGACAAAGAAAAAAAAGAAGTTATACAAGAACTCAGGAAAGTTAATCCACAATGTTCGTTTCCTACCGTTGTTATTGATGATGCAGTTATCGTTGGCTATAAAATTCAGGAAATAAAAGAAACCATTGGTATCCGTACCGAAGTCGACGATCTTTACGACCTGCTCAAAAAAGTGAATGAGCCGAAAGGTTATTTTTTGAATGGCAATAAAGAAAAAACCTTTGAGCTTTTGCGAAGCCTCCTCACCAACAAGAAACGTTACGGGTATATGGCCTGCCCTTGTCGACTCGCATCTGGAGTTCGGGCAAATGATCGTGATATCATTTGCCCGTGTACCTATCGTGAACCTGATATTGCTGAATATGGTAGTTGCTTTTGTTCTCTTTACGTATCCGCAGACTGGTACACTGCCAAGATTGAGCGTAAGGAAGTTCCCGAACGAAGGCCCCCTGAACTCTACGAAGCCTGAATCTTCATCTGCGTCTGCTGCCTGGCAGTTATATATCAATAAGCTCCAGTCACAGACAACTTTCTAACATCTTTTTGAAGCCTCCACCTTGCGCTTTCCTGACAACTATCTATCGTATTAGGGGCAATCTTCACATGAGGTATATAGCTGCATGTGCTTGCATGAGAGTGGAGAAGAGCCTCTTACCCAACAGCTCTTTTTTAATTCATCCTTCAACATGGAGAAAATCATGAAAGGTGAAATTATTTCGAAAGAATTCCAAAAAATGGTGTGGGTTCAGGACAAAGATGGAAAAGAGTATGCATGCTACATTGACGACCTGAAACAGATAAAAAAGAAGGAAGATCTTACCGAGGACGAAAAAGCAAAATGCCTGGATCTCAGTGAGGTTCTTGGCGATAGCTGGTAGTTTCCAATCCATCGCTTGTGACATTCCAAAAATGTGATCGAAAGAATCGTCACATAAAAATATCTGACGTTACATCCACAACTCGTAACCCTCGTTATTCCAAAACCATAACGAGGGTTATGCCTTTTTCACACCTATCAGATTGAACATGCCTTCCCCGCCATATCACCAGACATCAATGCCCATTGCAAACCAGGCAGGCTCTGATATTCGCCACATATTCTGATACTCTTGCTGATAGCTTCCGGGAGATGGTACGGATTGTATGTTGGTGGAGACTGGTCTGGCAAGGCATGTTCAATCTGGTAGGTGCGGATATGTTCCCATTCATTAACCGCAGCTCCAAACCATTCACGGCACTGGTTTCGCACATCGACTTCCAGGTTAGCGCTATGTCGAAACACATCATCAACCACAACAACGGCGATGAGCGTCTTTCCGGCAGGAGCATACTGGGGCGCAACCAGGCTTGGAAAGGCAATATTATTTATCGGTCCACGGTTATCCCCGTTTAACAACAAGAAGGGTTCGTCAAAAGGTGGTGTCCAGTCGCTTGCGTAATAAAGACAGCTTTCACCAACGGATTGATGTGATTTCTGTGCCGGCAGTATATGCTGCAAAACCGGTTCTGGCGTCGCTACGACAATCTGATCTCCTTCAACAGTGCTCCCGTCATCCAATGTCACTGAACCATCTCTGACGTCAGTGACCTTGCGGTTAAACTGTAGTACATCCTTTTCTAAAGACTCTGCGATCTGTTGAGGAATTTCAGCCATCCCCAAGGCTGGCAATGCGGCGTCTCCAGTGGCAAAGAGGCGAAAGATATACTTGAGGATCCTGTTTGAGGCATTGATATTTTTATCAAGACAGGCACCGGCAAAAAACGGGACAAAAAACGACTGAATAAATTTGTCGGAAAATCCACACCTTTTAAGGTATTCGTTGGTCTTTTCTTCAGGTTGCGTAAATATGTCTTGAAATGGTCGATGTAATACATGATAGGCAAGTTTTAACATAGCGAGCCTATCGCTGAAACTGCCGACAGGTGACACCAGCGTAGAAAGTATATGGCGTGGATGATGTCGAGGTTCAGCAATCACATGAAAGCGACCCTGAAGGCGGACGGCTACACCTGCAGGGAATTTTCGCAACTGCAGCCTGTCGATATCGATAAACTCGGCAATATCCGGATAGCCGGTCTGCACAACCTGGAACCCTCGATCAAGCCGAAACCCATCCACTATGTCTGTTTGTATTCGTCCACCAATCTGGTTACTTGCTTCAAGAATTGTGTAGGAAAGATTCTTCTGCTGAAGCACTCTTGCACATGCCAGCCCAGCCACTCCAGCCCCTACAATCACGACATCATATTTCATGCTTTGCCCTCACCGGCTTTGTCATGTTTCCAGCAGCTAAAATAGATGACCAGAGGCCACAGAACCGCCCATATCCCGGCCAAGATCACCACTGAAGAAAAGAGCGTCAGGTTAAATTGCATTGCACCGAGTCGCTCCCCAGCCCAGTAAGCCAGCGGCCCACCGAGAGCACCGAACAGTGCAGAGAGCAGATAGCGGCCTTGCATCCAGGCCAGACTGTGATGGACCAATGTTGCCAGAGCCAGCCAGATGACTGCCAGCCAAAACGGAATTGGCCAGCCGGTATCGTTGGTAAAGCTGAAAAAACCTGTTGCCAACAAGGTTCCGTCAATCAACATCCCGGCAATAAGCAGCAATGCCATCATTTTTATGTCGACCAAGCGCTTCTTCGAGATCACCAGGTGTAACAGTACCAGCACAAAAGCCAACATCCCGCCACTATTGCCGCCCAGCACGCACAGAAACCAGACAAACTGGTACAAAGCGATATTGGCAACCGACCTCAAGATCATAGCAATCGCACCCGGTGTTCCGGACGGGTAGCGACCAGGTGGACGACACTGATCGATCGTTCCATAAACCCACCCTGGCAATAGCAGAGATAGTACTCCCAAAGGCGACGAAAACGCTCATCATAGCCCTTTTCGCGTAGCTCGGGATAGGCTCGGAGAAAACGGCGGCGCCAGTCCCCTAGCGTGCGCGCATAATGGTGGCCGAAATCCTCAACGTGGCGAACAACCATATCGGTCCTTCGGGTCAGACAGTCGATCATCCGGGTAAGCGATGGTACATGACCGCCAGGGAATATATGGGTCTGAATGAAGTCAACTGATCGAATATACTGCTCATACTTCTGATCCCGAATAGTGATCGCCTGCAGCAGCATTGTCCCATTTTCATGGAGCAACTCACCGCATTTTTGAAAAAAATCCGGCAAGAACTCATGACCGACGGCCTCGATCATCTCGATACTGACCAGCTTGTCGAAGCGGCCGCTCAACTGCCGATAGTCCTGCTTCAACAGCGTAATACGATCAGTCAGGCCGGCGGCAGCAATCCGTCGGGCCGCCTCCTCGTACTGGGCATCGGAAATCGTCGTTGTCGTTACGTGGCAGCCATAGTTGGCCGCAGCATGGATCGCAAAAGCGCCCCACCCCGTACCAATCTCAACAATACGATCGCCAGGTTTAAGCGCCAGTTTTTGGCAAATTTGCTCGAGCTTATAGCGTGACGCCTCCTCAAGACTGCTGACAGGTTGCGGGTAGATCGCCGACGAATACATCATGGTCGAATCGAGAAAGGTGCTGTACATCTCGTTGCCGAGGTCATAATGAGCAAGGATGTTCCGGCGCGCCCGCTTCGGCGAGTTTGCCCGTAACAGGTGTCCGATCCGCCGAAATGTCTGGAAGAGTCGAGAAAACCCCCGGTCCATATCATCGAGCATCTCCATATTGAGAACCATGATCCGGGTCAGAGCGGTGAGATCGTCGCAATCCCAGAACCGATCGATATAACCATCGGCCGCGCCAATCGAACCGCCGAACAGCACCTGACGATAGACACGGGGATCATGGATTATCACCCGCGCCTGCAGCCCCTTATCGGGTCCGAAGGAGTTGACACTGCAGCCGTCGGTTATGGTAAGTTGGCCAAAGCGAATGCCTGCAAGCATCTTGAACAACGTTTTCTTTGCCCAGCGATCGAGAATGTTCATAGACGAGCTGGCGCTCGTACACTCCTCGCCGGTTGCGGTCGTGTTATTCATACGGCCTCCTTATGATACGGTACGTAGGGAATACCCTTAAGGTAGATTTTCAATGCCTGATAGTAGATACCTGCGACAATCCAGGCAGTCATTGCCGGTCTTTTGAACGTTTGTCGTCTGGCAGTGGCCAGGGTCAACGGCTCACGCTCAAGACGGAGGCGGGCGGCAAAGACATCGCCACGCTTATCCGAGACTTCAATAGCCACTCCGACCGTCTCGCCAGGCGGTTCAATCCGCCAGCGATATCGCTGGTCAATGGGATTGAATGGCGAGACGTGAAAAGCTTTTTCCTGGAATGGACTGAGGTTACCGTCCCCTACCAGATAGGCGTAGTGATGCCGTTCATTCCAGGGTGTGTTGGAAACCTCGGCGAGGAAATGACTTAATCCACCCTCGCTGTCAAAACCATAATAGAAATTCACCGGGCTGAAATAGAGCCCGAGAGTGCGCAGATTCATCAGTCCGCAGACCTGACCTGTAACGGGTTGGCCAGTGAGTTCTGCCATCCGCAAACGAACAGCATCACCAAGTGGAGTTGCCGGATCGCCCAGATAATCGGGACGATGGAACCGGTTTACCGCCCAGCGGTCAATAGCGAACCACCTGCCGAGATCGGGCAGGCGATCAAGTTCGTCGAGGTTGAGAAACCACATGAAAAACGGGTATTGAAATTTGTGCGGCCGAGGCAGATAGCGATGATGGGCCACCTCACCGATATAGAGTGCCGGTTTCATAACCTACCCTCCAGCATCTCGACCACCCGCATGCCGCTGACGACCCCATCCTCGTGGAATCCGTTTTGCCAATACGCCCCGCAGAAGTGAATGCGATCTGCTCCCGAAACCTCCTGCCATTGTTTTTGGGCCTTAATCGCCCCTAAGGAAAAGACCGGGTGGCGATAGTTAAAGCGGCGCAGGACATAGCGCTCGTCGATCGGTTGATTAAGGCTGACCAGATAGGTTTCTCTCGTATCAAACCCCTGCAGGATATTCATATTGTAGGTCAGGGCGGTTCGCTCTGCTGCGCCTTCGATCACCTGATAATTCCAGCTCGCCCAGGCCGATTGTCGGTGCGGCAACAGTCGCGTATCGGTATGGAGGATGACATCGTTGTCATTACAACGGAACTCCCCCAGCACACGGTTTTCGTTGGCTGTAGGCTCTGCGATCAGCTTTAGGGCCTGGTCGCCATGGCAGGCAAGAATTACCTGGTCGTAGGAATTAGTCTCGCCTCGGGCGGTGATTTCAACCGTCGACTCCCGCCGAACAACCCTCTCAACGGGGCTGGAAGTCCGGATCCGATCAGCGAAAGATGCACTGAGCGGCCCGAGATAACTGCTTGAGCCACCTGTAATCGTATACCACTGTGGCCGGTTGGTCAGATCAAGCAGCCCATGGTTATCGAAGAAACGGGCGAAAAACTGCAACGGAAAGTCGAGACAGCTGTCCAGCCCCATAGACCAGATGGCTGAAATCATCGGCAGCAGGTAATTATCACGAAACAACTGTGAATAACCTCCCGCCGCCAAGAATTCACCAATCGTCATACTCGCGTCGTTCTCCTTCTCCTTGCGAACCCGATTATTGAATCGGACAATTTCAGAAAGCAGCCGCCAGAAAGATGGCGAGACAAGGTTACGACGCTGGGCAAACAGTCCTGCCACGCTGCCACCACTGTACTCGAGCCCCTCACCATCGTTACGTACCGAGAAACTCATCTCCGTAGGCCTACGGGTAACACCCAACCTGTCCATAAGGGTGAGAAAGTGCGGATAAGTCCTGTCATTACAAACGATAAATCCAGTATCTACCCTGACCGTTTCGCCCCCCTGATCCACCGACACGGTGTGAGTATGGCCACCTATTCGTTCCTCGGCCTCGTACACAGTGAGATCGTGATGTGGAGCAAGATGATAGGCGCAGGTGAGTCCGGCGATACCACTGCCGATGATGGCTATCCGTTGTCGTCTCATTTTTTCACCATCCTTTTCGCGATGGGTAGCCACAACCCCCTCGGCAGCAGGCCGAATAGTTTCATGACCAGAGTAAATCGTTTGGGAAAATGGATCTCTTTTTTCCTCTCGGCAATTCCTTTACGAATACGGCGACTGGCCTCTTCAACCTCAATCCGCATCGGCATCGGGAAATCGTTGCGGTCCGTGAGCGGGGTACGGACAAAGCCGGGACTGACCAGGCTGACCGCAATGTTTTCCCGCGCAAGATCGACCCGCAATGTGTCGATCAGGTAAGCAACTGCAGCCTTGGAAGCCCCATATGCCTCAGCCCGGGGCAACGGCAAATAAGCCGCCGACGAGCCGACACCAACGAGGTGCGGTGCAGAAGACTGGCGCAGCAGCGGTAATACCCCTTCTATGGATATCGCCATGGATTCGACATTGGCACGCATCACCCGGGCAACCATTGCTGAGTCGAACTCCGGCAGATCGACGTATTCACAGGTACCGGCATTGAGAATGGCCAGATCGACAACTGTAAGAGTGGCAAAAAAATCCAAGGCCTGCGCCCGATCCGTAAGGTCAATCTGATGACTGGTCATGCCAAGAAGGTCCAGCTCTGCGAGTGCCTCCTCGTTTCGCCCTATAGCGATCACCTCATGACCATCCGCATTATAATCGAGGGCCAGCTGACGACCGATCCCGGAAGTTGCACCTGTTATCAGAATCTTCATGCCTGCATCCTCCTTTTCAAGGCCTTGACCACACCACCAAGGAGTGGCACATGTTCATAGAGCAGCGCGCCAAGGTCAAAATAATCCCTGTGATATTCCACCCGCCCAGAATCGGCAAAACGCAAGAAGCTGGTGCCCGGAACCGTAACGACTCGACCACCGTTCAACCGGGGATGCCGAAATAGCATCGACCATTGAACGTAACCCTGATTGCCAACCATCAATGGTTCGTGAAAGTCGAAGCGAATCTCACTGATATTGGCGTAAAGACCTGCAAAATAGGTCGTCAGCTGCTGCAGCCCCCGTATCTCATGGGCCGGGTCGACAAAAACAATATCTTCGGTGTAGATATCGGCCAGGAGATCGAGATTGCTGGCCTTCAGTTGTTGATAGGTTGCAAGAAAATGTTCCATAATCGCTCCCGGATATCGAGGTTATAGCTGTCTGGATAACAGCTGGTCTCGCAATTTCGTGTCGATAGGATTCTTTTCTCCAAGCCAGATGCCAAAGTACAATTCGGCAAACTGTGGCGATTCGACTGCCACCAGTTGTTGGGCGTTCAAGGCCAGGGAGGTAACTCCGCTTTTTGAATCATAGCACAGAAAATAACTATCACCAGGCTCAACATCCCTGTACGCCTGATGGAGCATATCAATTTCTGGTCGAACTGCCTCGATGGTCGCCTGATTATGCTGCTTAGCCATGATAGTTTCAGCCCCTTCGACGAAATGCTCAACCTTCAAGGACACATCATAATCCAGTTTGAGGCAGCGGGAGACGTCACTATCCAAAACTTGCTGAGTGCGGGCCTGTTCAGCATTCAGATACAGCGAAGCATCATAGACCTTGATGAGACCAAGGTAGCGAATCTCGCCACTCCCCACTCGAACCATTTCGGACGTGGCACCAATTGCCCACGTACAGGTTGCAGTAAATGCAAGGAAAAGAAACAGGATTATACGCGTCATGGCTGGACCTCCTTCAAGATCGATTGATCCTTCATAAAGGCAATTGTCACCTCTCCTACACGCAAGCCAAACTTACTCATGGTCGCTCGATTAAGGAGAACATGGTCAGGTTGCAGGAACATCCAGTCATCAAAATTGAGATTCCAGGTGCTGCCATCGACAACAAGGGCAAGTTGGTACTGCCAGTTCAATGCATTCCCGGCAGTGACACCAGTGGCTCGGCCAATAACGTCTGGAGCCTCGCCAACAAGTCGACTCGTCCCCTCTTGACGGCTGATGGTCCATATGCGGCTCGTCTTCTCACCATCGTTCCAGACAAATTGTTCGTCTAAAATCAGGTTACCGGCAGAATTTATAGTCCCGGTAATATCGACAACGAATTGTCTCTTCAGGCGACCACCTCTATCCTGAACAATGCCATACCCTCTGGTCGACCCGTCAAAATAGGCAAAAAGATCAAGTTTTGGTTGTAATCCGGCGTATTGCTGAACATCGTTACCCGCACAACCGGCCAGTAACAGCAACACAATTACTCTCAACATCATCCTCTTCATCTTTCCCTCCTGTCTGGTTGCGACACTAACGACCAGAAACGGTTGACTGTTAACTTCTAGTATGTCTTTAATCTAAGCAGTCAACGAGTCGGAGGTAATACTGATTTAATAAGGATATAATGATAGCTTATGCACCCATTCATTGGGTGTATAAAAACGTGCGTCAGATAAAGAACCTGATAATGCTGGTACTACAGAGCCTTTTGCCAAAGGTGCTTCACAAGAAAACGTGATGGAAAGACATATATTACCCCCAGAGATCCTGGATCATCTTTCGGCTCATATCGAGATATTTATCCTGCATATTCGGGTCGTTACAGAAAACTTCGAGGGTAATCGTACTGTTATAACCGGTTGCCTTTAATACTTTGACCGCATTCTGCCAATTCACGGATCCTACACCAAGCGGCATATGATCATCGGATCTGGACCGGTTGTCAGAAAAATGAACATGCTGAATGTGTTCTCCCAGTTCACGGCAAAATACCTCATGATTATCGACACCTAAATTTGAGTGACCGAAATCGAGATGCAATTGTAACCCATCAACTTCCTTCAGTAATATTTTAAAAGTGGAAACCCTGTCAAAAGGAGCTTTAAAGTTTTCAAATACCATTGTGAGCCCATATGATGCAGCCATCTCAACAATGGGTCGTAGTGCCTCTATATGGAATGAGACCAGATCTTTTCTCATAGCCGGCGGGCAAAAATAGCAGGGATGGATATTCATGACCCTGGCACCCAGGGCGGCAAATATCCCGGCACATCGCTCCAGCTCCTTTAAGCAAGCATCTCGTAGCCCCTGTATGGGATACGCATACGGCAGGCAGGGGTCGGTATGCCCCGTGATAGTGAGGCCATAGGAATCAAGGATCGGCCTCAATTTCTCAACATCAATGCTCGCGGCCTCAGGACCTTCAATGGTCAAATCCAAAAAGTCGAATCCATTGTTTCCACAGAACGTCGCCTCATCATAGACAGATTTTGACGGGTTGTTCATTACTCCAATTTTCATCGGCTTCCCCTTCTTTGGTGGGAACTCTTTCGAGGTGGCCTTTTACTTTCGCGGCGGTCATATTGATATTTTGACACCTGTATCGTCGCCGATTATGTCAAAAAGAGCAATCCGTCTTCTCAACTGATGAGCTTGATGCCATCGGTGCCGATCATGATCAACTTCTTTTTATAGAGGGACCCGATTGCTTTTTTAAAGGTCTTTTTACTCACACCAAACGTGGCGTAGATCTCTTCAGGAGGACTTTTATCGGTGAGGGTAACCAGTCCGTCATTCCCCTTCAGGGTATCAAGAATAGACTGTGAAATGTCATCAACATATTGATAGCCTGTCTGCTGCAACCGTAAGTCAATTTTAAGGTCTTCACGTATTTTTTTTACGTAGCCCTCAAGCCTCTGACCTATCTCAAGTGTCTGAAAGACTTCATTGTCATAGATCATGCCGACATGAGCCCCATTGACAACTGCACTGTAGCCAAGGTCTGTCCGGGCATAGATCAGAAGGTCGACCTTTTCGCCCTCTTCATATTTCGGAGGCTGAAGATCAAGAAATTTGTCGAGCTTTGAAGATGCTGTGATGCGATGTGTTTTATCGCTGAGAAAGACAAAGACAACATATGCGTTGCCTTTCCTCATGCTGTTTTGCTGCTCACTTTTGGGGACAAACAGGTCATCCTCAAGTCCCCATCCCAGGAAGGCGCCTGCAGTTGAAGTAGACACGACCCGCAATGTTGCAAATTCACCCACCATGACCGTTGGTTTATGAATGGTTGCCAGCAGGCGTTGTTCTTTATCTACATAGACAAAAACATCAAGCTCATCACCTGCGTGGTACCTTTTGCCGGAAAGCTTGCTGGTAAGAAGAATATCTCCCGATTCTCCACCATCAAGGTGAATGCCTTGTTCCTGCGAACGTTTTATTGAAAGCCTGTTGATTTTACCTATTTGTACCATTTCCCCTCTGTTTACTGCGTATGTGCCACTGAGGCATGAATTATACCAACCTTGTAGTTCGGTCACGTATAATACCTCATTTCTTTCAGAAATAATAATCGCTCACTTCTCCTGGAAAGAATGTGAGACAGAACCGTTCCTACGGCTCTCAACGTCGTCTATTCAGCGGCAGGTCGGCGGATTCGGATAATTCATTCATGTAGTCTGCAAACTCGTTTGCAGTTGTCTTCATATCGTTGAACGTTTTTGTTGCCCCGTTCAGATTTTCCTCTTCCGCATTTCTGGTGAAGAGGATTGACGAGAGCTGGAGAGCACCCGAAAGAGTTTTGATCTTCTCCTGTGCGGCAAGCTCGACCTCATCTTGAATAAGGGTCGGAATCTTCTCTGCGAGAGTGGTAATGAGCTTTCCGTCTTCTGCGGCTCTGTGCAGCTCTTTGCCTTCGTTGAGGACACGTTGAATTCTATTGATAGAGGAATCGACCTGGGTGAGAGCTGTGTTGACTTCAGTAACGGTCTTGTAGAGACCGTAAACAGCATATACAGCACAGCCATGCACAAACATAAGCCCTGCTATTAGAAGAATATATCGGGGAAGACGCTTCATGGGTGACACCTAAAGGAGAGAAATTAACTGTCGCTGAGAGCAGCGCGAAATTGATTCGTATACTAGATGAAATATGCCGGGGAATCCAGCGAAGTGGTGCGCCGATAAGCCGCCCCATTCCATTAGCGAACCTCGGTGAGGGCGTTGATTGGATTTCTGGTAGCGAACCGAACAGGTCGCTTCCCGGGGATTTTTCTGGGACTTGAGGACGCCGTAATTACCTTACTGTTCGCACTTTCACAATGTATTTTTTTAAAAACGAACAATAGGACGCGGACGTGAAACATGCTTCATGTTTTTCAATCCACAGAGTAGAAGAGCGGAAAACTTGTGGTTCGTACACTTTTTCACTGCGCCTGTTCAGGGGGCGTGGGCGGAGCAAGATCGCCTAAGTCCGAGTTTGCGAGTATCATCCAGGTTAAAGGGCCAGGAATGCCGTCAACCATGGCGACATGACATCGACGTGCCTGAAACTCTCGCACGGCATCACGGGTTTTCTTGCCAAAGACACCATCGATGGGCCCAGGGTCAAGGCCTACCCTGGTTAGCTCGGTCTGCAGAGCAGCAACCGCGGGACCTTCTGCACCTTGTCGCCAACCGCCGCGCACAGCGGAGAAAATGCGTTCAGCAATAGCGCGTTGCTCAGCGGTCAACGCATTGACGATGTCCCGTTCAGAGACGAGGAATCCGGGAAGTTTCTGACAGAGCCGCAGGCCAGGCATTTTGCCGCCAACGACGTTTTCAAACTGAAGATCAGCTACACAGTCGATAATAGCATTTTGTTCAAGAAGGAGTGGAAGAATGAGGCGTCCTTGCTGCTTGGCTCGTTCGACTTCCCGGGAGATCCACGTTGACCTCTGTGCCGCTTGAGACATGATAACGAGGACAACGGTTGAGCTATCAAGCTGGTTCAGGATTTCCGTTTCCCATTTGGCGCCGTAATCGATGTCGTTGTCAAACCAGACTTTCGCGCCATGACTTTCAAGCCATTCGGCGAGCTTTGTCACGTAACTGCGATCATCTCTGCTGTAGCTGACAAAAACTTGCCTTCCAGATTCTCCAGAAGTCGGTGGATGCAGTGACTGGTCGGATGCTTTCGCACTTGAATCTGGCGCGGAACGTTTGCTGTTCTTCGGCATAATTCATCTCCTCAAATCTTGCAGTACTCCTGAAATCACGGAGGCAGCTGAATTAACGTGTTGGTCGATATTATGCTCGTTGGCCTTCCTGACTCTTTTTCATGTGATCACAATATTCTTACATTCAATGCCGTTTGCGTTGCATTGGCATTTGATATCATATCGGAGAGCTATCGGGTAACATCATGCCTGCCGGACTACTTTTTTGGTGGCGCAGCGAAGCCTAAACAACGGGAAAAGGTTCCAAGTGAATCCATTCGTCAGGAGTCTTGTAGCCACCCTTGTTCCACAGCAGACTCCAGCTTTGCAATAAACCATGCGTAAATCTCCGGGTTTTCATGCTCAATAAACTGGTGCATTTTCATCACCTGGCTCTTCTTGATTCCGTTATCCTTCCACGCTTGGCCTTTACTTGTCATGTTATGCAGAAAAGGAAGTAGACGATCAATGACTTTCAAGAGTTTCGCCTCTTTGCTCTCGCCATGATCTTGCTCTTCCCAAAGCTCAACGAGATTCTCGATCGAATTCCCTGCATGTGAACCAAGCCTCTCAACACACTGATGCTCTGCAACGTGGGCGTCATTCCGCTGGTCACTGTAGAGAAAGGTGTCTCCGGCATCTATTTCGCCAAGATCATGAACCAAGGCCATCTTGAGGAGCTTCAATACATCAAAATCATCTTGCAGTAACTCTGCAAATGCCCAGCACGCCATGGCTAAATGCCATGAATGCTCGGCTGAGTTTTCTAATCGAGCTCCCCCGTTGATGTAGGTCCGACGATTTATGCCCTTTAAGAGATCTAGTTCAAGCAGAAATTCGGATATATGTGAAACTCGGTCTGACAAACCGGCCTCCCGACTCAGAGTCAACGTAGGTGTGCGACACACCCGTCCGTGTTGAATAGACGATAATTTTTAAATATCGGTTTTAAAACCAAGCTCAACTTCACTGGCTGGTTGGCCACCCCGAATCCCCCAGTTTTCCTTATCAATGTCCCGCAAAATTATCGTTACGTTTGAACTGACAATACCTACGGAATTTGCAAGTACAACCAGGTCCTTATAGAGTTGCCTTTTTGTGGCTATTGTCCTTCCTGAAAACATGTCAATCTCAATGACTATGTACTTTCCCGAGGTATTCGTCGGTTGATAGAACCCTTCTGACTTTTGCTCTAAAAGTACAAAGCGGTCATAATCTGGTATCTTCAGTACCCTCATCATGGTTTCATGAAATGTATCAATAAAACGTGATTCATTTTCAAGGATAAAATTGGTTGTGATTCGAGAGAAAGGCATGTGATATTGTTCTCATAGTTGAAGGAGATGCACTACCAGCGGAAACAGTGTGATATCGGATGGGCCCGTGCTGCCTCCCTTCTGGTAAATGCATTTTTTTGGAGCTTCTTCCCACCTGCATCCCATTAGTTGAAAATCCTCAAAAATCATTTTACTTCGTTGGCTTGGGCAGCAGCGAATCAATTGAACTCTCTAATGCTTGATTGAACTCATCTGGCCTATCCATCATTAAGAAATGGTCCGCCCCCTTTATGATTATGGCATCATAGGAAACCATATGGCGTCGATTGGCTTCATAATCAATGGGCCATAAGTCACCGTTGACGGTCCGAACTGGGATATGGATTTCATCAAAAAGCTCGGCAAGTTGACCCGAAACATACAGTGACATCATCTCTTCCATCGCACTTAATGCTATGGAAGGCTGGGCTGCTGACATATCTGCAAGAATCCACTCCCGAAGTTGTGAATCAGTGCTTGGTAAAATCATTTCCTGCACGAAAGCACGGCTTGCCGTTTGAAATTCTTTTTTCATGGGAGCTATCATTTGCTCAAGCTCTTCCTTGGTCAGTGGATATTCGACATTTTCAAGCTTATCCACGCCTATTAACCCCTTAACGCGATCAGGCATTAGTCGAGCTGCTTCAGCAATGACAACGCCACCCATAGAATGCCCAATCAGAATGACACTCCGGCTACCGGTAGCTTCTGTAACAGCCTGCACATCCTCCCCAAAAGACCTCATTGAATACTGTGAGCGTGTTGAACCGGAGTGCCCGTGGCCAGCAAGGTCAAGCAGGACAACGCGATGAGTCTTTGAAAAATATGGTAACTGTTCACGCCAGTATCGCGCATCGCAGCTCCAACCATGCACGAATACAAGTGTTGGTTCTCCTGCTCCGTAAATTTCATAAGAAATTGGTGTGCCATCTTGAGAGGAAACGATCTTCGGCCATTCCGTTTTGGCGTCAACCAGCCCAACAGCAAAAAACAGGATTGCAAAGAGGATGGTCAAACTTGAAATTGCTCTTGTAATCGACCTGATGTCTTGATGTTTTGTGATCTTTTCTGTTTGCATTGAATATTCCACTTCTATTTACCTAATACTCCGAACATCGAAGTCCTCGGCATCATATTGTATACGTATTCCGGTGGAATGATGTGTTTTAGGTGCTAGTAATTTTTTCTCATATTCAGTTCCCACGACGAGCGAGAGCTAAACCTACCCCCGATAGTATCATTAGTCCTCCAGTTGTCCTAAAAACAGTTTTAAATGCTTTCTGACTCTGGACAAACCCACTCATTTTCCCTGCAGCCAGGGCCCAAACGGATGTTACAGCAAAAGTGATGACCAAAAATGTTGGAAGAATGATGGCAAACTGTAATCCAACCGGACGGGCCACATCAATAAATTGAGGAAGAAAGGCGGCAATAAATATCAAACTCTTTGGATTAGGAATCGTAACAACAACCCCTTGCACAAATAAATGTGATTTGGTGACTGTCGTAGTCTCAAAACGTAGAGGTTCACTTGCGCCTCGCCACTGTTTTATCCCCAGGTATACAAGATATGCGGCGCCGCACCAGCGAAGCCATTCAAATACTACAGCGACACCATTCAATAGTGAGGCTAGGCCTAATGCAGCAACAAAAAGTTGCACGGCGATTCCGACGGTAGCACCAGCAACAGTTGCCAGAGCACGATGCGAACCAAATGAGATGCTATGGGCAACTGTCAAAAGTACACTCGGGCCTGGTAAGGCGATCATGATTGCGGTGGCGATGACAAATGCGGCATACACTTGTATTTCCATAACCTTCTCCTTTTGTATTATAATCCTCTTTTTTTTTCACACGGTGCTACTTTGAGATAGGAATACAATACTGGTAAGGAAAAATTATTGTACAAAATTGACTTAAACCTCCTGAGGATTGCTTCTTCGATTCGATCTCCCTGGCAAATGGAAGGATTATTTATTCATCCATTAAATTCTTTCCTTATTGAAATTAGATCTGTCCCATTTTTCCATGAAATTACTCTTGTAATCAGCCTGATGTATTGGTGTTTTTTTGATGCATTCAGTTTCTTATGTGTAATCCATTACTTTTACCTTTTACGCAGAACGCAAATATTAGGGCCGCACGCATTTTTTTTCGCCATTGCAACGACTTGTTATGACAATTTTCATTTTCATGCTGTTGGAGCTTTATTGTATCTTATTGCGGTCTCAATGATTGATTTCATTTTATCTATTTCATTTCTTATATTATCGATACCAACTATACTATAGCCATGCCCTGGTATTATTATTTCTGGGGATAATACAAAAATATCGTTCAAAGCCTTAAGCCAACTTTTCCACAATGTTTTATTGCTATTCTCCAAATTTGGCAAATATCCTGTCACCATAGTGTCGCCACAAAAAAGCACCCTCTCTTCAGGTTCAAACAAGGTTATATTAAATGGAGTATGGCCCGGCATTTCGTGAATTGAGATTATCAAACCTCCTATATCGATAGTCTTGATCCCAGTTAACGACCTGTTTGGATTCACGAGTTTTGTTTTGTAAAAAAAGATATTTGATTCGTTATTTTTCCTTCGAACTTCGTTTGGAATCGTATTGTTGAATTCAACAATATTTTGTTGGAAATCAGCCTCACTTCTATATATTTGAGGGTGAGCGAATATCTCAACACCTTTCTCGTAAAAGAAACAATTACCTCCAATATGATCAAAATGTGGCTCTGTATTAATGACGACTAGTTTATTTTGTGGTGCAGCGCAGAGTGCATATCCATAAATCGTTTGTGCTGATAAATAATTCGAGCCAGTATCAACAATTAATGTGGTATGCTCTCCTACGATAAAGCCTGAATTTACTGCCCATGGAGGTTCAACAGATAGCCCGGATACTATGTAGCAATTATTTGATATTTTCATTAGTCACAACCAATAATTATATGAAAAAAAACCCCATATATTTGCAAATTCCACACAATAATTACTCATTTCCTCAATACATTTCCGAATCACCCAACCCTTCCACCAATCGATAGCATATCCGAATAGTTACAAACTATTACTGTACAATTCGAAGTTTGTCTAGGCCAGAATTTCCATTCATATACATAGTTATTATTTTCTTGATCTGCTGTTCAACCGTCAGTATGCTTTTCCACGTTAGTGATAATGACACACTCGTCAGTTACAACCAGTTCCCAAAAGGATGCACGCTTTGGCATATATTCGATCTAAAGGGACGCTAACCAAGTGGTTCGACAACAAAGGTTTCGGCTTCATTACACCAGAGAAAGGTGTAGATGATATTCTCCTTCATATTTCTGCACTTGGTGAAAATATTTCGAGAAGACCCCAAGTCGGCGATAGGCTCTTTTACTACATCCAAAAAGATGAGGAGGGAAATATCAAGGCGTATGACGCAGTGATTGAAGGCTTGGCATCATCCGAATGGGAGGAAGTCTCCGAGAAGAAATCGCACGCACATCGGTCATCACCAACAGCTACAACTGTTATTATCGTGCTTATCATTCTGACAATCGCTGTCTGGGCAACAGTCTATATACGACATTCCTCCGGCAGGGGATTCTTGCTAGTGCAGAGTTTTTCTCACAATACCGTGCAAGCTTCTGCTCGATACGGCTGTACAGGAAAAACCCATTGCAGCCAGATGAGATCCTGCGAAGAGGCCAAGTTCTATCTGAGAAACTGTCCCGGCACCATGATGGATGGTGATGGAGATGGCATCCCGTGCGAAAGGCAGCTTTGCAATTGAGCAATTGTCACATGTACTTCAGAGCAGAAAAACGACGGTTCATAATCGCACTCAATAAGGACGGCCAAAAGTCAGTTACAAGACTATGAAGAAACTCATTCTTTTCATCATGATTTCCCTCTTTGGCTCGATTGGCTGGTGGCTGGGTGCCTTCGTTGGCATCATGACAGCCTACTTCGTGAGCGTTGCTGGGAGCCTGGTCGGTGTGTATGTGGGAGTGAAAATCAACCAAGCGTATTTGGATTAACCATAATGACAAACACCATTCCCCCTGCGCAGTTCGGCCTGCCGTCACGTACTGTCCTTGAGCAAATCGATGAGAGTTGTGTCGCCATTGTCGTCAACCGGAAAAGCCGGATCATAATGGCCGATGGTCGGAACATCCTTGCAAAGGCGTCTACTATTCACACGGCAAGTCCTGATGTGAATGTTGTTCTCAAAACGACGGCTCCCGTGTGCAGCAAAACCAGACGTTTCCTTGAGGAATCAGGTATTCGGGTAATCAGCGGATAAAAGTAGAATCACAGTGACCGCGTTGTGAGTTCTAATTACCAGAGATTATCCTTTCCAGATGGCTCCATGAGGTCCCTCTCCCGCTAGATTTCTTTTTGGGTTCACATCAGAAGAAATGCGGCGACTTGATTTACCACCCACGGATCATTAGATTGTCAGGGTGACACACAGGAGTGTGTCTTGTGAGATGCCACAAGTACTTCCTACTGCAATGTCGGGCGACTTTGGCTTGGGAATTCTCAAGGCTCCACATCAATTTCATCAAACTGGCGCCAATCGCGGTGCCTGTTACTCCAAGCATTTGCTCAGAGTATAAAGCCATTGTCTTCTGAGCCTTTTGCAAAATGGTCTTTTCGCCCAAACTCAGCGTTATGCTAAAAAATTTCATCCTCGGAATATTATGCATATGCCTGTGGTAAAATTTTTCGCATGCCTCGATTTTGAACAAAAATCCTCATTTGGCAAAAGGCTCTTCTGTTTACGCGTCCTCGACATCACTTTCTCGGACAAAATCTTTTTTTTCAGCATCAAAGGTGCAATCTTATGCCACTTATCAACGTGAAAGTCATCGAAGGTGTATTCTCAGAGTCCCAGAAGAAGGAAATAGTGCAAAAACTCACCGATGCAATGGTCTCTATCGAAGGTGAAAATATGCGGCCTGTCACATGGGTCGTGATTGACGAGGTGAAAAATGGCAACTGGGGCATAGGTGGAAATCCACTCACCACCGAGGCGGTAAAAGCGCTGGCCGCAGGGAAAAGCTAAAAAAACTTGCGAAAAGGGTCGCCCCTGACACAATACCTAACAATTTAAAGATCTTCCATTGTGGTAGATCACTCTACACCCTATCGTTTAAGTGGTTTCAACACTGCCGATCTCCTCCGTTTCAAATAAAATAGGGAGTCTTTTTGAAATAATGACGTATTATATATCCATGTAGCACCAATAAAATTCTGGAGGAAAACGCATGACATCACTTTTGCACGCAGGCGAAAACGTTCGACACAACAAAAAAGCAGATTGGGGTATCGGAAAAATTGTTACAGTAGAAAAAGGTGGTACGATCAGGGTTATCTTTGAAGGCAACAAAAACGTATCAATTGCCAAGGGTTCAAAATATCTTACTCGAATTCCAACTGTCTCGGAAAAAGAAGGCCCTAAAAAGTAAGACCATTCATTACATTATCAAATAGATAGATCATCTCCATGCAGTGAAGCACTGCATGGTATCATCCGATTCAGAGCAGCAGAGCCCTCTTTCACTGAGTGAAAAGATTCTTAAAAACCCAGCGAATTGAAAAAATATTGTTGGTTATTGGCTCATTCTGTGTTCAGTTCTATGGACTTTACAAAATTGAATAACACATTGGAGGTGTTTTTTTGCAAACGGTTGTTAAAAAATGGTTTCGTGACAAGAATTCTGGATTTCTCGATAACGGAGGCGGTTCAGACATACTGGTTCGCAAGGAAGATCTTGTTGGCTGTGCGTTCCTGAAAGTCGGTGCAGTGGTTGAGTTTGAATGCCATGTCACCAAACAAGGACTCATTGCCAAGAAAGTTTCCTTATCTCACCAGAAAAAGTTTAACAACGTGAACAAAACCACGAAAGAATTTCGCTTTGGCGTAATGACCTGAGAGATTCACCAGTGCAGGCCACTTCAGGAAATGTGGTAACAATTCACACGACTACAGGAAAAGATACGCGAAATTCAATAGTGATCCTTCGCGAATTGAGTTGGCACCAGACAAAGATGTGCCCAACGACCTACTGATTCCGTCCAACCTACAGTTATCAGGAAAAACCTTTTAAATCGATTGGATGTAATACTGTAAGAATTATGCGTGCTTTTCTTTGTAACGACCCGTATTATAGATGCTCTTGGACTTTTCCATGTTATCAACGACAGCGTACGAGAACCGCTTGAAACGTGTGCCAAAACCAAGACAGGCCACAAGCCCTTTACCTTTACTGTAGAGCTTCCTCTGCCGATTTCGGTAAAAGAGAATCTCTGCAACGATAAGCTGTTTTGTCTGGACACTCAGACTTCACAAGTCGATGTATCGAATGGTACTTCGGCGGTATAACTCAATGGTTCCGAAGGGACCCGTCACAAAGGAGCGTTTCAAGATGGCTGAAGGTACAGTAAAGTGGTTTAACGATGCGAAAGGTTTTGGTTTTATCGAGATGGACGGCGGCAAAGATGTATTTGTTCACCATTCCGCCATCCAGTCCGATGGTTTCAAATCTCTCAAGGAAGGCGCACGGGTAACCTTCGATGTTGTTGACGGCCCAAAAGGACCTGCTGCAGAGAACGTTGTTCAGAAGTAATATTGCCTCAAGATTGACCATTCCAAAGACCCAGCAAATTGCTGGGTCTTTTTCGTTGATGGACTCGTGAAAAGCCCGATCTACTTCGTTGAATTCGAAACATACAAAAGGATGGAAACTTGGCTAAAACAAACTATTCATATGAAAAGCGGCAGAAAGAATTAGCAAAAAAGAAAAAGAAAGAAGAAAAAAAGCAGAGTAAGCTCGAAAAGCAAAAAGAAACAACCGAGGAAAAGGACATCGTTCGTCCTCAAGAAGATTGACAGCTTGATGCCCGACTTTTTTTATAACTGAGAACACTTCGCCAGGATTCTTTTCACAGGAGTCTTTCGGATGCAGGGAATCGTTGCAGGCACGTAGTGCGCAGATTCCCATTTCGAGTGGCTTAAACAATTGTACGTTGTTCATAAAGCCTCCTTCTCGTGACCTTAATCCGGTCCACGCGATCGGAGGCTTTTTCATTTTTTTCCGGATCGCCAAACGATTGTCGCTCCCGACCAAGCAGAAACCCTTCTCAAGGAGATCATCAAAAGTGAGATGAGCATTCATTGAGCACCGTTCATTACACTCTCCCTCTCATTTAGTTCTTCTCAGCCATCTGGAGCTGAATTTTTCCAATCGACAACCACTATGTGAGATGTCGAATCCTTTGAGCAAAGACCAACTTACTAATTCTTCACAACTTTAGTTGTAGGGGTAATTGTGAGAATCCTATGAAGAAATGCATAAAAATTGTTGATATGACGTCACAGAACAGCTAGGATCAATCTCTGATATCGAAGAGCAACGGTCGGGCAGGCCAACTTTTCGCCAGGATTTCTCACAAGCATCGTGCCGATCCAGTTAACATATTGATATGGTAATATTTACCTTCAATATTTCAAAACTGGATAAAACACGATGCTCGCCGATGACAAGCTGATCCTATCGCACCACCGCTTTCCTTGAAGCAAGAAGCAGGGGTTGGATGGGTTTCGGCTTCGCGTTCAGCGATAGACGGCAATCACAACCGATGAGAAATCCTGGCGGGAGTCGGCGACAAAACAACGCCATACCAGCTAATTATCTTTACATATAATTTTACATTCCAAAAGGAGGTCTTGATCCTGCAGAGTATCTATCTACGAAAATCGACGATATTTCATAGGAGTTCACTGCAACTGAAAACTAAAATTTTGAGGTATACGAAAAGCACTTAACCATCAGCACTGAAGGAGTCATCATGGGATTTGACACAAACAGGAAAAGTGGATCGGTTATGGTTGTAGGAGCTGGTATCGCAGGCATGCAGGCATCGCTTGACCTGGCTGAATCCGGCTATCACGTTTACCTGGTAGAAAAATCCGCTGCTATCGGCGGAGTCATGTCGCAACTCGACAAGACCTTTCCGACCAACGACTGTGCAATGTGAGTAATCTCACCTAAACTGGTCGAGGTCGGCCGTCACCTGAATGTTGAGCTTCTCACGAATACAGAAATTCTGGGCCTTGAAGGCGAGCCCGGAAACTTTACCGCTAAAATTCACCAGAACCCACGTTATGTGGACCAGGCAAAGTGCACAAGCTGCGGCGAGTGTGCAAAGGTCTGCCCCGTCTCTACCACCAACGAGTACAACGAGTTACTCGACTTTCGAAAAGCAATTTTCAAACAATACCCGCAAGCCATTCCAGGCGCATTCGGTATAAGTAAACATGGTACAGCCCCATGCAAGGCCACCTGCCCTGCCCATGTCAGCATCCAGGGTTTTGTCGCCCTGATCAATGACGGCAGGTACGATGAAGCGTTGAAACTCTTCAAGGAAGAGCATCCGTTCCCCGGAATCTGTGGTCGGGTCTGTCATCATCCCTGTGAAGGGGAATGTACCCGAGCCCAGGTTGACACCCCCCTGGCAGTTCGGGAACTGCATCGTTTTCTCGGTGACTATGAAAGGGAAAAAGGCGAGTTTTATCTTCCCGAGATCAAGGCCGAAAAACGCAGCGAGAAGGTAGCAATAATCGGCTCTGGCCCTGCTGGTGTCACGGCTGCCTACAGCCTTCTCCAGGAAGGGTATCAGGTCACCATCTTCGAAAAACAGGACGAGCCAGGCGGCATGATGCGCTATGGCATCCCCGAATATCGTCTGCCGCGGGATATCCTCGCCGGTGAGATTAAGGTGGTTCAGGATCTTGGCGCCGAACTGAAATGCGGGGTCACGTTTGGAAAAGACGTTACCCTGGAAAGCCTGAAACAGGATGGTTATTCAGCCGTTTTCCTGGCCATTGGTTTACATAACGGCAGAAAGCTCGGCATCGAAAACGAGGATATCGAGGGTGTTCTACAGGGCGTCTCCTTCCTGCGCGATGCCGCCATGGGTAAAAAGGTGGAGCTCGGACGCGAGGTTGTGGTGGTCGGTGGCGGCAACGTTGCCGTCGACGTCGCCCAGACGGCCAAACGTCTCGGAGCCGAGAACGTTACCCTTATCTGCCTTGAACGTCGCGACGAAATGCCCGCCTGGGAATATGAGATTATCGAGGCACTGGAAGACGATATCAAGATCGTCAACAGCTTCGGACCCAGAAACTTTTTCATCGACAAGGATAAGCAGCGCGTTTCCGGTATCGAATTCAATAGCTGCAGCAGGGTCTTTGATGAGAACGGCCGTTTTAATCCGCAATTCGATGAAAGCGTCTGTCAGACCTTCCATTGCGATACGGTCATCGTGGCCATCGGCCAGAGCGCCAACCTCGACGGCATCAAGGATCAGGGAATAGCCATCTCACGGCCGGGCGGCCTGGAGGCGGACTCTGTAACCCTGCAGACCCCCATCGATTGGGTTTTTGCTGGCGGCGATGCTTTTTACGGACCGAAATCCGTAGTAGATGCGGTAGCCTGCGGCAAGGAAGCGGCCATTAGCATCCATCGCTATATCAACAACATGGATCTGCGGGAAGGACGCGACACAACATGGGAGTTTGTCCGACCCGACATTGAAAACGAAGAGAAAAAGGACCGGGTCAAGGTCGAATGCCTCCATCCCAATGCTCGCGCTGGCAATTTCCTTGAGGTCGCCAGCGGCTATGACGAAGATGCAGCAAAGCTGGAGGCGAACCGGTGTCTTTCCTGCGGTCTCTGTTCGGAATGCTACCAGTGTGTTGATGCCTGTCTTGCCGGAGCCATCGACCACTCCATGGTTGCACAAGACAAGGATATTACCGTTGGCTCAGTGGTCCTCGCCACCGGCGCCAGACCGTATGACCCGACCCCGCTTTCCGAACTCTATCTGTATAAGCAGAATCCCAATGTCCTGACCAGTCTGGAGTTCGAGCGGATGCTCAGTTCCGGCGGCCCCACCATGGGTCATCTCGTCCGTCCGTCTGATCACGAGGAACCAAAAAAGATCGCCTGGCTCCAGTGTATCGGCTCACGGGACACCAATAAATGCGGCAACACCTATTGCTCCTCGGTCTGCTGCATGTATGCGATCAAGGACGCCATGATCGCCAAGGAACATGCCGGTGGCGATCTCGACGCGGCCATCTTCTATATGGACATCCGCTCCTTCGGCAAAGACTACGAAATGTATTACGACCGGGCCAGGAACCGGGAAGGTATCCGTTTCGTCAAAGCCAGAATCCATTCGGTCATCGAAAATCCGGAGAACAGAAATCTCATTCTGCGCTTTGCCGATGAAAATGGTGCGATAGTCGAAGAAGAGTTCGACATGCTCGTGCTCTCCGTTGGCCTTGAGGTCACCGAATCTTCCCTTGAGATGGCAGCAAGGCTGGGTGTCAATGTCAATAAACATAAATTCATTGAAAGCGAGCCCTTTACGCCCCTTGCCACATCACGACCGGGTGTTTTCACCTGCGGCACCTTCCAGGGACCAAAGGATATCCCCTCCTCTGTAACCGAAGCCAGCGCCGCCGCCGGTCTTGCAGGTTGTCAGATTGCCGAGGCCCGGGGGACCGATACCAAAACCCTGGTGATTCCGGAAGAGATTGACATCTCCGGCCAGGAACCGCGTGTCGGTGTCTTTATCTGTAACTGCGGCACCAATATCGCCGGTGTCGTTGATGTTCCCGGCCTGCAGGAGTACGCAGCAACCCTGCCGGGAGTCGTCTTCACCGACAACAACCTCTTCACCTGCAGCCAGGACACTCAGGGCAAGATCAAGGACAAGATCCTCGAAGAGAAACTCAATCGAGTGGTTGTCGCTTCCTGCAGTCCCAAAACCCATGCCCCCATGTTCATGGAGACCCTGGAAGCATGCGGCCTGAACAGATACCTCTTTGAAATGGCCAATATCAGGAACCAGGACTCCTGGGTTCATGCCAACAATCCTGAACTTGCCACGGCAAAGGCTAAAGATCTGGTCCGTATGGCCGTCGCCCGTGCTATTACGTTGAAACCGCTGCATGGCAAGGTTATCCCTGTCAACAAGCGGGCCCTGGTGGTAGGCGGCGGAATCGCCGGCATGAATGCCGCCCTCGATCTTTCACGACAGGGGTTTGAATCTACCCTGCTTGAGAAAAAGAGCGAACTCGGCGGTATGGGGCGCACCCTGCACCACACCATCGAAGGTGCCGACATCAGATCCTATGTCGGTCAGCTCTCTGATCAGGTGATTTCAGATGAGAAGATAACCGTTCTCACCGATTCGGAAATCGTCGATTTCGAAGGTTTCCAGGGCAACTTCAAGACTGTGGTTCGGGCAAACGGCCAGGAACAACCGCAGGAAATCCAGCACGGTGTTATCATCGTCGCCACCGGCGCAGGTGAATACACCCCGAAGGAATTCCTCTACGGGGAAGACAATCGCGTGCTCACCCAGACCCAACTGGGCGACAGGCTGGAGGAAAAAGGCGCCGCTGATCTGGATTCTGTGGTCATGATCCAGTGTGTCGGCTCCCGTAACGACGAACGACCCAATTGTTCGAGGATCTGCTGTCAGTCGGCGGTGAAAAACGCACTCGCCATCAAGAAAAGCAATCCGGACACCCAGGTGTATATCCTCTATCGCGACATGCGTATGTATGGCCTCCTGGAAGATTATTACACCGAAGCACGAAGGCAGGGTGTCATCTTCGTGAGGTATCAGAAAGACAACCCACCAGTCGCCGAACCATCCGATGAAGGCATTCTGGTAACGGTCAAGGACCATGTCCTGCAACGGGATATCGAGATCCGGTCTGACATCCTGGCACTTTCCGCAGGCGTGCAGCCGATCGGCTCGGAAGAGATTGGCAGGAAGATGAAGCTGAATGCCAATTCCGAAGGGTATTTCCTCGAGGCTCACGTCAAGCTGCGACCGGTCGATATGGCAAGCGACGGTGTCTTCCTCTGTGGTACCGCCCATGGCCCGAAACTGATTTCAGAGACCATCGTTCAGGCCAATGCCGCGGCATCACGCGCTGTCACCTTCCTCTCCAAAGACCAGATCAAACTGTCAGCCATCAAGGCTCAGGTGTTCCCGGATCACTGCGTCAAGTGTCTGACTTGTGTCCGGTCCTGCCCGTTTGAGGTTCCGCAATTCAATGCGGAGGCAGGAGAGATTGTTATTGATCCTGCACTTTGTCAGGGTTGTGGTGTCTGTGCCTGCGTCTGCCCACGACAGACCATCAACCTCAACAACTACGAAGACGACCAGATCACATGCGAGATTGAAACTTTGCTTGCGGGAGGAATGTAATGGCTGATTTCACACCGACTATTGTGGCATTTTGTTGCGATTACTGAGGGTACTCAGCTGCGGACCTGGCAGGTTCGATGAGACTGACCTACCCCACCAATATAAAAATACTCCGCGTCCCGTGTACCGGCAAAGTAGATGTGATGTACCTGCTCAGATGTTTTCAGGAAGGTGCCGACGGTGTTTTCTGCGTCGGCTGTCTTGAAGGCAACTGTCATTATAATCAGGGGAATCTCCGCTGCCGTGAACGGGTCGCCCACATCCACGATCTTTTGGAAGAGATCGGCATTGAGGGCGACCGGGTCAGGATGTACAACCTGTCGTCCGGCGAAGGACCGACCTTTGCCAAATACGCTCAGGAGATGACCGAGCATATACTGTCCCTCGGACCCAATCCGTTGAAGGCGAAAGCCAGGAAGGCCGCTGCCCCTGCTTAGCACGGCAGCGCAACTGGACCTGAAACCTGAAAGGATGTGTTGAAAATAGCGGCACCCCATAAAAGGAGTCAACTATGTCTGAAGGAGCATTAAAAATACGCGGTAAAAAGAAAAGCAGGTTCATGGACACGGTCAAAGGTCTTCTGCCTGAGGGTGGAAATCTTGACATGTGTCTCACCTGCGGAGCCTGCACTTCCGGCTGCCCGGCAACCGGACTGGAAGGACTGGACCCACGCAAGATGTTGCGCATGGCAGCTCTCGGTATGGATGAGGAGCTGATGGCCTCAAACTGGCCGTGGATGTGTACCATGTGCCAGCGTTGCGTTTATGTCTGCCCGATGAAAATCGACATACCCCAGCTGGTCTTTAACCTGCGAGCCAGCAGACCTCGCGAGGAACGCCCGAAAGGTATCCTGGGCTCATGCGATATGGCGCTTCGCAACGATACCTGCAGCGCCATGGGTGCCTCGGAAGAGGACTGGCGTTTCGTGGTTGAAGACGTTGCCCAGGAGGTTCGCGACATGCAGCCAGGTTTTGAAGCGCTGCAGGCACCAATGGACAAGCAAGGTTCATTCTTCTACCTCAACCAGAACTCAAGAGAGCCGGTGACCGAACCCGATGAGATGATCCCGCTCTGGAAAATCTTAAACAAGGTGGGAGCCGACTGGACGTACGGTTCCAAAGGATGGGCAGCGGAAAACTACTGCCTCTTTCTCGCCGACAACAAGAGTTGGGAGCATATTATCCGGGTCAAGGCCAAAGCTGTAGACGACCTGGGCTGTAAGGTGTGGCTCAACACGGAATGAGGACACGAACTCTTCGCAGTCCGGGCCGGACTGAAAAAATTCAACATTCCTCACAACTTCGAGATTGCCAGCATTATTCAGTATTACGCGAGATGGATCCGGGAAGGAAGACTGCCGGTAAGCTCCGACTGGAACAAGGACCTGAAGATCACCTTCACCGTTCAGGATCCCTGCCAGCTGGTCAGAAAGTCTTTTGGTGACCCTGTGGCCGATGATCTGCGCTATGTGGTCAAAAAGGTTGTCGGCGAAGAAAACTTCATCGACATGACACCCAACAAATCCAACAACTACTGTTGCGGCGGTGGCGGTGGCTTTCTGCAGTCGGGATTCCCAGATGCCCGTCGGGAATATGGCCGGCTGAAAGCCGAGCAGATCCAGGCTACCGGGGCTCAGTATGCCATCACGCCATGTCACAACTGTCATGCCCAGATCCATGATCTGTGCGAGCATTACGGTGGCCATTGGCACACGTTACATCTCTGGACCCTTATCTGCCTGTCGATGGGTATGCTGGGTGAAAACGAAAGAGTGTACCTCGGGCCGGATCTTGCAGAAGTCGGTCTTTAGTGCCTTCCAGTTTTTTTCTTGCTTTTTTGCAAGAAAAAACTGTCTTAAGGCAGTTATACCCCCTCGTGGGGTGCTAGTATTTGCCTGGACCGGGAGGAATCAACCTGCACTCCCGGTCCGTTTCGGAGGATATTATGATAGTTGCCAATAGAAAACCCTTTGCCGAGATCAAGGAAATGCTGCAAGGGTACCACAAGGTCTTGAACGTCGGCTGCGGAACCTGCGTCTCCGTCTGCCTTACCGGCGGAGAAAAAGAGGTGGCTGTTCTGAACATCGAGCTCGAGATGGCAAGGCGCCTCGACGATGATCCCATTGACATTTATGCGCACACCATCGAACGGCAATGCGACCGCGAGTATCTTGCCGAACTGGACAGCCTCATCGAAAATGAAAAATTCGACGCCCTGCTCTCCATGGCCTGCGGTGTCGGTATCCAGTTTCTCGCAGAACGATACCCGCATATCCCAACCTTTCCGGCAGTGGATACCAGCGGACTCGCAGTCAATCAGGCCGTAGGCTGGTATGAAGAACGATGCCGTTCCTGCAGCCAGTGTGTTCTCGGCTTCACCGGCGGAATCTGCCCGATCACCATGTGCGCGAAAGGGTTGCTGAACGGTCCCTGCGGCGGAACCAATAAAGGGAGTTGTGAGATCAGCAACGAACAGCCATGTGCCTGGTTTCGGATCTATGATCGCCTTTCCGGGCAAAGTCGTCTCGATGCCATCAAGAAAATAAACGTCACCCGCGGCTGGAAGGATCAGGCTCCACGAAACCTGATTCAACCCGGATACAAGAAACCTGAAAAAATGGCGAAATAATGGGGTAAATAACCCAAGCATTTTTCCTCTTCCCCTTATCAAGAAACAGAGGATGACATATGAGCACAGAAACCAACTCCAAGTCCGAAAGTAACCTGGAAAAGGTCCTCAAATCAGGCCAGTTTGCCTTCACTGGTGAACTTGGACCTCCCCGAGGTACCGATGCCGAAGAGGTCAGAGAGAAGTCAAAGTTTTTGAAAGGACACGTCGATTCCGTCAATATTACCGACAATCAAACCGCCGTGGTGCGAATGTCCAGCTGGGCGGCGTCCCTTATTGCCATACAGGAAGGGCTCGAACCCAATTATCAGATGGTATGCCGGGATAGAAATCGCCTGGCCATGCAGGCCGATATCCTCGGCGGCTCCGCCCTGGGGATCCGAAACATGCTCTGTCTTTCTGGAGATCATCAGCAGTTCGGCGACCATCCCGATGCCAAGGGCGTCTTTGATATCGATTCGATTCAGCTGATTGCCATGGTCAAACAGATGCGCGATGAAGGCAAGTTTTTGAGTGGCAACGATATCCATCAACCGCCCAAAATGTTTATCGGTGCAGCGAGCAACCCCTTCGCTGAGCCCTATGAGTGGCGTGTCCACCGCCTGGCCAAGAAGATCGAGGCCGGCGCCGACTTCATCCAGACCCAGTGTATTTACAACATGGACAGGTTTCGTGAATTTATCCGGGT
The DNA here is from genome assembly GCF_900143695.1 of Desulfopila aestuarii DSM 18488. GTDB lineage: Bacteria > Desulfobacterota > Desulfobulbia > Desulfobulbales > Desulfocapsaceae > Desulfopila > Desulfopila aestuarii. Next base: position 143,091 of record NZ_FRFE01000002.1, read on the forward strand.
TGCCAATGAAGAAGGCCTCACCGAGCAAGTCTATATCCTGGCCGGGGTCACACCAATGAAGAGTGTGGGTATGGCACGGTATATGAAAACCAAGGTGCCGGGAATGGATGTCCCGGATGAAATCATCGATCGCTTAAAAGGTGTTGAAAAGAACAAGGTTGCCGATGAAGGCATAAAGATCGCCTGCGAGCAGATCGAGGAATTCAAGGAGATGAAAGGCGTCCATGGTGTTCACCTGATGGCCATCGAATGGGAACATAAAGTTCCCGAGATAGCCGAGCAAGCTAAGGTATTACCTCGTCCTGTCTTTGATTAGGCCGAGCACCTATCACCACTCCCACCAGTATCATAGGACCCGGCCAGATTATGAGCCGGGTCCTATCTTTTCAAGATATCCATCCATATAGTACCCTGACACCGCCTCATGTGACACGACCCTAATCCCATAACATTGCTAGAATTACGTATCAGAACCACATGAAAAAAGTTGCAGGATGGATCATTGCCTCCACTCTTATCTCGTATCTACTCAGTGTCTTTGTTTCCCCTCGCTTTCTGGCACTACCAACACTCCTCGCCTGGATGATACTGTTCCTGATGTGGACCGAACTTGGCAAGAGTGGCCGCAACCAGGCGATAATACTATTAGTCCTTGGCGCGCTGGCGCTCCTGTTCTCATCAATTAACGGGGTTTTTCTCGGATTTTCAGAGGTGCTGGCAGTTAATGTTCCTTTGCTCGCCATGTTTGTGGCCGTATCATTTCTGACACTCACCAACTCCGGAAACGAGGATCAGGATCTCCCTCAAGGCAACCTCGCCGTCATCACCACAGCCTTTGGGACCAATATGCTCGGCGCTGTCATCAATCTCTCGATACTCTTTGTATTTGGAGACAGGATGAAAAAGAACGGTACGCTCAGCAGATCGCAAACGACTATTCTGGCCCGTTCTTTCTGCGCAGCCGCCTGGTGGTCACCCTTTTTTATTGCCACGGGTGTTGCACTCACCTATGCCCCCGACATGCATTGGCAGCAAACCCTTCAACCTGGAATACTGATGTGTCTTCTTGCGATATGCTACTCAATTATTGAGGTGAATATTCGCAGGCAGAAAGAATTCAGGGGATATCCTCTCAAAGCGGAAAGTCTGATGGTACCCCTGTTGCTTGCCGCCACAGTGATTGTGGTTCACCACTTCTACCACGATCTGAAAATTCTCGTTCTCACCTGCCTTGTTGCCCCCATAGGTTCCCTCATTTTTATGAAAGGCAGGCCACGACTTTCAACCTTGCATGATTTTATCAATAATCGGATCTCTTCTGTGAGCAGCCAATTTGTGCTTTTTCTGGCAGCAGGAGTATTCTCTACCGGGCTCAAATCAATTACGTATGTCTACCCTGCCATTTTCAACCTTGCGGGATTGAGCTTCACGCCTGTTCTCTTTGCTATTATTTCAGGTGGATTAATTATCATAGGTATCATCGGCGTTCACCCGGTTGTCAGTATCGCAATCGTGAGCCCTCTGCTTCTGCCACTGAACCCCGACCACTCCCAGCTGGGCTTTCTCTTTCTCACCAGTTGGGCAATCTCAACAGGATGCAGTCCGCTGTCAGGCGTAGGCCTCGCTCTGACCAGCCGATACCACGTGTCACCTCGAGATATTTTAATGAACAACTGGCAATATGCGGTAGTAATGTGGGTTCTCGCCTGTGGGGTTAACAGTATCTTTTTCTAATTGCCCCGAAAACTCATACTGACCATGGACCAAGGTCACATTCAGGCCATCTTCTGAAATAAGAGAATAGATGGGAAAATGTGTTTTTTCGGGTACACTCGATTGCCTGTTATCCATCGACTGGCGCCTTTTCGGGCAAAAAACGCCTCTTAAATATCCACCCGGCAAAGATGAGACATGGCAACAAAGACAGACGACTATTTTATCAGAAATGTTGCCGGGGTGGCATTCGTTGAGCTTTTCTGGGGCCTGGGATTTCCCATTGTTCTTGAGTCAACTTTTCTTCAGCTGTTTCTGAAAAGTCTCGGTGCATCAAGCACTCTGGTCGGCTTCGTGCCCTCCCTCTTTATCTTTTGCATATCAACGTTTCCTCTTTTCTCGACGTATCTGAGCAGAAATTATCCGTTAAAAAGATCGCTCGTTGGCGCTCTGCACGGTTTTTCAGGGTTGGCTATTTTAGCTCTGGGCCTGCTTCTTCCGTGTATCAGTGAGGTGGACGATGTACTGATACTCTTTTTTTCGGCATACACAGTATTTTCGATCTTGATGGGATTGACTATTCCCATCTGGTTCAACTATCTGACACGCATCTTTTCAGAGTCGAAAACCGTTCCGGGCCTGGGCTATATGATGCTTGCCCAGAATCTTGGCAAAATTATTTCCAGTTTTTTTATTCTGAAGATCGTCGATACTTACGCGTTCTCTCTCAAATCATCAGCCTGGGTGTTTATCGCCACGGGGCTGTTATTTATTCTCGGTTCTTTGTGCTTTTTGATCACCGTAGAAATCACCGATTCCGCTCCTTCGGCACCTGACAAAACCTCATTTTTTCGTCACACCCGACAAACATTCCACGAGATTCTCACCAATCGCCGTTTCCTCATCTACCTCGCCGCCGATCTTGATTTCTATGTCATTATCACGGTCTTATCGTTTTACGCCAACTATGCCACCACCTATTTCGCAGTACCCACCGCAGTGGCAGCCGGTGCATTCGTCGCCTTTATCTATGCAGGGTCAATCACTGTCAATATCCTTCTCGGGACGATGAATCTCCTCGGGATAAAGCAAAAGCTCTTCCTTTCAAAAGGCATCACCCTTCTACTCCTCATACTTCTCACTTTGATCCCAAGCTATTTTACTTTTTTTATTATCAGTTTTCTTCTCGGCATAGGCAGGGCCATTCGCAATATGGTCTACCCGCCGTCTGTGAGGATATTTGCCAATAAAAGCGACAACACCGCCTATTTTGCCTTGGCCCCCATCCTCACTCTGCCGATCGGCTCAGGCTTTCCCCTTCTATTTGGCACGGTGCTTGATTCACTCTCATTCATGGGGGCCGATGCGTATCGTCTACTCTTTGGCTTCTCTGCACTGTTTATCCTGGCAACGTGCTACTTTGCCTTCAAAACCGATTATGAACGCGTGCCGGATACCGATAATATATAATTTTTTCTGATTACCCCGAAAGCCCAGCCACATGAAGTGAGGGGTAAGGAGAGAAGAGTAAGGAGCGCCTGCATGAAATGATAGTGCTCGTTTTAACAATATGAAAGTAGGAGAAATTCTGTTGATTGATCACTTCCCAACATGTCACGCCTCACACCTCACACCTCTCACCTACCCTTATCAGGCTGAGAATGAGGGGTAATTACATAATTTATTACTATATCTGTGGCTATCTGCTCATACTGGCCACATCCATGCCAACCACCTCAATGAACCGGCCCTAATCCCCTCAGTTTCTGGTCATCCCGTTGTTTGCCACCTCCTCCCCAAGTCGTTGGTTGCCATTTCTGACGACCAACTGCAGTTTCTGGTTAGCGCTATGCTCATTCGTGACTATTTTCTGCCAAAGCAATTGATTCGACTTGTTCACATTTTTGCTAAAAATGTACAATACAAAGGAGAAGCACCATGGCTTATGCTATACGCATCCACCAAACTGGCGGACCTGAAGTTCTTTCCTATGAAGAATATGACCCAGGTGTTCCCGGTCCAGGAGAGGTACGAGTTGTTCACGAGGCGATCGGTCTCAATTTTATCGATGTCTATCACCGAACGGGTCTCTATCCGTTACCTGCCCTCCCTGCTGTTATCGGGCTTGAAGGAGCGGGAATAGTCGATTCGGTTGGAGATGGAGTGACCGAGGTCGTCAAGGGAGACCGGGTCGCCTACGCTGGGGTTCCGCCAGGAGCATATAGCGAAATCCGCTGCATACCGGCACACCGGCTGGTCAAGCTTCCCGAAGCGATCTCAACCCGCGATGCGGCGGCAATGATGCTTCAGGGGATGACCGCTCGCTACCTGCTTCGCGGCTGCTATCAGGTCAAACCGGATAGTACCATCCTCATTCATGCAGCATCTGGTGGGGTCGGTTCCATCCTCTGTCAATGGGCCAGTAAAATCGGGGCCACAACCATCGGTACGGTAGGCAGCCCCGAAAAAGCAGAAATGGCTCAAAAGAACGGCTGCATGCACACCATCCTCTACCGGGATGAGGATTTTGTTGCCAGAGTGAAAGAGATAACCAAGGGACAGGGTGTTGACGCGGTTTACGACTCGGTGGGACAGGAAACGTTTCTGCACTCTCTTGATTGCCTGCGGCCAATGGGAACCCTGGTGTCATTCGGCCAGTCTTCGGGGCCAATCAAACCGCTGGACATCAGCCTACTCGGGGCCAAAGGATCGCTTTTTCTAACCCGGCCGAGCCTCATGCATTATACAGCCAGGCGTGAAGATCTTCTTGCTCATGCTGCCGACCTGTTCGATGCGGTAACCTCCGGGGCAGTCAAAATGCATATCATGCAGGAATACAAGCTCAAAGATGCCGCGTTGGCGCATCGTGACCTCGAACAGCGAAAGACAACTGGCAGCACGATACTCCTGCCATAAGCATTTACGAGAGCAGTAAAAGATTTAAAGAAACACCATAGAATGCAAACCGGCTTCGCGTTAGCCTGGCATACATCTGGTTGTACGTCAGCCAGGTATTCACACAAAAGATTTGAACAGGAGAGATGCGATGTTTCTACTCAAGAAAACAGTCATTACCTGGTGTCTGATCAGTGGATTGATGATGCTGCCGTATGGCTCTTTTGCTGCGACCGTTGATGGTAATCAGGCAAAAGAGAAAAACAGTCCGGAGGTTATGACCGTCGATATCATTCTCGTCCGCCCGCTTGGATTGGTGGCAACGCTATGTGGGTCGGTAATCTTCTTGGTATCCTCGCCCTTTTCAGCTATGGGTGGAAACACCCAGGAAGCCTGGGACGTACTGGTCGCGGAACCCGCGGAATTCACCTTTAAACGGCCACTCGGCCATTTCGAAGATGAGAAATGAGATGACATTCTACCAGGCTGTCAACAAAGCTGTTTCGTAATTTTTTGGCCACGAGAAAGAATGAGCTCCCTGTTACATGGCATTAAGGGCATACTTTTCGATTTTAACGGGACCCTGTTGCTTGACTCCCCCTTACACGAAGAAGCCTGGATCATCATGTCGGCAAAACTGAGGGAAACACCCTTTACCGCCGAGGAGTTCCGACTGACGGGTCATGGACGTACCAATAAAGCGATCATAACGGATTTGCTGGGCCGCGAACCTGACAAGGAAGAGCTTGGCAATATTGTTGAAGAAAAGGAATCGTACTATCGTAAAATGTGCCTTGAAAACACAGAAACCTTTCGTCTTGCACCGGGCGTGATCCCCTTTCTCGACTCATTGCAAGATGCAGGCTTCCCGATAACCATTGCCACCGGCTCGTATTCCGTCAATGTTGATTTCTACTTTCAACACCTTCACCTGGCAAAGTGGTTCAACCGTTCGCAGGTTGTCTATGACGATGGCAGTTATCCGGGCAAGCCGGCTCCAGATGTATTTCTTCTTGCCGCAGAAAAGTTGAACCTGGCCCCTGCAGATTGTCTCGTATTCGAAGACAGTTACATGGGCATCCGGGCTGCCTATCGTGCTGGTGCTGCAAAAATCGTCGCTGTTGAGCCATATCTTGATCAAACAAAAATGACAATTCCAACCCAAGATATTGTCTTTTGCCAGGGATTTTCAAATCCTCTGATTGAATCACTCATTGCCATGATGGACACAAAGAGTCAGAGAATATGACGTACGGAATTTCAGCGAAAAATTTATCCATTAAGTGTATTTTCAAATACTTGCGCCTTTTCGGTGTAGTAAATAGGCTGTTAGTTGCTCATTCTTATCGTTATTCAGGGTTGTCGAGTTTGTAACGTATCCGCAGAACGCCATCGTTAAGATCTTGGGAGCTTATGTGACACACCCCTATTTCTGATGTATTGTCAACATGTTCGCCTATACATGGGCAGGAATCAAAGTCGCCGATGCGAACAATACGAACCGTTTCGACTCCATCAGGCAGACGGGTGAGATTGAAATTCCGATCGGCTTCCTCCAGAGAGACTATCTCTTCAGTCACATCCAGATTCGCAGAAATAGCTTTATTGACTTCGGCCTCCACTTCCTTCACTTCGTTATCAGTCAGGAGCCTGTCGAAGCGATAATCACACTTGGATTTCTTCTTGTTCACATGAGCACTGATGCAACGACCACAGTCAAATTTTCTTACCATTACCTGATTGAGTATGTGTTCTGCCGAATGCATCCGCGGGGCATAAGATTTTGCCATGTCAACCTGTTGCTGGTTTTTGAGAGTTAAGCGGCCCCCCGTCACTCATGAAAATATGAGGAACGACCTTGTCAATTCCACATCGTCATGCTGGTAGCAAGCTTAATTGAATTTGATCTGACAGGCACCTGTAAATTGGTTAATGTGAAGTCAAATCGAAACCGCTGCGACTCAAGCGTATGGATGGTTAATGAGCACGAGGGTGATAGATGAATGGATGATGGTATGAACAACATTTACTTTTGCCAGGTGAGTGAAACAGTATCTTGCGGGGCCTGTTGTGGTTTGTATAATTTGCCAGATCTATCACGTGAAAAACTAGAGAATCTGTTGTCAAAGCGGACCAAAGACTTCACTTCGGTCCCCAGAACCGAAGACGGGATCTTTGAATTCCAAAGAAAGAACAAGGGGCCTCACAGGCTATCACGGCCGTTTGCCCAATTTCATCATTGCCCTTTCCTGGGGCTCATCGGTGAAAAGAAGAGCCGCCCTGGCTGCCTTCTCCACCCGGCTACGCCTGGTAACAATGGCGTAGATTATCGATCTCTGAGCTGGTACGGTGAGCAGGCATGTAGGACCTATTTTTGCCCTTCCACCAAGAAATTACCAACCATTTACCAGTCGATACTTATCCGAACCATTGACGATTGGTATGTGTTTGGACTGATTGTGACAGAGCACGCCCTTTTGACCGCGTATTTCAAGGAAGTTGAATTGCGCCTTGGCAGACGCGTCACCGAAAGTGATTACACACAAAATACCGGGGCAAGAGATGCGTTCAGGGAATTTGCCGAACTCAAGTCCAACTGGCCTTATCGTCGAGATAACTCTCCGGCCCCCTGCAACTTCTTTTTTGAAAATGGCCTTTACCCTCGACCGGATGCCTTTCGGGCAACCCAGGAAATTCGACATTCCTCATACGAAAAGATTTATATGGAGCTCGACTCCGGCTTTTCCTCCTCAAGGGAAATTGACGCGGCAGACCAGTTATTGGACAATCTTTTAGGAAAAACCGTGCGTGCCATCGTGTCGCATTAACGACAACTTACCTTCCGGTGGATATATTTGACAAAATTTTTACGATCAGGTGCGATGTATATGTGGCTTGCTGCAAAATCTATAGCAAAAGTCTTCTCATTTGTGCTTAGCAAGCTGACACTCCTTTGCCCTGTATGAAAGGATTGAAAGGGCTCCGACCGGTGTTTCCGCTATGCTTCTCACACCCGTCGGAGCTCCATATATATCATTTTCAAAGTGTCAGATCACGTCTTTGCTGATTCAACGGAGGCGTCTGATAGGGGCCCAATCGCTTCGATACTGGCACCTGCCCCTATCCTCCCTATGGCAATTCCTCAAGTCCAGTGCTATTTATACCAGCTTCTTGGCGCATTGTTTGAACCACCGCACACTGATCCATGATCTCGAAGTAGCGCCTTGCAGCCTTTCTACCTATCACAAATGGATTGCGGCTGCACTCTTGCTTGTTCCATCCTTTGTGTTGACCTCTTCTGTCATTGCATTCTCGAATTATCTCCATGCGATCAAGTGATGCATCAACAAACGGATGGCTACTTATCGCAATATCAGGTTTAAGAGCGTCTACATACTTCAGCCATTTCGCCATAGACTCTCGATATAACACTTTATCAGCTACCGTGCCGACAAGGCCTGTATTCCCATATGTCGCCCACAGGTGACGCTTTCCATTAATTTTTACAGGGATGAAATACGAGAGTCCGTCTCCGGGGGTAATTCCATCGGCATTGTAACTTCTTGGTGTGTGAACTGCAGTAATAGTAGTATTCCCAAGGGTCAGCTTATCTCCGTCACCCATTATGACCATATCTTCCGGTACAACCTGCAGCCAAGGTGGATTTGCAGGCCCACCAGCTAGTTGGCGATTAAAGACAACTTTTGTGCCATAATTGTCAACGAAGTGCATCACAGCACCAAAATGGTCCGGGCCGGCATGGGTAACTAGAATATACTTTATATCAGCAGGATTCAGGCCCAGCGCCGCTATGTTAGGCTCAAGGATCGTAGTAGCGCCATATTCGTACGAAGAGTCGAGCATGATTAACCCTTCGCCGGTATCAATTATCCAGCCACCAACTTCCATTCCTCCAACATAGTAAACATTGTCAAACACTTGTGTCGGCTCGGCAGGTACCTCTTTCCATGCGCCCATATTAACGCCGGGAGTTTGAACTATCGTGTAAGTTTCATCAATATCCTGACACTGTAAACGCTGGAGAGTAGATAAGTAATAATCATATCCCGCGAGATCACGAGCCATATCCATTTTGGCCATAATCGCATCTGAATCCAAAAGTTTATTAGGCCCCTGACGTAGCCAAATCTTAGCAGGATCTTGGGCTACCGCGGACATCGAAAAGCCCCAGCTCAGACAAAGCGACACAGCCAACAACCCAAGGGTTTTCTTTTTCATTTTATACCTCCCAGCATTTTTATTATTGATTGGGATAAGCAACCGAAAGCACAGGATATAAAAAATCTTTTGTTACCTGAGCGAAGCTGCCCCTTTTGCAGCCGTTATCGTACGATCAGTAGGATGAACCTAAATTGTCTTTTTCAGTAAATTCCAAAACCACATAACAGCTACAAGGTTATTTGTATATTTATCATATATTTAACCACAATATATGTACTTTTGAATTACTACCAATTATGACGGGATTACACTGGGCTCTCAATAGGTGATTTCCTTATTTCCATGTAGAAAAACCACTGTTTTCTTTATTGACTTCCTATGTGACACTAAAAAGGCTATAAAATGAATGCAAGTGAGACATGGAAAGATGGGCGACCATCTTAGATCACAGAATTGCAGATGAAGGTATTTGAGGGCACTCTCGGATTCGATTGCATGCCTAAGAGATATCGCTTTACAACAATTTGGAGAAAAATTGTGTTAAAGAGCAGTCAGATTATGTTTCTTGTTATCATGATAGTATTTATAAATGGACTAGCTTTTTCAAAACCAATGACGCTTACCTTCGCCTCAATAGGTCCCCCAAAAGGTTATATAGGAGATGCTGAACAACTATTTTTTGATGAAATCGAAAAGCAAACCAATGGAGAAGTCCTCATACAGCGATCGAGTAAATATTTTCATAAAACCGATGAAATTTTCGATGAAGTGAGTTCGGGCAGAGTCGAGCTTGGAGCTTTAAACATTGCCTATTACCCTAAAAGATTAATATTAAACAGTTCTATTTATCTGTTCCAGAGAGGACCAACTCATTATGATAACATAATGTGGATATACGACCAGATATACAAGAGATTACCTGAATTAAATAATGAGATAAAGCAGTTCAATCTAAAAACAATATACAGGTTTGCCAACTTACCGACAGTCGTTTTTTTCAATAAGCCCGTGACAAGTATTGAAGATTTCAAAGGCAAAAGAATTCGCTGTACAAGTCGTTGGGATTCTGAAATACTACAAGGATTAGGCGCGGTACCTATCACTAGTTCAGGACAAAACTTATATACAGCACTCAAAACAAATGCAATCGAAGGTTTTATGACCTCTATGTCTGCAAATGTGATACAATTCAATGAAATCATGAAATATGTTTTTATTGCCAGAGAGATATGGACTCCAAGGCCACTACAAATCACCATAAATCTTGATACCTGGAACAGTCTTCCAGAAGATATTCAAAATGAAATTGAAATCGCCGCGTCAAATGTGCGAAAAAAAATGACTGAGAATTATTCATATTGGTTTAGACTCAATATAGCTGAGCATAAAAAACTGGGCCGGACAATAGTTTTAACAAGCGAAAAAGACATAGATACATGGATGCAACAGCCAGAGATAAAGCGTATTTTCAACCAATGGAAAGTTGAGGCTGAAAGTGCTGGATTTAAGGATTCCGATATTTTTCTACAAAGGATCCAGTCAATTATCGAAGAAGGCATTGAACGCGACATGATGTGATAATAAATATATCAAATATCCTGCAACAGCATGCTCACACTCATAATATTGACAATAGTTGTCTTGTTTAATCTGCCACTTAACTGTCCAGCAGCGATTGCTACACACAACAGTGAAATAAAAAATGTATTGGTCCTTCATGCATCTCACAAGGGGCTATCATGGAACGACAGACTCAGCAACGGGATCGAATCAGTTTTTTCCCAAAGTCAATTTCCTGTTCGTATTTTCTATGAATATATGGATACAGATAGAATATTTGACAATCAACATGTTCAAAATTTATATGAGCTCTACAAACATAAATTTAGCATTGTCAAATTTGACGCCGCGATAGTAACCGATGATCGAGCCTTTCAATTCATGCTGAATTATCACAGCAGACTTTTGCCGGGAACACCTGTCATTTTCTGCGGTGTAAATTATTTTGCATCATATGATCTCTACGGGCAGAGCAATTTTACCGGCATTGTTCAGACGATAGATATAGATGAAACATTGGACCTCGTTTTAACTCTCACTCCCAAGGTGCGTAACGCGTTTGTCGTGGTTGACAAAACACCCACGAGCATTGCAGCGATACAGTTGTTTATCGAAAATATGCATACGTATCAAGACAGGCTCTCTTTTTATTTTAATGAAGATATGGACATGAGAGAACTGATAAATACTGTTGCAGAACTTCCCACAGACTGGGTTGTTATTGTGGTCAATTTTATTGTAGACAAATCTGGTCAGACATACTCTATCGAACAAAGCACACAAATGATAACTCAAAAAGCAAAAGTGCCGGTGTATAGTTTCTGGGACAGTTACCTAGGAAACGGAATTATAGGTGGCAAACTGATAAGCGGACTGGGTCAGGGGAAACAGTCAGCGCAGATGGTATTAAAAGTATTTGAAGGAGAATCACCTTCTCAAATTGATATCATCAGGGAAAGCCCTAACGAATACATGTTTGACTATCATGTTTTGGAGAAGTTTCAGATCGATATGGAGTTACTACCTGAAGACAGCAAAATTATTAACAAACCATCGAATATTTACAATGAATACAAAACAGTTATATGGTCGATACTAATCGGTTTCGTACTGTTTATAGTAATAATTTTCACTCTCCTCATTAATATTTTTCGCAGAAGACAAGCTGAAATAATCCAAAAGAAATATTCAAACCAACTTGAAATTCAAAACAAGATTGACCGCGCAATATTAGAAGCAAAGCCTACCGAAAAAATCGCAAATGACGCTCTGAAATATGTCAGAAATTTATTTCAATGCCGAAGGGTTAGCGTCATATTATTTGATTATGAACAACGTTATGCTGTTGTTCTTGCTGTAAACTGTGATCATCAAACCACTATTGGCGAAAAAACGAAATTTCCCTTAAAGAATTTTCCAGTTGATGACCTCAAGGAAGGAAATATTATTTATGCAAATGACATAATATCAATCACTGAAAAATCTATAGTTGACAAAGCTCTAATAGCAGAAAAAATCAATGCATACGTTAGAATCCCCCTCATGTATCATGGAACATTAATTGGGGCACTTACCCTTGGCCATTCTGACTTTTCAGTGTTTAGTGACGAAAAAATTGAAACAGTTAAACAGATCTCGACCTCATTGGCATTGGCAATACAGGCTACAATATTTGTAAATAATATCCTGCACCGTGAAAGAGATCTGAAAAAAATGTCTGCCATATTAATCAGGAGCCAGGAAGATGAAAGGAAAAAGATTTCGTTGGAGCTTCATGATGAGTTTGGGCAGGCCCTCACTGCAATGAACATGAGTGTGTCGCTTCTTGAGAAAAAAGTTATCTCAGGACAGTTGAATGACCATAAAATTATAGAATTGCTACATGACATCACCGGATCAATTCATACTATGGCAGACCAGATAAGAGATCTTTCCCATGAGTTGCGTCCTCCAATGCTCGATGTACTTGGTTTATTGCCTGCATTAAAAGCCCACATTACCAGTTTTCAAAAACGAACCGGGATTTCTGTTCAGCTTATGGCGGAACAATGTGAAGCAAAGCTTCCCCCTGAAATCGAAATCAATTTATTCCGCATTATCCAGGAGGCTTTGCATAATGTAGTAAAACATGCCAGTTCCAGTGAGGTTGCTATCTCTCTACAACGGTATCACAACAATATTCACCTTACAATTACAGATAACGGAAAAGGTTTTCATATTCCAGACGCTCATAGTATTGAAAATACGATGGGAATTGGTATTCTGGGAATGCAGAAAAGATCAACCAATTTAGGTGGGAACTTTAACATTTATTCAACAGTGAATATCGGGACGAGAATTGTAGTAGAGCTTCCCTTGAATGAATAACTGCAAGGTGATCAATTGGAAAATATTAGAGTAGTTATCGCTGATGACCATACAATTGTAAGGAAAGGGCTCTGCTCGCTTCTTGAAGGTGAAAAAGATATCTCTGTCATCGGGGAGGCGGAAAATGGAAGAGAGCTCATCAGTCTCCTCAATACCACCTCACCGGATGTTATTTTAGTTGATATCAATATGCCTTTGTTAAATGGTATAGATGTAACCAGAAACATAAAAAAATCATTTCCTGAAATTGAAATAATTATTCTCACGATGTATACGAATGAAGAATATGTTAAAGAAGCTCTCCTCGCGGGTGCATCTGGTTTTTTGGTTAAAGATACAGTTCCCTATGATCTATGCTCGGCTATACGCGCTGTAGCCAATAAGCAATCATATCTCAGCCCAACTATTTCCAGAACGATTATAGATCAATATACAAAATTAGGGAGCGAAAGAACCGACAGAAATGAGACTCTTGAATTAACACTGAGAGAAAAAGAAATTCTTCAATTAATCGCTGAAGGCTACAACAATCGTGAAATAGCAAAAATGCTCTTCATTTCGACAAAAACGATTGACGTTCACAAACAGAACATCCAAAACAAATTAAACATTTACGGAACAGCCAGGCTTACGAAGTATGCAATAATGAAAGGATTGATTAAGCTGGAATGATTCAGCTCGATCTCCGCGTTAATAACAACCCAATTTCAACTCTCAGAATAGGACCGTTGTGCTCCCGTTTCAGGTCTTGACAAAATCGCTTTAGCTTCACGTCCCTTATCCTGTAATGGTTTTCCTGATGAGAGAAAGAAGTGCCTGAGGTTGCACAGGTTTCTGCAAAAATCCAGCACCGCTCTCAAGTATGCCTTTTGAGTGGATAATATCTGCGGTATAGCCACTTGAAAAGATAACTTTCACTTCAGGATTCATCTTTTTGATCTGCTCAAAGCTCTCTTTGCCGTTCATTTTCGGCATGATGACATCAAGGATAAGCAGATCAATCTCAGCCTTATGTTCGCTGAACTTCATCACCGCATCCTCACCATCAACTGCCTCAATGATCGTGTAGCCAAACTGCTCAAGCATTGCAACCATCAGTTTTCTGACATCGTCATCATCTTCTGCCACCAGGATGGTTTCTGTCCCACCTGTCAACGGTTCAACAGTTTTCTTTTCGCTGTCTGCCGCTTCCCGCGCAAGCAATGGCAGATAAATCTTGAATGTTGTTCCTTTTCCATGCTCACTGTAGACATGAACATCACCCCGATGCTGCTTGATAATCCCATAGACAATGGAAAGCCCCAGTCCCGTCCCTTTGCCGACGTCTTTGGTGGTAAAGAAAGGCTCGAAAATACGCTGCCGCGTCACCTCGTCCATGCCTATGCCAGTGTCAGAAGCAGAAATCACCGCATACTCTCCAGGTTCTACCTGGTTGCTGAATCCGGCGTGGTCCCCGGCAAAATTCACATAACTCGTCTCGATGGTGAGGATACCGCCATTGGGCATGGCGTCTCTCGCGTTCGTGGCCAGATTAAGCAGTATTTGCTCGACTTGTCCTGTATCGGCTAAAACCACCAGATCCCTGTCGGCCATAGTTGTCCTGAACTCGATATCTTCACCTATTACCCGGATAAGCAGCTTCTGAACCCCTTTAACAATTTCATTGAGATCAACAGGCTTTGGATCGATAATTTGCTTACGGCTGAAGGCCAGCAGGCTGCGAGTCAGATTCGCCGCTTTCTCAGACGAGGCCAGGATCTGCTCAACATAATTGACCAGTACCGTCTCATCATCGCGGATCTTCAGCCTTAACAGGTTCGAATAGCCCAGTATCGCTGTCAGGATGTTGTTAAAGTCATGGGCAATTCCTCCTGTCAGCGTGCCAATTGCCTCCATTTTCTGTGACTGACGCAGCTGATCCTCAAGTTTTTTTCTCTCCGTTATGTCTTCCATAACACCGTCGATCCATAACAGGTTACCGGCCACATCATCGTGAGCGGTTGCCGTCACCGAGCACCAGATTGGCGTCCCGTCCATCTTACGCATGGCCAGAGGACAATCCCTGACGAAACCGTTCTGATGAATTTCAGCAATGAATTTTTCCCGGTCATCGGTATTCTGATACAGATCGACAACTTCAACCTTCTGAAACTCGTCAACGGATTCATAACCAAAGATCTTCGCCATGGCAGGATTCACCTGAACAAATCTCCCTCGGCCACTCGTGCTCCTGAACACACCGATATTGATATTGTTTACCAGGGTCCTGTATTTTTCCTCGCTGTCCCTGAGCGCGACTTCAGCCTTTCGCCTTTCTTCTATCTCCGTATTGAGCTCGTTGACGTTATCCTTTAGCTCTGCAGCCTGTTTTGTCAGGAGATCATGACGTTCCTGATAGAAATCGATTTTTGCCTTCAGGTCTGAGGGAGTCAACTTGAGGTTTGCAAGAATCTCCGCATAGGTATCAGAGAGCGCCTTCTGTTCTTGTGGAGAAAAGGATATCTCCCGCCGCAGCGCATGATATGCTGCAGCCGCACCAATCGAGCCTGCAAGCACCCGCTCAATATCCTCATGCAGTTCGATGAGTTCAACAATCGATATACGTTCCCGCTCTTCCAGCCCCATCCGCAGAAGCGACTGTCTGGTAATAGAGCGGACTTTCTCAACGGGGAAATATTGCACAAGCAGGTTCTCGATCTCCTTCTCCTTCGTGGCCACTTCAATAAAGGGCTCACTCAAGCGATACTGTCGCGAAGGTTCCGCATTCAAAACATTGATGAACGCATCAGCCTCTTTCTCTTGAGCTTCGTCATCCTGCCTGAACGATAATGAGCCAAGGACATACATTCCTGCATTGAACAGCAAGGTCCAGAGAACACCATGACTCAGCGGATCCAGGCCTGCCAAACCGAAAAGCCGTTCCGGGTTCAACGCGGATATCCCGACGGGACCATCAATAAGCAGGCTCGCATCAATCCATCCCGACTTCACAAAAGTCGGGAGCAGCAGAGTATAGAACCACATCACAAAGCCCGCGGTCAGTCCTGATATGGCGCCAAATCTGTTCCCTTTTTCCCAGAAAAGCCCCCCCAGCACAGCCGGTGCGAATTGCAATGCAGCGGCAAAGGAGATCATGCCCATATTGACCAGCATATACGACTCGCCGATAAGACGGGCAAACAGATAACCAGTCATGATATATGCAGCGATGGCGACCCAGCGACACTGTATCAGATAACGCTTCAGACCCCCCAGAGGCTGCAGGAACTCGATAGCGGGCAGGACAAGGTGGTTTGTTATCATTGTCGACATTGTCATGGTACTAATCATCACCATGCCCATCGCCGCCGAAAACCCTCCCAAAAAGACCAGCAGAGACAGATACTTCTGGCCGGCGCCCATAGGCAAGGCAAGGACAAAAGTATCCGCCGCCGATTCGGGCAAACCAAGAAGCAGCCCAGCTGCGGCCATGGGGAGTACAAAGATATTGATAAGAAACATATAAAGCGGAAACACCCACATCGCCGTCCGCACATGCTTCTCTTCAAAGTTTTCGACAACCGCTACATGAAACTGCCGCGGCAGAAAAAGAATGGCCGACATGGCGAGCACGAGATAGGTCGTCCACGTCATATAATAGGATATGCCGGCTGTGGCAGGGTTATACAGGTGTTTTCCAGGCAACGCCGACAGACGGGCAAAAACATCCTCGAAACCGTCAAACATGAAATAGGTAACAAAGATGCCAACAGAAAGAAAAGCCACCAATTTCACCACACATTCAACCGCCAGCGCTACGACCATACCTTGGTGCCGCTCGGTACTGTCAAGCCTCCTGGCCCCGAAGATAATAGTGAAAACGATCATAAGACCGACAATGATTAATCCGACATCATATGAAGGCGAACCTGTACTGGTCGACTTTGTCAAAATGTCAAAGGTCGCCAGAATTGATTTCAGCTGGATTGCAACATAGGGAGCTATACCGACGATGCAGATAACCGTTACCAGTGCGGCCAATCCCTGCGACTTCTGATAGCGCGCAGAGATAAAATCGGCAATTGAAGTGATGCGGAAGAGATTCTTGACCCGGATCATTTTTCGTAGAACGGTCCACCAAACCGCAATAGCAATGGTCGGCCCAAGGTAGATCGTCAGAAAGAGCATCCCGGAAGTCACCGCCTTGCCTACACTGCCGTAGTAGGTCCAGGTGCTGCAGTACACCGCAAGAGACAGTGAATAAATGAAAGGATTATTGCCGATATCCCTGCCCGTCAGCGATTTCCGTTCAACAAAAAGAGCAACGAGAAACAGTAAACAGACGTATAAAGTAAATGATGCTATGACAACCGCTTGACTGAACATCAGATCAGGTTCCCATCGTGGTTGTCGCTCTTGCCTTGTTTAATGCCAATGAGAAACAACAGGACAATGATTATCCCCCAACTGATAAAGAGGTAATAAAACATTGATTTCAGGGAACTCGCTCCAGGAATGGAAATAAAGGGCCAGCCAAAAATACAGAGACAGAGAAAGAAAAGAACCACGCTGAACTCAGGATGCCGTAACATATCACATTCCCCCAAGGCAGAAACCATTCAGGCCAGAACAAAAAGCCTGCAAAAGACCTTGTCTACTTTCATTGTGGGGGAAGGGGCTCTCTTTTTCAAGGAGAAACCTTTTTTCTTAACAAGCAGTTGAAAGAGTTTCCAGATCCCTGACACACAGGCACCGGAGCTCCAACCGTCGAATGACTCTAGATAAAGGTTGTAACCTGGTTTTTTTTGATACGTTCACATAAATACAGTATCCAGTCAGGAGCTGTTTTTTCCAAATCTTTGCACTTTGGAGGGACACTATGAAGAAATGTATCGGACTTTTTGCCTGCTGCATGTTGATGTCAACAACTGTTGCTCTCGCCCATCATCCACTGGAGGAGATTAATGAAGAAATTTTTCTCCGTGTCGATGAAATGATAGCTGACACCCCACACGCTGAAATGGTGTTCGATGATATGGGAGGCGGTAATTCATCAAGCGCAGAACTGGTGATCATTACAGACGATATGACAACCTTATCAAATCTTATCGATGACGGGCTGTTCAACTATGTTGATCAGTTGGTTGGAGTGGTGACGGTAACAATTGAGCCTGCTGAGATTGGCTTTGATGTCATAACAACAATTTCCCTTCAAGAGTAACGCATTCTTGTAATATCTTGATAGCTGTTCCCTGGGAGATACCGGGGAGCACAATACCCCTTACCAATGTTCTTTCCCTTTACCAAATTTCATTGATATGTCAAAACCTGAACGACACAATCTTAACGTCAGGCAAATCCGGATATTCGGGCCTGCTCAAACGCTTACCAAAAGGATTTCTTCACTACCATGGTCTAAGGCTGAGGCAGGACATCGATAGGGGAAACCAAACCTCTTGCGGCTCTGGTAACCGGCTAAAAGTTCTGTTCACACATTGCTGGTGAAAGGTAGTCCAACATATTGTGGAAAGATCAGGAAAAAAATCGTTCTGTTTTTTGGGGGGGATTGAAGAAGCTCATTGGTTCCACCGTGACAAGCAGCGGAACCAATGAGAATAAGGCGACAATTACCTGTTTTTCTCAAGAAGGGTCGCTATAACTGTAGAATCCCCTTCCCGTCTTACGTCCGAGCCAGCCGGCCTCCACATATTGGCGCAGCATTGGACATGGCCTGTATTTCGGATCCCCCAGGCCCTTATGTAAGGTTTCGAGAATTGCCAGACATGTATCAAGTCCAATGAGGTCAGCAAGCGCCAACGGCCCCATAGGGTGATTCATTCCCAAACGCATAACCGTGTCAATGGACTCACGGGTACCTACACTCTGATAAAGGCAGAATATTGCTTCATTAATCATTGGCAGCAATATTCTGTTGGCAATAAACCCGGGATAATCGTTTGCAACTGCCACTTCTTTATTCATTTTCTCGGCCAGGCTAACGGTCGCCTGAAACGTTTCATCTGAAGTCGGCAAGGCACGGATTACTTCAACAAGTTTCATAACCGGAACAGGATTCATGAAATGCATGCCGATGACCTTATCCGGTCGAGACGTCATGGACGCAATGCGGCCTATCGGGATTGACGAGGTATTTGAAGAGAGAATCGTTTTTGCGGGACAAACCTCATCCAACTTTTGAAAAATCTTACCTTTAATTTCCTCAACCTCAGATGCTGCTTCGATCACAAAATCAGCCTCCTGCATACCTGCAATATCTGTCGTGCTTTTGATTCGCTGCAGGACAGCTTTTGCCTCTTCAGCAGATATTTTTCCCTTTTTTTCTGCTCGACTGAGATTTGCGGAAATAGCCGCCATACCCTTTTCAATAAATTCAGTTTTGATGTCCATCAGCATAACATCAAGGCCAACTGTGGCTGCCACCTGGGCAATGCCTCCACCCATTTGACCGGCCCCGATTACACCAATACGTTTCACATCCATAACAGTCTCCTTTCACACCCACGGTCGAGGCTCAATACACCCGACTCTGAATTTTCAATTTTTATTACTCACCACCATTGCCATTCTTGACTGCACAATTTTTCAGCCGGTGCCATAGCCGTCTGCTCTTTATGTTAATGTTAAGTTTGCCACTCGTGCGTAATCAGTAGTAGGTTCGATCCTGTCAATTTCTCAGCTCAATTCTAGTATGAGGCTCATCCGGAAAGAGGATAGGATACAGTGAATTCCTTGAGTTTTCATGATGCTGTAAAACCATATCTCTTGCACCTTTCTTATCCCTGTTACAGATCGCCTCATACAGCTGGTTATGCTCTTGAATGATCGCCTCAACACGTTCCATTCCAAGCTGTTCAATACGAATACGCAGAAATATCTTTTGGCAGATCTCTTTGTATCTGGATGAAAGCATCTCATTGCCAATCAGATCCAGTATGGCCAGATGAAACTCGGTATCGAGCACAAAGAGACCTCGGTGGACACGATGAGAAATTGCTTTCTCAAACGATACTTTGTGCTGTTCTATCTTTTTGAGATTATCGTCCGTAAGGTTGTCTATTGCCTGCGACATGAAACCTGTCTCCAGCACATCACGAATCTCATAAAGATCTTCTGCCTCATTTCTCGACAAGTTTCGTACCGAATACCCCTGATGCGGCCTGAAATCGAGATATCCCTCCTGTGCCAAAATGGACAGCGCGTTATTGACTGGTGTTCTGCTCACCTGAAGCTGTCTTGCCAGGTCAACAAAAACCAGACGCTGACCAGGAACGATCTCATATTTACTCATGAGCTCAAGAATTCGGTGATACACTTTTAAGGTGAGATTTTTGTTTCTTTTCAAACATGCTCCTTCATTTTTTCCAGTAAATATATAAAGTTGCAACGATTCCGCCTAGGTATTTCAAGCCTTTACACGATTGCATTTGGCCATTTTAATATGTTGACACCGACAACATAACATGTAATATATAATGCAATAGCAATCAAGTTATACTTTTCGTTTTAGATTTCCATGTTTCTGCTCTTGCACACAAACAAGAATAGACAAATTCATTTCATTTTAGGAGGTTGCTGGCTTTTGGTTCTCCGAATTGGCTACAACCATTGATCTGGGTCTAAAAGCGTAAGCTGTGACAAGAGGCAACACATACTTGGCATCCATCAGGGGAAAAATTGAGCATTTCCCCAGCCTATGCTCCATGCAATATTACATACATTAAAAGGAGCATAAAACGAAATGATCACACTGGTATTCAACCAAGTCACGTGTTCTGGATGTGTTTTAGGTGCCCGAATCAACTACCAGGCCGCGAGAGTTTGCCGGACGATGAAATTCTAACTAAAGGAGAAGTCACATCTATGAAACCAGTCAAAATAAAAGACAAAACTGTTTTACGATCGCTCGGTCTCGGTGGTTATTTCGGCGGCGGAGCTGAAGGGATGGTGGATGTCAAGAACGGAAAGATCGTCAGAGTCAGACCGATGCGGTACGGCTGGAAATACAAGAAAGAGGAAGTGCGCCAGTGGAAAATGGAACGAAATGGCAAAACTCTTGAGCCAACCTGGAAGTCTCTGCCCGGCCCATTCTCTCTTGCTTACAAAAAGCGCGTCTACTCACCCAACAGGGTGCCGTACCCTATGAAACGCATCGACTGGGATCCAAATGGTGAACGGAACCCACAAAATCGCGGTAAAAGCAAGTTTGTCAGAATCTCCTGGGATGAAGCAGCCGAACTTATCTCAAGCGAAATCAGAAGAGTTCATGAGAAGTATGGTTATAATGCCATCCTCATGCAGGGTGACGGCCACGGTGAATGTAAAACCATCAATACACCACACGGCCATCCCGGTGTTCTGCTGGAATATCTTGGAGGTTTCACCCTTCAGGTACGTAACCCCGACAGTTGGGAAGGTTGGTACTGGGGAGCGAAACACGTCTGGGGCCAGGGTGCGCAGGGTATCATGTACCCCGCTGCCAATATCGTCAAAGACACCATTGACCATGCTGATATGGTCCTCTTCTGGGGTTGCGATCCGGAGACCACCCCATGGGGCTTTGTCGGCCAGTTTGCCAGCCGTCTCTGTTATTTCCTCACTGAAGTCGGTATTAAGCAGGTATATATCTGCCCTGATTGCAACTACGGCGCAGCCATCCATGCCGACAAGTGGATTCCGGTCCTGCCGAACACCGATGCCGCCTTGCAGCTGGCGATTATCTACATGTGGCTGACGGAAGGAACTTACGACAAGGAATATGTCAAAACCCACACCATCGGTATGGAAAAAGTCGCCGATTATGTTCTGGGCAAAGAGGATGGTGTTGCCAAAACTCCTGAATGGGCTTCACCGAAATGCGGTGTGCCGGAATGGACTATCAAGGCACTGGCTCGTGAGTTCGGTACCAAAACCACATCCATCGCCCACTACTTCGGCGGTGGTTTCATTCGCGGACCGTTCTCCCATGAGCCTGCACGACTTGAGTGCATCCTTCTTGGTATGCAGGGGCTCGGCGGACCAGGCGTCCATCAGCACCAATGGACGTATTTCGGATTACCTCGTGCGGAAGGCCTGGGCGGGACATTCTTCTGGAATCCTGAAATTGAAGAGCAGCTCGCCCTGCCGGTTCTCAGTTCTGTAACCGCATGGCAGGAACAGGTGATTCCGAAGACCCTTATCCAAAATGCGTTCCTTACTGACGAGCCCATCACCTTCCGGGGTACCGGTGCCCAAAACGCTCTGGTTCACGATCAGTTTGTTGAATATACCTATCCAATCGAGCCAGAGAAGAATGGATCCCCCATTCATATGATCTGGTCGGACAGTCCATGCCGTATCACTTGTTGGAATTACGGTAATGAGACCGAAGTTGCGATGAGAAGCCCGCAGATTGAGTGTTTTGTTGCCCAGCATCCCTGGTTTGAAAACGACTGCGTCTATGCGGACATTGTCCTCCCGGCCAACACCTACATGGAAGTTGATGATATTGTAACCAATATCCGCCAAGGCACCATGCAGCCCAACATCATGATCGCCGAAAAAGCCATTGAGCCGGTCGGCGAATCAAAGAGTGATGCGGAATGCGTTCGTGAGGTCGCCAAAAAGTTCGAAGGCATGGTAGAGCAGATGACCGAAGGCAAAACCACCGCCGACCTGCAGGAAGCTATCTGGGGCTACATGGGTGGTGAGAAACTTGTATCCTGGGAACAACTGAAGGAAAAAGGCTACTGGATCTACTCCACAGCCGAAGACTGGGCCGATGACACACCGGGATTCCGAGATTTTTATAATGATCCTGAAAAGAATAAGCTCACAACTCCATCTGGAAAGCTTGAATTTTACTCCGAAGCACTCGCGCAAAACTTCCCTGACGACAAGGAACGTGGACCTATCCCCAAATGGATAGAAAAAAGTAAAAACCACGACGAGCGCCTCTCCAGTCATAGGGCAAAGATGTTCCCCTTACTGGTTATGTCAAATCACGGCCGCTGGCGTGTTCACGCCCAGTGCGACGATATTACCTGGACCCGTGAGACTCCAACAATGAAGGTTACCGGGCCGGATGGATATAAATATGAACCGTGCTGGCTGCACCCGAGCGAAGCAGAAAAACGGGGAATCAAAAACGGTGATATTGTCAAAATCTATAACGAGCGCGGTATTGTACTCGCCGGTGCCTATGTCACAGAAAGACTGCGCCCCGGAGTTACATATATTGACCACGGTGCACGTCATGACCCGATTAAAACAGGCGAGATAGAACGAGGTGGCGCAATCAATACCATCACCCCGGGTGCTATCACCAGCGAGAACTGTGTTGGCCAGATCGGTGGCGGCTACCTGGTAGAGGTTCAAAAAGTAAGCGGCGAAGAAATGGACAGCTGGCGAAAGAAATATCCAGAGGCATTTGCACGAAAATATGATCCAGCGGCCGGCCTGCGCGTTGAAGCCTGGATAGCTGACGGAGGTGAGAAATAATGAAAGTATTTGCTATAGATCTCTCAGTTTGCAACGGTTGCTATTGTTGCCAGATTGCTTGTAAAGACGAGCATGTAGGAAATGACTGGACACCATATGCCAAACCACAGCCAGATACCGGCCAGTTCTGGATTGGGCTGACCGAAGTGGTTCGTGGCCATGTCCCCCATGTCAAGGTCGCGTATACTCCGAACCTTTGCCACCATTGTGACGATGCACCTTGTATTGAGCAATGCAAGGCTGAGGCAATCTACAAGCGTGCAGACGGATTGGTTATTATCGATCCTGAGAAATGCATCGGCTGCAAGCTGTGTGCAGATAGTTGCCCGCATAACGCCATCTTTTTCAACGAACAGCTGAATATGGCGCAAAAATGCACTGGCTGCAGCCATCTTCTCGACAGCGACCCCGAGGAGTGGTCTGTGCCGAGATGTGTTGACCAGTGCCCAACTGAGGCAATCCGTTTTGGAGAGGAAGAAGACTTTGCCGATTTCATTGCCGAGGCCGAGCCCTATCGGGTGGAAGCAGGCACGAAATCAAGGGTATACTACAAAGGGTTGCCGAAAAAGTTCATTGCCGGAACCGTCTATGAGCCGACAGACAAAGAGGTCATCATCGGTGCAGTATGCACCTTGAAAGATGAGCAATCTGGCGAGACATTCTCCGAAACAACGACAAACTTTGGTGATTTCTGGCTGAAGGGATTGCCGGATGATCGCTCCTTCACCCTGACCATTGAAAAAGATGGCCACCAGAAGGTTATACCCGGGATCACAACCGATATCGATCGAGGACTCGGCGATATCCCAATGGACCTGAAGTGAAGATACGTAGAACATAAGAGATCAAAACGGTATCGGCTGCCAGTAATGGTCGTTCTCCTCTTCGATACCGTTTTGGCCGACCTTCTCTCGCCTGGAATATATTTTCAGGTGAGAGAGGGCTGGTTCTTCAAATTGCTGAAATACCCAAACTCCTCTACACCCCTTCCCCCAAAAAAGACCTTTCACGGAGCTTCATAGCGAACAGCAATTTTGCTCGTCTGTCTGCACAAGCAAGATAGTTCTATAGAACTTTCCAAACTCCCTCGGCCGTGGCAATCAACCTTTCCCCGCAAGAGATCTCACCCCGTACAAAAATCAAAGATCGAGTTTTTTTCAACACCCAGGCTGTTCCTAAAAGCACATCGCCACTGCTGGATCCAGATATAAATTTCACGTCAAACGATATAGTCGCCGCTCGCGCATCGGGCGCCAGTAAACGATGCACCGCCGTGCCCAGTCCCGAATCCAGAAGACTCATGATAAAACCACCATGCGTGATCCCACCGGGATTGAGGTGGTACTCCTGCACCGTGGTCTTAAATTGATATTCCAACTCGGAAATTTTGCGAAACAACATACCACCATTGTGTTGCATGAAACCTGTGTGGCTGACCTGTTCAAATTCAGTATCCATAACGTGTTGCATATCCGTTGAAATTTACAGACAACCGCTCAAAAAAAACATAACGGTTGTATATGATTGGCCCTGTTTGCGATTTCACACCTCTGCGTAAACTCATTAAAAAGCTTTGGCGTACCAAATCTGCACTATGCACGATAGGGATGATGAATCGCTACAGAATTGTGAGGACGGATCCGTGATCTGTTCAAAGTTCAGCTTTCGGACGAAAACTGGAAACTCTTCTGTCAGTTAACTGCGGATAGCGGAAATACGAAAAAGACTGCCAACTCAGTGTATCACACTGCCCTTTTCCGTATATCCGCACTCTAGACATTCATGGAAAATTCTACTTTTAAATCGCTTACGGGGCTACAGGCTCACCAACTCTACCTCATACACCAGATTCTGCCCGGCCAAAGGGTGGTTACCATCGAGAACGACCTTATCGTTCTCAACTACCTGGACGACAAAATTAGCCCTCTCACCATCCCTATTCTGATATTGGACCGTACGTCCCGGTACAATTTTGATATCATCGGGAAACATCTTCCGATCAACTTTTATGACAAGTTCCTCTTTGTATCTTCCATACCCCTGCTCACTACTGACCGGAATTTGCTTTACCTCATTGACCCGCATACCGACAACCCCCTCCTCCAAGGCCGGCAAAATTTTTCTTCCGCCGATCTTGAAGGTCAAAGGCTTTGTTGCTCCTTCCCTGATTCTGGTGCCATCTTCCAGGATGATGGTGTAACGTATCGTGACAGATTTGCCTCTTTCCGCGATCACATTTTCAGTTGTCATATGGCTTTCCATGCATTCCTTATGGTGATGTGAACTGAGAAAATTCACGATTTCGTCTTCCTTGAAGACCCGCGCTCCGGCGCTTCAATCTTCTTGAAAGCTCACAGCGGCCTGATCTTTATCAGCCATTGTTCGTTGGAACAATTGTAACTGGGATCGGTGACTGCTTGAGCACGCTTTTGATGTTATTCCCGATCAGGTTACGTGACATAATCCCCTTGCGAGCTGCAAGAACAATCAGATCGCATTTATTTTCCTGGGCATTTTTTATAATCGTTTCTGCAATGTCACCAGCGCTAATCAGCAACTCTCTAGGTTGAAATTGACAGGCATCATCACCGACCCCGGTAATCTCACAAAAGTCATGTATATCCGTTAGCAGATGACTCGCTCGGATTTTCCCTGTCAACGATTTCTGAGCATTGGTTTTCTTTGCTTCAATGATGTCTTCCCAGCGATGCCGTCCCAGCAACCCCTTAATCCTTCCTTCAACATTTTCAGGCATTGCCTCAATAATATAGAGAATATAAACAACAGCCTTAAAACGTAGACTCTGCGATATGGCAAATTCATACGCTTCCTGACAATTGGGTGTCAGATCGGTGGCAAAGAGGATTGCGTTTAAAGGTTTCAACATGTTGATGCCTCTTGATTTTAATGAATGAACAGTTCGACGATACGAACGACTGCAATGTGGTTATCATATCTCCCGGCGGCCCATCGTTGCACACGATTTATCATGCAACACCTCTCTATTCACGAGAATAATGAGAAAACCTTGATGTTTCAGATAACGCGAAAAATACCGACTTATTGTCATATTATTCTGATATGACGAGAATTAATGGATCCCTCTTGCCGATGTAACCTGCCACTTTCCATGCACAAATATATGCCACGCCCTAAACCATGTCAAGACAACTTAGGCGAGTGACACCTGTCATCCGAGACATTAAGACGATAAAATATTATTATTATTACTTTTGTACAAGAATAAAGAACATTTAATTTTACATGTAATATATCTTGACACATGAGACCCAGGGTGTAATTATACAGTACGGTAGAGTGATTTGCAGGCAGTAAGGTTGAGAAGAACCGGCTTCGTACAATATGCCAACATGCACTCATATTAGGGCGTTGGTTGGAATCGTGCCCGCCCAAGTACGAAAGATGTCGTTCAATCGCAAGAGATGTCGAAAAAATTCTCTGCTGGCAACGGATCCTTACCACTTAAGCATCATAATCGCATTACAGTTGGCCTCATAACTGGAAGGCCTCTCACGAAAGTTACTGTATTCATCGATCAATAAGACTCCGCCACCTCAAAAAGTGTGGCCGAACCAAGGGAGAGAATTATGACAGCAGTCACAACCGACCCGTACAGTGGGTTACAACTGATCGAACTTAGTCATGAATGGGGCCATGGTGTGCCATCCTATCCTGGCCAGGATGATGTGAAAATGTTCCGTTCAGTAAAATTTGCCCAGCACGGTGTATTAGCTCATAGAATAAATACCGTCATGCATACCGGGACCCACATGAACGCCCCCCTGCATCTGGTCCAGAGAGCCGCTGACCTCGCATCCATTCCTGTCGATCGTTTTTTTGGCAACGGTGTTGTACTGCATATCCCCAAGAAAAAATATGAAGTTATCACAGCCAAAGACCTTGAAGCTGCCAAACCGGCAGTACAGTCTGGTGATATCGTCGTCATCAACTGCGGATGGCATCATAAGTACTCTGACGCCATCGAATATTATGGTGAATCTCCCGGGCTGTCGAAGGATGCTGCCGAATGGCTGGTTGCCAAAGACTGTAAACTGGTTGCCGTCGATATGCCTCAGGTTGACCACCCTCTGGCCACTTCATTAGGTCCGCATCGCGGTGGCCCCACCATGAAACGGCTGGCAAAAGCCTATCAGGATGCCACCGGTCTGGATCCACTGAAGGAACACGCAGAATGGAATATCGCCCACAAGACACTTCTCGCAGCAGGAATACCAACCATTGAACAGGTTGGTGGAGATGTCGACATCCTGAATGGAAAACGAGCCACCTTTGCAGCAACTCCATGGAAATTTGAACACGGCGATGCGTGCCCAGTCCGTTTCATGGCGATGGTGGATCCTTCCGGGAAATGTCGGATCGATAGCGGAAAATAACAACCTTCAATGTCGAGGAGCGAAGAATATGACTCTTGAAATATATAATTTAAGCCATCCATTTCATCAGCACATGCCGGAGTGGCCATCAACCCCCGGGGTCAATGTCACTGTCGACAAGTTTCACGCCAAAGATGGTGTGTATCAGGTCAGATGGGACGGAATCATGCACCGGTGCACCCATATGGACGCGCCACTTCATGTTACCGAAAACACACCCTGCATTAACGGTTATCCTTCCTGGCGGCTTGTCGGTACAGGAGTTGCGGTATCCATCCCCAAAGAGAAATGGGGTGTAATAACACCGGAAGATCTTGAAAAAGCCAGCCCGCAGATCCAGGAAGGCGATATCGTCATGATCAACACCGGTTTCCATCATAAGTGGGCGGACTGTGATGACTATTTTGCCTATGGGTGCGGTATTTCCGGAGCTGGTGCCCAATGGCTGGTCGATAAAAAAGTAAAATGTGTCGGCTACGGATGCCAGGCCAATGACCATCCCATCGCCACCAAACTGGTGGATCACGGTCTTGGACCCTCCCAACCTCATCTTATAGAGGAATACAAGGCTGTAACCGGTCGAGACCCCAAGGAAGATTTCCCGGATTGGGAACCGGCCCACAAGACCCTGATGGTCAAGGGCGGCATCCCAGGTATCGAGAACATCGGTGGTGATCTTGACAAAGTAACCGGCAAGCGCTGCTTTTTCATGGCCTTCCCATGGCGCTGGCCCGGAGGTGACGGTTGCATCATGCGTGTACTTGCCGTTATCGATCCGGACCAGACCTTCCGTTTCGAAACCGGGCTATAGCCTCGACCAAAAGTTATATCAACGCAGCAAACATGTGAAGGGGCTTGTTCAAACGACCTCTTCACATGCAAAACTATAACTCCGAGCCACAAGACCTACGATCTTTACAAAGACTATGGTCTCCGGCCGATAGGGTTGCACTGGAAACGGTACAACCTTCCGATGCTCGTAAAGGAGTCCACATGAATGCACCTCTCAGCAATGGCCTGTTCTCTCTCCCCCGCCTCAGCGACAAGCATGGCCGGTGTGTCACCTATCTCCGACTCTCTATAACGGACCGCTGTAACCTGCGTTGCAGGTATTGTATGCCGGAAAATGGTGTGCAATTTCTTCCCCATGCCAGGATCCTGTCCTATGAGGAATTGGAGCGTCTAAGTAATATTTTTATTGGCTTGGGCATAAATAAAATCCGTATAACTGGCGGCGAGCCGCTTGTAAGAAGGGATTGCCTGGAATTCATGGAGAAGCTGAGGCTGCAGCATCCAAAACTTGATCTGCGGATTACCACCAACGGTACCGAACTGGTGCAACATCTCCCCAGGCTGCGCAAGATCAACATCGGCGGAATCAACCTCAGCCTCGACTCTCTGGACACCCATCGATTCGCCCACATTACCAGACGAGACAAGCTGGCAACCGTTCTGTCTGGATTTCATATGGCAATGGAGCTGGGAATCCCCCTGAAACTGAACACTGTTGTCCAGCAAGACACCACCGATGACGAGCTGGTGCAGATGGCCTCTCTCGCCAAAGACAATCCAATAACTGTCAGATTTATTGAGCTCATGCCGTTTACTGGCGCACTTGTCCCGAGTCAGTCGCAACAATCTGAGCCACTTAACTTACGGCTGCTGCGACTCTTCCCCGGCCTGACTGAAATGGAGGCCAAAGATATTTCAACAGCAAAAATCTATACCATGAATGGTTATTTCGGGAGCCTCGGAATCATAGAAGGTGAATCGAGAAAGTTCTGTGGTTCCTGCAATAAAGTGCGAATCACACCTACCGGTCTCATGAAAAACTGCCTCTACGACGATGGCATTCTCAATTTACGAGACCTGTTACGCGAAGGCGCAGACAATATTGAAATCGGCAAACAGATAACAGCAGCAGTTTGGAACAAGCAGCCCGATGGACATCAGGCTGCCATCCAACGACCAGGGAAATGTGAAAACTCAATGGCAACCATTGGGGGGTGAAAGATGATTTCTGTAAATGAAGCGTTACATATACTCAAAGAGAACCTGCCACATCCACGGATAGTACAGTTACCTTTACAAGACGCGTTCTCGCGTCGCCTGGCCGACGACCTTCTCTCGCCAGAACCATCTCCTCGGTATACCAGTTCGGCAATGGACGGTTTTGCTGTCCGCTGGGCCGACCTCGGCAATCTCGAGGAAACGGGCCAGGTCTTACTGAAGATAGCCGGTGAGAGTCAGGCCGGACTCCCATATTGTAAGACCGTGGCTGAAGGAGAAGCGATACGTATCAGCACCGGTGCCATGCTTCCTGATGGAGCTGACACAGTGGTCCGAGTTGAGGATACCGAAGAGGTGCAGGATTCAGTATTGATACTCCGCTGCAAAAAAAGAGGACAAGATGTTCGGTATATGGGTGAAGAATTCCCTGCCGGTGCCAGAATCCTCCATAAGGGGCAGGTGATAAAGGCCAGGCAGATCGCTCTGCTCTCTGCGGTAGGCCTTTCCTCCATACCTGTATATGCACAGCCAAGGGTTTCTCTCTTTATTACCGGCACCGAACTTGCCCATCATGGAGATGGTAAGATCAAGCCGTACCAGGTGCGTGACTCAAATGCACCAATGCTGCAAAGTGCTATTCTTGAGGCGGGAGCTGAGGTGGTCGAGTGCCTGCATGTACGAGATGATCTCGACTCGACCATTGCCCAGATGACAGAAGCCCTGTCAAACGGAAGCGATATCATCCTTTGCTCCGGCGGTGTTTCCGTCGGCCGGCATGATCATGTCAAAGCGGCAGCTGAGCAGGTTGGCTTTAAGGAACTGTTCTGGAAAATCCGCCAGAAGCCAGGAAAGCCTCTCTATGTAGCCAAACGTGACAGAACACTGCTTTTTGGTTTACCGGGTAATCCTGTTTCTGCATTCATGTGTTTTCAAAATTTCGTCATGCCAAGCCTGGCAGCTCTCCAGGGTGTAGAACTCCTCAAGACAGTAACATCTGCGGTTGCCGAGGTCCCCGTTGCCAATACTGGCAAACGAACCGATTTTATCCGCGTCGACATCACAAACGAACCCAATGCTGCACCAAGCTTTAGGCCCATTGACCGGCAGGGTTCGCATATGCTCACCTCCATTGTCGAAGCCGATGGCTATATTGCGATAGAGCCTGGTTGCTGCCTGCAGGCCGGAGAACTGGCGGATGTTTTTGTGTTTTAAGCCGCAAGGAATCATCAGATAGCCATAATCTGAAGGGCCATTTCATTCATTGGCCCTTCAGATTCAAGTAAAAGATGTTCAGAGAATAATGGTGCTGACAGAGCAGCTTTGCACTACGTCGATCGACAATTCTCTGACCACCATACCGTCTCTTACGATCTCTATCTGGTAGTCGCCACTATTTTCCGGCAAGTTATCGAACTTGAAATCGCCGAAATCGTCACTTTCCTGCTCTGCCACAACTTCCGCATTTTTCTTCAGACGCACAGTAGCGCCGATCACACAGTCTTCAATTTCTCCAACTTTTTCCGCAAGGGAGCCTGCTATAAAGCTATGGCTGTAGCGATACAGGTTTTTATAATAGCACTGTGGTTGCCCTTTGAGTTTTGCAGCTTCCGGCAGAATGGCCAGCTCTTCGTCAACAACCCTCTGCCGCAGTTCACTCTCATCTCCATGAAAAATACTGAGCGCCCCGGTGGGACAGGCCTGGACACAGCGCGGCACCGACCAGCCATCATCGAGCAGGTGGGCGCATAACGTACATTTCTGTGGAACCTGCTCTTCCTCGTTCCACCAGATGGCCCCATACGGACAGGCAGCCAACAGTTCCTTTCGTCCCCGCGCCTTTGCCGGATCGATGAGTACAATCCCATCCTCTCGCTTCTGCACAGCCCCGTTGCCAGCGGCGACACAGGGTGCATCATCACAATGCATACAGGGCTGCGGCAGATAGGCGATATCGATAAGCGGGAAGACACCACGCTCTTTTTGCCGGATATTCAGCCAGCGATGCCCATGTAACGGCTGGGATGTACTATATCCCGGCCAGTTGTTGCCGCAATGCTCATCCTTACAGGAAAGAAAACAGTTGTGGCAGTTTTCACATTTGCCGATATCGATAATGAATGCGTATTTTTTCATGCTTCTCCTCCCGGTCTCCACGGTTCGACCTGGACCAGACAGGTATTGGAGGGGGTCGAATGCGAGCGGGTGATAATATTCCTGCTCGGTGTCAGCACATTAATGCAGCCGCCTCGATCCGGAGAGGCACCCGGCTCACCGAGCGGTTCATATATTGCTGAACCTTCGGCAGAGTGTACCGTTCCGGGCGGGAGCCGGTCGGTCAACTGCGCCGCCAGAACCACCTCTCCCCGGTCATTGAACATCCTTACCAGGCTGTTATGTTCAATCCCCCTGCGCTGGGCATCTTCCCTGTTCATTCGAACAATCCAATAGTAATAGCCGTCGATCAGCAGCCGATGATCCCGTACATCATTGATAATCGAATCCTTGCCGTCAAACATCGTATGAAAGCTGTAGCGTGGGTGAGGCGAGATCAGGTTCAGCGGGTATTTGGCATACAGCTCTTTGGTATGATGCCCTTCCCAGGAAGGGATATAGGTAGGCAGCGGCGGTCGTTCCGGATCGTCCGGGGCAAATCGTTTGAGGCTCGACGACTCAAACTCCAGCTTGCCCGACTGGGTCTGCAACCCTTTTCGCCATTGTGATGTATAATCGGCCGGCAGCGGCGCCAGCTCAGGCACATCCTTTGTTCTCCCTTCGGCAAACCAGCGCCATGAAACCGGGGCGCGATTGGCTTCGGCGGGTGCCGGGACCACATAATAGCCTTTTTTCAAAAACTGTTTCCAACTCACCCTGCCCGGCAGATCACTTCCATCAAACAGACGTCGACACCAATCCAGCTCGGTCATTGCTTCGGAAAAGAGATTGCCGAGGCCAAGCCGTTCCGCCAGATCGAGAAATATCTGGTAATCTGAACGCGATTCCCCCAAGGGTTCGATACATTTATGCTGCATGGTGAT
This sequence comes from Desulfopila aestuarii DSM 18488, assembly GCF_900143695.1. Lineage (GTDB taxonomy): Bacteria > Desulfobacterota > Desulfobulbia > Desulfobulbales > Desulfocapsaceae > Desulfopila > Desulfopila aestuarii. The sequence continues at coordinate 175,744 of NZ_FRFE01000002.1, forward strand.
GACGCGGTGATTCCACTGGATGAACTGGTGATGACTGTAGCCGCCGGAGTTGGCTGTCTCGCCGATATCCCATCGTTCAAAGTTGGTACATGCCGGCAGAAGGATATCAGCAAACTTTGCCTCGCCCTCAAACCAGATGGACTGGTTGACCACAAATTCAAGCCGGTCGCTCCGATAGGCGCGGGCGTAACGATTTGAATCGCCCATGGTCCCAAAGTGCGAACCACCATATTTATAATAAAGGTGAATCGGCGAGTGGCCCGGAGCCGGATAGCCGAATTTCCGGAACTGACCTTCAATCGACTTGGGGTCGGTTGGATAGCCTTCTACAGATTCACCGAGGATCGCTTCGGGAATGCGCAGTCGTGGAATAATCTGACTGACCGGGTTCATCGAGGGAAGTTGCGGCATGCGCTGGTACATATTTAAACGCAGACCGGTATTATCCAAATCCCCGGAAAAACCACCCTCTGCATAGCCAGGAAAATAAAAATGGGTGTCAACCGGAGCACCCTGCTGGAGGCAACCCACATTGACGCCGGGCTTGCCGAGCCCCTGCATCGCCATGAGACAGACCATGGAACGCGCCCATTCAATACCTGTGGCACAACGACAAGCACCGCCAAAACCGGCAAGGCCGCCGGGAGAGAGATACGTTTTGCAGCTGCCCCATTGGCGGGCAAGCGATCGCACTACCCGGCCCGGCACATTGGTTTCGGCTTCCTGCCATTCCGGTGTCTTGGGAATACCGTCGGTCTCACCCAGAATATACGCCTGCCATTTCTCAAAACCCGTGGTTCGCTCGGCTACATATTCACGATCATAGAGATTCTCGGTAATCCAGACATAGGCAATGCCAAGAGCCATGGCGTTGCCGGTATCCGGGCGCGGGGCGATCCATTTACCACCAAGCAGGGCAGCGGTGTGGTTATAGTAGGGATCAATGTGGACCATCTTGATCCCCAGCGATTTTGCCCATTGCCGGCGAACAGTGCCCTCGAAAGCACCATACACCCCGCTGGTCGACTCCGGGTCGCTTGACCAGAAGACGATCATTTCCGCCTCTTTCAAGCAATCCTCGATGGTGCCGTAGGTATCAGAAGCGCCATTTCTGACTGAATTACCCCAATGGTGCATTGCACCCCAGAACCACCCTTCCCAGCTGTCCGGATTATGGACAACATGGCTGGAGCCAATGGAGTTCATGAAGCGGGTCTTGGCACTCAACCAGTAACCGATATTGCCCCAGGTGTGATGCGAACCGCTGCTGTTTAAAATTGCTCCCGGTCCGTGTTCCTTTTTGACCCGGCGAATTTCCCCGGCAACGATATCCAACGCTTCGTCCCAGGTGATCCGCTCATAACCTGACTTGCCGCGATTCTGCGGGTTGCGTTCGCCATCGGGGTTGAAATCAACACGTTTCATCGGGTACAACAGCCGATCTTTTGAGTAAATCAGGGAGCGCAAACCAAACACATAGGGGTTAATTGTGCCCCTACGTGGCGGAGTAAACGATCGTCCTCTTGCGTGTATTGTCCACGACGCACCATCCGACTCATCAAATTGAATGGGGGTAATCCGAAGGATTCGTCCGTCTTTCACATGGACAAATACCGGGCCGCCATTGGTGTTATTGACATAGCGGGTTACACCACCACCCAGGTCCGTTCCATAGGCAATTGTCCCATCACCGGGTGACAACAGTTTGAGCGTCTGTACAAACCAGATCACCTCCTGGTCAGGACCACGGACATCCACACGAAAATTCTTCATGGCATTAAGAATGCCGAGGTAATTGCCCGGCTTGGACATCAGCTTGATCACCGTAGCGCAATCATTGAAAATGAAATGGACATCGGCATCCTCTTCACACAGTTTCGCTGCTGAAACCTTGCCATCCTTAAAGCGCATGGCTGTCTGTATTCCACAATCCCTGATAGAAATCAGAACGCTTATGTTCTTTTCTGCCAATCGCCGGCTAAAAGATGTGTAACGCAAGCCTTTCAGTCTGAAAAGAGCGGGCAAGCTCTTGAGCATCGCCTTAAGAAACAACCCGGATACGTTTTTTGCGGCTGGAGAAAATAGATTCAGCATGACATGCAACGTGCCTCCTGAAGCGAGATGGTGAGTAGATCCATTATGAGATAATGAAAAGGAATGCAAGTTTTACGCCACAACAATTGCCATATATTTTCAGCATGTTATCAAATTCAACATGCAATTATTACCGTATATGGTGTATACTTTTACCATATACGGTAATAAGACATAACAATTCACCACATTTGGTAACGAGGATGACGAAGCATGGATGACAACCTGTTTTTCAAAGAAGCAACACTGCTGATCTGTAGCAGTCTGGACGTCGAGGTTGCTCTGTGGAGATCCTTCCAGTTTCTGAGAAACGTCCTGCCTGCCGATGCCATGTACCTCAATATTTATGAGCCGAGTACAGGCTCTATCCGATACGTTGCCATGGCTGATCATACCGGCGGCAGAAAGATCGAAAAATCCATAACCCTCCCCGACAGCCTGATCCACGATATCGAGAGCGGCCGAAGACTGCAGAACTATCTGGTTATCAACGAACCGGAGAAGGACCCGATGGGCCGGGTGATCACTAAAGAGCTGGACCTTGACAACCACAGCTTTATCGCCTTGAGGCTCTTTATCGAAAAACAACGGCTTGGTGTGATAGACCTCTTTGCCAAAGGGTCCAATATGTATACCGAGGAGGATGCGGCCCGGCTTGCGCAGTTGCGAGAACCCTTTGCCATCGCCATGGCTAATGCCCTCAAGCACCAGGAACTTATTGAACTCAAGGAAAAATTAGTATCAGATAACCGCTACCTGAGCAGCGAATTGCTCTCCCGATCCGGCGACGAGGTTATCGGCGCGGAGGGCGGCCTACAGGAAGTTATGGATAAGGTCAAGCAAGTCAGCCACCTGAAAAACACCATATTGCTTATGGGTGAAACCGGTACAGGCAAGGAAGTTGTCGCCAACGCCATTCACCGGTTATCACCACGCTGCAACGAACCATTCATCAAGGTCAATTGTGGTGCTATCCCCGAGGACCTAATAGACAGTGAGCTCTTCGGCCACGAGAAAGGGGCGTTCACCGGAGCTGTCAGTCAGAAACGGGGCCGGTTCGAGCGGGCCCATAAAGGGACAATATTTCTCGATGAAATCGGAGAGCTCCCCCCCTGGGCCCAAATCCGCCTCCTGCGTGTGCTGCAGACCCAGGAGATCGAACGTGTCGGTGGCTCTCCCCCTATCAAACTTGATATTCGGGTTATCGCCGCCACACATCGGAATCTGCAAAAGATGGTGGAAGATGGCACATTCCGAGAGGATCTTTGGTTCCGGATAAACATGTTCCCCATCACCATTCCGCCACTGCGGGAACGCCAGGAAGATATCGGACCGTTGACCATTTATTTTATTGAGAAAAAATCAAGAATGCTTGGCATCCATCCTGCGCCGCAAGTAGACCCCTATGCCATTGCCGGGCTCGCACGCCACAGCTGGCCAGGCAATGTCAGAGAACTGGAAAATGTCATTGAGAGTTCTCTTATCCAGCACAGGCAGGGGCCATTGCATTTTCAACGTCAGGGGGAGCAGGCCACAACGGTAAAAGAAGGCCTGTTGCAGAGCACAGGTACTATTGTGCCACTTGACGAGGCAATCCGTCACCATATCGGACAGGCTCTCTCATTCACGGGAGGAAAAATAAGTGGCAGGGATGGTGCCGCCGCCCTGCTTGACATTCATCCCAACACACTCCGTAACCGTATGCAAAAGCTTGGCATACAGTTTGGCCGTTAACAAATCCCTGATAATATGTGCCCGTTATCGAACCGACAAGGACTCAGCCCAAACAATAAAATCCTGTATATATCGTTCAAGACGACGGCCAGTATCTTCATCAACGAGGTTACCCTCGCCATCAAATTTCTCCTGAGCCTGTGGCACGAGAAAGTGCGGTGCCTGTACTACCGGAGTCAACGTTGCTGAAAGTACATCTCGAAGATGCACCTGCATGCGTGCACCACCGACGGGGCCAATGGAGGCACTGACGATTGCGGTAGGCTTTCCGGCAAGCACCGACTTGTACGCAGGCCTGGATACCCAATCCAGAGCATTTTTCAGAACTCCGGGGATGCTGTAGTTATACTCTGGTGAGGCGATCAACAGACAATCGCTTGCCAAGATTGAATCCAGAAGATTCTGCACTGCTTGCGGCTTAACCTCAAGGTCCAGGTCCTTGTTGTAGAGTGGCAAATCAGCGCAATTGACGAAACTGAATTCGACCCCTTTCGGCAAACGTCTGGCTGCAGCATATACCAGTTTGGTATTGAATGACCCGTTTCTTAGACTTCCGCTTATTCCAAGTAATTTCATAACCTTCCTCTTCACGGCCAGCAACTTCATGAACATCAATGAAGTAGAGCCCGTTATCGTTTTGCGTATTGATTTCGTCCTTTCTACTGGATTCTTTCAAGAATCATAATTATAAATAGATAATTGCATGCAATTTATTATGCAAGGCGTTTTCAACGTTCTTTGGCTTTTGTAGAGATGTTAAACCTCGTGGCCTGATGGCCACATTCCCCGCCCTGAGAATATTCCCTGAAGATGAGAGAAGACCGATGCAGGACAAGTAGTACAACCAGCAAGGAGGAACGTGTAAGATGAAATTGGTGAGTTTCAACTACCGCAATCTGGATCGCATTGGGGTAATAAATGATAAATTCCAAGTTGTTGACCTTGCTCTTGCTTTACCTCTCCTCAACGACCTCCCAACCAATATGATTGATTACATCAGGTTAGGCGGTGATGGACTAGCGTTAGCAAGAAAAGCGTTGGAGACAGCAAGCAGCTCAGCAATAATCCCTGACGACGAGGTTGTATGGCAGCCTCCTGTTCCACGTCCCGGTAAAATATGTGGTGTAGCTCTGAACAATTCGGCAAGTAACAGCCGTAAGATCTCAGCACCTGAACATCCTGCATTCTTCCTCAAACCCGCCTCATGCCTTGTGGGACATGGTCAGCCACTGGTTATGCGAAGCTATTATGGCAGTATGCATCCGGAACCGGAACTCGCCATGATCATTGGCAAAAAAGCCCGAGATGTGGATGCTGCCGATGCACTGGAGTATATTTACGGCTATTCAATTTTTAACGATATTACCGGCAATGAAATGCGGGCCGCCGACCTCTTTCATTATCAGGCCCTGTATGCTGCCAAAGATGATCCGAACAAAATAGAGCAGCGTGAACAGCATCTTTCATATGCAGGGCGATACAAGGGCACGGATAACTTCGGGGTACTTGGTCCCTGGTTGGTAACCAGAGACGAAGTTGAAAATCCTGATAATCTGGCAGTGACCTGCAAGGTGAGCGGGGAAACCGTTGCAGAGGATAATACATGCTACTACAATTATAAAGTTGCAGAAATTTTAAGCTTTATCAGCCAATTTCAAACCCTCAACCCAGGAGACGTGATCTCCTGCGGCACCGCCTTTAAACCTTCTGCAAACAGAAAGTCCATTCACCAGGCAAATTTCCTGGTAACCGGCGGTCCCGTCGAGATCAGCATTGAGAAGCTTGGAACCCAATGCAATCCCATCATTGTTGAACAGAGGACAATAGGCAAATGGAGACTCAAATAGAACGACTGGAGCGTCTTGAAACCCGGCTGGCCATTGAATCTTTAAATGCGGATTTTTGTCATTATCTTGATTGTAATATGATTGATGAACTGGTCGAACTTTTCACCGAAGAAGCCAGGTACAGCCACGGTCTTCGACGCAGTTGCGGCAGAGATGAAATCCGCAGACTCTTTACAGATAGAACGAGAAAAGGCGAGCGTACTTCAAGACATATGCAGACCGGCCTCAAAATCACAATGAGAAGTCCTGTAGAGGCTGACGGGCGAAGTGTGTGTATGACCTTTGCCTGTGACGGTTTACCGCCGATATCTCCGGCAACACCTTTTCTTGTCGCTGATTTTATAGATGAATATCAATACTGTTCAGACGGCAGGTGGCGGATCAGAAAACGACACATTGAAAGGATTTTTACAGCGCCAGATAATACGGGACCAGTAGGCCTTGTGAATAACCATTAGTGGAGATACTATCATGAATTCCAGATTGATATGTGCATCACACAGCCCTTTGTTGTACTGCTACAAAAGGGAGCCAGACAGATGGGATGAACTGCAGCATGCGCTCACCACTCAGAGCGAGGCGATAGCTGCTTTTGATCCTGAACTGGTCATCGCCTTTGGATCAGACCATTTCAACGGTTTTTTTCTTAAAATGATGCCATCGTTTTGTGTTGGATTCCAGGCGACTGCTGTTGGTGATATTGGTGGTTTTCCAGGCCATCTGGATGTTCCGGCAGACCTGGCAAAAGATCTTGTTGCTGATCTGCGCAAGCAAAGTATGGACCCTTCCGTATCGTACAGAATGACTGTAGATCATGCTTTTTCCCAGACCCTCCATTTGATGCTTGGCTCAATATCGGCTCGACCTGTCATTCCCATCTTCATTAATTGCATCAACCCGCCGTATGTTCCGTTCCGCAGGTCACGCCTCCTTGGAGAAGCTGTTGCCCGTTTTTGTGCACGGCTTGGAAAAAGAGTGCTGTTTCTTGCATCTGGCGGGATGTCCCATCACCCAAGACGATACTACCCGGCTTTGGGGGAGGCTGAAGAGTCGGTTGAGGCCTGGCAAATTTCAGGCGGAGACGATCCCAAATCGCTTAGCAAACAGCAGTGGCTCGAACGCCTGCTCCACATGCACCATGAAGGAGCTGAAATGATTGTTCGAGGAGAACGTACACCTGCCCAGATGTTTCTGAATGCCGATGCTGACTGGCGATTTTTAAATACACTAAAAGAAAACAAACTCGATGAATATGATACCTGGGATCAAGAGGCATTGATTGCGGAAGCCGGTATCGGTTCTATGGAACTCCATGCGTGGATTGCCGCAGCTGCAGCCCATAGGAAGGCTGGAGGAAAATCCCCACAAATAAGTTTTTATGACGTCATGCCTGAAATCGGTATTGCAGCAGGGGTTGTCTATGCAGACTGAAAATGTGACGTAGGGAAGAATGATGACCACTGCACCAATGCTGATCGCGGTTGCGCCAAATGGCGCCAGAAAGACAAAACTGGATCATCCCGAATTGCCTCTCAGCGCAAGGGAGTTAATCAAAACTGCCTTAGATTGTATCGAAGCCGGAGCGAGCATGATGCATTTTCATGTTCGCGACAAGTATGGCAACCATACCCTGGATCATACAATATATGGCCCGGTATTAAAGGAGCTGGAGGCGGCAGTTGGTGAGCATATGCTGCTTCAGGTTTCTTCCGAAGCAGCAGGCAGATACCAGTCAGATGAACAGATTGAGCAGATGAAACGTTTGGCGCCCCATTGCCTCTCCTGCGGTCTGCGTGAGTTTGTGAAAGACGAAAATGACTATGCTGCTGGTCATGATTTCTTTTCTGCTCTGCATCGTTCCGGCGTTTTAGCGCAGTATATTCTCTATAGTCCTGCTGATGTTGAATGGTACGAAACACTCTGTACCGAAGGCGTAATCCCTGGAGAAAGCCATCTGCTGCTCTTTGTTCTGGGCAGGTATGGCCAGGTTGGTGCAAACAGTCATGAGCTGCAGAACTATGTTGCAGCCCTCAAACGAAAAAGCCACTGGATGGCATGTGCGTTTGGCCAGGCTGAACATACTACAGCAGCTCAGGCCGCAAAGATGGGAGGGCACGCCCGGATCGGATTTGAGAATAACCACAGCCTGCCGGACGGTTCACCAGCTGCTAACAATGCGGCTCTTATTCAACTTACCGCTGGTCTCGCCCAAAAAGCCGGGCGAACACCGGGCGATAAAGACTTTGCTGAATCACTGCATGGACTTTAGTGCGATCTGTATAACCCACAATCATTGTCAGTCAAACTGTGAGCAGCGGGCTATATACTAAACGGACTTAATGCAGCGGACCAGTCCCCTGCTGTCGACTCATCTGCTCAGGTTTTCGTATTTTCTGGACACGGGCAGCATACTCGTTGGACTCAGTCAGTTTGTTCTGCCGGTAATACAGCCCTGAAAGGGTCTCAAAAACCGTTGCCAGATGCATGGCATTTTCATCCTTGTTTTTCTCAAGGATTCTTTTGGAGGTCAAAAGCGCCTCTTCGGCTTTGTCATATTTCTCTGAATCGATATAGAGGGTGGCTAGATTGTGATAGCTCTGGGCCGTGGCCGGATGCTCGGCACCATGTGCTTTTCCCCAGATAGCCAGGGACTGCTCCAGCATAGACTCGGCTTTATCCAGCTTGCCCTGAGCCCTGTAGATGGCAGCCATATTCTCAAGAGATTGAGTAACTGCCGGATGCTCCTCACCAAAGGCAGCCTTACGAATATCCAGCGCTCTCTGGTGCTGTTTCAGGGCAAGTGTCTGCTCTCCCTTCATATCATGGATAATAGCCATATTGTTCAATGACTGAGCAACAGCAGGATGAGTGGCCCCAAGGCTCTTCTCCCTCGCCTCAAGCGATGCTTGTAGAAGCGGAAATGCCTGGTCGATTCGTTTGGAATTGAGGAAAATCTCTGCCAGACTGTTCTGAGCTTCTGCCAGCGCAGGATGGTCATTGCCAAGTGAAGAGGTGTAGATCCCGATAACCTTCTGAAAAAGCGACTCCGCCTGTTCAGTTCGACCGGTAGCAGCGTAAAGAGCGGCCAGTCTATCCATCGCCGCCCCTGTTACAGGATCTTCATCCAAGGTGGCCGAATAGATTTCGACCGCCTGCTTCAGGAGGGGTTCAGCGGCTCCGATCAGCCCTTTAGCAAAATACACCTCAGCGATATGGGCGAGGATGCCAGCAAACTCAGGATGCTCCGAGCCTATACTGTTTTCATAAATAACCATAGCCCGTCGAAGCTTTTTCTCGGCAGCATCCAAATCGCCACGTTGTCTGTCAATGACAGCCAGGCTTTTCAGAATGGTGCCAAGGGCGGGATGGTCTTTTCCCAAAGAGTCTTCAAGAAGATGTTGAGCCTTTTTAAGCTGAACCGCTGCCGGCTCCACCTTGCCTTGTCCCAGATAGAGAGATGCCAACATGTTCAATGACTGCGGCAGCAGTGTTGGGTCCTCTTTCTGATGATGACCATAGATTTCTACAGCCTGCTCCATTTTCTTTTCGGCTTCATCAAATCGTTGACAGCCAATGTACATCTCGGCAAGATTTACACATGTATCCCCCAACTCCAGGGATTGTTGCCCGTGTATGGACTCAATCACCCTGGCGGATTCCAACAGAGCCTTCTCTGCCTCGTCCCACTCCTCAACCATATGATACAGCTCTCCGAGATTATTTAAGCTGAGCGCAACATTCTGGTGCAATTCACCATGCGCTTTCCTGGCCTCCTCGAGGGCCTGCAACGCAAACATGACAGCCTCCTGCAACTCCCCTTGCTGCATGTGTTCTATTGCTCGTTGATTCAAGTCGTTCCATTTATCAGCCATGAGGCAGCTCCTCGTAATAGCTCTCGTTCTATCCCTGGATTGTAGGGTGACTACTCTTGCAAATCATTTTCAATAACAGAAAACAGGAAAATGACCTGTAATACACGAAAAAAACAACGGGCCTGCATCAAATTGATGATACAGGCCCTTTCACCATTCAAATGTTTTCAATCACGACTTCCTCAATCTTCTCACTCGAGAAGATTCAGGGAAAACGTGTATTAAATTGACATAATAGTGGTTCCACTGTTGCCCATCAAGCCATACGTCTGGGCCATGGCGACCTTGGCCCCTTCCACCTGACGAGCACCGCAACGGCCGCGCAGCTGGTTGGCACATTCGATGACCTGCCAGAGAGCTTGAGCGGAAAGCGCCTCACCGTGTGAAGAGAATCCACCACTTGGATTTACCGGCAGTTTACCACCGATTTTCGTCATACCGTCGCGCAACATCTTATCGGCTTCGCCCTCTTTGCAGAACCCGCATGTTTCCAGGTACACCAGATAATGCCAGGAGCTGTTGTCAGGCAATTCGAGAATATCGACATCCTCTGGACCGATACCCGATTTTTCATAGGCTTGTCGTGAAGCCGAGTAGCTTTCACTGAGCATGGGAGCTTCAGGAACCGCCGGGCAGGAGAGTGCAGAAATGCGGATGGTGGGGTCACCATAGATGGCACTTCCCATGGTAGTTGCGTTAATTTTTACAGGATTATCGGCTTTACTGATCAGTTCCGGGTCAGCGGTAACAATCACCGCAGCAGCACCGGTACTTACCGGACAAATCTCATAGAGTCTCAGGGGATCACAGACATAAACGGATTTCAGTACTTCTTCCAGAGTGTACTGCTTCTTAAAACGCGCATCCGGATTTTTTGAGCCATACTCACTCATCAGAACCTTGACCATTGCCAGGTCTTCTTCGGTGGTGCCGTATTTCTCCATTCTCTTTCGGCATTCCAGCGCCCAGTAAATCGGGTTGGGCAAACCACCCATTTTCCACCTGATAACGTCGCGGTCCTGAACGGCGTTGTCAGATTTAGCGGTCAGAAAGCCTTTCGGCGAGACATCTGCACCAAAGGCCAGGGCGGTATCGGTCTCGCCGGCCGCGATACTGTTATACGCCATTCTGATAGAGGCAGATCCTGTCGCGCAGGCGTTGTATACGTTGACTACCGGAATGCCGGTCTCACCAAAAATGGACTCAAGATATTGGCCGGAAAGATGACCGGCATTACCGCCATAGATAAAGATACCGGCCATAATCGCCTGGATTTTTTTCCATTCTATTTGTGCGTCTTTCAAGGCATTATCAACAGCCACTGCCGCGAAATCTGCAAATACTTTCTCAGAGAAACCCATCCAGGGGTGTATTCCGGTTCCAATTATATATACATCTCTCATTGTCATTATCCCTTTTAGTATTTGAGCATTATCGATTACTTGATGGTTTCATAAACCCGCAAATTCAAGGATGGCCAAGTAAAACTCTCCATCTTATTTGACTGCTTTAAACGCCCAGGTTACCACTTGTTGTTTTTCCTCATTGGTAAACATCTCAAGAATGGTCGTTTCCATTTCCATTCCGATCTTGAGCGTTTTCAGATCAGTCTCTGTGATAATGCCGGTAATCTGAATTTTTTCGTTTTCAAATTCCACCAGACCGATACCGTAAGGGGTAATCTTGTTCTCAGTTTTAAAAGGTGCAGGACACGGATAGTATTGAATAGTGTAGCTTGCCAGCTTGCCTTTTTTGGGAAACAGCACATCCTCCACACCCTCGCGCGAGCAGTCGGGACGATGCTGATAGTGCTCCTTTGGAAAGAAATATGTTCCACAGGAGTTGCATTTTGCACCCATCAATCTGACTTCGCCGGTGGACCAGTCTACTAAATTTGGTATACGAGCTACTTTATTTGCCATGTTTTCCATCGTTTTATTCCTTCGTTGAAATCCAATTTAAGAAAAAAATCTGTTAACGACCGACAAACTTCGGCGCCCTCTTTTCAATGAAAGCATTGACACCTTCTGCCTTGTCCTCCAGGCTGAGAGAAATACTGTAGAGTTCATACTCGTATTTCAAACCACTTTCCAAATTGGTCTGCATACCACGGTTGATTGCGGTTTTGGCAAGTTTAAGGGCAGCGGCGCTCTTGGTGGCAATCTTCCTGGCCATCTCTTTGGCGGTGGGCATCAATTCATCCATTGCCACCACACGGTTGACCAATCCTATTCGGTCTGCTTCTTCGGCACGGATGATATCACCGGTATAGATCAACTCCTTGGCTCGGCAGACACCGATAAGCCGCTGAAGCCGCTGGGTACCGCCACCGCCTGGAATAATGCCGATGTTAATTTCGGTCTGACCAAATTTGGCTTTTTCCGAAGCGATGATGATGTCACAGCCCATCGCGATTTCACAGCCACCGCCAAGACAAAATCCGTTCACCGCTGCGATGACAGGTTTTTCAAGTTTTTCCACCATCTCGCCAAGCCGCATAATGTTGTGAGCAGCATAAGGGGTGGTCTTGTTGAACTCTTTGATATCACTGCCGGCAACAAACGATTTACCGCTACCGGTAAGAATGAGCACCTTGATCTCATCGTCGGCGGCCACTGCACCAATGGCGTCACGAAATTCGGCCCTGGTCTGGTTGTTCAGGGCATTCATCGCCTCGGGACGGTTGAAGGTAATGACCGCGATATTCTCTTCTTTTTCGAAAATGATATTCTCGTAAACCATGCCCTTCTCCCTTTAGGCTGATTGTTTTTGCCGGCGGATACCGTATTCGCAGAGTTTGCTGAGGGCCTTGACTCCCGAAATCAATGACGGGAACACCGGTATTTCCTTACCCATTTCGTCCATAATGACGTTTTTATATTTGTTGTAGCCAACGATCATACAGACAACGACCGGTTTACCGACATCCTGAACGATCTTCTGGATGATTTTCTTCTGCACCGCTTCCTGGGTATATTCGAACCCGGCAAGAATGAGCACTGCAGCGTCGATGTTGTCATCTCTGAAAGCGTCTGGGAAAGTGGTTTCAAGGGTCTTGGTGAAACCAATCTTGGTTACGGAAAAATAGAGGTCAACCGGGTTTGATACTGGGGTGTCGAACATGTCCTTCAGCTTCTCGGTTGTTGCTTCCGTCAGCTTGGGAAGTTCCAGGCCATGGCTTGCACAGAGATCAGAAACATTGACCCCAACACTGCCGGCCAGGGTGATAACCGCAATACGATTGCCTTTCGGTAGCGGTTGGGTCGAGAAGACCTTGGCGAAGTCTTTCAATTCGGTAAAATCATCAGCCATGATCATTCCAGTCTGCTTGACTGCGGCTTCGACAATCTTAGCGTTGCTGGCAATACTGCCTGTATGGCTCATAGCAGCTCTGGCACCAGCCTCGGTACGACCACCACTCAAGAAAATAACAGGCTTCTTGGCGGCTACTTTCTTGGCAATCCGGGTCAGGTTTCTGCCGTCACTGATGGTTTCCAGATACATGGAAATGACATCGACGCCTTCCTCTTCTCCGAAATATTCCAGCAGGTCGTTTTCATTGACATCGCACTTATTGCCGATTGAGCAGACCTTGCTAATGTTGAGGCTCTCATTTTCCACAATATCCGAAGCCATGCCGGCGGCCAAAAGACCCGATTGGCCAATAAGAACAACATTGCCGTTTGGGACTTTTTTGGTCATGGGATAGATCGAGGTGACGATATTGCGTGAAACGATACCGGAACAGTTCGGTCCCATCACCCTGATATTATTCTTTTTCGCGATATCGACTATCTGCTGCTGATAGATTTTGCCATCACCACCCATCTCGGCAAAACCGGCAGACTCGATAATGATTGCCTTAACTCCTTTCTGGGCACACTCTTCCACCGTTGCCACCGTGAGTTTCGGGGTTGGCAGAGCCGTGATGACCAGTTCAACGTCGCCGGGTATTTCCGTGAGCGATGTATATACCTTGTAGCCTAATATCTCATCAGACTTCGGATTAACCGGATACACGTCGCCGGCAAAATCGCTGCCCTTAATATTATTTACTATTACATAACCGAGCTTCCCGGGCTTACCGCTGGCCCCGATGACTGCAATAGATTTTGGTTTAAAAAATAGATCCATCATAGTAGCACCGTCCTTTTGTCGTCTGTTTGCAAGAGTGAATTTACGCAGAGAGTATAATTCTGGCATCAACTACAACAGCGCCTTCCTTATACGCAAACACCGGGTTCATATCGATCTCTTCGATACCCGGGGTTGCATTGACAAAATCAGACAACTTGACGAGCATCTCCTGCAAATAGGGGACATCAGCCGGATCATTGCCCCTATATCCAGCCAGAAGTTTTTTACCCTGGATCTCGCTGGTCATTTCTTCAGCATCAGCTTTCTCGATAGGGACGATTCTAAAGGAAACATCTTTCAACACCTCTACCAATACGCCGCCGAGGCCAAACATGACTACCGGACCAAAGCTTGCATCTTTGATCATGCCCATGATGATCTCGGTGCCGATCTTCGCCATGCCCTGGACCGCAACGCCTTCAATGTTTGCATCAGGTGCATACGCCCGGCAGGAGGTCATGATATCATCGTAAGCCTTCTCAACCGCTTCCCTGTTCTGCAGATTCACCTTTACCCCGCCGGCATCACTCTTGTGGGTAATATCCACAGACGAAACCTTCAGTACCACCGGATAGCCAATCTCATCACAGATAGAAACGGCCTTCTCCTTGCTCTCGGCAAGCACCGTCGGCGTGCAGTTGATGCCGGCCTCGCCCAGAATCTGCTTGGCCTCAATCTCCGTGAGCACTGTCCTCTTCTCTTCACGGGCCTTACTCAATATTTGAGCTGTCTTCATCGATTCTTCCTCACATGAACCAGCATGGCAAGACGACATTGTCCGGCCACAACCAAGAATAAAAATCAGAGCTTCACCAAGAAATCTTCTCGGAAACACTGATTTTCGTATTAGTAGTTCTCATCCTCAAGCTCAACGATCTCAAGCAGCTGTCAGGCCACCGTCAACATAGATGGTCTGGCCTGAAACGAAGCTCGCCGCATCCGAGCAAAGATAGACAACCGCACCGACCATGTCCTCCGGCAGGCCAATTCTGCCCATGGGAACAGCTGAAGCGTATTTTGCTGCCAGTTCCGGATTCTCAGCAATATGCTTGGTTCCGGGAGTAATGACCAATGCAGGACCGAGAGCATTCACCCGAATACCGTTCGGGGCCCACTCAAGAGCCAGCGACTTGGTGATAAGTTCAACGGCGCCTTTGGTTGCGCAATATCCTGAATTGCCACCTGTGTAACCGCGAATTCCGCGCACTGAGGAGAGATTGAGGATGGCGCCTTTCTTCTGCTCACGCATGACCTTGCCAACAGCCTTGCAGGCGATCATTGTTCCCTTCACATTCACGTTAAAGAGTTTATCCCAGTCTTCCAGCGGATACTCCAGGGCAGGATGCTTGATATTCATGCCCATGGCGTTGACGAGGATATCGATCCGGCCATACTTCGCCACAACAGCATCAACCAGCTTCTGGACACTCTCTTCATTGGTCACGTCCGAGGCGATGGCGATGGCCTCATTACCGGTCTCCTTGGTAATTTTGGCGGCAACAGCGGTAATTGCATCCTGATTACGACTTGAGACAACAACAGTCGCGCCATGATAAGCAAGACCAAGGGCCAGAGCTTCACCGATACCGCCTGCACCGCCTGTAACAATTGCGATCCTGCCATCCAACTTGAAAATATCTTTCATCTCGCTCTCCTGTATGACATATCTTTTTACATGACACCAAAAGTAGAATCAGGGGGTCACAATAAGTACCAGCACCTCTGCAGGTTTTCCGTTGTTAATGACCATATCTCGCTCTTCACCTGGGGCGATATAGATGCAGTCACCTTCGTTTAGGACATGTTTCTCATCTTTGCCACAAACTGTGATAGAGCCCTTGACCACATAGTAAACGCGCTCCTTCGGCGAAGCGCTCATCTCGGCACCGCCGTTCGGCTGAAAATAGGAGTAGCAGATAGTGGTACGTTTTGAGACAGCCTCGGTTATCTTCTGCAGCCCATACACCTCTGAATGCTTGGCGGCATCGTACGGAGTCCCCTGAGCATCTTTTACACTGATCATTTTTGACCTCGTTGAAGTGTGGAAGTACACGCAAGGAGAGCCGGCTTACCTGCAAGCCGGCTCTCCCAGCCGATTAATGAAGAGTTATTTCCGTTCCAGAACAATTTCACCTAAGTTGACATCCTTGTAGGTGGTGAACTCTGTCTGCCACGGCGCATATCCATTTGCGGCAACCGCAACGGTATACGTCGTATTCTTATCGAGCCCTTCAAACTCAAAGTCCCCGAAAATATCCGTCACTGACTCACGATTCTGCCCACCGCCTGTAAGGGTTACTTTCACACCGGGAGCACATTCTCCCTCGTTGTCTTTATAGACGATCTCACCTGCGACAAAACGCTTTGGCAAACCTACATATTTCACCAGTGAATCGGTCTGGAATTCAGGGTTGAGACTCTCAGTCGCAACCTCTTTGGCCAATTTGGAAATCTCACTGTTCGGATCGTCCAGATCACCAAAAACGAGTGCTCCGGTCGGACATGATTCAACGCAACGTGGCACCTTCTCTCCTTCATCAAGTCGATGGGCACACATGGTACATTTCTGCGGAATCTGCTTTTCAGCATTCCAGAAGACCACACGGTAAGGACAGGCATTAACGATTGCCTCCTGACCTATGGCTTTCTCGGGATCGATCATCACAATGCCGTCTGCCCTGCGATACACAGCACCGTCTTTCGAAGCCGAAATACATGGCGCAGATTCGCAGTGCATGCACGGCTTGGGGATATAGGAGACTTTGGGTTTAGGGTAGACGCCACGCTCCACCTCTTTCACCTGCATCCAGAACTGATCGTTTAAAGGTTGAGCAGCTGAATACGGAGGATAATCGTTACCGTAATATTCATCACGGCATGAAAGAAAACAGTTGTAGCAACCGTTACACTTGTTGACATCTATTAATATGGAATATCGAGACATTGTATCAACCCTCCCATTTTTCGATTTCGATGAGGCAGGAATTCGGGGTCATACCCGGTACATTCTTGGATACCATCCGTGAAGCCGTAAGGATGGCAACACAGCCACCTCTATCTGGAGAATCAGACTTTCCGGGAGTAAGCGGATCGTACTTGGCAGAAGAACAGTAACTGTGGATAACACCGTGCCGTACACGTTCGGTAACCACAGCAATACAGAGTACAGAACCGCGATCATTATAAAGACGAACGATATCGCCGGACTGGATCCCGCGCCGGTTGGCGTCCACGGGGTTAATTCGTGCAGGCCACCAGGCATACCCATCTTTTTTGATGCGGTGGACGGGGATATCATCGAGCCAGTCAGTATGTTTATCGTAGTGACAATGGAAACTGAAACGTGGATGGGGTGACATTAACTGCATCGGATATTTTTCAAATATCTCGCTGTGGTGCCCCTCCCAACTCTTGATATATTTCGGCGTAACCGGACGCTCTTCATCATCCGGAAACTTGGACTTCAAGCTCTCGGAGGCAAACTCAATCTTGCCGCTATAGGTACCAAGATGCCCGGCTTTTTCAGTACCCCTTTTCGGATTGTTGGTGTCGGGGGTATCACAATCACGGCCTTCCGCAAACCAGCGAAGAGATGGCGTAGATTTATAGTTCTCATCGATATTGATGATGTGGTAGCCTTTCTTGTCAAACTCTTCCCAGCTGATCAGTTTCGGAAGATCCGAAGAGTCAAAGAAGGCCTTCACCCATTCAAGCTCAGTCTTACCGTCGGTAAACTCTTCCTTCCTGCCAAGTTTCTCTGCGAGAAGGGTGAAAATCTCATAATCAGATTTCGATTCCCACATCGGCTCCAGGCATTTCTGCTGACGAACAACTATCCTGTAGTTACAGCCGCTGCTGGCATGACAGGTATAACCACCGCATGCGCCCCACTCTCCGACATCATCTCGCTCAAAGTTGGTACAGGCTGGCAGAATAATATCGGCCATCTGGGTCTCGCTGTTGAACCAGCAATCCTGATTGACCACAAACTCAAGTTTAGGGCTCTGGTACATTCTCACCCATTTGGAAGTATCACTCATGGTTCCCATGAATGAACCGCCATAGCGGTAAAAAAGTTTAATTTCGGAACAACCGTCCATCGGATATTTGAAATGAGTGAACTGCTGCTCCAGCGATTGACCACAAAACCCTTCTCCGTACCAGCTGATTGGCGGATTCAAAATCGCATCCGGCAAGGTAAGGCGCCACACCCTCTGCTTGTTGGGATTAACCGGTAAATGGTTGGCAACTTTCGAAGTTGCAACACGCCCCTGCAGATCAGCGTAAGCCGGGAACCAGTTTTTGGTATCGGAAGGTGCACCCATGGTGGTTCCCCAGATCGAACGACCAGGTTTTCCAAGCCCCTGCATACCCTGAAGCAGAACCATCATACGCGCCCATTCAGTACCATATGCCACTCGACAGGCACCACCCTCTCCACCACGGGAACCACCGGACAATACCGTTCGTTTGGCAGCCCATTCACGGGCCAGTGCCCGAATGACGCGGGCTTTTACGCCTGATTCCTCCTCGGCCCATTCAGGAGTCTTGGGCTGACCATCGGTCTCGCCCAGAACATAGGGTTTGAACTCTTCAAAGCCGATTGTACGATCTTTCACATATTCTTTGTCGTAAAGATCTTCGGTGATCCAGACATACGCAATGGCCATGGCCAGAGCAGTATCGGTCCCCATTCTCGGTGCGATCCATTTACCTTCCATCACACCAGCGGTGAAGTTATGGTAAGGGTCGATAAAGACCATCTTGACGCCTTTTTCTTTCAACCACTGACGCCACAATGCAGACTCCTGTCCTGTGTAGGTTCCACGAGTGGAGTCAGGATCGTTTGACCACAGCACGATCATTTCAGCATTCTGCAATGCATCTTCAAGAAGGTCGTACTGTTCCGGCATGCCAAGTCGCCAGTAGAACCCATAGGTATGGGTCGCCCCCCAATGCCAACCTTCCCAACTATCGGGATTGTCCAGCACCGGTGTAAATTCAAGCATATTCATAAACCGAGCGAAGGGTCCCATCTTGTAACCGACAATACCCCAGTTATGATGAGAAGAAGTCATGCCACTGATAGCGGAATTTCCATATGTTTCAGATACACGCTTTATTTCACTGGAGACGATATCGAGCGCTTCGTCCCAGGAAATTCTCACATAGGGTGATTTGCCCCGGTTTTGAGGATTCCTCTCGCCATTTGGATCAAAATCAACACGCTTTAATGGGTATTTAATACGATCATCCGAATAGAGCCTTCGCCTGTCCGCATGAACATATGGTGCGACATTAAATTTCTTGGGCGGTGAATATTTCTTCCCATCGGCTTCAATAACCCACGGTTTGAAATCCTTCTCCTCCGCCACCAATGGCCGCATTCGCGTGACCTTTCCATCTTTTACATAGACACTGACGGGCCCAGCATTTGTACAGTTTGTAAAAACCTTTTCACTCATTATTCGACCTCCCCGAATTAAGCTTTATGCCGTTTACTCCGGTGACTTTCCTTTAGCCTCGCATATATCTCAGGTAATTGCGTACTGCGATAGTTTACATCTGCTGGCATATTTTATTACATGCCATCTCCGACAAAATTTTCCGCCCAAAACCTCAACAAAGCTGCCAAGACCATCCAACATGACACCACACAAAATGTTTTGTGGTTGAGAGAGCCAACATGTACTGAATAGTGGAACACCACTACTCTCCTTTTACAAAAATACACTATGGACAAACCATGTCAAGACATTTTACATGTAATCGAGCAACTGCATAAAAAGTATAATAGTGACGTATTATTGGTATCATAAACTTTACCCAAGTACATCAAAATTGAATTATCAATTTTCACTTGACATCAAAATGAGATTATCATATTTGTTTCACTATGCGGAACAAAGAGTTTCCACAGTAGGTTTTGAATGATTTTTCATAAGCTAAAGACATCAGTTGAAGAGCTGGCATAGCGTGACAATATGAGCAAACAACTTGTTATAACAGGGTCTTCTGTCGAGAAAGCATTGAACATATTGCTCGCATTTGCACCACATAACACCGAGATGGGCACTACTGAGATCAGCATGAAACTTGGTATGCACAAATCGACAACAAGCAGGCTCATCAGTATTCTCGTTGCGACAAATTTCCTTCAACAGAACCGCCAGACCAGAAAATATTCCCTCGGCAGATCGGCCTATCGCATCGGCCACGCCGCAACACGCTCCACAGACACTCGTTTACTCGCCGTCGCCCAGCCCTACCTTATCGAACTCTCACAAAAAACTGGGGAAAGCATCGCTCTTGAACTTGTGTCCGGGCTCAATGTTATCCTTGCCTTGCATGTAGAAGGCCCAAGCCACCTGCGATTCAATTTTCAGCAAGGGGAACTTGTGCCCATCAATGTCGCAGCTGGCGCCAAGGTTATTCTCGCATACAGCGATGCGGCCTTTGTCGAATCATGCCTGCAAAGAGAATTTGAAAAATTCAACGACAAGACAATTGTCTCTAAAGATGAGTACCGTAAGCTCCTGGCAAAGATACGAAGTGAAGGCATAGCTTATGACCGCGGCGAACGCTATCCGGATATACACGCAATGGCCGTTCCCATTCGCAACCCTGAAGGGCAGCCAACTGCTGCAGTCATAATGGCCGGTCCTGCATCCCGCCTGACCGACAGCTTTCTCCGCTCTGTCATCGCCGACCTTCAGGAAACAGCAGAAAAAATCACGAAACAACTCTACTTGTAGTTTTTTTCAGTATCAAAGGCACATAGAACAATGCCATCTTATTAAAACTGTTATCGGCGAGATGCTTCGAAGCGAAAGCTGGTCCGATATTGGCCCTTGACAACACGCAATATTGCGTGCAATATTGCGTGTCATAACACATCATCACCTCGATTTCTGTATCTTTTTTGATATATAAGTAACCGATTTGTAGGGAAAATAAGCTCTCGGAAAGCCTGTAAAACAAGAGAGCCGGCAACCGGATACCATCAATGGATTATCAGCAAGGAGGAGAAAATGAAGAAATCTGCACTGTTGTTTGCATGCGCCCTGCTCGTCTCAATCAGTCTCAGCAGCATTGTTTGTGCCAAAGAGGTCACCCTTCGTTTCGCCCATCAAAACCCGGAATCAGGTCTCAGTTCCACTACCTGTGTTGCCCCCTGGCTCAAACAGGTTGAAGACGCAACCGGCGGCGCAGTCAAGATTGAGCCGTACTACGGTGAAACCCTTGCCAAAGGCAAGGACATGTGGAATGCCGTCAAAATGGGAATTACCGACATAGGCTGGGCCTTTCATGGCTACTGGCCTGGTATGACACCAGTTACCGATGTTATCAGCCTTCCAGCCATGTCCTTTGAAACTGCGGAAAAAGGAAGTGAAGTACTCTGGAAGCTTTATGAGAAGTATCCAGTAATTCAAAAAGAATTCGATGACGTAAAAGTACTTCTCTTCTACACCAGCCCTCCATACAGCCTGATCACTGTCGAGAAACCGGTCAAGAATCTTGACGATATCAAAGGGATGAAAATCAGGATGAGTGGCGGCCCTTCAACGGAAATGGTCAAAGCACTGGGCGCCGTACCAATGCTTATTCCGATGCCCGACAACTATATCTCGCTGCAAAAAGGCGTCATTGATGGCATGGGCGCCCCGTGGGAAGCAATCCAGGTCTGGCGATTTTACGAAGTTACCAAATACTATACAGAGGTTCCTTTCCCCGCCGTCTACTTCTCCATCATAATGAACAAGAGAAAATGGAACAGCCTGGAT
This sequence comes from Desulfopila aestuarii DSM 18488, assembly GCF_900143695.1. Taxonomy (GTDB): domain Bacteria; phylum Desulfobacterota; class Desulfobulbia; order Desulfobulbales; family Desulfocapsaceae; genus Desulfopila; species Desulfopila aestuarii. Next base: position 197,212 of record NZ_FRFE01000002.1, read on the forward strand.
AAAGAAGTGCAGGATGCCATTATGAGCGTGAGCGGAGAAGCCGGTTCGAAGTTCTGGGGTAAACACTTCTTTGATGACATGAGAACCAGCGGCATCAAAAAAGTAGAAGAAGTCGGCAATGGCAATAATATCTTCACACTGGCACCAGAAGAACGCCAAAAATGGATAGACGTCGGTGGAAAGCCTGTCTGGGACGGCTGGGTAAGCACCATGGAGAAAAATGGCGTCAGCAATGCCCGGGAAATCCTGGATACCACTATCGCCTTGGGAAAAGAATGATTTCTCTTTCATGAGTTAGGAATATTGAGACACCATAGAAAATGGCGTCTCAATATTCATGGCGAGAACCCCCTAGCATGAAGCAAGTGATTGCCGCTTGCCATCTTTCATGGCCAAATCACCTCACCCAGAATTTCTTAACATTTATGGAATGTTAGCCATGCCATCCCTTTACAAGTTTGGAAACAAAGTTGTCCAGCCTGCCGTCAACGTTATGGTAAGCGTGGCAGCGACCGCTTTGGCTGTCATGATGTTCCTGATGGCCGCCGATGTTATCTTTCGATACCTTTTTAATTCACCAATTCCCGGAGCCCTTGAACTCATTGAGTTTTTGATGGCTATCATCGTTCCATTCAGCATTGCTTATTGTGCCAAGCTAAAAGCACATGTAACTGTTGACCTGGTCGTCGAACGATTTCCGGCGAAGGTTCGTTCGATCCTGAGGTTTATCATCACCAGCATAAGTTGTGTTTTTGTCACTTTGATTTGCTGGCAGAATTTTGCCTACATATTTGAAACATACCAATCCAACCTCACCTCAGCAGTCCTGAAGATTCCCGCCGCTCCTTTTGTGGCTGCAGCAGCCATAGGTACAGCTGTTTTTGCAATTATTCTGTTCATTGAGCTATTTCAGTCAAAATCAAAGGAGTGAAACAATGAGCCCAATTGAAGCTGGTTTTCTGGGAATGTTCTGTGTTCTTGTTCTCCTTCTGGCGCGAATGCATATCGGCCTTGCCATGGGTCTTATCGGGTTCCTCGGCTTTGCGTATATCACGGGATGGGAGCCGGCCCTCGGTCTCCTGCGTACCGTCCCGTACACGACCTTTGCCAGTGAAGGCCTGAGTGTTATTCCTCTCTTTATCCTGATGGGGGCTTTTGCCTTTGAGGCGGGAATGAGTGAAGATCTCTATGCGGCTGTGCATAAAATATTCGGCGGTCTCAAAGGCGGTCTGGCCATGGCCACGGTTGCCGCCTGCGCCTGCTTTGCAGCAATAAGCGGCTCAAGTCTTGCGACTGCTGCGACACTCGGCAGGGTTGCCATGCCGGAGATGAAAAAATACAATTATGACCTGGGTCTCGCCACGGGCTCTATCGCTGCCGGCGGCTGCATTGGCATTCTTATTCCGCCGAGCGTTATCCTGATTATCTATGGCATTCTCACAGAGCAATCGATTGGCAAGCTTTTCATGGCCGGAGTCATCCCAGGTATTCTCGAGGCAGTTTTCTATATTATCACCATCTGGCTCCTCACCCGGCGTAACCCGGCCCTGGGCCCGCCAGGCCCCAAAGCCAGTACCAAAGAAAAGGTCAGGGCGTTTTCCCGCACCTGGGAAGTTATTGTCCTGTTTACTATTGTAATAGGTGGGCTCTACATGGGCATTTTCACCCCCACGGAGGCAGCCGGCATTGGTGCATTCTGTGCCTTATGCTTTGCTTTCATGAGGGGAAAGATGAAATGGCTCAACTTCAAAAACAGCCTCACCTCTACAGCCTCCACTACCGGCATGCTGTTCCTGATCATCATGGGTGCCATGATGCTCGGTTACTTTTTCTCAGTCACCCGCCTGCCTTTTGAGTTCGCCTCTATGGTCGCAGCCTTGCCGATAAACCGTTATGCAATTCTCGCATGTATTGTGGTGGTCATCCTCATACTGGGATGTCTGATGGACTCCCTGGCTATTGTGCTGTTGACCGTACCAGTCTTCTACCCACTGATACTTGAGCTCAACTTTGATCCGATCTGGTTTGGCATTATTGTTGTCAGGGTCACTGAAATGGGTCTCATTACACCGCCTGTAGGACTCAACGTTTTTGTGCTGAACGGCATAACGGGAGTTCCCATGCACACGATTTTCAGAGGCGTAACCCCCTTTCTTCTCGCGGATATTCTCCAGTTAATTCTGCTCATATCATTGCCTCAGATATCGCTCTTCCTGCCGAACCTCATGAACTGATGCAATAAAAACGGGTCTTGATTCAACCGAATCAAGACCCTTTTTTACATGCTGAACAAAAGTTCAAATGTTCCACATCAATCAATCGGATGGTGCTCAGAAACGCCAGGCCAACCCTTGACAATCGGCCCGCACGTTGTCCGCCGGCCAACGCCAACTATCCTATCATTTCCCCTTAGCTCATCCTATAAAGAACAACGATAGTGATCAGATTTATAAAGAACCTGCTTTGCATGCTACCCTTTGCACTTGCCTTAACGCCCCATGAATGCTGCTACATCAATTGGTCATCATCTCTGGCAAAAATAAAGCAATTTGCGGAAAGGCGATCAGCAGTATCAAGTGCAACAGATCTGCACAGATGAAGGGGAGTACACCTTTATATATCGTAAATACTGGGGTATTTCCCGCTATTCCCTTTATGACAAACACTGTCATTCCCATGGGAGGAGTAATACAGCCAATTTCACAAACCCTGACGATTAATATGCCAAACCAGATAGGATTGAAGTCCATGGCGATTACAAGAGGATAAAAGATCGGCATTGTCAGGAGAATCATTGACAGCGGGTCCATGAAACAACCGAGGATGAGATAAAAACTTAAGATAAAAGCCAAAATAACATACCGGTTCAAGGGGAGTGAACTGACAAAGTCTCCCAGTTCGGTTGGCAGTCGACTTACAGCCAAAAAGGTATTGAGCATCGTGGCGCCGGCTACAATTAATAGTACCATAGCAGCCACCTTAACCGTGTTGACAAGACTCAGTTGGAATTTATCCCAGCTCAAGCGTCTGGATAAAATAGAATAGGTAAATGCACCAAAAGCTCCGACACCTCCAGCTTCAGTTGGGCTAAAAAGCCCGAAATACAACCCCCCAATGATCAAGACAAAAAGACAGAGAATCGGTGCTGTTTTTTTGAGTACCTTCACCTTTTCTTTCATCGGTGCTACTGGTCCGCGCGGACCAAGCTCAGGTTTCCAGAGGCAAAGCAGGTAAACAGTGACCATATAAAATATCGCTTCCGTTATACCTGGAAGAAAACCAGCCATAAATAGCTTGCCAATAGACTGCTCGGTAATGATTCCATAAAAGATAAGTGCCATGCTCGGAGGAATCATTGAACCCATGGTACCGCCTGCGGCAAGAATGCCACAGGCAAGGCCGCGGTCATATTTATATTTCTTCATTTCCGGTAGAGCTACAGAGCCCATGGTAACAGCGGTGGCTATACTTGAGCCGCTGACTGCGGCAAATGCGGCGCAGCCACCCACCGTCGCCAATGCCAGCCCCCCCCGCATATGCCCCACCCATTTATGGACTGCTTCGTAAAGATCTGTACTCACCCCAGAGTGGTAACAGAGATGCCCCATCAGCATAAAGAGCGGCCCAACGCTAAGAAGATAGCTATTCCACGTATCGTACGGGAATACACCTGCCATGCCAAATGCGGCATCAGCCCCCCGTAACCAGGCGAATCCGAGGAAACCGACAAAACCCATGGTAATTGCAATGGGCATTCTCATCAAAAGCAAGACAAACAAAAGACCCAAACAAATTATGCCAATCGTTACGGATGTCATTTTTCGAATACTCCGATTATGGAATCAAATAAGTCCATGAGCAGCACGACAACGAACAACACAAATCCAAGGCTTACGATACCGACAAAAGGATATGTCGGTATAAATAGGGTTAACGTAGTGATCCTGTTACCTTCCAAATACTGCATATGTACAAATGAGCGCCAGGCGATCACTAAAAAGAAAACAATCGTGATCAGATTTGTAATACAATCAAAGAAAGCCTGGACGCGTTTTGGTAAATTGTTAGCGAGGATGTCCACACTGACATGGCCCTTTTCAATCGCACAAAAAGAAATCCCCAGAGAAACACATGTTACCAAGAGAAGCTCGGTTACTTCCTGGGCAAAAGTGACAGGGCTATTGAAGAAATAGCGCATGATCACATCGGCGGCCGTAAGAAACATCATCAGGACTAATGCCAATTGTGATATCTTGTTCAGGTGGGTGATAGCTGCCCTAATTGCTTTTCGGTTTATCAGTGTGGACATGGTCTTCGTGCTCCGGTATTGAGGAACGCTACTATTGTGCCGCAGTCGTCTTAATCAATTCCTGTGTGGTCGTAAGCATTTTTTGAACAAGACCTTTCGGATCGGGATAGCCTTCAGCCGCCGCCTTTTTCTCAGCAGCTTCAATCCATACGTTCCATATTTTATCTCCGTAAAGGGCTTGCATCTCCTTAACTTCGTCGGCATCCATTTTCGTTTCGATAATTTGATATCCTTCCTTAAGTACCCGTTCTTTCCCAGGCTCAACGGATTCATCAAAAGTCGTTCGAGTCCAGAAACGGCTTCCCTCCATTCCACAAACACTCATAACCTTTTCTTGCAAATCAGCTGGTAAGCGATCCCAAGCCTGCCGGCTCATGGCAACACCTCTCGCACCGGCGTTCCATGGTCCTTCAAAATAATACTTTACTACTTCGTAAAATCTAAAAGACATCAGCATATCCCAGTTAGCCATCGAAGCATCTATTACGCCCTTTTCAAGTGCGCTGTATATCTCGGATCCACCAACTGTAGTAGGGATACCACCGCCAGCTTCCACGACATTTTTCAGACTTTCTCCACCAGAAATCCTTACCTTCATGCCATTAAAGTCTTTCATTGACTTTATTTGTTTCTCTTTTGAAACGAAAACGAACGGTGTGGATGTGTACACCAGCAGCAGCTTATTGTCTTTGTATTCGTCCTGTATTTCAGGAAATTGCTCGTACAATTTCCAAGCAACAATTGCTTCATGTTCCGCATTTTTATACTCCAAAAAAGGCAAGGTTATAACATTGTGAAACTCCACAAGACCCGGCCAGTAATGGAAACTGACATCAGCAATATCAACGATGCCGTTTTTCAAAGCATCCCACGCTGCTTTCGACTTCACCAGGGCTCCCCCCCAGTAAGGTTCTATCACAACCTGGCCGTCTGTCGCTTTGGCAATCTGCTCGAACCACGGCTTCATTGTATGCTCCGCCCCCCAACCGGCGGCTGGCAAAGTGGTGGCAAAGGTGAGTTTGTATATCTTTTTTTCCTCCGCCTTGGCTATTGTTACACCAGAGAAGACCAGAACAAATAACAGAAACGCTGACAATGACATCGAGACTGGTTTTTTCATTGAATTCTCCCTCTCTTATTTTGATTATTCCACCGCCCGGCACCCATCGGCTGTTAGGTCAAGCATGGTAAGCACAACCTTCAGACAGTGAGCGTAAGCATAAGAATGATACAGAACGTATACATTATAGCTACACGACATCTACTGTGATGTCAAGTGTGATATTTGTCAGATCAACCTTTCAATAGATTTTCAAAATGGGTAAAAGCGTGTGGCTTGCAGCAAAGATTGATGACACGTGTTTTTGGCAAGATCCGCCCCTCAAAATCGTTTGCTGAAGATGTTATTATTGCAATGCTTTATACAAGCATGGGTTTGGTAATTGAGCTCGTTCAAACATACGGACGACTAACAATGACTGCTGCTGCCCCTTCGTCCTGTCACCTCAACCTGCAACATTGAGCGAACAGATAAAACCAGAAAGCCCCAGTCTTTATGGAACTCGGGCTTTCTGGAAAAAACGATTTAGAACCTTACAGATTATTTCCTTGTTTTCTTACGCAAGAAAATAGTCCGTCTCAAGGTGCTTATACCCCTAGTGGGGTGTTAGAACCTATAGGCCAAGGAAAAACGGATATCGTTGAAGTCCTGTAGACTACCACTTACATCATCATCAACATTTCTAATGGCATAACGGAGTCGGGCCTCGCAACCTTTAAACCAGCCGCCAAGCTTATACTGGAGGTTAAAGTCAATTTGATCATAATCCTGCGATGCGTTTGTTCCCTTATCAGGTGTGTCATACGTAGCCAAGAAGGTATAGGCTGTCAGACCTTCGACACCAATTTGCTTGAAATTATAATCTAATTTCACAGCATATCCTGTCTCTTCGGGGCGCTGGAGATTTGCTCCAGCCTGCTGGATAATGACCTTGTTGCCTCCATAAGGATCATCAACCCGATCATCACCAACCTGACCGTAATATCCAGTCAAAGTAAAGCCCTTGAATGATACGCCTATATCACCACCGGCTGTCCAGGTATCCAGTTCTCCGGCATAGGCATCTCCAGTATCCTGACGATTGAGGTATTTGAAGTTCATCACCATGTTGACATCTTTTGAAAGAGGTCTCCTGTAACGCGCTTCAAACGACAAATCATTCTGCACATCTTCATAATAATAATCCCAAAGCTGGAATCTCAGATCACCAGGCGCCCTATAGGTAACACCGGCTGCAAACATACCGCCATCAGCTTCAGGATTTTTTGTATAGCCAGAAGCTATTGAATCGAACTCTTCAGCTGTCCAGCCAAGCACTTCATCAAGATAGAGGGCTTCCAGTATAAATTTATGCTTACTTTCTTCTACGTTAAATGTGGTATTTTTAATAGAAAGCCCCCGGTACTTGATCGGGGCCATGTATACGTCAAAGCCTTTTATCCAAGGATTAAATACACTCTGTGCTCCGAATGTGACAGTAGTGTCATACCCTTGGTAACTGACATAATACTCATCCATTGCCGTGTAATTCTCTGGGCTAGTGGGGCCACTTCTGTCGAGAACCGCACCGTATACTGCCTTACTATCACTATTCCAACTCGCTCCCTGGCTTGTTTTGAAACCTGCACCAACACGAAAACCATACAAAGGCGCGGTCTCATATTTCAAATTTCCACCTACAGCGAAAGTACTGGCATCCAGTGAGACATCATTATCTCTATAATACCACAGATATTTAATCGCCCCGCTGGCCTTCCCCTGCTTAACCCACTCCATCAGGCTACTTACCCCTTCAGATCCTGTCCCCTGCGTATCTGCATTTGCAGACAAGCAAGGAGTCATAACAACGAGTGAGATGGCAGCTAACAGTACTTTTCTCCCTTTCATTCTTCTCTCTCCTAACTGTTGAATTGTATTTATCTCTGACTACGACATTGCGTCAGAGACCCGCAAAACCAGTTATTAATGACAATCCACGAAACCACATACCGTCCGGCAAAAATAGGCCAACAGATCGATCGAAACTATTGATGAGAGCCCTGAAAATCGGTTTTTCCGATGAATTTCCTGATAGTTCTGCGATAAAGATACAAACCACGTGATGGAGTTTGAGCTGATTTCCCGAGAAAAGAGGGCCTAGCCAGCTTTGCAATGCCTCAATGACCATCACACGAGCATAGGATTGAATATTGAACTCGTTGAAATCAGACACGATTAGAAGCTACCAAGTAGCAGAAAGCGCGAAGGATAAAAAGCCAGCACCGGATCGGAAAAATACACCTAAATCATTGCATTTTTTCCTTTTCTGATCCATGTCGACACTCCCCCCTGGCTATCAGTGGAACTTCTGTACCCCAGCTGTTGAAGCATTAATTTCATATTTACATGCAATATGCAATACATTTTTTTATCGTTTCTATCCCATAATTTATTGCATATACACCAATGATGTCTTTTGTGACAATGCAATTTTTCAACAACCAGCCATTAACACATTGTAACCATTGAGGTAACGTGGTAATACCACCAAAGTACCAGCAAAAATAATCACCCCTAAAGGTTGGCCATAATATAGTGATGGTGATCAGGCCGGATACCTTCTGCGATCATGCAGATCTGGCAGATGAACACCTATACGACATCACGTAACATGGGGTAATTAGACCCGTTGGCCAGTTACTCTCGGAGTATGCCGCATCTGAACCATTAAAAGCAGAACAAACGACCATCCGCACCGCAGCTTGACGGCTGAGTAATCAGGGATCGTTGGCCCACCCTCAAGACGTGGACACCCAGTTGAGTCACCTGAAGGAAAATGACAGAAGTAAAGCCACTGATATCGCGGTACTCGACGAATTAGGGCACCAGCACTTCTTAATGACAGGAATAAGGTTATGACCGATCTAGTCAGCACACTTTATAGAGGTAATTCAGTACGTTTTGCTACATGCCAGAACTGCAGAAAATAGTCAAAGTACTTTGATGATGCAAAAAAGACCACCGCGCGCGCCTTCACTTTCCCCATCGTTGAGACATTATTGAAAATGCCAAGGAGAGTGGAGGATCAAAAACAGGATGTAGTTTTTTCCAAAAATAGGGATTGGCAATTGTAGATACTGACAGACACATGAGCCCCAAAAAAAGGTCCCTGCATGCAAGAGGGGCTACCTGTAATTCTTTTGCAGACGGCCCTGCTCCAGGATGAATCGGTTGAGATAGCGCATTACTACGCTGTAGGATGTTATACTTATTACGATTTCATCAACTATATTAACAGGTTTGAAAGACAAGCTTTTTTTTTAGCCCCTCATTCCAAGGGAAATGATATTAAAACTCTCCAAGCAATGTGTAGTTCGAATTTACACATTGGTGGCACTACCCACAAAATACCTCACACAAATGCGCCTGGAATCGGCCCCAGAGCATGCCGAGCTGGCATGCATTTACCAGCAAGACTGGGTCGGCAACCGCGCGTCCCCAGTCCGGATAGTACTGTTCGAAAGCTCCGCAGCCAAAACGGACATCAAGTAACGACCAAAGGGAAAAGGTCCGCAAATCTGCTCGACACATCCCCTACTGCATCGGCCTATGATTTATTAAATACCAATCTGTTTTTATTGTTTTTTTTCCGTGATCAACTTTCAGGAGCAAAATATTACTGACCATCATTTGGCAAAAATGGTGGCTTGAAATCTATACCGATCAAACTACGCGCATGATCGCATAACGTTTTTAAATGTTTTGCCAAATCAATCCTATCCTCCTCAGCCAAAGCTCCAAAAACCATCATAATAGAAGATTTGTCAGTGTTATAATAGAGCTTTCGCCCCTTTTCGGTGATAACAATTTTGAATTTGTTCCCTTTAGGCTCCTTAACCTTCTCCACAAGTCCCTCTTTGACCATTCGATTAATGAGGGTCGACACGGAATGGTGCTGCCGCATGGTAAATTGCGATATCTCTCCTTGCGTGGCCGAGCCATTGTTTATTTCAAGGGTATACAACACAGATGCCTGGGCCGGGGTAAGTCCATAATGGTTTAATTCCATGTCGCGCGCACGTGCTATTGCGAAGGCTGTCTGCTCCAGCAAAACCCATAATTCAAATTCTTCTGAAAATTTTGCTAAGTTTGCGTGTTGGCTGTTATCTGTAGTTTCCAAAATCAATAGCTCTCCCTTGTGCACATTTTTTAATAAAACTCAATATCAATATCTTAAGCAGAATGCCACAGTTCGTTAACAACCATTTGAAGGGAACAGGCAGCCTGTGTATTAGATTCTTTTCAGCGAGAAAAATCTTACAGAACCGTAAACCAGCAATCGCCCTCTTTCGAGTCGACCATGAAAATTGGTTTATGTGCTTCGTACTAGCAGCCTACACTTTTACAGTCAATCAACATCCAGCAGTGAGCAAATTATCCCTGATAGTATTCTCCTGAGAGGAGTTATCTATATTACAATCAGTTTCAACAAAAAAATGCCTACCGCAAGGATCACCGCATCCCACCGAGACGACGAAGGTGGCGACTCTCTTGCTCGAGAAAGTGCAACACCCGGGTTGAGTGCCATGCTGTTTTCAAGACCGCTTTGCAATACGTTTGAATCGAGCACACAACAATAATCATCCATCACCCCAAAATGCATTTTAACAGAAAATCCCCTTTACATCATATACGATATCGCATATGCTTTGTCAAATGCTATTCGTCGCACCCACAATAGATTTAGCAAATTAATCATAATATTTCATTTATTTAGCTGAAGCATGCAATTGCAGGTACCCTAGCAGAAGTGATGGGCGTTGATTATCCTTCAAATATTTGCTCCAAGATTAACAGTCTCTTTAAATTATAACCAGAGGCCAGCATTGAAGCACACACACCTTATCAATACAGCAATAAGCATTGTCCGAGGGCTCACAATAGCACTAAGTGTTGTTGCATCTCTTCTCCTTTGCGCCATGGTAGTAGTGATCGTGTTTAATGTAGGGAGCCGATTTCTGTTTAAAATGCCGCTGTATGGTACTATTGAGCTTGTTGAATTAATGATGATAATCATAAGCTTTATCGCGATAGCATACACTTCCATGCAACGAGGTCATGTCCGCATAACTATTCTTACTGATAAGCTACCTCAAATAATTCAGGACTTTCTTGGTAGATTCGTTTCCTTACTCAATGTCACAATTTTTTCGCTCATCTTGTATCAAGCTGCAATAAATGCTGTGTATTCGGCAAGCAATCTGCATCACCGTACAGATACCCTTGATATTCCAATCGCTCCTTTCAAAATCCTGATGGTTTTGGGTGTTGCGGTCCTGTTATGCATAGAAATAACACACGTCTTCCGCCCCCTTTCACCTGAACTTGATAGTGGAGAATGAAACGATATCATGGAAATCATGACAATTATCTTTGCGTTCGCTGCACTTTTTCTTCTTATGGCTATTGGTATGCCGATAGGTTTTGCAATGATTATCGTCGGATTTGGAGGCTATGCTCATTTGGGCGGCTTTGATTCCGCATTAACCATGGTCGGCTCGGTTCCATATACCACTGTTGCCTCCTATCTTTTCAGTGTTCTTCCTTTATTTACGCTAATGGGCGACTTTGCATCATCTTCCGGATTGATGCGTGATGGTTATCGCACTATGAACATCTGGATAGGCCACCTTCCCGGCGGATTAGCAATGGCTTCAATTGGTGGCTGTGCAAGCTTTGCCTGTGTCTCCGGCTCCAGCGTAGCCACCGCTATGACAATGACCAGGGTTGCGCTGCCCGAAATGCTTGAATACAAATATAGCCCTAAACTTGCTGCTGGATGTTTAGCCGCTGGAGGAACGCTTGGTCTTCTGATCCCTCCAAGCGGAGCGTTTATTATCTATGGATTAATTGCAGAACAGTCCATCGGGAAACTGTTTATGGCCGGCGTTGTTCCAGGAATCATGCTCACTGTTCTGTTTATGGCAACAATTTATATCTTGGCAAAAATAGATCCAAAAATAGCCCCTTGTGGCGCAAAATTCATATGGAAAGATAGATTGTTAGCGCTTAAAGACGTGTGGGGACTGCTGCTGATATTTTTCATTGTCATGGGTGGAATTTGGGGCGGCGTATTCACCCCCACCGAGGCCGCTGCTGTCGGTGCATTTGTAGCTTTTATCTTCCTTGTTGCCAGGAGGAAATACACGTGGCAAGTATTTATTCGTTCACTTAAAAGAGCAGTGAGTTTCACTGGAATGGCATTTAGCATGTTAATAGGTGCAATGATATTCGGATACTTTACCGCACTCGCCGGATTGCCGGACGCCTTGGCCAATCTCATCACCGAATTGTCAATGCCACCTTTAGGTGTCCTGTTATGCATTCTTGCTGTTTATGTTGTTATAGGTTGTGTTATGGAATCTATTCCAATGATACTCATAACTGTACCGATTTTCGGCCCTATTCTCACCGCCCTTGGTTTTGATCCAATATGGTTTGGAGTTATCCTTGTCATCATGACTGAAATGGCCTTAATTTCTCCACCTATTGGAATGAACGTGTTTATTATCAGCGGAATGACATCAGGCATTCCGATGTCCACCATTTTTCGTGGAGTATTACCTTTCGTTGTTGCAATGCTGGTTGGTGTAGCCATTTTGATTACATTCCCTCAGATCACCTTGTTTCTCCCACAAACAATGAGTTGAACGAGAAACGATGCTTGCAGATTAAAACAATTCTTCAACCTCAAACTTTAGCATAACCCTTAAAATATACTGATGTTAATACGGTGACATAACAACAAAGAAGATAAATTTACACAAAAAACAATCACATTCGACATCTAGCACGAATGCCATGCCATGATGAATATAGAAGAAATAGAAAAGAGACTTATTGCACTGGAAGACCAGGAAGAAATTAAAAAACTCCATCAGCACTACGTTGGCCTAATGGGCAATCTCGAGTTCGATAAAATTCCTGAGCTATTTGAACAGGATGCAATAGTAGAGATACGAAATCATGGGGCAAAACAAGGACTACAAGCTGTAACTGAATTATTCTCGGAAGTCTCAAAAAGACGTAAAGGTATAAAAGAAGGTCACATGGCAATACAGCCTGATATCTCTATAGAAGGGGAAACAGCTTTTGGAACTTGGTTAATCTATATCCTTTTCTCAAAGCCTTCCGTCCAATGGGTACAGGGGGTAAATGAATGTGAATATGTAAAGAAAAATGGAAAATGGAAATTCCGTAAACTCAAATTTACCCGTACGAACGCTTCACAAGCTGATATGTTTCCATAAGAAATGTATTGAATGACCTTTTTCATATGGTAGTCCCAAGGCAGATAATTGAATATTAAAACAATTGTTACATGGAACTATATTATTGATATTGCATATTTGGAATTCCTATTGAGCACCTCCGAAACATAAACATCTAACTGGGCTTTTAAGTGGAAAGATCTCAATTGAATTGAAATGCTATCTTTCACTCACCACAAACAACCAGTCACAAGGAGAGGTTATGAAAAATTCACTCATGGTTTTAGCAATAGTCACAATGGTCGGAGCCATGATTCAGGTTGGATGGGCCGACAACCTTCCAACGAAAGAAAAGCCTCTACTACTGAAACTCGCTACTCATGTTTTGCCCACGCATTTCCTAATGAGCAAAGAAATATTACCAGAGTGGGCAGGGCAGATTGAGGAGGAAACCGGTGGAAGAGTCAAGATAAAGATTTTTGACAGTCAGAGCATGGGAAAGCTACCCGAGGAATGGGACATGCTCAAAAGTGGCATGAGCGATATAGGGTGGATCGTTTTTCCATTTTATCGTGGGGTGTTTCCCTTATCTGAAATAATGTCTCAGCCAGGCCTCAAGCCAACAGAAGGTCAGGAAATTGATTATTATAACGCAATGTTTGAGAAGTATTTGAAGGCAGAATACAGTGAGGTCAAAGCTTTTTTTCCTACTATTTTGGGTGATACCTATCTCAATACAATACAACCTTTAAAAAATCTGGATGACCTCAAAGGGAGACAAATCAGATGCGGATCGTCACAAAAGGAATGGGTACAGGCCATTGGCGGTACTCCTGCTACGATGCCACCGTCTGAACTATATACTGCTCTTGAAAGAGGCATTGTCGATGGCGTTACCTTTCCAATGGATGCTGTCAAAAGTTATAAATTATATGAAGTAGCAAAGTATCATACACCTATGAATCTGGGTATGGGGATGGCAGTATTTGCTATGAACCAGAAAGTATGGGACAAATTGCCGACGGATATACAGCAGGTTTTCACAAAACTTAATCCGGAACTGCAGAAAAAAATGATTCATGCATGTCTTGATAATGCCCAAAAGGCGATTGCGATAGCCGAAAAGAATGGGAGCGTTGTATCAGCATTGTCTGACCAGGATGCGGCCAAGCTTGATACCCTGACATTCCCCCTGGCCGAAGCATGGGCTAAGGAAAAGGATGCCAAAGGATTGCCTGGAACAGAAGTCTTTCATTACTCCAAAAAACTACTCAACAAAAATTAACAACGCCTGCCTGCCACTAAGCCTCACCGCAACAAACGCACAATATCGTAAGATATTTTGATGGGTTTAGTAATAAGCAGATAATGAGGGATTATGTCGCACACCACTGAGCTAGAAAAACGGATTCAAAGAATAGAAGATTTGGAGGCTATTAAGAATCTTCACAGAACCTATATCTACCATGTCAATGCACAAGAGTGGGACGATGTCCTCGACTGTATAACTGAGGATGGGACTGTGGATCTCGCTTTGCACGGTTCGCATACGGGCAGTGCTGAACTTGCCGAGCTATTTAAAGTCAAAGTTGCCAAGGTTAATGAAAAATGGAATGGAGGGCATTTCGTTACCCAGCCGGTCATCACTGTTGACGGTGACAAGGCATCTGGTTTCTGGATGCTGTATATCATCGTTTTTGATGCAGAAACGGTTGTTGGGCCGACTTTACGCTGGATCCAAGGCAGACATGATTGTGAATATGTGAAGCAAGATGGACGATGGAAAATCAAATATGTCAAATTTTCGAGGCCATGGCCCGAGCCACCAAAGGGTTGAACCTGCTCATGGAGAGGTTTTCAATACATTCTTTGGCTTTCGAAATTGCCTGCCACATGGGATCATGCCGTATGTAGACAAATAGGGACAAAGGAAACCAAAATGGAGAAATCGGCAGCGAGCGAATCCAAATATGGCAAATACATTGTTAAGCAAACAATGGCCGAGCTCAACATTTCAGAACCTCAGCACAACACTTCACCCCTTTCTTATCCTGGGGCGATCACAACAATTTCCTTAGGTGGCCATGTCTTAGAAGGCAGCTTTTTACTACGGAATCGTTGGTTTCTAGAGCCATCTGAGACAGCACACGAGCCAGTAGCACATGCCCATGACACAGATGAGGCACTTGCCTTTTTTGGAAGTAATGGAAAAGACTGGAAAGACCTCGGAGGAGAAATTGAATTTTGGATAGAAAATGAAAAACATGTCATTACTGAGAGTTGTGTGATTTTCATTCCAAAAGGAACAATGCATTGCCCGCTTTGGATAAAAAAAGTGGTGAGTCCAATCTTTCACTACGCTGTATTACCCACAACTACCTACATCAAGGTCCGAGAAGAGAACTGCTTGTAAGTGAACAGAATGAAAGTGATAGATAAAGGCTCTTTTCCTATTTGAGCTGTCCAGCACCGGCAACTATAAGAAATAATTTTGTGTTCACAGGGAGATATACGATGAAAACTTTACGGATAGACATGTCGACCAGCACTATCAGAACTGAACCATCGCCCCAGGAATTATCGGAATTTGGCGGAAGAGGCTTGACTGCTGAAATACTACGTCGCGAAGTTCCCCCGACCTGTGATCCCCTCGGCCCTGAAAACAAACTCGTACTTGGCATGGGACTATTGGCCGGCACAATCTTTGTGAACTCCAGCCGAATTTCAGTTGGGGCCAAAAGCCCACTTACCGGGGGGATAAAAGAGAGTAATGCAGGGGGAACTATAGGATCTGCCCTTGGCAAAACAGGTCTCAAGACGGTCATCATCGAAGGACAACCACAGTCTGGTGAACAGTTCATCTTAAAAATTGACAAGGAAGGAAATGCAACACTGGATTCAGCTGCCGACTTCAAAGGACTTCGAACGTATGCATTGATGGAAAAGTTGACCGTCACCTACGGAGAAAAAATCGCCGTCCTGTGCATTGGTCCGGCAGGAGATCAGATGCTGGCATCCGCTTCCATACAGGCCTCTGATGTTGATGGACGCCCCTGCAGGGCCGCAGGCCGTGGCGGACTTGGCGCGGTTATGGGTTCAAAAGGATTAAAGGCCATTATTGTAGAGATGGGTGGAAATCACGGACCTGCCATTGCTGATCCTGATGCATTCAAAACTTCTTTAAAGAACTATTCTGCAGCTGTACAGGCTCATCCGGTGAGTGGTCAGGGCATGCCGCAATACGGTACTGCATCCATGGTAGCCCCAGTTAACTCCGTAGGCGCCTTCCCATCCTTCAATGCACGCCAGGGAACCATTGAAGGATGGGAGAAAATCAGCGGCGAGACCATGACTGATATTATGAAGAAACGAGGTGGAAACCCGACGCATCGCGGTTGTTCACAATGTATTATTCGCTGTTCCAATGTCTGGAATGATGAAAACGGTAAATATGTAACGAGCTCACTTGAATATGAAACGATCTGGGCCATGGGGGGTATGACCGGAATTCTTGATCTGGATATCATAGCCCGGCTCGATTACCTGTGTGACGACATAGGCCTCGACACCATGAACACCGGAGTGGCCGTCGCGGTGGCAATGGATGCCGGCTACAAGGAATTTGGTGATGGCCAGGCTGCCATAGATATGGTGGAAGCGGTCGCCGAAGGTTCTGAGATTGGAATACTCATTGGTACTGGACCGGCCGCTGTAGGCAAACATTTCAACAATCCTCGTGTTCCGGTGGTCAAAAATCAGTCAATTGCCGCTTACGACCCCAGGCCGATGCCGGCGAACGGGGTAACCTATGCCACCTCCCCTATGGGAGCAGACCATACTGCGGCAAATCTGGTCGGGGAATACTGCTCGGGAGTACTGAAAACAGATAGTCCGGAGGGACATGTAGAAGCCTCAAAAGGAATGCAGCCGATAATGGCCTTTGTCGACTGCACCGGTATGTGTCTTTTTGGCGCATTTGCCCTGGCAACTCCTGAAGGCGGTGAGGCATTTTTTGCCTCCATGAGTGCCCTGTTGGGACGGCCTTTTGGGCCAGAAGACATGATAGAAATGGGCACGAAGTGCCTCCAGACTGAACATGCTTTCAATCGAAATGCCGGACTCACCAAGGATGATGATCGACTGCCCGATTTTTTCAGCAAAGAGCCACTCGCCCCGACAAATGCTATCTTTTCCATTACCGATGGCGAACTGGACAGTGTATTTGCTGAATAAAAAGACTCAACATACAAAACCAGTGGATGTTTTTGGTAGCGATAGCTCCCAAAAAATACACAGTTTTTCACAGGAGATTTGCTCGTATGGATAACGTATTGGTGGAAAATCATGAAGCTGATGTGACTGTTATTGGCGGCGGGGGTGCCGGACTTGCGGCAGCACTTTCCGCCAGCGAAAACGGCTGTAAAAATATAATAGTGCTCGAAAAAGCAGGTATAGGTGGCAATTCATCCTTGGCCCACGATGTCTTTGGAACGGAGAGTCCAGTGCAAAAACGCATGGGGGTGGATGCCCGTAAGGATGACTTTTTCAGGATCGCTATGAACTGGGCACACTGGTCGAAGATTAACCCAAGAGTTGTCCGCGCCTTCATAGACAAATCAGGCGACACTATTCGGTGGCTTGAAGAGAAAGGGTTACGTTTCGAGCTTGGACAATATTACGTCAACCAGTCACCATTGGTGCGCCACACCATCGCTGGAGAAGGTGCTCATCTGATGAAAGTCCTCAAAAAGCTCTGCGAGGACGTTGGAGTGCGTTTACTGACACAATCAGCTGCTAAAAAAATTGTGCGCGACGGGAATGGTAGTGTGAAAGGAGTAATAGCAGAGTCAAAAGATACAAAACTGGTCATCAAGACCAAAAGCGTCATTCTTGCCACAGGTGGGTATGGGGCAAACCCAGATTTCCTCAAAAAGTCGCCCTATTACAATCCCGATACCATGGTGAATCATGGGGTGCGCGGCAACAAAGGAGATGGGATCGTGATGGCCACAGAGATCGGCGCTGCTACAGCAGGGATCGGCAACATCATGTTTCATGGGCCTTCGGCACCACGGTCTGCAGCATCTCTTATGAAGCTTGACGATAACGAATATCCTGTCTCAATACTGATCAGAGAGCCGGAAACCATGTGGCTTAACAAACTTGGTAAGCGGTTCATCGACGAGGGACATAACCTATCCTCCTTTGCCTCTGCTGGGCCTGCTGCCCAACAACCGGGCGGCGTTATGTTTACAGTGTTTGACGACCGGACACGGCAAATTATGGAAGAAGAGGGCATAATATGGCCCGGCGCATATGGTGGCCAAAAGCGGGAAACCAAAAAACATACACGACCCAATGTCGGTGAACCGCTACCCGGATTAGGCCGGGAACTCAGAATTCTGCAAGAGAAAGGCGTCGCGCTTAAAATCACGGATTCTCTTGAGGAACTTGCAGCTTTTATTGGTGCGAAACCCGAAGTACTGAAGAACAGTATTGAAGAATACAATGCCAGCTGTGCCAACGGTCATGACGCAGTTTTTTGCAAGGACAGGCGCTATCTCCTCCCCATGGCAACTCCTCCGTATTATGCGATCAGAGGTGCGGCTGGCATATGTGACGCAATCGGCGGTGTCAAAATTAATGAGCATATGGAAGTTGTCGATCATGAGGAGAACGCCATTCCTGGCCTCTTTGCCGCCGGCTCAACAACCGGAGGGTGGGAGACCGACAATTACTGCTACGAACTCACGGGGCACCTGCTGGGTTTTGCTTTGAATTCAGGCCGTATTGCCGGAGAAAATGTGGCAAAATATCTGCTCTGATGTATTGCATACGACTACATCACCAGTTCCGAGAACATGAACGAACCATTACTCGCCGGAGATTGCGGTTTCCATGGAAAAATATGAGCAAAGAATAGCAAAACTCGAAGCAATTGTAGAAGATCAACAGAAGCAGTTACAACTGTTGAAAGACACTGCAGATCTCCAGGAACTGCATACCAGTTATGCGTACTTACTGCTGACCAGGGAATGGGAGAAAATCGTAGAATTATTCACTGATGATGCTGTAGCCATTTTACATAGACGTGGGCGGTTTGAAGGTAAGGAGGAGCTCATTCAAATCTTCAAAGAGATTACCAAAAACAATCGTGGCAAAGGCAGGGATGGTCACCTCGCCTTGCAGCCAAGTATCCAGGTAAAAGGAAATACAGCAACCGCCAATTGGCTAATGTACATTATGATGCTTGACCCCAAAGGCGGATACGAAAACACCTGGATGCATGGCAGACATGACATGCGCTATGTCCGCATCAATGGGAAATGGAAAATTCAATACATGCTATTTACAGCCCCATGGCCAAGAGAAGAGTGGTCGCAACCCACTTTGGAGCAATTAGCGAATTGGGAAAAAAATGGCCTATGATATCCATCGAAATGGAAAAGAATAGCAACTCTTCAGCCAAGACCTCAAGATCAATGAATCTTTAAGCGAGTCATCATAACTTTAAAAAATGAAACAACAGCGTCAGATCGAAGGGTTCTCGATCTCGTTGCATAGTACTTATAATCAATGGACCCGAATCTATCTCTTGATATCGGGTTTGTGCTGTCTTTCTCTGTGTGGTCAGCCCTGATTTCCGACTTTTGGGGAATCACACTGTTTTGCGCTAAATCATCACGTACCTTCCCCAGCCAGATATCCCCAAAATAACCATTAGCACCCATGATAATCTCCTCGCTGATACAATCTTAATTGTATTCACTCCATAGCACTATCATACCTCAGTCATAAAATAATACATTGCTAACCAAGCTTAATATGCTAAGCTTCACGCAATATTTACTAACCCATTCATGATATCGCGCAATAATGGATAACTACGACTTGAAAATACTCGAGTGTTTACAAGAAGACGCTCGCATTCCAAACGTTTCTTTAGCCGAAGCGATTCACCTGTCTCCTGCCCCATGTCTTAGACGAGTTCGCGAATTAGAAAAGCAAGGGGTGATCCGCAATTACACTGCCATACTTGATCCAGAGAAGGTGGGTTGGAATGTCAGTGTCTTTATTGAGATTCGGCTAGAAAAGCAGATATTGGGTTATCTCAAGGTATTTGAGGAGACGGTGGAGCAATATCCAGAAGTGATGGAATGCTACCAGATGACCGGTGCATCAGACTATTTATTAAGAGTCGTAGCCAAAAATCTGCGATCACTTCAAACATTTATAACAGAAAGACTTGCAACCATCCCAAACGTTGCCAACATAAATTCAAGCGTTGCCTTAAAGCAAGTGAAGTACAAAACAGCGCTCCCTATTTCTGGCTCAACAGATACACCATAAATCAGGTTTGAATTGTATGTGTTCTGGTGGATGCTGGAATGCAAGAAGGGATAAGATCAAAATTGACCTTATCCCCTGAAACAACACAAAGTATACTTTCGTCTGAAATATGATTATCCCATCAAAGAAGGAAGCACTACTGTTGTACCGTTGGGATTAAACGCTTCATCCAGCTTTTTCGACCATATATGGTAATTCGACACCTCCGGCCCAACGACCGAAAGAGGCAGATGTGTTGGCGGATTCAGGTGATCCTCAAGGGCTTTCCGGGCTGTCGTCTGTTGCCAATCTATAATGGCATCCAATGATTCGGGATGTGGCGAAGGATCAAAGAATATTTCGGTTTTGCCAAGATGTGAGTTCTCAACAGACCAGCCAAAATAGACGCCGCCATCATCTGCTCCCAAGCCTTTCTTGATCAGCTCTTTCTTTCTGTTTGCAGCCTCGTCGATCCACTTGATATTAACGTCCCTCTGTCCCATGATCTGGAAGCCGTACGCTTTTCCGCCAACAGGACGCAAACGGAAGGTTTCTCGAATAGAAACGCTGATCCTTACTCCATGGATAAGGACAAGTGCACCGACCTTAGGATCTTCGACCATCGCGAGCGACTTGCCACCTGTATCGCTGATAATCTTATCTAAGACTTTCTGATCGTATTCAAACTCTTCCGGAGAGTTGGCCGCCACTATGACATAAAAGCCTGGCCCCTGGACCTCTTTATTGAGCTTCTCAATAACTTCTAGCTCCATCTCCATGTTGGGCGATATATTAGCCGAGAGCATTGCCACATTAAAACCCATGAGGGCGAACATGATTTCACTTTCGCCAATCTTTAATTCTGCCTCGTACATTTGGGGAACCGAAGGAAAGCTGTAATACCGTACCATAAAGTTCGGTGGGATCTCTTTCAGGTTATAATTTGGTGACTGCCCTTCCAATTCAAATGCTGCAGGTCCTGGCCAGTGATAGAGCTTCATGGCAGCTTTAGTGATCACCCCACCTTCAGCCAGGGCATCACCGCTTCCTCTACCGCTGATTACACCTCTGAGAGAAGGTCCCGGGCCGTCGCCGCAGAACCATTCATGAGTAGAGCCTAGGGCGCCTAATTTGAGTACATCGCCGGCAGGAGTTACCCATTCCATACCCAGCTGATTTCGGTCATCGCCGCCTGTACTCAAATCCATATGACCATGTCCCCGGATAATCGCTGTGCACTGAGCCCCGGACCCCTTAATGCTGCAGTTCAGGCCTCTTTTCATCAATTCTGCCTGAAGTTCCGCTGAGGTCACATAAGGCTCAACCACGGCGTACATGTCTTTCTCATTAATCTCAATGATCTTGTTCATTCTTCGCATGTCGAGATAGATGCAACCTTGAGGCATTGCTGCTCGAATGAAGCCTGTAGACATAACGGTAAACTGTATATTGAGTCTATTGCACAATTTGACGATCGCTTGAACCTGTTCTGTATCCTTAGGAAGAACAACAGCACCGATCTGACCGCTATGATACGAAGGCATAATCGCGAGGTCTCCGCAGATATTCTCTTCTCCGACGATATCTTCAAATTTCTTATACACTTCTGGGCTTAGAAACATGGCTTTTCACTCCTCTTTAGATTGCTTTCTCTACCAATTCAACAATATCGTAGACTTTGAGCTTACTGCCGCTGGCCATGATTGCTTCCTTGAAATTCTTCTCACACCAGGGACAGGTAGTGACAATGGCCTCAGCACCAGTAGATAGAGCCTCTTCGATTCGTTCTTTACCAGTCCACATTGCAAACTCAGGATTTGATTCGCTCACACCGCCTCCAGAACCACAGCACCAGGCGTATTCTTTTATCCTGGTCATCTCAGAAAGAGTCAGACCAGGAATACTCGCCAAAACGTCACGAGGTGGCTGATAGACACCATGTTCGCCGCGTCGATAGTCTTTGGGTGGATCAAACATGAACCTGTTCCCCGGCTTTCGTACTCCTTTCCAATGCTTATACGATTCGCCTTTTCTCCCGAGGTTGCAGGGATCATGGTAGGTCACGGTCATGTTGACTTTTTGGGTCAGTTTGAGTTTTCCCTCTTTCATGAGCATGTCGATATATTCTGAGATATGGAGCACTTCAAGATCGCCTTTGACGCCAAACTTGTCATAGAGCACCTTGAAGGCCTGGTAACCATCAGCGCAACCGGTTACCACTGTCTTAACTCCGGCTTTCTTGATCAACGCCATGTTCTTTTTGGCTTGGCTGCGAGCATCTTCTTCATAACCCATCTGGTACGCCCGTCCGCCGCAACAAACCTCTACGTCTCCCGCAATTCCAAAATTCACACCGGCCTTTTGCAATATTTTGGCAGTGGCCTGAGCCAGCTTGTGCATTTTAGGATCGAAGCTGGTTTTACAGCCGACATGAAAGAGCACATCCACTTGCTCTTGAGCGGCATTTTTTAGATTAAGTCCAGCCGCCCAGTCGCCCCGTTTTCCTTTAACAGGTACCATGGAGTTGGTTTTGCGAAGACCTTCTATCACCTTCTCCAGAGCAGGATGCGTTTGCCCGTCTTTAACACTTTCAACCCTGAACTCACTGATCGGCTCGTTGACCTGCATATCCATGGCGTAGTTACATGATACCCCGCAAGCACCACACATATTGCAGTTATAGGTTATTTCCTTAAGTTTCTCGCTATAGTCCATTTCGCCTTTGAGCATGGAGTACATTGAAAGCAACCTGCCGCCACCGGAGTAGGCGTTAAAGTTGTACTTAGCAATGCTGGGGCAGGCGTATGAATACTTACTTCCTTTTACTTTTTGCAGAGGTATGAATTTACAGCATGAACAACGACAGCATTTCTCCACGTCACCGCGATAATCTTTTATTGACATTTCCGCTCCTTAATAGCAGAGATTATTAAATTTTTTATATTCCATTCACCCTAAAAGCACAGTTTCCCGGGGTTTAAAATATTATTAGGGTCGAATATGTTCTTAACTTTGGTTAACGCAGTGACGGTAGCTGCATCTCTATTCATAATTGCATCTGTACTTTTACCGTAAGGCCTGGAGAAAAATGCACCCTTGTCCATTAAAGATAGAGTAGCTGCAGTAGATAGCTGACTGACCTGATTGATCTCGGACGGACTTTGCGGATCATAAAAGATATTGAACTCACAATGATAACTCGATCCCTGTACTCCCGGCTGAATATAAACCCCTATGTCGGAGGCTGGGTAACTGGCTTTATTTGCCTCAATGTTCATTGCATCAAGCAAGCCTGGCAGCTTGTCTGCGATTGACAGGAAGAAAATATCATGGCTCGCCCCTTTATAACGAAGTTTCCAATAGGGCTCTTCTGAAGGCCGATGGACCTTTTGCAGCAACTCACCGGCTGAGATACCAGCTAATGCTTTGGTGGATTCAACTGCTATCTTTTGAGTCAGAGATTGAATGTTCTTTTTCCTGTAGCTCACTCGCTCTTCCGGATAGTATTCATAGCCAGCTAAATTATAGAAAAGAATCCAGGGTGGAAGTGCATGTTTGATCGCCTGATAATCACATGGCCAATTTTTCGCCATGATTGCTGCGAGGTTGGTATTGTTCAAAATAAAGCATTCGTTCACCAGCCTTAACCGTATCAACCAATGACTGAGCTCAAAAAGTCTTTCAACATAGGGAGAACCGACCAAGAAAGGTTCTTCCAATGTCGGGAGGATTTCACAGCGTATTGACGCCCAGGTTGCAATACCCATTGTCCCCTGCGCTCCCTGGAATAGCCTGTGCCAACATGTCGATCCCGGTCCGTACGGTGCTTTTTGCACTGCCCCCGCCTCCCACTGCTCCTCTATCGTGCCAGGCCCCGCCGCTTGGCCTGTTCTAAACTCCTCACCGGTTCCGACTATCAACCCAAGACAAGCCAGCGGGTCAGATATATCCCACTGATATGTTGGCATCGTTACTGGCTCTCTCTCAAGCAGACTGCCAACGACAGATTTTGACTTACGCGGCAATAACGGCAAATTGAGCCTGATTCCTTCTTTTTCCACTGCAGGTATGAGTTCCTCAAAGGTCACCCCAGGCTCACACATGGCCACTCGATGATACCTGTCCGTCCGCATGATTTTTTTCATGCCGCTTAAATCCAGCACCACAGCGCCTCCACTACCTGGAACAGTATCACCTCTGAAGTGCTGGGCACCTGAACTTACCGGCACCAGTGGCGTCTTCGTCTCATTGGCAAGCTTGACTAACTGAGCGATCTCGTTGGCATTCTTTGGCTTGATAACGAAATCAGGTCGTAACGTATTAACGAAACTGAGATCCTTGGAATACGTATCGAGGGTCGATGACTCATCTGTGACATTCTTTTCACCTACAATTTTTACCAAAGTATCTTTCTGAAACATAATCTGCTCCTAAGTTATTTCCGCCATTTACCTATTGAACTTTGATTTCCTCTAAACACTATTTTTGATGAAGAGGGATCAGAATGTAGGTTTTGAAACAGGATTGACTTACCAACCTAACTCTCTATAAATAGGCCAATTCCTGTCACGACTTTTTTGAAAAATCTTCCACTCCATCTTGACCGTTATTTTCACAACCCCAC
Source organism: Desulfopila aestuarii DSM 18488 (assembly GCF_900143695.1). Lineage (GTDB taxonomy): Bacteria > Desulfobacterota > Desulfobulbia > Desulfobulbales > Desulfocapsaceae > Desulfopila > Desulfopila aestuarii. The sequence continues at coordinate 221,784 of NZ_FRFE01000002.1, forward strand.
GCTCAGTGCTTGGCGCTGAGTTTAATTTTCTATTCACCGGATACCGTTCAACAGGCAGAACCGGAATACCTCTCTGCAAAGTCTACAAATTCCCATACATGGGTACAATTTATATATATGATGTCATATGTGATGTCAAGCTCAATATCATAATCGCATCCATTTTACGGAAAACTGTTGAACGTAGAACCACTTTACTGATAGGTAGCGAGGGTGTTGAATAGCCTCAGCGCTGGGCTAAGAAGTGAAAGCAGATGAAGACATCAAGCGTAAACAGGAAAGTATCGTCGAAAACAGGTACTGGGTGCCACTTGTGGTGACGACCATATTCTATATGCGGTCTCTAACTCTTCTTGATGAGAATCACCCCGTCAGAAGAAGTGACACGGTAATCGAGTTTACTCAGGAGTTGGCGAGGAGCGTACAGAAAGGTTTTCAGGGGGTTGCATGAGGCTACCGTTTACTAACAGCAACCGCAGGCATGGGTTGGCCAGCAACACATTTCCGGACATAGATCATTATGATCAAAGGAAAGAGACCACAGAGGAAAAAGCCCAGCACTAATGGCAGGACTGTGCCATTATAGCATTGCCCGATCGTTCCTCCTACCGCAACAGACAAGAGCATTTGCACCGAGCTGATAACGGAAGTCGCAATCCCTGCGATGTGTCCCATGGGCTGCAGGGCCATAGAATTGAATGTGCCGAAAAGAACTCCGAAACTGAAAAATGCAACTGCAAGATAGGTTAAAAAAATATGCAGGTTCGGATGACCCAAGAAATTTCGCGCATACAGATAGAAAACACAAGAGACCACGGCAAGCATCAATAAAGACAAAAAACTGAGCTTTTCCATCCCAAACCTCATGACAAGCCTAGAGGTTACAAAAGATGAGAAACCTATTGCAATGGCAAGCCCGCCAAAATACAGAGAGAAAGCATTACCGAGTTCGTACTGCACTTGCAAAATCTGTTGAGCAGAACTGAGATATCCGAGGAAGGCACCGTAAATCATCCCTGATGCTATCGTGTAATATCGAGTAATCGGGTTTTTACATGTTTCAATCACCCCGGAGATAATCGTTGCAACTGAAAAGGCCTGCCTTCTCTCTATTGGCAAAGTCTCTGGTTGGCGAATCACAAACCACAATATTGCGAATACACCGATAATGAGAATAAATCCAAAAATAGATCTCCATCCCGCAACAAACAGAATAACCTGCCCTATTGAAGGGGCAAGCGCTGGAACCATGATGAATATGACCAATATGAGCGACATCACCCGAGCCATCTCTCTGCCCTCAAGCTTGTCCCGAATCATAGCCATAGGGATAATTCTGCAGGTCGCGGCACCGAACCCCTGACAAGCTCTACCTATAAGAAGGAAGGTAAAGTTCGTTGCCAGGATTGAAAGTAAACTTCCCAGGATTAAAATCGATATCCCAAGATAAACAGCTTTTTTCCTGCCATATGAGTCAGATAGAGGGCCATAAAGCATTTGCCCAACTGATAGACCGAAGAAAAACGTATAAATAACCAGCTGGTTATCGTTTGGGTTCTTCACGCCCAAACTTTCTCCTATCACCCCTAAAGCAGGCAAAACTGCATCAATCGTCAAGGCAACCAGGGACATCAACAGTGCCATAAGACAAATCAATTCCGTATTGCCGCCTTGCGATGTGCTTTTTTTCATTTATTCCTTTGTTATGACCACAGTTCGTTCACCAACCTCAATACCGAAAGGCCGTCCGAGAAGAGAGATATCCTCCAAATGCGATCTGGAGATCAACTGGCAGCACGTGTATTTGCAGAACCGCTTTTGGAACGTTGCTTTTCCCCGGCATAGGCTTTGATGTTGAGGATAAATGCAATTGCAATCAATACAGCAGCTGCGCAGAAGGCATCATGCAAACCACGTATTTGCGCCTGAACCGGTGCAACAGATGCCCCTACCTCGGTACCGGCCCCTGCATAGAAGATAGTGCGCCCGGCCCAGATAGCACCAATGACAGCCACACCGACAGTTTGACCTAAGGTTCGTGACTGGGCCATCATTCCGGAGACAATGCCCATTTGATGTCGCGGTGCCGCCCCCATAATAGCACTGTTGTTGGGCGACAGGAATATACCTATCCCCGCACCAATGGCAAAGATACGCACAGCATAGCCCCAGAGGGAGGTATCCTGATTCAGGCTGCTGGCGCTCAAAAAACCGACAAACATCAACCCCAGGCCAACCATTATGATTTTTCGGCCACTCATACGGTCTGACAACGAACCTGCAATGGGCGAAGTCACCCCCAGCATCACCGGAATTATGCCCATGAGCAACCCCACCTTTATTGAAGGAAGGCCGAGGATATTTTCCAGATAAAACGGGAGAAGAATGATGCTGCCCCCCAGAGCAACAAAGCTGATAAAACCTGTGGTCAGATTCACACTGAACAGTGAGTTCTTAAACAATTGCGGGTCAATCATAGGTTGGTGAACTTTGTGCTCGATGAAGACAAATATCACAAGTATGGCTAGACCACCCCCTGTAATTACCCAGACAAGTGGATGGGAAAATCCCTGTTTTTGTCCAAACGTCAAGCCCAGCAATAACGACAGTAAACCAAAACAAAGAAACGAAGCCCCTAAAAGATCAAAGTGCTGGCCGCCCTTGGGTTTAAAATCAGGCACAAAGCGATACGCCATGATAATTCCGAGTGTCGCGACAGGCAGATTGACAAAAAATATCCAGTGCCACGAGAGAAATCCGAGGATGACACCCCCCAGAGCCGGACCGGTTATGATTCCTGCGGACACGATTGCTCCGATCAGGCCCATGGCCCTGCCCCTCTCTTCCGCAGGAAATGCTTCCGTAACTATGGCAGCTCCAAGGGCCATGACCATAGCGGCACCAATAGCCTGCAGCATCCGAAAACCAATAAGCCAGTTCACCGTCATCGACAATCCACACAGGACGGACCCCAGGGTAAAAATGGCAAATCCAAGCATATAGATAGTCTTTTTACCAACCATATCCGCAAGCCGTCCGATGCCGGCCATGGTGCAGGTAATGGTGAGCAGATAGGCTAACACAACCCATTGGACATTTGCGAATTCGGTATGCAGAGCACGAACCAGCGTTGGAAGCGAGACGTTAATTATGCTGGTATCGAGCGTCGCGAGAAATACCCCTGTGCCTACTGCCGCCAGGATGTGCCATTTGCGGCTGTAGTCTATCGTATCGGAGTTGGGCATAGTCTATATTTGCAGGCCGTGAGTGAGCCTTGAAAAATTTATGGTGCAGTCCACACTCCGACTCTACCCTTCAACTGTTTGAAAAAGCACACCGGAGATCAATCTGTGCCGTCACAGGAACGAACCTGTTGATGAACGGTACATCTTCACATTCTGTTACGTTGAACATATTACCGCTCTCTGGATAGTCTGGAGATTTTCAATCCGTTGTCGACCAGATATACATGCTGGCCGTTCTCTCCATATATTCTACTTCAACAACTCTGTCGGCTGGCCCACCTGCGACCCCATAACAGACATGTAACGGTAATAAATGCTCCTCGCGAGGATGACAGTATCTCGCAGCGCGACTATCATCCCAACGAACAAGCTGCTGTTCTCTTTCTGATTCTGACAACTCTCTACTGACCATAACATTTCTCAGCCAGCCCTCAAACTCCTGATTCAGTCCAATCGTCGCAGCGGTTGGCGGTTCTCGAAAGGCCCTGAGATTATGAAAGGACGAGCCAGAACCGATGATTAAAATATTTTCTTTTCGCAACTCTCGTATGGCCTTGCCCAATTGCATGTGCTGGCCAGGATCCAGACTGCTCAAAAGAGATAACTGCAAACACGGTACAATTGCATCCGGATACATGAGCATGAGCGGCACAAAAAGACCGTGGTCGTAGCCTCGCGTACTATCCAGGGATGATTTTATACCGCTGGCATTGAGGATAGTCGATATCCTTCTTGCGAGTTCGGGATGACCGGGAGCCGGATAGGTAATCCTATATGACTCTTCTGGAAAACCATAATAATCGTACAGCATTTCAGGATGCGGAGAACTTTGAACAACCGGTGCATCTTCTTCCCAGTGAGCACTGATCACCAGGATCGCCTGTGGGGAAATGAGCAATGTCGGCACCTCTTGAAAAAAATCGATCAGATTTGCATGCCGAGGGTCCTTGAGTAAGGGCCATGGTCCGCCACCATGAGAGATAAAAATAATTGAGCCTAGCTGCTGATCGCCCGCACCATAAACCGTTTTGCTCCCCATACCTGGTCCCCTTTTTACACGTGTTTGTTTGCCGCCTCGAGTTGAAAAGGTGAAAATCACATCAACATAAAATCACATCATTCTAACTACCCTGAAAAATTCTCATTTTGCCTTAGGTCTACAATGAGCACGAAAACATGTTCTTCCAATAGTTGAGAATGAAAATTAGATGTGGAATGCTAAAATCGTCCAGAAAACACCACCCATAACTTCATTTTTCTGGAAGAATTGTGCATGGACAAGGAGAGTGTTCTATAGGCATAGAATTGACAGTTTCGATGTCGCCCCAGGCGACATCGAACAGATCAATCGATGAAATGCTGCTGCAAAAAATGCTAATTTACACCGGTAGGAACAACCAAGGTTGGAATTTTAGACTTTTTCAATATCGCTTTGATGTTATGACCAACCGAGGTTCCTGACAATAACCCCTTACTGGCCCCCATAACAATCAGATCGCACGAGTGTTCTGCAGCCTGTGCCAAAATTTCTTCAACAACCTCACCATCTTTAACGATTATCTCATGCTGAAGCACACCGCATTTATCATTTTCAATATTTGCTTCCCGACAAAATTCGCTCAACGCGGTACGTACCATTTGCTTGGGAGATACCTTACCCACAAGTGCGTGCCGGGCTTCTTCTTTGTTTTTCAATAAAATTTCACTCCACTCCGTAATACCAAACAGCCCCCTCAAACGACTGTCATAGTTTTCTGGCATCTTCTCAATGACATGCAACAGAATAATCTTTGCATTGAGTTGAGTGGCCAATACAGCTACATGGTTAAAGGTAACCCTGCTGGTATCCGAAAGATTTGACGTGAAAAGGATGGTTTTAATGCTTTTCAACATAATTTGTAGACTCCTTAGTAAGAATAAAAGTTCGATTGTTGCTCAATGCTCAAGCGTCCGATGATCACCTGCTCCCGAGATCACGAGTGGAGCAATTTGCCACATGATCACGAACAGATTATGCGCCCAACAAAACACCTTAAAAAAGTAAATCGTAAAACAGGTTAAAGCAATGACCGTGAAAACCGGCTTTCACTGCATATGCTTGTCGATTTTTCTGCCAGGGCGAATTCAATTCCTGGTTAAGGTAATCTTCATTGCGGGATAAGTACTGCACCGCCACCGCCCCTGATACCTGCTTGCTACCGGTCTGGCTTTTCAACAAACCGGTAGCGTGAACAATGGACTTGTGGAGTCGGGAAAATCGAACCGTTACGTTATTCTTTTGCGAAAATGATAGGGAACAAGGATTGCTTTGAGTTCCTGTAATGGGCTCGAATCCTTTCTTTGGCCAGTTCCACATCTTTGAGGCGTATCGCCTCATAAAGCTCATGGTGCTCATTCCGGATCGCCTCGATCCGACTCATTATCAGATCATCTGTGCGGAAACGCAGGAAGATCTTTTGCGACAAATCTCTGTATCTGCGAACGAACAGCTCATTACCCGTCATTTCCATTATTGCCACGTGGAACTCTGTGTCAAGAATGAACATCTTCCGGGTAACCTGATTGGAAATAGCATTTTCGTAGGCGATTTTCTGTTTTTCAACCTTCTGCAATCCTTGATCAGTCATATTCCGGATCGCCTGGCTGATAAACCCGACCTCCAGCACTTCACGGATTTCATACAGATCCTCAGCCTCTTTCTGCGTCATTTTGTGAACTGAATATCCCTGGTTCGGAACAAAATCAAGATACCCCTCCTGAGCAAGCATCCCTAAGGCATTATTTACCGGTGTCCGGCTCACCTGAAGCTGTTTGGCCAGATCGACGAAAACTAATCGTTGCCCCGGGACTATCTCGTAATTGAGCATCAGCTCAATGATTCGGTTGTACACCTTTAAGGAGAGATTCTTGTTTTTTTTGATTGCCATACTCTATTATTTTAATATTATGATACATATTTACATATGCTTTCAGCTTTCCAACCGCAAGCAACGTCTCATGCTCATGAACCATGAGCTCTTCCATCAGTATGAATTCTGTGCCAAATTCATAGATAACACGCAACTTTGCATTTTACTATTCCTCCTGACATGTGTCAATCATCGTTAATAATGCAACTTCCAGCCTCCGCCAACCATAACAATGACCTACCGTTTCAACCTTTATTTTTCTTCACCCTATCCATATAAAATATGCACTTTTTGTCGTCTTTTTGGATCAATTATCATATAAGGAAATTCTTGACACTTCTCCGACTGCGTGCAATATTGCATGCAATTGGCGCATTGGCAAGATTCTTTCATATCCAGTGTTGCTGTTACCTGTTAGCACCGAAAAAGAAATCAAACTGACATCTATATAATGTCGGATACTTAGCTCATTAAGGAGAACGCATGAAGATTCACGAGTATCAAGCAAAAGAATTATTCAGGCAGTACGATATTCCTGTGCCTGAAGGCGGAACGGCTACAAATGTTGAAGCTGCCCAGCAAGTCGCTTCTTCCCTCGGTCAGTTTCCAGTTGTTGTTAAAGCCCAGATTCATGCTGGAGGGCGGGGTTTAGGCGGCGGCGTAAAACTTGCCAGCTCCATGGATGAGGTTAAGGTCCTTGCCTCGGAGATAATTGGCATGAACCTGGTCACGCACCAGACCGGCCCGGAAGGGCAACAGGTGAAAACTGTCCTCGTTGAGCAGGGATTGAATATTGCCAAGGAGCTGTATTTAAGTCTGGTTGCAGACCGTGCCACTGGCAAGATTGTCATAATGGCCAGTGAAGCCGGTGGTATGAACATCGAGGAAGTTGCCGAAAAAACACCTGAGAAAATCATCAAAACCTATATCAACCCCCTGGGAACCATTCAGCCATACCACTGCAGGGAGATATGTTTTGGTCTTAACCTTGAAAAAGAGCTGCTCAAGCCGGCTTTTGCCTTACTCAGCAACCTCTACAGACTTTTTATTGACTACGATTGCTCTCTGCTCGAAATCAATCCGCTCATCATTACTGCTGAGAAAGCCATTATCGCCTTGGATGCGAAAATCAATTTTGACTCCAATGCGCTGTTTCGCCATAAGGCACTCCTTGAGTATCGAGATCTTGACGAGGAGGATCCCCTCGAGGTTGAAGCATCCAAATATAACCTCAACTATATAAACTTATCAGGCAATATCGGCAACATGGTCAACGGTGCCGGACTTGCAATGGCGACCATGGACATCATTAAGCAGGCTGGTGCCGAACCCGCCAATTTCCTTGATGTCGGTGGTGGTGCAGATGCTGAAATGGTGGAGAATGGTTTTCGTCTTATCCTGAGCGATCCAAACGTCAAAGGAATTCTGATCAATATTTTCGGAGGAATCCTGCGTTGCGACGTCTTGGCTCAAGGTGTTGTGCAGGCTGCGAAAAAAGTCGACCTCAAGGTACCGGTTGTCGTTCGAATGGAAGGAACGAATGTAGATGAAGGGCGCCGGATACTTGCCGAATCAGGTCTCAATCTCATTACGGCTATCGATCTTGCTGATGCAGCTGCCAAAATTGCCGAGATTGCTCGAAGCTGAAAACAGGAAAACCACATACGAGGCATTACGACATGAGTATATTTGTAAATAACGAAACGAAGGTTCTCGTCCAGGGAATCACCGGCAAAGAGGGACAGTTCCATTCACGCCAGTGTATAGCCTACGGCACAAAAATCGTCGCCGGGGTAACACCTGGGAAAGGCGGCATGATGATGGACGATGTGCCGGTATTTAATACTGTCAAATCGGCGGCCGAGGCTACCGGTGCCAACTGCAGCCTGATTTTCGTACCTCCCGCTTTTGCTGCCGACTCTATTCAGGAAGCAGTCGACGCTGGTATTGATCTTGTTGTCTGCATCACTGAAGGTATCCCGGTTCTGGACATGATGCGGGTGAAGAACTACATGACAGGCTCTTCTACACGATTAATCGGACCGAACTGCCCGGGCATCATCACCCCAGGCTCATGCAAGATTGGCATCATGCCCGCAGCCATCCATAAACCAGGCGGACCGATAGGCGTTGTATCCCGGTCCGGCACCCTCACCTATGAGGTTGTCCACCAATTGACTCGCGAAGGTATAGGACAGACGACCTGCATCGGAATTGGCGGTGACCCTGTAAACGGCACCAACTTTATCGATTGCCTCAAAGCATTTGAGCAAGATGACGAAACAAAAGGGATTGTCATGGTCGGTGAAATAGGTGGAAGCGCCGAAGAGGAGGCAGCTGACTTCATCAAGCAACATGTCACCAAACCAGTAGTCGGTTTTATCGCCGGTCTAACCGCTCCTCCAGGACGTCGTATGGGTCACGCCGGAGCCATTATCAGTGGCGGCAGCGGAACCGGTCAGGCGAAGATTGAGGCCATGAAGGCGAACGGCATTCATGTTTGTGAGAACCTTGGGTCGCTTGGCAAAGTTTGTGTCGATGCCTTTGCAAATGCTGTCTAAAAGCGTTCTGCAAGACACCAGTCACGAGAACTCATAGTACAATACAACGTGATAAATCGTACAGGGTGTGACTTGAATGAGTCGCACCCTGTATGCGTCTCATAGCAAAGAAAAACGTATACAAATCGCTCTATCTGTACCCCGCAGACATCATAAGCAATAACGGAGAGTAATTTTCGCATCATGAATTCTTCAACCCATATTACCATCACCATCTCACGTGGCTGGCTGACGACTGTCGGCGCCACAGGCATCGGCCTGGTGCTGGGTATTCTTTACGTCTGGAGTGTCGTGAAGGCCGGTATTCCCGATGCCTGGGGCTGGTCCAATGCAGATAAAGCCCTGCCCTATTCCATCATGGCTATCGCTTTTTCAATAGCTATGGTACCGGCCGGTCGCCTGCAGGATCGGATTGGACCCCGTCTCATAATAATGATAGGAGGATTTTTAACCGGCCTTGGTTGTATTATCTGTGGACTTGGCGGCAACTCTCTTCTCGCCTATGTCATAGGTTTCGGCATCATTACCGGGACCGGTGTCGGATTCGGTTACAGCGCCCTGACACCCACAGCGATGAAATGGTTTCCCCCTGAAAAAACCGGTCTCATTGTCGGTATCGTTGTTTCCGGAAGCGGCCTGGCTCCGGTATTTTTAGCACCAATCAGCGCCTGGGCTCTCACCTTTTTCCAGACAACGAACAGCCAGGGTGTTATCGAAAAAGGCGTACCTGCCACCATGATCGTTCTCGGTCTTGGCATCTGGCTGGTGGTGGGAACCCTCGTGTCGCTCATCCGTACGCCCCCCTTAGGTTTCTCACCAACACCTGAAAAGCAGATACACAGCAGTAAACCCAAAAACATTCCGAGTGCCGATGCAACATGGAAACAGATGCTCGCCACTGTCCAGTTCTGGTTGTTGTTCTGCATGTTTTTTGCCGGTTCATCCACTGGTCTGATCTTTATCAGCGTCGCCAGTGATCTTGGCAAAAAGACGCTTGGAACCTGGGCATTTTTAGCCGTCATTGTCCTTTCTTTCGGCAATACGGGGGGCCGCCTTCTGGCCGGATTCATATCTGATAAAATTGGCCGGATGGCAACGCTCTTTGCAGAATTTGTCTGCCAGGGGCTGATAGTCAGCCTGCTCTTCTGGCTTACCAAGTCGGGTGGAGGTTCCTGGCCAATTGTGCTTTTTGTGGTATTCATGATTGGTTTGAATTACGGCTCCAACCACACGCTTTTTCCCGCAACCTGCAAAGATTATTACGGTATCAACAACTTTGGTTTCAATTACGGCCTCCTCTTCAGTGCATTTGGAACAGCTGGCCTCATTATGCCATGGCTTAACGGCCTCCTACAGGACATTACCGGGAAACCTGACATTTCCTACATTATGATCATTTGCATGATGGCCGCCTCGGCGATACTGGCCCTGGTCAGTTTACGAATGGGACCGCCTCGTACCCTTTAACCACATTACGTGAGGGAATTATGGCAATTATCACCATCTCCAGAGGGACATACAGTGGCGGCAAGGCCGTTGCTGAGAAACTTGCTCAGAAGCTCAATCACCCTTGCTTGAGCCGTGAAATGCTTATCCAGAAAGCAACGCAGCTCTTTGATCTCAAAGAAGGTCAACTGACAGATGCGATGGAAGAGGCACCGACCATTTTCCGTGGAGATGTTCCTATCTCTACAGCTAATGTGAATTTTGTCCGCGCAGCGCTGCTCCAGCAGATTGAAAACCTTGAACTTGTCTATCATGGGCTAGCAGGTGATCTGCTCTTAAGAGGGGTAAAAAAGATGCTCAGGGTCCGGACCATTGCCAGCCGTGAATACCGAATTAACGCCGCAATGGAGGACCACAACATTGACCATGCTCACGCCTCGGAAATGGTCGACACTCTGGATAGAAAGCGGGACAAATGGGCAATTGAGGTTCTCGGCACAGAATGGAGCGATCCTTCTCTTTATGATGTGGCTATTAATCTCAATTCAATAAGCCTTGACAGCGCCGTTGACACCATTGCCCAAATGAGCCGACTCGATGAGTTCACGGTTGATGATACCACGACCCGCAGTATGAACGACATCATCCTCAGCTCAAATGTCTGGGCTGCGCTGACCATGAACCGCCCTACCCGTGCGGTTCAAGTCCAGATAACCGCCGACGACGGACACGTGGCAATACATGGAGAAGTCGGTTCACGGAAAGTTTCCGAAGCAATAATTGACATCGCTCGGAACGTTAACGGCGTGAAAGAGGTAACGGATAATCTTCGCGTCGGCCTGGCGTGGGTGTGGTAATTCCAACCTGTTCAGCAAAGACGTTTTTGATTACCCCTCATTCTCAGCCGAATAAGGTTAGGTGTGAGGTGTGAGGTGTAAGGTGGAAAGCGTGACATATTGGGAAGTGGTTACTCGACAAAATCTCTACTACTTTCATCTTGTTGGAACGAGCACTATCATTTCATGCAGGCGTTCCTCACTCCTTACCCCTCACTTCATGTAGCGGAGCTTTCGGAGTAATCAGAAAGAAGTTTTTGGCGAGACTTGTTTCCCTCATCTCTTCAGACAGACCAAAGCCACTTATCCAAAAAAATTGGCCCGGGAGTATCATCCCGGGCCAGATCATTACAATCAGTCAATTCTCTTTCTTTGACAGGCAACGTATCCAGGGAGCATAGAGACCATCATATGCCCTTTCTCCATGGTCATAACACGTTCCCCAGGCAACTCAACCTCCATGCAACCAGACTGACAGTGTTTCACCCAGGCAGGCCACCTATGGGAATAATAGCACCATTATGGTGCTTCAACGGAATAGAACTCCAGGCAGGTATCTGGACCCATATTTAACTCTAAGCCGGCTTTTGCTGGGGCTTCACACTCTGCAGCTCCGAACTTTTCAGCAATTGTTCTTGTTACCGGAGTAAAATAGAGCGTGACGATGTTTTTTTCTGCGTCCGTTTTCGAATAAACACCCATATTACGAGGAGCTCCCAGCTTTAAGTAAAGGGCATCAAACGTCATCAGGAGTCTTGATCTCAGTTTTTTGTATTTCACTCCGTTTTCTACTTCAAGTGCATACCAGCTTTCCATGGCGTCCTCCTCACAAAATTTATTTGTTATTGCAGCACCATCCAGCGATAAAAAGCAAAAGCAAACTGGGACGTTCTCAACTTGTCAAAAATTGTACAATTAAAATTTCCTCCTTGTTCTTCTGAATTCTCTTGCCATTCATGATGAATGGGTAATTTGCTGGGGTCTATCCTCAATTATTCTCTTTGGTTGTGAAAACTTTCTATATAATTATCGGTCTCTTCTTGAGATCTAAGTATTAATTTTGAGCCTATAAATGAGTCATAGATTTTCTTATGGCCAATTCTGGATTTTAAATCTGTCCGGGTGTAATAATTTTGAGCCCACTCAATGAGTCTTTTTATACTTACAGTCGATTGAGTACGATTCATATGTTTTTTGCTTTCAGAGACTCTTTGTATAAGTCGCTTATGACATAACTGCCAAGGCATATCCAGCCAAATCAATTCTTGTGCTTCTGGAATGTAGTAATTTATAAGTTCACCAAAAACGCCTTCGACCACCCATTCGTGTTTTTTTTGACTTTCCTTGATTAAACTATCTATTTCTCTTTTTTCTCTTTTTATATTAAAATCATCTGGCTTCCAAAAAAAATCATCTAAACTAACTAATGTTGCTTGATTATTGCATAGTTTTTCTGCCAGCCATGTTTTACCGCTACCTGAGTTACCAGTTATTATGATTTTCATTTCTCTAGCAACGATGTGACAACCAGTGCCATTGTTTGCGTCCGGTTTATTAGCTTGCCACCTTAAATATCTTTTTTAAATAGTACTTTATGGTTTCCTTCTCCAAGATAATTACTGGTTATCTCATAACCATTTTCAATACAATCTCCTTTTAAAATTTCGAAACCCATGCTTTGATGGAATTTTATAGAAAGTTCATTGACAGGTGATGTACATGAAGTAACGGTACTTATTGATGACTTTTTGCATATTTCATAAAACTCATTATAAAGCATTTTTGCTACACCTTGCTTTCTAAAGTTTGGATCCACCCCAGCAAGCTGAATATATGCCTGATTTTTTATACTTTGAGACATGAAGCCAATTAGAAAACCAATAATATTACCATCATTCAATGTAACGAAACTGCTGTTTTGAAAATGAATAAAATAAATTTTCGATAAGCCTGAAGTGAGATCTCTGCCACCCCACCAGTTAGGCATTACATCAATTATTTTCTGATGATCGCCTAAGTTCACATTTCTAGTATTAAAGAACATATTTTTGTACGTAAAAGATAACACGAAAAGTTGACCGGTCAGCTCTGCGAGTTCGGTACAACTGGTAATTACATATCTGATTTTATATGATTTATTTAAATATTGGCTTCATAAAACTTCTTTCGAAACTGATAATACACCGTGTTTCGTCAGCATGTTTGAAAGCTTTAATGCAGGCTTCATCGGTTTTGATCTTCTCCCTGTATTCTTCATATGTTGCCAAACTTTGGAAACTAAAAAGTGCATAAGCAATATTGTTTGCACCTTCATGTGGGAGAAAATACCCATGATGAGTACCACCGAACTTATTGACGAGTGGTATCCACATTTTGGCGTAATCTTCAAATTCATGAATTTTATACGGATCGATAATGTATTTCAAATGACAGGTGATCATATTTTTTTTCTGAAGTTAACGGTGAGTTCTGCGGGAGCCGCGTCTTTTGCGGCTTCCGTAGAAACGCCTTGTTATCTATATATTATATTTCAAAAAAATTGCAGTTACCCCAACTATCAAAAGTAATGTAGGTATTGTCCACACAATAAAAAAACTGTCAACCATGGATTTAATAGGATCTGACTCTCTGTAAATTACAGGAACTTTTTCTCCTGTGTTATAGGACATAAATCTTCCGAGCATTCCTGGTATACACCTATATCTTTTACCAGACTTATCATGAAAGTATATAATTGGATGGTAAACGATTCTATTGCCCCACGAATTACCCGACACATATCGAATTTTACGTTCTTCTATTCCTGTGACATCACCAAATGTTGTGATTGTATTTTTAAAAAAGAGTATCCTTTTTATAAAGTTACCAACTCCAATAACGAACATAATATCTGGGAAATACATAAGGATGTTTACAAGTAAAGTTTCCATTATATTTCCATTAGATAACGTTTAATATATAGACGAAGCATTTTGGGGATTTGCCACCCAGATTTCTCACATTGAGTCACTTCAACATCAAGTAACCCAAGTCCAATCAACCCAAGTGGCCTTACCCTATCAATCACCCATGTACCAGAAATATTTTAGTAATTTAAAATAATAGCTTATCATTTTCGTCGAAGCAAGCAAAAACACGGCAATAAGGTACAGCTACATTAACCGGTTATTTACATATTATATGGATCCATATAATACGCAGAATCATTGTCCATATGCCCCAGAGAACTCTATATTTGCTATGTTTTTCACTGTAATGGCTCAATATAATACGAAATATCCCTCATTATGCCGCACCGCAATAATTGCAAAATAACGTACCTATTTTCAAAATAACTACATAATCAGCTTGTTGAGTAGTACATATTTTTGATCAAACTCTACAGGCCGTCAATAATGGCCCGCGCGAGCCCAGGAAAAATTGGCCCGGGAGGGGTCCCCGGGCCAAGTCATAAAGAACAAAGACTATAGTTATACGCAACTTGAGAAAAAACGTTTAGAAAACAGATCGCTGATGAGCGAGCATTATCTTTCAAAAAAGAAATCAAGGAGCAAAGATTACCATCTTATGCCCTTTCTCCATGGTCGTAACAAGTTCACCAAGCAACCCGAACTCCATACAGCGTGACTGACAATGTTTCACACAGGCAGGCCGCTCACCATTTTTCTGTCTGCTGACACACAGATCACAAAGATCTGTAGGATATGGAAGAAAATCGATGGCCAGACCTTTGAATGTCTCATATTCAAACTCTGCCACTTTAATACCGGTTTTTCCTTCAGGGTAGCCATGCTCCTGCTGACAGGCGACCTCACAGCTATGACATCCGGTGCAATAGTTATAATCAATCAGTAAACCGTATTTAGCCATTGTTCTCTCCCATATTCCCGATCTTCTCCAAGGTGACCAGCGTTGTTTTATACTGCCCCCCGCCAAAACCGGATGTGCTGCACTGGGGGCCCGGAATGAGCTGGTTGATCTGATAGTCCCAGACGCCAAACAGATCAGGCTCAGGACCTTTTAACTCTGGCAACCACCAGCCATGAAGGGTTTGTATATTCTCGGGATGCACCTTGCGGGTAATTTTCACCTTACGCTTCACTTTGCCCATATCATTTTTGATATGGATCCATTCCCCATCGTAGATATTAAATTTCCTCGCAGTATCGGGATGGACCTGCACCAACGGATCAGGTTCTTTTTCTCTTAACCATGGGATACCACGATGCTCGGAGTGGAAAAACAGCTGACTGCGGGCCCCGGTAATCATGATAAGCGGATACTTGGCAAACAGCTCAGGCGTGGCCGTTGGGCTCTGGGGTGGTTCAACATAATGGGGCAGTGGATCGAGCCCCCAGGATTCATAGGTCGTGCAGTAGAGTTCGACCTTGCCCGATTCGGTCTGAAAACCAGGGCTACCGTCTTTGCGCAGTTGCCCCCGCTCATGACGAAGGTATGGCTTGCACGGTCCTTCTTCGGGCATCACCCAGCCACCCTTGTCCTGGATCTCCTTGAAGGTCATGCCCGACGATGCCAGCCGTTCATTAAAGAGATCTTCCACCGAATTCCATCTCTGCATGCCTTCCGGATTGAACCGTTTGGCCATCTCAAAATTTATTTCCCAGTCAGACTTGCACTCACCAACCTGTACACGTTTCTTAATCACCGCCAGTGGTGCCCACCAGGCCCTGAAACTGTCTTTTTCGGCAAAGGTGGCTGCGGGCAGAAAAATATCGGCCAAGGCCATAGAGGTTGGATTATGAAACAGGTCGACAACCACAACAAAATCCAGTTTTTTCAGCGCGTCATAGTGTAACCTTGCCCGTGCCGCCTGGCCACCGAGGATGTTGGCTGTCTGTATCCAGGCACCTTTGATCGGATATGGTTTACCGCTGTTGATCTGATCAATGGCCATATCCGGTTGAGCCCAGCCACGGAAATTCTTCACCATGGGATAAACATCGGCGCCGATCCGTTTTTTTGTCAGCTTCTGTACAAGCTCCTCACCGTAAAGTTCCACCAACTCCTCAGTAGAATATGGATAGGAGGAGACACCATGGGACGGTCGGGCAATGACATTTCCACCAGGCACATCGATATTACCGGTTACTGACCAGAGACAGATAATGGCATGCGCCACCGAAGTACCTTCAGGCGACATGTCCACCGGTACTCCCCAATGCACCGCTGCAGGTTTACTTTTTGCGTAAAAAGTTGCGGCTGCCTCAATTGACTCTGCCGGTACACCTGTAATGGCTGCAACTTTGTCCAGAGGATATTCCTGTACCCGTTCCCGCAACTTAGCAAAACCGTGGGTCCAGTTTCTGACAAAGTCTGCATCATACAGATCTTTATTGATAATGACGTTGAGCATGCCAAGAGCCAGTGCGGCATCTGTGCCAGGGCGAAGCTGAAGATGATGTTCAGCCCGTGTCGTCATCCAGGTTTGTCGCGGGTCAACCGAGATAATCTTGGTCCCCATGCGCATACAATCGACCACCCAATGCCCCATAAAGGCATCTGGACAGCCATTCGCCGGGTCCTGCCCCCAGACCATGATCACCTCAGGCCTCTGCCAGGCGGGATCTTCGTAACGTTTTTCTAAAAATTGTGAACAGTCGGTGACCGTAAAATCGCCCATCACAGCTTTCATGGCACCAAGACGCGGAGTATAACAGGATTGGCCCGAAAGCCCGAGCTGCGCCCAATTGGGGCTGCCGTAACTGTAGGTGAGAAAAGAGATGGGTCCGCCGATGTCCCTGCCAGTACCCTGGGCAAAAATCATCGCCTCTGCACCATACTCACCCCTGATGATTTTCATCTTCTTTTCACAGATATCAAATGCCTCATCCCAGGAGATTGGTTCGAACTTCCCTTCTCCCCTTTTCCCTACCCGCTTGAGCGGTTGGGTTATCCGATCAGGATGATACATATATTGCGTCATGGCCAGAACCCGCGGACAGGAGCGCCCCTGGTTAAAAGGGTTGTCTTCATCTCCCTCAACCTTGACCACCTTGCCATCCCGAACATAGAGTTTTTGCCCGCATCCGCCATGGCAGCCTGGCCCGGCCGACCAGGTAACAGTTTTGAATAGCTTGGTATCACTCATATAAACTCTCCATTTATGATGAAGTCAAAATGCATCATTGGTCTATTGCAGGTTGCCAATCAAAGAGACAATCTATGCCGGTTCCGCCTGTGGACAGGCAACGATTGCCTGAAGGCTACTTTGAAGTCACACAGCCAAGGACAACTCTATCAAGCATTCTTTGTATAAGTCCATCAGGCAGCGAAGATGATCTCTCCGGCATATTCCGCAAGACAAATAGTTAAGCTTTTAACTTCTATAGATAAATTCATATTCACAGCAATTATTACTGGCAAAATAATTATTTTCACAACGTACCATACATTACATGTCATTTCCAATGCAATGTGAGGATGTCACTCTGCACTTCTGTAAATAAGGCAACCACGCTTGACGGTAGATTTTTTTTTGAGTAATAGAAGGTAAATATTTTAACAGCGCAGCAGATTGCCATCACAGATCTGCATATTTCGAGTTATGTAATAGGCCAAGCCACCCAGACTCGCTCTGGGGTGGCTTTTTTTATTTACGGCTCTGATATATGAGATTTGGTAATGACAGCAAAACTCCTTGTTATCGATAATTACGACTCGTTTACCTACAATCTGGTACAGATGTTTCGCCAATACCCGTTGACGATCCAGGTACATCGAAGTGATCAGATCGATTTAGATGGCGTCGCCTCCTATTCTCCGGACTATATCCTCATCAGTCCCGGTCCTAAAGAACCATCAAGTGCCGGCATCTCAATACCTCTGATTAAAGCTTGGTACCAAAAGGTACCGATCTTAGGTGTCTGCCTGGGGATGCAATGCATAAATGAAGCATTTGGCGGTCTCACCATTCGCTCCCCCCTGCCAATGCACGGCAAAACTTCCGATATTTTCCATCAGGGCCAAGGCGTTTTTCAAGGTCTCCCCTCGCCCTTTCGTGCTGCCCGCTATCACTCTCTGGTTGTACAGCCCGATGTGTCTGCCTTGCGCGACGACCTGACGATCACGGCCCGTACCGAAGACGAAATTATCATGGGGCTATCACATCGCTACGCCCCCCTCCATGGAGTGCAATTTCATCCTGAAAGCTTTCTCACAGACCACGGATTCCAAATGGTAGAGAATTTTCTCAATCTCGGCTCAATGGAGAGAATATGAAAAATGATGCGCAGGAAAATCTTAGCGTACACCTTGGCCGCCTGTCCGGTGTACATATCGAGAACATCGATTTAGATATTGATTTTATAGAATTAGCAGCCCGTTTTTCCCACATACCTGGCACCGTTGTGTTACTCAGCGGCGGGGATCTCGACTGCGCACGCTACCACATTATGGGCGCATTACCGTGGTTGACCCTGTCAGCAGACACCCAGCAGGCAAATGTTATAATTGATCAGGAAACGTTCACCCTTGATAGCAACCCCTTTGAACTCCTCCGTTGGCTCATTACTCAACTGACGCTCCCAACAGGCGATTGGCCTCCCCCACTGGCTGCCGGTTTTTTAGGCTATCTTTCCTACGACTTGAAAAATTGTCTCGAACAACTTCCGAACACCGGTGTGGATGATCTCAAACTCCCCGAAATGCTTCTCTATGCCCACTCACTGTTAGTAGTGCATGATAAAGAGACGAACACAACGCAATTATTGATACCACACCGTGATGGAGTTTCACCTGCAGCATGTCGAGATGTGGATTTCCTGAAAGCGCAGTTTTATGCTATGTCAGCCAAAAGCTCAGCCAAATCGTTATCCACTGCTGACGGCTTCAATGAATTAACATCAAACTTCAGCCAGACTGGTTACGAAGAGGCAATTCAGCAGATACTTGAATACATTAGCGCCGGAGATGTTTACCAGGTCAATCTTTCTCAGCGATTTCAAGTGCCCTTTTCCGGTGATACTTTTGCGCTGTTCAGCCATCTTTACCAGAAAAATCCTGCGCCATTTTTTGCCTATGTTCAAGCCGGCGATCACCAGATTGTCTCTACATCTCCAGAGCGATTTCTGCTCCGCTCAGGTTCACGGATAGAAGCACGGCCCATTAAGGGTACCATGCCACGTGGAAAAACAGCGTCTGAGGATCAGGATATGCGTCAGGCCCTGATCAGCAGCACCAAGGATGATGCCGAATTGTCCATGATAGTAGATCTGCTGCGCAATGATATCGGAAAGGTGTGCGCACCTTTTTCCGTACATGTTGCCGAGCATAAGCGTATGGAAGCATACCAAAACGTCTTTCATCAAGTATCAATCGTCGAAGGTAAACTCGATTCCGACAAAGACACCGTTGATCTTATCACGGCCACCTTTCCAGGTGGTTCCATCACCGGATGCCCCAAGATACGCGCCATGGAAATCATTGATGAGCTGGAAAGCCACCGCCGTCATGTGTACTGTGGCAGCATCGGCTACCTGAGCTTTCACGACACCATGGATCTCTCCATTGCCATTCGCACCGCCACGGTTGTCAACAACACCCTCTCTTTTTCAGTGGGAGGAGGTATTGTCTTCGATTCGATCCCCAAATCTGAATATGAAGAAACTCTTCATAAAGGCAAAACACTGATTGAAGCTTGCCTGAGAGGAGCTTAATCAGGCTATGAATTGAAACATGGCGTGAAGATTATTTACAAACCCAGCCCCAACTGCTCTGGTCAAGAATTGGTTAACACCCAAATGACTCAACTCAGAACGAAAAAGGTTTTTGTCTCATGTTGAGACATGTTTAAGTATGAGACAAAGACCTTTTTTTGATGAAAAAGCAGCAATTTGGAAATTATTGCACTCGAGACTGTCTCGTTATGAAACACTTGTTGTGCAAATTTACTTGAACCTTTTTGAAATTGACTAAAACATGTGTAGAACATCTCTTTTCCGCCAGGAAAAAAGGTAACCTTTCAATCATATCTTGTCATAACAATTGCATAGAAGTCATTACAGCGGAAAATTTCTGCAGCGACCCTATCGATTCGATTCTACGAACACTTCGCAAATCTGAGCCATAAATCTTCTGGCACGCTTCTCGCTTACTGATCACCGACAATACACTACAAGGATGCACAAGCCTGAACAGGAGGTCATTTGTGAGGTCGGTTGATATTATAATAATTGGCGGAGGTTTATCCGGATCTGCGGTGGCCTACGGACTGGCACGAAAGAATGCCGGCAAAGTGCTGCTGTTTGATGAACAGCTGTCAGCACAACGCTTGTCCCGAGGAAACTTCGGACTCACCTGGTTTATGTGCAAAGGCGGTAACAATCCGGCCTATGCCCAGTGGTGCAGAATGGCCACCCGCGCCTGGCCCAACTTTGCCGCAGAACTTGAAGAAGAGACAGGCTATGACCTGGAACTTGAATGGAATGGCGGAGCAATTCACGCCATTGGCGAAGAACAGTTTGCAGCACATGCAGCATCCATAGAAAATTTAAAAAAGATCTGCGCAGAAGTCGGAATGGATTACCCGGTTCGCATGCTGAACCGGGCTGAATTTGCCGACCTCATTCCGGGCATGACTATCGGAGAGCAGGTTTCAGGAGCCATGTTCACAGAGGATCAAGGTCACGTCAATCCTCTCAAATTGCTTGGTGCCATGCGCTGCGCCTTTCAAAAGCGGGGTGGAACATACCTCTGTGGTGAGTCCGTCACCTCAGTATCCCCGCAAAAAAACGGTACCTTCATTATCCACACCAGCATGGACCAATATTGCTGTGACAAAGTGATTATCGCCGCCGGTCACGGTTCCGCCAAATTGCTTGCACCACTTGGGGTGAAGTTGAACATCTATCCTCAGCGCGGTCAGTTGATGGTCACTGAACGCCAAAAAAAGGTTATGACGTTTCCGGTGCTAGCTGTGCGACAGACCAAAGATGGCAGTTTCATGGTTGGCCTGTCTACTGAAGATACCGCCCACGACAGCCGTGTTACCGTCGAAGCCATGAAAAATCAAGCGACTGGTGCTCTCCAACTTTTCCCCGACCTTGCCAAGGTCAACTGGACAAGAGCCTGGGGTTCGGTGCGGGTGATGACGCCTGACGGAGCACCAATCTATTCCAAACTGGAAGAGTATCCGGACATCACCGTTATGGCACTCCACAGTGCCGTTTCTCTTGCACCTTTAAAACTATCTGCCATTGCCCCCTGGATTATGGGCGAAGGTGAAGACAAACTCATCTCCTCCTTCAGCAACGGACGCTTCAATGTTTAAACAACAACACCCAACCAAAGCTGTTTCCGTCCTGCTTGACGGACGACCATCCTCACTGCCCGGTGGCATGAGCGTTGCGGCGGCACTTCTCGCCACTGGTGAAATAGTGTCCAGACTGTCGCCATCATCAGGCAAACCGTGCTCACCCCATTGCCTGATGGGAATCTGTTATGAGTGCCTCATGGAAATCGACGGATACCAGCGCCAGGCCTGCATGACCGAAGTCCAGGAGGGTATGGTGATTAACCGGAATATCCTTAAAAACAAGGAGGATCAGCATGAGCATGCAGCATGATGCCGTGGTCATCGGTGCAGGTCCTGCCGGGCTGGCTGCAGCGAGCCGTCTGGCTGAGCTCGGTCTGGATGTGCTCACCCTTGATGAGCAGTTTCGCCTGGGTGGCCAGATCTATCGTCATATAGAAAAGGCAAGCGACCAACAATTCCGTTTTCTCGGTGATGACTATGCTCGGGGGCAAATCCTTGCAGCCCGTTTCAGGAAAAGCGGCGCAAAATATGAGAGTAGTGCAACCGTATGGCAGATCGAACCGGATGGCAGTATCTGCTATTCCCGCCATGGAAAATCAAAGAGAATAAAAGGTTCCTATATCATTGCGGCAACAGGTGCGATGGAGCGCCCGGTACCGCTTCCTGGCTGGAACTTGCCGGGAGTTATAGGCGCTGGGGCGGCCAATAACCTGGCTAAAGAAGCTGGGCTCCAACCGGATGTCCCGCTTGTTATAGCCGGCAGTGGTCCGCTTCTCCTGCTTGAAGCCACCCAACTCATCAAGAAAGGGGCAAAGATCGAAGCGATACTCGATACAACACCCCAGATTCCTCCACTTTCAGCAGCCCCCAAAATCCCACCTGCGTTGTTGCGAACCGATTTCCTCCTCAAAGGAGTGGCCATGATGCAGATGATCCGCCGCTCATCCGTACCCTACCTCAAGGGTGTGACCGATATCCGCTGCCTGGGCAGTGAACAGGTTACAGGGGTCGAAGCACGTCAAGGCGATCGTACTCTCACATTTGACGCTAAAATGGTGCTGCTGCACTTCGGCGTCATTCCCAACACGCATATATTCCGACAGGCCGGCTGTCGTATGGCCTGGAAAAATGATCAACGCTACTGGCATCCAGTCTGCGACAACTGGGGCCGGACCAATTTCGAGCGAATTTTTGCCGCCGGTGACGGAGCTGCGGTATACGGAGCCCTGGCCGCTGAGTATAAAGGTGAACTTGCCGCCCTTGAAACTGCACGCTGCCTCGGTATTCTACCAGAGTATGAGCGGGACGCATTAGCTGCACCACTTCGGGCAGCGCTGAAAAAGGATATGTATCCGCGACCTCTCATCGATGCTCTGTTCAGTCCACATTTCGATGCAACTGCTCTTCCCGACGAAACGGTATTATGCCGATGCGAGCACGTAACCGTTGGTGACATTCGCAAAGTGGTGGCTGAAGGAGTTCATGAGGTCAATGAGGTGAAGATCATAACCCGTTCCGGCATGGGTCCATGTCAGGGACGAATGTGCGGGCCGGCACTTGCCGAAATCGTCGCGAGCGAAAGCGGTGTTTCAATACAAAAAGCAGGATTACTGAACATCCGCCCACCCCTGAAACCGATCCCCTTGGATGAGGTCGCCACAATGGATCTGGGCCCTGATGGCTCAGGACCTGCCAATTTATTCAAAAATCAAAGTAAATAGAAAATATTGGTGAAGACAATGAGCACAATTGCCAGAATGGAAACCGCACAACGCATGAGCAAAATCGTCATCCACAGCGATACAATATATCTCTGCGGCCAAGTCGCCGACAATAGCGACCAGGGTGCCGGCCCTCAGACCGAGAATATGCTCGCCAAGGTTGACGCCCTGCTGGCTCAGGCAGGAAGCGATAGGAAGCACCTGCTTTCTGCGACTATCTATCTGAAAGACATGAAAGATTTCCCTGCCATGAACGAGGTATGGGACAACTGGGTACCGGCAGGATATGCCCCGGCCAGGGCATGTGTGGAGGCGACCATGGCGAGGCCGGATTTACTAGTGGAAATATCGGTTATCGCTGCCAGAAAAACCGGCTGAACAGTATTGGCTACAAAGAGGCAAACACATCTGATAACGACCCCAATCATCTGGAGGGCAGTCTGGAATGGAACGCATCTTTAAATACGTGCTGATGATACTGATAAGTACTGTTGCAGCTATGCAGTTTTTTCAGGTCATCATGCGATATATCTTCGAGATACCAGTCATGGGCCTTGAAGAAATAGTCGTCTACCCCACCCTCTGGCTCTATTTCCTGGGCAGCGTCAACGCCTCCAGAGAAGATACGCAAATAAAGGCCAATGTCCTCGATGTTTTTCTGAAATCAGATAGATCACGGCTTCTCGTCCGGGTCATAGCCGACATGATGTCGCTTATTGTCTCCTGCTGGCTGACCTACTGGGCCTGGGATTACTTCAAATATGCCAACCGGGTCTGGAAAGAAAGCCCAACCCTCTATATCCCTACGATTTATGCGGAAGCTGCAATGTTTATCGGTCTGGTGCTCATGACCGGCTATACCGGCTTCTACCTTTTGAAGAATATAAGGGCATCGCTGCGACAGGCGTATCGCAGCAATCCTGATAACATCATCGCCGATCCTCAGCCTGAGCAAGGAGTGTGACGAATATGGATATTGTAACTATTTCCCTTATATCACTTGCCATTCTCATCGTAATGCTCAGCTTTGGCGTTCCCCTGCCATTTTGTTTCGGCGGCGCCCTGATGACCATGTGTTTCTTTGGCGGTGCCACCATGAAGGGCACCATGGTCTGGGGGTTCAATCAGCTCTCAAATCCGGTCCTGCTCTGCATCCCGCTCTTTGTCTTTGCCGGAACCATCATGAGTGAAAGCGGTATAGCCGCCAGTCTCTTGAAGTTCGTCAATATATTTGTCGGTCGGATACGTGGCGGTCTCGGTGTAGTCGCCTCCGTCAGCTGCGCAATTATCGGCGCCATCTCCGGCAGCGGCCTGACCGGTGTGGCGGCAACCGGCCCCCTGCTGATACCGGAGATGGCCGAAAAAGGTTATCCTCGCGGATATGCTACTGCTCTTGTAGCCAACTCCTCCATCCTCGGCCTCCTCATCCCGCCGAGTGTGACCATGATTATTTATGGCTGGGTTACCGACACCTCAATCCTCGCCTGCTTTCTGGCAACGCTCGGCCCGGGACTACTGATCACCGCACTCTTTTCCGTCGTGAATCTGGTCATGGCCAGGAACTTTCCCCTGATACTCGATCCTCCCAAAAATATGGCGGAAACGGTCAAGGAAGGAGTTACTCTTACCTCGCGGGCAATTCCGGCGCTGATCATGCCGACCATCATTCTTGGTGGAATCTACGGCGGTATCATGACGCCCACCGAGGCCGCAGCAGTGGCCGTCATATATGCCATCCCAGTTGGATTCATGATCTACAAGGGGCTCACCTGGAGTGTCTTTGTTGAAGCGGCGAAAAATTCTGCCACCGCCGTCGGTGCGATCATGGTCATGATCGTCTTCAGCCTGATGCTGAGCCAGATATTTGTCATGGAAGATGTACCGCAGGCATTGGTCCAAGGTGTCTTTACCATCACTCAGAACAAGATCATTCTCCTGATTCTCATTAATTTCCTGCTGTTCTTTGTGGGCATGATCGTCAATGACGTCACCTCGATCATCCTCATTGCCCCCTTGCTGCTGCCACTGATGGAGGCTATCGGCGTAAGCCCCGTTCAGTTTGCAGCCATCATGGGTGTCAATACCGCCATGGGCGGGGTAACGCCACCGTATGCCAGTATCCTCTACCTCGGCATGCGTATCGGCAAAGTAGAATTCTCGGAAGTTATCAAGCCGGCAATGATCCTGATTGCTTTCGGTTATGTGCCCGTCGTGTTCCTGACATCATTGTGGCCAGACCTGTCCCTCTTTATCCCGGGTCTTTTTGGCTATTAATCCATCAACAACGAAGGAGTGAGGTAATGAAAAAGACATTTGTATTCCGTGTAGGGCTCGCCTTGGCCTGTGCTGCACTACTGGCCACCTCCGTGCAGGCAAAAACATTGAAAATCTCGCATGTGCGTCCGCAGGATACGGCCATTGACAAGGATCTCCGCTGGTTCTCGGAAACACTGGCAAAGGCTTCTGACAGTAAAATTAAAACTAAAATCTACCCAGCCAGCGCCCTCGGTGATTACACCGTCGTTCAGGAAAGAGTCGGACTCGGTGCTGTGGATATGGCATGCCAGCCGCCTGCCTCCGCAGCTGACAAGCGGTTTCAGGTTGTCTACTTTCCCTATATGGTCAAGAGCTGGGAGCAGGCTCGACGGAACTATTCAGCAGGAGCACCGCTCCGTAATGTCGTGGCTGAACTGTACAACGAGCAAAACATCCATCTGCTTGCGGCATGGCCTGTTTACTTTGGCGGAATCGCATTGAACAGAGAGCCGGTAGAACCAGGCAATCCTGAGGCAGCAAAAGGCATCAAACTGCGTGTTCCACCAATGAAGACCTTTCAATTACTGGCTGACAAAACCGGCTACCTTGGAACACCACTGCCATTTTCTGAAGCCTTTACCGCAGTGCAGACCGGTGTTGTGGATGGCGTTATTGGCTCTGGCGCAGAAGGGTACTATTCGTCCTTCCGAGATGTGACCAAATATTACATCCCTTCGAATACTCATTTTGAAGTGTGGTATCTGATTATCAACAAAGAATTGTATGACGGCATGTCTCCTGAACAGCAAAAGGAGATCACCGACGTGGCCACCCAGTTTGAAGATCGGCGTTGGGATATGGCCAAGGCGGATCAGGCAGCCAATGAAAAGCAACTAGCTGATTATGGCGCGACGATCGTACCTGTTACTGATGAACAAATAGCAGCAACGGCTGCAAAAATAAAGAAGGAAGTATGGCCCCAGGTTCTGGAAGATGTTGGCGCAGAATGGGGTGAAAAAGTACTCGCAGCGATTAAAGAATAGTCCCCGCACAACCAGAAGAACCCGTTGGACTCACCAGCGGGTTCTCTGATGCCCCAAAGCACCAGTCTGCCCTTTGCACCTTCTTAGTTTTTTACCAGTTTATACTCTTTCACTTTCCTGTAGAGCGTGGCACGGGAAATTCCAAGCTGTTTTGCTGACTGGACCATATTCCAGTCAGTCTTCCCAAGTGTTGATACAATAGCCGTTCTTTCTATCTCCTGAAGTGTTCCGGAAACAGGGGCAATGTGCCGTGCGGTATCAACAGGAAGATCAAGATGCTCCGGAAGCAGCTGGTCATCCTCGCAGAGATGCAGAGCCCGCTGGATGGTGTTTTCAAGCTCCCTCACATTGCCAGGCCAACTGTAGCCATGAAGTTCGTCCAGGACCTCCCGGCTCAGACTGCAGCCAGGCCTGTTACGTTCAATGAAATACGCTGCCAGCAGCTCAATATCACCCGCCCCCCGCTCCCTTAAAGGCGGAATGTTGATCGGCAGGATATTGAGGCGATAGAAAAGATCGCGACGAAAACGGTTCTGGGCAACCGCCTCGGCAAGATTGACATGGGTCGAGGCGATAATGCGTACATTGATTCGCAGCAATGACCCGGAGCCCACTGGTTGAACCTCTCCGGTCTGAAGAACACGTAGCAGTTTCACCTGCATGTCGTGGGGCATGTCACCGATCTCATCGAGCAGAACCGTGCCGCCATTGGCGAGTTCAAACTTCCCGGGACGCCCACCCTTCAAGGCCCCGGTAAAGGCACCATCTACATAGCCAAACAGTTCGCTTTCCAGCAATTCGTTTGGAATCGCGCCACAATTGATGGGAATAAACGGCTGTTGGCAACGTTTACTAGCGTTATGTACGGCCTGGGCAAACAACTCCTTGCCGGTGCCGGTCTCACCAAGCAGCAGCACCGTGCTCGATGAGCCGGAAGCACGCCGTGCCATATCAACTGCATCGCGAAACTTTTCTGATTGACCGATCAGATGTTCAAAGGTGAAAAACGCCCGGTCGCCGGAGATCTTGTTGGCCAGTTTTTTGATATTGCCAAACTCCTCAAAAACAAGAACTGCCCCTAGCAACGCATTCTGCCTGGAAAATACCGGCTGAGCTGAATAGAAGAAGTGGATCCCCCGGCCATTATGTTTGAAATAGCACTCTCTGCCCTTCCATTCACCTGGATTCCTGGCAATATCGTCTAGGTCAAGCTGCAGCCCGGTTGCAGCTGAAAGCTGTTTTCCTGCAAGCTTTTCCTGGCCGAGAATCTCCTCGCCTTTCCTGTTGACCTTCCAGATACGAAACTCTTTATCAAAGGTGAGGAGACCTGTACCTGCGGCTTCGAGCACATTGTCAAGGAATCCTGTATATACAGACAGTTCTTGATTACGGCGCAGCAGTCTCATCTGTTCTTCAATGGAGCGAGCGGCAGAAGTAATCATGCTCAGTGTATGCGGATGCGTCAGACTGGTACTCCCGGAGATGACCAGGACGCCCTCCAGCGCCTTGTCATGACCAAAGATGGGAGCTGCGGAGCTGGTAAAGCCATGACCGCGTCGACAATAATGATCCGTGTCGTTCAGCTGAAAAGGGGCCTGTAATCGCAAACAGAGACTGATTGCCGAAGTCCCGACATCTTTTTCCTGCCAGCGATAGCCCGGTGCACAATTTCGCTCGGCAAAAATCGCCTGAATCCGTTCACTCCCATCAAGATGAAGGATATAGCCATCACGATCGACCAATGCGATCATAAAATCTTCGGGAGATAACAGAAGATAGAATTCCTTGATATGCGAAACAACAACATCATACAGCGTATTGTTGGAGTGTATCCGTTCTTTAAGTCCTTCCGGGGAGAGTTTTACCTGTGCTGTGTTTCGCTCTTCTGAACAAATGCCATACTCACGGGAGCGCATCTGAGATTCACGAATGAGTTCAACCATCTGCTCGCTCGTTGGAATGGCCCCCTTATCGCATACCACACTCATAGCAACACCCCTGAAAGAAAGTATCAAACACCACTAAATACTTATCATTGTGCCACTTTTTGAGCAATAAAAAAGAGTCGAAATAACTCAACAGACGAACGCCGATTTGCCCTGATCACGGATATACCTCCAAATGCAACAGAGCTTAATCTCGGAGCAGAACGGCGCCTTCATTACCTCTGACCAATCGTGTGTTCTGGACATCAAGATATTTTGCGTCGATAGAGGCTAGCCCATGCTCCAGTTCTTTTAACATCCGCTCTTTGTCTACCGGAAGTTGCCCGTCAAGGCGGATAGTGTTCGAAGGGTGTAAGCCGAAAAAACGGGTGTTCTTCAGTTGCAGATGCTTGAGGAAGAGTATCTCTTCCTCAAGGTTTTCTCGAAGTGTATTCTCTGCAAAGAGTCCCTGTTCGAGTTTTGCCGCCAGGACGCAATCCTCCTCCAGATGAAGCGTTGCAATAAAGATGAGATGCGGTTGGATCTCGTTGATTATCTCTGCGGATGCGATAGCATTTTCTCGATATTTCTGACGGCCGCCGGCACCAATGATGATATTAAGGCTAAAATCGAAACCGGCAGCCTGCAGACGCTGCAGCTGATGCTTCGCCTCATCAATGGTGAAGCCCTTATTGAGATCATGGACAACTTCAGAAAGGCCCGATTCCAGACCGATATTGAGATCATTTATCTTGCGGGCACGTAATGCTTTCAACTCATCATCCGTCTTAGCACCAATATTTTGTATGGATGCGTACATGGCGATGGTCTCGACCTCTGGCAGGATCACATTAATCTTGTCTGCAATCTCAGCCAGACGAGCACTACTGAGACAAAAAGGGTCACCGCTTACCAGAAAAACCCGTTTTACCTCTATACAATTTCGTCTCGCCTCCCGCAGATCACGCTCAATCTGCTCAATTGTTTCAGCCTGAAAACGAACATCACTGTACATGCTGCAAAATGCACAGCTGTTATGACTGCAACCCACCGTCACCTGTAGCAAAAGAGAATGTGCTTCAAAAGGCGGCCTGAAAACCGGGTGGGTGTATTTCATCGTGGCACCATCCTATTTCACACCTGATTCCGGCTGGCTACTCTGCCCCTGCCAAGTCTCGCGGTGTATACGCTCTGGTTTGCTTCTGTCGACTGCCTTAAACTCCCCTTCCGGCCATCCTATAGGAATCAGTGCAAAAGGATAGACATGTGCCGGAATGCCCAACAATTGGCGAAATCCTGCCATTCGCTCCTCCACCGGATATATGCCGGCCCAGACCGTTGCCAGGCCAAGGTCCCGCGCGGCCAGAAGCGCGTTTTGCGTGGCGGCGCTACAATCCTGTGGCCAGAAGTCTGGCCAAGGGGTGCCGGTGGGGTCGCCGCAAATCAGAAGAGCCACAGGAGACTGTAGCACCATCTTGCTGTAAGGATGGAAGGAAGGGATCTGGTCAAGTTTTTCCCGCTCAGAGAGAATGATAAAATGCCAGGGCTGCTGATTGCCGGCAGACGGAGCCAGCATTGCGGCCTCAATGATGGCCGCTACATGCTCTTCGGGAACCTGTTTATCCTGAAACTGGCGAATGCTTCTTCTGGTTTTGATCGCTTCTACGAGTTCCATATTTCACCTGTAGGTACAATTCAGGGGCGCACCACCTTCCTGTATAAGTACTTCGCAGTTAGTAGAACCACCCCCCTCTTTTCGTTCTCCGCCGCCGTCAGCGGACAAAATGCATCCAGACTTTGTCTTCTTTTTCCGGCGGCGCAATCACGCCCTTGCCGTTTTCAACCAATTTCATCAACCAGGCCATGTTTTTGCCAAGAGTCCGCATAATCTGCGCACCTTCCAGATCCTGTACCGCCTCTCCCGGTTTGGTTCCGTGGATGACATTCCAGTAGTTGGATGTCGGCATCAGCATCTCGGAATAACAGATGAAGTTGTTCAGTTGATTAAATGTCGGCAGACCACCGGAACGGCGGACCGCCACCACCGACGCTCCCACCTTATGCCGCATCATGGATCCATTGACGCCGCTCACGTAGAAAGCACGATCGAGAAACGATTTCATCGTTCCGGCAATAGCTGAATAGTGAACAGGTGAACCGACGAGGATGCCATCGGCATCTTTCATCAACTGTATCCACTCATTAACCGGATCATCGGTCTGAATACACTGCTCGTTCTGTTTTTTGGCACACTGCCCACAGGCCAGACAACCCCGGATAGCCTTGTTGCCGACGTGAAGAATTTCTGTTTCAATCCCTTCTTTTTCCAATTCGTCCGTCACCATCTTCAGTGCATGATAGGTATTGCCCTTCTTGTTGGGACTACCATTAAATGCTAATGCTTTCATAAGCTCGCCTCTGTCCTTTATTGAAGTTGATATTGGGTGTGATCTTTTCATTACAAAACTATTGTGCTACATTCACTCATACGACACCTTTAGTCAATAACGTACTTTTTAGGTACGTAGGAACTTCCAGGGTACCTATTTATTTTTTTGAAACCCTCCAGGGGGGATGGCAATGGAACAGAACACAGCAATAGATGACCTGATAGTGTATCGGGGCAAAGAGTACAAGTGCGGCATAGATGTCACCCTGGCCGTGGTCGGAGGAAAATGGAAGGCTTCCATTCTCTGGCATCTAGCACAGGAGACAATGCGCTTTTCTGAACTGCAGCGGCAGTTTTCCGACACCACACGAAAAATGTTGACTCAACAACTACGGGAACTGGAGGCCGATGGCCTGGTGCACCGCGAGGTCTATCCGCAGGTTCCGCCAAAGGTTGAATATTCTCTTACTGACAAGGGAAAAAGTATCTATCCTATTCTTGATATGATGTGTGACTGGGCGCGGGATCATTTGCGGGATTAGGAACCGGAAAAGACGAAGTTCTCTACTCCGCTTCCAAGCCTGCTCCGTATCATGGGCTACAAGAGGAAGATTGATACCCATGAAGTGCGTTCTCTATTGGCCTAATTGGTCAACGGTTTCTTTTGAGATTCCTGCATTGCAGTAACAAGTTTATAGGCAAGATAATATTTATAAATATTAGCGACATATTTGACAGTTTCCTGACCTGTTATGCGAGCCGCTGCATACTCGACATTATGAAACCAGATATTCGGATCTTGCCCTGACTTCTCGGCAAGACGGCGGAACTTCAGTAGATTACCAGGGCCGGCATTATAAGCCGCAAATGCCATAAGTGTTTGATTAGAAGGTGTAATGTCCTCATCGCTCAGATATTTGTCAGTCAAAAATCGCAGATATTTTGCCCCAGCTTCTATATTTTTGGCCGGATCTTTTTCAATCCCCTTAATGTTGATCACCGGGTCTGCCGCTGTTGATGGAAGTATCTGCATAATGCCGACAGCTCCCCTATGACTTCGGGCTTTCTGGTCCAGCATTGATTCCTGATAGCCCTGTGCCATCAGCATGAGATAATCAAAATTATATGTATTACCATGTAGTTTGAACAACTCTACGAGATTTTCAAACTTCTGCATCTCTTCTTTGGATGTCGGATTAAGGACTCTTTCAGGATTTTCGACATAGCGCTTAACCAGGATGTTGCCAAAAGTTGTTCCAACCTTATGCTCCTTCATAAAGCTGTTCAACATCTTTGAAAGTTGTGGGCTGTCTTTGCGTATAGCCCAGGCCAACTCTCCAGTATCATTGATATACAACGAATCATTGATCTTCATTTCAGTGTAAAGAGGTAGCCAGATCTGGGCCAAGTACCGATCAACGACTGTAGCTTGAATCAGGCCGGCATTGACCATCTCCAGCAGGTCTTCAGACTCCAGCGATTCATCAGCTGAAATGATTGTGGTGGGCTGTAAACCCATTTCTTTTAGACGCGTGTTAATGGCTGTCAGATGCTCAAAATAGCTACTTGAGGCTCTGATGGTGATCTCTTTGCCGGAAAGGTCGTCAATTTTCGATACAGGCGGATAATCTGGTACAGTAACCAGCACTTCCCTCACCCCACTGGCAAATGGCGATACGAAATCAACATCCTTTTGGCGATCTGCTGTAACGGTAAGACCACCCGCAGCAATGTCACCCTTACCAGCAACGAGATCTGGAAGCAGTTGATCACGTTTTACAGGGATAAAAAGTACCGCAAATGGTCTGGTCTTTACCTGAGACGGATATTTTTTATTAATCCATTTTTCCAGAGCTTTGCCGAAATCGTAATCGATGCCGTGCTGTTTGCCACGATCAACAGAGAAAAACGTTTTACTATAGGGTACGAGGATTCTGATATAATTACGTTTTCGAATGCCATCAAAATCACCTACCCAATTAGGAGGGATTGGCGCCACCAGTTTATCGATCTCAGCCTCTTGACTGGCTGTGAGTTGTTCAGGCGCAACATCGAGAGTTTTTATGCTGACATGCCCACCCTTCTCTACTGATATGTCATCAGAACCATAGAATAGAGGAGAATATTTAAAAACAAGTGAGCCAATTACGAGTAGAACAAACAACAAGAATACTATCCATTTGCTTTTTTTTTGCATATCAGTCGATGTCCTCTAAATCTCGTTGTTGCTGGCCCTCTGCTTCAGATAAAGGATAGGGGCCATCTGTAAAAAATAGCTCAATCTCAAGTCACGCTAATTATGTCAAAAAAAACAAAAAGCCGAACCACCTTTCCTCAAGGCAGCTCGGCTATCTGTTAAGACCCGTATCTTTCCGACCCAGCCTTTCAGCAGGTTTGGCTTTGTCTGTTGTCAGTTTTCTTAGAGCATTATTCGTATTTCATTATACTACAGGGTCAGAAAAAGAAACAAGCCTACAACATAGCACCGGCTGACAATACATGCTCACGCCGTTATAGCTATTAGGCGAATGCTTTTACAGTGAATAATTGTTGTGTTAGAACAATGATATAGACTTGCCAATCTTAACCATCTAAACGGTACGGAAATTGGATTGCTGAGATTTTTTCATATCTGCACGCTAGATTAAGGATTTTCAGTGATGAGTTGTTCAAATTGACTACGAGTAAATCACCTTGGCGAAACAAGAGAAAGATCTTTCTTGGCAAGCCTCAATTGCCTCCCCCCTTTTGGCTACCCGTCTTTCTGCCCCATAACAGCGAATATCTAAACAGAATAACGGCTGAAGTTCATTGAGCAGAGCTCCACGCCCGAGCTGTTCCCTCACCTATAAATAATAGCTTTAACTATCACTACAACTCCCATCAGCACCCATTGGCTAATAGTCTATGACGCTTATTTTTAATGAGTATGAGTAAATTGGAGTAGAGGAAGTAAAGACATGAACCAAAATGATTTCATTGACCGCTTGAACGGTGCCCTCTACGGGATGTTTATTGGTGACGCCCTGGCAATGCCGGTCCACTGGTACTATGACACCAATGCCCTGAAAAGAGATTATGGAATTGTTGAAAATTATGTGCAGCCACGAAATCCACATCCGGACTCCATTCTCTATCGCTCCGTATATACTGCCCGTTCAGCCAGGGCGGATATTCTACATGAGCAAAAGTGCTTCTGGGGTCAGAAAAACATACATTATCATCAGTTTCTGCAGGCCGGGGAGAATACGCTGAATCTCAAACTGGCCAAAGAATTGCTGAATCTGCTGCTTGAAAACGGCTCGTATTCCGCCGAGAACTGGCTCCAAAGGCTGGTGGAGTACATGACCACTCCTGGTTGCCATAACGACACGTATGTAGAAGAATATCTGAGACACTTTTTTCTCAGATACGGGAAAGGTGTGGAACTGAAGAAATGTGGTAGAACTGATGAAAAGCACATAGGAGGTTTTACCCAGATGCTGCCAGTGCTGCTAGTACTGGCCAGGGATCCTGAGCTTGCCATTGACACTGCTCTCAATCATCTTCCCCTGACCCACGGAGGAGAGAAGGTGCAGTATTGGGGATCGATTCTGGCAAGACTGCAACTTGCACTGGTATATGGGGATTCTCTTCATGAGGCAATGACATCATCTACAGATACACTTCCTGCAGAGCTGAAAGAAGATCGACTGAGGGCACTGGCAAACTATCCCGACCATATCGTGGTCGGCAGACATTTTTCATCTGCCTGCTATGTCGATCAAGCACTCCCGGCTACCCTGTACCTTGCCCTCAAGTATCAGAACCAACCTGAGCAAGGACTCATAGCCAACACAATGTGTGGTGGCGACAATGCTGGAAGAGGAGCAGTTTTAGGAGCGCTCCTGGGAGCGCAAAACGGGATGGATTGCTGGCCCGCCAGATGGGTTGAAGGTCTTCTCGATCCACCACCGCTGTTGAAATTTTCACAACTATTATAGGATATGACATGGAAAACTTAAAAGACTACTTTGAAAAAACACGGGGATTCGGGGTACTGGCAACTGCGGACAGCGAAGGAAAAGTCGATACTGCCATCTATTCGCGACCACATTTTCTGGAGGAAGGAACACTGACGTTCATCATGCGTGACCGTCTTACTCATCACAATGTGCAATCCAACCCCTACGCATCCTACCTCTTTGTCGAGGAAGGAGAGGGATACCGGGGCAGGAGACTGTTTTTGAAAAAGGTGAGGGAGGAAAATAACCCGGAACTTATTGAGAAAATTAAGCGCCGCAGGGTAGAGAAAGAGAGTGGCGAAGCTTCCTTTTTAGTATACTTCACGGTGGAAAAGGATCTTCCACTGTTAAGCGGCCAGTATTAACTGCCTCAGTATACATACTGTACAGGATGCAAGATAACCGGCCTTGACCAGAGACTGGATGGTTATGTGTTTTTTATTGCCACCAATACCTCAGCCAGATAGAGCTGACGCCGAGGTATTGGTGGCCATTGACTATAGTTACTGAGCAGTCCTACCTGATGAGTAGGAAAATACATTCGTACATGAGCTTAAATGTAATTTTGAGGTAACAATAGTGTCGCCTTACATATCAAGGGGTCCATGTTCCTTAGCTGCTGGTGTCCACTCATACTTCCTTTAAGCTGCCTTTATCTCAATAACTCTGGGTTTAGCCGCTTCCGCTTTTGGCAGATGCAGTTTCAGCACGCCATCACTCAGCTCCGCATTGACTTTTCCAACATCAATAGACTGGGGCACTGAGAAAACCCTCTGGTATTCGACCTCACCAAACTCCTCCCAGCCGGTGGCACCTGAAGTTTCCATCTTCCTGATGCCTGAAAGTTCAAGTCTGCCGTTATCAATGTTAATGGTAATCTCCTCTTTTTTTACCCCAGGCATGTCCGCATGCAGCAGGATTTCTTCGTCATTCTCATATATATCGACCAGGGGGGCGACAGTGGGGATCTTGATATTTCGCTCAGATATGGATTCCTGCCGTGTGGTAATATCTTTTCTTTCACTCATGACAATTCCTCCTTATATACAAATGTTATGATCGACATGTCAGCTGACGGTGATCTGCTTGGGTTTTGCGGCCTCAACCTTGGGCAGGATCATTTTTAATACACCATCTTTGAGCACTGCCTCCACCCGCTCTGAGTCAACATCCACTGGCAGCGTGAAGCTGCGGGTAAAGGTGCTGGAGCCCCGCTCAATTCTGTGGGCCTTGTATCCTTCTGGGCCATCTGATTTACGCGATCCGCTCAGTTCGAGATAGTTACCCTGGATGCGCACGTTCAGGTCTTCTTTTGCCACACCCGGTAGCTCTGCGACTACCTGCAGCTTGTCGCCGAGGTCATACATGTTTGTTTTTGGAGTTCCTCCGGAAACACGCCAACCTGCATCAGTGCCATAAGATCTGTCATAATCCGTGAACAACCTGTTCATCCTGGAGTGCAACAGATTCATAGCTCCAAACATACGGTCAATATCACTCACTCTTGTCCACATAATCTTTCCTCCTCTTAAAGGGTTTTCACTCTGAATCCCAGGGGAGATTCAGCCGCACGCATTGTTTGAAACTTAACTAAGCATTTACATTACGTTACGAACTTTTCCTTCGACTGTTCATGTCTATGACCCAGAAATTAATACTGCCTTTGCTCATGTCAATATTTGAAATTCATTTTTCATCATTTTTTCATTTCATTACTTTATCACATTTGTTGACATAGTAATAATCAGTTCATAATTTCCTATTACGGAGGCAAGAAAATGGAGACAAACCACCAGACATATAACGAAAAATCCAGGATCACTTTAAACGACCTGATTTGTAAACAGTCGGTCAGAGCGACCTTCAAGCTGCCAACAGAGCTTATAGAACTTCTCGGGGTGATCTCAGGCCAACTTGGGATCAAACAGAAATCCCTGCTGGATCAACTCACCCAAGACAGGGCTGAGCTGAAAAGGCTTGCTGAAAAGACCAAGGATACAAAGGGCGGCAAGGATGCGCTCAAGCAAAAGACCTTCGTTTTGAGCAGATCGACTCTCAATACTATCAACAGCATAGCAAAGCAGTATCACGTTCCACGGGATCTGATCGTGGAGGTTTCCATCAGACGTCTTGTGCCGTTGGTCGAGACTGAACTTCAGAAGCATCACCAGCGAAAGATCATTCGCAAGGATATGAGGGAGTACCTTCTTGCCGGAGAAAAATTGAAGCAGAAAACAAGAGAACTTCTCGGAACCGATGATGAAATTTTCACCATGATAGAAAAGCAGTTGACCCAGACTGAAAAGAAAATAGCAGAGATTGACGCTCTGATCGAAAGAGGTATGGCGATGGAGGATTGGTAACACGAAAGGTTCCCCGAAACTACGTTATTGCGAGGTGTGATTATGAACAGCAACCTTGTTATTCAAAATAAACTGAAGAACTTCCTGCATACAGTGGTCTTGCTTGCAGTCATGGCAGCAGTGACCGGGCTTGCCGCGTATATGGTAGCAGGGTGGGATGGGGTCTGGATGGCGTTATTGGTCACTGGTGTACCCCTCGTCATTTCAGGAACCATGGATACAGAGCGATTGCTCCGTACCAAAGGAGTCCGACCGCTCTCCCGCTTCACCAGCCCGAACCTTTACAGGGTGACGGAAGAGATCTCCAGACGGGCGGGACTTTCCAGGATCCCTCAACTCTTCTGCGAGCCTTCCAGAGCCATGAACGCCTATGCTACCGGTGACAGCGACAATCCGGTGATTGTCTTCACTGACACTTTGCTCAGAAATCTCGACCTGCGTGAGATCGCAGGTATAGTCGGGCACGAAATCGCTCATATAAAAAACAATGACCTCAAGGTTATAGCCCTGGCGGACAGGGTCCGAAGAATTACCGGCGTCATTTCTGCCTTTGGCCAGATAGTGCTGCTACTCACCATGCCGCTAGCTCTTACAGGGCAGGTTGAACTGCCCATGGTCCCTGTTCTCTTTATAATTTTCGCCCCGACGGTGGCTATGATACTGCAGATGGCCCTATCAAGGACACGGGAGTTTGAGGCAGATCTCGTAAGCTGTGAGCTTACCCGGGACCCTGCGGGGATGGCCCATGCGCTGTATAAGCTTGAGAAATATCATCGCAGTTATTTGCGCAATCTTATTTTCTCAGCCTGGACCTATATGGCCCCGTCATGGCTGCAGACCCATCCGCCGACAGCTCAGCGGATCAATAAAATAATGGAACTGAGGGGTGCGGATTCAGCAGATTGGCTTGGGAAACAGCCAAACCGCACTATGAGCTCACGCTCTCTGCATCGTCCTTTAACCATTCGACAGGTACATTGTTTCAATTGCTGAAACAAAATTTTTATGAAAAAATAGAGATGGCATCAAGAGACTGCTACACACTACTGGACATCAAAAGGAATGCTAATCCAAGGGAGGAAAAACGCCAGCGACCTGGCAAAAAGAGTAATTAAAGAGCAACAACAGATAGTTTGCGTACAGATTTGACTTATGGATATTTCTGAATAATTTCGGAGCGATTGTTATTTTTCAGGAGGATCTGCAATGCCAAAGAACTATTATATCATTTTAGGTATTCCATTCACTTCATCACAGGAAGACATCAAGGCAGCCTTTCGCAGGCTGGCAAAGGAATACCATCCCGACCACTACGGAGAAAATCAAACACCCTTTCAGGCGATTCATGAAGCGTACTCCGTTTTGAGTGATCCGGCCAGCCGAAGAACCTACGACAGTCACCTCCAGGACAGGGTCGAGGTACACAGACAACCGAAACCCGCCTATACCGAACCAGGTTCAGGCGAGAGCGTTGTTGAGCCGCTCATTCCCGAAGTAAATCGAGATGGTTATCCAAACAGGTTTCTGGATCGTTCAATCCATGGGTATAACAGTCTTTTTGACGGATTGTTCGACAGGTTGCTCTCTGGCTTTGAGGAAGACCGGCATCCAAGATTCACCCACAACAGTACCATCGAGGTGCAGCTAACCAGAGAACAGGCAAGACAGGGCGGCAATGTTCGGTTGAAGGTGCCCATGCAGATTCGCTGCCCGAGCTGCAACTGTTTTGGCCACAAGGGAGTGGCAGGTTGCTGGCGCTGTAATGGCACCGGATATCTGACAGGTGAAAAACAGTTGCTTATTAGTTTTCCGGCCGGGGTCGCGTCCGGTCATATTATCCAGCTTCCGGTTACGCGGGTCGATGATCGGGATCTACAGTTATCAGCAATAATAAAAATTTATGAAAGACGCTAACATCATGCCTGTTTACGAATATCGGTGACATCTCAAAGGGGGCGGATGATACACGGACGGATAAAGCTCGAAACAAACTGGCGATTCAAAGAAACGGGAACAGCCAGCCTGTTCTGTAACTTGCGACAGATCATCTGCAAGGAAACGAAAAAATAAGCGCCTCGTCCTCATAGCCTTTACATCAAAAGGAGTCTTTAGGTGATAAAGACTCCTTCTAGTTTTTTCATCAGAGGACGTGCCCTGCGATTGCAAGCCGTAAGCAACGCACAGCCGGACACCCTTTTTCCGGCTATGCGTTCATTTTCGTGAATTACTGAGTAATTCCAACCCTGATGCTCTCGGCGTACAATCGGCTTTCTATATAAAGTGAAAGGGAAGCTACAGCGCGATCACAAACCGGAAACGTCGGAATACCTCTTGCGAGTAATGCATCGCGAAATGGGTCATACAGTCTCCCCCCATCAACTACTGCAATAACGGGCACATCACTGTTGCTGACCACTTCAGAAAGCAGCGGTATAATCCCATTTTCGGCATCCATGGAAAATGCAGGGACCTCCGTCTCATCGAGGGTATGCATGGCCGGGGATAATGGGTCCAGACCAACGACAATTGCATCTACAGCGCCGTCCTGAATCAACACGCGAACAATCTCGGCGTGGGCTTCGTCATCTGCTGATGGATTAATGTCTAATGGGTTGGATATGGTGACAAGTTTATCCAAACGTTTCTCGGTAAGGACTTTTGCGACCTTGCTCACTGTTGCCGCGGAATAACTCGCCAACTGCATCTGAAAGTCATCTGATTGAATAGAGTCTGCCATGCCAACAGCTTCAAAGCCAGCGCCACTCATTGCGGCCAACCGGTTGCCCTTGATTTTCTTGGTGCTGATATTTTCTGCAAGAAGAAAGAGGTCCTGAAATTCGGTAAAGGATCTGGCGACAATGGCTCCGGCCTGGCGAATACAGCTCTCACAAACCATATAGTCTCCGGCAAGGGATGCCGTATGCCCACTGGTAGCAGTTTGGCCCTCAGGGGTACGACCGGCCTTATAGAAAAGAACCTCTTTACCCATAAGGACAGCTTCACGAACTGCTTTGGCGAATTCGAGACCATCGAGGTCGTTAAAGCCCTCTGCATAGACGGCAATAACATCAACCTCTTTGGAGTTTTTAAAGTATTTGACCATATCGCCCAGGGTAAGGTCGGTCTGGTTACCCATCGAGACGAGATAAGCAGGGGCCAATTCGGGACACTGACTGGAGCGATGAAGCATAAACGCCCCGCTCTGGCTCACAAGTGCTGCCCGGTGTGGCTTCAGCTCTCTGTTTTTGGGTAATTTCTCCTCAGGAATAAACCAGGTGTCGTATTTGCCCGGATGCGAAATGACGCCCATACAGTTGGCGCCTAAAAATACCGGACCACCGCCTTCTGTGCCGTGCACTGCATTTATTTTAGCTATTACCTGTTCTGCTCGCTCTTTGCTCTCTTCGTTCTCCCCCATGCCACCCGGGATTAACATGACACTATTGGCACAATCGAGATCGACTATTTCATCGACAAGAGCAGGAACCTGTTCTGCGCCAATTGCCACCACAAAGAGATCAAGTTTTTCCGGCAGGGATGTAAGATCAGGTACACACTTGACGCCATCAATTTCATCGGCTCCAGGCTTGATTACCACGATATTGTCCTTGCTGTACCCTTCGGCTAGAATGTTATCGAGGATGATACGGCCAAAGTTCTTACGCTTGGTTGAAGCCCCTATCAGACCTATGGTTTTAGGATGGAGCAAATTATCTATCTTGGCAACGGGCCTTGTATTGTCAACTCTCTGGGGCAGTGAAAACTTGCACATGCCATCCAGTGGCACCATCAGGAAATCCGTAAAGGCGTAAGGATTAATCTCCATTTCTTCAATCACAAATTCCGCAGCAGGATTTGTCACAGAATAGGTGCGACCCATCTCAATAAAGGAACTGAAACATTCAATGAGTTGCTCATCCGTTACGATACGTCTCTGTCCACGAGTCAGGCCGGCAAGTTTTCTATAGGAAATTGTTTTACGGAACAGTTCAAAAAAGTGTTCACCATCGATAAGTTCACATGAGGCTGCAACAATGGCCTGTCCTTTACGAAATCGTTTCGCATAGAGCTCGGTATCGGTACCGCCCAGCCCGGCACTGATAATCATGCCGAATTCGCGAGTGTTTCGTAGACCCACAATAAGCTCATTGCCAAAGGCCCCGGAGTCAGGCGGCATAAACTGCACCATAAGCACGCCTTGAAGATCTCTGCTTATTGCAGCTATCAGGACCTCCCCGGTTAATCCCCGGTACACCTCCGGCATGCCGTCAGGGTTGGCTTGACACCAGGCAGCATAATTCTCAGGAACCTCATAAAGCATTCTGCGCATGGAAGATCGTATTTTATTTGGATCTTTCTCGACAACCCGAACTCCTTTCACTTCCGTTTTATGAATGATTGTCGGAGAAACAATTTTTAAAACAACTTTCTCACCGGGAAGTGCAAGTAGCTCCTCCTCTGAAGGCCTGGCTCCTCTCGGGATAAGGATAGACTTTGGTGGTGTTTCTGCACCCGACCTGGCAAGAAGATTGTACACCTCATACTCAAAGAGGAAGTTACGGTTCTCCTGCTGAGCTGTACGGAATAGCTCCGTAATATCATCAAAATTTATCTGAGTAGTGATTTTTGGATTCATGGCTTTGTCTTGGTCAAGGAGGCTGGGGAAGAAAACGTATGAATCAGTCATAGGGATTCACCATAGTAGCTCACCCTATGACTGATGGACTTACAGAAGAAACAAGGTCATTACACCAGCTTCTTTCCAGCATTAAAGGCAGCATAATTCGCTGTCCAGATTGCAGGCTTTGGACTGACATTCTTCAGCGCCTTCAGCCACAGTTCTTCAGGGAAATCGCCAAAAGGAGCGAGCTTGCTCAGGGCACCCATCATAACGACATTCGCACTTCTCCCGCTCGCATCTCCAAGGGCCAGTGCCTCAGCAAGAACATCGACTTCAACAATTTTATACCCTGCAAGAACATCTTTGATTTCCTGATCCGTAGGATATTGATCTTCATCTACCCCGTATGGAAACACTCTGGTACTGGCCATAAGCACGGTTCCACCCGGTTTCAGCATATCAAGAAAACCCTGGCGCAAGATCTCACTTTTCTCCATGGTTACCAGGCAATCTGCAGTCCCTGGTAAAAGAACCGGCGAACATACTTTACCACAACTAAAGGTCGATATAACAGGTCCACCCATCTGCGCCATCCCATGGGTCTCCCCTTTTACGACATTGGTTTCACCATAGCCGGCTAGAAAGGCCATTTGCGTGAGCACCTTGCCAAAGAACAGGTTCCCCTGGCCGCCGACACCTCGAATTGCCACTGCTATTTTCTCAGGAAGCGATAAACCTGCAAAATTTGGCAGCTCTATCCCTTCGGGTGCCACCGGAAGCGCAGGTCGTGCATTTACAGAAGCACCCTCCTGCTTTGCAATTGGAGAGATCGCCCCTTTCGGGCACATCTGCCCACAGGCAGCAGCCTGACTCAGGCAACCGGAGCAGTTGTTGTTAAAGTGTGGAGCCCCTTCTTTATCAAGTAAAATGCCGGGACAAATCTGGCACATGCCGCATTTCACGCAAAGTTCACGGTCAACTTGCAT
Source organism: Desulfopila aestuarii DSM 18488 (assembly GCF_900143695.1). Taxonomy (GTDB): domain Bacteria; phylum Desulfobacterota; class Desulfobulbia; order Desulfobulbales; family Desulfocapsaceae; genus Desulfopila; species Desulfopila aestuarii. The sequence goes on from NZ_FRFE01000002.1 coordinate 264,362, forward strand.
CTTTGTCCCGTGGGCGGATTTTGGCATTTTCCGGATACAAACGCCTGTGATGACAACAGTGACAAATTCACCTTCTGCGGCAGCAGTCAAACCATCTTTAAGGACCTGCTCAACTCCCTTTTTATCATAACCATCCGCAACAAGCACCCTGGCACCATGTGCCGCAAGCGATGCCTGCAAATCGAAACTATTCTTTTGGCCGGCGAGGTTTACAGGAGAGGTTGGTCCAGGCTGGCCGCCAGTCATGGCAGTCCAGCTGTTATCGAGAATAACCTTTACCCCTGGGACCTGGCGGAAAAGAGCGTTTCTTGTCGCGTCCAGGCCACTATGGGTTTCCGTTCCGTCACCAAGAAGACTGAGAACTTTCGATGCTTTTTCAGGATTTGCCAGGACATAGCCGGAACGGTTTGCTTCAGAAGCACCCATGCAGAGATTGGTATCAACCGCATCCATAAAATAGAGCAATGTATTGCAGCCAATATCACCAAATACGCTCTCCAGCTTGCCTCTCTTTTTCATCTTACGAACTATTTCCCCAAATAACCTATAGGGGCAACCAGGGCAAATCATGGGCGGACGCATAAGCGGCTGGACCGACGGAGTTTCCATCTGTTCAATGCTATATCCCACTCTTGCCGCAATTTCTGCAGGGCTCCACTCTGTAAGCGTTTCAGTCTCGCTCTTTCCTTCGACGTGCATCCCCTGGCGCAGCATTTCATCCTGCAGGTAACGATAGCCGTCTTCAATGACATAGAGTGTACCATCGATGGACTCATAAAACTCGCGAATGAGTTTCATGGGCAGAGGATAGGTGAACCCTAAAGAAAGTATATCAATATTCTCTCCAAGAGATTGCTTTACTTCACGAACCATGAGATCGCTTACGCCGTAGGTCACGACCCCAACTTTCCCCGCCCCTCTGTCCCATCTATTCAGGGTACTTTTCTCGACAATCTCCAGGAGTTTTGGAAGACGTTCAGTAACAACGCGGTCGTAATTTTTCCGGGCGACACCGGGGAGGGTGTTGAACGTTTTGAGCGGGACTGTAAGCTCTACCTTCTCACGCTTTTTTATCGGCGAGAGACGAACAAGGCCTTCACTGTGGCAGAGAGTCCCACTTGCCATGATCACAACAGGGCTATTACATTCACGACCCAGATCAGCTGCGATCTCGGGTGCATCATGAAATTCCTGATGGTTTCGCGGCTCTAAAATGGGTGTAAAGCAGCTTTTAATGAACGGACGTGGATCTACCAGATGCTGGGTAGAGCTCGGAGTATAGTCGGAAGCTATATAGTATATCAATGCACCACGATCATCGTTGAAAAATGCACTGCTGGCGAAGGGGTCACCCGCTTGAAACAAGCCTGGAATTTTCATGGTGACCACACAATCATTGCCACCAAGGGAATGACCATGGCCCATGGCAACAGCAGCAGCCTCATTCACGGACCAGCCAACGGTGATCATATCCTGAACCTGAGACAACCCCTTATCGATCACTTCAGTGCTGGGAGTTCCAGGGTAGCCGTCGACAGCGTGGATTCCATATCGTACGCAACCGGCTGCAAATGCGATGTTTCCCTGAAGGACGGTCGGGGTGCCGGTTTCCTGTGTGCAAAGGTCTTTAATCGGATTCATGTGTGTTTCCTTTTACCAGTTCTCTTGCTCTGCAAGGATATTGTATATCGAGGTTTCATGCTCAACCAGAGGACTTCGGCCCTGCTCATCCGCTGACTCATCTCGTAAAGTGTTTACACTTTCCATAAGGTTTAGTAAATTTATGTTATATTCACCTATGGGTAAGGAAATCTAATGCAACATGATCTTAACCGGCTCCAAATTTTCTATCATATCTTCCGGCGCCTCAGCATTACCGTGGCTGCTGCAGAACTGGGCATCACTCCTTCGGCAGTCAGCCAACAGCTGAAGAAACTGGAGCAGGAGACGAAGATGGTGCTGTTCACCCGCCTGCACAAACAACTGGTGCCAACAGCTGAAGGCAATCGTCTCTTCGCACTGATCGAACCAATCCTCAAAGATCTCAATGCAGGTCTTACAGTAATGGCAGAGGAGCGCAGTGAACCAAACGGGCTGTTGCGAATCGGCGCACCCATGGAGTTTGGCTCCATCTACCTGCCATATGTCTTTTCGACCTTCCGGGCAAAGTATGACAAGGTTTCCTTTAGCCTTGAACTGGGCCGGCCATCAACCCTGTTAGCCAAGGTGAACTCAGGGGAACTGGATTTTGCTTTTGTCGATACCTTTCCTACTAAAGATCAACACTATAGTGATTTTGGCAGTTTCAGCGTTCAGCCCATCATTGACGAACAGGTTGTGCTTGCCTGTTCCAAATCCTTTTTTGATACCCACTTCAAAAAAGAGCCTACATACGACGACCTGGTAACCTCCCCATTTATCTCCCAGGAAGAAGATGGCAGGGCTCTCTACAACTGGTTCCTCCATCATTTTGGCAAAAAACCGACACGATTGAATATCGTTCTCACAATTGCTCATCATCAGACAGTCGTTTCAGGCATCAGACATCATATCGGCCTCGGTATCATCGTAAACCATCTTGTATGGGACGATATTCAATCAGGAAAAATCGTTATAATACGGGATGGAGAACTACAAGCCGTCAACAGGATCTCTGTCGTCCAACTGCAGGATAAGATCCCAACACTCACCGAGCGAACCTTCCTCAGACACTTCGAATCTGTTTCCAGAAAGAGCAAGGCGCTCAAACGGCTTAGCCTGAGTTTGAAATGATCTGCCGGAACTAACGTAGCTGCTATCCAACAGCATAATCTGCATGTTCATATTACCTTGAATTTCATTCAAATTTTCGCACAATATCGATTTTCTACTGTTCGAGCAGTCACTTCAGAGGTAGGATAGTTGAAATGGTTGCATAGTAAAGATGGCCGGCAAAATTATGGCTGTAATATCTGATGTATCTGTTGCCGGCATGTCACTCATCCTTGTTGCACAGGAGGAAATTCCGAGACAATGGCAGACAACAAACGTTTCAAGGGAAAATACGTCACTGCGGATGAAGCAATAGCAACCATTAAAAATGGCAGTCGAATTTTTATCGGTTCTGGCTGCGGCGAACCTCAGCACCTCATTCATACTCTGGCCAACAACCACAACCTGAACGATATCATGATATTCCAGGTGTTGGCTCACACTCTTGCCGATTACCTGAACAGCGAAACCTTTCTCCAGCGCTTTTCCGTAAAACTCTTTTTTGTACCTATAAAAATGCAGCAGGCGGCATTCGAAGGTAAGGTTGATTACATTCCAACCTACCTTTCCCAGCTGCCACATTTATTTAGAAATAACCAGATTGTCATCGATACTGTACTCATCCAGATAAGTCCCCCGGACGCTTTTGGTATCGCCAGCCTTGGTGTCTCGGTTGATGTGACCCTGGAGGCAGTAAAAAATGCCAAAACGGTCATTGCTCAAATCAATCCCAGGATGCCGCGAACCCATGGTGACGGTTTTCTTCATATCGATGAAATCGATTATCTGATTCCCCATGAAGAGGAGTTGATCTGTATAGATCATGAGAGCGTCGAGGAGCCAATCGCCAGGAGGATCGCACAATACGTGAAAGAACTGGTTGATGATGGTAGCACCCTGCAGGTTGGGTACGGACATATGCCCTATGCCCTGCTACGCTATTTTGATAACAAAAATGACCTCGGCATCCATACTCACATGATTTCAGATGCGTTCATTCCTCTTATCGAAGATGGCATCATTAACAATAAACGTAAAAATTTTATGATTGGCCGTGCCGTGGCCACCTTCTGCATGGGCTCGCGGATTGCGTATGATTATATAGACAACAATATCCAATTCTATTTTGGTACAGCAGACTGGGTAAATACACCTGCCATCATTGGGAAAAATGATAACTTCATCTCGATTAGTTCCGCCCTGGAAGTTGATCTGACAGGCCAGGTATGCTCAGATTCTGTTGGTAAGCAATTTTTCAGCGGCACCGGTGATCAGGCGAACTTCATCAGAGGAGCGACCCTATCAAAAGGAGGCTTGTCCATCATTGCTCTCCCCTCAACCGCAAAGGGCGGGAAGGTTTCACGGATTGTCGCGACCCTCAGTGCCGGTGCCGGAGTCGCCACACTGAGGGCGGATGTCAATTTTGTCGTTACGGAGTTTGGTATAGCACAGCTCAAAGGGAAAAGTATCAGTCAACGAGTAATAGAACTGTGCCAGATAGCTCATCCGGATTTCAGGGAAAGCCTGATTGAAGCGGCCAAAGAACATCATTACATCTTCACCGATCAATTACCCCCTCGAGCCGAAGATCTCATGTTCATCGAGGAGTACAAAAGCCGCATAAAGCTGCAAAATGGCAAGACCATGGCTGTACGCCCGTTACTGCCTTCCGATGAAATCGCTTACCGCAATTTCTTCTATTCACTACAGAAAGAAACGATTTTTTTACGTTTCTTCCATACTGTCACCATCTTCTCCAGAAAAATGGCCCAGGCACATTGGGCAAATATGGACTATCGAAAAAACATATCGTTGATCGGCACGGTCCAGAACAAGGGGAATAAAGAGATTATTGCGATAGGTACCTACGCGGAAAAAGATGACAAATGGGCGGAGGTCGCATTTGTGGTCAGGGAAGACTTTCAGCACATGGGTATTTCCGCGTATATTTTCAAGGAGCTTGAAAAAATTGCCGCGGCAAATGGTTTTGAGGGATTCTTTGCCTCCATACTACCTGAGAACAGGGCTATGCTCAACCTGTGCAAGAAATGCTTTTCCGATGTTCAGATAAAAAGAACTGCAGACGAAACGGAAATATGGATGAAGTTTTCTCCGGAAATTTCATCATAATAGACTCGTAAAAAGTTCAATCGGCTTCATGGAAGATCTGAGATGACGATTTGACAATACATTTGGTACAGCAAAAGACATTCAGAGAGAGCCTGCGATTGTCAGGGCTCGATCTGTTGCGAGCCCTGACGTACGATTTCAATTACCAATCACCTCATGCAGCTGCGGCATGTTTGCCTGCAAGACGTCCAAAAGTCCCAGCTCGTCCAACGCTGATAGCAATGATAGGAAATGGATAATCATTGGCCCCGCCAAAAAAATCACCAGATGCGTTACCGGCGGCATACAAGCCTGGAATGACCTCACCTTCCGTATCAAGCACCTGCATGTTGCTATTAATGTTGAGTCCGCCAAGCACCACTGAAACACACGCAAGCCGGGGAATTCCGTAGAAAGGAGCTTTTTTGATAAAGGTTAAATCAATCGCATCCTTACCAAAATCTTCATCCATTCCTTTCTTGACCAGTTCGTTATACCTGGCAACGGTCTCTTTGAGGTTACTCGGTGGTAGTCCCAGGCGACTCGCAAGTTCCTCAATTGTATCAGCCTGAATGATCGTTCCAGCTTTCAGAGCCTGTTCAAATTCTCCAGGCCTTCCTACCATTTGAATCCGTGGAGGAAATTGCTTCAGGTTGTCTTCCCAATCTGCGTCAAGAATATGGTAGTAATAACCGTCACCTTGATCCCCACCGGTCTGATTTGCCATAAGAAAGAATGGCATATCTTCATTGCAGAATCGCTCACCTTTATGATTAACTGAAAGCCAGGGGGCGCCTTTCGAGGGTGCATCACCTTTACCGGTATCAAGGCTTGAATGCACATGAGCCATTTTGGTATGTGGGCCTTGTTCAATACCGGCACCTATCCACAACCCCATTACATGACCGTCTCCGGTGTTGTATCGAGGCTGATAGTAATTCTGCAGGCCAACAGCGGAGGGACAGTATTTAGCAACCATATCGGGGTTGTTGCTGTAGTCTCCAGTACAGAGGATCACACCTTTTCTGGCATTGAATTGTTTGTATTGGCCAGTTTTTTCAGATTTGGCTATTACACCGGTAACACGGCCATTTTCTTTCCTGACAAGCTGAACAGCAGGAGTGTAAAACCGGAACTCGACACCTTTTTGTATCGCTTTTCTGGCAACCTGATTGATAACCTTCATCATTCCGCCTTTCCACGTATGTCCGGTTGAATAGGCGTTGAACCAACTTTTCCCCCCTGTATTCCCAGTGGGAGAGCCTGCCTTGTCCAGAAATTTCCCCGGATTACCCTGCTCTGTAGTAATCTTATTGATCCAGTCGAAGGTTTCTCCACTATGATCAGCCCATTTCTTGAGGAGCTGATATTTCGGCTTATTTAAACTCTGGTACTGAAACTCATTGATAGCGCCCATCTTATCGACATGACATTTTTTTTCTAACTGCAACTTGCTGTCGATAGCACCAAAAGTAGTTCCATGGCACATTACTACCGGTCCTTTTTGCAGGACAATAGTCCTGGCACCTGCTTCCTGTGCAGAAAGTGCGGCTATAACGCCTGAAACACCAGCTCCGACAACAACAACGTCAGTAGTTACAGTCTCTGTAATCTTGGACGCTGGAATTGGCTCTGGAGCTGTTTCAAAAGCATACTGCCCTTCACATGCTGATGACTGCTGCTGTTTCCCTTCCCCTTGAGATGCATCACCGCCAACCAAACCAGTGGAAGCAGCACAACCTGCAGAAGCAACACCAAGTGCGGCAACCGCACTTGTTTTTAAAAACTTTCTTCTCGCTATATCAATAACTTCTTTACCCTTAATATCCATATTAGCCTCAGAAGGTCTATTATTTAGGTTGTTCCCAGCGTTGGGGAAGTGTTTTCATCCAGGGTTGAACATGACATTCTGCGCATTTCAGAGTTGATTTACTGTGCATGCTATGGCAGTCAACGCATTGTATGTCACCCACATGTTCATCGTGCGGATGAACTTGAGCTCCTTTGGATGTATAAACCACTTTCTTTTCAATCTCGTTTGCATCGTGGCATCTGAGACAGAACTCGTCCTGGAACGTCCCCTTTTCTGGATACGCTGAAGAGGCATCATGGCAATCTTGGCAGGAAAGGCCTGCATCGCCATGACTTTTTGCGAGAAGGTCCCCTGCGCTAAGAGAATCCTGGTAGGGTTTTATATCTTGAGGAATTTTGTTTTTTTCGACTGCTTCAGCTGTGAAGCTGCATGCCAGCATGGCAAAAAATAGTGATAATAACGCCGTAACGAATTTCTTGGGCATTAGATAGCTCCTTCCAATAAAATAACTGGTCTAAGACTACTCATTCATGATTGAACAGGTCGAATTTTCAAGGTAATTGACCGTACTAACGTGGCCATGTGAGCAGAGAAATACTGCATTCTCATCCTCTTTAGTTGAGTTCCAGCATTTCCCATTTCCGCAGTTGGCCTGCTGTATTTTTTTGTTTTTTCCGTGTCGTTCTCCTTCTAGTATTAAATTCATGGATCAAAGCCTATCAGATCAACCAAAGGCAGTTTTTAAACATGATATTTGCAAGTGGATTGTGAGAAAGTTCGTGATTTCTATCGTTGCAGCTTACTGCGTGGCAACCTTGAAGGGAGTCGAACAAAGGAAAGAAATGCGGAGATACTATTACCCGTTGTGCAATCGTGTATGGAAAACAAGGCGATAGCCACTTCAATCGTGACTATCGCCACACCTGTACCACTGTTTAAAGGCCAAGACAAATGGCAGCCTTTTTTATATCATGCGGGCTTCTTCTCGATTGCTTCACCTATATATTTTCGCAATCCATCGAAATACGCGGTCAAGCCATCTTTACCAATTATCCAAGGATTCGCCTCTCCGGCTTTCAGGTTTCTCACCGCATCCAGCATGTCATAGCCATGAGCCTCAAAGAGATGTGCGTTGATCTTCACCGTCGCATTTGCGGCCTGCGTCTTTTTTTCGAAATAATCAATAGATTCTTTATATGTCAGTTTATCAGACATTTCTCTTGGCGCGCCAGTTCCACCCCATTGTGCTGCTATATAGGTTTTTCCGCCCTGCTTTACCGGAAAAATGAGAGACATACAGCCTGGGGTGTGCCCCGGTGTATCTATGACTGTCACTGTCGTGTCACCCAAGGTAATTTTCTGACCGTCACTCATGGGAGAGACAATGCTTGGTTTTGGCGAACGGGGCCCGTTCGCACCGGTACTGACTGCTTTCATAAAACCGATATCAGTTTTACCCAGCAATATTTCTGCATTGGTCTTGTCTTTGATATATTGAGCGCCGCCATAGTGATCCCCGTGACCATGGGTTAAAATTATTATTTTAACGTCCGCGGGGTTTAAGCCAAGTTGCGTGATGCCATCAAGAATGAGTTTTCCGTCACGATTATCCCACATGGAGTCGATGACAATAATCCCCTCGGATGTTGTTAATACCCAGGCAACGACACTTCGACTACCAATACAATACAAATTGTCAAAAACCTTCGTAGGTACCAGAGCAGTATCATCAAACAACTCTTCTGGAAGTCCTGGCGGAACACCTGGAGGTACACCAGTAAAGGTACGAGGTTTATCGAGTTCACTCAGCGTGGCCTCTCCCTGTCCAAATGCTGAACTTACCGTACCAAATGGACCAATCAAACTCGTGGAGGCTACACCTAGTGCAGCAACAGCACTCGTTTTCAAGAAACTTCTTCGCTCAAAATCAATTGTTTCCTTGTTTTTCAAATCCATCTTCAGCCTCTCAATGTGAGTTGTTTTGCAAGTTCACAGTCGTGAAAAAAGGTTATTTTCTCCAATACATTGAGACGTTGTCCCAGATCAAAGTTGATCTGGTATGCTTGCTGTAATTGCAAGGTTACCTGTCTCAACGCTTTGCTCTGACTGTGGGTAAACCTTTTTCTTCTGCAGTATAAACCACCCGTTTATCAGCCTTCCGGAGTACTCAGGATTCCTGAGCTTCCAGACTCTTCATCCACTGTTTCTCAAGTTTTATCATCGCCTTGGTCACTTTCTCAGCATGGCTTTTTGCAAGTCGCGCAGCCAGTTCACCATCGCGACGTTTCAAAGCGTCGAAGATTTCTTCATGGTCCTGATCATCGTGGACCTGGAAATCTTCAGGCTGAATATTGACTGCGAAGACTTCCAGAAAATCGAAGATAATCTGCATGAAACGAAGGTAGATCTCGCTACCGGTGGCTATTGCGACGAGCCGGTGAAAATCGGAATGGAGTTGGATGCGAAGTCTCAGGTCTCTGGTTGCACCTGCATCATGCACCACCGCTTCCATTTCCGTCAGCTGCTCGTCTGTGGCGTTCTGCGCAGCCAGACGGAATACTTCCGGTTCGAGGAGAAAACGCGCCTGGGTCAGATCAGCCATGGAGAGTTTGCCAATCCGGAGCAGGTCTTCGAGGTTGTCCCTGATCGAGATATTGCTCAGATCGGTGACGTAGGTACCGCCGCGGCTGCCTCTTCGGACATCCAGAAAACCCTGGATCTGGAGGGCCCTCAGGGCCTCGCGCAGAACCGGCCGGCTTACGCCTAATTGCAGCGACAAATCTTTTTCACTTGGCAGCGATTGACCAGGTCTGAAATCACCACGAAAGATTGCATCTTTTATGGATTTCATTGCCTCCATATACAGATTCTGGGGCCGTCCGACATTTCGAAGAGGTAATACCATACTGTTCCAGTAGCGTCATTTTTGGTGACAAATTCGATTAATAAAAAAACTTGACACACCATACCAAATTCTATAATACTTTGTCAAACATCAAAGGTCATACGTTTAACATATTAAAAATGGCTCCCAGTAAAATGGGTGCCAATGTGAAACATCAACGTGGATGAAGGGGTTTTGACATCCATTACAGAAAAACAGCAGGAGGCCAGATCATGAAAAAAAATAAAATACAAGTACTGTGCGAACAGGAAGCGGGCCAGGCCGAGGTACTTCAGGGAAATATTGCTTTTGCGGTTGGTTGTGTGCGGGCAGGAATACACAGCGCAGATGGTTATCCAGGAACCCCCAGCACTGAAGTCATCGACCGTGGTCTGTCACAGGTGCAGGACAAGATCACTGTCGGTTGGTCGTTGAACGAGGCAGTTGCAACATCCGTTGCTTTCGGCCACACCCTGGCCGGTCGAGATTCGATTGTCACCATGAAAATCCCCGGCCTCTTCCAGGCTGGCGATATTTTCACCAGTTCTTCATTTTTTACCGAGGAGCGTGGCGCACTTATCTATTTCATCGCCAGTGATTTTGCCCCCAGCTCCACCCAGCACTTAGTCGACCCCCATTATCTCTTCAAAACCTGCTTCCTGCCTGTATTTGAACCCCGTAATCACCAGGAAATGCTGGAAGCCGCAGGTATCGCTGCCGATATCGGCCGACGATACAAGACTCCAGTCGTCGTGCTCGCCTCCGGTGGACTCTGCCATAGCGAGGGCTTGGTTAAGTTGAATCCGATTCAGAGCCGTGAGCCACTGGCGATGGACAAGAATTTACGCGCCTTCAACCTGTTGCCGGGTATGGCACGCAACAATTACGATACAGTCCTGACTGAGCGGATGCCTGCCCTCATGAAGATGGTTGAGGAATCTCCTTATAATGAATGGATTAAAGGCTCAGGTAAAATCGGCATCATTACCACCGGCATCAACACCGCCTTTGCCCTCGAAGTAAAGGAAGCCTTCGGCGAAGATATCGATATCCTGTCGCTTGGTTTCACCAACCCTCTTCCCAAAAAACTCATTCAGGAGTTCCATGCGGCAATTTCTGGAAAAGTCTATGTCATTGATGACGGTTACAAGTATCTCCAGGAAGAGCTCACACTCATGGGCCTTCAGGTTTACGGTAAAGAAGAATTGGCACCTCGTACCGAATATACACCCGCTGCAATAGCAGAGGTTCTCGGACGTGAAATAACGACCAAGGGAGCTTCGCTGGCCCCTGTTAAACGTCCGCCGATGATTTGCCCAGGTTGCCCATACGGCCTGTTCGCTCAGACCGTTTCCACCATGAAGCGACGCGGCAAGCTGGAAGCCATTTTTGGCGATATCGGCTGTAATGCCCTTCTCTATTTCATGAACTCCCTTGATACCGGTCTTGCCATGGGTGCAAGTGAGGCCAAACGTATGGGATTTGTTCTCTCCCGCCCGGAAATGGCTGACAAGTGCATCAGCGTGCTAGGCGACGGTACTGAGTGCCACAGCGGTATGGACGCAACCCGCAATACCGTCTTCCGCAATGTACCTGGCGTAAAAGTTGTTCTCGACAACTACTGGACAGCCATGACCGGTGGCCAGCCCTCCCCGTCCTCACCAGTCAACCTTGCTGGAGATCCATGTCGGTTCGATCTGCTTAAGGCTCTTGAAGGTACCGGCACCAAAACTGTTGCAGTTAATGCATACGATCGTAAAGAGTTGCAAACCGGTTTGCGTCATGCCTTGAAAGATGCCGCAGAAGGACAGTTCACAACCCTGGTCGTTCGCGGCTGCTGCCTGAAAAAGCTGCCTGCAGCACAAAAAGGCATCCGTTTGAAGATCAACGAGGAGAAATGCGAACAGTGTGATTCCTGTCTCATCTGTTCAGGAATCGAGAAAGGACCAAACGGGTTCCCACAGTTCAACAATCTCTGCTCAGGCTGCGGCGAACAGGGCAATGCCTGCATGCAGATGTGTCCTCACAAAGCGATGGAACCCCTTACCGAAGCTGATAAGGTCAAAACCAGTGCCGCACGTTTTGATGAGCCACCCGCCCTGACAGATGTTCGTCTGGACCGGAACTCACTGCCCGCCAGGTTGAGTCTTGCTATTCGCGGAGTTGGTGGCCAGGGCAACCTGTTCTTCGGCAAAGTGCTCACCCAGGTCGCTTTCTTAAGTGGTTATGGCGAAGAGAACATTGTCAAGGGTGAAACCCATGGCATGGCCCAGATGGGCGGGCCGGTTATCAGTACCTTTGCCTGTGGCAAAGTTCACAGTCCGGTACTGCTGCCAGGCGAAGCTGACTGTTTGATCGCCATGGAAATGAGCGAGATACTCCGACCGGGTTTTCTTGAGCTGCTGCGCCCGAACGGTACTATCCTCGCGGCCAAAACAGTTCTGGTACCGCAGGGTATGGATAAAAAAGATTACCCGGAATTGGACGCTATCAGAAAGGCAACGGAAGGCTTCAAATTAATCGAAATCGACGTCCTTGAGGCAGCGCTTGGACTTGGCGACACAACCGGTCGCATCGCTAACGTTGTTATGATGGGCGCCTTGAGCATGATGGCTCCTTTCAATCAGATCCCAGATCAGGTTTGGCTCAGAGCCTTGAAGCAGGTCACACCTGCTCCGGCCTGGGGTGGCAATTACCAGGCATTTCTTGCAGGGCGAAAACTTCTGTAAGAAACAAAGTTAATTCCCGTTTTCATAGACAATTTCGCCGATACCCGGCGAAATTGTCAGATTTTATCCTCCGATAAGTGATGAGTGAGACTCCGAGATAGCAGTTGCTGTGTCTCGGAGTCTGCATTTACCGGAAGTCCAGGATTACCTGCACTCAAATACAACACCGTGGTCCCGGATGGACGCGAAACCAGGAGAAAGTTGTCATGACAATAAATAATGCTACAGCTGTTGCCGCTTCAGAGCGTTCGCAGCGAATCTATCAATGTCTGTTCCGGCCGCAGAGCATCGCGGTTGTCGGAGCCAGTACTGCCCCTTTGAAGCCTGGTGGACGGGTGTTTAATCTCATCCATCAACATGGGTACGCAGGGACTCTCTGGCCGATAAACCCTAAAGCCACAGAACTCCACGGAGTACCGGTTATTCCATCGATTGCCGCCTTACCCTCCGCCCCGGATCTGGCACTGATTGCCATACCGTCCCACATGGTACTCGATGCAGTCACCGAACTGGCCGAAATGGGCACAGGTGCGGTTATTGTTCTCACCTCTGGCTTTGGTGAAAAAGATGCTGCTGGTAAAGAGCTTGAAAACAAAATGAAAGAGGTGGCTGATAAAGCCGGTATGGCCCTGATCGGCCCCAACTGCTCCGGCTTTCTTACCACAACATATAAAGGCAAGTTCGCTGGCATTGTTCCCCAGTTGCCAGGTGGAGATGTGGATTTCATCAGCGGTTCCGGTGCAACGGTTGACTATGTAATGGAATGCGCCGAGGCCCGTGGACTCTCGTTTGGAACCGTCATCAATCTCGGTAACTCTGCTCAATTGGGCGTTGAGGATCTGCTGAAGATTTACGATGAAAACTACAATGAGGATTGTGCCAAGATCCTTATGATTTACATGGAAGCCGTCAAAAAGCCGGCACTCTTGCTTCAACATGCAAGGAGTCTTGGCAAAAAAGGCTGCGTCATGATTGGCATTAAGTCAGGAGCTACCGAGGCGGGTTCACGGGCCGCTGCCAGTCATACCGGTGCCATGGCCACAAGCGATACTGCAGTTGAGGCACTGTTTGAGAAAGCTGGCATTATCCGGGTTGCCGGTCGTGGGGCCCTGATCGATGTTGGCTGCGTTGTTAAAGCGGTTAAAGGACGTCTCTCCGGAAAACGCGTCTGTATCGTAACCGATGCAGGTGGTCCGGGAGTTATGCTGGCCGATGAGCTGAACCGGGCGAAAATGGAACTCCCTGCTCTGTCAGAGAAAACTCTGGAAGAGCTTGCCAAAATCCTGCCGGCAGAGAGTTCGATCATTAATCCTATTGATGCTCTGCCGTCCCGTACGGATAAACAGATTGAGGCTATCATCCGCGTCCTGGGTGAACTCGAAGCGGATAATCTAGATGCCATCGCATTTCTCACAGGCGATTCAGGCCTTTCCGACAATGCCGCAATCTATCAGGCGATATCCGATGCGGCACCCAAGAGCCCGATTCCGATCCTGCCGATGCTGAGCTCGCTTACCTCTTGCGGCGAGAAGATTGACACCTTCATCCGACAGGGCAATGTCTTCTTTCCAGACGAAGTGGGAATGGCGACTGCCGTAGGCAAAGTCGCCGGTTACTTCGAACCGGTTGAGGTAACTGACCGTCCTGCCGGCTATGACCAGACTGCAATCCAAGAGGCGTTGACTGGAGTTGAAGGTGCCCTTGATCCGGCTATCGTTAAACAGGTGCTTCTTTCTGCCGGTTTTGTTCTGCCTGAACAAATCGAGGTATTCGAAAAAGAGCAACTTGCTGCACAGTGCCAGCGCATCGGTTTTCCGCTTGTTATGAAGGTCATCGGCCCGCTGCATAAGACTGATGTCGGCGGGGTCCGCCTCGGCATTGCCAATGAAGAAGACGCCCTGAAGACCTGGACAGAGCTCATGGCAATAAACGAGGCTACTGGTGTTCTCCTGCAGCCTATGGTAACTGGTCAGGAAGTGATTCTTGGCGCCAGCCTTGAAGGGGAGTTCGGTCATCTCGTCATGTTCGGCCTTGGCGGTATCTATGCCGAGGTATTAAAAGATGTACGTTTTGCTCTGGCTCCACTCGCACCAGTGGAAGCACGTCGAATGATAGATGGAATTCGTTGTCGTCCACTGCTTGACGGTGTCCGCGGTGAGCCGGGAATGAATGTCGATATCCTGTCAGATTTCCTGGTCCGTCTTGGTCATCTCGTTGCTGATTTTCCAGAGATCGCTGAGATCGACCTTAATCCGGTCAAAGGCACCGGCGATCGTCTCTATGTTGTAGATTCCCGCATCATCATGAAAAAATGAGAATCACTTTTTCATAAATACACTCTTCATTGGCGCGGCCAACAGCGCCCGCGCCAATGAAAAATACAAGTTTCCCAGGGGCGTTAGTACGAATTATCACAATTTGATATTATCGTCCTCCACTACCTCCTACCGACACGCATAATCTTCCTTACCTATCCTTGGTTTGCAAAATGTCCATTACCAATTTTCACAGGTGTGCAAGTCCTTTCGATGGAAACCAGATCACACCATTTGTGGTAATTTCGTCAATAACCATTGTGGATATATAAACGATACTATTGGCGCGTCCATTACCTGCAGAATCGTGGAAAACTCAGATAAACTACTCTGTAGTTAACAATGACCTATAGATTCAATTAAATTGCATTATAGATTGTTTAACGAAAAACAATTTTCAATTACGACGAGGCGACAAAAATGCGCTTAACCCTGAAAAATAAATTTCTTCTACCAAGTCTGTTGCTCATATTTTTTGGAATGGGAACAAGTGGTACCATCTCGTATTACAAAGCAAAGAATGCCATCAGCGATGCGTTGAATTCACAAATAAATCAGCAAGCTGAAGAGACTATCAACCTGATGGACAGTTGGCTGAACGATCAAAAAAGAGATATCGTTTACTGGAGCAACCGAAAAGACTTTGTGGGCTTATTAGCAGGGACATCTTCTGCAGAAACCGCTGTAAAAGATCTTCAGGATTTAAAAAAAATTATCCCTACTATATATCAGTAGTACTTGCCGATGCCAATGGTATTATCGTCGCTGATCCCAATCAAAAAGATATGACTCAAAAGGATAATATTTCTACCAGGTCCTATTTCCAAACGGCAATAAAAGGAAACACTTATGTCTCTGAAGTGCTCTTAGATCGAAAAACCAATGTGCCCATCATCGTTATTTCTACTCCCGTCATAAACAATGGAAAAATAATCGGAATCATGTTCGGTGTTGTTAACTATAGCGCCTTCAGTGAGCAATTTATCGATACACAAAAAATTGGCGAAAATGGTTACACATTTTCCTTTATGAAGAATGGAATTACCGTCAGTCATCCAAACAAAGAGAAGGTCTCGAGAGATAACATTGATACCTTGGACTTTGGAAAGAGAATGATGCAAACAAAAAATGGTACGGAACTGTATGAGTTCAACGGTGTCAATAAAATTGCCGTGTATAAAACCAACAACCAACTCGCTTGCACCATCGTCATAACCGCTGTGGAAGATGAGGTTTTTGCTGCGGTCACCTCACTCGGCCGTGCCAATCTTCTGGTAACGGCAGCAGTAATTGTCATTGCCTCATGTATAATATTTTTTATTACAAAATCAGTCGTTACCCCAATCAACAGGGTGGTCGACAGCCTGAAAGATGCTGCCCAAGGAGAAGGAGATCTCACCAAAAGAATCGTGATCACAACAGATGATGAAGTCGGCGATCTCGGTAAATGGTTCAACCTGTTTGTTGAGAAAATACAGATCATCATTCAGGATATTACCGGTAATACCTCCGAGCTTGAGAATTCATCAGGCAAGCTGTTGGAGATTTCCAGATCCATGGCACAAAGTGCCGAAGATGCCTCTCATAGGGCAAATACCGTGGCAACCGCGTCAGAAGAGATGAGCGCAAATATGAGCTCAGTGGCAGCCGCCATGGAACAAGCCACGACCAACATACATATGGTATCCTCTGCCGCAGAAGAAATGACCGTCACCATCAACGAAATTGCCAATAACGCAGCCAAAGGTAGCCAGATAACGACAAATGCAGTCTATCAGACACAGGAAGCATCCGAACAGGTTGGCGAATTAGGACGTGCTGCTGAAGATATCGGCAAGGTAATTGAAACGATCACAGATATTTCTGAACAGGTAAATCTTCTTGCCCTCAATGCCACAATCGAAGCAGCCAGAGCCGGCGAGGCTGGCAAAGGTTTTGCGGTTGTAGCAAATGAGATAAAAGAACTGGCCAAACAGACAGCTGCCGCCACGGGTGAAATAAAAGATAAAGTAACAGGCATTCGCTCTTCTACCAGTACTACCGTTAACCAGATCAGAGAAATCAGTGCAGTTGTCAATGAGGTAAACGATATAGTTTCTACAATTGCCTCTGCAGTTGAAGAACAATCGGCCACAACCAATGAAATTGCCGGTAATGTATCCCAGGCATCAGCAGGACTTATTGAAGTAAATGAGAATGTAGCCCAAGCAAATTCCGTAACTTTGCAGATTACCAAAGATATTACTGAAGTGACTTCCGCTTCGGATGAAATATCCAACAGCAGTGAACAGGTGAAGACCAATGCTCTCGGTTTGGCAGAACTTGCAACTCAACTCAATAGCCAGGTGAATAAATTTAAAGTGTAATAGCCTCGTAGGGAAATATTTCTCCATCGTTTTCGGTCTGAAATGATAAAGGCCATACGTACCCTATGTATGATCAGATTGTCATTTCAGACACAACACCTCGTCATCGAGTTTTCTAAAGAAGGTTGTACGTGTCTGCAGAGCCAGTCTGCATGATCAAGCTTGCTTTGCAAGAAACCGTCTCGTGAGTCCTGTTACAAAAAGCCTGATAACCTCAACCAAGAAGATACGTGATGGAAAAACATAAGATATTTATGGCCGGATCGATGTATCCGGGGATACGAACAAAATTTGAAAATGCCTATAATGTTTTCCATATTCAGAGTGAGGCAGATTTTGCATCAATTCCTGACAGCTGGTCGAAAGAGTGTCGCGTTTTTGTAACAAACAGCGGAACCGGGATTGAACGAAATCATCTAGCCGCATTACCAGGTGTGAAGCTGGTTGCAAATTTCGGGGTTGGGGTAGATTTGATTGATGTGAACTACTGCACCCAGAACGGGATAGCGGTCTCCAACACTCCTGGAGTGATAACAGATGATGTCGCCGATTTAACCATCGCTCTCTTGTTGGCCACAGTAAGACGAGTTGTTGCAGCAGACAGATTTGTGCGCGAGCGAAAATGGTTGGAAGGCCATTTTCCGCTTGGCAGTTCCATAAGAGATATGAAAATCGGTATCGTTGGCTTAGGGGCCATAGGGCAAGAGGTAGCTCGGCTCTGTAAGGCTTTCGGTTCAGACATAGGCTATTTTGGTCCCCGGCGTAAACCTGTTGAGTACACTTATTATCAGAGTCTCGAAGATCTTGCATGCTGGGCTGATGTTTTAATCGCCGCCTGCCCCGGTGGAAAGGCAACACAGGGAATCATCTCCGCACCTGTTCTGGATAGACTTGGACCACAGGGAATTTTTATCAACGTTGCCAGAGGCTCTGTTGTCGATGAGCAAGCCCTGGTGGAACGCCTTGTCAACGGGGGAATCTGGGGGGCCGGGCTTGATGTTTTTTCGACTGAACCGAATATTCCAGAGGAGTTGCTCAAGCTCGATAATGTTGTGCTGCAGCCGCACCTTGGGGCAGCAACACATCGTTCAAGATTAAAAATGGGGGAGTTAACCCTTGCCAACGTCGATGCTTTCTTTGCAGGTAAAACATTATTGACACCTGTTAACCTTTGATCGTCTCGTAAAAATAACGATATACATAGAGCTGGCGCAAGCAAGACTACACTTGCACCCTGACATTGTATGCCTGTTTATGTCAGGCTATGCAACTGATATCATTGTTCACGGTGATCTATTTGAAAAGGGGCTTCACTTCATGGAGAAACCATTTGCTAAAGATGACCTGACGACAAAGGTCCGTAAGATACTCGACCAAAAGTGAAGGTGCAAAATATAAGGCCCAGACAGAACTGCCCGGGCCTATAATAAAGGATAACCACAGTATGGGTATGCGACCCTTACCCTACCCTATATTCATTTCCATACATTTTGAATCCACCCAACCAACACTCACCTGACAGCCTAATTCATTCTTGAGTAATTCCGCCAACTCATCTCTTGCACTGAGAACAGCCGCATCGTTTACCCCGGAAAAACCGTCAATCGGATAGAAAACCGCATCTGTGTTCTCCGTGATCATGCCGGAAATGCCTTGCCGCCAGATCCACCGGCGGGTCTTGATATCACTCCCTCTTGCATACACCAGCTCACCAACATCAACGTTCTCAGGCTCCTCCGATCCAAAAGGTACAAAGGTATCCCCAGGCACTGAAAAACGAATCTCGATATCGTCCTCGCTGGCTCTGAGATCATGGGCACCGATAGGTAATATGTATTTCAGGGAAATGGCGTTTCCGAGGTCCACCACGGTGTTAATTGTCGGGAAATTGCCACCTTTCAAAATCCGTTTGACCAGAGCCTCAATGGAGCACATGAACTTGTTCGGGTTGTAGCCAAGTGTCTGGAATGCGCTCCTGTAGACCGCTATTTCTGGTAACTCCCTGATATTGACGTCGAGCAGACGATCACGAATGTTTGCAATCGAACCCTCCAGAAGGTCGCCGATTTTCTGCTGGCTCTTTGTGTTATCGAGGCCGTAGGCCGTTACTACACCAAAGCAGCACGTTGGCAATGTTGCAAACACATCCGGATGTACTTTAAATTTCACGTAATACTCCTTTAGAAAATGAGCTCCGACCTCAACCCAATGAGGGCTCCGGACATGGTCCGTTTGGTAACGTCAGAGGGTCGGCTTATAAACCGTGTTCCAGGCAAATCTCAAGGATGGCACCTATATGGGCTTCCATAGCCTGGCGCGCCCGTATTGGATCGTGGTTGACAATAGCCGCGAGGATTTCCTCATGCTGCCGGTCCACCATCTCACCTATATTAAGTGATTCCAATACATTAATATATGAATAGGACATGGCATAGGTCTGCACTTCATAAAAGCTTTTCATCAAGTGGATCTGAACCACATTCTTACTGGCATAGGCGATATTCATGTGAAAACTGATATCCGTATTGATGCGAATCCTATTTTCAATACGTTCTTTTTGTATTCGCTCAAGGCCTTTTTTCAGCAGTCGAATATCTTCATCTGTCGCTCGTTTTGCCGCAAGTTCAGCACTTTTCACCTCAAGTGCCATACGGATTTCCTGGATATCGGCGATAGTATACACTTCACCGTTAAGCGCCTGGAGCAATGGTCTCTTATCGATAGCCTGATCTTGATCAAGAACAAACACTCCCACGCCTCGACGGCTTTCAACGAGCCCCTGACTGATGAGTCGCTGGATCGCTGTACGAATGGTCGGCCGTCCAACCTGGAAACGCTCGGACATATCACGTTCTGACATTAAACGACCACCAGGCTCAATCTCCCCACGATAGATCATATCGCGAAGCTGTTCATGAACCAAATCAGCGACGTTGCGATGTTTCACAGGCTTAATCATGTACCTATCCTATTGAAAATGCTTTGCCTTAACCTCATGGCGAGAATTAATCGACTATCGCGCCCAACTTTACACACAAGGATCAGCACAATAAGATACCGTAACGTTTCGTCTCTTGCCAGAAAGATAATAAGAGATTCCCATCATCGCCTATCATTTGGCCGAAACAGAACATCGCGCCCCAAAAGTTGGGGCGGGCATTCAGATTTCACCTTTAGGAGATAGATCTTATCGAAGGTTTGAACCTCTCATCTCAAGATGTATTTTCGCGTGGAAATGCGGTTGTCAATGAAAGGAAAATTCAGAATCGAATGGATAGGAACAACAAAGCGGTTTTTTACTGCAGTACGGTTATCTGTGGCACGGTGAGAGAATTTTGCCATTTGCTCAACTTATTGCTCTGTTAAAACGGCAAATTATTTTTGGTTCATCCGTATTTCTCGAAACATCTGTTCCAAGACCATCATACTGCTTTTAGTACTGGAGCCGTGAACATACATTGTCTCATAGGCAAGTTGAGGCTTTCTAGACCGTAATGCCTGCAGGATGTTGTTGTGATCTCTATCTTCATGAACATGCGAAAATTTGTCGCCAACCACTTTAAGAAACATATAGGTAAATTTCATGAAACTACGAATGGATATGGCATAAAAAGGATTGCCGCTCATCTCGCCGATTGCGTTATGAAATTTAATATGCGCCTGGATGCGTTCATCCAGCGTTTTGGCCTGTGCTGCCAGGTTGTGATATTCTGCAAGTTTTTCGAGCTCATCATGAGTGGCCCGAATGGCTGCGGCCCGTGCAGCTTCAGGTTCAATAAGCAGACGGGCCGAGAGAAGATCTTCTATCTTCATCTGGCCCATCAATACGAGATCACTATAAAGATTATCTATCTTCTCAGATTCAAGGATGTTTTTGACAAAGGTGCCGCCATTCTTTCCCCGACGTGATTCGAGGTATCCCTGGGCTTTAAGAATACCAAGAGCTTCGCGAATTGATGCACGGCTGACGGAATATACCTGCGCTAACAATTCCTCGTTTGGAAGCACATCTCCCGGCAAATATTCCTGGAAAGTAATTTTCCTCTTGAGAAGAGTGACAATTTCATCACTACGATTAGGTATGACACTCTGAGATTGGGCAGGAACAGCTTTTGAAAGATCCACGATATCACCCCAACATTGTATGCAAGATATTCAAAAGAGAAGATGAAGAAAATCATGCCGGGTGACATTGCGAAAATGACCCGTTGCATTCGTACACGCCAACAATAACCTAACAGTTGAGATATCGTCTAGCAACGGGTATTTTATGCTTTTTATGTCGTCGCCAGACAAGGTGTTTCCTGTTTCAGGTTGCCTGCGGCAGCAAGAATCAGGCCCAGCGCCATTCCAAGCAGCGCAGCAATCAGCATCTGGAATTCTGCCGGCAGCAGAAATGTAATGGTGTGGGCAGGAATCCAGAAAAACGGAATGGTTTTCTTGAAAACAACATTCCACATTACCTTCCAGTCGATGTCCCTGAGCGCCTGAGCAAAATCGATTCTATGAGACAAAAAAGCTGAAAGTTTTCCGCCATTGCTGGTGATATGCATGTCTGTAATCTTATGCATTGTCATCATTACAGGAGCAAAAGTCATATTCATTGCAGCGCTGATGCAAAAAACAGTTAAGACTTTCAGCTCCATAGAGCCTGAAAAGAGGTCAGCAGTTTTATCCGCAAACCCTAAGTATACTAGGACTGATGGAGTTCCCGTATAAAAAACAGTGAATGCCGTCTTAATGATTACTCCGAGTATCCCCCATACGAACATTCTTGGAAGTATGCCAAACCCCGGCTGATTGTAACTTCCTGTACGCATCCTCAGAGCAAGACATTCTCCAAACGTCGCCAGAATAGCAAACTTGAAAAAACTTAAAATAAATCCATGGTGAATACTGGCATTCCGAAACGCTTCACCAGCTTCCGGGATAAAAATAAACACGCAAGAAAACAAAAACACCGCCATAAAAACTTTAAAATCTGCAACCTTCATTCCATTCCTCAGTGCAATGTGGCTCATGTTACCACACCGTAAAAAATTAATATTTCCTACTACTTCCTGTATTTTTGAGAATAGTGTCTGTGCACAGACACTATTCAATATAGTTAAAAATCAAGCCCCCACCCAAGTCAGTTACAAGAAACAGAGATGCCTACGAGAAGAGGGCAAAATGCCATTATCGGATGAAGGCAGGAATTACGATGTATCCGTTTGTAAAAGAGCGTGTAGACCGGGCAAAAATTGGTCCAGGAAAACAACGGCAGCATTCACAGCATCATGTAAGGACGACCATTTTGACAATAGTAGCAGTTGTGTCTTCTTTGCAGATAAAATTCACACACGGTCTGGACCTTCATTCAAAGGAAGGTGAACTCCTGTGTGAATGAGAAATTATTAAAAGTCTGACATTATGTCAACTAAAAACATCCCATAAGGTCAGACGAATAAACAGTTCACTGAAAATGATATACCTGAAAACATAAACACGCCCCTTGAAGGCTATCAAGCCCATCGACCATGGCAGTGAGTACTCACAACTACGATGATTATCACTTTGTAAAAAAAACATGATCTCATTGACATCTCATCGCTGACATACTACCCACATTCATGCATTAAATAATCGTTTTTTATGTGATATTATTTCGCATGCCCAGCGATGAAGACCCAACAGGCCGACAAGAAACAGAGAGATTTTTAACGATGTACCTTCCCTCAACTCCGAGTTTCAGGAGATACTCGGGCATATGATCAGGGAACCAGTCTCCATACAAAAAAACATCATGCCATGTTTGAGAAAAATCAATTTTTCATCACGCCAAAGATGAAAAATTACCGCTACTACAATCTCGAATCACGAACGAGACGAAAAAAACAGCAACAACCAAGCCGGATTATTACATGTAAAAACAAATACATTCAGACGAAACCGCGTTTTAAATTTTCATATTCAACAGCATAACAGTAATTTACCACCAACATCATGACGATGGCAACGGCAACAAAAATGAGTTGACAAGAGTTGACAAATAGAATTAATACATCTGACATTATAAGTTGGCGTATGAGTAAAAAATGAAATCTTGGTGGTGGAAGACCTTGAAACTGGAACGGAGCAATTTAGCTTCCAGCTAAACATACCACTTAAGTTAACGTTTAATTTACACAAATACAAAGTTGGACATTTACCATCTTGTTTTTGTCTGACTCAGCGCCCGCTTGAGGGGACGAAAATTATCAGACAGCCCACCTGCCTGGTTGGCCTTATTGTTATTCCGGTTCTATTGCGGGGCTTTGGAATATGGAAATGCGTTACGCTGCTTCGGAGGAAAGTCATGAGTACTGCTAAAACATCTCAAAATGTTACCAAGGATCTCGATAATTTTATTGAACCGGAAAGAATCTACAGGGACGAAGTTCGAAGAACAGCCTATTCCGTCGATGCCAGCATGTTTGATCGTGTGGCCAAGACAGTAGTCGACATACAAGACGAACAGGAAGTCGTCAAATTACTTGAGCATGCTCGTACGACCGGCACCCCTATCACCTTTCGTGCCGGTGGAACAAGCATTAATGGACAGTGCAGCGGTTCCGGCATTTTGGCTCGGATTCGCGGCCCGTTCTGGAACCAGACCAAGGTAATGGATGAGGGTAGATACATCCAGGCCTGGAGCGGCGTTCTTGGAGCAAAAGTCAACGAGTTGCTGAAGCCTTTTCAGAAAATGATGGGCCCTGATCCTGCATCCCTTGCCTCGGCAAATATGGGTGGCATTATAGTCAATAATGCAGCCGGAATGTGCTGTACTGTCGAGCAGAATGCCTATGCAACAATGAAGGATATCAGGATCGTATTAGCAGATGGCACTATCCTTGACACCTCAGATGCCGAAAGTGTGGCTCAATTTCGTAAAAGTCATACATCGCTGCTCTACAAGCTCATTGAATTGCGCAATGAATTACTCAGTAAGCCAGAGGTCGCAGAGCGCATTAAACGAAAATACAAGATTAAGAATACCTGCGGATATGCAGTAAACGCCTTTGTTGATTTTGAGGATCCTATCGATATTCTTACGCATCTCATGATAGGCTCTGAAGGAACACTCGGATTCGTTACCAATACAACCCTCAGAACCATCGACTGTCATTCATTCCGGGCGACGACTCTTATCTTTTTCCCGGATCTTCGCACTGGCACCAAAGCAGTTTCACGCTGGCTGGAAACTAAAGCTGCCAATGCCGCTGAGCTTTTTGACGGTCCGACTCTGCAAGCATTAGTCAATCTCCCTATAGCCCCCAAGGTAATGCAAGGCATCGACCCAAATGCATGCTGCGTTCTTCTTGAGGCGAAAGCTTCTAACCAGGCAGAACTGCAGGAAAAGGTTGATGCTCTCTCAGGGGCCATCAGCGACCTTGAAGTCCTTTCAGACTATGAATTCTTCACCGACGAAGAGCAATGCGAGTCACTTTGGGCATTCAGGCGCGCCTTGTTTCCTGCTTGCGTTGGTAACAGAGAAGCGCATGAATCGGTACTGCTCGAGGATATCTGTTTTCCTGTCGACAAAATCGAAGAAGGCGTTAGCGAACTGGGCAAGCTCTTTGGCAAGTATGGTTATATCGGTGGAGTACATGGACATGCCTTTCATGGTAACTTTCATTTTGCTATACCTGTTGACCTCAGCACAGAAAAAGAACTCCACAAAATGCACCAATTCCTTGATGAGGTTATGCAGGTCGTAGTGAGCTATGATGGATCACTCAAAGCAGAACACGGAACGGGTTATGCCGTGGCGCCTTTTGTTAAAATGGAGTGGGGTCAGGAAATCTACGATATTATGTGTCGTACCAAGAAGCTTCTTGATCCTTTCAATATCCTGAATCCAGGCGTACTCATCAATGATGATCCGACCTGTCACACCAAAAGCCTGAGAGTGCCTATCGCAAGCCATCCCAAGTTGGATAAATGTGTCAACTGTGGTTTTTGCGAACCAGTATGCCCATCAGGTAAAATTGCATCCAGCCCACGGCAACGTGTTTCTTTATGGCGAGCGATCGCCCATTTAAAAGATAGCCAACCTGCCAAGGCAATGGAGTGGGAAAAGGCTTACGATAAACTTGGCACGGATTTATGCGCCACAGATGGGATCTGTACCACTCGTTGTCCGATGCGGGTTGACGTAGCGGGTTTTGTCCGCGACAGAAGAGATCAGCTCGCCAGCAAGACAACCAAAAAAATTGCGAATAAAGTTGGCTGTAGCATTGGGGGCGCCACCCGAGGTGCCGCACTGCTTCTCAATGGAGTTGCCCTCGTTCAGCGTCTTGCAGGTGATGCTTTTATGTACAAAAGCGCAGGCCTTGCAGAAAAGATTGTCGGCCCCAGCCTACCGACATGGAATGCACATATGCCAAAAGGTGCAAAAAAGCTTCCCACCACCAGTTCCAAGGGCAATGATGTTGTCGTCTATGTACCGTCATGCGCCATACGCACCATGGGAGATAGCGTACACGATCCAGCCGAGTCACTGGCAGAGGTCACGTTGCGTGTACTTGAGCGGGCTGGCTTTCGTGTCGTTTATCCGGACAACATTAACAAATTATGTTGTGGTAAGGCATTTGAAACGAAAGGCCTGTTTGAAGAAGCGGATAACAAGAGCCGTGAAATGGAAGCTGTACTGTTGAAGGCAAGCGAAAATGGCAAATATCCAATTCTCTGCGAAACCAGCCCCTGCCTGGCTCGGATGCGCAAAGTAATGGATGAAAGATTAAAGATGTATGAACCAGTTGAATTTGCAACCAAATACCTGGTTGATCGCTTGACTTTACAAAAGGTTGCAAAGAAAATTGCCATCCATCCAACTTGCTCGACCCGCCTCATGGGCCTTGCAGAGCCTTTCATGAAACTCGCCCAGCAGTGTGCGGAAGAAGTTGTCTGGCCTCAGGATATCCAGTGCTGCGGTTTTTCTGGAGATAAAGGTTTTTCACATCCCCAGCTTAACGAAGTTGCTCTGGCAACGCTGAAAAATCAGATTCAGGGATGTGATATGGGTTATTCCACATCACGAACCTGTGAAATCGGCCTCTCCCTTCATGGAGAGGTTCCATATCGCAATATCTTCTATCTCATTGATGAGTGTATGGGAAGTGCATCATAAACTCGCAATGGTCAGTATGGATAAGAGAAGAAGCAACCTATAAGAACGCCTTGAATAGTTGCTTCTTCTCCCCCATCTCTTCGCTGTGCTGATAATCTCATCCCCACGCAAACCATATCTGGGCCTGTGGTGAATTATTCGCACGCCTCGACAGTTGACCAACGATTCAATTATTCAAGGTTTTATATAGTAATTTGAGTTTATCCAAAAAGGATAACTAAAAAAAATCGCAGCTTTATATGTTAGGTTGGCTAGCAAAAAAATGTCTTATCACCTACGCATGGAAAAGGAGTGAAGCTCAATGGCACGGTCAGGAACAAAACTCGCGGCAGCATTTGGTATATCTTTTGTTTGGTTTACAACACAGTTTGGTGGAGGGTTTGCTTCAGGAGCCCAGTTAAAGGCGTATTTTATTCAGTATGGCATCTTCAGCTTAGTGACATGTATTGGCGCACAGGCTATTGCGGCTTTTTATAACGCATACATAGCTTATTATTGTAAAAAACATGGCACACACGATTACCGAAGTTTCAACAATAAGTTCTACGGCAAGTATTCTCCTGTCTTTTCAAACCTGTTCGAAATTGTGTACATTTTCGTTCTACTGATCGTTCCTGCGGTTGCTTTTGCGACTGGAGGCAGCACCCTGGCAAAATTAACAGGAATACCTTACTTTGCATGTACTGCCGCTATTGGAGTATTTATTTTCGTCGTAGCAATCTACGGAACAGCTATTGTACGAAAAGTTGCTGTAATACTCTCAGTTATGATTGTCGCTGGACTCCTTGTAGTATTTATTCCAAACATTTATGCACAATGGTCAGCAATCATGAACACAATTCATGAAATGACCGCTACCAAATTACCAGTATGGCCCGCTGTCTGGAGTATGATTGTCTACGCTGCATTCCAGATCGCTGCATCTCCGGCCATCTTTTCCCAGCACTCTAAAGCATTGGTAAAACCGAGTGATGCAACATTTACCTTTACTCTCGGCTTTTTCGTCAACAGCATCATGGTTTTCATTTCAACTTTTGGTCTGTTGGCAATCGTCAGCACCCCTGAATACGCGCAATCTCCCCTGCCAGTTCTTGTTCTGATCGAAAAAGGTGTTGGTGCATCGTACTTGATGCCGATACTCTCAGTTTTGATTATCCTTGGCGCTGTTTCAACTGCGGTAAACATGGTATCAGCCGGTACCGCAAGAATCTGCAAGATGCTTGACAAGAATTTTGACGCTGATGGAAAACCGACTTTGAAGGTTGCAGCCTCCACACTGGTATTGTGTCTCTTAGGTTTTGGCGTTGCTCAATTCGGCCTGATCGCGCTTGTAGCAAAAGGATATGGTTTCTTAGGATATTTGACATTCCCGGTAATCCTCATTCCGTATGTTATTCATATGGTTGTAACAAATTTTGACAGGAATAACGAGACTCTAGGAGCAGCAGAAGCACAGACTGCATAAATATTCCGCACAAGATTTTACCAACCTTCATATATTTCGAGCTCTCATTATATAATGGGAGCTCGTTTTTTTGTTTGATGGTACTCAAGTCTTTGATCATCTATCAGTCACTATTGGCAGCTTGTCGTATTGTTCTCGTCAAGCCACCGATTTCAGGGTGGTCAGACTCTGTGGCATAATTACAAATCCCATCGAAGTGAGGATTCTTATAGGAGGTCGCTTATGGAAGGATATGTTGTGACATTTTTCACCCAGGAAAACAGGGAACATAACGGAATATCTCTAGCCAATTGGATCATTGAGGAAGCCAAAAAACTTGATGTTCGAGGGGCAACGCTGTTATCGGGTCAGGAGGGATTTGGCGATGATGGGTGTTTTCATTCAGCAAGCTATTTCGATTTAGAAGATCGACCACAGCAAGTCCTTCTGGCCCTCACGTATGATGAGTTCGACAAACTGTTTTTCCGCATCAAAGAAAATAAACTCCGTATTTTCTATACGAAAGTGCAGGCTGAATTCGGCTACACCAATGCAGAGTGAAGGATGAACTTTCTGCTCCCTTTCGATTGTATAGCGCTGATCGATGCTTTTGAGAGTTATATTTCTTCTCAGACATAAGCGCGTAGGATCTTATTTTCATTCACATTATAAAATTAAACGTATCTCAACATAAGGTTTTCAAGGAGGATATATGATTGGTCCTTACATCAACGGGGCAGCACTGCTCATCGGCAGCTTGGCAGGGGGCTTTATCGGCCCGAGGTTTAGCAAGGATTTTCGACTCCACATGCCAATGGTTTTTGGATGCACATCGATAGGTATCAGCGTTGCCATGATCGTCAAGGCCAAACTCCTTGCTCCTGTGGCGCTGGCAGTGATTCTTGGCACGGTTTTGGGAGAAATCATTCATTTGGAGACTGGTATTCAAAGAGCGGTTGGTTATGCTGTCAAATTGATCGAAAAAATCACAAAACCTTCCGGGAGAGTCGACCAGAAAGATTTCCTCGATAAGTTTGTGCCCCTCACGGTGCTCTTTTGTTTTAGCGGCATGGGATTCTATGGTTCTTTACAAGAAGGTATGACTGGGGACCCAACCTTATTGATCGTCAAAAGCATCCTCGATATTTTTACCAGCCTCATATTTGCTTCAACAATGGGCTACACATTGGGTATCCTGTGCATTCCCCAGGTGATTATTCAGACCCTGCTATTTTGTGGCGCAGCCATGATCGTGCCGTTTACCAGCCCAGATATGCTGGGCGATTTCTCGGGATGCGGTGGAATTATTCTTCTTGCCGTCGGCTTGCGTATTTGCGGCATCAAAAATCTTCCCGTCGCCAACATGATTCCGGCACTTATAATCGTTATGCCGATTTCCTGGGCATGGTCTACGTATATTATTTAACAAGATCCCCTGGTGCTATTTCGCTGTATATGATCACCTCATCATCAAGGACCAACCTAGGGTGAATCTTACAATCAATCATTCTTGAATATCACCGGACAAGGCCTCCTTGCGGATATCTTGTTTGGAAAATTCGAGATGTGCTGTCATGGCCTCCTCCAGTCCCCGTTCGTCTCTTGATCTCAGGCATTGCAAAATCGTTTCATGCCCTTGCAATGCCACCTTGACCGTCTCATGAGACTTTATACTTGCCGCCCGATATCTCAGCATCAGACGACGCAGTTGCTGACAAATCTCAAAAAGGTGCCTGCTACCCGCAACCTCAAAAATGATTTCGTGGAATTCCTCATCGTAATGGAGAAATATATCGGGTTCATCCTTGCGAAGCCCATCTTTGACCTTCTCTAAATTCCTCTCAAGTTTTTCCAATTGGATATCGTCAATTTTCTGCATAGCCCACCGGCAAGCCAGGAGCTCATTTACCCGTCGTATCTCGAATATTTCATCCAATTCGTCCCATGCCAGCTTTTTAACGCAATAACCAACTCTCGGCAGGGATTCCAGAAATCCGTCCTTTTCAAGTAAATGCAAGGCCTCTCGAACCGGTGTACGGGAAATGCCTATCTCTTTTGCAATCTGCGCCTCAACCAGTCGACTAGATGGCTCGATAGTCCGATTAAGTATTTGGGTTCGCAGATGTTCGTAAACCTGTTTTCGCATAGGTACAGGTTGTTCAATTATCAGTTTATCGTTTTGCAGCATGGTTTTGTCCTCGATATAGATGGTTCCATTGAGTGATACTGGATACCGAAAACCGCTCAACATGGGAGAGTATTTTCAGAAAAATTCGCTCTTAAATTCAACATCGTGTTCATTGTATACCGTACCTCAAGTGCAAAGTCAAACGGTTCTCTTCCATAAGAAATACCTTGAATTCTTGTTTTTTTGCCTCTCACTCCAAATGACCAGCACGACAATATCCTTCTTTTAAAGCATAATATTATATACATACAACACATCAAGCTGTTTGCGGCTTTTCTATTCACAATTTACTTGACAGGATAATTGTTTGGAATGTAGGGTACGGTATACAGTAAATCGTATCCGGTACCCGAGATTTCATCTATAAAGGAGCCAGCATGAAGATAAGTATTATTGGTGCAGCAGGCAGTGTGGGAGCACCTGCGGCTTTTTACCTTGCCGCAAAGGGATTGGCAGACGAAGTCGTGATGATAGGCGGCAGGAAACAAAACGTGCTGAAACAGCATGCTATGGATCTAAGTACTGCCGTATCAGCAATGGATATGGTGATTCGAGCCGGCGATTATAGCGACATGGGTGGTTCCGACATTGTCATCAACGCAGCTGGAGCACCCCAGGGGGTTATTGCCGATCGAATGGAGATGTTGCCAAAAAACATTTCGCTTTGTGAAGGTATTGCTACCCAGGTGAAACAGTATTGTCCTGATGCATTTTTCATTACTGCCACAAACCCTGTGGATCCATTGAACTACGCGACCTTCCTGGCTGGAGACTTTGACCGACATAAGCTTATTGGCTATTCGATTAATGACACTTTCCGTTTTAAAGAAATGATCGCCAAGGCGAAACACGCCCGGGTCAGTCAGGTAGATGGACTGGTTTTAGGTGAGCACGGTTCTTCACAGGTACTGCTCTTTAGTACCGCGCGGGTTCATGGTCAAAATGTTTCTTTTACCGAAGAACAGAAACAAAGTTTACGGGCCGGGGTACCTAACATCCTGAAAGGGTACGAGGAGTTGAAGGCTGGCAGGACAGCAGGTTGGACCTGTGCTATTGGCCTTGAAATAATCGTCAGGGCAATTGTTGAAGATCAACAGTGCGTTATTCCATGTTCGGTCGTCCTTGATGGAGAATACGGCTTGCGCAACATGAGCATGTCAGTTCCCGTCGTGCTTGGTCGTGAAGGGATTGTCGATATCATTGAGCTGGATTTGGCTGACGATGAAATGGCTGGTCTGGAAAAGACTGTCGCCACCTTACGACCTGCTATGTCAATCGTAGAGACAAGCTTAAGTTCGGCTAACCAATAATCCCACCGGGCGGAAAAGGAGAGATCAGATGACTCAACAATTCGCAAAATTGCTGGAACCAGCAATGATCGGCCCGGTAAAGACCCGCAACCGGATCATCAAAACGGCCAATGGCACTTCGTTCATGGACCCGGATCAAACCTGCGGGGATCGTATGATCGCTTTCTATGAGCGACTGGCGAAAGGCGGTGTCGGTTTCCTGGTTGTGGAGTCATGCGGTGTAGAGTACCCACTTGGTATTCAACATGTTCACTATTACGAGGATGGCAGTTACCAGGGGGTGCAGCTGCACTTGGATGACGACCGGTTTATCCCCGGATTTAAAAAATTGACAGATGCCTGCCACAAGCACGGATGTCCCGTCTCCATACAGTTTCAGCATGCAGGCCCCTGGAATCCCACCGGCCTGTTGCCAAGAGACATGAATGTTCGTGATGTAAAGTGCGCATCTACTATGACAGCAGCTGATTTGCCAGGACCTGATTTCCTTCCCTGTCGAGAGATGACCCGGGATGAGCTTGAAGAGCAGATTAATTTTTGGGCCAGTGCTGCGGAAAGGGCCTTTAAGGCTGGATTTGACGCCTGCGAAATCAATCATGGCACCTGCCACCAGGGCAACACCTTCCTTTCCCGTATCTGGAACAAACGTGAAGATGAATACGGCCCTCAAAGTTTCGAAAACAGAACACGGTTTTTACGTCGCTGCATCGAGGAGGCCAAACGCCGTTGCGGCCCAAATTTTGCCGTCCACACCCTTTTCAATATTGTCGAATATGGTCATCCATTGGCAACTACCATTGAGGAAGGGGCAGAGATGGCCAAGTTGGTAGCAGAAGTCGCCGATGGCATCAATTGTCGGGCTGAGCGTTATGGTCACCGCGGTGGTCTCCTGCAACCGGATCGCATACTTTTTCCTGAACCACCTGACGAACTCCCCGCCGGTCTTGACTGGAGCCAAAGGGGAAAAGGGGCAACTGTACCGCTGGTTAGAGCTGTAAAAGCCAAAGGGGTCAAGATTCCCGTATGGACTGCCTGCCGTCTGGATCAGGATAATGGCGAAGAATATCTGCAGAAAGGCAATCTGGATTTTGTCGGCATGACAAGGCGTCTTATTGCCGATCCGGATTTGCCTAAAAAGGTGATGGAAGGACGTACAGAGGATATCAGATGGTGCAACGGATGCCTGCACTGTTTTGATATGCGTAATAAAAACGGAGTTCTTGAGTGTCGGGTCAATGCCACTTTGGGCAGAGAATTGATGCCGGAATATCAGTTCAATAAAGCCAAATCGAAAAAAAAGGTAATGGTCATCGGTGGCGGTCCTTCAGGCATGGAAGCTGCGCGTCTTGCTGCCCGGCGCGGTCATGATGTTTCGTTGTATGAGAAAGGCGCATTCCTGGGTGGCTCGATTCCTCTGGCAGCTATTGTCAAAGACCTGGAAACCGAAGATCTCACGATGTTCGTGAAGTACCTTGCTACCCAGGTACAAAAAGAAGGCGTTGCTGTCCACATGAACTCTGCGGTAACTCCTGCACTTGTTCAGCGCGAAAAGCCCGATGTTCTTGTCGTTGCTGCCGGCGCAGCCCACACCAGTTTTGAGCTGCCTGGAGCAAACAGCTCTAAAGTGCTCAGGACAGAAAAGCTTCACAGCATGCTCAAATTTTTCCTTCGCTTTTTCACCCCCGCACAACTCGAAAAGCTTTCCAAAATCTGGATGCCGGTTGGCAAAGAGGTCGTGGTTATGGGTGGCACCCTCCATGGATGTGAGCTGGCCGAGTTCCTGACCAAGCGAGGTCGCAAGGTAGCCATGGTACACAACGGTCCGAAAGAAGAACTCGGCAAGGGCATGACTATCGACGATTTACAGATGCTTTGGCCTTGGATGAAGCAAAACAGCATCCCCATTTGGGCCGGGGTTGAATATCTTGAAATTAATGAAAAAGGGCTTGATATCCGCATTCAGGATCGCCGGAAATACACCCTGAAATGCAAGCAAGTGGTTACTACCCAGGACTGGGGTCCAAACAGGGCGCTGGCTGACAAATTTTCAGGACTGGCTGCCGAAGTCCACATTGTCGGCAGTTGCCGTGAACCGGGTTTGATTGTTGACGCTGTACGTGAAGGAGCAACAATTGGTTTGGCAATATAGTAGAGACATTGTTTGAAGCGGGAAATGCACAACGCCAAAGCTTCGATATACGGTGTTGCGGCCAGATATGAACAATAAATCTGTTGGTCAAATAGACATGTAAGTTGATGCGCTGTGAAAGGAAAACCGACAGCAACTTACACCGATCAACAACCAAAGGAGGAGTACATGACAGGAAAAGAAATACGGTTGCACGGACGAGGCGGTCAGGGGGCCGTCATGGCAGCCAAGATGCTGGCATCCGCATTCGCCATTGAGGGCAAATCGGTTGCAAGTTTCCCCATGTACGGCTTTGAACGGCGGGGAATGCCGGTCGTAGCTTTTACACGTTTTGACGAAAAACCTATTCTGGAAAAGACCCAGATATACACTCCCGATCTTCTGATGGTCGTCGACCCTACTCTTTTAGCCATCTCAACCCTGTTTGATGGTTTAAAGACTGGCGGTGTCCTCATTCTCAACAGCAATAAGCCTTTTACCACCAGGCCGAGCGCCAATCTGGCAAAGGTTGGCCGTATCGATGCCACCAGCGTGGCAATGGAAGAAATTGGCAGAGATATCCCCAATACCTGCCTTATCGGTGCACTTGCAGCAACCACTGGCTGGGTGTCCCTGGAGTCTGTACTCAAAGGATTAAGCGAGTATCTGGAGGGCAGTATGCTCGAGAAAAATATTCGTAATGCAACACGGGGATATAAAGAAGTGGAGGTACAATCATGGGATTCATAAAAGAGGGTGAGAAATGCATCTTCGAAACAGAAGCTGCCTGGAGTGATGCGAAAGGCAACAAAATGCTTTGTCTTGAAACGGGTGATTGGCGAACATCCCGCCCGGTCGTGATACAGAAAAAGTGTAATGCCTGTGGAATATGTGTCAGCTTCTGTCCGCCGCAGTGCATGGTTGATGATGGTGATTATTACAAGGCCAATTTGAAATTCTGTAAGGGATGCGGTGTCTGTGCCACGGAGTGTCCAAAGAAGGCGATCACCATGGAACCCGAAGGAGGTTTTTCCGAATGAATGCCCCAATAGCTAAATCCACTAAAGTTATAACAGGGAACGCAGCAGCAGCCTACGCTGCGATGTTATGCCGGCCCGATGTTGTTTCTGCCTACCCTATCACACCTCAGAGTGAACTGGTTGAGCAACTGGCTAAATTTCATGCCGATGGCGTGCTGGACTGCGAATATGTGACGGTAGAGGGTGAGAACTCCGCTCAGAACGTTGTCTGTGGGGCCAGCATGGCGGGTGCTCGTGCTTTTACGGCCACCTCCTCCTATGGTCTCGTCTATATGTACGATGCCATGTTCAACACTGCTGGTTACCGTGCACCGGTGGTTATGGTCAACGTGAATCGTGAGCCTCCAGGAATCCATGCGGTCTGTTCCGGTCAACAGGATATGATTTCCGTCCGTGACACCGGCTGGGTTCAGCTCATTGCCAGCAATTGTCAGGAAATCCTCGATCTCACGATTCAGGCCTTCCGCCTGGCAGAAGATTACGACATCCAGTTGCCAGTGATCGTTAACTATGATGGCTACTATCTGTCGTTTCTTGCCGAGGCAGTGAATATTCCCGCTGATAATGAGGTCGATGGTTTTCTGAAAGTTTTGGAAACACAACCTGAAAGACCAAAGCTCACCCCTGGACAAGCTCAGGGTTGTGGAAGTCATGGTATTGGCCTCGGTTATGTTGAGCTTCGTCGCAAGCATATGGATGCCATGGAGCGGGTCAAGGCGAAAGTCGATGACATCGATACCGAATTTGCCAAGGCATTTGGCAGAAGTTATGGCGGTCAAGTTGAAGAGTATAAAACGGAAGATGCCGAGATTGTCCTGGTCACTTCAGGAAGTGCTGCCGGGACAGCCCGTGCTGTAGTTGACGCCAAGCGGGAAGCCGGGATGAAGGTCGGATTAGTGAGACTCAGGCTCTATCGGCCATTTCCGGTCCAGCGCCTGGCCGAATGCTTGAAAGGTAAAAAGGCAATCGGAGTTCTCGACCGAAGTATTGCTTTTGGTTGGAACTGCGGGCCGCTCTATCAGGAAGTCAAAGCAATCACCCCTGAGATCGGCATCGTGCCAATGCTTTCTTTCATTGATGGCCTGGCCAATATGGACATCACCAAGGAACATATCGGCTCAATGATCGACAATATCCAGAGTGCGGCCCGAGGCGAGAGCTATGAGGAAGTAACCTGGTTGCCATAATACAAAATGAGGTTTCACAATGACAATGGTTGCAATTGAGAAAAAACCGCAGAAAGGAAGTGAACACTTCCAATGCGAGGACCAGTTCTCTGGTGGAGTGGCGTTTTGCGCAGGATGTGCTCTTGAGCTTAATGCTCGTTTCGTCGCCAGGATTATGGGGGAAAAGACTATTCTGGTAGGCACACCATCCTGCTCTGCTCCTGTTCTTAACGGACAAAATACCGCCGCCTGGCATAAAATGGGCCATTACGCCTGCACCATGACCGGTGTGGCATCCAGCGCCACGGGCATCACCCGCTATTACCAGCGTGCCGGTATCGAAGGCAATGTGGTTTGTTTTACCGGTGATGGCTGTGCCTCTGATATTGGTTTTCAGACCATGAGTGGTGCAGCGGAACGTAACGAGAAGATGATTTATATCTGTTACGACAACGAGGGATACATGAATACCGGTATCCAGCGGAGCAGCGCAACACCTTTTGGTGCTTCTACCAGCACAACGCCAAGTGGTGCCGTCAGTCAGGGCAAAACCACCGGTTCCAAGAATCTGCCAATGATCATGTCCATGCACGATGTCGCCTACGTAGCTACTGCGACCTTGAGCCATCTCGATGATTATGCTGAAAAACTGGCAAAAGCGAAAGAGAAAGCCAAAGAGGGTTTTGTTTACCTGCATGTCTTCTGTCCCTGTCTGGTGGGATGGAAGTTCAACATGGATTTATCGATCCAGGTTTGCCGTGCGGCGGTTCGAACCAATTATTTTCCCCTTTGGGAGTCGGAGAACGGTCAATACCGGATTACCCAGAAGGTGGCAAAACCAAAACCCATTGAAGAATTGACAGGTTTACTTGGCAAGTTCAAACACTTGAGCGAGGACAATGTAAAGAGCCTGCAGGCTAAGGTTGATAAACGTTTCAAAACCCTGGATGTGCTATGTAAAGGCAGCAGTTACCCTGGCTGATCAGAAGAACTGCATGTCGATTGAAACGGCTTGAGAAGTCGAGTCAAATCTGATGTACCCCTAACTCGTTTCCATCATAAAACACGGGAGTTTTATGATGGAAACGAGCGCACAATGTCGGTCTGGTAACGCTTCTGGTGCCGACATTGTCTAAAACCATCCAGGGGGAACACGAAAAAAATAGTTTTCTCCTTTCGCTCGAAGGGAGAGATGGAGGTGAGCATAAGGAGAGGCCCGTCACTGGCTCGTGTCTTGGTCAGATTACCAACAAAATTCTTGGAGGTATCAGCATGAAATGTGTTCCTTTGAATCGTTTATTTCTTCTTGCTTTGTCAGGTGCTTTTTTGCTGTCAAGCACCCCTGTGTTTGCTGAGACGATAGAACTCACATTTTCAAGTCCTTTTCCAGTCCAACAGGTCATCACTGGCAAAGTCATTAAACCCTGGATCGAAGAAATCGAAAAAGCGAGTGGCGGTGAAGTAAAAATTAAACTCTTCCCAGCCGGTGCCCTTGGAAAAGCGCCTGAGCAATTCGACCTGGCTGAAAAAGGTATTGCCGACATGTCGTACCATTTGGCCGATTATACGCCCGGTCGCTTTCCTTTAACGTCCGTTTTTTCTCTGCCTTTTATGCCACCGACAGGTCAGAAGGTGTCGGAAGCGATGTGGAAAACATTTGAGAAGGAACCAAAATACCAGGAAGAATACAGCAAAGTGAAAGTATTGGCCCTGTTTGGCCATGCTGGTGGACATTTTCATACAGTAAAAACTCCCATTCGTAGCATGGCAGATTTTAAAGGGATGAAAATGCGTACAGCTAATCCTGCTATTAGCAAGGCATTGACTCTCTGGGGTGCTGTGCCGGTTGCCCAGCCAATCACTGAAACCTATCAATCCCTGCAACTGGGAGTTCTTGATGGCTCAGCCCTTCCCTATGAAGGGATTGTGGTATTTAAATTAAATGAAGTGACCAAATTTACCACGCTTGCCGACCTGTATACCATGCCCATGATGATCGTCATGAACAAAAAAACCTGGGACAGCCTCCCCAAAAACGTACAGGAACTCATTGATAATACAACTGGTTTAAAGATGTCCGCAGCAGCGGGCAAGGCCTTTGATGACGCCGAAAAACCTTTTAGAGAAATCAGTATGAAAAAGGGCATTGAGGAGATCGCACTTGATCCTTCTGAACTGGCGAAGATGCAAGACATTACCATGCCCCTGCGAGACGAGTGGGCTATGGAAATGGAAGAAAAGGGTCTACCCGGAAAAGAGGTCCTGAAAACTGCACTTTCCTATACGAATGAATGATGTTTACTGGCCTCTGATTCGCCCTGTTCACAAGCTCTGGAGCGATGTACCAGCTCATGTTTTTGTGCATCGCTTAGAGTCGAAAATGAGAGCTTTTCGAGATTGGAATACATCGCGTTTCGCATGACATCCTTGGGGTGACAACCAAACAGCGTCATTGGCAAAATCAGGGGGAATATGTTTTACACCATCCCTTTGATTTTGCCTGACAAGGACATGTGTCAAGCTCAGGATATTCTTCGAGGATATATGAATATTGAAAAGATAATCAAAATAACTCGCGTATTCAGTTATGTCTTTGCAAGGATCGGCTGCCTGGCTCTTTTGATGATGATGGGCGTAACAGTGGTC
Source organism: Desulfopila aestuarii DSM 18488 (assembly GCF_900143695.1). Lineage (GTDB taxonomy): Bacteria > Desulfobacterota > Desulfobulbia > Desulfobulbales > Desulfocapsaceae > Desulfopila > Desulfopila aestuarii. Next base: position 302,402 of record NZ_FRFE01000002.1, read on the forward strand.
GATGTTGTCGGACGCTTTGTTTTCAATTCGCCTATACTTGGTTCATTTGAAATCACTCAATATTTGGTCGTCGTATTGGTTTTTTCTTTTATCGGTTATGCACAGAGCGAGAAGTGGCACGTTAACGTAGACATTCTTGTCAATACCTTCCCCAAGAAAACACAATCTCTTATTGACCTGCTGAACTGTACCGTAAGCCTTATCCTGATGATCTTGATCACATGGATGGGGATTGAAAAAGCTCTGGAATCATTGGCAACAGGGGATAAACCCATGAATCTGCCAATACCGCAATACCCGTTTGTCTTCTTTTTAGCTTTTGGTTGTGGAGTCCTATGTATTGAATTTTTTAGGGATATCCTGAAGACGTTTGGGAAAAACAAGAAGAAAGAGATATGACCATGAGCGCAGAAATGATAGGAGTTCTCGGGATTGTGTTGCTGTTTGTATTACTGGCTTTCAGGATGCACATCGGTTTAGCCATGACACTGATTGGCTTTGGTGGTGTCAGCCTCATTGTCAATGTGAAGGCCGGTTTAAATCTTTTGGGTATGGTTCCATGGGCTGAAGGATCGAGCTATTCACTCAGCGTAATCCCTCTCTTTATCCTGATGGGACAGTTCGCTTTTATCTCCGGCATAAGTCAGGATATTTACAAAGCGGTGTATAGCTGGATGGGACATTTACGGGGAGGTCTTGCAATGGCGACCATTGTTGCCTGTTCCGGGTTCGCGGCGGTGTGCGGATCGTCCCTTGCCACCGGAGCGACCATGGCAAAGGTGGCCATTCCTGAAATGCAAAAGTATGGGTACGACCCTCGCCTGGCGACAGGCTGTGTAGCTGCCGGAGGGACACTTGGCATTCTGATTCCCCCCAGTATAGGGTTCATCATTTATGGCATCCTGACTGAGGAATCCATCGGGAAGCTGTTTATGGCCGGTATTATCCCTGGCCTCCTGCTTGCCTCGCTCTTTTTGTTCGCAATAATATTGCAGTGTCATTTCAGCCCGGGCATGGGCCCTAAGGGTGAACCGACAACATGGAAAACAAAACTCAATTCCCTGTACGACACCTGGCCCATGTTATCGTTATTTTTCCTGGTAATGGGCGGGATCTATTTTGGTTTTTTCACCCCTACAGAAGCTGCCGGCATAGGGGCATTTGGGGCATTTGTTATCACCTTTATCAAGAAAAAGATTAACCTCACGACCCTTACTGAAAGTCTCCTGGTTACGGGTAACATGACCGCGATGATTTTTCTTATAATCATCGGCGCAACCATCTTTTCGTCTTTTCTGGCCTTGACCGGGATACCGTTTATGCTGGCCGAAACCGTTGCAGCTCTGGCATTGCCGAGGATGGTTGTTCTGATCCTCATGCTTCTTATCTTCATTGCGCTCGGTTGTGTAATGGATTGCTTTGCCATCATGATTCTCATGGTTCCCATACTCTTTCCTATTATCCAGGTCATGCAGTTTAATCCGATCTGGTTTGGCGTCATCATGGTCATTGTGCTGGAGGTTGGGCTCATCACCCCTCCTGTCGGGCTCAATGTTTTTGTCATAAAAGGAGTGGTCCCAAGCATAAGCATCACGACGATGTTTCAAGGAGTGTGGCCTTTTCTTGTTGCTGCAGTGGTATGTATTGCAGCCATCATCATCTTCCCGCAGATCGCCTTATTCATACCTTCGAATATGTAAGATTGAAAAAATATAGTAGACAATTATCTGAGTCTTGGAGGACACCCGATGAACCTTGCTGCCATGTTGGATAATAACGCTTTCTATTTTCCAGATCGACCAGCTGTTATCTATGAAGAAAACACCGTCTCCTTCTTACGATTCAATCAGGATGTGAATCGGGTCGCATCCGCAATGGTCAGTCTTGGTTTGAAAAGAGGCGACCACGTAGCGTTATGTGCGCCAAATTCATATGGTTGGCTGGTTATCTATTTTGCGACCATTAAAGCCGGGGCTGTTGCAGTTACATTTTCATATTTGCTGAAAAAGAATGAGCTTGCCAACGTTATGGCCGATAGTCGGCCCAAATTTCTATTTACCTGCGATGACAAACTTGATGATTTTAGTCAGCAACGGAAGGAATCATACCTGGATTATGTGATCAGCGACTCAGGTGATATTAGTCTCAACGCCTTGCTGGAAAAAGGTAATGCGCGATTTACAACGGTTGATTGTGACCGTGATGAAACGGCCGCTATTCTCTATACCGGTGGTACAACCGGCTTTCCGAAGGGTGCTATGTTGTCTCACCAAAACATAAAATCATCTGTTTTCAATATTGCCTACTATGAACGTTGCAATATCAATGACCGAGCTTTGTGTTTTCTGCCACTAAATCATGTTTTTGGCCAGATACACATTATGAATTCAACAGTTTATAGTGGTGGAGCAACAATTCTTCAGCCATCTTTTGATTTAGAACAAGCCGTTTCAGCCATTGAAAAATATGGGGTGACCAAATTTTATGCGGTACCGACTATCTATATTAGATTATTAGGTTTATCAAACCTTAAGGAAAAGTTTAAATCGATCCGCTATTGTTTCTCAGCAGCGGCTAGCATGGCCTTGGAAATCGTTCGGGAATGGAAGGAGAAAACAGGACTGGATATCTTTGAGTCATACGGCATGACTGAAACGGCCACGATGATAACCTACAACGATTACTATTGCCACAGGGTCGGCTCTGTAGGCACACTTGTCAATCTTGTTGAAGTCCAGATCAGTGATATCGACGGCAAACCTATGCCCCAGGGAGAGAGGGGAGAAATATGCGTCAAAGGCCCCAATGTCACAAAAGGATATTTAAACAGGACCAGAGAAACCAAGGAGGCCTTCTTTGGCGAATGGTACCGTACTGGGGATATCGGGGTCTTTGACAAAGATGGCTATTTGTACATTGTGGATCGGCTGAAAGACATGATTATCACCGGAGGTGAGAATGTTTACTCCCGTGAAATTGAAGAGATGCTTTTTACCCGACCAGAAATTTTGGAATGTGCAGTAGTGGGATTACCCGATCCTGAATTTGGCGAACGGGTAACGGCTTTTATTATTCCTCAACCCGGCCAGCATATAAATAGCTCGGAACTTAAGTCGTACATGAGTGAGCGCCTGGCCAATTACAAGGTTCCCAAGGAATTCATCGAAGTAGAGGAGTTGCCTAAAAGCAGCACAGGCAAACTTTTGAAACGACAACTCAGGGAAATATACAAAGCAACCACCACAGGTTAAGTGTGCTCAACACAAGGTGATTTGCGAGTAGCGATATGTGGGGGGGGACCAACCTCCCCCTCATTGCTTTCCGAAAAAATCCTCAATGAGATGAATCAATTCATCAGGTTTTTCCATGGGAATGAGGTGCCCGGCACCTTCCATCAGATAGGATGATGCATTTTCAGCTTTTCTGCAAATACGGATGACAGTACGTTCAAAGAGTACATCTGAGTATTCCCCCCTTACGATCAGAACAGGAATTTTTAGTCGTTGCACCCAGAACCAGACATCAAGAGGATAGTTTTCAAAAATCCTTGCCTCAGCTTCGGGCGGGCATAAGAGCTCTACACCGCCCCCATCAGCAGGTTTGAATCCGTAGGTAACGTATGATTTGAGATACGTATCGTCAAATCGCTTAAACAGACTTTTGGTTTTGAGATACTCATAAAGCTCGAACCGATCAGTCCAGCCATTTCTTCTGGCCCTAGCCCTTTTGGCGGGGAAAAAATTCTTCTTTTTCCCAAATAGTCGCATCACTGCCAGGGCAGCAACCGATGTATAGGGAAGAATAACCGGATCAATAAGGATAATTCTTGAAAAAAGATCCGGCCTCCTGGCAGCCGCAAACATCGTTGCCACCCCACCGACGCTATGTCCCACGCCCAACACAGGACCAAGCTGCTGATCGTCCAGAAAGCTAATCAAATCTTCTGCTACTTGATGCCAGGAGGTGTTTCCTGCCGTTTGAGCATCCTGGCCGCGTAAACCCAGACCAATAACCCTGTAATGTTCAGTGAGTCTGATCATCATAGGAAGATAAACACTGACCGGAAAACCATTGGCGTGATAGAAATGGAGAGGAGGTTTATCCCCCCCACTGTCAAGAAAGCTCAAGTTGATTCCACTGACGTTGTAAGAATCACAATCAAAGGGAATTTCAATGAGTTTTGGAGTCGTATCCTGATTCATTGTGGCAAATACTCGATGAAGAAGAGATGGGAAACGATGAATGAAGATCCTTGGACATCATAACAAAAACCAAGGCCTCTGAATGATTCAATCTGCCATCACGCATCCCAAAGCGATAGAGAGCAGTTTGGACCTCATTGAATCGGACCGTGAGGTCATCACAATGGGTGCCTTCGTCCCCAATGCCAATCCCGCAATATCGACCTTTGCGAAGATTGCGATAGCCTTGTGGAGAAAATTTCCGGCAGAAATCCCCGGAACAAGCAATATATCTGCCCGCCCGGCAACCGGGCTCTTGATATTTTTGCCTATCGCAGCTTCAGGGGAAATAGCATTGTCCAGTCCCAAAGGTCCATCCACTATCGCGCCTTGAATCTGACCCCGATCGGACATTTTACTTAAAAGCGCTGCATCCATGGTTGCGACCATATTGCTGTTAACCGTTTCCAGTGCTGCCAGAGCCGCTACCCGGGGCTCTTTCCATCCAAGTTTATGGGCCATGCTGATCGCATTGTCCAAGATTTTAAGCTTGTCGTTCAGATCCGGGGAGATGTTGATGGCGCAATCGGTGATAATGAGGAGTCCTTTGCCAAACGGCTTCTGGTACAAACCGGCTTGGCTCAACAGTTTGTCATTACTCCGCAGCCCATTTTCTCTGTCCATGATCGCTTTTAAGAAGGCGCCGGTGTGCAAGTGCCCTTTCATCAGCAAATCTGCTTCGCCATTACGTACCATGGCCACCGCCCGGGGCGTTGCCGAGCTTGCATCCGGCTCATGGATAATCCTACTGGGGTTGAGGGTGATGCCATTGCTATTTGCCACCGACGTGATGATCGTCTCGTCGCCTACCAGGAAATAGTGGGCAAGATCTTCTCTCTCGGCCTGCAATACACTCTCAAGTACCTCTGGTCTATAGGGCGCAACCACCGCCATTCGACGGGTTGGAAGTGACTTTGCTTTTGCCATCAACTGTTCAAAACTTTCGATCACATCATTGCTAACATGCGTTGTTGTCATCTTGCTGTCCAGTATAGTGTTTTGGTTCTTCTTCCTTACGTAAGTATCTCAAGGCACCGGCAGCCATGGCTTCCATTTCGTTTTCACCTTGATAGAGATAGACCGGTGCGATGAAGGAAATGTGTGTTTTCAGTTTCGAGACAATATATTCTGCATGGGCAAGGCTGCCGGTCAAGCCAATGCCATCCACTTTGCCACGCAAAGCAGCGGCCATGGCACCCACCTCTTTTGCTATCTGGTAGCACATGGCATCCAAAACCTCTGCCGCTCTTTGGTCCCCCGAACCTATACGCTCAATGATCTCCAGGCAATCAGCGGTTCCGAGATGGGCGGTCAGGCCTCCTTGTCCGGTGAGTTTTTTCAGGATAGCCCCTTTTTCATACTCTCCTGAAAAGCAGAGTTCAACCAGGGAAGCCGCAGGAATCCCTCCAGCTCTTTCCGGCGAAAATGGGCCGTCGCCGTTGAGTGCGTTGTTGACATCCACCACCCTGCCACCCTGATGAGCCCCAACTGAGATACCGCCACCTAAATGGCAGATAATAACATTGATATCGCTGTAGTTCTTGCCGAGATCCGCAGCCAGTTTACGTGCGATCGCCTTCTGGTTGAGAGCATGAAAGCTGCTTTGGCGCCTGATTTCGGGTATGCCGGTATATTTGGCCACCGGGCACATCTCATCGGTTACCGGAGGGTCCACACAAATAACCGGTTTTCGATATCTCTTGCCAAGTTCGAAAGCGATATGGCATCCGACGTTGGTGGGATGGGTACCATATCGGCCCGATTTCATATCCGCGAGCATTTCAAGCGTTATATCGTATATCCCCCCTGAAATAGGCCGTGTGGTCCCACCCCTGGCAACGATAATGTCGCAATCGGCAAGAGATAGATCATTTTCAGATAGAAAAGAAATCAGGGTGCGTTGACGATACGCCTGCTGTTCCCACACGTTTTGAAAAGCGGACAATTCCTGGGGAGGATGGGCGATGTTTCGTGCCATTACTTTATGATCATCTTCGAACAAAGCTATTTTGGTCGAAGTAGATCCCGGATTTACCGCTAAAATTCTATAGGCCATATCATCTCATAATTGTCATTACAGCACAAAGCAAACAAGAGTTTTTCCTTATTTGATTACCCCTCATTCTCAGCCTGATAAGGTTAGTTGAGAGGTGCGAGGTGTAAGGCGTGGCACATTGGGAAATGGTCACTCAAAAGAACTGCTCCTACGTTCATATTGTTGGAACGAGCACTATCATTTCATGCAGGCGCTCCTCACTCCTTTCTCCTTACCCCTCACTTCATGTAGCTGAGCTCTTGGGGTAATCAGATTTCCTTATATCTACTTTGCAATACCACCTTTGATCTGATCAGCTGGTTCACTGCAGTCACTTCAATATATCTGGATTTTGTATATTTAGGTATGTTACCTTGCTTACACAGTGAAAAAATGTGAATTTACGCTGAACCAGCGCATCCCCTCAGTGATGGTATTCTCAATAGAGATCTCTATTCATCAGCATACATAGAGGGCATGTTGAGGTTGGGGCATAATGATAGATAAGCAGCAATGGATGAAAAAGTGAAAGAACAACAAAACGATGATCCACGAAAATCCGTTGATGAAACAAGCATTGCTCATCAAAAGGTGAAATTCGAGGTTTATGGCGAAGAGATGCTCGAGAAAGATGTCAAGTCGAGTGGCAATAGCGGCAGGATTTATCTGCCACCCGACTGGGTCGGACATCGTGTCAAAATCATTAGAATAGATTGATTAGGCAGAGAACAGAATGGATCACAATACAAATAATGTCTCCATTAGACGATGGAGAACAGAGGATGTCGACGAAATCTGTCAGATTTACAACCTTATAACCAATAAGGGGGTTGATGCCGATTTCAGACGGATGGTTCTTGAGCGGGCTCAGTCAAAAGGTGTTGAGGATGGACATTTTGTCGCTGAATCAGGCGGGAAAATTGTTGGCTTTATGATTAGCTATATCCTTCCTTTTGGATTTGGAGCCGAGGATTGTGCCTATATTGCTACGATGGGTGTACACCCCAAATATATGGACCAGGGAATAGGCGCCGGGATGACCAAAGAAGTTTTTATGTTTTTTAAAGCTCGTGGAATCTCAACTGTCTACACTTCCGTTCGCTGGGATTCAACCGATCTGCTCTCGTTCTTCAAAACCATGGGTTTTGAAAGAAGCAATTTCATCAATTTGAAGAAAACTCTCGACTGACAAACAACTCCAGCGGATATCTCACCAGCTATAGGGCACCTTGGAAATTCGTTCATTATTTCAAGAGTGCCCTACAATTTAATCTTATGTTTCAAGTAGTTTAAAATCCCCGGACTCATTTCAGGCAGCGGATGACCACCGACGAGCTGTATGATCATGTCGGCGGTATTTTCAGCTTGTTCTTCCAGGTGGATTTTGCCTAAGCCTTCCGAAGCAAGCGCTGGCGTACCAATGTACCCCTGACTTGCCCCCATTTCCCTGAAGGTCGTATGCCCATTTTTCAATCCCTCTTTGACATCGATACGAACAGCAGGTAACTCCTCAGGATTGTGTTTGATCAGATGCGGGTACCTGTATTTGATATAGGATGTCTCCCTCATATCGGCGTGTATTTCGGTCTTCATCGGTACACCCAGTTTTTCACCATGGGTGACTTCCCGCATCACTTTCCCGGAATAGACAATCCTGCCGGCAGTTTCAATAATTTTTACCCCGAAACGATTCTCGACAGTCTCAATTGCCTCAAGGATAGCTTTAAGGTGAACCGGGTCGAGATGGTGATTGACGATAGCAATATATTGAAAACCGCTCTCCGCCAATCCAGAACAGAAGTCGACAAGAAGGTTATACAGGGTTTCCCCCCGCAGTGAGATGGTTCCTGGAAAATCTGCTGTAATTGACGAACAGCCAAGCGGGATGGAAGGAGCCAGGATCGCCTGCAGCGTCGAATCCTTCTTGTGAACCACCTCTGCGGTCAATTGAGCAATATCCTCAGCACCAAATATATCGGTGCCCAAGGGCAGATGAGGACCGTGCTCTTCAATTGGGCTGAGAGGAGCCAAAACAAATGAACGTTCTTTATCCAGGGCTTCAACCTCAACCCAGCTCATCTCAGTTAATCGTTTGACATGATATGACATAGTCTCGTGGCCTTTCAGCAAAGGGGTATTTTTGGCTTGCTGGTGCTGTCATCCTTCAGCCAACATTTCCTATACAGTGCCCTCTTCCAAGCATTCGAAAATACAAAAGGATAGAAAATACCACATGATTGTCAAGATTTATCCCTGTTTTGCTTTTTGTAATGCACGAATCTCTGTATCACCATGAGAAATACGAAATGGAAAATGCTCTCCACTCGTTTCCCTTTTACTTGACATTTGCATAAACCAGCCTTTATCATGTGGCTACATTACAGCTTTATTGTAAATACATTGAAGCTGCAATGTATATTGCACTGCCCTCTTCCATTTTTTGCAAAAGATGTAAAAGAAGCTGCCGCTAAGGAGGGCGTGTCGCCCAACACAAGTATTTGCGAATCGTTTGTGAGGTTGTAAGCAAACCAAGGAACGGCAGGTGCTGTTCGCAAGCAACTGGAGGTCAAAAATGAAAATTCTGGTGTGCATAAAGCAGGTTCCGGATATGGAGTCGAGATTCAAAGTCGCAGAAAGCGGCACATGGTACGATACCACGGATCTTGCCTGGCGGATGAACGAGTATGACGAATATGCAGTTGAACAGGCAGTTCGTCTATGCGAACAGGAAAAGGATTCCGACTTGACCGTCTTGTCCATAGGCCCTGACAAAGTCAAGGAGACAATGAAAAAGGCTTTAGCCATGGGCTGCAGCCGTGGAGTTCATATTGTCGACCATGAAGCATATAGCCGACAACCGTACCAGAAAGCAGCAGTCATTGCGGAATATGCCAGGGATAAAGGATTTCATATCATCTTTACCGGAATGCAGTCTCAAGATCAGGCCAGTGCCCAGGTTGGTATTCTCGTGGCCGAGATGCTGGGGATCCCCTGTGTGTCAACCATTGTCGATTTTGCCTATAGCGATGGCAAAATCGAAGCAAAACGTGAGCTGGAAGGTGGGATGAAGGCACGGGTTACAACCACGACACCAGCTGTTATCAGCTGTCAGCTCGGCCTTAACACTCCTCGTTATCCAACGTTGCCAAACATCATGAAGGCCAAGAAAAAAGAGTTGCTGGCCGTTTCTTTTGAGGAGCTTCTCAAAGTCGATCCACTTCAGGAAACCATTGAAATGTACATTCCAGAAAAGAAAGGTGGTGGAATGATTCTCGAAGGTGAAGCCGGTGAACTCGCAAACAGGTTGATTACGATTCTGCAGGAAAAAACAGCTGTTCTGAAATAGGAGGAAATCATGAAAACACTTCTGGTGGCAGAATACCGTGATGGAAAGGTGCTTGGCAGCAGCAACGAACTCATCGGCTTTTCCAATATACTCGGTGGAGAGAATGTAATGGTTCTTATCGGCAACGAGAACACTCTTCCCGAGTATGGCGGTAAACTGTATCTGGCAGATGCGACTGTCTGTGGTGAATGTAATCCGGATGCGCACAAAAAGGTGATATTGGAAGTGGTTGCCAGAGAGCAACCCGATATGATTGTTTTCAGTCATTCGTCGTATGGCTGGGATATGGCTCCCAGGATTGCTTGTGCTTTGCAGGCTGCCCAGATATCGGAGGTAGTAGCAGTGGCTGAAAACGATATGGTGGTACCTGTCTGCAATGCAAAATTGCGACGGAAGGTTACATCTAAAACCGCTATTACCGTCGTAACCATTCAGGCAGGTGCATTTTCTGCATCGGATTCGTCAGCAACCTCTCCAATGGCAATTGAAAAAATTGAAGTTGCGGATACTGGACGTTTTCGTTTTGAAGGATATGAGGCTGCAGATAAAGGTGCGGTGGATCTGACCAAGGCCGAGGTTATCGTCAGCGCCGGGAGGGGGATAGGAAAAGCTGACAATGTGCAGCTCGTGGAAGATCTCGCAAAAGCCCTGGGAGGTGAGTACGGGGCTTCCCGACCGGTGGTGGATATGGAGTGGATGGCACATGAACGCCAGGTTGGAACCACAGGACAGACTGTTGCCCCGAAGTTGTATGTTGCCTGCGGTATTTCAGGTGCGATTCAGCATCTTGCCGGGATGAAAAAATCCGATTTCGTCATAGCAATTAATACCGATCGTGATGCACCTATTGGTGAATTGGCAGATGTGCTGGTTGTAGCAGACCTACTGCAGTTTCTGCCAGTACTTACGGAAAAGCTTCAGGCAATCTGATTGGGTTGTATGATTTATGATGAGACGGTTGTAATACACGAATACTTTTCCCTTGACTGCATTATAGCCATAATGTAGCTTGGCTATAAGTAAGCTATATAAAAGCTACATTATATCCATTAGTGGTCAGCAAATATGGACGACCAAATGTACCTTTTATAAACATACTTCCTGTGGCCATATTCATTACATCGACTTGATCAGAAAACACAAACGGCACCAGAAATCAAAGGAGATGCTCCATGTCAGAGACCAAAGAACTCTATTCCTCATTTGTCAATCCGTTCCTCATTGAATCGAATCGACCAATGCCTGATGAGATGGCGGTGATCGGTGCAGGAAATATCGGCCCTGATATCGCGTATTATATGCGAACCGGCGCGCCGGAAAAAAAATTATATCTGGTTGACGTGGTTGAAGAACCATTAAAAAAGGCAGAAGAACGATTTAAGGGATACGCCCAGAAGGCCCTCTCCAGAAAAATCCTCTCCCAGGAGCAGGTTGATCAGGTTCTCGGCAACATTGTCTACACAACCGATTATAGTCAAATCAAAAACTGTAAACTGGTTATCGAGGCTGCGACCGAAGACCTGAATATCAAAAAGAAGATCTTTGCCCAGCTTGAAGAAATTGTCAGCGAAGACGCTGTGTTGACATCTAATACCAGCTCTATCCCGGCTGACCAGATATTCACTGGGATGAAACATCCTGAACGGAGCACCGTTACGCACTTTTTCGCTCCTGCCTGGAGAAGCATGGCGGTTGAGGTGGTTCGATGGGATACCCTGGATCCTGAGGTATTGAATTTCTTGATCTGGTTTTTCGCGAATACCGGCAAAGCGCCTGTTGTGACCAAAAATGTGTTCTCGTTCCTTTTAAACAGAATCTTTGAAAACTGGACCAACGAAGCCGCAGTATTGCTCGACAAAGCAACGACCTTTGAAGTCGATGATGTCGCTGAGGAGTTTGTCGGTGCCGGGCCGTTTTTTGTCCTTGAAATGGCCGGTGGTAACCCTCTCACCTATGAATCGCAATTGAGGAGAATGGCTGAGCGAAAATGCTACGAGCCACCAAAAATTTTCAATTCTGTAAAAAGCTGGAACCTGAAAAAACGTGGCGAAAAGGTAGAAATGCCTGATGCGCATCGCAGTTGGATACGCGATCGCCTTATCGGCCTGGTCTTCTCTCAATGTTTTGATATCGCCGACCGGAATATTGGCACACGGTCTGACCTCAACTTTGGCAGTTTAATCGCCTTGGGTTTCAAGAAGGGTGTATTCGACACCATGGCGGATATGGGAGCTGAAGAGGTCAAACGAATCGCAGATGCGTTTGTTGCGGAAAGACCTGGTTATCCTGTACCCACCAAACCAATTGACGAATACCTTGATTTTTCAAGGGACATTCTTGTCGACGACAAAAACGGTGTGCGGATTATCACAATCAGAAGACCTCAAGCAGCAAACGCTTTAGGATGGGGAACTGCCCCGGAAATTCTGGCGGAACTGAAAAAAGGTGCGGCCGATCCGAATGTTAAGGGATTCATACTTACCGGTTATGGTCAAAAAGCGTTCTGCGCCGGAGCTGATATAAGTGGCTTTGTAGACGCGTTTGACAATAAAGAAGCGGGAGTCGGACTGGCAAAAGGTAATTCCGAAATGTTGCATTACATGGACCAGATGACGAAACCTATTGTAGCCGCCGTCAATGGGTTGGCGATGGGTGGTGGCGTTGAGACGATGCTCCGTTGTCATAGTGTTGTAGCAAACAAAAAAGCATTTTTCAGATTGCCTGAAATTACGCTCGGGATACTTCCTGGCATGGGTGGCTGTGTTATCCCTTACAGAAAATGGCCGCACGCTGCAGAAACTTTCCATGAAATGATTGGCAAGGGAAAAGTCATGAAGTCTGCTGAAGCCAGGGAAATTGGCATCATTAACCATCTGGTTGATAGTTATTCAGAGATGATTGATGTGGCAATGCAGGAAGTTGAGCGTTTACAGGGCAATATCCCACGAATCAGTGACGCTCCTGTCGACATTCCTGAATTCGTTGTCCCTGATCAACCTGCAGCAATCAATGGTGATCCATTAAGTAAGGAAGTACTTACAGTTATCGCTGACGTCATTAACCGAGGCGCCAAAACAGAAGGCTTGTACAACGCTCTTGAGATTAACTACGACCGTTCTGGCGATACCCATTGCCTTGAGGATTCCAAAGAAGGCGTTATGGCTTTCCTGCAAAAGCGAAAACCGAACTTTAAGAAATAGCTGAATCGCCAACGAACGTATCCGCATTGAAAGCCGCCCCTGTTGTGTAGGGCCGACAATAGAGCGAGAAGATAAATTTACTACAAGAGGTTTGTCATCATGATGTTTACCAAAGCCTATATTCCCTACGGTGGTTACTATTGCAGCCCTTTTGCCAAATGGCAGGGAAGTTTGTCAAATGAAAATTCGATTGTTTTGGGTGCTGCAACCGCAAAACGCTGGATTGAGTCCAAAGGTTGGGAAACGCCTGTCTTTGACTATACCTACCACGGCATTACAGTCGTGCAAAAATCATGTTTTTATGGCAGCACCTGGGCAAATGCAATGATGGATCACCAGGTACCCGGGATGACAATTATCCAGGCTTGCTCGACTTCAACAACCTGTATTCACGCGGCAGCTCTTGCGGTTGAAACCGGCACCCAAACCACACCCTTTTGTTTCCTGGCTGACCGGATGTCAAATGCGCCTCATCTCATCTGGCCAAATCCCAAAGGTCCAGGCGGCGAGGTGATCGCTGAAAACTGGAATATGGACAACATCAACGCGGATCCATCAACCGGCCAGGGAATGCTCAATACTGCAGAAAATGTTGCTAAACTGGTCAATGCCACCCGCGAGGAAACCGATGACCTTGCCGTCATGCGATATGAGCAGTATCTCGATGCATTGAAAGACGATCGGGCTTTCCAGAAGCGATACATGTTCCCGGTTGAAGTGAAAATCAACCGCAAAAAAACTATCACACTTGACGCCGATGAAGGTGTAACTCCGGTAACAAAGGACGGCATTGCCCACCTCAAACCTGTCATGCCTGGTGGAATTCATACCTTTGCCAGTCAAACCCATCCGGCTGATGGTAATGCAGGAATTATCGTCACTACCAAGGAACGGGCAGCAAACTTGAGCAGTGATCGGTATAGAACGATCCAGATCATCTCCTACGGTTTTGCCAGAGAAGGAAAAGCGCTTATGCCCGCCGCTCCGGTTCCAGCTGCGCAGATGGCTCTTGACCGTGCCGGGATAACCATCAAAGACGTAAAGGTCATTAAAACCCACAACCCCTTTGCGGCCAATGATCTCTACTTTGCGAAAAAATTCGGTATTGATCTCAGGACAATGGACAATTACGGATGTTCAATGATTTTCGGCCATCCGCAAGCCCCCACCGTAGCCAGACTTGTTATAGAAGGCATTGAGGAGGCGATTATTCGTGGAGGCGGTTATGTGCTCATTGCCGGTTGTGCCGCAGGTGACACCGGTGCAGCGTTGGTCTTACGTGTTGATTAAACATGCCTAAGTACCATGATCAATGCCTCGCGCTTGCAAGATCATACTCCTGCAAGCGCAAAAGGAGCAATTATGACACAACTACCAAAAGGTGGCGGTTATCTTCTCGGCAGCACCGATCCGAAAAATATATTTACTCCCGAGGATTTTAATGACGAACATCGAATGATTGCTGAAACCCTCTCCCGTTTTCTTGAGGAAAGAATATTTCCGAGAATGGAGGAGATGGACGCCAAGCAAGAAGGTCTGATGCGAGAGTTCCTTGTGGAAGCTGGAGAACTTGGTCTCTTAGGAGCTGACATACCCGAGGAGTATGGCGGTTCGGAAATTGATGAAATATTTTCGACGATTATAGCAGAAAAACTTGGTGCAACAGGTGCATTTGCTATTGGTCATGGTGGCCATTGCGGTATCGGCAACTTACCCATTGTCTATTTTGGCAATGAAGATCAAAAAAGTCGGTACCTGCCCAACATAGCAACAGCCGAGAAAATATCGGCGTACGCCCTGACCGAACCTGGATCCGGCTCAGACGCCCTGTCTGCCAAAACGAAGGCTGTATTAAGCCCAGATGGAAAGCACTATATTTTAAACGGTGATAAAACCTTTATCTCCAATGCCGGTATCGCTGATATGTTCATTGTCTATGCAAAAATAGATGGTGAGAAGTTCAGCGCTTTTATCGTTGACGCTCATACTGATGGCCTGACCACGGGGGCGGAAGAGAAAAAAATGGGCCTTAAGGGTTCATCGACCCGCAGTGTCTTTTTCGACAATGTAAAAGTACCGGTTGAAAATTTACTGTACAAACCTGGGAAAGGACATGTCGTAGCCTTCAACATATTGAACATCGGCAGACACAAGGCCGCTGCCAACTCGGTTGGTGCGGCTAAATATGCCCTGGATCTTTCTGCCACCTATGCCAACGAGCGAAAACAATTCAAGGTGCCAATCGCCCAGTTCGGGATGATCAAGGAAAAGCTGGCAGAAATGGCCACGCGCATTTATGCGGCAGAGAGTACTGTCTATCGAACTGGCGGCCTGCTGACAGAGATGATCAACACTCTCGACCCGAGCGGTCCCGATGGCTATAAAGTCATTGCCGAGGGTATTGAGGAATATGCCGTCGAATGTTCACTTGAAAAGGTGTTTGCCACAGAGATGGAGGCGTTTGTTGTTGATGAGGGGGTACAGATCCATGGTGGGTATGGCTACATTGCCGAGTATCCCATTGAAAGATTATATCGTGATGCCAGGATACGAAGAATCTTTGAAGGTACCAATGAGATCAACAGGATAATTATTCCCACGACGTTGTTCAGGCGCGCCGCCAGGGGTGGATTCCCACTCAAGGATGCCATGAAAGAATTGAAAGTGTATCTCAACGGCGAAACGGTAGCCCGCGAAAATCCCGGTGATGTTGTTCAAGCAATCAAGGATGTTTTTTTATTCGTTATGGGTGTGTCGTATGAACGATATGGCGATGAAATCCTGAAGCAGCAGGAAATTCTTGGTCGACTGGCAGATCTTGCCATTCAAGCCTACACTACCGAAAGTACCTGGCTTCGAACCCAGAAGACTGCGGCAGCCAATGGCCAGAATGCAAAGCTCAAGACCAACATGGCCACAGCATTTATCTATACGACAGTGGAGAAAACTTCACTGGCAGCCCGGGAAATAATCGCAACTCTGGTAACAGGGAGCGAATTGGTGAATATGCAAAGCGATCTGAACAAGCTGCTCAACTACACACCAATTGATATCATTTCGTTACGACAAAAAATTGCTGGCGCAATCTCTGCAGCCGGCAAGTATGTTTCCTGACAATAGTGATGACGAACTGGCAGATCTATTTACGATAAGCACTTGGCTCTCACTTGAGCTAAGTGCTTTTTTGGTGAGCTATGGGATATGGTCTATTGTTCTCGGCGATATGCTCTCATATCAAAATGTTGCAGCGACAACTGGTTCAAACGCTAGACACCATGTTGGATACAGATTTCCAGAACAGTACCGATATGATCCTCCATGGCCTGTCGCGCCCGGATTGGATCGTGGTTGACGATTGCCTCGAAAATCTCCTCGTGCTGTGCATCTATCAATTGGTCGATATGGAGTGATTCCAGAAGATTTGTGTACGAGTAGGACATTGCGTAGTTCTGGACCTCGTAAAAACTCTTCATGAGGTGGATCTGCACCACGTTCTTGCTGGCGTAGGCGATATTCATGTGAAAGCTGATATCGGTATTGATGCTGATCTCATGTTCGACCCGTTCTTTTTTCATCCGTTCAAGAACAGCCTTCAGCAATCGGATATCTTCGTCAGTCGCTCTTTTTGCAGCCAGTTCTGCGCTCTTCGCCTCCAGGGCCATACGAATTTCCTGGATATCAGCTATACTGTAAACCTCACAGTTAAGGGCCTGAAGCAGAGGCTTTTTGTCGAGCCCCTGTTCCCGGTCGAGAACAAACACCCCAACTCCACGACGACTTTCAACGAGCCCCTGACTGATCAGTCGCTGAACAGCGGTACGAATGGTCGGTCGTCCCACTTTGAAGAGTTGAGACAGGTCACGTTCTGAGAGTAAGCGCCCTCCCGCTTCAATCTCCCCGCGGTAAATCATATCGCGAAGTTGTTCATAAACCTGATCGGCAACGTTACGGTGTTTTACCGGCTTGATCATCGAATCATCTCCTGGCATGCAACACTGCTAATTAACGTTTTTTTCGCTCGTGACTCAGGTGGTATTACCACATAACCGCAAGAGTTGCAATGCTTTGCAATATACTGAGGATTGTATACACAAATAATCGCCAAAGTACATAATAATAGCAAAGAAAAATGTATTGCATATTACATGTAAATATGCAACTATCTGAGTACAAATTGGCAATACATGTTTTCCACTATGAGTTCAGAGGGTCGTTACCATCATGAATCAGCGAAGGAAACAGTTCACAGGATCAGACGCTTTTCTCCGCTCCCAGGCCGGCATTCTTCCGATGTCGCTTCCTCTTGCCTGGAAACTCCTGACCTTGGCCGATTTCTCCGAGACAACAACTCATTCTGATGCCAGCTCCATGGCCATTGAGGCGTTACAAACACCACATGGCGCTCCCCCCCTGGATCAACAACTCAAACCGCATCACACGGTCTGCATCCTCATCGAAGATCTGACGAGAACCTCACCGAAAAAGGAGATTCTCAAAGTTGTCCTCAATATCTTGCGAAATATCGGTATACCCTCAGGGAATATCGTCGTAGTCATAGCACTCGGTACCCATCGTCCACTGTCTCACGAGGAACTGGCAGGCGCTTTTGGCCCGGAGATTGTGGCGGAATATTCGTTTGTCAATCACGATTGCCATGCTGCCGACCTGATACAAATCGGCCAATTGGCAGACGGTACTGCAGTGAAAATCAACCGCCTCGCCTATTCCGCCGATTTCCGCATCGGTATCGGCTCAATTTTCCCGCATCCCTTAAACGGTTTCGGTGGCGGCGGCAAGATTCTCTTTCCCGGGGTTGCAGATTACGATTCGATTTTCAAGCACCACCTGCGCCACAGTTTTCGAGGCAACAGTGCTCTCGGCATCCTGGGCGGCAATGATTTTCATGATGAAATCAACGCAATGGCCACGGCAGGCCGGTTGAATTTTATCGTCAACAGTGTCCTCAATCACAAGGACCTTCTCCATCAGGTTGTTGCAGGGGATCCGATTGTTGCTCACAAGGCCGGAACAGAGATATGTCGAGCTATCACATCCAGACAATTTGAACAAAAAGCGGATGTGACGATTATCTCATCCTTTCCCTACACCGAGGGGCCACAGATCATGAAGCCGCTTGCTCCGGCGGAAATGATTACCCGGCCCGGCGGCACGATCATCCTCTATGCGGATTGCCGCTCTCCCCTCCCCGAGCACTATTTTTCAGCCTGTCAAAAATTCAGGAGTGAACATGGCGGAGATCTGCGCCAGGCAGTGCTTACGTATTTCGCTGATGGTCGACCAATCATGGCTGATGCCCCGCCTGAACTGAACATGTCCATGGCTCAGGCAATGCTCGCCCAAAGTGACTTTAACGTCATCCTTGTTACGGGTGACATCTCGGCCGACCAGATCGCCCGAATTGGCTTTCAGCACGCGGCAACCCTGCAGGATGCTCTGCTTCTGGTCGCAGAAGATCATGCTGAGGCAACGGTCAATATCGTTCCTGCTGGCGGGGTTATCCTGCCTGCTTTTCATTCATCATAACAAGTACTTTCATTGTTATCGGCGACAAAGCACAAATGTTAATAACAAACAAAAAGGAGGAAGACTGAAAAACCCTAGAATCTCGACGATCCCTAATTTTATTAGACCAGCTGGGGGAGTAACAACACTCCGATAGTATCGGGAAACTTTTTAAAAGGAAGGAATAACGATGAAAAAACTTTTATTCAGCTGCACAGTACTTTCCCTCATTCTTAGTTTCTGTAGCGTCTCGTTTGCCGAAAGAAAATTAAAATTGGGTGTCGTGGCACCTCCAAGCCACCCAGAGGTATTAGCAGGACAGGCTTTTGCTGATTATGTCAAAGAAAAAACCAATGGAGAGATTCAGCTTGATGTCTTCCCTATGGGTACACTCGGCGGGGAACGTTCCATGGCAGAACAGGTTCAGGGCGGTACCCTCGACATGATGCACTGCACGACCGCCGTTTTGTCAAACTTTGTACCTGAAGTCGCTCTTTTTGATCTCCCCTTCCTCTGGCCATCAAGAGAAGTAGCCTACAAAGTCCTGGCCGATCCTGAGTTCTTTAAAATCTTTGCAGATGCCTTCCCTCAAAAAGGTCTTGTTATGATTGGCTATGGGGAAAACGAATTTCGTGACATCACCAATATAGACCGTGAGGTTCGCCTTCCTGAAGATGTTAAGGGCATGAAAATACGAGTAATGGAATCACCTGTCTATCTCGAGACGTGGAAAACACTTGGAGCGAGTCCTGTGCCTATGCCTTTTCCAGAGGTGTATAACGCATTGCAACAGGGTGTAATTAATGCTCAGGAGAATCCACTCATGACTTCTGTAATGGTCAAATTTACTGAAGTCTGTCCTTTCGCGACGAAGCTTGATTACTCGCTTCAGGAAACAATTCAAATGGTGAACATAGATCTTTGGGAAAGTTTTACCCCTGAGCAGCAGCAGATTTTTCGCGAGGCTGCCGAGCTGAGCATCAAAGTCAATCGTGAAGGCAGCGCTAAAATGATGCCTGGGATAATCGACAAGCTGAAAGCAGAGGGAAAAGTCAAAGTCACCTATTTGACTCCTGAGGAGAGAGCGGAATGGAATAAAGCTGTTCAGCCTGTCTATGCCACATTCGAGGAAAAAGTTGGCAAGATTCCTAACAAGCCAGAATACGGCAAATACGCAGGAATGACTTATCTGCAGATGATTCAAGACAAAGTTAAGCAATATCAATAAACGTAAGTGTGAAATTGCCAATGGTGACGAGATCTCTCGTCCCATTGGCAATCACAATGATTAAGCTCGGGATGCCTTCATGAAAAAGCTGCTCCAAAAATTGTATACTTACGAAGAGTTGTTCATCGGCTATGCCCTGGTTCTTATAGCAACCGTGGCCACAATCCAGGTGTTCATGAGATATACGCTTGGCATCGCTTATGACTGGGTAGATGAATGCTCAAGGTATATGTGTATTCTCATCACCTTTGTTGGTGCAGGGGTCTGCGCCAGATATGGCAGTCATTTCTGCATGGATGCACTGCTGCAGTATGTGCCCAATCGTTTCAAGCATCTCCTTAAAATGTTGGCAAATCTCGTGTCTACTCTGACTCTGGTTGTCGTCTGCTATTATGCCTGGATTCAGATTGAAAAATTGCATAGATTTGGAGCGACGACTCCATCACTGGGAATTCCAATGTATGTCCCCTACCTGCCATTAGGCATTTTTACCGCTGTAATAGCTATCCAATTTTTCGTTAAAACGGTCATCCATGTAAACGGATTCGTTCAGAATACTCCCTACCAAAACGACCAGGGGGTACACTGATGTTAACATTTATGGTCTGTTTGTTTGTGATACTTCTGGTTATTTCTACACCAATCGCCATTATCATGTTGGCGGTTACCGGTGCGACCCTGTTTTTTTATCTGGGCATACCCCTGCAGGCCCTGGTGCAACAACTCTTCAATGGAATGGATAACTTCATCCTGCTGGCCATTCCATTCTTTATTCTGGCCGGCAACATTATGGCCCAAGGCTCAATCTCCAGAAAACTCGTCAATGTCATGCAGTTGGTTGTCGGGAGAGTCCCCGGCGGAATGGCGATTTCGTCTGTCCTGGCCTGTGTTTTTTTTGCAGCAATATCAGGTTCAAGCCCAGCCACGGTGATTGCGATTGGCTCGATCATGATCCCGGCACTGATTAAGCATGGTCATGATGAGGATTTCAGCATTGGACTCCTCACTTCCGCCGGGTCGATGGGAATACTGATTCCACCTTCCATTCCTATGGTCCTGTATGCCTTGGTCATGAATGTCTCGGTTGGCAAGATGTTCATGGCAGGATTTATGCCCGGCCTTCTTATCGGAGGACTGTTGATTGTTTACTCCGTTATACTCTCCAAAAAGCATGGTTGGGGTGCAGGGAGAACGTATGCTAAAGGTGAGAGGTGGGCAATATTGTTGGATGCCTCATGGGGATGCGCTATGCCTGTCCTGGTTCTGGGAGGCATCTATTCTGGAGTTTTCACTCCGACCGAAGCCGCTGCTGTCTCTGTTATCTATGCCTTGCTTGTTGAATTTTTCATCTACAAGGACATGGACCTGAAGAAATTCAATAAAATCCTAAGGGATTCTGTGATTCTTTCTTCAGCACTGCTTTTCATTATCGCCTGTGCAATGACCTTTATCTGGCTCCTGACTCGTGAGACGATACCTCAAATTGCCGCGGATTTTCTAACGACACACATCCAGAATAAATATGTATTTCTTTTCATTATCAATATCTTTCTGCTGTTGATCGGCTGCGTCATGGATATCGTTTCCGCAATCATTGTGATATCCCCGATCCTGCTGATAGCTTTGGAAAAATTTGATATCGACCTGATACATTATGGCATAATCATGATCGTCAATATTGAACTCGGCTTTCTTACCTTTCCCTTCGGCCTCAACCTGTTTGTCGCCATGGGAATAACAGGCAAATCACTGACTCAGATTGGCCGGGCGGTTATGCCGTTCCTGGCCCTGTTGATTGTCGGGCTTATGATGGTAACCTACATCCCCACAATCTCACTGTGGTTACCAAGCGTGCTGTAAATAATTGCAATATAGTTACTTTTTTTCTTCCTCGATCACAAAATTAAGCTTCTGATTTTTTTTATGTAAAGCAAATAACTCAAACAACGGTTGCACCAGACAGGGGACGACCATGACGGAAAAAGCTGACGCCGCGAAGAGTGAGAAACAGATCAGGGCCATGATCGAGGAGCTGCGGGGAGCTGTAGAAGGTGAAGTGAGGTTCGACAGTCTGAGTCGTCAGTTGTACAGCACTGACGCCTCAGATTTTCGCAAAGAACCTGTCGGGGTCGTTATCCCCCGTCATGTCGAGGATATCCAAATGGCAATGCAAATTGCCGGACGGTACAGCATCCCGGTTATTCCCCGAGGTGGCGGCTCAAGCGTTTCCGGGCAAACGGTCGGCCTAGGCCTGGTTATCGATCACTCCAAATATCTCAACAAAATCATACACATCAGTCCAGAGGCGAGATGGGCTGAAGTTGAGTCCGGCGTGGTGCTTGATGTCCTCAACGCCGCCCTGGCCAAACATGGGTTGATGGTCGGGCCTGATCCTTCATCAAGTGCCGTCGCGACCATCGGCGGCATGGCCGGTAATAACTCCACCGGTGCTCACTCTTTCGTTTATGGGATGATGGCCGACCATATCCAGGCTCTGGAGGTAGTACTGGCCGACGGTTCTCTGGTCCGACTTGAAGAGAAGAGCGTGGATGAGCAGGACACTCTCGCGAAGAAAGAGAGCCTTGAAGGGCGAATGTACCTGAAGATTCCAAGGCTGATCAGTCGATACCAAGAAGATATACGTACCGGTTTCCCGAAGACCTGGCGTAATGTTGCCGGTTACGGCCTCGACCGGATGTTAAAGCAGCTGGATGAGCAGAAAACACTCAACCTGGCACCGCTTGTGGTCGGTAGTGAGGGGACATTGGCGACAATCACCAAGGTGCGCCTTGGTCTTGTCGAACGCCCCAGTTTTGCTCGATTGGTCATTCCTCATTTCCGCGACCTTGAAAGTGCCTTGCAAGCCGTGCCGGTGATTCTGAAACACCAGGTGGCGGCAGTGGAACTGATGACCGCCCCCACCTTGAAACTTGCCGGCGACCACCCTGTGATAGGGTCGCGACTGCGCATGTTCGTTGAAGGCCAACCTGGGGCAATTCTCATTATCGAAGTAGCTGGCGCAGACGAGGTTGAACTGGCCGAACGAATCGAACAACTGGAAGTTGAGCTAAGGAATGTTGGTTTCACTGACTATGTCAGCCACGCGAACACAAGCGAGGAAATTGCTCGAGTCTGGGGGATTCGCAAGGCGATTTTCGGACTGATCATGAGTAAACCCGGCGACGACAAAAGGGTCTGGGTGATCGACGATGCCAGCGTTCCTGTCGAGGAGATGACCGGCTATACCGAGGATGTGGTCAAAGCAGGCCGTAAATTCGGTATGCAGATCAACTTTGATGCCCATGCCTCGGCCGGCTGTCTGCATATGGGGCTCGACATAAATCTGCGGACCCCGGAGGGATTGCGGACCATGGAACTCCTCTGCAAGGAGATCATGACCATTGCCATTGCCCATGGCGGCTCTACCACAGGTGAACACGGCGAGGGGCTGGCCCGCAGTTATTTTAACAAGCAATTGTACGGATCTCGTCTGCATCAGGCATTCGTTGAAGTTAAAGAGATTTTCGACCCTGCCGGTCTTCTCAACCCCGGCAAGGTGGTTGGAGACGTCATTGCCCCCTGGGATACCGGTTGGCTGAAATATTCCCCGGGCTACCGCACTCCCTATGCTCCAAAACAGACACATCTTGATTTTTCACACTATGGCGGTTTTGCCGGCCTGGTTGAGATGTGCAATGGCCAGGGAATCTGCAGATCCCAGGTATCTGGAACAATGTGTCCTTCTTTCAGGGTAACCCATGACGAAAAGGACACCACCCGTGGCCGGGCCAATATCCTGCGAGCGGCAATGACCGGGCTACTTGGTCCCGAGGGACTCACCTCGCCTGAAGTATACGAGGCTCTGGACCTCTGCCTGGCCTGCAAAGCTTGTCGCAACGGGTGTTCAACCCGTGTCGATATGGCAAAGCTCAAGTATGAGTTTCTCGCCATTTACCAAAAACAGCATGGAATTCCCCTACGTAGCAGAATAGTCGGCCATATGGCGGATTCATCCCGACTGGCCGCCAAGATGCCGTTGCTTGCCAATCGCCTCTATAAAAATAGGAGCTTTAAGAAACTGCTCGACCGCACGATCGGCTTTGATGAGCGTCGCGAACTGCCGTCAATTGCATCCCCAACCTTCGACCATTGGTACAGGAGCGAGTTCAAGCAAGCTGAGGCATCACGTGGCCCGGTTCTGCTCTGGGATGACTGCTATCTCACGTACAACCGGCCGGAACTGGGCCGAGCAGCCGTCAAGATTCTGGCGGCGATGGGATATCAGGTCTTATGTCAGGACGGACGCAGTTGCTGTGGCCGGCCGATGATTTCCAAAGGGCTCCTCGAAGACGCTGCAAAACTGGCCCGTCACAATATCGCCCTACTTGTCAAGCACGCAAGCCGGGGGACACCTATCATTGGAGTTGAGCCGAGCTGTATCGCTTGCTTCCGTGACGAATACCCGGATTTGATACGAAGTGAAGACGCACGTCTGGTGGCAAATGCCAGCGTATTCTTTGAAGAGTTTGTTACCCAGCCGGAAAATATTGAGGTGCTGCGTGCAGCTCTTGGTGAAAAAGATAAGGGCCGTAAAATCCTGGTTCATAGCCATTGCTATCAGAAATCGATGGGCACCGCGGCGAACGTTGTAGCGATGCTGGGACTTATCCCAGGAGGCACGGTCGAGGAGATCCCCAGCGGCTGTTGTGGAATGGCCGGATCCTTCGGCTACGAAAAGGAGCATTACGAGGTGTCGATGGCCATCGGCGAACAGGTTCTCTTCCCGGCTGTGCGAGCTGCAGGAGACGAGACGATCATCGTGGCTGCAGGAACGTCCTGTCGGGAACAGATCAAGGACGGTACGGGTCGCCGACCATTACATCCCATTGAGGTTCTTGCCGAAGCATTGACCTGAAAATAGACAGAGAAAAAAATGTTGACAGTGGGGTTATTCGAGCCTTCCACGTAACGGAACATTGCGCCCAATTCCAAAGTAATCACATTTATCTGAAATATATAGCTTTTTCTTGAACGCCTCATGAAATAGCAACGTCTCCAGCAATGCGGAGACCTGCAAGGTCGGACAGTCGGTCCTCGTAGGTTCTTGAGTTACGGACACCAATCCGAAACCATGACCACTCCAATACGTAAGGCCCTATCCACTCATATTGTGTGGTCTTCAGGAAGAATCGGTCAGGGCAATGAATTATGCAAGGGCATGATAGTTCTTTCAAACACACCCATGCCTGATCCAGCGTTTCTTATGTCAGGAGAAACGCTTGAAGGATTCAAAGGTTTTTGCTGTGGCACCGTAAGGCGTATTGAATGGGCAGTAACACTGTGGAAAATGCGCTTTTGCGGGTTTTATCTCAAATTTCAATTGCAAAAGGAGGAAGGCGATCAAAAAAGACAATGGTGAAAGCTGGTTACAGTTAAAATCTTTTTTATGAATAGAAAACTCAAAGAGGTTGACATGATGAACAATTTTATCTTCAGAATTGCCACCTGCTGCATGCTTTATACAATGGTCTGCTTGGGCGGAAGTTCTTTTGCTGAAGAACCGTCCCCGTATAACAGTGGTGGATTGAACATCCCAGAAGCTGTTTTTTTGCCTGCCGGAGCGCGTATTCCTGCCGTCCACGTTGAACCCACAGAAATTTTTAAGGATGTCTATTTCATAGGCACCACCTCTGTTGGATGTATGCTGTACAACACCAAAGACGGCATCGTCATGTGGGACGCAATGAATAACACAGACGATATGATCAACATCCTTGAGCCTGATATGGCAGCGCTTGGTTTGGACCCAGCCGACATCAAACTCGTTATGATCTCTCATGGGCATGGCGATCATTATGGCGGCGCGAAGTATATTCAGGATACATATGGGGCAAAAGTCTATATGGCCCAGGCTGACGAAGAACTGATGAAATGGGACCGGAATGGCAATCCCACTCAGCACCCTATTATCGATAAATACTTGAAGGATGGTCACAAAATTTCCTTGAAAGGTAATCTTGGCCAGAAGAAGGGTTTCACTAAGGGCAATAAGAATGGGCATAGCAATGGCAACCAAGGAAACCGCGCGGACGTGGTATTTGATATTATTGCCACTCCAGGCCACACAGCAGGTTCCATGTCTTTTGCCGTACCGGTTACTGCATTCGACGGTAGCGAGCATGTTTTAGTCAACTGGGGTGGCACAGGCATGCCAGGATCACTGGAAGCCAGTTATACCTATCGTGACTCTGTCGAGAAATTTGCCGCTTTCTGTGAAGAAAAAGGCGCCGATGTAGAGTTGAGCATGCACCCGTTTGTCGATTACTCGACCTTAAAGATATCGCAAATTCGTGAATACGGTCAGTCTGATCCAATGGTACGCGGTACCGATGGTGTGCAGTTTTTCATGTCTGCTCTTAAAGCACAGGTGAATCAAAATATAACCAAGTTTACAGCTGATCCGAACTGGGACCCACGAGCAGAAACATACGAGACGTTTGGTTATGGTGCGGATATACTTTTTGTCCCTAACATCATCTACACCCCACCGATTACTGCCCTTGCTATCCCTGGAGACCATGTTGAACCATTGGAGATTTTTAAAAACGTCTATTATATCGGCAAGACATTTGTTGGCTGTCTGCTTTTCAAAACAGAAGATGGCATCATTATGTGGGATGCGCTGTTCCCCGAAGATGTAACTGGGGATACAGCCTTTTTCGAAGAGGATATGGCAACCCTTGGTCTCGACCCCAACGACATTAAGCTTATCATGATTTCCCATGGTCACGGGGATCATTTTGGTGGTGCGAAGTATCTCCAGGATACCTATGGAGCAGAAGTCATGATCTCTGCGGAGGACAAAGGAATGATGTCTATGCCAGGTCCAGGTGGTCTCATAGCTCCTCCTGTTATTGACGGTTACCTCACCGATGGTGGTGTAGTAACTTTTGGTGGCTTGACTTTTGAATTTGCAGCAACTCCAGGTCATACTCCTGGCTCCATGTCCTTCGTTGTTCCTGTCACTGCCTTTGATGGCAGCGAACATAAGCTCGCCAACTGGGGCGGCACCAACTACCCAAAAGATATCGCAGGAATGCTGAATTATAAAAATTCCGTAGCGTACTTCTCTGACTTTATTGCAGAAAGAAATGTAGATGTTGAGTTCAGTGTCCATCCGTTTGTTGACCAGTCACTACTGAAACTTGACAAGGTCCGTGAAACCGGTTCCTCGGACGCGTTTATCTATGGCGAGGAGAGCGTACAATTCTTCTTTGATTGTCTCGACTACGCGGTATCTCAGAAAATCGCTGAGGTTGAATAACGATAATTCAACCTCTTGGATAGTTACAGCGAGCGCCTTTTGATAAAGAAGTCGTTTTCCTCCCTTTTCAGGAAGGGAGGAAAACGAGGTTGCAAAAATATTTTATTGGGAGAAAAAAATGAAAAGAAAAGTCTTGAATTTTTTGGCTGTCTCTCTTTGTCTGAGCTGGGGAATTTCGATGCCGGCGGTGGCCCAGGATCCTGCCAAAATCTGGCTACGCCAGGGCCCTAACAAGTTGATGGACACGCCGGTGGTTATGGAACAGATGGATATAGCGCGTGATCTAGCGGGAGATGATCCGTATTTTCTTACAACCCAGCGTCTGCAGTGTAATGATATTGACGATACTTACACCATAGTAGGACCTCCTGGATTTAATGGATCATTTACTGGAGCCCCTCCCGCGTGGAAAGAGGTGCCTGCCGTACCCACACAGGTGTTTGACAATGTGTATTATGTGGGAGGCATGGAGGTTGGTGGCTGGTTAATCGATACCGGAGACGGGTACATCATGCTCGACTCGTCTTATGACTATGGCGTTGAAGAGATCCTTCTGCCCAACATGGAGAAACTCGGCTTGGATCCCGCGCAGGTTAAATACATCATGATTACACATGGAAGCATAGGTAGAGGTGGTGGTGATCACGCTGGCGGGGTCAAGTATTTCAACGAAACATACGGCACAAAGATAGTCCTGAGTGGGCCGGAATGGGCCAAGAGCGACCAGACATCAATTGACCATGACGATGTCATTGTCCCAACAGACGGACAAACGCTGACCTTGGGAGATACGACGGTTACGATGGTTAATACCCCACGAAGCGTTGGTGGAGGAGGACTATCCTATTTCATCCCTGTCAAAATCAAGGGAAAACAGCACCTGTGGGCGACCTATGGAAATACAGGCATTAACAGCCCACTGGCAAATATAGAGGTTTATCTGGCTTCTATGGAGAAGTGGTTTACTTATCTGGATAATTTAGAGCCGGATATTGCAATAAGTAGTCATCCATTTGTGGATGGATCGCTTGATCGTATGGCGTTAATTCGAGAATGTAACGACAGAAGTGGCAACAAGAATAAGTGGAAAGGTCATGGTGGCTGGCAAAATCAAGAATGTCAACGCAATCCATTTCTGATTGGGAAAGAGGGTGCCAGACGCTACTTCGAAATCATGGATCAGTGTGCATATGTACGGTATATGCGCGAGGCAGCCGGGATAAGTAATACTGGGCTTGCGTGTTTAAACGGATTGGATGCTGATGGTAACTGTTTGCCATTGCCATAAGAAGGGGGAAGGCACAAAGGGCAATATCGAAGAAATCGGGCCCCGGACGCCCAAACCTTTGCTTGATACGCAAAGACGTGACCTGACACGTTGACAATGATGGAGGAAAAGCGATGGGTGTGACACAGCCTGGCTGAGTCACACCCTTCGAAGCAAAGCCTCTGAATCAGCCGTTAAAGGGTAAAGAAGAACCAGTCGGAGTTTCCCAATGAGCGTGGTACTCATAGCAGAATGTTTGACTGCCAATATTGCAACCCACCCCATTGTATTGCAGGCTTCGCACTTGCGGCTTCCGAAGTATCGACATGGTTGACCGTATCTCCAATTCTTAAGACTCCAGACTCTTCAACCACTGCTTTTCCAGCTTTATCATTACTCCAGTGATCTTTTCCGCATGCTTTTTGGCAAGCGTTGCTGCCAGGTTGGAGTCGCGACTTTTCAAAGCTGCAAAAATCTCTTCGTGGTCCTGGTCATCGTGAGCCTGAAAATATTCTGGTTGAATATTAATCGCGAAAACTTCCATGAAATCGAAAATGATCTGCATGAAACGAAGATAGATCGGGCTGCCGGAAGCTTTTGCCACAAGACGGTGAAAGTCGGAGTGGAGCTTGATTTTGAGCTTCTGATCTTTAGTCACAGTCGCATCATGGACCACCTCTTCCATTTCTTGCAGCTGTTCTTCTGTGGCATTTTGCGCTGCCAGACGGAAAACTTCCGGCTCGAGGAGAAAACGGGCCTGGGTCAAATCGGCCATTGAGAGTTTGCCAATCCTAAGCAAGTCTTCCAGGTTATCCCTGATCGAAATATTACTCAGATCAGTGACATAGGTACCGCCGCGACTGCCACGGCGGACATCAAGAAAACCCTGGATCTGCAAGACCCGCAGCGCTTCGCGCAGGACCGGTCGGCTTACACCTAATTGGAGCGACAACTCTTTTTCACTTGGCAGCGACTGACCAGGACTGAAATCACCCCGAAAAATTGCATCCTTTATGGAGTTCATGGCCTCTATATACAGATTCTGAGGCCGACCGACATTTCGTAGCTGTTGTACCATATTGATCCAGTAGCACCGCTGAAGGTGGCTAACCTTATTGATAAAACCTTTTTATATAAGGCGACTCTTCAAAAGAGCTAGAAGCAGGTCGCCGTCGGTAACAGAATTTCCCTGTTCGAGGTACATTTTCTGCAAACATTTTCATTTGCTTCGAAACCAACATACCAATTCCTTGATGAAAGTTAATCTCTTTAGGATGATATTTTGATGTATTGTCGAAAATAGAGTAGTTTAGAATAGACTACGTATGAACAGTTTTGACCAGGTGGTCTGGCCTGAAATGGCCACCTGGCTGCCCAATAAGGTGTTTTGATCATGCTGGGGCAGGACGCTTTCTTTCACTCCATTGGAGGAAGACGTTCATAGGACACATCAAGTGTAATGTCAAAATGCGTTCTCAACGTATCTAGGTATGAGGGGCCATCAACGAGTTCGCGGATATGTTCACCTTTGGAGGTCCGTTGCCTGAGTGTCCTGTTAAACAGGGAAACATCTCCATCCGACGTTGGCCGCGCTGCCACCCGATTCGAGGTAAAAACAGAAGCCGGATGAGTTGCGGCATAGTGGTTGCCATAAATAATATCACCGGCACAAACATGTCCCAGATCAAAACTGTAGAGATTCTGCCACTCAGCTTCTTTCAGGTGCTGCAGCATTATCCCAAAAGGACCAGCGTCAGTGAGGCGAAATGACTGGCCATTAAACTGGACAAGACGATTACACTCCAGTGGAAGCGGACAAGGGGGAAATGGAACACCAAACCCGACATCGGCAATCCACTGTCTGCCCTGAATTGAGATAAGTGAAATCTGATGGCCGCGTCCCATTGGAGGCCCGCTCCGGTGCACCCTGGCCAATAACGGGCGTGCCTCAAACCCGAAACACTTGAGGGCGGCGAGAAAGAGGCCGTTTAACTCGAAGCAATACCCGCCACGCCCTCTGCGGACAATCTTGTCAAAAAGGCCATCCGGTTCAAGAGAAATACTCCCTTTAAGCAAGACGTCAAAATTCTCAAATGGGATATGAAACAGTTGGCCGCGCTGTAATGTTTCAAGACCCTCCTCTGAGACTTTCACATCACCGGAATGACCTATACGCTTCAGGTAGCTCTCTCTGTCAAATGAACAAGTATCCACAAGCACCTACTCCGCCGATGATATGAGCCGCACGAGACGTTGTTCAGCATTGCGTTTTTCGGATGCACCTTCCTTGACAAATACCAGAGCCTTACCGGGACAGGTATCGACACAAGGTGGGTCACAATCGGCTGGCTGGTGCGAATGACATAGGTCGCATTTCTGCATGACTCCTTCCTCTCCAAACTGCGGCACTCCAAACGGGCACGCCTCAGCACAGAGTTTACAGCCAGTGCACAACGCTTCATCCACCGTGACTACCCCACCCTCAGCCTCTTTGGTTATCGCCTCGGAAGGACATACGGCCGCACAAGCTGGTTCGACACAATGCAGACAGGCAAGAGACAAAGTAAAACTGCGTATCTCAGGGTAATCCCCCCGCCAGAGATTGCGTACTCGACGATACTGCACCCCATACTCCAACTCCCGCCAGGCTTTACAGGCGATTTCACAACCATGGCACTGGGTACAGTTTTCCGGTTGAAAAGAGATGTAATGTTCATTACCAGTCGTGTTCATTGCAGCTCCCTCCATTTTGTCACCTCGACCAATGTCTGACTGGTCATGGCGGTGACCAGGGGATCATAGGCTTTTTCAGGGTCCACACTGTACATCAGGTTAACATTGGCTCCACCATCAGCAATGGGATAATCTTCAATGCCGAGTTCACTGCAGCCCTGCCACCAGCCGTGGAGAATCATTACCGTATCGGGGCGAATACCGGGGTAGAGTTCGGCCTGCACTTTCATCCACCCATACGGAGAGCTGACCCGAACCCAGTCGTGTTCACTAATTTCCCGTGCCGATGCCGCCTCCGGATGAATATGCAGCACGGGCACCGGCTGTATTTCACGCAAATGTGGGATATTTCGCTGCCATGAGGCGCTGTAGTTCCTTGAAGTATGATAGTCAGAGAGAATCAACGGGTATTCTCCCGCCAGCTCCGGGGTGCCGCTCAGACTCTCCGGCGGTTCTCGCCATTCCGGCAAGGGGCTGAATCCTTCCTGTTCAAAACTGTTGTTATACAGGGCAACCTTACCCTGGGGCAGGAACGGAGGATTACCCAACCTTGGACTCCTGCGATTGAACACCGTCTGGTATTTTTCATAATCCTGGGGAGGAGGCTGCTTGACGATGCCGGTGGGATGCTGCCGTAATTGCGCCATATCAAGCCCCAGAGGCATAAGCTGGTCATCCATGGCCGCAGCGATGTCTCCACTCCAGAAGTCATTGCCATAGCCCATGGCCTTGCCGAGATCCAGAAAGAATTCAAACGTCGATTTATACGGCCCCAGAGGTTCGATAACTCGATTTGGCGCCATCAACCAGCCAGGTACGTTATGGTAGGGATGATCCGTCTCGTAACAGGTGGCAACCGGCAAAACGATATCCGCATAGGCCATCTCGGCAGTTCTGGCAACATCGACGATTACAAAGAACTCAAGTTTTTCCAGGGCAGCCAGCACTGTTTTCGTCCCTCTGGTGCTGACCAAAGGCTGGGTCCCCGGAGCGATGATACCACGAATGGGATAGGGTTTTTCCGTAAGCACGCTCTCCAATATGCGATAGTAGGCCGATGATGGGCCCTCGAGGAACGGTTGAAACGCTGGAGGAAACTCCGGTCCAACAAGGGCTTCCACCAGATCCCGGTCATACCGGTCGCGCAAAGTGATGTCTTTGGGTGCATTCGCAGGCGGTTTGATAAAAATATTGGCCCCTTTCCGATCGAGATGCCCTGTTATCGCCATGAGAATACCAATCGCCCGGATGGCGTCATTGGCTGAAGGTGCGTGTTCTACACCATTGCCGAGGTCGATTGTCGCCCGTGGCGTCGTCGCGTAAAGTCTGGCCAGCTCTTCAATCTGAAAAACCGGTACACCACAGACAGATTCCGCCCACTCTGGCGTAAACTGCAGTACATGATCACGGAGCTGATTGAACCCGTAGCACCATTTCTCAACAAATTCATGATCAATCAGGTTTTCTCGAATAACGACGTGCAGCATAGCGAGGGCAAGAGCAGCGTCCGTCCCCGGTCGAACCGGCAGCCAGATATCGGCCATGCCGACATCTGGCTCCACCGATGGTTTGATGGCTACGATTTTGGCTCCCCGTTTCTTGGCGGCCAGAAAAGCCCTGGCAGGTGGGGCGACGGGACCAGCATAGATAGGTTGGCGCCCCCAATAGATGATCAGGTCGGCATTGTTGTAGTCAGGGCGGGGGTAGTCCCCCAGTGTATAGAGAAAGGCAAATGCTCGCTGCATGGCACAGATACCGCTGTGACCATAGTTGGGGCTTCCATGGGCTGTAAGAAAACGTTGCAGGTATGCACTGTAGGCGCGCTTTGCCGGGGTTAAAATGGCCAGTGATTTTGCACCATGGAGCGCTTTCTGCTCTGTGAGTACCTCGGCAATGTGGGTGATGGCAACCTCCCAGCTCACCCGTTCAAATTTGCCTTCACCTTTTTTCCCGACACGCCTGAGTGGATATTTGAGTCGATCCGCAGAATACACCCATTGCGGGGCCGCATGGCCCTTGGCACAAATGGCCCCCTTATTTACGGGACATTCGTCCATTCCGGCGACCCTGGTAAACACGCCATTTCTGACAAATGCATATATGCCGCATCCCCCTCCCGGTCCACCAGGACCGCACATGCCACATACCGTAGGGATGGCCTCTTCGCCGTTTAACTGAGCGATTGTTTGTGCTTGTTGAAAATTCATAGCTTTCCTTTTTGAGAAAAACTCTCTGAAATCGTAGATATTCTTACCGACAAGTAATTTGCCATGGGCTTTACATGTAATATAGGATACATTAATTGACTGAGCAACCTATTCCAGCTGAAGTCCTCTCAGCATGCTGCCACCCGTCAAGAGGAAAAAGCGCTCATAGTAGCAGTCACAGGCCAGTACGAGTAGCCGCTCCATATTACTCCTGACAAAATGAGAAGTCATTGGATGCTTAAGTGCATTATATGCCTATGTATGAAATTTTTTCGCAATACCCTATAGCCTTCTGGATAAGTGCCCTTGCATCTGTCATCCTCATTGGCATATCCAAGGCAGGTTTTGGCGCGGGAGTCGGAGTTATCGCCACCCCTCTCATGGCACTGACGATTCCTACCGCCGAGGCAGCCGCCCTGCTGTTGCCGATCCTCATCATCTCTGATTTCATGGCAATCCGACAGTATCGCGCACGTTTCGACCGACACAACTTGATGGTTATGATTCCAGGTGCCGTCGCAGGTATTGCCATCGGCTGGTTCTTCTTCGGCTATTTCCGGGGCAACGAACGAATTCTGAAAATCGGCATCGGGTTACTTGCCTTGGCCTTTGTCTCCTTCCAGCTCGGACATGCACGACTTGTTGGAGTTATTAAAGAACGCAAACCGAATGTCGGTGAAGGGCTTTTCTGGGGTACACTCTCTGGCTTTACATCAACGCTTGCCCACGTGGGCAGCCCACCGGCCTTGGTTTATCTCCTGCCGCAAAACCTGCCACGGGATATTTATGTTGGCACCACGATCTATTTCTTTACCATCACTAACCTCGTCAAGCTGATCCCCTACGCCCAGCTTAATCTGCTGCATGTCGGCAATATGACCGTCGTGCTGATACTTCTGCCGGTATCTTTTCTCGGAGTAAAACTTGGCTTCTTGCTCAATCAACGATGCAGTGACAAGTGGTTCAACCGGCTGATCTACGGCCTACTGTTTTTGACGGGTGTCCAACTGTTATTTGGGATCGACATTGTCAGCATATTGAAATAACAACTGATTTAAAAACGAATTTCCAGGTGATCAACATTCTTTACAGAGGAATAACATGTGTGATACTGCCATACAGGATCTTTATGCGGAAGAGTTTGCCAACTGCTTCGGTTGTGGGCGAAATAATCAGCACGGGCTGCAGCTGAAAAGCCATTGGCAAGGCGATGAGTGCATCTGCCGCCACACTCCAAAATCTCATTATACCGGGGGAGTACCAGGATTTCTTTATGGCGGAATGATCGCCTCGCTCATCGATTGTCATGGTGCCGCCACCGCTGCTGCCGCAAAATCGAGAGAAAGTGGGGAGCCCATCTCGCGGTTTGTCACCGCTTCTCTTAACGTCGATTTCGTGAAACCAACTCCAATCGGGATCGAACTTGAAATCCGCGGGAAAGCGACCGAAATTAAAAACCGCAAAGTAACAGTAGCTCTTCAGCTTTTCGCCGGAGAGACCCTTTGTGCCACCGGCAAAATGATACTGGTCCAGCTGAAGAATTGAAGAAGAGAGGTAATGACTACCCAAAAATGCTCTCTTCTCAACTAACATTTCAATGAACCACGAGTGATCTTCTTGCCGATGTCACAGACAAATACAATTCACCGGGGCCTGAGCTTTTATTAGTGTTATTGATGGCGCTTTTAAATAAATGTTATTGACAAAACATAAATTGCATGCAAGATTACATATAAATTGAGCGCCAAAATCTTCTGTAGCAAACAGTTGATCACAGTCACCTTGGCTACAGCAAAAGTGACGTGAAAATGAGGAAGAAATGAATCCAAAAGGCTACAGGATGACTGTCACTGCATGGAGCAATTTTCTCCGTCTCTTATGGGGTTCAATTTTTCCTCAAGTTATCCTGGTGCGAATTTCTCAACTCACTACAGATCACCCCTCAAGTCGGAGACGCACTGATCATTTTCTGAAAGAAAGTCCCCATTTCCTCTCCGACCCATTCCCTGCTAATCCAGGAAAATTGACCCAGCCAATCACGTGTTTTTTACCGTTGTACTTAACACTTACAATCACAAAAGCACATATGAACGTACCGACGCCGAAAACAGAGGCAATGCTCTTGCCATTGATCCGTGCCCGTTGTTTGAACATTATGCCTGACATTTTCTGGGGCAAAACCCCAATGACGTCACTTTTCCAAGCATTACGACTGCAACATCTGTTAGGATAATAGCGACTTGCCTGTCACTGGTTCACCTTGACAGATGACAGGGCGTTCGCCATGCCATTGTGGCACAAACAGTTGTATATGACAGCGGCATTAGAAACCAACTGGACAGAAAACAACATCAACGGAGGTTACGCATGAAAAGAATCTTGTATTCCGGCTCGTTCGTTCTGGCAATTTGGTCACTGCTCCTCATCATCCCCTCTGGTTCCACCGCAAAAGATGTCACCCTGAAATACGCAACGTTTTTCCCCCCAACCCACAGTCAAAGTCAGCTGGCCGAAGCCTGGTGCAAAGCCGTTGAAGAAAAGACTGAAGGAAGAGTAAAGTTTGAGTATTATCCAGGTGGCAGCCTCCTGAACGGCAAACAGATATATGATGGCGTGGTTGATGACATTGCTGATGTTGGATTCTCGGTGCTTGCCTATACCGCTGGCCGTTTTCCTGTCACCGCAGCTCTCGATCTGCCCCTAGGATACCCTTCAGGCGTTGTTGCGACTAAAGTCGCCAATGACGTGTACAACACCTTGAAACCGTCGGAATTCGACGACGTTCACCTCCTTTATCTGCATGCCCATGGTCCGGGTTTCATTAACACCAGAGATAAAGAGGCAAAAAAACTTGAAGATCTCCAAGGACTGCGAATCCGTTCAACCGGCATGAGTGCAGGCATGGTCAAGAGCCTCGGCGGAACTCCGGTTGCCCAGTCCATGGGAGAGGCATATGAAAGTCTGCAAAAAGGTGTGGTTGATGGTAGCGCCCATCCAATGGAAGCCAATCTTGGCTGGAAATTGGGCGAAGTCATCAAGTATACCACACGCGCCTACTCCGTTGCCTACACCACGACCTTCTTTGTCGCCATCAACAAAGATAAATGGGGCTCTCTTGACCCCAAAGACCAGGAAATTATTACAGCTATCAATAAAGAATGGCTCGTTAAGCATGGTGAGGCATGGGATGAAAGCGACAAAGTCGCCATGGACGATTTCCTGAAAAAAGGAAATACCACTATCGATCTCAGCGAAGAGGAATCTGCCCGCTGGGCAGCCGCAGTTACGCCTTATATTGATGAGTATGCCGCTGAGATCAGCAAGAAAGGAATAGATGGTAAAAATGTCATCGAAACCATCAAGGCATCTCTGAAAGCCAATAAGTAATAGAAACCTGTCTGGCCAACTCTGCAGACTGAGCGGCTTCTTTGTTTCAGTCTGCAGACGGGCAATTCCCCTTACAAGGAGAAGGGAGAGTAATGGATATTTTGGAAAAGTCGATCCAGTTTCTCTCGGAAAAACTGCGAATTGTTGGAGCATTCTGTCTTTTTGGCATGGCAGTCCTCACCTGTGCCGACATCATCGGACGCCTGTTTAAACATCCGATTTTTGGTACGGTAGAACTTGTCAGTTTCATGGCAGTTTTCGCCATAGCCACAGCAATGCCGGTTGCCCAGGTCAGCCGAATCCATATCGGTGTCGAACTATTGGTAACGAAGCTGCCAAAAAAATTACGATTGTTCATTGAGCTGTGTGTCGAGATACTGAGCCTTGCACTGTTTAGCATAATCAGCTGGCGTATGTTCCTCTTTGGCTTTAAGCAAAAGGCCTCGGGTGAGGTATCCCTCAATCTGCATCTGCCAGAGTATTTCATTATTCTGGCCCTGGCCTGTTGCTGCGTCATCCTCTGCCTTGTTATGGTCATGGCGATCATTAAAACCTTTACCAAATTGTGGAAATAATGAGTGGTACGACGATAGGTGTTGTTGGAATTGTATTTATGATCGCCATGTTTTTAACCAAGATGCCGGTAGCCTATGTCATGGCTACGGTTGGCTTTCTTGGATTTGCTTTAACCGCCTCAATGCATGGCAGCATGAATCTGCTGGTCAAAGACTTCTATGAAGTTTTCTCATCATATAGCTTGACCACAATCCCACTGTTTATCCTCATGGGCCAAATTGCCTTCAATTCCGGTATTAGCGGCAAACTCTACGCAACAGCATATCGATTTCTCGGTCACAAAAAGGGTGGCCTGGCCATAGCAACAGTAACGGCCTGCACTGCCTTTGGGGCAGTCTGCGGATCAAGCGCAGCAACCGCAGCTACCATGGCAACGGTAGGTTTGCCTGAGATGCGAAAATTCGGCTATAGCGACTCTCTGGCAGCGGGCTCTGTGGCCTCAGGCGGTGGTCTGGGGATGATCATGCCCCCCAGTGTCGTCTTGATTATTTACGGAATTCTCACTGAGCAATCTATCGGCAAACTCTTCATGGCCGGGATAATTCCGGCTATCCTTGTAACCATATTGTTCATCCTGACCGTTCTCATCTGGTGTGCACTTGCCCCGGAACATGGACCGAAAGGAGAAAGGTTCAGCTGGAAAGAGAGAATTCGATCACTCCGGGGCATGGGCGAAACCCTGCTCATCTTCATTCTGGTCATCGGCAGTATGTTTTTTGGCATCTGTACAGCTACTGAAGCGGCATCGGTAGGTGTTATCGGTGTGCTGACAATATCCGTTGTCCAACGGCAACTCAGCTGGAAATCATTTGTCGATGCCCTCTACGAAACGCTCAATACCTCATGCATGATAATGATGCTGGTCGCAGGTGCCACGGTTTTTGGTAAATTTCTCGCTGTAACCCGCATCCCGTATGATATCGCCACCTGGATCGGTGGTTTTGATCTGCCGCCACTCCTTATTTTATTTATGATTATTCTGGTGTACTTCCTGGGTGGCTGTTTTATGGACTCCCTGGCCTTGGTAATGCTTACCATCCCTGTGTTCTTCCCGATTATTATGAATCTCGGTTACGATCCTATCTGGTTTGGAATCATCATCGTCATGGTCACTGAAATGGGTGTCATCACACCGCCTGTCGGCATCAATGTTTATGTCGTCTATGGCGTGTCTCAGGGATTACCGGGCCCACCAATGAGGTTAGAATCAATTTTCAAGGGAATCGCCCCATTCATGATCGCAGTTTTGATCGGTTCAATTCTCATGGCTATCTTTCCGCAAATTGTCCTGTTTCTACCCAACCTGATGGGCTAGCAGAATAATGACTATTTGACGGGTGCCTTGAGCTGGTCACCTGACCAAGGTATTACGTTCTGTCTTCGCATCTGGAATGCACAACTGATGGTTGGGAGCGAATGCCTGGCCCTCCGACTCGCGCCAAGCAGGTTTGAAGGGATAGCGAGAAAAATCGTAGAAATAAGGACCTGACAGAGGTTAAGCACACCCCTTGTCGCTTCTCTTATACAGAAGCGACAAGCGGTGGGTTACATTTTTGCAGCAGCAAGCTTGCGTCTGGCTCTCATTCGTCTGCCTTTCGCACAGGGGGTCTCGCAGCTTTTGCATATGCCGTTACAGCGCATTTTGCCGGTAGGACTACACCCGAATGCACATGTTCCGCATGCATTTGGAGGAACTATTCCGCTCCCACTTAAACGAAATGCAAACCCGTCACTGTCTATGGTGATCGGACCATATTCATGCATCAGTGCAGGATCGACCATAATAGTATAGCCTTCGATCTGATAACACTGGTCTTCCTGTTTTCGAGCATCGGTGCTGATACCGAAAAAGCGAATACCGCAACCACCGGTCAACAACGAAATGCGAACAGGTGACGATTCCCTGTTTTGAAAGAACTCTGTCATGGCCTTCGCTGCCGAAGATGTCATCTGAATCATCATTATGTCCTTTAAAGCTTGCTCCGAAACAACCTGCAAAGATTGATCACATTCGATCGTCCATCATTGCCTTGCGGTTAGCTCTCCGCCTATTGCATATTATATTACATGCTATCAGCAATAGCAAAACTTATGTCAGTATAAAATTGTTTCTGATTACCCCGAAAGCTCAGCTACATGAAGTGAAGGGTTAGGAGAGAGGAGTGAGGAGCGCCTGCATGAAATGATAGTGCTCGTTCCAACAATATGAAAGTAGGAGAAATTCTGTTGAGTGACCACTTCCCAATATGTCACACCTCTCACCTCTCACCTAACCTTATCAGGCTGAGAATGAGGGGTAATCAAAAAATTGTTTATGCTGCTATTGATGCTCTGGGCTTTGCACTCCGCCTTTTCCAGCTATTGCTCATTGAGGAAGTTCGTCAATAGTGGAAGACTGCACCAAAATCGGCATCACCAACCACTTGATTGATATTCACTAATCAGAAAAAGGTGACACAACAACATCCAGGGCAGCACTGATTTCACCCACCAGTACATTCCTATTTCTTTTTGATCTTTTCCTGCTCTTTCACCTTCTCTTTCATTTCCTGCAGTTCGTGTTCCAGGCGTTCCACGGTCTTACTCCTGCTTTGTATCTTCTTGTTCAAAGAGGCTACAACCAGGTCCATTTCCTTTTTCACGGCAGTGAGTTCCCGTTTGGCCTGGGCTACACGTTTTCCCTGCTCCTTGATTGTTACTGCTGTCGTAGGTGGTTTTTCTTTGCGGATTTTCTCAATCCTGGCCATTAATGCGGTCGAGATTTCTTTGTGCTGTTTCATTGCCTGATCAAAATCCTTTATCTCCATCTCACGCTCCCTTAGCTACGAATATTGAAATCGGTCAGCGGTGCCGGGGTAGTGGTGCCGACCCGAATGAAGTCTCCGGTAGTTATATTGCCCATCAGCGCAACCCGGTGACGATTGCCAAGCGACATGGAATTAACGTTGTATCCCGCCTTGACATAGTTGCCCATGGCAATCAAATTCCGTCCCCACAAGCGTATTGTAGCCCCATCCTCCAAAGGCTCAGTTTGCAGGTGATCACATACATTATTGTTGAAGGTGACTTTCTCGAAGCAAAATTCTATCCATTCGTTGATGGCCCAATAGCGAAATTCCACCAGACAACTGCGGCCGGGACCACGGAAATGGTTATCCGTGACCACAGCGCTGCCAAACATCAATTCAATGGCCAGTTTTTCCAGATCATAGTGGAATCCCATCGGCCCGATCAATAACAGCGCCCGATGTTCCCTCTGAGCCTCAAATCCGTTACTGGTATAGCCGGTACGATTGTGGTTTATCTGACAGACCGGACAGGCGACACCGATACTTATTGCAGGCATGTCCCTGCCAGTATTGGTCAAAGGATCAATACCGGTATCGAGGATCTCGTTCCCTTCAATACGCACCATGGCATCCGACTCTGCGAAAAGATGCTCGGCAAATACAGTAATGCCAAGTGAGGTAAAACCACTGTACCCACAACAGCTGACAAGGTTGTTGCTGAGGTTTGCCGAGGCGAAGATCTCAAGGAGTATACCGCTCATCAGACATTGTGAGATTCTGTTGTCGCTGACTTTGAGCAAATCTTCCTGAAGGGATGTAATGCCCATACCGCATTGCTGAACACTGTTCCCGCAAACGTGATTATCTTCACCTGTGCTGTGCAAGATGCCAAAATAGACTTCCTCTATCGTATTCCTGCATACGCGCGTCTCGTTGCAGTCATCAACCCGTACACCAAACCAGCCACTCCCCATGCCATCGATACGATTATTTTCGACCGTAACATGATTCACGCGGGAGATAACAATCCCAACACTTGGACCGATTAGCCTGTTTCCGTCTATACGACTATAATCCCCTGTACCGTCATTTTTCGCCAACGGGCCTAGACAATAGATACCGGCCGGTAACGCCGCCGCCGGAGAGGGTTTACTGGCGGAGTGTAGAACATTATCAACAACTACCGTATGATCAGCCCCAGCCCGAATACCACCCCAGAGCGCACCTGGCAGCTCAATAAAGTTGTCTGCGACTCGGCACTGTTCCACATCAACCATGATTGCATAGACACTGTCGTCGAGATAGACACGCAACGCTGTTGTGTCTGTAGGTACAGGCAACCCCACAATCTCACCCGTGCGACGGATCTCATTATTGACAACCTGTGAGTAGCGTGCCCCTCCTCGCAGCCAGACACCTATCTGAAAATCATGGAACCGATTACTGTCGATCTGACAGGAAGCGTCCATGTCGCTATCAATCCGGACTCCATACAAACCAAAAGAAAACGTCAGATTGCTATCAGTAGAATCCAATAATCTATACACCATGCCACTGATGCTATTCCGCTCAATCAGCAGGCGATCGCTGAAGTCGAAAACCCAAATGCCCACAAACATATTACGCATATGGTTATCTCTAACGACCACATCAGCCACATCCTGCATCAGGATACCAACATGACCTGAAAGCTGTTGTCCCACAACAGCTAAACCACATCCGGTCACCAATACCTCGGAACAATCATGCAGATACAACAGAAACGATTCTTCCGCAGCCACCGTCGTTTCAAAACGAATGGATTCCACTTCCACCCTGGTTACAACCTGATCGGCGCAGCCAATCTCCAGCATATAGTCAAGACCGCTGCTGTCACGGACGATTGCACCTGGGCTTTCCCCATGGAAACGGATGTCGGATGTGTATATTTCTAGGGGTGCTGCGATCTCATGTACACCGGTGCGAAGGCAGACACAGCCCCCCGTCTCCGCCAGGGCATCAATTGCATCCTGGATATTCTCACCCGGATTGACCACGATGTCACAACACCCGCCGCTAAAGTCGGGAGGCCAGTGTTCACGGCAATCTGTCTCATCCCCTGGAAAAGTGACCAGAGCCAGGCGGGCATAGTGACGGTGTATGCCCTGAGGCGGGGCCGTCGTGAGCTTTTCCAATGAACTATCGGAAGCCCTGGCCGCGATATTCCAGAAATCGTTGCAACGGAACTCACCACCGTCAGGATCACGGCTGAACGCTATCTGCACCCCGTTTTCCAGGTGCACCCAGACACCGGCAGCGGGCACCGGGATGACACCCTGGCTACCGGCCCCATCAAGGTCGACGAGCAGGTTATCTTCAGCGTCCCGGACCTCACCTTTCTGATCCCAGCGTATGGCGCGCAGATGCCGTTTCTCAAGGGTATCATCGCCGATATCGGTTGGGACGAGATTAGCGGGTAGTGCCGGACTAAACGTAATGGTTTGCTTGGCATCATTAACAGTAATTTTTCGCATCTCGCCAAAACGCCGCATAGGATCTGCATCGTCACCGGAAAGCTCACGCCAGTCATCGACGATCTCGACCCAGTCCCCGCTGTTAAAGCGGAGCACCGCATCGCGTCCAAGACTCGCCAGCTTCAACTCGCTGGCAGAAATCACTTCAGTAACAGACACTGCAACGCTTGCGTTATCGCGCGACCATTTGAATGTGGCTGAGCCGAGATCACCTCCATCGTGTATCTCGACACGGTAGAGCTGATTTTCCATTCCGCGATAGCCGCCGCTGGGGGGGAGTTGGCAGGGGTCATCACCGCCGGTAAACTCAACATCCCGACTTGAGAGACGTCCAGCCGATGGGCTTGTCAGATCGTCCC
Organism: Desulfopila aestuarii DSM 18488; assembly: GCF_900143695.1. Lineage (GTDB taxonomy): Bacteria > Desulfobacterota > Desulfobulbia > Desulfobulbales > Desulfocapsaceae > Desulfopila > Desulfopila aestuarii. The sequence continues at coordinate 345,130 of NZ_FRFE01000002.1, forward strand.
ATGCCGCCTCCAGATCAGTGTCGGGACTGGTGCAGGTGATCCCGGTAGAGATGTTCTCCAGCAGTCTGACCTGCCACACAATCTGGGTGCGGGTAGTGGTATCCACACTGATAGCCTGTTCCACCAGATCGGGGCGTTGCAGATGGGTCACCTCCCGCTGCCACACTTCCAGGTAGGCAAGATGCGGTCCGCCATCCGGCAATAAAGCAGGATCAGGATGATACGGCTGTTGATCATAAGCAATGGGATCTTCGCCATACTCTTCGGCCAGCACCGGATCAAACGCCTGTGCGCCATCCGGATCACCGAAGTTTTCCGCTAGCAAGCCATCCACATACATACGGCCCTCGCCGATGGTAAAACTACCGCCGCTCACCTCGATAAGGAATCCATCGGGCGTAAGCGGCGAAACTACTGCCACACAGCCAATGCCGGGGGAGCCGGCAATACCGAAGGTATCTACGGTTTCCGCCCTGTTGCGCCGGTCAATGGCATCGGCCCATTCGTTCCAGTCTGCGTCGAGCTGCACCCTGCCCTGCTGCATTTTGACGCCGACATAGTTGTTTTTAGGACCAAATCGATAACGACTATAATCACCACTCATGGGTGTTTTCTCCTTCTCGTCTAGCGTTTGTGCTTCCTCGCTTGCAACTATTCAGCAGCACTCCATCTGTCAACTATCAGGCCGCCCAGCATACAGGTGTATAGCTAATCGACCTGCTTATTGATATCTGAAGCACTGATAAATAGTTACAAATCTGGGAAGAATGAGAGTCATTTGCCATTGGCTGAATAGTTCCCTCCCTTTTCCCTGCCTGCCTCAGCTGGAATAAAAAATGCCCGCTTCCAAACCGTAACGAAGATATTCATCCAGCCGTATCCGCAAATTGGTCTCCCGCTGTGGTTGATACAAGCCATGCAGGACGCCCATCTCACTCTCGTCATGGGCTCCCCGGCGAATTGTGTCAGGCGTTGCCTGACGGAGTTGGCAGTATCCGGGGTCACCATAACGAAGGGATGTGAAATGGGGCCGGGTCTGCAGATCCCCCTCTGTCGGCTGGCAGTGATAACAGCGCGGAGTACGTGAACCTGATGGAACATAGGAAAAACGGATACACCCTTTCTGCCTTCGTTCCACCCATAGCGGTGCGCTCCAGGTATCTCCCGTTGCAGCCAGCCAGGCAACAAACAGGCAGTCACTGGCCATCGTCACCTGCCGGGTGTGGATCTTGCCGATAATGGTACAGTTCTCAAGCCTCATGATACCGCCGACAGAGAGATCATCGCCACCCGGACCACGATAGGCTACCAGTTCCGGATCCGTGGCATCCACAATACATTCCCGCAAGGTCACCTTGCTGTCGGCCACGATATGCAATGGCCCGGTAATGCAGCGTTCAAGGGTGATTTCGGTAAAAGAATGCGCCACAGAGAGTGCTGCACCAGCGCCCGGAACCAGGGTACAGTCCCGGAGGACCAGGTAGCGTGGCTCATCGTCGCCGAAGTCAGGCAAATTCAGCATACCTCCTGATATGACGAGGCCATCAAGGACCAGGGTGGCTTCGCCTCCCAGCTGCAGGCTGATGTCGCCAATCGCCTGCAGAAATGGTCGGGCACCATTTGCCCCGCGAAGGGTGACACTGGCTCGGGAATCAACGGCAATTACCGGTGTCTCTTCATACCTATAGCTATCGGTGATCTCAACGATTCCGCCGCTCTTGACAAGATTAAGGGCAGGCTGCAGCAGCGCGCCGCCACTGACGCGTTGATCCACCGTCACTATTTCGGCAGTACCTCGCTCGTATTCACCGCCGCCGATAGCAATGGAAAAGCCATAATGAAAGCTTACCAGTACCGGAGTCGCAGGTGGATCGCCAAAGGCGATACGTCCCAACTCCGGATCTATGGCAACCTTCGTGGAACCGGCGGCAGGCTGACAGGCCCAGCCGATTACTGTACCGCCGCCATCTTCCACATCACTGAGATCGCAGATACAGATATCTTCGCTGGAAATCAGCTGCGGCGGATCAGCCCCGGCCCGCTCCAGCACCAAACTTTTGTCCGGGCCATAATAGTCTGCCAGGTGCGTCTTGATCCAGCGCTTCGTCAGTGGCTGGGGAACGTTGCCGGGCTCGGCAAGATGGCTGATCTCCTCCTCGGTTTCAGGCGCATTGTACAACACCATGTCGACTCCAAGCGGATTACAACGGACCAGTGCACCACCACCCAGAGCGGGGTCGGCCACTACAGGGGAACGGGTCAATGGAAAAGCGCGGATTCGAAAGAGAAAAAGACCAACATTGGGGATGTTGTAGCGGCCTGCCCCGCTTGCTATGCGCCGCACCTCGACACTGTGGGCCACAGTATCAAACGGGGTGTCGAGCCATTTCAATCGCTGCCACTGACGCAGGTCCGGGCTGTAATGCGCCTTTAAGCGATGGTGGTTCATATGCTGGGTCCAACCCAGCAGCTGAAAGAACTCCACCACCCTGGCCGGCCAGCCGGTGACATCCCTTGCCACCTGCTCCAGCATTGAGGCTGTGCCCTTGCGACGTCGATACCGGATGGTATTGGCAACATCCGCCCGAGGAGAGGCCACCCCCGGCACCACCCCGTGCAGGGTATGATAGCCGATCAGGTCACCGATGTAGGGGGCAACCCACTCGGCACAGGTCTCAATGAACTGATCATCGTAGAGCTGCTCAAGGTTCTCCTCCATGGCTGCCAGCTGTTCGGCTACAACGCTCAACAACTCACGCAGAGGATAGCCCTGCTCAGCATCACGGATACGATGAATGGCAGGCAAGCGTTGATATAGCAGGTCGACAATTCTGCTCATAGCATCTCCTCAAGATAGTCGAGCGGGCCTGGATCAAGCAGCAGCAACTCGGCCGCCACCCCGTTACCGTCACTGCCCGCGAAGGCAGGTTCCGGAACCAGCCTGCTTTCCAGTGCCCAGTCGGTTCCAAGGTAAAGGCGATCGACATCCACGCCTTCCACCCCCTCTACCTTCTGGGCAATAGTAATAATCTCAGAACGGGCAACACTCTGGCCAAACTCACGCACATCAAAGGAAAAGGCGTTTCGCAGTGCTGCCTCCACATCAGACAGGACACGCTCTATTACATGATCGGGATGACGCTTGATGCGCAATGCCAGCTTAAAATAGGCCTGGTTATACGCTGCAACCGTACAGGCAACGAATGGATCACTGTTTTTTTTCAGTGAGTTGAGCAGACTCGTGAGGGTTGGCCCACCACTTACCGGCTGCACCGCATTCTTGCCCGCCACCGTTATGAAGATGGTGCGGTTATCCCTGAGGTTCAGGACATCTGCCCTGGCCTTGGCAATACCGGTATAGGCACGGGCGTAATCTTCATAGTCTTGTAGTGAAACAGCGCGCCCAAGGGTTCGCACCCCGAGAGGCATGTTGCGGCGACCATCCTCTACCGATTCAGCATCGACGCCACCGGTGGCATCCAGCGGATTGGACACTTCTTTTAGCCCAAGCGGTCGAGTGAGCAGCTGTCTCAGCTGTCCTGCCTTCAAGTTGCCGGTGCTACCGATGCCTTTACGGTAGATGCCCAGCACATTCTCCTGGCCGGTCGAGAGACGAGCCCCCCGCTTGCCATCTCCAAACTGGATTTCACCACCACCATTTCCATCCACCCGGACCACATAGCTGCGATCATCCGGCTCGGCGCCATAGAGAGAAGAGACCTCATGCCAGGCGATATCATTCACCCGCACTTCAAGAGCAGTCTCGGCACCACTCTCGTTGTCGGCACGGACAAAGGTCAGGGGCGCATGTTTCAGGGCAAAGCGCTGATGGGCGGTCTGTGCTGCACCGCTCCCCAGAATCTGATGCACGGTTTCGCCGTGAGTGGCAACAACCACATTGGCATAGACCTTCACCGTTTGTCGTTTGTACGTCTGCTTCAGCTGGCTGGTGAAGTAGAGTTTTGTCGCCGATCCATCCGGCTCACTCTTTGAGACGGTTAACACTTCGCAGTTCGTTGCTCCGGCGACGGTCTCACCGCAGAGTAGCAGTTTGTGCTCAGGCAGGATTCCCTCAACCTTCTTATCGACAGCAAGAGACCAACCCGAAACGTTATTGACTATAGGGGTATTGGCCAGAGTAAGTTTCTCGCTCTGTGCAAAAACAGCTGTCTCACGCACCTGATCGTTGAACAGCTCCAGCAGATTCTCGCCTTTCACCTGCAAACGGGTCGTTTTTCCAGTCAGGCTGAAACTTGCCCGGGAATCCTCTCCCGCAGAGGTAACGCTGTACAGCTCCTGATATTCCGGAATGGATAACACCAGCCAGCTACCTGGAACGATTCCCGGATAAACGGCATCGAGATGGAGCGTATGGATATTACGTGGATACAGCCGCTCTTGCGGGATGATCTGCTTGCTCTGCCCCGGATAGGCCCAGTACAACTTGATGACTGCGTTCACTCCATTTTCATAAAATTCCAACCTGATGTTAACTTTCTCTTTTTCGTTAAGATAGATGGTACCGCTGTCCTCTTTGAGAGCATGAACGGACCATTCATTGATGATCAGCTGGTCATCGACCCACAGCCGCACACCATCGTCGGATCGGGTGTAGAAGGTGTAACTCCCGGTCACAGGCGCTTGAACCCAGCCGGACCATCGTACCGAAAAGGTATCAGCACCAATCGACGGATCGGGCGCCCCTGTTCCCCAGTCAAAGTTCACGGTGGGGTCAATACGCGTGAGTTTCCGTTTGGTCAGCTCTTTGGTGTCAAAATATTCTGCATAGAGACCTTTTCCGGAAGCCGTCCTGACAGGCGGATCTGAAATATCGGCAATGGTAAAACCTGGCCAGTCGGTAGCGGGAATGTCGGTAGCGTCATCGGCGTCCATGCCCAGATAACCGCGTTGCATTTGCTCGGACATGATGCGCCAGTCGGGTGCATTATAGCCAAAAAGCGAGGCCCGCTGCCGCAACGCAAAGACATCGGGGTTTCCAGCAGGATCAACATTTGGGAACACCGATCCCAGACCGCGTTCCAGTATCACTTTGGTTGTACCTTCAGCACTGTCGACCTTGAGACTGCTGATCCTGCGAAAATCCCAGCGCTCGCTCCCGGACTCTTTTTCACGCTCGCTGCCGACAAAGAGTAACGCATCACCTGCCTTCAGCTGCGTTGCGGTGCCTTGCAGATAAATGGTTTTGGTTCCAAAGACAGGAACCTTCATCTCACTCATCCGTGGTTGCAGGATGTTCCATTCCGGTCGTGCTTCTATCTTTTCGACGGTTTCGAAGGTCTCTGGTTTTTCATCCTGCCCAGGCACACTCTGCACCTTGATTCCGGCTGCAAGCTGGACCTGTTTCGGGGCACCTTCCGCTGTTTCAACCATAAAGGCCAGATAGGTTTCGGCTGCAACCCCGGGGTTCAGACGATAGCCGATCAGACGGGCCAGCTCTTGCATGGACAACCGTTCACCCGCTGTCCGCAGATAGGATTCGTTGGCAATACGTTCCTGGTAAAACGAGAGGACATCGGCCATGCAGGCATAGGCATCAAGCAGGGCGATCGAAAAATCGTCACGATCGCGGGTTCGCAGTTTCGCCAGAGCCGGATAGTCCTTCGCCGACAGGCGTGCGAGAAGGGTCGCCAGAACGCTGCCATGATTGCCAATGCGGTACGCGACGGCCGTAAGACCAGGTCGATTGTAAACACGAGCAGGAGACTGACTACCGACACCTTCACAACAACCGCAGGCATTCTGTGACGACGGGTGGTCTGTAAAATCGCTTTTGCTCATTTGCCACCTCCTACTTCAATGTGCACCACTCCACGTTCCGGAAAGTTCGGATCGTTATCGAGCCTGGCAATCTCGAGTCGACCGAGTTTCAGCACACCATCATCGAGAGGCTGTCTGTCATCCACCATTCTCAGCCGCTGAAAACGATCGATAACCACCGAGGCCACTCCCTGGACCGACTGGGCGGCGGCATAGAGTCTGCTGAGATACACCGGCTGGCCGAAGGTAAAATTATCCGGATGAAAAAGTGCCGGCCGGCCATCCTCCAGCCAGCCCTTACTGAAAATGCGCATCAGGGCTGCACGGACATCGGAGCGGAAATACTCAGGCTTCACACAGACAGTCATGGCCAATTCCAACGGCACGTAACGGGGACCGTCGACCTCCAGGTCATAGCCTGCCATACGATACCGTTCAACGTGATCGAGAATCTCATCTTCAAACTGATCATCCACAGCTTTTCCGCCCTTACGGTCAGCAGTGATGAAGACCGTGTGCCAACTCCCCGTCCAGCGGAAAGTGGCGGCAGCTTTCTGGACATCGCTCGGGTGCGCAGCTATCTCAGCGTAATCGGCCGGGGTAACCGCCCGCTCCTGGGTGCGGAAGGCCTCAGGGACATCGCGCCTTATCTGCTCGGCACTTTCAGGATCGACCCCACCCCGGGCGGGCATGGGATTACTCACCCGCAGCAGACGACCATCGTGAGTAACGATATGGGCAATGGATTCCAAACCCACATTGCCCGATATACCGTTGCCGATACGGTAATCCGCACTGAACTCGGTGTCGCTTTCGGGTCGTCGTCCATGGTAATCATCACCAAAACGGATAAAGGAAGTCCTGTCATGTTCGGTTTCAACGACAAACTCCCGTGCCTCACCGTTACTCGCCAGCAGATCCTGCCGGGGATGCCAGGTATCTGTCTGGTCGATATAATAACTGGAAAGGGTGACTTGGGGCCGTGCCCTGCGCGGATCTTCCGCAAGCAGACGGGTAACGGCCAACCCATTGCTATAAACCTGCAGCCGCCCCAGTTCAAATACGAGCCGATAACTACTGCGGCCATCGGCAACGGACCAACAACCATCCCCTCCCTGTATCAACACAGTTCCGCTGAAATGTATCCCCTGGCCTTGCAAAGCCGCCTGCACATCGGCAGAGTAATTCAGCCCCTCCAAATCAGCCAGGATGGCCGGGGTGGTCTCCATGGCAAAGTAATGACTACGTTGCAAAGGCAGTGCATGGGCTAATGGTCCCTCAGCGAGAAGCGGCCGAAAGCGGGGGGGGATATAGGCAGGAGACAAACGGTCGCAATTCAATGTTGTGTTCAAGGCGGCTCCGGCAAGGGTGCCACGGGGGACAACTCCCAGAGGTTCACTTTTGATGCTACGGCCATGATCTGCCAGGACCACATTACCGTAAACGACACTCACTCGATCAAGATACTGCTCGCCATGGACCTTGTCGGTTATGGTCGAAATACACAGGGTAAAGGGTAGAGCATCGGCCTCTTCCCACTGAATTTCAGTGACAGGGACGGGATGAGTATCCGGTGGCTCGAGAAACAGTCCGCCTGAGGGATCTTCAGACGGCTGCACATGCGTTAGGCGCACACCATGCCGATGGCTGCGGTCGGCATCTTCTGAAAAACCTGTTCGTGGCCCGAACTGCTCGGCCAGGATAACTACATCACCCGCCTTAAGGTGCGGGTAACGGCCTCTTAAGGTCGCTGCTGTCGCCCCTTTGGAAAGGCAACACTCGCGTTCTCCCCAGGAATAGAGCTCCATCTCTTCATGCGGCTGGTACAGCAGACTGTCTTCGACTGTCTCAAACACTTCCGCTCCGGCCGCAAGAGCATCCAGCCAATCATCCCCACCAGGAGCAATGCGGTTGGCTATATTGGCAGTGCGAGTCAGCATGGCCGTAGCACGAGGCAGCATCACCGCATCATCGTTTACAAATACGCGCACCAGGCAACGGGCGTTACAACCTTCATGAACCTTATAATCCATTAATCGGGCATGCCGTTTAAGGGACGTACGGCGCCGGGCCGTTCCCAGATATGCCTCGGTGGCAACAGCATCCTGCTGATATGAGAGATGGTCACCGGTATAGGCCAACAACTCCACCAGGGCAACACCGAGATCCGCACTGCTACGGCTCTGCCATTCGGGCAGAAGAACACGCATACGGTCAAGCATCAGGCGGCGAAAGCTTCTATAATCCCTGGCCATATAATCAAGCAACGGAGCAGATGATGGCGAAGAGGCACAGGCTGTCTGTTCGGCGCAATCAAAATCAGCCTCGCACTGTACCTTGAAGGAGAATTGCAATGAGGTAAGGCGTGGGTCAAAACCTGCCGGTGGAGTATCGTCCCCCGGGGCGCTGACCAACCGCAGGGTGTAGAAGGAAAAATCCCCATAAAAGCGGGTGCGAATCACCAGAAAATGGCCTGGTGGATCAAGTTCTTCAACCAACTCGGGCGGCTCGCCTGCCGGAAGAGCGGTTGCCGGAGCGAGCCAGTCGACGGCAACCGACTCGATCCTCTCGCCGCCATCAATGACAATATTCGTTACCGCCAGCACAGGGGGCGGCTGAAGGAATTTCAGGAACAGGGTGCGTTGACGAATGGGATCGCCGGCTATGCCACTGTCATCCACTTCAACATAATCAAGGCCGTTTAATACGCCATTGAGCTTGACTACTTCCCGGCGTCGTTCATCACAGCAGAAATACCTCATGGCGAATCCCCCGAAACCGTGACCTCGACCCTGACCCGGCTCTGACTGCGCCGAACAATGTAGACCACAGTTACCAGCAAGGCACTCTCAAGGACCTCGACATCCACCGCCTCGACCGTGATCAGCTCAGCCAGCCACTGCTGCAGAGAGCTTTGCACCAGATACTGGGTGGCAGTGGCCACTTCAGGGCTCGCCGCGCCAAAGACCAGCTCCCGGACACCACAGCCAAAGGTCGGACGCATCACCCGCTCTCCCGGCGTGGTCAGCAGCACCTGCTCAATCAGCTCACGGATATATTCATCCTCACGACTCTGGCCGGTACGGCCACGGCCGTCAAACTGTAAGGGGTAATCGATTCGCATCATGTTGCCAATACCCTTGTCTGCGCTACCAGCGGCAGCAACCCTGTACCGGTAGGAGTGCAAACCGCCTGGCTGGTTTGGATGATTACCGGCGCTCCACCTGCCATAACACGCACGGCCCCTGTCACCCACTGGGCCGTGGCACAGGGTGGCGCACCGGTGCCGGTCAGGGCGCAACCGGTCACCGCATAGGGCGTGGAAAGCGTCACCACTGGCTGACCGCTGACCATAACCCGCGGGAAAGGGGTTAGTGGCTGGGCGGGGCCAGCATGCATGCAGGTGATGACAGCACCGAGATGAAGGATTGGGGCAGGCATGGAGAACCTCCTCTTATACGACCGTCAAGGCGCCGGCGTTGATATCCACCGTCGGCCCGGTCATGTTGATAATGGCCCCCCTGCCGTTGGAGATCGTGATACCGACATCAGTGATTGAGATCATGGCTCCGGTTGCTGTCTGCAGTTGAATACCACCGGTGGGACCGGGCACATCGCTCACCACGATACCGTTCTGGAGCGCGGTCTGCATGGTAATGCCTGGTACTGCCGGCGGAACAACACGCGAGAGAACAGGTACCTCCGCGGCGGTGGTCCAATAACAGCCGACCCATATGGGATAATCCGGGTTGCCCTGCTCAAACTCTATCCAGACTCCGGCACCAATCATCGGCAAGGTGTAGATACCCATATTTGTTCCTGCTACCGGCATACAGGGCATGGCCCAGCTGGAAATCATGACATTGGAAACATCCGGCACCATGACCTGCAAACGGCCGATCTGCATCGGATCAACATTGTTGACAACTGTGCCTCGATATTTGCCGAAATATTGCTGGTTGTTACTCATACGTGAACCCTTGGTAGTGTTGAGAGCAAGCCGTTGCGAGCCAGAGAAAAATTCTGCCGGTACTCACCTCTCTCGATCTGATGACTGACATTTTTCACATAATACAGACCATCAAAAGCGGCACCGGCTCCACGTACGCCGACCAATTGGCGCGCTTTTAATATCCGTCCGTAGCGACTGACATTGAGACTGCCTTCACCGGTAACAGCATCCGAATGTTGGGAGGCATACGCCATGCCCTGCATCACCGCTCCCAGTGGAGACAATCTGGCCGTATCGTTGAGATACCGGAGCTTGGGTGGCAGCGGCGGCACCAGGCCAAGGGGTGGATTCATCGGCGTAATGTCCGGAATCGGGATCGGAATCGGCGCCCTGGTAACCCGGTCCTGTATAAAAACCACCGGCATCTCTTTTGTCTCCTTGTCAAATCGAAATGAGAGTGACTCGACATTGGTGAAAGCATCCATATCGGTATTCAGCGCCGGTTGCGGCGGCCCGACCTTGATCTCCGGCCCCCAGTAGGCCCTGGATGTACCGGGAACCGGCAGCGGATCAATGTAAAAAACATATCCCACCTCGCTGGCGAGCTGCGAAACATAGGTGAGGTCACTCCCCTGCTGGGTCGGGATACGCTCGATGGGAATCGGCAGGTCTTCAACCACGCTCGGGATCACCATGGGGACCATCCCAAAGGCTGCGTACTTGGCCAGTATGGTCAGCACCCGCAGCGCTGGCGGCATAGCGGGATAGGGCAGCCCGTTAAATTCGATAAAATCCATCAAGGCGGTCAGGTCCTTTCCCCTCACAATCAGGCTGGATGTACCACCGGCACCACCCGGCTGAATTTCATGATGGGTCATAACGCCATCCATGACAACTTCTGCCTTTGCCCCCATACTGACCATGATCACTACCCGTACTATCGGAATACTGCTGCCGCCGGTGAGCAGGAAAAGGGTCTGCAGTGGTGAACGTTTTGAGAGCGAAAAGGTGAGTTGAAAACCGCTCGGGGTATCGCCCGAACCGATCTGCACCTCTACCCTTCTGAGTGCATCAATTACCGAACGGGGTGCCGGAACAGGCACCGCAGGCCCGATAAAGAGATTCAGCTCGACGCTACTCTGCATCAGTTACTCCCGGAACGCCTTCTGGAAGGGTTATGACAACTTTAGCGCCAACCCTTTCGGTCAGTTCCTCAGGGTGCATCACCCCGTTGGCATCGCAGAGACGCCAGTACAACTCAGGATCTCCCAGATACTGCGCAGCCAGATTGTCCACGCGATCACCCTCTGCGACAGTATGTTCCTGAATTACGGCAAAACGTTCCGGTCCCGGAATGAATCGACGTTTCAGATAGGCAACCGGCATCCTGCCATCCTGTACCAGAATACCAATGTCAGTACCGTGATATCTGCTGTTTTCCGGAAAGGTGTTGGCCTTCAGGACACCGGCATCAAGCAATGCTTTCAGCGGATCATTCATCATATACTCTCCATCCCGAGGGTACCCAGAGAACCACTCCCCACCAAACCGGCCAGGGTTTCCTTGTTTTTGAGATAACTCATGAACAGGCTGCCACCACGATGATGAAAACCAAGATCATGGACCGACAGAACCCTCAGGCTTAAACTGATTCTCGCCCTGATTGGATTCAAAGAGGGATCAAAGGCCTCTTCAGTAACGGAAAATTCAGTCACCCGCACGGGTACCGCACGATGGCGGCTCCAGATAAAAAGTGTCAGTGGCGCTTCCATGGGGACGATCTCCAGCACTCCCCTTCCTGCCTGTTCATAGTTTTTCTGCAGGGCTTCACTGCTTGGATAGAGCATGGTTTCAAGCGTCGCCAACTGCCCATGAATGCCGTTCTTGACAATGTTGGGATTATCTTTTGGAAACTCAAGCTGATCAGTGGCATCGATCTCAGCTTCAAGCCGTATGATCTCCACCGGAGAGCTTTTCAGCCGAAGGACCTCGGAGCGGTCCCCCCCTTCCTCATAGGCCTGCACCTGAAAACTTCGAGAAAGGGTATCCGGATTGTACTGCAGGGAGATCACCCGGATCACCCTGCCCGTATCAGGTTCCATTACGACGATTCCACATTTAAGAAGTCTGGGCGAGTTGGGGAAACTGCTCATTGGGCAACCTCGTGATCATCTATTGATAAAGTTCAATAACCTTTTATTGTTGAACAATTGCCATTGTAGCTAACTGTCATGGCGTCCTCGGCCTTGGATAACGGGAGTTGAAATACGTGTAAATATTGGGGCGAAGCTGGCGCAGAGTCTCGGGAGCACTGATATAAAGGGCAAATGCTTCTGCAAACAGCTCCTGGTAATCGGTATCTGCATAGCTGGTGACGCCACCTGAGAGAGTGGCCGTGGAACCTACTGCCGTTGTGCGTCCACTGGTATCTCGGCGGACCTGATCACGTCTGGCGGCCTGGCGAAACGCACCGCTTGTGTCGTCCATGCTCTGCTCAACATTATAGTCTCCCTGGGCGTCCCGCACTTGACGTGAACCGGACGGCGAACGCTGCCCCAGGAATCCGGCTCGCGCCGAAGCTGGCTGTCCTGCGGCATTGAAGGTATTCCAGGCTCGTTGTAACACCCGAAGATCCAAGGCATGGCCGATCTCATGAAGTACATTGTGAGCCCCAAGTGATCGCTGACCGACACGAACCGATGATGAGGGAAAGGCATTATTATGCAGGCTGATGGTATCTGTAGCGGGGTCATAATTGCCTGCCTCTGCTGCGCTGCCACTGCTTCCTGACTTGCTGAAGGTCACTCCTGCTGCATCACTCATGGCCTGGGCCGGCAAAAGGCCAAGAGCCTGGCGGAGAACTGCGTACTCATCGTTGGTCCAGGTTCCTGACAAATTAAATGTGGAAGAACCAATGGTAAAGCTGTTGGCAGGAGCTGCTTGACCAGCAGGCGCAGCAACGGCATTTCCTACCTGCTCGATAAGCATGATATTGGCTGTTGTTCTGCTTCGCCCCCTTCCGGATGCGTGGGTAAAGTAGGTAAACCGATAGGTAGAATGACTTCCTCCAAAATTACTGAGATCAAGATCAACTTCAATGGAGCTGTTAAGCGGCAGGGCGTTGGTGTCTCCCTGAATCCAGGCCCCGATACTGGCGAGACCGACTTTAAGCGCAGCAGGTATATTTGGCGAATAGCTGTTCGTCGCCCCGACCGAACGCCGTTCACCCGGATTACCACTCGGCATCAGCCGGAAAAATGCAACTATCCTGGCATTGGGGATGGTAACCGCCATGGTGCTGACCTGAATAGCTCGTCTCTCGCTTAGCGGGATTGTCTGCAAACTCGTTGGCTGACGCATCAGGGTGAGTGGCCTCCGCACAAGAGGCTGTCTCCCATACCTCACTCCCCTGCTCAGCTGATCCGCTTCCTGCTCGGCACTGTCATGCAGCGCACCAAGAGGGATTGCTGAGCACATGGCTGTGCCTTCTTGCTGTATGACATGGGCAAGTTCGTGGCTCAGCGACTGCCTGCCACGTGAGGAGGTAGGTGCATATTGCCCTCGATTAAACACCACATGATTGCCAACGGTATACGCTTGGGCATCAACCGAGGCTGCCGACTCGGCGGCCTGCTGATCTGTATGTATCCGTACTGTGCTGAAGTCATATTGAAACCGATCATTCATCTCTTTTTGAATGTTCTCCTCAAGAGCCTGCCCCGGAGAACTGAGGACATCACGCACAATATCAGGTGAATTCTGCTGTTGAGGTGCATTGTCCTTGCCGGTGTTGACCGCCTGCATTACAGACACATGGCTATGCGTCATTTCCCGTCACCTTTAGCTGAGTTGTGTTTACCAAAGTCCCGGCTTTCCCCACTCCCTCCAATAGATCCTGCCAGTCTATCGCCAAGGGCACTCCCCAGACTCTCGGCGGTCAAAACCGCCGGCAGCGTGATCTGCAACTGCAGCCGAGACGCATCTGCAGGATGGAAACAATGATTTGCCGTAAGATACTGGCGGATAGACTCCTCCAATGCGACTTCAAAACCATGGCGATCAACATGCTCGAGACCATGCAGGACAATGGTATCGATAGTGAGAAAGATATCACCGCTCATTGCCATCTCCCCAACTCAGCTTCATTGATGGGTTTCTCCAGCTTGACATACTCCATGCGCACGGCATGGGCCAGATCAGCCATGGAAAGCGGTTCATTCTTCTCCGCAGCCAGGAAAGCGGCATTCATGGCAATATTGCGGATATTGCCACCCGCCAGATGCAGGCGCGCTAACTGCTCAATCTGCAGTTCACCGCGCGGAAGAATGTCCGGGAAAATCTTGTGCCAGATCTGACTGCGCTCATCCACATCAGGAAAGGGAAACTGGACCACAAAGCGGATGCGGCGCAGGAAAGCCGTATCCAAGGCCGATTTCATATTCGAAGTCAGGATGGAGAGTCCCCGATAGGACTCCATGCGCTGGAGCAGATAGGCAAGCTCAATATTGGCATACCGGTCATGACTGTCCTTGACCTCGCTTCGCTTGCCGAAAAGAGCATCAGCCTCATCAAAAAGCAGGATGGCCCCGCTACTTTCCGCTGCCTGAAACAGCCGCTCGAGATTTTTTTCGGTCTCACCGATATATTTGCTCACCACCGCCGACAGGTCAATCCGGTAGAGATCAAGACCCAGATCAGCGGCCAATACTTCAGCAGCCATGGTCTTGCCGGTACCGCTTTCACCGGTAAAGAGCGCGCTGATACCAAGACCACGCTCACTCTTGCCTGCAAAGCCCCACGTATCATAAACTGTCGCACGATGCCTCACCTGGCGGCTGATGTCCCGCAGTACTGTTTTTTGGCCTTTAGGAAGAACAACATCCTCCCATTTCGCATGGGGGATGAGACGTTGAGCCAGATGCCCGATGCTTCCACGACAATATCTCCGACACTGCTGCCAGAGACCCGTGTTGAGAGGGATTCCCCATTTTGCTTCGGCCTGAAGCGTGTCGATAATCGTCTCGATATCCTGCAAGGAAAGGTTGAACTGAACCGCAAGCGATGGCAGTTCAGCATGCACTGAACCGTCCAGACCGACCAGCCCTCTTCTCCAAAAATTGAGCTGTTCCTCGGCAGTAGGCTTTTTCACCTCTACAATGGCGCAACTGCGCATGAGCGGCATCGGCCCATCGCCCATCAGGATAACCGGACATTCAAGTTCTTCTGCAAAAACTGCTATTTGTGCATGGAAATTGTCAACAGCATCAATCACCGGCACTGCACGGGACAACAGGTACTCACGGGTCAGCAACCTAGCGAAAAGAGTGCGTGCATCAGATGCAGCCGGAATATCCTGAGCCCAGAGAAGCTGCGGGCGTACACCAAGCATAGAGCAGGAATGAGCCGCTACCTGCCGCCCGGCAACTCGATCATTTCCTTTAATAAGGACAACCGGAGGCTTTCGACTTTCACGCCAGAGCCCGGCAAGATGTTCCGCCTGCAACTGTTGAGAAGGAGGTAAAGGATCAGCCGGTTCAAGAGAATGAACGAGTCCGTCAAAACGTTTATCTATACTGTCAGCGCCAAGTAGAAAATGTAGGATATGCTCATCGAGGTGTAAACGTGACATGACCAGCGTATCCGGCGAACGCACTTCAATCAGGTGCCAGTAACGAAGGGGAGCATCGGGAAGCAAGGCACTCCAGTGCGAGTCTGGCAATACCGAAAGAGCCAGACTGAAACTGGGATAGTCAAGACGATCATTACCATGCAGCTTGCCACAGAGGTCGCGGAAACAGGATTGCAACTCCGTGCCGGCACAGAGAAGCAGTATGGCTCGTTCAAAGCTCGATAACCCGAACTGGTCCGCTACACAATCAAGGACTGCCGAGGTCGTGTCAGGAATTGCACTGCTGGCATCCCCGCTATTCACGATGGCCTTCTCAAGCAAACCCTGCAGCCACGCCAGTTCCCCGCTCAAGGCCCGCTGATTGGCATCAAGCCAATGGTCTATGTTGGCTGAGACATTCATCAGGGGATCACCAGTTGCTGGGAAACATCGAATTCCGGTGGTTTCACGGCCCGGTCAACCAGCAGGCTGTCAACACCGTCGACACGCAACCGCAACCATTGGCTGCCTGCCGGGAGAGCAGGAAAAAGAAAATCAAGGGTATCAGTCTGACTACCGAGATCAAGGGGCAAAGCCTCATGCCCGCCGATATTGAGGCTGACATGCTGGGCAGACCGCACCTCGGGAAGAAAGACGAGATGTACGGTAACCTCACCCGAACCACCATCGCGGATGGCGCTGCAACCACCAATATCCAGGGTTGTTGCCAGCATAAGCGGAACGGCATTGGTGCTGCGAAGCTCCGTTTCTCCCGGTCGCTGCAAGCTCAAACTGACACGCCAGTTGCCGGGAGGCCAGCCTGCGACTGCCACAGGGGTGTCCGGCAAAACCACGTTTACCCTGTCGCTGTTGACATTGGGGCCCAGCGCAATCAGGACCGGCGCGTCGAGCAGGTCGTGTTCAAAGCGAGCCTCCAGATTTATTCCATCAAGATTATGACCATGCAGGACAATGGTATCGCCCAACGCTGCCGCAAGTTGCCTGTGGGGCGGCTCAGCAAGAGCAAGAGCCGGGAATGGCGGAATAAGACCGGCGGTGGCAGTAATACCCGCCTCACGCCTGGTTATTGGGTCACGTGGTCCCCTGGTCAAGACTGGAAGTGCTGAGCGAGTGATCTTCTCAGCCTCGATCAGTACCACCGAAATAATATAGGCCGATGTTGGCCGATAATGTGCCTGCAAGGAGGACCATAATTTCGACATCTCTTCGTTATTCATGGTCACAGGAGTGACCTTGATTTGCTCAACCTGATCTGCAAGATCGGCAGCAGAAAGCGACTGATAGGCAAGAGGCAGGATTGAGCTGTCCACGGTGCTGCCGGCAAGAGCGGTGCGAATAGCCTGACGGGTCAACACCGGGGTCTCGTGCATCAGATACATACCATACCCCAGAAGAATCTCGGCATGCAGCTCCTCGGCCCCGTAGGCGGTGAGCAAATAATGGAGATCAAGGGCAAGCGGTGGGTTGGTGAGTCGCTCCCCACGCGCATCCCGTGAGGGAAACCCCGCATTGCGCCAGCCAGGGTTTGGCGTAACCCGGTGAAGAAAGAGGTTTAACCGAGTCTGGATATTTACGCTGTCAAGCTGGATGGTGTCCGGAGGGACTGTCGAAACCGTGACATTGCTGCCCAGTGCCCCGACGATATTATGATCTATCATGCCATTGTTGAGGAGATCGCGTAGCACCGCGGTGACAGAGGCTATCGCAAGAGGGCTGCTCATGATCCACCTCCACCACGTTTGAGATACGCGCTCAACGAAAGACTGCTTGCGGATTTTGATCGTGACGTGCGTGCCACAGAGACAGGCGCCGGCGTCCGGGCCCGAACGTCAATGCGGCCGATAGTAATATGGATAGCCTGTTCTTTTTGAGTATCCTGCCCAAAGCTGGTCGTCAGTTGAGCCATATCATGTTGCGATACGGCTTGCGCCTCTATAGGCAACGACGTACTCCTCTCCTGTGGAACGAGCAAGGCCGAATCTTCAATAGTAGCAACCGGGGCCTGGTTCACCAACCTCATTTCAGCAGCCGGCACCACCTCGCTATTGTCAAGTGCAGAGGCCGACCACAATCCCTTCTCGGCTAAAGATATGCTCCGAATGACAGTGACTGGCTGTATTTGTGACTCTACCGTACTGGGAAAAACGGCAGGATCATGAAGCTCAGCAACTGGGGCACTGCCACTCATCGCCTTCTGCGCATTAGAGTATTGAGCATCCCCTTCCCTATCAGGCGGCAAGGATGCATTGTCAGCCACAGGAGATTGTTCCGTTTTAGCCCCCTTATGGACTACCGGTTGCCGCAGGATCTCCCCCTTGCCAGCAACGGCAGGTATCGCTGCTTCATTATCGGGCTGTGTACCCTTTCCCTGTGGCACGGAGATATCCATAGCAGTCGCCACCGGCTCTGATTCAGACTGTGGTCCGAAAAGGCCGGGAAGCACTGGCGTCACCAGATCTACTTCACCGCGACTGTATCGCGCCATACGTGTCAGGAAATCGTTCATGCCATCACCATCTGCAAATAGGCCGATCGACGCTGGCCGCTCAGTTTCAGAATCTCCTCCTCCGTCCAGCCATAGGCTTTGGCCAGTAGATGCACCTCCATCAAGAGACGCTGTGCGCGGGAGCTGATCTCAAGCCAGAGGATATGGCCGATATCAAGGAGAATCTGCCACTGCTGCCCACACTTGGGACAATTGAGGTTTATCAGCATCTCCGCCTGCGGATCCGTCTCGGCAACAATCTCACTGATAGCGTGCTGAATTTCTTCCGGCAGCCATTTCGCTTCTATGCTTTCATCATTGTAACTCGCCCCAGCCACGCAACGCTCAAGAAGCAACGCTCTGGCTTCTCTCAGCGTCGCGGCATTTGCCGAGGCTGCCAGGTCATAGCTGGTCAAAGGACGAATCGTTGCTTTGTAACCGTCCCTTTCCACCTGCCTCAACCGTGGTTTCGCCTGTGGTGCAAACTCGCGGCAGCTGAGGGTAAACTCCACCGTTTCACCACACCGGGGGCAATTACTCTTTCCTGGCAGGGCATCGCCGAAGGTGGCACTGCGCAATGCCAACAGCAGACTGTCGCGCTCGCTCAACGGCAGGGCCGCCAACGTTTCGCGGCTATGATCCGCCATCACCTGCAGCAATAGAGACAAGACCCGGTCAATAGGGTGGAGCCGGTATGCGGTTTCCCATACCGCCACTGTATCCAGGGCAGTCAACCCTCTCACGCCCACTCCCCTTACGCCGGCTCGGTAAAGACGGGCTCACTGGGTTCGGTCACTTCGTAATCACGTTCCCACCCCTCATTCTCCAGTTTAAGGCTCTGGATAGCAACGGCATTGGCATTGGCATCCAGATCAGGTATAGCCTGATATTCTGAGACCCAGCAGCGATACACCTTATACGCAATGGCAAGCTGTCCGGCTTCGTTATAGATCTCAATGATGATATCCTTGCGGAAATCCTGCAGGGATACCTCGCTGCCCAGACCGGAGCCGTAATTCCAGACCTTATTGGCCCAGCGCTCAAACTCGGGATCATGGGTAACACCGCGCTCAAGGGTAATGGCCTCGTATTTGCTCCGTCCCGGCGACTTACGGGAACTGGACGGATCGCCACCCTCCCGGTGTTCCACCACCTCGGTGGTTCGTTTGAGCGCGCCCACCTTTGAAACACCGGCCACATAGCGGCCATCCCATTTCACCCGGAACTTGAAGTTTTTATAGGGATCAAAACGTTGTGCATTCACGCTAAACTGTGCCATTGATCTCTCCTTACGATTGAATCTGACCAGCTATCTGCTGGATTTTTATAACCACAAACTCAGCAGGCTTTAGAGGCGCAAAGCCAACAACGATGTTGACAATGCCCTGGTCGATATCGTTCTGGGTGGTCGTTTCCCGGTCACACTTGACAAAGTAGGCGTCCCGCGGCGTTGTACCCTGGAAGGCCCCCTGACGAAACAGGTTATGCATGAATGCCCCGAGATTTAGCCTGATCTGCGACCAGAGAGGTTCATCATTTGGTTCAAACACCACCCATTGAGTACCTCTGAAAAGGCTCTCTTCAATAAAGAGTGCCAGCCGACGCACCGGCAGATATTTCCACTCAGACGCCAACTGATCAGCACCGCGCAGGGTCCTCGCGCCCCACACTACCCGGCCAGTGACCGGAAAAGCCCGCAGACAGTTGACTGCCAGGGGATTCAGCTGGCCGTTTTCGCCATCGGTCAACTTCACGCTCAGCTCGACAACACCTTTCAAAACAGCATCATTCCCGGCAGGAGCCTTCCATACTCCACGCTGACTGTCAGTCCGGGCCATAACGCCTGCAACCGCGCCACAAGGGGCAAACTCCGCCAGCCTGTTTTCCTGTAATGGGTCGGGCTGTTTAATGCGTGGAAAATAGAGCACCGCATTGCTGCTGCGGCCAAGGCCCCATTCCGCGCTTTCCAGTCCACGGCCTCCTGTCAGGTCAGATGGTTCATCCCAA
Organism: Desulfopila aestuarii DSM 18488; assembly: GCF_900143695.1. Taxonomy (GTDB): domain Bacteria; phylum Desulfobacterota; class Desulfobulbia; order Desulfobulbales; family Desulfocapsaceae; genus Desulfopila; species Desulfopila aestuarii. The sequence goes on from NZ_FRFE01000002.1 coordinate 364,981, forward strand.
CTGGTCAGGGGATCCACCACATACATAGCCCGTCGCTGTTCACAGTAGGTCGTGGCAGCATTACGGGTCTGGGAGTTCACATCTCCCCCTGCCTCCCTGGTCAGCGGCGGGATACAGAGCAGATTAAAAATATCGGCCTTCTCAAGTGCCCAGATGCCCTGCTTTGCTGCCTCAAGTGAAGCCAGCGAAATATTATTGTCGGTAATTGCCAGGCCATCATCCCCATCACTGTTGAAAGCTGTCGATGAACTATCATCCAGCAAGGGATCAACCCCCGTCGGCGGGTCGCCATGAGCAGCCGGTCTGAGTGCAGGTATAGCTCCCGAGGTGCGAATCAGCTTGGATTGAAATGTCAGGACATCACTGACAAAACGGGCGTTCGCCGTATTCGTGGAAAGATTGAGAAAGCGTTCGGTCACCCCGGTGGCCGTATCGCGAATGGTAAGGTTGAAGAGCGTAGTATCTGCCGAATCACGTGTTTCATGATCGACCCGTACTCGTAATCGTTCACCCCAGTCGCCACTGCTGGCGGCAACCAGGTGAAAATCGACGGCAAGGGTCAGGCTGGCGGCACTACCCCCATTGTGCACCCGCACAATCAGGGTATCATTGCCGCCGTTCTGGAAAAACTGCTGAACCGCATAACTCATGGTGCTGTTACGCCAGAGCCCTCCGAAATGCCGTTCATATTCGGCAAAACTCTGGACACGTGTGGGCTCATTTTCCGGCCCCCGCAGGGCACGGCCAATGAAAGCTGTAATTGACGTAGCTGCGCCGGTGATCGTACGGACGCCGCTTGAAACCTCTTCGATATACACGCCGGGATAGGACAATGTTACGGGCATAATGCATCTCCTTAATCAGGCCCTGAGTAGGTTCCCATCCAGAAACGCAAATATCTCTAAATTGTCTGCTCTTGTAATTTACCCGTGATACATCTGCTCAGAATAGCTGCGGTTAAACTCATCGAGAAGATCGATTTAGAAAGTAACCTTGCGTTTCCAGTAGAAAATCTGTCAGGGGGTTGCGTCTCGACCGATCAATATTTCGATAGTTGCATCGGCGCCGGTATTGTTAGTGAATGATAGACTCGTAACCCCACCAAGCAAACCGACTGCTCCGGTGCCAATGAGGATATGGGGGCCATCGAGCTTTACATCGGTTCCCCCCAGGTCATAGGTAAGTTTTTCATCAGGTTTTTTGGGATTGATGACCAACAACGATATGGTCCCTCCCGGAACGAGATTAACTACCTGGGTTACAGTATCGAGGAGTGTAATTTGAAATTTATCGTAGGCGTCGACCTCAACACTCGCTGCCGCCGATATACTTGGGCCTTTCATTACCTGGGCCACAACATTCCAGTTTATCTTTTCCGGCATAGCCCCTCTCCATGGTCATTCGTTAAGAAGCACTTGTGGATGACGTACACTCCATCACCCTCTTCCTCAATGAATTACGAGACGTTGCTACAGGGTACAAATGGGAAAAAAATGTATTGTCTTACATGATCGCCAGCATTTTCAAAAAAAAACGCTTCGGATAAACGGAACCTTAAAAAAACACTCCCTGGCCTGAGAGGTTATATTTCGTGAAGGTGCTTTTTCCCCTCAGTCAGGCAATTGACGCTGAGAGGGGCTACTGAAAGCATCCCGCAGGTCGGGATTAGAACTGGGTAACATCTGTGCATTTGATGTGTCGTCACCATGATGACACTGTTTTTGCGCCAATATGATCATATACACTCGCCACAAGCCTATCAAATAATGCCAGCACTCACAAGTCAATTCCACTCAGCAAACAACCGAACAATGGGTTAGGCAAGGCGCAGTTCCCTCAAAAATCAGCAAGATCAAACGAATCAAGGATGGCCTTTTACTATTGACGCCCTCCCCCCAATGAGATGATTATTTACAGGGGCCTATCGTGTATTCGATTATTGGCTGCCCAAATTGATCCATAACAGTCCGTCCATAACTATCCCACGCTACCCGCTCCCATCGACACATGCCTGGAGGTATTGCCGGTATATTAACCTGCAGTTGCGGCCGAACATACATAACCTGCGGTGGCGGTGGTGCAGCATAGACATTTTGCTGAAGCGGAGGAGAGTACAGCGTTGCAGCAGCAATTGCCGTTCCCAGCAAAACACCACCTACCCCCCACAGCCACGCGTCATCGTAATCATGATGACCGTGAGAGTAACCTGATCCACCATGATACCCACTGTAAGAATGACTGGAGTATCCATGAGAGCCACCATAATAAACTCCTGCTCGTCCATGATAACCTGACTTGCCGCCCATGCTCGTTGTCGGTAATAATGCCATGGTTAAAATACCCAGCAAAAGTACATTCCCTGTCTTTTTCAACATAAATCACCCCTCGCCTGTCGTTTTCCACTGTGGCCAAAGCTGTATACAACCTGAGATGGTCTGTTGAGTGGCAGAGTCTCGGATATCTTGTATTTTATCACTATTTGCTTCCTCATCAATAGTGCGTACTCTTGCTGCCATATCAATTGTTGCTACCGTTTCCACTTTCTTTCAATTTGAGCAAATAACAAATTGAAACAACAACAAGTAGATGCTAACCATACAATCACCTTCAATCACCTAGATTATTCAATCATATATTGCCCATGAAATCAGGAGAAATTCATGTTCAAAGATCTCGTACAGTCCAACCGAAGTTATCGACGATTTGATCACAGCGTACCAGTTTCGATGCAAACCCTCGAAGAACTGGTGGAACTAGCCAGGCTTTGCCCTTCTGCTGCCAACAAACAGCCCTTAAGGTTCATCCTGAGCACCGCCCCTTCCGACAATGACGCAATTTTCACCTGCTTGAAATGGGCAGCCTATCTTACTGACTGGGACGGACCCGCCCCATCAGAACAGCCCTCGGCGTACATCGTCATGGTCAATACATCCAAAGATTGGGAGTTCGCCAAATTCGATTTGGGTATAATGGCCCAGACAATGCTGCTGGGCGCGGTAGAAAAGGGATTAGGTGGTTGTATCATCGGGGCTCTGGACAGGGAAAAATTACGTGCTCATTTTTCCCTGCAACCGGAAATGGATGTCAGTCTCGTTCTAGCCCTCGGCAAACCTGCGGAAGATGTTCGTATCGTTGACGTGACGGAAAACGGATCAATCAAATATTACCGGGATGATGCCGGTGTCCATTACGTACCAAAGAGAAGCCTAGTTGAGCTGACTCTGGATAAGCGTTGTTAGATGAAAAACGACAAGCCGGACCCGTGATCAACCATGAAGAATTTGGCACGTCTGGGCGGAGATGAGTTCGTGACGTTCCTTTTTATCGGCAACACGAAGGAAATCGAAAAAATTGCACAAGAGAGTATTCAGGAAGTTTTTTTTCACAACTCATGCACCTTCCAGACCCCGCGTGTTACCGAAAGAAGGAGCAGGGAAAAACCGGGTCACTCTATTATGTAGAGAGCCCCCTCAGATGTCACAGCTTACCGTGTAATGGAAACAAGGAGAGCACAGCTTCCGCGAACTCACGCGGTGCCTCTTGTGGAAGATTGTGACCGATGCCGGGAATTGCCCGAAGATCATATGGGCCGGTGAAGAAATGTCGATGCCCCGCCGATCCACCTAAGGGAAGAACGCCGTCGTCAAGCCCATCAAATGCAATAGACGGCACAGATATTTTTGGTAGTTGAGTAAGACGCTGCTCGGTTTCTTCGACCGAAGGATCGCCCGGTACCAGTCCAAATCGATGCCGGTAGGAATGAATCACTACATCCACAAAATCAGGATTGTCAAATGAGGTCGCCGTCTGGTTGAAATCATCGTCTGTGAATTCCCAGGTCGGAGACCATAACCGCCAAAGAAGTCTGCAAAGCTCGCGACGGTTCTCGAAGAGCCCTGCCCGCCCTCTCTCGGTGTGGAAGTAGTATTGATACCAAAAACGGTATTCGTTTTCGGGATTCTGAGGTTTTATCGAACCTGGAATGTCATGAATGTTATACCCCCCTACCGAAACAAGTCCGCTCACACGTTCAGGCCAGAGAGCAGCCAGGATACACGCAGCACGGCCACCCCAGTCATATCCGGCAAGCACAGCTCTCGAAATCTTGAGTGCGTCCATGAATGCAAGAACATCATGAGCAAGCACTGCCTGTTGGCCTGAACGCATTGTATCCGCAGATAAAAACCGCGTCGGTCCATATCCTCGCAAATAGGGGATGATCACTCGACAACCCTTGGAAACCAAAATCTCGCTCACCACATCAAAAGCATGCACATCATATGGGAAGCCATGAAGAAGCAACACGATGTCGCCACTTGCAGATCCGTGATCAAAATATTCTATTTCAAGAACTCCAGCCTGAGTGAATTTCAACATGGGTGTTGTTGCTCTTTTGGTATGAAAATCGTTTGATAAGGTCACTGCAATAAATGTTCAACTCTTACGTCAGGGGCGAAAAATCAATAATAGTTCTTTATACCCCAAACGGTGTATTCATGTCAGGTTTGCTGCTGTTTTTCTTTTTTGACGGATCTACATTTTCACTGTAACCTTCCCTATAGGTAATAAACGTAACCTCTCTACCTTCCGGTTCAGCAAGATAGGCGATACCCAGGGCATGCTCTCCGATACTGAATCCGCGTGGATCAAATGCCCCGTATTCAGACACGATTACCACAGGATCTGCTGCAATGGCTGTAAGGGAAACACCTTCCGGGCTTTTTTCAAGAATTCTGGACACCCATTTTCCCGCAGTAGACTTCAGAGCGATGATGGGAGCGCCGCCATTGGGCAGATAGGCCCCTCTCAGAAAATCTGCCTGCCTCCCTATTCCGCTATAGATCGTGTTCGCGCTCAAAGAATCTGCCTCTTGCCATATATTCGCTTCACATGCGACGAGACTCAGTTGGAGAGAATCCGTTGAACTCAGCACGTGGAAACCTTTTTGCTGAAACAGCATGGAGTCATATGATAATCCAAGGTACTTTCGAGCAACTCACAGAGAAAGCAGCAGCAATTTTAGCCCAGGCCATCAGGCAATGCATCGCCGTAAAAAATGAGGCAATACTTGCTGTACCCGGCGGCAGGAGTGTAGCGGCAATCTTTGCCAAACTTCGACAGCAGGAGTTGCCCTGGGAGCAGCTCCATATTTTTCTGCTCGATGAACGTCTGGTGCCAACAGACCATGAGGACAGCAACTACAGACTGGTAAAGGAGCAACTGGGAATGGTCGCTCCACCGGGGATGCTTCATCCGTTCCCACATTATCCGGAGGAACCCCAAAGAGGTGTGGCAGAATACAATAAAAAACTGAAAGGTCTTGGCGGCAGATTTGACATCGTCCTGGCAAGCAGTGGCGAGGATGGTCACATCGCCTCTTTGTTTCCCAGGCATCCATCGATTGGCAACCCTGCCAGCAGCTTTATTATTGTACATGATGCACCGAAACCACCGGCCGAGAGAATGTCAGCGAGCCGCAAGCTGATCATGCAGGCAGATACAGGTGTCGTGCTTTTCCTCGGCAGCGCAAAAGCCAGGGCTTTGCGTAATGCCCTTGATACCCATTTATCGATTGTTGATTGCCCGGCAAAGATAATAATGGAACTGCAGGGCTACTCGTTGTTGACTGATCAGGAGGTGCCAAACCCATGAACATCGAATCCCAGATGATTCTTATCTTCGGGGCCACCGGAGATCTCACCAGGCGGAAGTTGATTCCATCTCTCTGCCATCTGCTGCAGAAAAAACGGTTAACCAGCTGTACACCGATTGTCTGTATCGGACGACGGAAGATGACAACGGAATCATTTCTTGAGTTGCTCGCACCTGACCGGTATGTCGACAATATCGAAAAAAACGTACTGGAAGACCTGCTGTCACGAATCGCCTATTTTCATTTCGACCCGGCCAGTCACAAAACGGGAGACTTTGTTGAAGGGATAAAAGGAATCCAGCAGAGTTATGGGTGTACCAGCAATATCCTCATCTACCTCGCCCTTCCCACCACCGCCTTTCTCCAGACAGCACAGCTGATTGGTGCCCTCAATTTTGACAAAGGCTGGCGGCGGGTGGTGTTTGAAAAGCCCTTCGGTGAAAATCTGGCCAGTGCTGTGCAGCTGAACCGTGATATCCATAGTGTTCTGGATGAAGAAGAGATCTACCGCGTCGATCACTATCTGGGAAAACAGCTGGTGCAGAACATCCTGACATTGAGATTTGCCAATGAGATCTTTTCTGGTGCCTGGCGACGGCAGGCCATTGACCATGTCCAGATAACGGTTGCAGAAACCCTTGGTGTGGAAAAGCGTGCCGGATATTATGATCGGAGCGGCGCAGTTCGCGACATGCTCCAGAATCACCTGTTGCAGCTGCTCTCCTTTGTCGCCATGGAGCCGCCGGCGGAGGTTGATGGAGACGGGGTAAGAAATGAAGCTGTGAAGGTCCTGGAGCATCTTCGTCCATTACAACCATCGGATATTGTTGTGGGCCAGTATGGAACTGGCAGCATCAACGGTGAAAACGTCCTTGCATACCGCCAGGAGGAGGGCGTGGGGGATGAGTCAACGACGGAGACTTATGTGGCCATCCGTGCCCATGTCGATACCGACCGCTGGCTGGGTGTGCCCTTTTATCTGCGAACCGGTAAACGACTGCAGCAACGCTACGCCGAAATCAGAATCGTTTTCAAACATACGGCAAACAACCTTGTCGGAAGGTGTGGAAAGCCGAACATGATCATAATTCGTATCCAGCCATACGAGGGCCTGGCCCTCGCATTTAATGTGCAGAAACCTACTGAGCAGGATGAGACGGAATCGGTGTTAATGGATTTCTGCCATCATTGCCACTTTGGTCCCAATACCCCTGAAGCCTACGAATCGATTCTCTACAACGTCATGGAGGGTGACCACAGCCTCTTCCCCCGGCACGACTGGATTGAGGCCAGTTGGGAATATATTGACAGGCTGCGTGATCTCGCCGCACCGCCGGTAGTATACGATTCAGGATCGATGGGCCCGGCGGAGGCGGACAAATTGCTGGAAGCTGATGGGCGCAAGTGGCAAAATGATGTGGTTGTTGCCCGGCAACTCTCTCCTTATCCCCGTTTTGGTCTGTAACTGGCAGAAGACTCTTTTACTCTTTCTGATTACACCGAAAGCTCAGCTACATAACGTGAGGGGTAAGGAGAGAGGAATGAGACGGCTGGATGTTTTATTCGCCTCATTCCTGTTTTTACTTATCTCCCCATCACCAACCCGACCTCATCCGGCCGCCGGAACGAATTGATTCGAGACTTCTGCGTGCCGGATATTCTCAGGGCGAATCGACTCGGAAAGTGTCTGCCCAAGCACGCTCTCCCTAGCTGGGGGACCGGGAAGCCTGCAATGATAGACCCCTACAGCGCAGCGTCGTACTGTGCGCCGCGCCACCCCTGCAACACTCACGGGAGTTAGAGGACGACCGACGATGGCGGCTGCAGTCGGCACCAAACTCTGACTACCGGGAAAAGAAATCCATTCTCCAACCTCAGATCCGAGTGTCATGATGACTCCGGTTACTACAACGACACCCAATATCTTCAAAGTTTTCATTTTGCATCTCCTTCCTTGAAATGGTCTGGTAACATACCAACCCCCTTAAGTTCCTTCAGATCAACCTTGTCTGCGTTGGTAGGGTTTTTGAATGTGAAATCTGCTGCTAACGCTTCGTCTCCAGTCTTCCAGTTTCTGATCTGAATTGTGTACTGCGGCCCACCGCTAATGCGCTTTGAAGTAATGACATATCGGCAGGGATAAGGTTGATTGCCTTGTGCAATCCAGATCTGAAAATCTACCTCGTTTGTACGAAAAGCCAGGAAATCGCATTCAATGCCACCGATTACACCGCTACCAAGATCCTTTACATCAGTAACATCGAGCATCAGCGCATCGTAGGAATTCAACAGCAGTAAGTCCGCGGCAGGCAACGGTCTTTGGTAGGTATCCCTCAATTCGTCGATCAGATGATCAATTGTGCCGGGCACATCCAGCTGCGTATAGAGATTAAGGTTTTTACCCAGCAGCGTCATCACTTTCCCGTCAAAGAATATCTCCGTATCTGCAAACCCACCTTGGCGGGTAACATGGATCTTGTCCGGCCGGTTAAGCGTCAGGGTACCTGAACTCGCCAGCGCCAGTTTCTGCTCTTCCTTGGTAACAACCTCGAGGGTGGCATCGAATTCTAACGAGACTGACTCCTGAGCTCCTACATAATCCGACATGGCCTTGAGTATCCGTCGAGCATCTGCCTCATCAGCGCTGCCTCTTTCGGCCCCTCCCACCAGGAACATCAAGGATAGCACCACAGTGAACATACAGCGCACAAACATTTCATGTGATCCCGGGCATTTTCCATTCATCTGTTTGTCCCTCCCATTTTTTGTTGTTTTAGAAGCGCCGGTCATTGTCTCTCTCGCGCCTTTAGGTACTATGATTTGCCAACCTTGCTTGAGCTCTCACGATCATGAGTCTGTTCGAAATGAGCCTCCGTTCGAGATGGGGGATAATCAAAACTCCACCTTCGCTAAAACGGCTCTCGAAAATGTACCGGTTCAACCACAGTTCTTTACCACAGTTAACTTTAGGGAGATGGATTCAAACAGCTTCAGACTGAAAACACGTTGTCTTTCATCTTGATATACTTTGTGTATCCTGTACTTGGTTCAGGCAAAGCGGCAAGCTGTCGATCAAAAAGATGTGCCTAGAAAAGTCTAGCCACCTGTTAACGGGAATTATAGATGATTTGATCACTCGTGGCTACACTTGTTTGCTATGATGCGGAACTCTTTCATTTGAGGCAGGCTGTCAAAGTGGATACCCAACTTCTTTTGAAGATAAACCATTAAAATGATAGGCTTCAATGCCCTAGTCATGAAGGTTAGATAGTTACTATAGGACAACAGACCACATGCAAGTGATCTGTCGGGTAGAGATTCTGTAGTGTTTTGCGGCGTCTAGCTATGCAGTTGATGATCTTTTAGGCATCATTGTCTTCTTGCCATATACGAAGCTGACATGCTGCTGCTCGTACAATTCCTGCCAGTTCGAGGGTGGCTGGATGAAAACAGCTATTGTGTGGAATTTTCTCTTGATGAGGGAGCCATCGGCCATCTCGATGATGACGTTGCCTCTTTTTGTTATATCTTGAACGATACCGTAAGATCTGACTCTTTTCTTTGTCCTGCTATCAGGATGTTCTGCTATGACTGTGTCTCCTTTGTTCATGTATTCCTCCTCTTTTAAGGATACAGATAAAACCATAATCACTAATTCCAATATATTAACCCTAGGGATCTCATAGTGATTGTCGGTCAGGCCTGATTTCTCATCTTATGAGGTTCCCCGTCCATTCGCGTTCACATTAAAAGGAACCTGTCGATAGGGACGCATTCTCTGGGTGATCGTTGAAGTAGCCCCAAGACGGGTTTGTAAGCTATTTCAACGTTAGGAATATTTAAAAATTCTCTTTCACACAATATCAATCAGACCTTTTTCAACCACTCGTATCTATCTACCATCAAAATTCCCTCCCATTTCAGTCTACACCTTCCCAGCACACTGCAACAATTAGTTACAGACCCAGGTAAAAAAGAATTTAATGAAATACTTCCGCCTTAAGTGTAGTATATAGCTAATTACCAGACCATTACGTCTGCTAAAATTTTGAAAATATCATACAGAATTAATATGTGGGGAGTTCATGCTGGTCAATGGAGCGGTGGATTTTGCAGTTGGGGACCATCCTTTGATCAAGGGCCGTGGTTTCTTGGATGGGATTTCCCCATTCTATTCTGGGGGGTTATCGCTTTTATCATTGTCCATAGAATAAAGGATTTGTTCTCTGCTCGCCAAACAAACAATCATGACAACGCACTAAATATATTGAAAAATCGATTCGCTTCTGGAGAAATTAACGAACAGGAATATAATTCACAAAAGTCTATTCTCTGTTCCACACAATAGCAATTTCATGGAACACGTCAGATTTCTCAGTCTATCTGTGATCTTTTAATAATCTGTATTCCAAAATGAGGGTATGAATGAAGGTTATCGTAGTTGTTCTAGCCGGAATCATGGGCGGAATTGTTAATAGCATCGGCATATGGGGTTTCGGGGCTTTAGGGATTAACGAGGCTCTAGGGTTCAATATGACCCCAACGCTAAGCATTCCCTGGTTAATGCCACGATTGATAAGCAGTGGCCTATGGGGGTTACTATTTCTATTACCATTCTGGCGAGATAGTTTGATCAAAAAGGGTATTCTGCTAAGCTGCGGCCCTTTATTGTTCATGCTCTTTGTAATGTTTCCTAAAATGGGCGCAGGCATGATGGGGCTGAATCTTGGAAACACCGCTCCAGCCTTTGCCGTTTTTTTCACCCTTCTCTGGGGGGTTAGTGCAGCTATCTTCTTGAAAGTTTTTCAAAAATAGCTCTTTCAACAATCATTGCAAGGAGTTAAAACCTTCGCCGCTTTGTCCAACATCGACAATTGGCGATTTTTCTGGGACTATTTTCAAAAGATGAAGGCATTCCCCAAGGAGGGAATGCCTTCTATTGATACCGTGACAGGGTTGCCTGATCAAACAGACGTCAATGTATATTCCGGAAAATATATTTCAAATACTGCACCTGGTGCATTGCCTATAACCTCAATCCACCCTTCATGGTCCTGAACAATATTCCATACAACTGACAACTCTAGTCCTGTACCACCTCTCCCCATAACCTTAGTGGAATAATACGGGTTGAAAAGATGATCAATATGCTTTTCTTCGATACCAGAACCATTGCCTGCAATAACAAGCTTTGTATAGTCAGTTACAGGTCTCTCTTCTCCAGAATGTAAAGGATGTGTAAATACACACTTCTCTGTCGAAATACATACCCTCCCGTTCTCCAGAACATCCTCAAGTGCATTACAGATCAGACCGGACAACACCTTGTAGATATGAGGAGGAGAGCAAGATATGATACATTCTTCTGAACTCAAATTTGTTAACACAAATCCCTCCTGATGTTTGGTCAACAGCTCACTATGCTCTCGTGAGTTCAGGTAATTCATAATAAGGTCATTCAGATTATGCGCTGCTTTCTGTTTGGTCCTAACTCTTGCAATCGTCAATAGATCCGAAACGACCGTCGCCGCCCGCTTACCAGCTAACTGAATTTTTTTAACTGGCTCATAATGTGTATGCGTTGGGTCCATTTGCATTAACAGAAGTTCTGGATAGCTTACAACGCCAGTCAGGATGTTATTAAGATCATGTGCTACTGAACTCGCAACTACGCCCAATGTCTCTAGCTTGTGGGCTTCAGCCAGTTTCTTCTGTAACAACATATTTTCCTTCTCGGCCTTCAAACGCTCAGTTATATCTCTTACAACGAGGATATCAGAAGATTCGCCAATTTGAGAACTTGGACGGCAAATTACTTCAACTGGTACCTCTCCACCATCCTTTCGACAACCGATCATTACTCGAGGTATCACATCACCACGAGAAACTCCGTCCCTTAGCCAGGGTATTACTGCTTTACCTAGTAATACATCTATGGAAAGTCCATGTTTCAGGTCACTCTGAGATATACCGAACATCTTTAAAAACGGTCGATTTGCCGTAACAATATTACCGTTCTCATGAACCACGATTCCTTCCCAGGCTGCTTCTGCGAGCATTTGAAATTTCTGCTCGCTGTTTTTCAACTCTGCTTTCAAACGATTATGCTCTAAACCATTTTGGAGTGTCTTTAACAACATTTCGTGGTTGAGCGGCTTGGTGAGAAAATCATAGGCCCCCATTTTCATTGCCAGCACCGCGTTCTCAACGGTTTTCATTCCCGTCAACATGATGGCCGTTGTCTGAATGCAAGATGATTTGATAAACTTGGCAATCTCACAACCGGACATATCAGGAAGTTCAATGTCGAGTAGTGCAAGATCAAAAGATTGGCGTTGCAGAAGTGCTTTCGACTCAGCACCAGTAAATGCCTTTGTGCAGCTATAATCATAGCGAGATAGAACGCTCTCTAAACTTTCTATAAAGCGGGGGTCATCATCTACCAACAAAATTTTTGGTTTGATTTTCATCATCCTTTACAACACGATCAACAAATCGCGTATCCTCCCGAAGTATTGATGATAAATCTAGCTCCCCATTCCCCCCAGAATTTGAGCACTATGATATTTTCAATGCTACAAGCATATATATTGAGTTGTCATCAGCACAGATGGTGTTGTCATGGTCCGATCCAGATCGGATATGTGAAATTGAATGTTCCCATGAACATAATCAAATCGATCGGGCATTCCTATCTAAAAATGATCAACTAACCACGAATACATCAACTGATGTTTATAATTCTCAATTGAGAGCCTTTTGCAAAAATATCATTTTCGTTCAAAATCAAGGCGTGTGAAAAAATGACAGAATAGGTTTATCAATAGCTGTGTTCTTGCAGTTTTCGAAACCACAACAGAACGTGCCGCAATTATTGATAAACCTATTCTGTGAATCTAAAATCGGCGGTTGCTCTATTTCTGTTGCCATCAATGGGTAAGGAGCCGTCCTCGCCACCAAGAAGCTGTGCTTATCAATTCACCATGTTTTTAGGTGAGAGGACTACCTTTACTTCCACTGCCTTAACTTTTCCTCGTAAGAAATTTGTAAGAGGAATCCATTATAATAACGGCAATACAGTGATATAAACAGATTCAACAATTTATGACTGCTGTCTTGAAGATTGCAATCCATATGTCATGAACTTGCAATAAAGTAGGAGCATATACGTTTCAATTGCTGCCTACTGTGTCATACAGTAGATGGAGGTTCTGAAATGATAGCGAACACCTATGATCGCAGACAATTCTCCCGTCATGACTTGACTATTGATTCTATCGAGCATGAATTAGCTATCGCAGGAAAAATCCAACGTTCATTTTTCCCATCGTGCAGTCAGTGCCTAGGCTGCTATGAACTTGCAGGGAACTCTATTTCTTGTACAGGAATCGGCGGAGATTATTTTGACTTTTTTCTCAATCTGGATTGTCCTCATCAAACAGCAAAAATCGTTGTTGCCGATGTTTCGGGCCATGGGATAGATGCCGCATTGCTCATGAGTTCAGCAAGAGCATTTATTCGCTCCCACTGGTCCAGATCTAAAAAACCTGACAAATTCATTTCAAAAGTAAATAGACATTTTTGTCTGGATAATACCAGAACGGGCCATTTCATGACCCTGTTCTATCTTGATGTTGATCTTGACACAGGAAATGGTTCCTGGGTACGAGCTGGACACGATCCGGCTCTCCTTCTCACACCAGATCTTGACAAGTTTTACGAACTCAAAGGATTTGGGTTACCAATTGGAGTTGACTGCGACTATTGCTATAATGCTTATCAATTTGCAAGACCGCCTGAAGGAACGATAATCGCTATTGGGACTGACGGCATTTGGAATGCAATAAATGAAGACGGAGAGTTTTTCAGCAAGGACCGCTTCAAGGAATTACTCAGAATATCTAGCCATCTCTCAGCTGAGGAAATCGTAGATGTTGTATTTCAAGAGCTTGCAGTTTTCTGTAAGAATGTACCTCTTGATGATGATATTACTCTTGTTATCATAAAAGCACTCGCTTCTAATTTCTAAAGTTGCATCGTTCCTGAGAAATTGGCCAATATTTTTTGCAATATCAACATATTTTCAACGTATTTCCAGATCGATAGGAGGCCTTTTGACTTTTATCACTGGTAACACCCGCCTTGCCCAGAGCTATGTCACGGTGAGGAGCGGTACGAGTGCATCTGTTAGAATGTGCTTTTCCGTAAATATAATAATTCAATCGAAGGTAAACAAAGGTGGATAAACAGAAAATCATTGGTTCATCCATTCCTTAGGGGTAAGCGCTATGCCATCTTTCACAGTCCATTGAATGGTCCGCAGCGCTCGAAGATTTTCTAGAGGGTTCTCTCGTACGATAGCAAGATCGGCCCGCTTTCCGACCTCTATTGTTCCGATTTCATTTGCTAAACCAAGCATATTCGCTGGCGTCAGAGTTGCCGCTTTAATTGCTTCTTGAGGAGGAAGTCCTGCTTCCCCGAGAAGCTCTATCTCCCGCAAACTCGTAATGCCATGGAAAGCATAGATTGCCGATGGCGAATATACTGAATCACTTCCCATAACAATAGGAACTCCCGCATTATATAAGCGAAAGATAGCGTTATTACTATTCAGAAGAGATCGTTGCTGAATTCTTTTACCGTGTAAGAACTTTAAGAGCCGAAAGAATAGCGCAATGGATAGACGAGGAAATCTCTGGTAAAACTTTACAAGTCTACCACACATTTCGAATGGCCAGGGGAGTCCGTACATGAATGACATAGAAAAAACGAGTCGTCTTTTTTGAATGTCCCTGGCTGTTGACAACTCAACATCTGGCGAGGTCAGCACCAAAAGCGGATCTTCTAATCGTTCAGTATCATAGTACGTTAACTCTGCGTCCATTGTCGACAGCGTACTTATTTGATAGGTGCCTATATCTTTCATGAGTTCTATGAACTCGTCTGATATCTGTTCCTGTCTTGCTATAAGAGTGTGCACCAGTGCATGAACTCCCAACTTCAACGCGGTCGTCTGGTCTTCTTCACAGCTTGCATGAACATAGATAGGTAGGTTTCGTCTATCGGCTTCTCGCTTGATAGCTGTAAGAATTTCAGGTGAATGCCTTACATATTTTAATCCCCACGGACACCAACCTTTTTCAATTGATGTCTTTATGCCATGCGTATGCAGGACTTGGATGCCATTCAATCGCTCTTCCACTTCATGAGGGGTTGAGACAGTATGCTCCATTCGAGTGCCATAGCCACCAGGAGGAGCTATAAACGGACCAAGAGCGAGATAACGAGGACCCGGATTATTCTCGGAAAGATAATTACGAATTGCACGAACCACATATGGAGGAGATCCAGCATCGAGAACCGTGGTGACACCGCAAGCCAGATACGCTTTCAAGTAGAGAGAAGAATATTTACCCCAACCGTTTTTCCAATTCTGTTCGTTTGGTATCTCCGAATTCTGTAACACAACACCAGGTCCCCACATAAGATGAACATGTGAGTCTATGAGACCCGGAAGCACATACGCTCCATTCACATTGAGCAGAGGTGTACCGTCGGCGCAGATATTTTCGTCTATCTGTTCAATTTGACCTTCACGGATCAATATCGATACACCCTTACGTATGGGACCTCCGGTCCCGTCAATCACTCTTGCATTACAGATCAGAAGATTGCCTGATTTGTTTTTTGTTCCTTGAAAACCGTCTGGTTTTTCCATTGTAACCTTTGATCGGATAGGCGAGGCGTTCCGGTTTCCCGCCTCACCAGCTCAAGAAAGTGTAATAAAATAAGGTATTATCGCGAGACATGAATGAGGCTGGCAATACAAATATATGACAGAAACACCGGTCAAATCGCCCTAATACTCTTTAGCAACCAACAATCGAGAAGAGTATGGGAAAAATCATGAAAGTGTCTTTTTGAGAGCTGAAAGCAGTGTGGAATACATGGGATAAATAAATCCCTTAACATCGTTATCATTATCAGACTCAAAACTTGAATGCCATTCAACGAGAGTACCACTCTCAGTAGAAGTGAGCTTGACTACTACAAAATAATTTCTGACAAAATTCGAAACTGGTCCTGACCCGTGATCTATACTGTATGAAAAAGTAAATTTTTCAGGGTCAAAGTTGGTTAATGTCTCATGAATTGCACCATTAATAACCCTTTTTGCTCCGATTTCAGTTCCCTCTTTGTCTCCGACCTTGCTGACATTAATAGTGACACCAGTGGCCCATGTCATATCATGAAAATTGCTAATGGTGTTCCAAACGTCTGAGATTGGAGAATGAATTTCGATTTTATTGTAACAATCTCCCATTGGTATGCTCTCTCCGTGGTTATCAGGATTTAGAAGTAGTGAGTTAAAGGAGCTATTCTGTATAGCTCTCATTGCCACAGCAACTGAAGCGTCTGAAATGACAAGCAATTGGATAAGAAAATAATACTTTAGCCTCCCCCCCAAGTCTGTTCATCTTCGTTTTGCAGCATTTTGCTTGGCAGGACTCTGGAGTCTCCATTTGAACTTCCCTTAGCAAGGAAATGGTACCATTTTTTGTAAATCCTCATCCCACAATTTCAAACGGAAGCAATCCACGCTTTTGGTAACAGTCACTGGTGGAGCATTCTGCAATTCTGGAACGGTATTGTAACAGCGCTGCAGGTGGTAGTTGGGAATCCTGGGATCAAGATGATGAACGTGGTGGTAACCGATGTTACTGGTTAACCAGTTCAACACTGCTGGCAATTTAAAAAAAGAACTCCCTTTCATCGCGGCAAAAAATGGATTCCATTCACCTCTGCGTGCCCAGTATACCCCCTCGAACTGATGGTTGACATAGAACAACCAGATGCCAAAACCACCAGCAAGCCACAGCACCGGCAACTGAATAAGAAAGTATGTAGACCATCCTATAATCCTTGAGACAGCGAATGCTATTGCAGAGATGAGTAGATAGGTAAAAAGAACGTCTATACGCTCTCTCGTTTTTACCATGAAATATGAGGGACGCTTGCTGAGCAAGAATATTCCGAGGCCGAAGAGCACCAAAGGGTTACGGAAGAGTCTGTACCGTATGCGTTGAAACGTTGTTGTGTTTTCATACTCCTTTTTTGTCATGGTCCATACGTCTCCATAACCTCTGGAATCGAGATTGGCGTATTTCCCATGGTGTCTGAGGTGCGTGAAACGCCAATCTGCAAATGAAATAAACAAAAACAGACTGAAGAAGTAGCCGAAAAATATATTGGCGTTCTTGGATTGAAAGAACGAATAATGCACACAGTCATGAAACAAAATAAATATCCGGACCAGAAAGGCGGCGGAAGTTATAATAAGAAGTATTATAATCACCGATGGATAATCATGCTGTATTGATCGGATCGTCAGATACCATAAGCAAAAATAGGGGACTATCGTGTTGATTATTTGCCAGGTGGCTTTCAGGTTATTAGAGGCCCGAAATTTTCTCATGGCCTCACACCAATCAGGCCAGATCTGATTCGGTTTTCTCTTTGTCTCGCTGAAATTGACGTTGTTCGATGTATCAATGGTCATACTGAAATCTTACCTCAATGATTAAATTTTCCGCCTAGGTTGATCTCAATTTTTTTAAATAAAATCAAATACAACACAGATAGATATAAGTTGAATACGTCGAAAAAATCGACGCATCCCACGGTCGAAGTTTCGTATACTGCCTCACATCAATCAGGTTTGATGTTCTGGTTCACACGGGAAAAAATCATCTGATCGTTTTTTCTTGACTGGCACTGCTGTGACCGGATCAGGATCTATGCGTCCAAGAAACGCAGTAGCATCTAAACCTGGATTACCTTTCCAAAACTAAAGCTCCGCCTCTTGCACAGTCGACGACGAACAACATCCATAGTTGCGGACCGAGGCTCTTTCCTTATCTTGGGTGTAGATTGGGGCTGCAATCGTTGATAGTGGTATTTCGACATCATTCCCCGCTTTACGAGGTACAGAAATCTGGTATCTTAATTCGTGAATGAGCTACAGTGAAAGTATCTTATCGATTATTATGTCAAACTGCAAATATATCTATAATATTGCCCATCGTGGGGCTCGCAGCCTCGCTCCAGAAAACACCATGCCAGCTTTTGTTAAGGCATGGCAAACGGGTGCTCATGGAGTTGAAACTGACGTTTCCGTAACATCGGATGGTCAACTTATTCTCTTCCATGATGACACTTTCATACGAACTACTGATATCAGAAAGATTTTTCCGAAGAGAAAAGAAGACCCGCTACACACCTTTACTTGGCAAGAAATCCAAAAACTCGACGCCGGCTCCTGGTTCATTGAGGTCGACCCTTTTGCAACGATCAAAAGTGGTGAAGTTACTTTTGAGGAGCAGCAGGCTATGGTAAACATCTCCGTACCATCACTTGAAGAGCTGCTATTATTTGTTAAGCAAAAATCATTATTTATCAATATAGAGATAAAGAACTTGCCCGAAGCAATTGCCACCTTCCCTATTGTGGAAAAAGTTCTCTCTTTGCTCGATAGTGTGCAACTCGCCTCTGACATGTTCTCCATTTCTTCATTCAATCACCTTTATCTCAAAAAAATTGAGAAGCTACGTCCCGATATAGAAGTCAATGCACTCATTGGCGGATACCCCTTTCTGATAAACAATTGGGGGAATTATGAATTTGCGGTCTATAACGCTGATGCAAATGTTATAGATTCAGAACAGATTGAGAAAGCGTTACAGCATGGTTGCAGGGTAAATCTATACATAGTCAATGATACACAATCCATGGCCCGCTTCCTCAGAGAAGGCGTGGACAAAATCATCACTGACTATCCCCAATTGCTTGCACAGCTTGGTTATGGCGCACATTGGAGTCAGAAGTAGTTAATGTCTATTTATTAGAGCCTAGAAAGATAGAGCTATTTTGACTTTCAACCTGTTGACGGTGTCAACGAGCGCTTTGACCCGCACTGGGGCTGTCCCCTTAACAGGGGCAGCCCCAGTGCAGGCTACAAGACGACGGGCGATTACTTACATTCCTGATGCTGATATGGGATATTATCGACGAACTGGCTCGCCTCTGGGTCACACGGGCTGATACCACCTCGTTCAGCTTGGCGTGTGAACGAATGACAGAACAGGCAATCCATGCCGGCACCCTTGTTGATATGGCTATGCATGCTACTATGGCTCGACTTGGGTCGCTTTTCCCGGTGGCACTGGGCGCATATGAGCGATGTGTCGTCTTTCAGTTTGTAGCCGAGGAGATCGAGTTCGCTGTCCGTGCTGACATCAATGGACTGATGGCATTTCAGACAGTCGACGGTTGCAGCGGTCGGGATGCCATGGTTGAGCAGCTGGTAGGTTTCCGTAAGAACCCATTCAACGGGCTCGCTTGCAGGGTACCCCATGTTCTCAAGACCTGAAGCGACCGCAGCATCCACATTGCCGCTCACTTTGAGGTACTCGTAGGTATCGAGAGCCACCAGGCGTTTGTCCGAGGTGACCATTGGCTGTACCGCCGTTTTGTACTTGAACGGGTAGAGTTTGCCATTGTTGATGTCACCAACCGGTTTGGAGGTGGGGTAACCGCCAGTCTCCGGGTCCATTACGGCGACATCACCGAGAAGATAGTTGTTGCTGGTCCTGTTCCAGAATTTGTAGACTGGCAGGATATTGTCCAGGATCTCGAGATACGGATGACTCGGGCCTGCTGTGCCATCGGCCGGGTTGCTGTCAGGGGTATAGCGCCAGTCACGATTGATCTCTGTCGTCACCTTGGCATATCTGTCGATATGGCACGCCTGACAGGAAACACGTGCAACGTGGCGGTCGGCGTCGGTCCTATTGGCACCTGCTGCGGCGTGGCCACCTTTGACATCAAAGCCGGTATGGCAGGTAACACAGCTGATCTCCGCACCTCTGGCCAGGTCGTCGGTGGGTCGCAAGTCAGAGCCCCTGCCGATGGTTTTGTGGTTTTCAAAGGTGTGGCAGGACTGACAGCTCAAGTCGGCCCCTGCCTTATTCATATGAACATCAAAATTGGGATCTGTGTTGTTGTTGCTTCCCTCAGCTAAAGGAACCCCGTGAAGATCTGTCCCCGACATGGAGAGATCGCCCCGCTTCACTCCGTTACCGCCTCCGGCAAAGGCGTGGCACGTCAGACAGCTGGTACGGGTCGGTTTGGTGATATTTTTGGTGTATCCATCGAGGATAAGCTGTTCTTCCGGTGTCCTGTCGATCTTGACCGCCAGCGCTGGCGCGAGTGAGCCGTCCGCCTGGCGCCCCCTGGCAAGAGCATAGTCTTCATTGTGACAGGCGAGGCAATCGATGTTGGTCTTACCGGCAAGCTGGTCGTCGGGACGCAATCCCCGACCGACATGGCATTTGCCACAAACGTTCCAGTTACCGAGAATGTTGATGCAATAGCTGTTTACAGAATTGGTCAGTTTACCCTGGAGAGTTCCATTCTGATTCGCCATTTCCGTGGTGGCGCCAACCCATTTGTAGTGGGTTGAGTCGAGCATCTCGTTAAACTCGCCGTCATGACAACTCATACAGTCGAACGGATAGGTACCCCAACTGTTATTGGGTAAGCGCTCAACAAACGCCATCTTTTCATATCGTTAACAATCTGTTTCATTGTGGCAAACCAGACCACGGGAGGGCACAATGAAAACAGAGCATAGCAAGAATCGGTCGGCCAAGCAGGAATATTGGCAGGAACACATCCGCTCATGGGAGAGTAGCGGCCTGACGCAATCATCATATTGCCGGGAGAACATGCTCTCTTTGGCGACATTTGGTTACTGGCGTCGAAAGAGCTCATTGAAGGTTTCTCACGAACCGCAACCGCGTTTTTTTCCTCTTGCGGTACAATCCCAGGTCCAGGAAAAGCAG
>NZ_FRFE01000039.1 GCF_900143695.1 Desulfopila aestuarii DSM 18488
ATGGAGCCGGGTTTTGCACTAAAAAATTATGGCCGTATTATCTTTGCCCCGGTTCAGGTGCATCTTTCTCAAAAACTACTTGACCATTCAACACTTGAAGCGAGCCAGCAAGAAGAGCTTACCGCCTTTATCGCCGACAGGCTCAACTCAGCCTTTTCAAAGGGGTTTAAGGGGCAAGGAACCGGCGACTTGAAAATACGCTCTGCGTTGTCGGGTGTGTCAAGTTCTTCTGAGGAATTAGAAGTTTACCAGTATCTTCCTGTTACATTAGCTGTGACTGCGGCTATGGAAGTAGGTGGAGTACGGGATAAGGATCTGGTTATCTTTTTCGAGGTTGAAGCAGTAGATCAAGCCACGGGTAAGGTCGTGGCAGCAAGAGTTAGAGGCGCTGATCTGGGGCAGGTTGGTACTAATAGATTAAAGAATGACCCCGTGAACGCAATTGAGCCCCTGTTGGAAAAGTGGGTAGACAGCTTGGTCGATCAGTTTTCCAAGAATTTGCAATAAATTAAAAATTAGGAAAGTCTTCGAACTGGTGAAAAGGTCTCCGGTAGCCTAATATATTAAACATGTTAATGTGGAGGAATCAAATAACATGGCTCAAGAAGCCTCCCTCGTGAGGTTCAACAACATAGGGTCCATCAAAACAAAGGTACATAACCCACCAAAGGATTTCGCGGCATTCTACCATGCAATGAAGCCCAGCTGTGTTTTTCATGCAGGGGCTTTGATTTTTTAGGCTCTGCTTTGTCTGCTGGGTTTGTTTAGATATGGGGGGAAATCCAACTATCTTTCCAATCACAATTGAGTGAAGCGGAGTCAGAACATTATTGATGAACGTCCCTGCGTCACGTAGCCGGAAAAATTTTGATTATATTAGCAAGACTAAGGTTTCCTCAATGACTCTTCTTGGAAACTTGAGGTGTCTATTGAATCAAGGAAGTTCTGTTTTTCAAATTCCTAACAGGAAAAATGCAGTCTCTGACTGTAGATAATTCATGACCTCATGATCGAATAACAGGTAATGAGATTGACAAGCATGACCTTCTGACGCTTGCATGTCCTTATCCATGAACACTATTACCCCTGTCTTGTGAGCGCATAGCTGGGATTATTCCTGATCACCCTGGGCTCGGAGAGTAAAGAAAGCCGGTGCTGATGCAAGTCGCGGATATGCTCTATGCTACCAAGTAAGTTTCGCGTACGATATTTTCCGCTATCTGAAGCGATCCCTTCTATATCTGTCAGCTATGATTGCTCAGTTTCTGCTGGGATACCTGATATTTTCAGGATTTTCTTGAAACGCGACTACATATCACTGAGCGGCGTACCGTCGACATTGATTTCGACATTTTCTAAACATCATCGGCCCACGGTCAGGTCTGAATGACTATCATCGTCATGTCATCGGCCACCGGCGTATCTCCACAAAACTCCCGGTGGGCTGCCGTCAGCTCCTGGAGGATCCGCCGGCTGTCATGGTCCCTGTTCGCCCGGACAATGGCCTTGGGCCGCTCCTTGCCAAACATCTGGCCATCATCGTTCATCGCCTCCCAGAGGCCGTCTGTTGCCAGGAGGATAATGCTCCCCTTGACCAGTCCATCCAGCCGCTGGGCATGCCATGCTAACTCTGCATCGATGCCCAGGGCCGCACCAGGCCCTTTGAGTTCCGTGAAACGATCGATGTCAGGGTTGTAGAGCAGGCCTGGATCGTGGCCGGCCCGGATCCATTCAAGGCTGGTTCCTTCTTCCCGCATTACTAAGTAAAAAAGGGTCATGAATCTCCCGGACTCCATCATGTCCCCTACTAGGTGGCGGTTCAAAGAACCAATCAGTTCCATAGGCGAACCGGACTGCCCATGGCAGGCCTTCAGGTAGCTCCTGGCGCTCGACATCAGAAGGGCGGCATCGACCCCATGTCCGGAGATATCGCCGATTACCACGGCCAGGTCGTTCCTCCCCGCCATATCGGGAAAATAATCGAAATAGTCGCCTCCCACCTCGTCACAGGGAACGCTCATGGCTGATATATCAAGGTAGGGGATGACCGGCGGTTGCGGTGGCAGCAGCCCGCGCTGGACCTCGGCTGCCAGGAGAAGGGCCTTTTTCTGGGATGAGATATCTGTTATAAACGCGGCTGCTCCAAGGGGCCTGCCACTTTCCAGAACCACGGCACCGAGATGGATCAGTACAGGAATACGCTTGCCATGGGCGCTCGCCAGTTCCGCCTCGAAGACAAGTTGACCATCGTTCTGGTCAAGCCGTTTCTGGTAGGTTCTGAGTGAGGGGGTGATCTCCACCGGCTGCCGGCCGAGCAGATACTTGCGCGGCCGCCCTGTAAGCTGCTCGTAAGCTTCATTGAGATCCACGGTGACCCCGTCGCCATCAAGGAAAAGTACACCCTCGGCGGTGGTCTCGATTACTCGGCGGTGCCGCTCCTCGCTTCGTGCCAGCTTTTCTTCGATGACTCTCCGGTCATGGATGTCGATGACGATGCCCTGATGGTAACGTAGCCCGCTCAGTTCATCGAGATAGATGGAGGTGCGGTCTTCGACCCAGCGCACCGCCCCTTCCCTGGTGACAATGCGGTAAAACTGGGTGTAGGATTCCACTCCCTGCTCGACAAACTCTCGGATCTCCTTGAGGGTCCTGGGGGAATCCTCGTGGTAGACCAGGTCCCGGAACATCACTTCGCCGCTGAGGAACTGCCCTGCGGTATAACCGAATCGGGAAATGTTGGGCGACACATAAACCATCTTGCGCTTCCCGGGATCTTTGGCAGCCAGCCGACGAAAGAGAATGGCGTTGCTGCTCTCCATGATCAACTCAATCCGCTGACTGGCCTGCACCGCATGCCGCAAATAGCCATTCTCCCGTCGCAGCTCCTCTATTTCCTGCTGCTGGCTGGCGATGACGGTGTCGACATCCATATTATTCCCTTAGCCGAATCTCAGCCGGTCGGCTCGATGTTCTGGTTGAGACGGAAGAAGTTGTCGGGATCGTACTTCTTTTTGAGCCGCACAAGCCGTTCCCACACCTCGTCGGTATAGGCATCCCGCACCCTCGTCTTGCCCTCATCGCTGAGGAAATTCACGTAGACTCCGTGGGCAAAGCGGGTGGTCGCCTCATGAAACTCCCGGGCCCATGCCAGGCAACGCTCGTCGTCGCTCTTTTCCCGCCAGCGGGTGTGGATATTGAGGACAAATGGTGTGTAACGGTGGGCGAAGGCTGTGGTGTCGGCCGCGACCTTTGCGGGTGCCCCCTCCATATGGGGAATGAATATCTCGCATTCCTCGGTGGGTAACCGCTCGGCAAAGGTAAGGATCTCTCTCACACATTCTTCGGAGAGCGAGGTCAGGTGGTGAGATTTCCAGTAGTTTCGCGCACCATGGTCAACCAGTCCGTCAAACCCCGACTGCCACTCCTTCCATGGCATCATGCCGGTGATCATGCCGTGGGAGTCTGTCCGGTCAATCAGTGGCTGTATCAAGCGTCCGCCCTCCTCTTCACTGCCGAGATAGACGAAGGGCACCAGCACCACCAAACTACCGTGCACCTCTTCGGGCAGAAAAGGTAACGGTGGAGCCTTACGCAACACCATCCAGACGGTCATCTCGTCAGGCAGGGTTCGCACATAGTGCTGATGAAAAGCGATATAGTCCGCTGCATTTTGAAACTTTTTGGCGATGATCCCGGCAAAAACCGTATTACCAATGGGGGCGCCCTTGAAGGTGAAAGAAGTGACGATGCCAAAGTTACCGCCGCCGCCCCGTAAGCCCCAGAAAAGATCCGGGTTCTCCGTGGCCGATGCGGTCAGCAGCTCCCCTTCGGCCGTCACCACCTGGGCTGAGAGCAGGTTGTCCACCGAGAGCCCGTGCTTTCTACTGATCCAGCCAAAGCCGCCGCCAAGGGTTAGGCCCCCAACGCCGGTATGAGAGACGATGCCGGCAGAGACGGCAAGCCCATAAAGCTGGGTTTCGTTATCCATGTCGCCCAGCAGGGCACCACCATCGACCCGGACGTGATTGTCCTCCCTGTCCACCAGCACTCTACGCATGGGCGACAAATCGATGATGAGGCCGTCATCGCATGTCGCCTTGCCCGCAGAGTTGTGGCCACCGCCCTTGACCGCCACCAGCATCTTGTGTTCCCTGCCGAACTTCACCGCCTCGATCACATCGCCCGTAGTCACGCAACGAGCGATGAGGAGCGGCCGCTTATCAAACATGCCGTTCCAAACCTTCCGCGCTGTTTCATAGCCGTGCTCTCCGGCCATTAGCACATTGCCGCGAAAACGCGCCCGTAACTCCCGAATCTTTTCTTCTGTTGCTGTCGACATTGTAGACCTCTATGGATGGATGACATCAACCTTCCTTGCCTGCCTCATTGTTCACGCTGTGGCCATTCGTTAAAAAAAGCCGGGTTACCACCTGATAATGGCGACCCGGCTGTCTTGTGCTAAAGACCGTAGCTTCCCGTCAAAGTTATACAGCAGGGTTGGTCTTCTACATCATCATTTGGTGTAAGCGAGATCGCTATCGTGAAAAAATATGCCACAATGTGGTGATTCGCAAGAGTGAGCACATTTTTCCATAAGGGAAACTTGTCGCCCAAAAGGTTCAGAAAGGTGGCCTCACCCATTTGAGCAAAACTGCTAAAATCAAGGTGATGACTGGCAATTCCACACCATAATCGGCCTGGTAGCGTAAAGCGTATTCCTGATTACCCAGAATTTGGTCACCGTCTTTTCAGGCAAAGCAATCATTGAAAAGTTGCTCCATTTCTTGCGACGCTGATGCTCGATAGTTTTTCCAATCGAACCCCTCAAATTCCGGTTAGCAAAAAACATCAACCAGGCATTCTGGCAAGACAAAGCGTCTCAGGAAAACTCTGTTCGTTTCTTACATCCGGATGAGCACGTTCAGGCAAGTGGAAAAGGTGGGGATGAGTTGCGAGCAGAGCATGCCTTGGTCTGCAAGGCATGCTCGGGTTGTTGGATGGTGTTAGGCCATCATCTGTCTGAGAACATAAGGCAATATGCCGCCATGCTCGAAGTAGATCACATCTACTTCAGTGTCGAGGCGGGAGATGACTTCAAATGTAATGGTTTTGCCGTCTGTGCCAACGGCTTTCACCTGCAGTTTCTTTCTGGGTTCCATTTTTTCAAGTCCTTCGATGGAGAACAGTTCGTCACCTTTCAGGCCAAGGGAGGCGATGGAATCACCAGGTGAAAAGATCAGCGGCAAAACGCCCATGCCAACCAGGTTGTTACGGTGGATACGCTCGTAGGACTCGGCAATTACCGCCTTCACACCTAGTAGCCTGCTTCCCTTGGCGGCCCAGTCTCGTGACGAACCGGTGCCGTATTCCTTACCCCCAAGTACCACCAGCGGAACACTCTCCTTCTGGTAACGCATGGCAGCGTCGTAATTGAACATTTCCTCTTTTTCCGGATGTTTAATGGTGAAACTTCCTTCTTTGGGAGCGACCATCAAGTTCTTGATCCGGATATTGCCGAAGGTGCCGCGCATCATCACCTCATGGTTGCCGCGTCGGGAGCCGTAGGAGTTGAAATCTTCTTCTTTCACCCCTTGGCCCAGCAGGTATTGACCAGCCGGATAATTTGCCGGGATGGCGCCGGCGGGTGAGATGTGGTCGGTGGTGACGGAGTCACCAAGGGTGAGAAAAGCCCTGGCATCCTGAATGTTACCAGGAGATTTCGGCTCTTGGGTGAATCCTTCGAAATAGGGTGGATTCTTGATATAGGTGGAGTCAGAATCCCAGGCATAGGTGGTGCTTTCCGCGACTTCAAGTCCATCCCAGAATTCGTCGCCGGTAAAGATTTTGGCATACTGAAGGGTGAAGCTGTTCTGGGTAACGTGAGCCTTCACGAGTTGCTCGATCTCCTCGCCGGTGGGCCAGAGTTCTTTCAGGTAGACAGGCTGGCCGTTGGGGTCGAAACCGACCGGCTCAGTGGTGAGGTCGATATTGGCTCGTCCCGCCAGGGCGAAACCCATCACCAGCATAGGTGAGGCGAGAAAGTTGGATTTGATCATCTGGTGAATCCGGGCCTCAAAGTTGCGGTTACCTGAGAGTACTGCTGCCACGTTGAGATCGTTCTCGCGTATCGCCCGTTCGATTTCAGGATTCAGTGGGCCGCTGTTGCCGATGCAGGTTGTGCAGCCAAAGGCGGTGATGTGAAAGCCAAGTGCCTCGAAATAGGGCATGAGGCCGGCCGCTTCAAGATAGCTGCTGACTACCCTTGATCCCGGTGCAAAAGAGGTCTTCACATAGGCCGGTACCTTCAGACCGCGATGTACCGCCCGCTTGGCCATCAATCCTGCACCCATCAACACGTATGGGTTAGAGGTGTTGGTGCATGAGGTGATGGCGGCAATTACCACGCTGCCATTTGTGAGCTGTTCCTGGCCGGTTGGTAATGTGATGTTTGCCTGCGGTTGGGAGGCTCCTGTGTTGTCACCAAAGGCATTTTTCATGCCGGAGAGCGCGATGCGGTCCTGCGGTCGGGCGGGACCCGCCAGCGATGGTTCAACGGTTGAGAGGTCGAGTTCGAGCCGGGCGGTATACTCAATATTTTCTTCACCGTCGTAAAAGAGGCCGTTGGCTTTATTATAAACCTCGGCGAGCGCGGCTTGTTTGGAGCGACCGGTCATTTCAAGATACTGCAGAGTCATGGCGTCCACTGGGAAAAAGCCTAGAGTGGCGCCATATTCCGGGGTCATGTTTGAGACTGTGGCCCGGTCGGGAATGGAAAGATTGGCCAGGCCGGGACCAAAGAACTCGACAAATTTCTCCACCACTTTGAACTGACGCAGCATCTGGGTGATGGTCAGCACCATGTCGGTGGCGGTGACGCCGGGTTGCAGTTGGCCGGTGAGACGAACGCCGATCACTTCAGGAATCGACATATAGTAGGGCTGACCGAGCATTACAGCCTCCGCCTCAATACCACCCACGCCCCACCCCATGACGCCGATGGCATTGATCATCGGGGTGTGGGAGTCGAGGCCGACCACCGTATCGGGATAGGCGAGAGTGGTGCCGCCATCTGGTGCGGCGATGACTACCCGGCCCAAATGTTCCAGATTTACCTGATGACAGATGCCCGAATTGGGGGGGACAACCTTGAAATTATCAAAGCTCTTCTGTGCCCATTTCAGGAGCTTGTAGCGTTCACTGTTCCGTGCATATTCCTTGGCGACATTCTGCGTCAGGCTTTCACTGGTTCCTGAATAATCGATTTGTACCGAGTGATCCACTACCAGTTCAACCGGTACCTGCGGGTTGACTTTGGCCGGATCTCCGCCAAGCGTTTTGACTGCATCGCGCATGGCGGCGAGATCAACCACGGCCGGGACACCGGTAAAATCCTGCATCAGCACTCGGGCGGGGTGATAAGGAATTTCCATTGGGGTCGTATAGCTGGCCTGCCAGTTGGCGATAGTTCGGACATCCTCATCCCGCACTATTTTACCGTCGTTTTTACGCATGAGGTTTTCTACCAGGATGCGGATGGAGTAGGGCAGACGACTGATTTTGGCAATATTCTGGCGCTCAAGCTCAAAGATGTCGAAATAAGAGTATTCGGTTCCGTTGGCGGTGAGGATCTTTGTAAACGTGTTGGATGGCATGGCAGTCCTCTCAGTGTCAGGGTGTACGATGGGAATGCGGGCGACCGTGGCAGCAGGGTATAAAGGCAAGGCCCGTAAAATATCTATGATCACTTTCTGCGAAGAAAAAAGCATTCTGCAGCAGAAAGTGCGAGTGGGCTGGTAATTCAATCGCCCTGCTATATAATGACCATGATACAGAAAAAGGCAAAGGAGCGCGAGGAGAATACATAACTTTATCGGGTTATTGAGATGCTGATAAAATTCATGATGGAGATGGCGGAAAAAGCCGGAGCGATCTCGCTGCACGAGGCTGAAGCTATGGCCGAGAGCAAGGTGGAATATAAAAGCGTTCGCGATCTGGTGACACCGGTGGACAGAAAGGTGGAGGATTTTCTCCGTCACGAGATTCAAAAAAAATATCCGGATCATAGTATCTTGGGTGAGGAGCGGGGAACATCGACGGGCAGTACCGACAGCTGCTGGGTAATCGACCCCATTGATGGCACTAACTCGTATGTGCATGGTTTGCCAGGTTATTCGGTGAGTATCGCCCTTCAGCAGGGCGGTGAGAGTGTGGCTGGTGTGGTATATGGCCCGGTGCTGAACATGATGTTTGCGGCGGAGAAAGGACAGGGTGCAACATTGAATGGCCGGAGGGTCAAGGTGTCGGAGAGGTCGCAACTGAGTCAGTCAGTGTTGGCCACAGGTTTTGCGGCTTTTCGGGACGGGCAGGTGAATGAGAGCCTAGAGATGTTTGCACGGGTCGCCCCTAAGGCCCGGGATATTCGGCGGCATGGCTCGGCGGCCCTGGATCTTGCCTGGGTTGCTGCGGGCAGAATGGACGGATTCTGGGAGAAGGGTCTCAAGCTCTATGATTATGCGGCGGGTATCCTGTTGGTTGCCGAGGCCGGCGGGCGGGTGATCGATTTTGGAGGCGGTTCCGACTATCTTGAAAACGGGCTGCTGGCCAGCAATTGCCTGATCGAAGGTGAGCTGCTCAATCTGATTGCTGGTGACTAACGAACGAGAATGAAAAGACATTTTTTCATCGCTTTTCGAAGATAGGCTCTACCCAACCCGTAAAGGAGTGATTACCTCTGTTTTCATAGTGGAACAGCACGATTGTTGTGTTGAAAAGTTCCCGGAATGCTATTGAAAATGAAAGTCAACTTGATAGATCAGGTGCAGTGCCGTAAATGAAAAGAACAACATTTTCCTGGTGTGAAAAAACGAAGAGGCACTGTCTTCCTATATATTTTTGTCTGTTTTTGAATCTGGAAATTCCAAAAAAAGGAGAGGCTGCATGGATGAAAAAACAACCGTTTTGACCCCGGATGGAATCGATTCTCCGGAGGACGAAGCTGGCAAAGAGACAAGCGAAAAGTCTCTTATAGTTTCCACTGATACACTGCCGGAAAATCTGTTGATTATTCCTTTACACGATCGGCCGATGTTTCCGAAAATGATGGGGCCGATTATCGTTGACGACCCGAAGATCCAGCAGGCGATCTTTGAGCGGGGCGAAGAGGGTGGACCGCTCTACCTTGGTCTTTTGTTGACACGGCCGACGGAAGACTCAATGCCCAAACGTCCTGAGGACCCGGATGATTTCTTCAACGTGGGTGTTGTGGTGCGCATTGTCCAGGCGACCCCTCCCAAAGGTGATGAGCCTTTGCAGCTGATGGCTCAGGCCATCGAACGGTTTGAGGTGTTGCATCTCTACCGGAAAGACACGGTATTTTATGCTGAAGTCAATTATCTGTATGAAAAGAAGATCGAGAACACCGAGGAATTGAAAGCCTATTCGGTGGCCATCATCGACTGCATTAAGGAGTTGGTGGCACTGAACCCGCTTTTTAAAGAAGGGCTTTCGCTGCTTATTGAGCGTATCAATCTGAGCGATCCAAGTGCCCTTGCCGATTTTTCGGCGTCCATGACCACTTCATCGGGAGCGGATATTCAGAAAATCCTTGAGCTTGAAGTTGTTCGCAAGCGGATCGAGGCATCGCTTATTCTCCTCAAGAAAGAGCTGGAGATCACGAAGTTGAAGGCCCAGATCTCCAAACGTATAGAAGAGCAGCTTTCCAAGCAGCAACGTGAGTTTTTCTTAAAGCAGCAACTGCAGGAGATAAAAAAAGAGCTGGGGCTTGCCAAAGATGACACCCAGAGCGAGATAGAAAAATATGAAAAACGTTTGACTAAACTGGTACTTTCTGAGGAGGCGCGAGATAAGATCAAGGAAGAGTTGGAGAAACTGCGGCTTTTAGGGCCATCGTCAGCGGAATTCAATGTGAGCCGCACCTATCTCGACTGGCTGACCATTCTGCCCTGGGGCATCTACACCAAGGACAACTATAACTCCACCAAGGCGGAAAAGATCCTCAACCGCGATCATTACGGTTTGGAAGATGTAAAAGAACGCATCCTTGAGCTGATTTCGGTTGGTATCGTCAAAGGCGATCTCTCCGGCTCTATTATCCTGCTTACCGGTCCTCCGGGTGTGGGTAAGACCTCCATCGGTCAGTCCATCGCCAAGAGCCTGGGCCGCGAGTTTTACCGTTTTTCGCTGGGCGGTATGCGCGACGAGGCGGAAATCAAAGGCCACCGCCGGACCTATATCGGTGCTATGCCGGGCAAGTTCCTGCAGGCCATCAAGACCTGCAAGACCTCCAATCCGGTCATCATGCTTGATGAGATCGACAAAATCGGTGCGAGCTTCCAGGGCGATCCGGCATCCGCACTGCTTGAGGTCCTTGATCCTGAGCAGAACAAGGATTTTCTTGACCATTACCTTGATGTGCGATTCGATCTCTCCAAGGTGCTCTTTATCTGCACTGCCAACCAGCTGGATACTATTCCGGCACCTCTGCTTGACCGGATGGAGATGATCCAGCTTCCCGGTTATATTTTAAAGGAGAAGGTGGAGATTGCCGCTCGACATTTGGTGCCCAAGCAGTTGAAACAGCATGGTTTAACCGATAAGCAGGTGAAAATCTCACGACCGGTGTTGACGGCTATTGTCGATGGCTGGGCCCGTGAAGCCGGGGTGCGTGGTCTGGAAAACTGCATCAAAAAGATCATCCGAAAGGGGGTCAAAAGGATTGTTGCCGACCCTGACGCCGTTGTTCAGATCAAGAAAGAAGAGCTCAAGGATATTCTCGGCAAACAGGTTTTCACCGAAGGGAAGGCCTTTGCGAAGCCGCGGGTCGGAGTCATTCGTGGGCTTGCCTACACTTCCATGGGTGGGGCGACCCTCTATATTGAGTCGATTCCGGTTCCGTCCAGCAATCCGGGATTTAAGCAGACCGGTCAGCTTGGCAAGGTCATGGTTGAGTCGTCGGAGATTGCCTACAGTTATGTCCGTTCCTTCTTGAAGGATAACGAAAAGGCAAAGGAATTTTTCAAGAATAGTTTTATCCACCTGCACGTACCGGCCGGAGCCACACCCAAGGACGGCCCGTCAGCGGGTATTACCATGGCCTGTTCGCTCTATTCGCTTGCCATGGATAAACCGATCGTGGCTGATACCGCCATGACCGGTGAACTGACCTTGAGCGGCCTGGTAATGCCAATCGGCGGGGTGAAAGAGAAGATCATCGCCGCGAAGCGTTCGAATGTGAAGCAAGTGCTGCTGCCTAAAGAAAATGAGGGCGATTTTGAAATGCTGCCTGAGCATGTCAAAGAGGGAATCACGGCCTATTTTGTTTCGACCTTTGCGGACGTCTTGAAGATCTGTTTTCCGTAAAGTTATAGTAAAATCTCCATATAAAAAAAGATCCGGAGTACAGCCAAGATGCTGCTACTCCGGATTTTTTTTTATACCTTGCCTGTTGTTCTTTTTCTTCTGGCCTTGAGGCTGACATTTAAATACCGGGAGTTTCATCTGGTTTGGTATTTCAGTGAAAAAAGTAAGGCCGTGAGGCGTATTGTCGTACCGTCACAATCTATAGTCAATTTGCTATTTCCCAATAAGCCCAGATAGTTCTTCGATAGTGCTCCTGCAATCATCATGAAAAGAAGGTTCTATTTCACCTTCCTCTCTCCTGACATGAAGCGGAAAATACCGTGATGTATTTTTCTCCAGCTCATTTGACTTTTGTTTCTTTTTTGGTATTCAATCGGTAGCGTCCGGGAAATATCAACACAAAAGAGGTGATAATAATGAAAAAGCTCATAAGCATCATTCTTGTCGGTTTCATCTGTGTTTTGGGAAGCAGTGTTGTTTTTGCTGAGGAGGCTCCTCAAGCGGTGAAGGATCTCGCCGCAACCAAGCTGGCGGCATATGGGAGTGACCCGGTAATCGTTGCCGCAGTAAAGGAGCAGAATGCGATGGGCAAATCGCTTGATGACATTAAAGCTATGGATAAGAAGTGGCAGGAGACCGCTGGAGTTGACTCTTATATGAAGTCGTTGATGGAATCGGCGTGTGGCAAGCATTTAGGTGAGATACTTGGATCGCAAGCCTATTTTGCCGAGATATTCGTTATGGATAATCAAGGTGCCAATGTGGCAATGACGGGGAAAACTTCAGACTACTGGCAAGGTGATGAAGCAAAATTCGCAAAATCGTTTGCCGATGGTGCCGGGGCTGTGTTCGTCGATGAAGTGGAATTCGATGACAGTTCACAGGCCTACCTGGTGCAGGTTTCGGTACCGGTGATGGAGGCAGGCAAGGCTATTGGAGCCATTACCTTCGGTATTGATGTGGAGAAGGTAGAGTAGAGGTCGTTTGAATGCTTTCATAATTGTCGACCTGTTGCGGAGTTTGTTACCCTGAAAAATAACAGGATGTGATGCTATGAATTTCCTTAAAAATTTAAAAATTCGCCTCAAGCTGCTTTTGGGTTTTGCTTTGATGATTGTGGTCATCTGTGTTTTGGGGGTGATGAGCTATATCAGTATTGGCAATATGGAGCATGAGTTGACAGATATCTTCTCGGTAAGAATGCCGGCGGTCAATCTATTGCTCGAGATTGACCGCGACCTCCAGCAGATGCTGGTTGCGGAACGTTCAATGATTTTTGCTAACGCCAAATCGGAAGATTTTAAAAAACTGGTTGAAGAATATGAAACCAATGCCGGCCAGGTGAAAGAACGATGGGAGAAATATAAGATAATAGAAGGGCTTAGTCCTCAAGAGCTTGAAATGATAGCGGTATTTGACAAGGGGTATGAGGAGTGGTACGCTTTGTCAAGGCAAATAGTCGATGGCCGGATCAGTGATACCCGTGCTGGAAGAACGCTGGCAATTGATCTCACTTTGGGAGAGGCAAGCCAGAAGTTTGAAAAAATGCGGGACCAGATCAACAACCTTACCGAATTAACCCAACAGTATGCCGGACTGGCCCATGAAAGTTCGATGAAAACGGCCAAAAGAGCAGACACCGTTACCATAATCACCATAGTCGTCGGTATTGTACTCGGCATTATTATAGCTATTATATCCGCCCGGAGCATTACCCAGCCGGTTAATCTTGCAATTGTCGGATTACGCGATATTGCTGAAGGCGAGGGAGATTTGACCAAGCGTCTAGCTATTAAAACCGGGGATGAAATTGGTGATCTGGCAAAATGGTTCGATACTTTTGTGGAAAAACTTCAGGGGATTATTGGTCAGATTGCAGATCACACCAGATCTTTGGGTGATTCTTCCGAAGAGTTGACCTCTATTGCCACCAGTCTTTCGGAAAATTCAAACGAAACCGCCAAGCGTGCAGATAATGTCGCAGTGGCGGCAGAAGAGATGACTGCTAACTTGACCAGTGTTGCTGCAGCAATGGAAGAGTCAACCACCAATACGGCCATGGTAGCGAGTGCCTCGGAGGAGATGACCACAATCATCAATGAGATTGCAACGAAGTCAGAAGAAGCACGCTCAATAAGTGCAGATGCGGTTGAAAAAGCGGAGAAGGCATCGGTGAAGATGGACTCGTTGGGACAAGCTGCCCAGGCCATCGGTAAGGTGACGGAGGCGATTACCGAAATTTCCGAACAAACCAATTTGCTTGCCTTAAACGCAACGATCGAAGCGGCACGGGCTGGCGAAGCTGGTAAAGGTTTTGCTGTCGTGGCAAATGAGATCAAGGAACTGGCAAAGCAGACCGCCGAGGCTACTCTCAATATTAAAAGTCAGATTAGTGAAGTACAGACAACTACGTCAACCACAGTTGTCGATATCGAAGAGATCACGAGAGTTATCAATATCGTCAACGACATTATCGGGTCAATCAGTACGGCGGTGAACGAGCAGTTGTCGGCCACCGAGGAGATAACAAGGAATATCTCTCAAGCCTCGCAAGGCCTCTCAGAAGTCAATGAAAACGTCAATCAGAGTTCAATGGTTGCTACGACGATCTCGGAGGATATTTCAAGCGTCAACAGTGCAGCAAGTGATATTTCAGGAGGCAGCAGCAGGGTGAAATCAAGAGCAGAGGAGCTTCAGGCACTGGCCTCACAACTCAGCAGTCTGGTCAACAACTTCAAGACCTGAAACAAAAACGACACCATGTATTTGTCCAGAGCTTCTGCGACACTTCGATACGAGACCCAGGGAAAAGTTAGCTTTTCTGCTGGGTCTCGTCGTGTGAGCTGCCAGTTGGCCGGTTATTCTGCTCTCGCAGGTATTCAGGCAATAGCTGTCTATTGCCCGATCACCCGTACACTGCTTGCTCGTAGTTCCTCGCTGTCCTCGTGTTCGATGTACTGAACAGCCATGCCGACGCTCAGACTGTCGAAGTTGTCACTCAACAGGCTGTTGCGGTGAAAGTATATCTCATAGCCGTCGCTGCT
Source organism: Desulfopila aestuarii DSM 18488 (assembly GCF_900143695.1). Lineage (GTDB taxonomy): Bacteria > Desulfobacterota > Desulfobulbia > Desulfobulbales > Desulfocapsaceae > Desulfopila > Desulfopila aestuarii. The sequence continues at coordinate 14,424 of NZ_FRFE01000039.1, forward strand.
GGTAATCCAGCCGCAATCGTTGTCGAGATAGAGTGAGGATATTTTTCCGGTACTGCCGCTCTCCTCATGGAGTTTGACTTTGCCCTGTATCTTTTTTACCTGGGCTTCCAGTTGCCGCTGTGCACTTTTGAAGGCGTCGCGAATCGAGACGTAGGCGTCGGTGTAGGAGTGGTGCAGGTCTGGGTTGCGATTGACCGCTATCTCCTTTCCGGGCAGCTTGATCTCTATCCGGGTATGGAACAGGCCACCTTTGGTTTTCTTTTTGGAAGGGGCTTCGATTCTGACCCGGCAGCTCTGGATGTCTGGGAACATCTGTTCAAGTTTGGCTGCATGTTTCTCTATGGCTTGTTCGACAGCTTCTGAGGAATCCATGTTGATGAACTGAATCTGCACCGGTGTCTGCATAGTCTTCTCCTTTACTCGAGTGGACGGGTGGACAACATGCCGATTTTCTGTCCATATGAAGAGTATATCACAGGCAGGTCATGGTACTCCAGTGAGCGTCGCTTTTTTCGGCGCAGTGGGCGATCAGCCAAAATTCAGCAGGCCCGGGCGAAAGATCATAATGATACCGAAAAAGAGCATGAAGGAACCCGCCGCGAGTTTCAACCGTCGCCCGGTTTCTTCCGAGATGCGCACCGAGCTGAAAAGATAGATAAAATTGCCAAGAATGAGTAGCAGGGGAATAACATAGACCAGGGCATAAAACCCGGTCCAAAGCCCATAACTCGCGTAGTCGCTGAATTTTTTCACCAGGGTGGTCATATAGACCGCCGGAAGCATGGCGGTGCAGCCGAGCTCAATGATGTTTACGAAGATGGCAAGCGTGATAGTGGCGGTAAGCGCCAGGGCGAGACGGCCGCTGCCCTGCTTGAGATTCCGAACAATTGCTGAAGCCTTTTTGCCGAACTGGGCCTGTTGCTGGGTAGAGAGCCCCAGTGAGAAGCCCTGGTGGAGAAAGAAATAGTCCTTGATATTGATGATCCCGGCGATCGACACAATAATGCCGAGCGTCACCATCAGAATATGGCCGTACTTTTCAATGAACAGGCTGCCGACAAGGACCATGACCATGATGAAGAGGAAGTACATGATGGCTGAAGTCGCGATGAATGTGAGGCCGATCAGCGCCATGTCTCTTCTTCCCCGAGTGTGGGTTAGCAGGCTCAACAAAATGATCAGTACGGTGAAGGCGCAGGGGTTAAAACCGTCAGCCAGAGCGATGGTGAAAACAAAGAGCGGATAGGGGAATTGTTCAGCCCAGGCCTGGATACGGGTATCGGGGATGTTCCCAAGCAGCAGGAAGACGCTGACAATAAAGGTGGCGGCGAGGCCACCGAGCCAGATACGCATCCGGTTGTTTTTTGTGAGTCTTTTCTTGAGGACAAAATAGCTGGAAATATAGATTAAGAGGAATACCAGTGGCCAGTAAGGCGGCAGAATCCTGTCTACCGCCGCCGGTCGGACAAACGCGCCAAGCTCGACCTTATGACCGAGCTCTTTCTCGATGGCTTTGATAATTTGGGTGGGGTTGCCAAAATAGGCCTTGTATTGCTCGGAATATTGGAGGTTTTCCCCATCTTCAGAATAGCCGATAAAAGCCGTTTCACCGATTTGGGTTCGGGGTACTGAGCCGGCGATGATATCATGATCTTTCATGAATTTTTGCCAGATTTCGGCATCCCGCGATGTCTCGTGAAAGTGTATCTTCAGTTCGGGGTTGTTTTCTGACAGCGGTTTCATAAGTTCCATCTGCTTATGACAGTGTGGACAGGTCTCGCTGTAGAAGAAATAGATGTCAACTGCACTGGCTGGTTCTTCAGCGTGGAGTTGTGGAGGAATTGCAACCAGGGCCAGGAAAAGTGTCAGCAGAAAAATATTCAGTATGCGTAGGGAAGCGTCTTTCATTGTCATCTTGGTATTGAGCTTTATGTATGGTATCTGTTCCGATTCACATTCAATCAATCCATTGATTGTAGGGCGTCATTAGTGCTTTGTCCACCTTGGTTGTTGATAAGGATGCATTACATTGAACAGGACTTTTAAGACGTTTCGCTGAGTGGTCGTGCATTCAACACCAAACGGATATCGGTTGCTGTTGAGGTTGAACTCAAACAGAGTAATTCATTTATAAAGGAATGAGCTGAAATGAAAACTTCTATAGAGACACGTTGGCAAGAGAAGATGGCTTTTATCTCCCAGGTTGGCAAGAACAGCGTGGTGACCGATGCTCCGCTTGAGTTCGGTGGTGAAGAACGCGGTGCCAGCCCCAAAAAGTTGATGATGGTTGCTCTTGCCGGTTGTACCGGAGTGGATGTTGTCGAGATCTTAAAAAAAATGCGGGTGGAAATCGACGATCTGCTCATCACAATTGAGGCGGAACTTACGGATGAGGTCCCGTCAGTGTATTCGGCCATGCATATTATCTATGCCTTCAAGGGGAAAGAGCTTGATCGGCAAAAACTTGAGCGGGCGGTAGAGCTTTCCCAGGAGAAATATTGTAGTGTCTCGATGATGTATAAAAAGATCATGGATATCACCTGGGAAGTCAGATACCAGGAGCAGGTGATCTGAAGAGTACTATTTTCCTGTTCGGTTCTTCCTTCATGTTCATTGTGAGCGCCAGCAAGGTCTAATTGATCCAATCGACCTTTCATTGTTGTCTTTCGCGTCTCGTTGCCTAACTTCTAAAAGGTGTTGCTTGCTGTGTCGCATTCCAAAATGATGAGGAAAGTGACGTCACTGAAAGAGGGCAAACACTTTACGGGGACGAGCTATCCAGAATGCATCCCGGTAGCTTGAGTGAGGTCGTTCACAGCCATTTCTTCAGTCACTATAGCCAGAAAAATAAAGTTCCGTCATGTAAAACATGAAAAAATAGTTACTTAGTGCATAATCGTTTTGAGCCACCTTTATCAGAGGGGTTGACGGAACGTTTTGTCGAAACTAGTATCTCGCTAAAATAATATTCCACAATATTAAAATTGTCACATTGGGATGACTGCACGGGTGTTTCTTTCGCAGGAGCTCATCGACGAAACGTTATTCTGATTTGACCCAAACGGATAAACAATGCAAAAAATTGAAATCAGGAATCTGTACAAAATATTCGGTAAGGATCCAGAAAAAGGTCTGCAGCTCTTGAAAGAGGGCAAGAACAAAGAGCAGATTTATGAGGAGACCGGGTTGGCAGTTGGTGTGCAGGATGCCAGCTTTTCCGTAAAAAAAGGTGAGATCTTCGTTGTTATGGGGCTTTCCGGCTCCGGTAAATCGACGCTTGTCCGCATGCTGAACCGGTTGATCGAGCCAACTGCTGGTGAGGTGCTGGTTGATGGTGAGGATGTGTTGAAAATGAGTAAGCAGGAGTTGGTGAAATACCGCCGGTCGAAGACCAGCATGGTGTTTCAATCATTCGCCTTGATGCCCCACCAGACAGTAATCGATAATGTTGCTTTTGGTCTTGAGCTTGATGGGGTTGAGAAGACCCGGCGCTATGAACGTTCCCTTGATGCCTTGAAGCAAGTGGGCCTTGAAGGTTGGGAAAATGCCTATCCGAGTGAACTGAGTGGAGGTATGCAGCAGCGGGTCGGGCTCGCACGCGGCCTGGCGGTGGATCCGGATATTTTGTTGATGGATGAAGCTTTTTCCGCCCTTGACCCACTTATCCGAACCGAAATGCAGGGGGAGCTGTTAAAGCTCCAGGACCGTCATGAACGGACCATCGTCTTTATCTCGCATGATCTTGATGAAGCCTTACGAATCGGGGACCGCATAGCCATTATGGAGGGCGGGCGTGTGGTGCAGGTCGGCACTCCTGAGGAGATATTGCAAAACCCGGCAGATGACTATGTGCGGGCTTTTTTCCGTGGGGTTGATCCTACCGGAGTCATTTCTGCTGGAGATATCGTCCGGGACAACCAACCAACGGTCATCTGGCATACCGCTGAAACTGGCATCCGCATGACCCTTGAGATGCTCAATAACCGCGATATGGAATTTGGCTATGTCATAGACTCTGAGCGCCGTTTCAACGGTATTGTTTCGACCGATAGCCTGCGCGAGGCACTGGAACGGGGGGCGAGAAAGATCGATCAAGCCTTCATCAAGGGTGTTACCAAAGTTGGAGAAACCGAAAGTTTACAGGATATCCTGCCCTACGTTGCCTCGAATACCTGGCCGGTGCCGGTTGTGAATGAAAAAAATATCTATCTGGGTGTGGTTTCGAAAAACCGGTTCCTTCGAACCCTCCACCGAGCCGGTAACGGTACCCAGCAGACCCAGGAAGAGAAATCGCTTGAAGAAGGAGTTTCTGCGTGATGTTGAATTTTACAGAAAAGGTAATCCCTCTCGACGTTTGGGTTACTCAGTTTGTTGATTGGCTTGTGGAGGGGTATCGTCCTTTTTTTCAGGCCATCAAGTGGCCGGTCGAGGTGACTTTGTCGGCTATCCAGGGAGGTTTGGTGGCTATTCCTCCTATTGTGGTCATATTGCTTCTCGGTGTTGTTGCCTGGCGTGCATCTGGCGTTAAACTTGGGATACTGACCATTTTTACTATGCTGTTTATCGGTTTATTGGGTCTGTGGGAGGACACCATGATCACGCTGTCGATGGTGATCAGTTCAGTTGTTTTCTGTGCTCTTGCCGGGATTCCTCTGGGGATCTGCGCTGGTCGCAGTGATAACTTTGAGCGTGCCTTGAGGCCGCTACTCGATGCGATGCAGACCACGCCGGCTTTTGTCTATTTGGTACCGATCGTCATGCTTTTTTCAATCGGTAATGTAGCGGGAGTGCTGGCGACGATTGTTTTTGCACTCCCACCAATCATCCGCCTGACCAGCCTGGGCATTCGTCAAGTTCATCCTGAACTGGTTGAGGCCGCCCTGGCCTTTGGTGCCACCAGTTGGCAGGTATTGACGAGAGTCCAGATTCCACTTGCTCTGCCAACCATTATGGCAGGGCTTAACCAGACCATTATGATGGCATTGTCGATGGTCGTTATCGCGGCATTGATTGGTGCCGGTGGCCTGGGGGCCCCTGTTGTGCTTGGCCTGAACACCCTGGACATTGGTGTTGCAACTATTGGCGGCCTTTCCATTGTCCTTGTCGCTATTGTCTTAGATAGAATTACCCAGTCTCTTGGGACACAAAAGAAAAAATGAGGAGGAGTAAAATGTTGAAGCATGTATTTATTGGCGCCGCTCTGGCCGTAACCCTAACCAGCACTTTCACAGCATTTGCAAATGATACAATGCCAGGTGAAGGTGTGACTGTTCAACCGGCCCGTGCCACCTGGAATACCGGATTTTTCCAGGAAGCACTTGTACGTCGTGGTCTCACGACTCTGGGCTATGAAGTGAAAAAACCAAAAGATCTTACGAATCCGATTTTCTACAAATCCTTGGCCTTGGGTGATGTCGATTATTGGACCAATGGCTGGTTTCCGAATCATGACAGCCAGTTGCCAAAGAATTTTTATGACAAGGCTGAAAAAGTTGGCTACGTCGTGAAAGCTGGCGGCCTGCAGGGTTATCTTGTTTCCAAGAAATACGTGGAAAAATATAATATTTCCTCTCTGGAAGACTTCAAGCGGGATGAAGTGAAGCAGGCGTTTGATAAGAACAACGATGGCAAAGCCGACCTGGTTGCCTGTCCTCCAGGCTGGGGATGTGAGAATGTTATTGCCCACCACATGAAAGAGTATGATCTTGGTGATCATATCAATCCTCAGAAGGCCGCCTATGAAGCCGGAATGGCTTCTGCGATTGCCGAATATAAGGCTGGCGAGCCGGTTTTTTTCTACACCTGGGCGCCAAACTGGACCATATTCAAATTGAAGCCGGGCGAAGATGTGATGTGGATCAATGTTCCGGAAATTAAGCCGACAAAAGCACAGGCGGTCGGTGAGGAACGAATGACCGTGAGTGGAGTTCCTGGTGCGGTCTCCGATCCGGTCAAGCTTGGTTTTGTTGTTTCCGATATCCAGATTGTGGCGAACACCAAATTTATGGAGGCAAATCCAGCAGCAAAACGGTTTTTTGAGGTGTTCACCTTGCCGCTTGCCGATATAAGCGAGCAGAATGCCCGAATGAACGCAGGTGAAAAGAGCCAGAAGGATATTGAAAGCCACGTAGATGAGTGGATCGCGAAAAATCAGGAGAAGTGGAACAGCTGGCTTGAAGATGCAAGAAGTGTGAAAATGTAGGCTTGGCCAGTTGTCTTCGGTTTCGCTGGAGAAACGTCTCGGATCAGAATGAAATTGAGTAGAGGTGTTTCTCCGGCGAAAGTTTTTATTCAGTGCTCCTATTGTTTTTTTGATAAATTGTGTAACAGGTGATAAAAGAGGAGTAATTACTTGTTATGGTCAATATTTCAGGAGTGTGAATGGAGAAGAATAAACACGAACAGCATATTACCAGACAGCTCCGCATATTGTTCAAGACTGTGCAGCTGCATGCCAAAAAGGTTGAGAAGGCATGCGGGCTCAGTAGCGCCAAGATATGGATGTTACATGAAATATCAGCAAATTCTGGTCTGAAGGTTTCCGAGTTGGCTGGGGCTCTCTCCATTCACCCTTCCACCTGTTCCAATATGCTCGATAAGCTTGAGGATATGCAGCTTATCGCCAGGGACCGGAGCCGATCTGATCAACGTTCCGTGCATCTCTCGTTGACGGAAAAGGGGCAGAACCTTCTGGTTCAGGCGCCGATTCCTCATCAGGGGGAACTCAATACTGCTCTTGCCAAGCTTTCCGAAACGCAGCTGCTCAATCTCGAAACAGGGCTTGATGATTTGCTGCAGGCCCTCAAAATTGAGGATTCAGATGCTGCGATGGTACCTATCGTCGGTGAATGACAAGCTGGCTTGCCTGTATGTAACCCTACCTTCAGTCTCCCTCAAATTCACAGAAGGCGTGGACCGTTATTCCCGCCTCTTTCAACTTCCTGCTGCCGCCCAGATCGGGGAGGTCGATGATGGCTGCCGCTTCGACGATCTCTACCCCTAATTGCTGGAGTAAGCTTGCCGCCGCCAGCATGGTGCCGCCGGTAGCGATCAGGTCATCTATCAGGATTACCCGGTCGCCCCTTTTCAACCAGTCGGTTTGGATCTCCACCTCTGCTTCTCCATATTCGAGGCTGTAAGATTCGGAAATAGTGGTGCCGGGGAGTTTGCCTTTCTTGCGCACCGGAATAAAGCCGGCGTTCAGTTCATAAGCGAGCGGAGCGCCGATGATGAACCCTCGGGCATCGATACCGACCACGGCGTCGATCCGGGTGGTGAAGTAGCGATGGACGAAGAGATCGATGGTTTTCCTGAACACCAGTCTGTCTTCGAGAAGCGAGCTGATATCGCGGAAAATAACACCTTTCTTGGGCCAGTCAGGAATCGAGCGGATATGGTGGGTAAGGTTGAACGTGGAGTCTGTCATTTTTTTTGTGATGGTTGAGTTGGGACATAGGGTTGCCGGTATCTCTGCTACTCTGCAGGGATGACACTATACCACGAAAAAAATGCCTTGCACCAGTATTGCAGGAGGTTGATATTCGACAATATACGTTAGGCAAAAAGGAATCTGATGATGTATACTGCTGGGTGTTGTGTTTTGGTCGGTGTATCTTCCGAAATTCCAAGTCAACCTCAAGGAGGTCAGTGTATGAATGTGTTCGAGTTTGCCATGCAGATGGAAAAAGACGGTGAGAAATTTTACCGTGAAATTGCAGAGAAGACCAAGGACGCCGGGCTCAAGAAGATTTTCAACACCTTGGCGGACGAAGAGGTGATCCACTACAACACTTTCAAGAGCCTCCATGAAAAAACGGCGGCCAAAGCGGTTGAAAGTAATGTCCTGGAAAAGGCCAAAAACATCTTCACTGAGATGAAGGCCAAGGGAGGCCTGCAGGTATCCGATGATACCGCCCAGGTCGAAGCCTACAAGAAAGCGATGAAGGCGGAAGAAGAGGCTTACACCTTCTATGAGAAGAAGGCTGCCGAAGCGGCTGATGAGAACGAAAAGAATATCCTGCTCACATTTGCCCGTGAAGAGCGCCGTCACTATCGTCTTCTTGAAAACGTCATTGAGTTTGTCTCCCGCCCTGAGCAGTGGATGGAAGACGCTGAATTTGCCAATATGGATCAGTACTGATAGTTACGTCTTTATTCAATACAATAAATACAACCCCCGACGGTTAGACCGTCGGGGGTTGTATTGTTACTGATAGTGAGAAAGGGCGGGATTATTTTTTTGCCAATTTCTCGGCCTGTGCCTGGACCGCGGTGATCGCCACGGTATTGACGATATCGGTCACCAGGCAGCCACGGCTCAGATCGTTCACCGGTTTTCTAAGACCCTGCAGAATCGGGCCGACGGCCACTGCGTTGGCAGAACGCTGGACCGCCTTGTAGGTGTTGTTACCGGTGTTGAGATCCGGGAAGACAAAGACGGTTGCCCGGCCGGCGACCTTGCTGTCCGGCATCTTGGTACGTGCCACCTCAGCATCGACTGCGGCGTCATATTGGATCGGCCCTTCGATTTCAAGACCAGGGAAGAGTGTTTTCGCACGTTCCTGGGCGATCTCGGTTGCTTTTCGTACCTTCTCAACCTGCTCGCCCTTGCCTGACTTTCCTGAAGAGTAGGAAAGCATGGCCACGAGTGGGTTGATGCCGAAAATAGCGGCGGTCTGGGCCGAAGAAATGGCAATCTCGGCCAACTCCTCAGCGGTTGGGTTCGGGTTGACCGCGCAGTCGCCGTAGGCCAGGACGCGATCATTCAAACACATCAGAAAAACACTCGAGACGATGGAGCACTCCGGTTTGGTCTTGATGAACTGGAAAGCCGGGCGGATGGTGTCTGCCGTGGTGTGCATTGCTCCAGAGACCATACCGTCGGCGTGGCCCTTGTAGATCATCATGGTACCGAAGAAATTCAGGTCGCCCATGATGTCGTGGGCGTTATCCTGGGTGATACCCTTATTCTTTCTCAGCTCGTAGTAGGTTTCGGCGTATTCTTCGAAATGGGCCGATTTGCGCGGCTCAATGATCGCAGCGTTGTCGAGGTGCAGGCCGAGGCTGCTGATGCGCTCCTTAATCTTGTCTTCGTTGCCGAGAAGTGTCAGGTCCACAACCTCACGGCGCAGCAGAATCTCTGCCGCCTGCAATACCCGGTCGGTCTCGCCCTCGGGAAGGACGATGTGCTGCCGGTTGGCACGAGCCCGCTGCAGAAGTTGGGACTCGAACATCTTCGGAGTGACGATAGTAGTCTTGGTCTTGATGATCTTGTCGCTCAGTTCATCCATGTCAACATGACGCTCGAAGACCGCCAGTGCCTGGGTGATTTTCCGGGTGTTGTCCGGAGTGATGGCAGCGTGGATATTCTCCACCCGAATAGCGGCCTGATAGGTATTTTCCCCGACCGCGATGATCGGTACGGTGTCGGGAAACCCTTCAATAACTGTCTGGATCGCTTTTTCCGGGACCAGACCGCCGGTCAGCATGATGCCGGATATGTTGGGCATGGTCATCGACTGTACTGCAGCGAGGCAGGCCAGCACCACGTCCGAGCGGTCGCCAGGGGTGATGATGAGAGTGCCGTATTCGATTCGTTCTAGCAGGTTTCTGAGCTGCATGGCGGCGATGGTAAAGCTGCGGACGTGACGGCTGAGGTTTTGTTCGCCGTAGAGGATCTCGGCGTTCAACAGCCGGGCCACTTCGCCAACCGATGGGTTCCCGAGGTTTTCGTCGTTGGTGATAATATAGGTCAGCCCTTTGAGATTTTCCTGCTTGATGCGGCTGGTGAGCTTGGCCTGATAGCTCGGGTCAACCCGGTTGACGATGGTGGCTAACAGGTCGCAACTGCGGGATTCCATGGACTCATGGTAGACCTTGATAGCGCTGACAACCTCTTCCGGTGTTTTCATTTTGGCGCCGGCCACCAGAATCATGGGGCAACCGAGGTTGTTGGCGATATCGACGTTGATGTCGAAGTCAAAAGAGGCGCTTGCCCCTTCCAGCTCGATACCCTCGCAGAGAATGAAGTCGGAGACGGCGGCGAGTTGGTTGTATTTCGCCATGATACCGTCCATGAGCTCTTCCTGTTTGCCAAGGGAGATGAGATGGTTTGCTTCGGCGGTGGTGTAGGCGTACATCTCTTCGTATTTGGTGCAGAGATTGTACTGGTTCTTGATCAGGTTGATGGTGTTGTCACGTTCACCAAGCCTGTGGTCAACTTTGACCAATGGCTTGAAGAATGTCACTTTTTTGATGTTTCGTGTCAGCAACTCCATCAGCCCGAGGCTGATGGCGGACTTGCCGCTTCGTGGCTCTGTTGCGGCCACGTACAGATTGTTTGCCATGATACCCTCTTGTACAGCTCCTCAACTGTGATGCGGTATGACCGATGGTCAGACCAGCATCAATACATGTTAATGGTGGGAAAATATATAAAATGTCTGTCTGGAAGCGAGGTTTCATCCTCGCTTCCTGGCAAGCACTAGTCTAAACCTTCTTTCAGCTCGTCGAATCTGCAACTCAGTTTGAGGCCGTCGTCCTCTACATGGGTACGTGCCTTGTAGGGCAACGACTTGAAGAGATTGATCATGGCCTTATTGGTTGGCACGGTGTAGGCGAGAAGTCCGGCAACGCCATTATCTCGGGCTGCCTGGGCAAGTTTTTTAAGGAGCGCCTTGCCAAGTCCCATGCCCTGATAATCTGTCGCAACGGAAAAGGCGACTTCTGCAAGGTTGGTGTCTGCTTCCAGAAGATATTCACCGATGGCGATCACTTTCTCAAAACCTGTTTCGCCTACCAGGGCGATGAGCGTAAGCTCTCTAATGTAATCGATCTGCGATTTAGTTTCCACATCTGAACGGATGAAGCTTGTTTTTTCGTGAAAAAAGCGATTCATCACGTCATCTTTATCCAGACTGTAGTAGTGCTCCTGGATCCTCCGTTCGTCTACCGGTTTTGCCGGACGAATGGAGATTTTCAATTCATCCCGGTAAATAAACTCTTCGAGATGGACCGGGTAGACCCCTTTTTCGCCGGTACCAAGTTTTCTCTCTTTGGCTACCAGGCCATCATCTTTGGCGATGTCGAGCAGTTCATCACGAAAATCGGGGTGAGATATCGAGATGAGGGCCATGACCCGCTCTTGCAGGCTCTTGCCGAACATGTTGATCACCCCGAACTCAGTGGCCACGAAATGGACATCGCCCCGTGGTACGACCACGGTTTCGCCGCCAACATTGGGGATGATGTTCGACTTTTTGCCGTCACGGGTGGTGGACGGCAGGAAGATAATCGATTTGCCACCTTTTGAGCCTCGTGCGCCCCGTACAAAGTCAGGAATACCGCTTATACCGGCAAAAAGAGTCTGGGGCATGGCCTCGGCGAGTACCTGGCCGGTGAGGTCGATTGCCAGCGCTCGGTTCATAGTCACCATCTTGTTATGGCGGGCGATGGTGAAGGGATCATTGACGTAGTCGGATGGATAAAATTCAATGCCTGGATTGTCATGGAGAAATTCATAGAGGTTGTTGCTGCCCAGTGCAGCCGAGGCCACGAGTTTGCCGTCATTATAGCCTTTGCACCGATTGGTGATGACTCCTTGCGAATAGAGATGCATGACGTCTTCGGTGAGATACTGGGAGTGAAAACCGAGATCGTTCTTCCCTTGCAATGCCTGCACCGTTGCCTGGGAGGCTGCGTCGAGACCCACCTGCAGGGTGGATCCGTCTTCAATTAACCGGGAGATCTGCTTACCGATCTTGATGGCGGTATCTGATCGCTCGATCGGGGAAATTGTCAGCAAGGGTTCGTCATGTTCAACCACCAGGTCGACCTGGTTGGCATGGATGAAGCTGTGGCCCATAACCCGAGGCATTCGACTGTTCACCTGGGCAATGACGAAATCTGCAGCCGTGGCAGCTGCCAGGGTAACATCAACAGAGACGCCAAGACTCATCCAGCCGAAATCGTCCGGCGGGGAAACCTGAATGAGGGCAACGTTGATCGGCATTCTCCGGCTGGAGAAGAGGCTGGGCACGTCCGACATGTTCATCGGGGTGATAAAGCGCTTGTTGCGGGACAGCAGTTCAGAGGTGGTGGAGCCGAGATAGATGGAGCGGATGTTGAGACTGGCATCCTGGGTCCGGTTGGCAATCTCTGTAAGCGATGAAGTTTCAAGGCTCATCATCCTGACGATTTCGAGACCACTGAAATGGGGCGATAATTCGGCCAGGGCTCTGACCAGTACCTGGGGTTCACCGCAGGCGGAACCAATGAAAACGCGTTGTCCATGCCGAATGGTGCTGATGGCATCAAGGGCGGTTCGGGTTTTCGTGACGTAAGTATCGGCCCAATATATATTTTCTGCCATTTTCAGCCTCCGTAGATGGTGATTGCCGGTGGTGGGGGGCAATATCTGTTCATTTCGTGTTCGTGGAGATTCATCTTATCACATATGGCCAAATTATGTACGGTCGGCGAGATATCCTGACACAATTTTATTGCTGATCGACTGGCGACGTTCTATTATGCTGCCTGACATGTAAATGGAATATTTTTAATAACCGGAGGTTCCCTTCAATACGGAGTGGTTATGATCAACATTTTTGGTCGACATTTTTTTAAATTGGTTGTAGTGGTTTTGCTCTGCTTCGGCCCATCGTTTTCCCATGCCGTCGATGGTAGCGAAATTTTAGTGGATACCAGTTTTGTCCGGGAAAAGATAGGTCAACCGGGCTGGACCATTGTCGATATGCGTTACCCTGAAGAGTATGCCGAAGGGCACATCCCCGGGGCTGTTCCTTTGCCGGGCTGGATATCAAAGCTCTATGCTGATGACACCAAACGTTCGGCAACGGTGATTTCCCGACTTGAGCAACAGTTTGGCCAGATGGGTATTGGCAGTGACAGTCATGTGATTCTCTACGGCGCGGCTTCTCGCACCAGCTGGAACGGGGTTATGTTCTGGGTGCTGGAGCTGGGTGGCTGCAACAGCGAGTTCGCTTCCTGCACCGTACAGCTCTATGACGGCGGCATCGAGCGCTGGCAGAAAGAGGGCGGTGAACTTGAAGAAAAGAAAAATAGCACCACCGCCGCCACATTCACCATGACACCCGGTACTAACAGAGGGGTGAACATGGAGGGACTCAAGAATGTTATTGAAGGTAAAGACAAGGCGGTAATCATCGATGTCAGGTACCCAGGCGAATATGATGGAACCGATATCCGGGCCCTGCGCGGTGGGCATATGCCTGGGGCGATAAATATCGACTTTTCCCAAAATTACGATCCCGATTCGTACCGGATGCTGCCCGTTGCCGACTTGAAGTCTCTTTATTCAGAAATTCCTTTGGATAGCAGGGTGATTACCCATTGCCAGACGGGACAGCGGGCGGCTTATAGCTATCTGGTTCTGCGCACGCTCGGCTATAAAAATGTGGCCATCTATCATGATGGCTGGCGGGTGTACGGTTCCAACCTGAGCCTGCCGGTGGAGGGGGAGACCTGGTTTGATTTCACCAAGGTCAACAGTACCATGAAAGCTGTTCAGGAGCTGAAAGATGAACTGGAATAACCGAAAAAATGCTGCGATTAAAAGACCTATCCTGCTAGTAATGCTGTTGGTCTTGTTGAGTACTTCCTTTACCGCCCTGGCGGATGACAACATGAAAGCCTTTCCTCAAGCTGAAGCAGGAATGGTTCGCCATGTCCTCCAGCTTCCTGCCAAGGATGATGAAACCTTGTACAAGGTGGAGGTGATTGTCGGTAAGGTTGTGATGGTTGATGGTGTGAATCAGTATCGCTTCGGAGGAAGTATTGAGTCTGAGGTCATTGAAGGATGGGGGTACACCCGTTACGTTGTCGACAAAATCGGCCCGATGATGGGGACGATGATGGCGGTGGACCCGAATGCACCGAAGGTTGAACGGTTTATCGCCATCGGTGGCGAGCCGTACCTGATTCGCTATAACAGTCGTTTGCCGGTGGTGGTCTATGTGCCGGAGGGATGTGAGGTGCGCTACCGTATCTGGAGTGGTGGGTCGGAGATGCTCACCATGCAAAAAGGTTGATACAACAGCAGGATATAAGATTGTGATGCACGGGGGAACAGCAGTGCGGCCCGGTGTTGTCTTCCAACACCGGGCCTGCTTTTCTCATTAAATCTCTGTCAGTTTATCAAAGAGCGATCGATCCGATTCGATTTTCTTTCTGTTGCCGATGGTGGCCCTGCAACTTTTCTCAGGCATTTTGGCAAACGGTGCGGCAAAGCTGCGCAGGTTCTCCACCGTCGTGTCGAGGATCTCCGCAAGGCGCCGGTGTTTATATTCGGCGTCGATACCGCTCAAATATTCGTTTCTGGCAGTGGCACCCTTGGCCGCCGGGCTCTGGTGCGGGTCGAAATTACCGTAGGTGCCGATCACCAGCTGCTGTAGTACCTTTTCAGGAATCTTCAGGCCGGCCACTACTCCAGGCATATTCGCATAAGCATCGTAGGTCTTTTTCACCTGCGGATCGCGGTAGCTGACGAAGGCAATATTGCCTGTTATCTGGCTGAACTGGACAAAGCAACCGTAGGCCCCGCCCATCTGGCGCACACTGTTCCAGAGATAATCGCGGGAAAGGTAGGTCTTCAGAACTTCGAAATGGCCGTTGTAACCTTGGCCGCCTGGCAGCAGGTTGGCGCCCTGCACGTTGAATACCACCTCCGCGGAGGTGATGAATGCCTCACTTTTGGGAATATCAAGCGGTGGCAGCTGATGAAGGTTGACTGGACTGTCGGCCAGGCCATCTGTGAGGCAGTTGCCAATCTTGGCAAAATGACCAAGCTCCTGGCTGTCTGCGGTAATTGCCAGAATGAGATTGTGGCGATTGAAGAGTGTTGTGGCGATGGTCGTCAGCGCTGTGAGAAACTGTTCTTCCCTGGAGCTGTAGTTGAGGGCCAGCTCTTTTAAAGCCATGTACGAGGTGACGCCGCTAAACAGCTCATTATAGTGTCCTGCAGGACTGAGCTGGGCAAAAACCCGTGAGGAAGCCAAGCTGTAACCTTCACTCTGGGCGGAGTGCTCGGCCCAAGCGAATTCCCGGCCGATAATTTCACGGATACGGGCCCGGTCGGCAAGTGACAGAGATGTGAAAACTTCAGCCACCAGTTGCAGTGCCTGCTCGAGATAATGGGGCAGGCATTTGAGATGAAGCCAGAAAATAGGCCGGAGGCTATCCTGCTCGCCTCTTTTGGCATAGGTGTTCAGCGAATGGGAGAAGTTACCAGTACAGGTGGCGATTTCTTTGGCGAACCGGCGATAATCGAGTCTTTCAGTGCCGATCTCGGTGATGATGGTACCGAAGATATCGAGAAACGGCAACAACTCGACGGGCAGGCAGCGGACATCAAAGCCGATATCGAGATAGGAGATATGATTGGTCTCCAGTTCATTGACCAACACCTCCCGACCGAACATTTCACTTGGCTGGGCGGCATGGAACGTGATGTCGCTGGTCAGGTCACTTCGGGTCAGCTGTGGCAGCAGCGACAGTGTTTCCACGTCGTTTGGCTGTTGCTGCATCTCCATCAGTTCCTGAGTCCGGTCGATCAGCTTGCGGCGTTCTTTTTTGGTGAGGGTGGTCTCAAAGGCCTCAAGACGCTCAGCCTCGGCCTGCTGTGTCTCGGCCTGCTTGTTCGGATCCGGGACGAGGGTGACGGTGACGGTTGCCTGATTGTCGAGCAGATATTTTTTTATCAGCTCTTCGAAATAGTTTTCTTCCAGGGCTTTTCGCCGCAGGTTGCGGATCAGCTCGTCACTTGTCAGGCAGGCAAAAGGGTCCGTGCCGTATTTGATGGCTGTCATGGCCTTGCCGATCAGGTCGAGTCCTCGCTGGGCTTTGCTGGCCTCTTCTCGCAGGCTGAACTCGTATTTGTTCACCTCGGCCAACACCAGATCATGATCGAGGCCATTTTCCACCATCTCTTTCAATACCCTCTGGTAAAGTTCGAGAAAAGCGTCGCGATGTTCGGCTTCACTGCCCACCAGATAGCTGACCATAAAAGTCTTGAAACAGGAGGATGACACGTAAAATCCGCCGAAATCCTTACACATGCCGCTTGAGATAATGGCATTTTTCAGTGGTGAACCGTCGGAGTTGAAGAGGATGTTGGAAATGACCTGAAAGGCGGCATTTTCCTCGCGGTCGAGCACGGTTGAGACGTGGGTACCCACTGCCAGGAAGGTTTTTTCTTTGGTATCCAGCGAATCAACCGCATAGCGGTCGGTAATAAATACCGGGCGGTCGGCTTGACTACCTTCCTCGATGGTCGAGCGGATGCCTCTCTTTGGGTAGGCGGCCAGGAATTTTTCCTGCAGATAGCCCAGTTCCTCTTCCAGCGGTGCATCGCCATAGACAAAGAAAATGGCGTTGGAAGGGTGGTAGTGTTCCTGATGAAAATCACAGAACTCTTCATAGGAGAGATCCGGGATATTGGCGGGATCGCCTCCGGATTCATGGGCGTACGTCGAGCCGGGCATGAGGCCACCGAAAATGTGGTGGAAGATCAGCCTGATCGGATCGGAAAAGGCACCTTTCATCTCGTTAAAGACCACGCCCTGGTAGGTGAGCGGTCCGTCTTCCTCTTCCTGGTGGTAATGCCAGCCTTCTTGCTCAAAAGTGGAGCGTTCGATCAGTGGGTTGAACACCACATCGCAATAGACGTCCATGATGCTGAAATACTCTTTCAGGTTCCTGGTGGCAAACGGGTAGTAGGTGACGTCGGAACCGGTCATGGCGTTCAAAAAGGTCATGAGGCCACCTTTATTGATCTCGCCGAATACGTCTTTTACCGGATATTTTTTCGAACCCATCAGCACCGAGTGCTCAAGGATATGTGCTACCCCAGTGGAGTCGGTGGGGATGGTGTTGAAAGCGACGGAGAAGGTCTTGTTGTTATCCGAGTTCTTGATGGCAAGCAGGGGGCAGCCCAGCACTTCATGCTCGAAAAGGTAGACGTCAGAATTGATCTCCGCTATATGAGCATGCTTTTCAAGTACGAAGCCCGAGTAGGTTTTCCCTGTCTGTAAGGTCATGTGTAATATCCTGGCTGGAGTGAATGTATAGGGATGAATAAAAGAGTTAAAAATTTTTTTCTGAATCAATCAGCAGGGTCACCGGCCCGTCATTGACCAACTCAACCTGCATTGAGGCCTGAAAAACGCCGGTAGCTGTGCGGATGCCGAGTCGCTCTATCTCCCAGACAAAGGCCTGGTAGAGCGGCTCGGCTATCTCCGGTGGTGCGGCGGTCGAATAGCCTGGACGGCGGCCTTTTCTGCAGTCACCGTATAAAGTGAACTGGGAGACGATAAGCATTTCCCCGCCGGTATCTGCGAGGGAGCGGTTCATCTTGCCTTCGTCGTCTTCAAAAATACGTAGATTGACGATTTTGTCCGCCATCCAGCGGATCTCCTTGTCTTCGTCCTGCGGGTGAATGCCGAGAAACACCACCAGGCCGGCGCCGATGTCACCGGTCACGGTTTCGTCCACGGTGACACTGGCCCGCGTCGTTCGTTGTACAACTGCTCGCATACTGCTCCGGATAGTCTCAAGGTAGAGTAGCTGATTTTTTTCCGGGAGGCCAGCACTGTCACCGAAGGGGCCGGAACTGGAACTATTCCCTTGAATTTCAGCAAGTATAAGGATGATAGAAGGATATGCAAGCTTGACCGTCGTGAAACCGGACGTTCCTGGCCATGAAAAGAGTGAGCGGCGGACTGCTCACCAGCTGTTTGTTGGCATGAAAAGGCAATTCTTCAGTTCACTTAGCGAAAAGAGAATGGTATAGTTCCGCTATTGCGAAGAAAAATCCCACCATAGAGTTGTCTCTTTTTTAGTTTCAGGAGTAACTATGATTAACCAATTACAAAATCTTGTTGAGAAGATGTGTGGAGAGCTGCCGGGTGTGTTGGCGGCTGCCGTGGTCACGGTAGATGACGGCATGTCCATTGCTGAAGCGAGCAGCAGAGCCGACATCGAGACTGCGGCGGCATCCGCATACCTTGCCTCCATCGTTAAGTCTAACGCCAAAGCGATTAAGCTGCTTGCCGATGACGAGGAAATTGACGACATCCTGGTGACCACCAGCAATTACCATTTTATTATCCGCCATCAGCCGGATCAGCCTTTTTTCATTTTTCTCATGACCACAAAAGAGACATGGTTGGGGAAATCACGACTTCTTATCGGGAAGTATGAACAGTATTTCAGCAAGTTTGCCGGTTTTCTCGCCCAGAGTTACGAGCTGTAAAAGGGCTGCACTTTCAAAAGGCCGTTGACTTCAAACAAGCGGCCTTTACCTGACGTTTTTCATCTCCCACCTTCCTCTGTCATCGTTTTGTCAGGCTTTCGGACAAGACAACGCCAAAAGCTGCATTATAGTTTTTTCGTTCCACAGCCTCAGGCCGATGGCCAGCCGGCTATTTACTTATGTTTTTTTAGGAACAGTATCCCGAAATCAATCGGTTGCCAATGTGATCTGCTGGATTACAGAGGATCAGACGAAATACATGATATGGAGAAAAAAATGGCAGCAGGAAAACTCTTTGAACAGGTAAAGATAGGTGATTTGAGTTTGAAAAACAGAATTGCCATGGCCCCGATGACCCGCGGCCGGGCGGGCGAAAGCAGGGTGCCTAACGAGACTATGGCTGAGCACTATGGCCAGCGTGGTTCAGCCGGTCTTATTATCACCGAGGCGACAGTTGTTTCTGAGCAGGGCATTGGCTGGATTGGTTCCCCGGGCATCTACACACCGGAGATGGTTGATGGCTGGCGTAAGGTGACTGAACGCGTCCGGGCTACCGGCAGCAAGATTTTTCTCCAACTCTGGCATTGCGGTCGCGCCTCGCACAGCGATTTCCATAACGGCGAGCTGCCGGTCTCCGCCTCTGCCGTGAAATTAAATGGCGATGCAATCCATACCCCGCTTGGCAAAAAAGAGTATGAGGTGCCGCGTCCATTGACAGTGGCGGAAATCGGAGCGGTCGTGGCCGATTATAAAAGGGCAGCCATCAACGCCAAAGAGGCCGGCTTTGACGGGGTAGAGGTCCACAGCGCCAATGGTTATCTCTTGAACCAGTTTCTCGATTCAAAGACCAATCTCCGCACTGACGAGTATGGGGGCAGCGTCGAGAAAAAGTACAGATTGCTCTCAGAGGTGTTGGCGGCGGTTCTTGAGGTCTGGCCCTCGGGGCGGGTCGGAGTCCGTCTTTCACCGAACGGTGTGTTTAATGACATGGGTAGCCCCGATTATCGCGAAACCTATCTCTATACCATTCAGCAACTGGCCAAATTGAATCTAGGTTATGTGCATATCATGGATGGTCTGGCCTTTGGTTTTCATAATCAGGGTGAACCGATGACGCTTGCCGAATTCAGGAATTATTACAAGGGGCCGATTATCGGCAATTGTGGCTATAGTCGTGAGGATGCAGAACAACGCCTGAGTGATGGAGTGGCGGATATCGCCTGCATCGGTCGGCCATTTATTTCCAACCCCGATCTGGTGGAACGATGGCAGAATGACTGGCCGCTTACGCCATATGATGATATGTCACTCTGGTACACGCCTGGTCCTGAAGGGTATACCGACTATCCGCGCTATCAAAAGTGATGTGCGATGATCGCCGACCAGGAATGACAAGTTTTCCTGATCGGCGATTGTATAGAGCTGTTTTTACAGTTCAGCGATTGCCGCAATTTTCTTTGAATTCTTCTTTATGGCAATACGGATCCAGCCGAGGTTTGTTCCCTTGTCGGCGACGATGACCAGGAACGCCTCGTTGCCAACCGGAGCGAACATGACCGGGCCACTGTCATATTCAAACATGGTCATATTCAGCTCACCCTGTCCCAGCTGATTGCCCATGGATTCGGCGGAACCAAATCCTGATGAGGCGATGGCGGCGATCATTTCAGAATCGATCCCTGCCCGGGCAAGACTGTCGAGTAGAAAGCCGTCCCGGCCGACCAGGCAGGCCGTGTGAACACCTTCGATATTGGTGAATTCTGCCAATATTTCTTGAATTTCCGTCATTTCCAATTCCCCCTCTTCTATTATTGATGTTGTGTCTTCAACAACTTCCGGTGCGGTGCTAACAGTCTGTACTGCTTCGGTGAAATCAGGCTCTGCAATCACTGTGGTTTCTTCGGAATCCAGAAAGTCAAAGTCGATTTCTGCGATCTGTCCGTGCTCAGTGGTTTCATTACTTTTGCCTTCCTCTTCATGCTCATCTGAGCGACTAGCTGCCTCCATCAGCAGCGATTCCAGGCTCTTTTTGATGCTCATCACCGGCGGTTCTACCCCGCGAATATTCTGCAGTGAACCACCTTGAAAGGAAATGAGCTTGAAAAAGGCGCTTTCGCCGCTCTCGGAATCGCACATGGCATGGACAACGGCACCGTTTTTGAAAAAGATCATGCCCTCGTTGTTGGCGGTGGTGACCTTGAGAGCAGCGGTGGCCCGAGCCAAACCATTGAACTGGACAATATCCATCAGGTCGATGCCGTCCACGGTGCCCTGAAAACCTTCTTCGGCGTTCAATGTGTCCTGAACAATCTGGCGCACATCTTTGATGTCAAAAGGTTTTTCGATAAAACGTAACGAACCGCCCAACATGGCCTGGTTTTCATAGGTGTTCGACGGATAAGCGGTCATGATAATGACCCCTGTCTGTGGATAACGGTTATTGATTTCCAGCAGCAGGTCGAGCCCGTTCATTCCCGGCATATTGATATCACTGATAACAAGATTGACTTTCTTATCGCTTAATATCGATAACGCCTCCTCACCAGACTCTGCGGCAAGAATTTCTACATCTTTCATGCCCTTATTGAGATTGCGCTGGAGCATCCAGAGCATATCCGCTTCATCGTCAACGACCAGAACTCGTTTCATCGGTTACCTCGTTTTGTGGTGATCTGTCTTCCGATTGCAGGCAATCGTACACTCGTCAGAATGACATTTGGAGTATATTTGTTGGAATGTCAACAGATAAGCAAATATACTGCCAATTGGGTGTGATGTTGAAATATTTTTAACTATCAGAAATAAATAGAAAAACATTATTGCTGATGATTTTGGGTGTAGGTGTGTGGTGTGGTGAAATGATCAGTATTTGGGCAGCTGGTCAGAAATTGACCAGTTGATTCGAAATTTACGGACGATTGTTAAAATTTGGCGATTGTGGCCGGATATGGCTAATCCAATAGTGTAGTGTCTGTCTTTGGAGTGATTGAGATGCTATGGGTGGGGGCTGTATTGAGATGGAAGTAGTGTTGAGCATCAACATTGCTTGAGATGGAGCAGCTTTTCAGTAGTTATCCTGCCAAAAATAACGATAGCCTAGCTTCTGGGGTTCAGGAATAAGCTCAAATCTTTGGAACAGTCTGTCCATTCTCATTGGCAGTGGAAATCTCTATCCGGTACTGCTAGATACTGCACGATCCTGTCGTGGTATCGGTTGTTTCGCCTGACATCATACAAACAATTGTTGTATGGTATCATATTTTTCGGATTTAATTCGGCTTTCTGGAGTATAATTCCGATTAATCGGAATGTTTTTGTATTTCCTGCACTTCGTCACCTTTATCATTTACCCTAACTTTTAAGGAAACCAGGCATCACCCCATCTGCCTTTTACCATGCATGTCCTATGGAATGTTTATTGCACAGCTTCGGTAATTTGATAACCCTTATATGTAGGAGCCAAAATGCTACGTTGTTCTTTATTGATACTGCACTCGTCCTTGCTCTTTTGCACCTTCCCTGCGCTTTCATTTGGTTACTCTTTCGCATACTCCGATATAGTTGCCTCGTCCCAAATTACCACTGGAATAAATGATCTTGAAAATGGAACCATGACAAACGTAGCACAAGCTTCTGCACAAGGAGGGTTTGGAACCTTACACAATCATTTGCTTTACTCTCCATCAGAAGAAACTAGGCTTGTTCTGGATCACTGGGCAGGTTCTGGGGCTTCATTTGGATCTGAAAGTTTTTCTTTTTACATGTCTGATACTATATGGAATCACTGGCCACCAGAGCATCTCACGGAATGTGAACTGAGCTACTCGACTCAAATCTCTCTTGGCTTTTCCTTTGTGCTTATTCCAGACAATAGTATCGAGTCCGGGCCAGTTACCCTAGGTTATGGAACAGGTGATGGTGGTAATCCCGGTAGTTTGCCTATGGATCTATGGCTTTATGATGATAATGGTGGGTTAGTGTTCGACTTATCATATAATTCCAGAAACAGGCCTTACGGATTTTTAAGTTTGGATGCGGGTAAGCAATATTCGATTTCTGCCTTTTGTGACATTGGAAATCGGGAAATACCATTTATTCAGTTTGTTGATTGGGGATTTGGCAGTCTAACTCACTTCTCGATTGTCCCTAATCCAGTTCCAGAACCATCCACCATGCTTTTATTTGGTACCGGTCTTGTTGGCCTCGCTGGTTTAAGGCGTAGAAAAAAATAAGAAGTAATTATCTTTGGTTCTTCCGGATTAAGCGTACTTGGGATGAGAAAAGTATAGAAATAGCAGGGAGAGAGGAAGGCAGAGTGAGAACTATATATTTGGTCTTGCTCCGACCTCCGCACCGAAAACACCTTTTAACCAAATATTGCCATTCCTAACAGGACGTTGAAAAATTGTGCAGGTTTATAACGATCATTTTTATGCCTGCTTCAAAATTGATCTTTAACACTGTTTATAGGGGCTCTTCCTCAGTGAAGTAAGCGTATTTTCGCTCCGTAATCACGGTTGCTTGTACCCTTAATGGGCATTTTACCATTAACCGGAGACACCTATCCCCAGGCTGCGCATCCTGACCATGTTGTATGTCGCCGCTGCGAATGTAAACAAACACCCTATTCTTTCGGCACCCTTGTATCTCGATTTTCGTAGCCAGGCGACGTCCTTGATCCAGCCGAATATCTCTTCAACGCGCTTGCGGGTTTTCTGACT
>NZ_FRFE01000013.1 GCF_900143695.1 Desulfopila aestuarii DSM 18488
GACAGTATTGAAACCTGAACTCTGCTTTTCCTGGACCTGGGATTGTACCGCAAGAGGAAAAAAACGCGGTTGCGGTTCGTGAGAAACCTTCAATGAGCTCTTTCGACGCCAGTAACCAAATGTCGCCAAAGAGAGCATGTTCTCCCGGCAATATGATGATTGCGTCAGGCCGCTACTCTCCCATGAGCGGATGTGTTCCTGCCAATATTCCTGCTTGGCCGACCGATTCTTGCTATGCTCTGTTTTCATTGTGCCCTCCCGTGGTCTGGTTTGCCACAATGAAACAGATTGTTAACGATATGAAAAGATGGCGTTTGTTGAGCGCTTACGTATCACCCGCCACACCTGAGGTACAAAGGCCAGGCTTGTAAGACAAGCGGCAACAATACCGATCGAGGACGAAAACGTCATAGCATTCAACTGGTTCAGGAGGAAAAAGAAAAACGGGATGCAAAACTTTTCAGTCCACATCCCGCTTCAATATCATTGCATGGTCGGGGCGGAGGGATTCGAACTATCAACCTCCTGCTCCCAAGGCGTCAGACCTAAAAAGCGATATACACCGTAGTGATCTGTTTTTCAAGTAGATTAACGAGTTAACAAAAACAGCGTTTTCGTTTCACCCCTACTTATTTCGTTTTACATGGATCTAATTTGATTCAAACGTCTAATTATCGTTTAATAATTCTTTTTTCTTGCATTGCTTAAGGGAGGTTTCAATTTTTTTAATGCACTGATTTTCCTCTTGAAAATACAAGTAATGTAAGTGAAAGAAGTCTTGCTTATAATTAATCACTTTTTCCGCGAAAGAGATATCATTTACCTCTGATGACGGCATCGTACATACAATGTAAAGTTCAAGAGAGTCTGGAAGTTTCCCTTTAAACCCAAAAATTTTCCACCACAAATCTCCACTTTCACTTCTAAGTAGATTCAAAACAAATACACCATAGGATAGTCCTTGCAAAACTGCATTTCTAGGTGGCTCTGCTGCAACATTTTCATCTTTTACCTCCATGACACATAGTTTTGTACCTCTTCCAATACCAATCCGTGAAATTATGTCAATACCGCCACCAGATCCTGCTTTTTTTTCGTAACAAATATTGGATATATTACTTGAAGTTAAAGGCGTTTTCATCTGAAACCGAGCAATTCCTGAAAACTTAACAGGTTGAATGTTACAAATCATTTTGTCTTTGCTATCGGATTTAGAAAATTCAGTTAAAAGTAGACTTTCTACTCGATGTTCATCATTTTTTTTCGAGACATCTAATCTTATAGGTTTATTAGAAAAATGTTTCCTGAAATCTGACGCCTCTTTAGAACTCCATGAGTGATTGCTCAGATGGATATTACATCCAAAATCCCTCATATTTCGCTCAGTGAACGAATTAGTTGCGATAGTAACACCTTGTCCATCAACTTTTAGCTTAGCGACATCCTGCCCAACATATCGTAAACTAAAAAGCAAATTTCCTTTTGCTTCACCAATCGTCATGTACAAATACAAAGGAGCCCATTCATTAAAATTAGTTTTTTTATATTTCAGATCGTCTTCGTTTAATAATATTTGTTTTGCATATCCGCCATACCTTTGCACCCATTCAGAATTGTATTTAAGTATTTCATCAACTTTCTTAATCAGACTACAACACTGACTTGTAAAATCGTCCACAATAGACCTCTAAATTCTAATAATCTTTATAGTATCTTAGTTTCAAACGTCGTGACACTCGTTATCTGACAATTTTACTACATTGCTAAAATGATCTTCATAATTATCACCATATTCAGTGTGTATCGGTATGAGATTTTGGGGTTTCACTGCATCAGCAAACTGTTTCAAATCATCCAACACAGCGTGCCCACTCGTATGTGCATACACAAAACTAACTTCAGCATCGCCACGATACCTTGAAACAGCTTC
Organism: Desulfopila aestuarii DSM 18488; assembly: GCF_900143695.1. GTDB lineage: Bacteria > Desulfobacterota > Desulfobulbia > Desulfobulbales > Desulfocapsaceae > Desulfopila > Desulfopila aestuarii. The sequence goes on from NZ_FRFE01000013.1 coordinate 1,931, forward strand.
TGCACCAAAATACTCCTCATCTAAGCAGTCCAGATACCCTAGCCACTGTGAGTAAATCACATTTACTGGTTTATCAAAGTTTCTATACAGATTTATCACCTTATGTTTAGACATCTTAGAAATCACTACGTAATCAGATGGGTTGGACTGTAACTCTTCTTTTGTAACACGAGAAGCATATGCCCTCTTTCTAAAATCACCAAAGTACTCAAGGTTGTCTTTCACGATCTGATCTGGGCGATAATCAGCATACAAACAAACATAATCCCAATCTACGTTAGGGACACTTTGCGAAACTGACTTTACTTGCTCCAGTATCCATGCAGTATAAAAATCGACAACTAGCTTTTTCCCAGTCCTGAGACAAGCCCTATAGGCCGACACAATTCTATCTATGTTCTGCGATGAACAGACTAAGAAACTGATATTTGATTGATCGCGAATAGTCTCTACAATTTTCTCTTCAACTGCTGCTTCACTAGGAAAGTCACTATTACTCCTTTTGAGCATGGTACCCTCCATCAGCAGTACATCAACATCCTTCGGGGGATTTGCGATTAAACGGTCAAATAAAATTGACTTCCTGCCATGCGCCCTAAAGTCACCACTATAAAATACCCTCTTTCCTTCTGCTTCAACAAGGAATGAATAGGCATCAACAGCAGAGTGGTCTACCAAGTAAGGTGTGATAGAGAAATCACCGACCTTGATTGTCTTTCTGTCAGAAATATATTGAAAGTGATTCGAATTAAGTTCCTTTCCTAAAAACATCTTAGTCGCCTCAATCAAATTCTTACCAAGCTCACCAATATAGACTGGCACTTCATCGGTTAATTCGTTGACGAGTCCATAGTGGTCCTGATGAGGATGGCTAATAAATACTGCATCTGGTTTTAATTGTGTGATGTCAATAGGTTTACTATCCAGGGACAGGGGGAGTCCTATATCTAAAAGAATATTTGTATTTGCAGTCAACAACTGAATGACTGTTCCGCCAATTTCACTGGCCCCACGATGGATAATGATTTTCATTTTCACTCATGAAATGTGTGTAAGAATTAAGTTGTGAAGTTGTAGGCGGTTGTTTGTCATTGTATGAAAAAATGAGATTTTGGACAAAACACAAAGAGCCTTCTACTTCTTCTTTAGCTCGATATCTTTTGCAATTTTTACCGCTAGAGCACATGGGTGTTTAGGTAAATGATTATCTTTGCGCGAGTAAATTTGCTCAACAAGATTACTTCTTGCGTCACAGTTGCTACTAAAAAATTCAACTACGACATTATTGTAAAATTTATCAGCAATTTCATTAAGGGATTCATGGTTGATATTTCCCAACCAACTTGAACCGGAAGCGTACATACAGGTGCGGGCTCCACCACTTGGGTTAACATGTAAGAACTGTGGCCGATAGAAACCTTTTCCCCCGCAATGCATTTGAGATTCTATATTTATGTTATCTGAGCCGGAAGCTTCTCCCAAATCAACCATTTCCATATTCACAGGGATCATATAGTCGAAGCGAATCTTCTTCTCTTGCTCCAACCTCTGCCAAAAGTGAGTACTTTCTGTCTGTAATGATCGAGTGTGTATCAGCTGATAATATAATCCTTGCTCTTCACACTCTTGCATTACGCTTAAAACTGAATTTAACAGCACAACATTTCTTTCATATCGTTGATCAAGGCTTAAGGCTAGAAGTGCAATATCCTGTCTCTTCAACCACTTGACAACTTGCCTGCCAGATGAAAAATACTCAGACCCGATGTTAATATCCTGACGCCCACCCCACCATCCATTGGTGTTCACCCTTACGTCAAGACCCAAACACTTCGCAGCCTTTAACCTTTCAGGGAGGTTACTTCCTCCAAGGAAAGGTTCACCACCTGTAAAATTCACTCCGGAATCTGTAAAGCCAAGCTCTTGCCCCTCCTTCATGCATCTAATTACACTTTCGGTATTCACCCATGAGTTAGCCCCCTGTTTCCTAAATTCATGCTGAAGGCAATGAGGACAGGACATGTTGCACTCGTAGGTAAGTTCAACATTTATAGCTTTAACAAAATGGAGAGAAGGTTTCTTTTTTACCATTAGACACTCATAAGACGGTGTATTCGCAATTCAGCAACCGAACGACTTCATGGGCAACTGAGAATATTTCAGTGTATTCCATCTCGTGAACAACAAGGTGGTCTGCACCGAGAGGCTCAATAGTTGTTTCGATAACATAGGTGTTATTTTTTCCGAGGCAATCGTCGAAATACCAACGATTATCATGCTTCCTAACACCTAATGTTGCGACCTTTTCTCCTGGTAAATTTTGAATCGAGAAGAGTAAGTAGTCGCCGCTCTTGCAGAGGTGAATATATTGTCGGACACAATTCTGCATTAAATACCCTTCAGATTTGATCATTCTTGCTGACGTTAATGGATTTACAACATACTCACCGATAATTCTTTTGGACAATTTACATGCCCACCTCGGGGATCGTTTACTAGTGTTTGCTCCTGACAACTCACCAGTAAGCAGGGTATTCAATTCATCAACTATTAATTGTGACAGCATTGTCTCCCCTCCTTATGAACTTAACAATTTGAATCCCCTCTCATGGGAAAATAGCCTATTTCTTTCTTAAGCTGTCTTGCAATCCCCCTCAAGCAGTCTTCTGTATGGTCAAAAATCATAATAAAATCTTCACCAGATTCCCCAATCGCGAAATCTGGTTTAAAACTATCATCAAGATGAATCGCATATTGGATACAATCAGGCGACCTACCAAGGAGTTCAAAGTGAAAAAGCTGCTCTAAAAAACCTAAGTGCGTACGCCTAGGAATTCTGTCGTTGGAAATAGATTGGAACCAATTGAAAATATCTTGAGCCTCACAGGTTAGCAAAGCAGGATCAGTAGCACAAAACTCTTTATCCTGAAAATTGACTTTAATATTAATCATTAACCAATTAGCATCAAAACCTGATGTAATATCAGGATACTCATAACGTTCAATGCCGAAAGAGAATTTTAACTGTTTTGAAGGATCTGCAAACTCGATCATCAGGTCTCCTATAATTTTGAGATCGTTAAATTTGATTCGGCTTAACAATATTCGGATTGAAAATGTGACTCAACACGCTGATAGGTTAATTATACAAAATTCGTTAATGATAAATGACAGATTTGCAAATTGAGAAATCACGCTTTTCCATCAGGTTTTTTATAACTTTCGCTATTTTCAGCCCACCTGTCTCAGAGGGCTCAATAGGTGATATCGAGGAATAATCGGAAGGACTATTACAAGTATGTCGGAAGTCTAAAACAGGAAACCCCAGTTTGAAAGCCTCATAAAATATGACATCATTAAAAACAGACAGTGCCGTTAACAATGGGACCTCTACTCCAGGGCATGTGTTGTAGATAGTACACAAAGCAACTTTCTTATCAAGTGAGACAACCTCCGCGAGCATCTCTTGATATGATTTTTGGAATTCATATTTTATCTCTGATAGATACTGCATTCCTTCATAGACAGATGATACTGTTTCTTCAAATATACTAATGTACCCCAAAGCGTTATTCCCACCAATACTGACAATAACATGATTGATCTTTTCATCGACTTTCTGACATTGAGTTGAAACATCTTTTAAGACGGCACCATCGACAGCTAGCAATTCTGCGTTCCAACTTGCTCTATCTAATAAGTTGATCTGATCAATTACTGCCTCGCCTGGCAACACATACTGCTCGTTGTCAAAAATAGAGTCACCAAGTAACGCCACTCTATTTACTGTTTTGATCTCAGCTTTCTTCTCAAACGCCATGTTCTGCATCGACCTCCTGTTCTCTTGGATTAGGTAACGGGTTCCCATATCATTTGCAGACACCATGCCAAACGATCGACTCTTCCAGTATATTGTTACATTACAGGTATATAGTCAGAATTAGGACGAAACAGACAAAGAGCTACATGTGTCATTATTTTGGATAAATTTATCCATTATTGACTAACTGTATCAATTTGTGATACGGTACATCCAAACTGCAGAGCAATCCAATCACCCTCGTTAAATCCTAGCAATGGCATCATTCATAATATTCCCAACGATCTCTTACACTTACTTCGCAACCCACATCTGCAATACGAGAAGTCTCACAATTGACAATATCTCCGTTTCAGCAAGGCATAACATAGTCGAGAAAATTGGAGCTTTTATTGAAAACTATGTCCCTCAAACCTTATTGATTTTTGCACCGTTCCTTTTTAACGAAACACTACAAGCCATGCTAGAGCAGGCTAGCAACGATAGAGTGAGGCTAGAATGGTATGGAGAATTTGATAAGGAAATTTGTAAAATATTAAATGGATACTCTATTCTCAAGACACATCCATCCAGCACCTTACCAACACCACCTCCACATATTGAAGATTATCTTAGATACAAAAAAACATTGGCTTTTTTAGGTGACGAGAATGGTAATTTTGCAACGATCCACCTCAAAGGTGCAATCGAGCAGTTAGCCAAAACGCCTAAAATAATCCCTGAGAACGATGAACAAGCAGTAATTGATTTTGCTGAAACAGATTTCCCCGCCATTGAGGGCTTGTCTTTCAAGATGACCTATCTAAAGAGGGAAATCCACAGAGTTGCTCTCGCAAGTTTAGATAAAATCCTTCTCCTAGGAGAAACAGGTACAGGTAAAGAGGCCGCAGCTTTCTTCCTACATACCCTTGATCCAAAAAGGAGAAAAGGAAGATTCGGCTCAATTAACTGCGCAGTCCTCCAAGAGGAGTTGCTCATATCAGAGCTTTTTGGACACGAGAAAGGAGCCTTTACTGGCGCAACAAAACAGAAACACGGCCTTGTATCAGAATTGAACGGAGGGACACTTTTTCTAGACGAACTACCAGATTTACCACCAAGAGTTCAAGCAATGCTGTTGAGATTTTTAGAAAGCGGAACCTATACCCCCTTAGGAAGTACCAAAACAAAGCAAGCAAATACAAAAATCATCTCAGCAGCTCAAAAAAGCCGCTTGATCGAGAAAATCAGCACCAAAGAGTTTAGGCAAGACCTGTACTACAGGATAGCTGGGAAAACAATCACACTCCCAAGTCTCAATGAAATACCAGAAGACATACCTGCGTTAATTGTCCATCTTGCTTACAAATTTGAACAAGACATTGAAAAAAGAGATCAAGCAATATCATACTTCCTCGGGCGAATGGAGGAACTGCAAAAACATTCATGGCCAGGGAATGTGAGAGAACTTGCTAACTATATAAACAGAAGGATAAAACTCGGTCAGGATGAACTCATTGACTTAGAAGAACATCGTTTCTTCTTAGAACAAACCCCTCAAGTCAACGAACATTATTCATCAAAATTTGAGATCGATAACTTCTTCAATCGTATCAAAAAGCCCGCATCTCCAAACGACCCCGGCATTGATACCATTGATACAATTAAAAAGGCCTACGCAAGGACTGTTTACGAATCTTTAACCAGCCAAGGGATATCACAGAACCAAGTAAGTAAACTTCTGGATGTTTCTGTAAACACCCTCAAAAGATTGATAGGCGACAACTACTGACAACTGGAATTCAGCAGATAAATATCGGTCAGAAACAATTTACGACTCCCTCCCATTTAGCTGCATCAATCCTGAAGAAGGAAGGGGAGCGGGAAACGAAAAAAGCCAACCACTATGCAAGTGATTGGCTTTTCCATGGAACGATGGTCGGGGCGGAGGGATTCGAACTCTCGACCTCCTGCTCCCAAGGCAGGCGCGCTAACCAGGCTGCGCTACGCCCCGACACAATGAAAAAAACAGCCCGATTTCTGTTACAAAATCGGGCCTGTATATCTGGCTCCCCGGGACGGACTCGAACCGCCGACAAGGTGGTTAACAGCCACCTGCTCTACCTACTGAGCTACCGAGGATTAGAAAGCTTCACAGAGCCGCAGTGCGTCAGCTCATCGAAATCTTGTAGCGCGAGAATGTACACGGATGGCTGGGGTGTGTCAACGTTTTTTTCCGCATCATATTCCACTTTTCTTCACAGCACCGGTGACGCGCACAATTACAGCAAGATCTCTCAAGTTCCACCTGGACTTTTCAATAACGTCATGCCCTACAAAGCATCTAATCAGTTTACCACAGATTACTGGCCGGCAGCACCCGGCATGGCACCTTGCATCCCTTTCATCATCTCTTCCATCTGCTTCATCATATCTGCCTGGTCCTCAGCGGGAACATATTGCATCCGTTCCGACTGGCCCATCTCGGCCATTGGCAATGGCTTGTTAGCAGCATCAGGATCTTTCAGCCAGGCAATAGCCTGCTGTGCCATCTGACGAGACATGGCATCCGCCTCTTCATCATGCTCCACCTCTATGCCTTCCGGGTGGGCAAAATATTTTTCACCAACCGGTCCGATATCAATGGCGGTGGCGACGTTCTGCATCTTAAAACCCATCATTTCCGATTCGGTTTTCATGACAACCGAAGAGCCGTGCAACGAATACACAATCGCACCCATGGCTTGCACCCTGTCGCATTGATACCCGAGAATTTCTGCCGCATTCTCCTCAACCTTACCACCCATACCGCTCATACTGCTCATCCCGATAAGCTTCCGGTTTTTCAAAACCTGATCTTGCTCTGCCCCGCTCAGTTTATCGAACTCCTCTTTCATATAGGACATGGGGTTATGGCTTTTCACGCCAACCTTTTCTACCAGATCAAAACTGTAGACCCAGTCACCTTCTACGATCTCCAACGTCTTGTTCTGTATCGTCATCCCCATCATGCTGGTGGCTGTCTCGCTATAGGCAGCGCTTCTGTTTCCGTAATCATCAATATAGACCGTCTCTCCGCCCTGCTCCATGCCACTCACTTCATAGGTAATGGTTGCACTTTTAAAGGGCAGCTTTTCTTCAAATGGATTTTCGGCCCAGGCAGTGGTAATTCCCAAGACAATAGCCATCCAGGCCAGCGGCAACACTGACTTCCTCATTCTCATTTTCTTCTCCTTTTCCGTTATGTAAAAATGGTAACTCACCTTATCCCATATAGAAATGGCAATAGTATCGAAGCCTCCTGACATTCACCTTACATCAATCCACGCTGGCGGATCATACTGCGATGGTAAAGACATCCCCCTATATCTTTACCTCTGCATCGGAGAAGATCATCTGCGGAGCACAGTATTCAATATTTCCGCCCCCCGGATCATTTGACTATCACTCATATAAAAATGGGGCGCCAGGCGTAGCACCCCGGTAGGCCCGGTAATCACTACTCCTCGTTCCTGCATGGCAGCCATGACATCCCTGGCTCTTGACCGGCCCCGCAACCGCAGCATAACGATTCCCGAACGATGGTGGTCGGAGAGAATGAGTGGTGAGACCCGATCACGATCGAGGTGGTCAATAAAAACATCCTGCAGTCGAAAGACCTCATCACGAATATTTTCCATGCTGTTTGTCAAAAACAACTCGGCGGCTGCTGCCTGTAGGGCCGCAATATGGTCCCAGGCACCGGTGGAAAACTCAAACCGGCGACCATCTTCATACGGGTCCCAACTGTGATCAAGATAATCAAACTCCTGCCGCATCATCCCGGGACCGGTCAACACCGGCTTGAGCTTTTTCCGGAGTTCTGAACTCGTATACATCACCCCACCCCCAAGCGGCCCCATCAGCCATTTCCAGCCAGAGCTGGCCAATGCCGCGATATTGTACTCTTCAGGGTAGACGGGCAAGCACCCGAGACTCTGAGCACAGTCGACAATGAGATCGATATTCCGCGCCTTACAGAATGCACCAAGATCAGCGAGATCGGCAGCAAAACCGCTGGCAAACTGGACATGGCTGATAGCCACAATCCTGGTTCGACCGGTTACTCGTCGCTCCAGCTCCTCCATCGACCAGCCCTGCAGCGACGCTGCACTTTTTCCATCACCAACATCTGACAGCAATATAAGCTCTACACCCCGCTCCTGCTGAAGTACCCATGGATAATGGTTGCTCGGGTATTCATGGGCATAACTGATCACCTGGTCACCCGGCTCAAACGGATAGCCATTGGCGATCATCGACATGGCCGTGGCGGTATTTGGCACGTAGGAAATATTTTCATCCGTTGTTTTCAACATGGATCCAAAAGTTTCACGAAATTCTGGCAACAGATGAGAATATTTCGGCAACGCGGTTATTCCGCCCTCAGCCACTGCCTCGGTAAAACTCCGCATTGCCGAAACCGCACCGGAAAACAGTGGCGATACGGCACAATGACCCAGAAAAACCTTATCCGTCGTACAGGTGAACCACGTCGAGCATTTATTGAGCATAACCATCACCAGATTGAAAAGCTTATACAGTTGAGGATCTCGTAAAAGTCATCATGACGCTTTAGATGGACTCCGAATAAAGCTCGATGGCCGGTGTAGTGTCTAAAAAAACGTAGCCCTGGCTTTTTACGAATCCAGCAAAGTTCATCGAACCCGTCTCACTGCTCTTATAGCAAAAGACAAGACAATGTCCATACTTTCGAAATATTTACACCGTTCCACTGGTGTAAGATGTAACTTTTTGCTTATACTATAGATAACAGCATACCATCTGCTGCCTCTCTTGCAAAATGGTGACGGTCGCAAATTCAGCAGGCTTATTGATTCATCTGCCCTGCCTGTCATCACCCAGCTAGCCACACAAGAGATGCTGCGCGCATGAAAGCGCAGATGCATACCGCAATGCTGCCCCTTCTGAACCAGAACAGCCGAAGAACACCGTAATTGGCTCCTTCGGCAAAGGAGAAGAACGGATGAGATCCTCACCTGACATCATCAGTCCGGAAGTGGCCACGACCCTCGCCCGCTTACTTGAAGAGAGAGTTCGCAGGAGCCCGGCCAACATTGCCTACCGCTACTACAACAAGGTAACAGGCAAATGGCAAAATCTCACCTGGAAAGAGACAGAACAGCGAGTATCACTCTGGCGTGCAGCCTTGTCGCAGGAAAACCTTACGACCGGTGACCGGATCGGCGTTATGTTGCCCAATGGACCGGACTGGGTCTGCCTTGATTTTGCAGCCCAATCCCTCGGCCTCATTATCGTGCCCCTCTATGTTAATGACCGCCCGGAGAATGTCGCCTACATCCTGGAGGACACCGGAGCAAAAGTGTTCGTTCTCCCCGGCAAAAACTATTGGGAGCAGCTACGCCAGACCATTCGGAAAATCGATTGTCTCACCCGGATTATCACCAGTGACGAATGTCGCACGATTGAGGATGATTCGCGCATTACCTGCCTCTCCGACTGGCTGCCGGAAGCTCCCGCACCGGATCCGCAACTCAATATTTCTCCTGACGACATCGCTACCATCGTGTATACCTCGGGCACTACCGGTCCCCCGAAAGGTGTTATGCTCAGCCACCGCAACATGATCTCAAATGCGGCTGCCGGTCTTCAATGCATCGACATCTTCCCCGAGGACCTGTTTCTCTCCTTTCTGCCACTCTCCCATATGCTGGAGCGCACCGCCGGCTACTATCTGCCGGTGATGGCCGGGGCCACCGTGGCTTTTGCCCGCTCGATTCCCGAACTGGCCGAGGATCTGGTCCATATCCGCCCAACTGTCATGGTAGCCGTGCCGCGGATCTTTGAGCGAATCCACAGTGGCTTGCGCCAAAAAATAGACAAAGCCTCTCCATTTGCCCAAAAGCTCTTTGCCGCAGCCGTCGATATCGGCTGGAGCCATTTCGAATATCGCCAAAAACGGGCACCATGGAAAATACCTCTCATCCTAAAGCCCCTACTTGACAAGACCATCGCGGGCAAGGTGCGTGCACGACTCGGAGGCCGGCTGCGCATTATCATCAGCGGCGGCGCCCCGCTTTCGCCCGAAATCGCCAGGGTTTTCATCGGCCTGGGCCTGCCGATTTATCAAGGCTACGGGCTGACCGAAACGAGTCCGGTCGTCTCCGTCAATATCATTGAAAATAATAACCCAGCAGGCGTAGGCTTGCCGCTGCCTGGTATTGAGGTGAAAATCGGCAAGCACGACGAACTGTTGGTCCGTGGCAGCTGCATCATGCTCGGCTACTGGAATCGCCCGGAAGCAACTGCGGAAACAATTGATAGCGATGGCTGGCTGCACACCGGCGACAGGGCTACATTGGTGGACGGTCACATCCGTATCACCGGCCGTTTAAAAGAGATCATCGTGCTCAGCAACGGTGAAAAAGTCTCGCCTAATGATGTAGAGCAGGCCATCTCAATGGATCCGCTCTTTGAGCAGTCGATGGTGATCGGTGAAGGAAAACCCTATCTGGTCCTGGTTGCGGTGCTGGCAAGAGATCGCTGGGAGATGCTAGCCGAAGAGCTGGGACTTTCGCCTGCCCCACAATCCCTGCAGGATCAGAGAGTGCAGCAGGCAATTCTCGCCCGGGTGGAAAAGTTGATGCACTCCATGCCAGGTTACGCCTTTATCAAACGGGCAGTGCTGACCCTTGATCCCTGGACGGTCGAAGGCGGTCTCCTGACCCCAACCATGAAGATCCGGCGAAAAAACGTGATCGACCACCTGAAGGAGGAAATCGACAAACTTTACCGGGATTAGGCAAAATTTCTCATCCGGAACAAGCCTGTCAGTCTGAGCCAAGATGCAGGATGAAATCGCTGATATGACGGTGTACCTTTTCTGCCCCCGGTCCATTAATAATGACGTGGCGATCAAAGCTGAACAGGGTGTACCGCTTGTCTTTACCTTTCAGCATGTCAAAGGCTTTTCTGCCACTTTTCACATTGACTACCGGGTCATGGTCGGCCTGGACGACCAGCACCGGCGTAGAGAGTTCCGGCAGCCGCTTCTCCACCTTTTCCAACAGCTTGCCAACTTCTCGGATGCCGGCGAACGGGTTCCGTCGATAGTTGATATGGGGATTATCGGCGGTAAACTCGAAAAACGGATCGCTTTCAGTACCCCGGATCTTCTTCACGACCCTGTTCCAGACATCAATGGCCGGCATGAAGTTGGTGGAATAATCTTGTAGCTTCAAGGGCGGGCAGATCCCGACAACTCCGGCAATTTCTCGCGCCCGACCAGCCACTTCAAAAGCAAGACTCGCCCCGACCGAAACCCCGCAGAGCACAACCCTGTCACAGATTGATCGCATCAGCACATAAGCGTTCTCCACCGCCTCAAGCCACTCTTCATGATGCCGGCCGGCCAGATCCCGTGAGGATGTGCCATGCCCAGGCAACCGCGGAGCATAGACCCACAAGCCATGGCTGCGCAGGTGACGCCCCAGCGCCTTTACCTCTTCAGGCGCTGACAGGTAACTATGGATCAGCACAACCCCGATTCGACGACGAAACGCCGGGAGCAGAAAAGGTTTGCCAAAGCTCTGCCGCTCCAAATCATCCCCATAGCCATAAGCTTCGTAATCCCTTCTATAGTGATCTTTTTCACGTTTCAGCAAATAACGGACCAGATTGAAACGGAGAAGGGGCTCAGGTTGCAAGGCAATGGAGATGAGGTACCTCTTGATCTTTTTCAGCGGCACCACCTCATTGACCATTATCTCTATGGGATTATCAATACGCCCCCGATGAAAGCTGACCGGGGCCGAGAGCTTGGTCCTATCTATCACCAGATTGTCTTTCTCCCGGCGAAGTACCCCTTTTTCAAGGGCGAGCTGCAGAAAGTTATCAAACTTGTGATATCTGTCGTCTGTCAGCAGGTGGGCCTGGTTCTCCTGCAGGGACTTGTGCAGAAAGAGTCCCGGCAGCTCAATATCACCGATCTTACAGGCCGCAAGGAAGACCCGCTTTCGAAGTTCATAATCGCATATTTGCCGACGAGGGTACATGCTGAGAAAGGAAGCAAACAGATGTTCATGATTCACTGTGGTCATGGAGTAGATATCCGCCATGTAGCGTTGCATGATGTTTTCTGCCTGCTCTTTCAAAGCCTCCTTCAGCCCCGGGGACATGAGAAAGCCGGTGAGTTCCTGTTTAGCCAACTCTTTTTTGACCCTGCCATGTTCGAGATAGGGTGCGATTTTGATGGGTTTTCCGAAACGGATATCGATATCGACCCCCGATAGCAGCATGGTACCCTCGGTCATGATCTCTTCCAACATCCGTTCCGGCAGATCCTTCACCATTTTCGTGGCGAGAGAAGACAACACATTCTCCCGGGCCCGGATCGGATAGTAGGTGACGTTGACCGGTACGATACAGGTGGATTTATCTCGCACCGGATCAAGGCTATCGATATTCAAAAACTCAAGCATCCCCCTGGCTTCTTCCACATTTTCACCACCCTTATTGAGCAGGTAGCGACGAAACAATTCACTTCTCAAAGCCAGCGATGCTGCACCGGTATGAGGCTTGTGCGGCCCACTTGGTGAGGTGACCATGAATTTACCATTCTGCATGATCTGCTTGGTCTTCACCATGCTCCCTTCCGGGAAAATCATCCAGTTGGCCTCGCCGATCAACAGGCTGCGGACAATCAGTTCGTCGCGTTTGGGATCGGTGGTGGAGATAACCCCAACCATGTCGAAAAAATTGCCCAGCCCACCCTGAAACAGACTGGAATGAGCCAGTGACCAGACCGGCATATCGGTGAGGTTGTAGAGATGATAAGGCAGAAGAACCGTTTCCAGCCGGGTGAAGTGATTGATGACGAAAATGGTGGGTTCGGCAGGCAATTGCTCTGTGCCGTGCAGGGCAACATCGGCCTTGGACAGACCGGCCAGGGCCTTGATGGCGAGACCGGTAGTCAGGTATGCGGATTTCTTCATAGAGTTACCACACCCATTCAAACTCAATTCTGAGTGGGAGAAAATTTTCTGCAATCCCCCCCGAAATTGCCGGCAAATCCCGACACCGGAAAGAATAGGACCGACATCCAGGATATTTCTTCTAATATCATAACTATATATGCCGCATAAGTTGAGGTCAAGAAGTTCCCAAAAGAGCAACCGCTTGAAACTTACAATCCTGTCGATTTCATGACCTCCACCTTTTCAGAGAGCAGAGACGTATTGCTGGATGGGCTCATTGCTTTTCAGCCGGCAACCCCTTATATTGAGCACCACTTGCTTTCATGATTCTGACACGAAAAGTTTCACCATAAATCGATCAACTTCCCAGCAAATTCGTCTCAATCTTCTCAACACTCTGAGGCAACATACCGGCTATGATGAGTAAAAAAATCCGTATAATCGGCATCCCCATGGATCTCGGGCAGAACCAGCGCGGCGTCGACATGGGACCGAGCGCAATTCGTTACGCAGGACTAGCCCCCACCCTCCAGGCGCTGGGGCACGAAACCTTCGACAGTGGAGACATCACCATTCCCGGACATTACAGCTTGAAAAATACCAGCCTCGAAGAACGTCTCCCCCCAATCCGTCAGGCCTGTCAGAGAGCATATGAGCTGGGCAAGACTGCCGTCACAAATGGAGAAATCCCCATCTTTCTCGGGGGCGACCACTCAGCATCCCTTGGTACAGTAGGCGGCGTCAGCCATGACAGCCCCGTCGGTCTGATATGGGTTGATGCGCATGGCGATTTCAACACTCCCGAGACTTCGGCCAGCGGCAATGTACACGGCATGCCGCTGGCTGTACTTCTTGGCAAGGGAGCAAAAGAACTGGTGGACGTTGGCCGCCCTGGAGCGAAGATGACACCGGAGCACGTGGTCGTCATCGGTGTTCGCGATCTCGATGAGAAAGAAAAGGTTTTGCTGAAAAATTCAGGCTGCACCGTCTTCACCATGCGTGACATTGACGAGTTCGGAATGCGCACCATCCTCCAGAATACTTTGGAAAAGTTCAAGGACCTACCGAGAATTCACCTCAGCTTCGACATGGATGTCATCGACCCCATCGAAGTCCCAGGGGTCGGCACCCCTTCCCACGGCGGACTCACCTACCGGGAAGCACAGCTGCTGATGGAGACCCTCGCCGACACCAATAAACTCCATTCCGTTGATGTGATGGAAATCAACCCGATTCTCGATATCAGCAATCGTTCTGCCCAGATGGCCGTTTCGCTCATGGCATCGCTCTTTGGTAAATCCATCATCTAATGTCCTCACCAGGCAGCTTTCCTTATATGGAAAGCTGCCTGGTTCCCAAGATCCCTCTCTCCCCATTTCATCCTGCCCCCTCTCCATCCGCATCAAAAACCCCTCTTTTGAAATGAACCGAAACAGGTTTTTCCATCCGTCGCCTTGTTATTTATTTTTCGTTGTCCCATACTGGAAGTAATCATATTGACTACAAAGAAGTAACCATAATGACTACTCACCATCGGTCTGCCCCCCAGCAGACCGTTTGGACCGGTGACATTTGCCCACATTGAGACCTAATACGTGCTATGAAAAAGACGAGCACTGCACCTGCCAGTTCTTTACGCAAACGTTCGCTGCTTTTTGCCAGCCTGCTTACCTGTGTTTTCCTTGGAGCTCCTTTTGCGTATGGCGCTGGATTCCAGATCCCTAACCAGTCTTTAAAAGCCATCGGCAGTGCTGGGGCCAATATCGCCTACAACACCGGCCCGGATGCGGCCTATTATAACCCTGCCAACATGAGTTTTCAGAGCGATAACTGGGCCATCGAAACGAGCCTGACCACCCTCTGGCTTCCCGAGGTGAATTACCAGGACAATCGTACCCCTGCTTTTGACGGTTCTTCCGATTTCGAGATGTTCTTTTTGCCCCAGATACACCTTGTCTCAAAAGAATATAACAATTTCCGTTTCGGTTTCGCCCTCACCTATCCCTATGGATTGGCCAAAAGCTGGGATCAGCCGTTTCCCCAGGTGGCCGCCCGCCATTTTTCCCTTGATGTAGTTGAGGCAAGCCCCAGCTTCTCCTACCGGGTGAACGATGATCTGAGCCTTGCTGTCGGCGTTCGCGCTATTTACGCAAAAGGGGAAGTGCGCAACACCGCCATCAACCCGCCCATTGGCGACATTGCCCCACTCACCACCCTTGACCGGGACCTCGATGCGGATGATATCGCCTTTGGTTATAACCTGGCGATGACCTTTCGCCCCACCCCGGCCTGGAGGCTGGCGGCAACCTACCGGTCTAAGGTGGATCTTAACCTGGAAGGGGACGCCGACCTCACGGCCCTTGTCGGTCAATTTCCGGTAGCTGGCTACAACGGCTCAGCTGCACTCGATCTGACACTGCCGGCCGTCTTCAGCCTTGCGACCTCCTACAGCTTTGGAGATCTCACCCTGGAAGTGGCCTGGAACCGGACATTCTGGTCGGACATCGATGAGCTCGACTTCAACTATGGTCAGTCGCTCGCAGGTTCCCCTTTTCAGGTTTTCGACGAACCAGTGGTGAAAGATTGGAAGGATTCCGACGCACTGCGCTTCGGCCTCACCTATCAGCTATCGGAACAGTTCACCACCACCCTCGGCTTTGCCATCGACAACACACCGATCCCCGAGCGCACGGTGAACTTCGACCTCCCCGATTCCGATGCCTATATGTACGGCCTTGGAGTCCAGTATGCAGCAAACGATTCACTGAAGCTGGGAGTCTCCTACATGTACTATCACACCACTTCACGAAGTGTGACCAGCAGTTCCACGGGAGTTGACGGCACCTTTGATGACGGCGGCGCCCACGCCATCACCGTAGGCGCCATTACCTCGTTTTAATCGGGAACAACAACCTATTCATTCAGAAAATATCTATCACGAGACCGACCATGAACATCACGACCGAACTGCAGGACCAGGATACCTTGCTGGAAAAGATTCTCCCTTACGCCGGATCCCACGCATTTTCCGCCGGGGATACAATCATGTCGCCGGACAACGATCCGCAGGCCTTTTACTATGTGAAAAAAGGCAGCGTCGAGGTCAGCTATACTGGCCAGAACGCTACCAGAATCACAGTGGCGTTGATCGGTGAACGGGAATTTTTCGGCGAAATCGGTTTTTTTGACGGTGAGACCAGGGTGCGAGACATCCAGGCCAACGGGCCGGTGGAAGTGGCAATTTTCAACGCGGAGACCATGAACTTCCTGCGCCGTGAAATCCCCACCCTCTATACGGACTTCCTCATCTTCATTACCCAGAAAATATGCCGAAAATTTCGTCGCATCGCTGGTGAAAGGGAGCCTGTAGCCAGCTATGCCGATCTGCTTTCCACAAAACATTCCAGTGTCTACACAGAATCGCGGCCCCTGCCGCCATCGCTTCTCCACTCTGAAGGGTGGCACGCCACCAGCAGTCGTACCGAAAGATTCAAGGCTGAACTCTTTGATCTGTCCCACAAGTTGCAAAGAAAGGACACCGAAGGCATAGCCGATCCCGAGGCGGAGCAGCGGTGCATCGACCTGCTCGGTGAATTGAGTGAATCTCTGCAGGATTTCAAAACCGCCATGGTCGGCATGGTTGGCAGCGGCAATGAAGAGATCATGTGGGGCTATGTGTTCAAGGAAATCTACCCCTATCTCATGCGCAGCCGGTTCGCTGAGCGTGCCTATTACAAGCCCAAGGGGTATGCCGGCGATTTTCTCATGATGGAGCACATCTATGCGAATATCCCCAAGGGCGACGGGAAACTTGGTGAGATCGTCGACAAATTCTGCCTGCAGCGCCCGGGCTCACTGGCCATCCACGGGCGACGCAAGCTGCTGAAAGAACAGATCGCAGCCATTAGCGCCGAAAATGCCAAACATGGCAAAGTGACCCGGATCATGAACCTGGCCTGCGGACCAAACCGCGAGCTGTTCGATTTCTTAAGCGAATGCCCTTACAGCGAATTGATCGAGGCCCTCTGTGTCGATATCGATCCGGAAGCACTCCAATACACCAATCAATATGTAAACATCTTTCCGCACCGGGCCTCGATCCGGCTAATGAGCGAGAACGTGATCAAATGGGCGCTGGGCAGAGTCACCCACCAGCTGGGCAAGCTGGATATCATCTATTCCGCCGGGCTCTGCGATTATCTTGAGCCGCGGCTGTTCAAGGCCCTGATCAAGCAATGTTATAATCATTTGAATCCGGGTGGCACTCTTCTTCTCGGCAACTTCACCGCTTATCCAGACTCACTCTTTCTCGACAAACTCCTGAAATGGGAGCTCATCTACCGAGACGAAGAAGAGTTACGCGAGCTGTTCTCCGCAACCCCCTTTGGTGACAAGGTGGACATTATTGCCGAACAGACCCTGGTCAATCTTTTTGCCGTTGCCCATAAAGACTAAGTTCGGAGTCCCTGTCCCGGTTTTGAACGTAGAAATCGAGACAGGGTCTCCAAACCATCAATTTCAGAAACGTGATGTCACAAGTACAGCAACTGTCGTCGCCATATATTTTTGAGGAAACACGCCTGCTGTTTTACCAGCGGACTCTCATCTGCTTATGGCTTGCGGTGGTGTTTTTTCCTCTTTTTTCCATACTCGACTATGCCTACTGCAACGAGTATTTCAGCCGTTTTCTGCTCTACCGACTGATCTATGTCATCATCCTGCTCGCCTTCATCAATCTTTTAAAGCAACAAACCTTCAAAAAACTTGCACCATACCTGATGTATCTTGCCATGGTGCTGGGCAGCCTGGTCATCTCTAAAATGGCGGTCGAACTGGGAGGATTTTCCTCCGGCTATTATGTGGGTATTCTACTTATGATCGCTGGCGCCCTGTTCGTACTGCCGCTCAGCGCCGCCACGGCTCTCTTTTATGGTCTTTCCATGTACGGGGTCTACCTGGCAACGGTGCTGACCACGCTTGGTCTTCCAGAACAGAACCAAATACATTTTGCCGTCAGCAATTCGTTTTTCTTTTTAAGTCTTGTCGGTATCGTCGCAACTCAGAGTTATGACGACCTGCACACCCTCCACAACCAACTCCGCGCCAAGGAGAATATCCGCAAGATTCATTACAAATTGTCCGCCTACACAGACGGTCTTGAGGAAACAATCCAACAACGCCTGATTGAACTCCAGGAAACCGACCTCAAATACCAGGATCTTTACAACAACATCATGGACATGGTTGTACTGGTCGATGATGAAGGGATAATCCACCAGTTCAACAACAACTGTCGAACCCTTCTTGGCATCGCCGAGAAAGAGCTTGAGGGAAAAAATATCAGGCAACTTCTCCGTCATGAGCGGGAAAAAACCGACTGGCTCACCCATATTATCCTGCAGCTGCGAGGCAACCTGCCACTGCGCAGCATCCAGCTCAACCTCGTCAACATCCTGGGCGAACCGCTGGAAGTGGAGCTAAGCGCCTCACGGATTGAAATTAACCACGCACCCTATTTCCAGCTGATACTGAGAGATATTTCCATTCAAAAAAGCATTGAGCGTAAACTGCTTGATGCAGAACGGCTGATCGGCACTTCCCGGCAGGCAGCAATATTCGGCCTGGCCCGACTGGCGGAATGCCGAGATGACGAAACAGGTCAGCACCTTTCCCGTATCCGGTCCTATACCCGCATTCTGACCGAAGAGTTGGCCAGCTCACATGAGTACGGCCCGCTTATCGATGACCGGTTCATCGACGAGATCGGATATTCCGCAGTGCTGCACGATATCGGCAAAGTCGGCATACCAGATTCGATCCTCATGAAACCGGGCAAACTCACTGAGGTCGAGTTTGAGTTGATGAAACAGCATACGATATTTGGCGCAAACGTTCTGGCTGCAGCGGACCATGGAAAAGAGAACTCCTCTTTTCTCCAGCTTGGCAGGGACATTGCCAGATCCCATCATGAACGATGGGATTCCCGTGGATATCCGGACGGCCTGCCGGGAGATGAAATACCTCTGGCCGCACGCATCATTTCCCTGGCTGATGTCTATGATGCGCTCACCTCCAACCGGGTGTACAAACCACCCTTCAGCCATGAAGAGAGCCGGGCAATTATAGTGAGAGAAAGCGGCCGGCAATTTGATCCCCATGTCGTGAATGCATTTCTCCGGCGTGAGAATGACTTCAAGGAGACCAGAATGAGGCTGCTTCTGCAGCAGCCCGAACCCGCCAGGAATGGGTCATGAAGAGTTACCGGGAAGAGCTCCTCGAACTTCATCACCGCCGGGTCTATTATATTTTGCTGGCGGGCGCCACCTTTATGGTGCTTTTTTCCGTCCTCGACTATTTCGTGGTCCCGGAAATGTTCGTGGAATTTCTGCTCTGCCGATTAGCCGGCACAGCAATCTGCCTGCTGTTTGTCTTCTTGAATTATCGTGACCAACAGAAAAAATTTGCCTTTGCCACTGGATTCTCGGGATACATTGCCATAAGTATGGTTCTGCTGGTGATAATTGCACGAATGGAAGGGATCGCCTCCCCCTACTATGTCGGCCTGATTCTTGTCATGACCCTTTACGCCGCATTAGCCCCGCTCACCATGGGCCAAACCCTTATCAGTGGCCTGCTGCTGGTTCTGCTTTACACTATCACAGTCCTTTACAGCACCCCCTTGAGCGAACCATTCCTGCTCGACCTGTTTGCCAACCTTTTCTTCATGCTGAGCATGGTCGGCCTCAACACCACCCAAAGCTGGGCGCACACCAGGGCGCGGGAGAAAGAGTACACACTCCGCGTTGAAGAAAACAGAATAGCCGAGCAGCTTTCACTGCACGCCGAGGCACTGGAAATAGAAGTGGAGAAACGCTCCCGCGAGCAGCAGGAACGTGAGGCACGCTATCGATTGCTTTTCAACCAGATCGCTGATGATGTGGTACTGGTCTCACCTGAAGGAATCATTCTGCAAACCAACAGCAACTTTGACCAGCATTACGGAGACGATATCCACTATGGCGAAACACCGCTCAGCACCATCATTCCCGAAGAAGAGCAGCGTAACCTCCGCAACATCCTGGCAGAAACGATAAGCAGCATCACACCGGTCCGTAACCGGCAGCTGCGCCTTATCAAGCGTGATGGAAACTCTACTGAAACAGAGGTCAGCGCCGGCCTGCTGCGCCGTGATCAGGCCGTTATCGTCATTCTCATGCTTATCAGGGATATCAGCGGAAGAAAGGTGATGGAGCAAAAGCTGCTCGCGTCCCTTGAGACCCGTAAGCAGACCGAGACTGCGGCCATACTTGCCCTGGCCAAACTCTCGGAGTTCAGGGATGCCACGTCAAGTAACCACCTGGAGCGGATTCGGGAATACTGCCAGCTTTTGGCAATTGAACTCTCGCAGTATCCTGAACTGCAAAGCGTCATGACACCAACCTATATTGAGGATATCTATCACGCCTCTATTCTCCACGATATCGGCAAAGTGGCAATCCCCGACAAATTCGGGGGGCTTGATGAACCTCAGCTAGAACATGAACACGAACTTGTCCGCCGCCACACCATCACCGGTGGCGACGTGATCCGAGAAATGCAGGAAGAAAGCAAAGGCAGCAGCTTCCTCGAGATGGCCAAACACATCGCCTATTTCCACCATGAGCGCTGGGACGGCAGGGGTTATCCCCATGGACTTATGCGCCGGGAAATTCCACTGGCCGCCCGGATCATGGCCCTAGCGGACGCCTACGAAGAAATGACCGCAGGAACCCCCAACAATCCAACCAGCAAGAGCCACGACGAAACGGTCTCTTACATCACATCACAGTCCGGATTGCGGTTCGACCCGATGGTGGTCGGAGCCTTCTTGGCAAGACAGGATGACTTCCAGGCAATCCTGAAACGTTTGATGAACGCCTGAACAACCCCTTGCATGCATAGTGGCGGCACGATACCGACAACCGAGCCTGATGATGCCAGCCCTTCCAAAAAGTAAGCCGCCTTCCTACCCCGTACACTTACGTTAGCTCAATCGTTATTCAAATCCATAAAGACCGGGGAAGACAATGATCGACAACAGCACCACCACCTGAATAAAAATAAATGGGATGACGCCTCGATAGATATCAATCGTACTCACCTCAGGCGGACAGACACCTTTTAAGTAGAACAGGGAAAAACCAAAAGGCGGTGTCAGGAAGGAAGTCTGCAGGTTCATGGCGATAAGAATGGCGAACCAGAGCGGGTTGAGACCGATAATATCGGCAATCGGCAACAGAATCGGTACGACAATATATGAAATCTCAATAAAATCGATGAAAAAGCCAAGCAGCATGATCGCCAGCATGGAGAGTGCGAGAAAGGTCCACTTCTGCCCGGGCAGATTGGTCAGGGCATCCTCAACAATGTAATCAGCACCACTATAGACAAACACCATCGAAAAGGCGGTGGCTCCAATCAGAATGGCAAAAACCATGGCACTGATCTTTACCGTCTCCAGCGCCGCTTCCTCGACAATCTGCAAACTCAAACGACGATACAGGGCGGCCAGCACCATGGCCCCCACACAGCCCACCGCTGCCGACTCGGTGGGAGTGGCGATACCGGCAAAGATCGAGCCGAGCACCATGACGATAAGGGTGAGTGGCGGCACGATGGCCATCAGCGCCTTCTGGATATTGACAAATTTCCCGCCCTCCTGGGGCGGCATGGCCGGCGCCACGTTTTTATCCAACAACGCCAGGATAAGTATATAAACGATATAACAGACAACCAATACCAGACCAGGCCCAACCGCAGCCTGAAACAGGTCTCCTACCGGTTGCTGGAACACATCGCCCAGGATGATGAGTACAATCGAGGGGGGAATGATCTGGCCGAGGGTTCCGGCCGCACAGATAGTCCCGGTAGCCAGTCTCTTGGAATAACCATATTTGAGCATGACCGGCAGCGAAATGACACCCATGGCCACTACCGATGCGCCTACAACTCCGGTTGAAGCGGCCAGGAGCGTCCCCACCAGCACGGTGCTCACCGCCACACCGCCCCGGATCTTGCCGAAAAGCGTACCCATGGCTTCCAGCAATCGTTCCGCCAGATTCGATTTCTGCAGAATGATGCCCATATAAATAAAAAGCGGCACAGCCATCAGGATGGTGTTGTTCATGATGGAATAGATACGAAAGGGCATCATGGAAAACATCTGCAGAAACTCATCCGTAACCGCACCAAGGGAAGGATCGGGCAGCAGTTCTACCAGGGCCGCGATCACCCCGAAAAAGATCGAAACAGAACCGAAGGTAAAGGCCACAGGATATCCAATTGCCAACAGGGCCAGAGCGGCGATGAACATAACGATACCGACCATTATTGCGCCCCTCCGTCTGTTGTAGAGGGTACGGACCCACCATCTTTATGAAACCGGTACAGGTTGATGTTTTTCACCGTATAGCCAACAGCCGAAAAAATCAGTACCCCAAAGGCGATGGGAATCATACCCTTGATAATCCAGCGATACCGTAAGCCGCCAGGATCTTCAGAAATCTCACCAATCTCCCATGCATCCCGGACAAAGTCGAAAGAACCAAAGAAGATTAATAACGCCAGGGGAAGAAGAAAAAAGATAGTACCGATAATGTTGATGATCGCCTTGTTCTTCGGCTTATACCGGTCATAGAGGAAATCAACGCGTACATGGCCCTCTTCAATCAGCGCCACAGACATGCCGAACAAGATCACCACCGAAAAGAGGTGCCACTCCATTTCCTGCATCCCAACCGAACTGTTGTGAAAGGTATAGCGCATGATCACATCGTAAAAGACATTCAGTGTCATTAAGAGCAATACAAACGACAGCCCTTTCCCAAGCCATCGGCTTAGCCGGTCATAAAATCGTTCCACCCGTATCAACATTATTGCACTCCCAAACATAGATGTATCGACCAGACGATTCCCTTCTCAATCGCCAGAGCCGGTACATGATGAACAACATTTCCAAAACAAAAAACCGTCCCTCCTCCAGAACAAAGGAGAACGGACGGTTTCACCTGCAACCGGTATCACCCGAATTATTCCTGAAGTGCTTCCACTGTCTTAATATACAGATAGTCTGACATCCTGGTCCACTCACGAACATCAGCCATGTACGCCTTCTGATTTTCCCAAATCTCCTTGAAGAGCGGATCTTTGGCGGCATAGTCACTCATGACCTCGTCGTTGGCCTTTTTCATCTCTTTTAAGACCGCGGGCGGAAAGCTCATAATCTTGATATCAGGATATTCGGCCTTGATCTGAGCCCAGGCACGAGCATTGGCGTCAAAGTTCATGGCGGTCTGATCGGCAGTTACTGCCTTTATGGCGGTGGTCAGGATTGCCTGATACTCAGGTGACAGCTGTTCAAAGGCCTTTTTATTGATCAAATAGTGCATCTCTGCACCCGGCTCATGCCAACCGGTGTAATAGTAGGGAGCGATTTTGTGGAAGCCCATTTTGATATCCATACCCGGGCCAACCCACTCAAGGGCGTCAATGGTACCACGGTCAAGGGAAGTATAGAGCTCACCCGGCGGGATATTGGTCACAGCCACACCAAGTTTGGCAAAAATCTCGCCCGCAACACCGGGAATGCGCATTTTTAGACCTTTCAGGTCGTCAACAGATGCGATTTCCTTTTTAAACCAGCCGCCCATCTGTACACCGGTATTGCCGCCGGGGTAGGAAAGAACATCAAACTTTTCAAAGGCCTTATCCTGCAAGGTCTGTCCATCACCATAATAGAACCAGGCATACTGCTCGTTGCTGGTCATGCCGAACGGTACAGTGGTGAAGAAAACAGAGGAGATGTCCTTGCCTTTCCAGTAATAGGAAGCGGAATGCCCCATCTCGTACTGGCCCCCTTTCACCATATCCAAAATACCCAAAGCAGCTTTGTGTTTTTCGGCACCTTCGACCCGGATCTCAAAATTACCACCAGACATCTTGCTGACCATATCTGCCAGCTTCGGCGCCGCCGCTGCCAATGGTGTCAGCGTACTCGACCAACTCATGGCCAGCTTCCAGCGAACTTTTTCCGCCGCCAAGGCAGGTGAAGCAACCAACATACAGGTTGCCAGCACTGTTGCAATTTTTCCAAAACGCTTCATATTTTCTCCTGTTTCTCCGTAGTTTCGTCTTTTCATGTCCTCAATACATCATGCCAGACAGCCCAACAAACCGGTCTGACAGCCATTTCATCCGGTAATATCTAATACGACAACCATTTTTGCGCAATATCAGAAACACGGTTCCGAGAAACAAAATTCAACAGAGCACAACGATGCCCTCAGAAAATTCAGAGCACACACACATAACGCACCAAAAGTGCGACAACTATAACAGCTGACTTAATAACCAGGGCCATCGGTCTCGGTGAAATCACCGAGACCGATGGCTCGAAGAAGAACACGATTATCTGGCGCGGAAATATTTCTGGACGTATCGAATATGTGATTTCATGGCATCACCAGCCTTTGCGGGCTCCCTGTCACGAATTGCGGCAAACACCTCACGATGATGTGCCAGCACGTCATGGAGGGTGTTGGCATCCTGATACATATGGGTCAGATTTTGCTTGATGCCAATGAAAAGAAAATCGTAGAAATTGCGCATCAAGTGAATAAGCACGGGATTTTTCGTGGCAAAGGCCACCGCCATATGAAAGGCCGCATCCGATTCGGTAGTGATCCTGTCTGTTGTTTCAAGATCTTCGGCCATCTCTTCAAGGGACCTTTCCATGGAGAGAATATCGTTTTCAGTAGCTCGTTGCGCGGCCAGCACCGCAGCATTGGCTTCAAGGCCCATGCGCACTTCGAGGAGGTCGTCAAGCGTCGCTTCTTCCGTAGCCATGACTGCGGCTAGAGGATTGCCTTTCCTGCTATCCGGTGAGCTGACAAAGGTACCCTGCCCCTGACGATGCTCAAGTAGCCCCATGGTCACCAGCTTATTAATGGCGTTTCGAACCGAGGTCCGGCTAACTGCCATGGAGATCGCCAGTTCCCGCTCAGGAAGAATCTGCTGACCCGGCTTGAATTCACCTTTATAAATAAGTTCCCGTATCTGTTCAAAGACCTGATCGGATATCCGTTTTGGTCGAATAGGCTTCAGTTTCATAACACCTTCACTACTGTAATATTATCGTTTACACCGCATTCATGTCCGAATATACGGTTTATTTATGACACCACGAATTTCTCTATGCAAAAACATTTGGTTACAGAAAAAATGATCTTCTACAATCACGGTAAACCGTGCCACCAGAACCATTGGTAATACCATTCGCGCAACTCTACGTCACTCCATCAACAATTTCAGAATAATCGCACTATGCCCCAGAATACGCATTATTGCAACATCCAACATCGCTATCCCTTGACATTTCCGTCCATTGCAAACGCTATTGGTCATACCAAACAGCCAGTTAAATTGTCCCGAACTGGTGTTTTCAATATACCTTTAAATATGAGGCAATGCTTGCTATAGGTATCTCGCGGTACCGTAGAGTCATTCCGCAAACGGTCGTTCAAATCAGAGGAAATTTTCCTGGACTTCGACCATAATCCCATTATTTTGACTACAGTCATACCGATGACTGCACCGGCCAAATCTAACATCAACAGCACACCTTCCGACATCAACCATGCTGACACACCTTTTCTACCCGCAAAAAATAGCGTTACTTGGCGCTTCGAGAGTCCCTGGCAAAGTCGGCCATGACATTATGGCCAACCTTGTCGATGGCGGCTATACCGGAACGATCATCCCGGTGAACCCTGCCGGCGGCGAACTCTTTGGCCATACAGTCCTCTCCAGTCTGGATGCTTACCGGGGCGCCATCGATCTCGCCATCATCGCTGTGCCACGATCAGAGGTAATGACGAGCGCCAGAGAATGTCTACAGAAAGGGGCCAGGACCATTGCCGTTATCACTGCCGGCTTCAAGGAAACAGGACGGGATGGGGCGATGCTTGAGCAGGAATTGGCTGAGCTTTGCCGACGTAACGGTGCTCGACTTCTCGGCCCCAACTGCCTGGGATTGCTGAACACCGGCCACAGCTTGAACGGCTCCTTTGCTGGCGCCATGCCGAAAGCGGGCCGAATTGGGGTTTTCTCACAGTCCGGTGCCCTCTGCACCTCAATTCTCGACGTGGCACGCGGCCGCGACCTCGGCCTCTCCAAGCTGGTCTCCATCGGCAACAAGGCGGACATCACCGAAGACGATCTACTGGAATATTTCGGCAACGACCCGGACACAGACGTGATCGTCGGTTATCTCGAAAACATCGTGGCCGGTGATAATTTCATCAAATGCGCCACCGAAGCCGCCTCAAAAAAACCGGTTATCATCCTGAAATCTGGCACCAGTCAGGCCGGTCGCCGGGCCGCAGCCAGTCACACCGGTGTCATGGCCGGAACCGACACCGCCTATGGAGCTGCTTTCAAACGGGCTGGGGTCATCCGCGCCGACACTTTTGAATCGCTCTTTGATTATGCCACGGCGCTTTCCATGCAGCCGCTGCCCAAGGGAAACCGGGTGCTTGTGGTCACCAATGCGGGCGGCCCCGGCACCATGGCCGCCGACGCCATCGAACATTCCGGAATGACAGTGGCCGAACTGGCCACCAACACTGCCGCCTCATTGCGAGAACGGCTACCAACAGCAGCCAGCGTCGCCAATCCCATCGACGTCCTGGGCGACGCCCCACCCGCCCGCTATGGCGAGACCATAGCCGCCGCACAGAATGACGACGAGGTGGATGCAATCATCATCATCCTTACGCCCCAGGCAATGACCGACCCGGCGGAAACCGCCCGCACCATAGCCCGCACCATCGACGGTTCAAAGCCAGTGCTGGTTTCCTTTATGGGTGGTCGCGAGGTTATGCCCGGCGCCGATGAACTTGTCAAAGCCGGTCTTCCCAATTTCCCCTCGCCGGAACGGGCGGTGGCGGCGCTCAAAGCCATGTACGACTATGCGGTCTGGAAGGCTCGACCGCCACGGATTGTCACCCGCTTCAAGGTGAACAGGAGACGGGCTGACCATATCATCACCCGGAGCCGCGCCAACAACGTGCTCCAATTGAATGAAGTCAAGACCAAAAAGATCCTCGACGCCTACGGCTTTGCCATCCCACCCGGCCGGCTGGTAGCTTCAGCCGAGGAGGCAGTAGAACATGCCCGCCACATCGGCTTCCCCCTGGCCATGAAAATAGTCTCGTCCGACATCATTCACAAAAGCGAGGTTGGCGGCGTTCGTCTGAACCTCACCACCATCCAGCAGGTACGCGACAGCTACGACCTGATGATGATGCGAATTAAGCAACGCGCGCCCGAAGCAAGAATCGACGGGATCTATGTCGAACATATGGGCGATCCTGGTATCGAGGTCATCCTCAGCATGACCCGCGACCCGCAGTTCGGGCCCATGCTGATGTTTGGCCTGGGCGGCATTTTTGTCGAAGTGTTGAAAGACGTCACCTTCCACCTGGCGCCCATTACCCACGAAGAGGCGATCGCCATGCTGCGCTCGACCCGTTCCTACACCATTCTCGAGGGCAAGCGCGGTGGCCGTGCGGTGGATATTGACAATATCGCCACCGGCCTGCAGCGCATCAGCCAGCTCACCACCGACTTCCCGGAAATCATCGAGATGGAGATCAACCCCTTTATTGTCGGCGAATTCGGCACCGACCCGGTTGTGGCCGACGCCCGCATCACGCTTGCCGAACCACCCAAACGATCTAAAAGCTATTTTTTGAAAGGCCAAGAACATGGAATTTGATACAAACTGGCAGGACCGCTATCGGGCCATGATCATGAGCCCCAGAAAAGCGCTGCGTAAAGTTCGCTCGGGCCAGCGGGTGTTCATCGGCACCGGCTGCGGCGAGCCCACCATGCTGGTAGAGGCCTTGGCAGCCAGGGCCGGCGAAGTTGCCGATGTCGAGATTCTGCAGCTCTTCACCAAGGGCGATGCCTCGTATGCGAGGCGGCAGTTTGCCGACAGTTTCCGGCTCAACTCCTTTTTCATTGGCCAGAATGTCCGCCCCATGATCCAGGAGGGTCTCGGCAGCTACACCCCTATGCTGCTCTCGAACATCCCCCACCTGTTCAACACCGGCCAGCTGCCCATCGACGTGGCCCTGATCCAGGTGAGCCCGCCAGATGAACAGGGTATGGTCAGCCTCGGCATTGCTGTGGACATCGTCAAAAGCGCCATCGAAAATGCGTCGCTCATCATCGCCCAGGTGAACCCCCAGATGCCGCGCACCATGGGCGACAGCCTGGTTGACGTCTACGACCTTGACGTGCTCGTACCCGTCGACCTGCCGCTGCTGGAGCGTGAGCTTGATACAGTCCACCCCACCAGCCGTGAGATCGGCCGCCGGGTGGCAGCACTCATCCCCGACGGAGCCACCATTGAGTTCGGTTTCGGGCGGTTGGACAGCTACGGCCGTATACCCCACGCCACCATGGAATTTCTCCATGGCAAAAAAGATCTGGGTATCCATAGCGAGATGATCACCGACGCCATCCTCGAGCTGATTGCTTCCGGCGCTATCACCGGCGCCCGAAAATCAAGCGATCGGGGACGCATCGTTGCCAGCTTCTGCCTCGGCACCCGAAAACTCTATGAGTTCGTCAACAACAACCCGCTCTTTTGCTTTCGCCCCACCGAGTATGTCAATGATCCCCGAGTCATCAGCCGGCAGACCCGGATGGTGGCCATCAACTCAGCCCGGGAAATTGACCTCACCGGCCAGGTAGCTGCAGACTCCCAGCAGGGACAACTCTATTCGGGAATCGGCGGCCTGATCGATTTCAATCGCGGAGCAGCCAGCAGCCGGGACGGCCTGGCTATCATCACCGTACCCTCCACCGACCCGGAGGGCAAGCGTTCCAACATTGTGCCACATCTCTCAAAAGGTTCAGGCGTTGTCGGGACGAGGGGTGATGTCTATTACGTGGTCACCGAATATGGAGTGGCCTATCTCTACGGCAAATCCATTCCTGAACGGGTCATGGCACTTATTTCCATCGCCCATCCCGATTTTCGCGAACAACTCTTTGCCGAAGCCATCGAGGCCCATTATCTGCGACCCGAGATGGCAGCTGTGGGCGGCAAGTTGGCCCTGCCACCCAATGAGGCCATGCAAACGACCATGCTTCTCCACGACGGCACTGAGATCCAGTTACGGGCAGTGTTGCCCACCGACGAAGCAAACATGCGTGACCTCGTCTACAACCTCTCCAGGGAAACAGTCTACTACCGGTTCAAGAGCCGGCAGCTCACCTTCTCCCCTCAACAGATCCAGGACTTTGTCTATGTCGATCACCGCAGGGAAGTAACCATCGTCGCCACGGTACCGGAGGCGCACGGTGAAATCATTATTGGTGTAGCCCGCTATTATCTGCATGAAGAGAGCAACCGGGCCGAGATTGCCTTTGTGGTTCGCGACACCTGGCAGAACATGGGAATCGGTTCCTTTCTCTACCGCCACCTGGCAAGCATAGCCGGGCGTAACGGAATTGCCGGCTTTTCCGCCAAGGTGTTGAGGGAAAACCAGCGTATGCAGACCATCTTCAACCATTCCGGCCATGCGGTAACAACCAGCTTCGAACAGGGCATCTATAGTTTTATTATAGATTTTTAACAGTCGGCATTCGATGGCACAATAAGACCGCGACTCAAGCTGCTTCGGGCACTAACCGTTTTCTCGGCCAGCGTGCCCGGAGCCCACCTCTGCACCACTGGAGGTGTAGCGCCCTGATAATTTTTATCTTCCTATTTTCGTCATTTTTCTTTATCGTGAAAGGTTCCGGCGGACCATCACATTTTTTTCCCGCTCTATTTTCCAGCCCATTACTTTTTACATATTTTATCAGCAGAACAGAGGACAACGATTCACCATGGGGAGATCAATAGAAATCTACGACACTACGCTGAGAGACGGCACTCAGGCAGAGAACTTCAACCTTTCCTCGGATGACAAAGTTCGCATCACCCGTGCCCTGGACGAACTCGGCATTGATTTCATTGAAGGCGGCTGGCCGGGTTCCAATCCCGTATCAGTCGAATATTTCCAGAAAATGCGAGGCGTGCAGTTACAACACGCCAAGCTTGCAGCATTCGGTTCCACCCGCCACTTCAAAAACCGACCGGAGGAAGACCCCAACCTGCAGGCGCTCCTTGACGCCAGGGTGCCGGCCATAACTATTTTCGGAAAGAGCTGGGACATTCATGTAATTGAGGCGCTGCACATCAAACTCGAGGACAACCTGCAGATTATTCAGGACACTCTGGCCTACCTGCGCCCCCAGGTAGAGCATCTCATTTATGATGCCGAACATTTTTTCGACGGCTTCAAAAACAATGAAGAGTACGCCCTGGCCACTCTCATGAAAGCGGCCGAAGGTGGTGCTGAAACCATCGTCCTCTGCGACACCAACGGTGGTACCCTGCCCCAGGAGATTGAACCCATCGTCAGGACGGTGAAGAAGCATATAGCCGATCACGGCCACACGGTGAAAATCGGCATCCACTCCCATAACGACTCGGATTCGGCGGTGGCTAATGCGCTGCTGGCAATCAGCTGCGGGGCCGATCATGTCCAGGGCACCATTAACGGTTTCGGCGAGCGGTGCGGCAACGCCAATCTCACCTCAATCATCCCGGCGGTGGTCTTCAAGATGGGGCTTTCCTGCAAGGTACAGCAGAATATCGACAGCCTCTACGCCACCTCGCGACTGGTGAACGAGCTGGCCAACCTGCCTCATAATCGCTACCAACCCTATGTTGGCGAGTCCGCTTTTGCCCACAAGGGCGGCATTCATGTCAGCGCCGTCAAACGCAACCCCCTTACGTATGAACATATCGATCCGGACAAGGTCGGCAATATCCGCCGCATCCTTATCTCCGACCAGGCGGGTCGCTCCAACATCCTGCATAAAGCCAAGCTCTGGGGGCTGAAGATCGGCCCCAATGATCCGGTACTCGCCACCATCATCAGCGAGTTGAAAGAACTTGAAAATAACGGTTTTTCATTTGAAGGTGCAGAGGCAAGCTTTGAGATCCTGATGCGTAAAGCTCTTGGCCTCCAGCGGAACTACTTCAAGTTCGAAACCTTCCGGGTCATGAACCATAAATACCGGATGGATAAACCACCGCTCACCGAGGCCACCATCCGCCTCTTTGTCGGAGGGGACGAGGTGCACACCGCCGCCATGGGCGACGGCCCGGTAAACGCCCTTGATCGCGCCATCCGCAAGGCACTGGTCCGTTTCTACCCCTGCCTTGAAGAGATGGAACTCTTCGACTACAAAGTGCGGGTGCTCTCCGGTGAGCATGGCACCGAGGCCAAGGTTCGGGTTCTGGTAGAAAGCCGCGATAAGCAATGCGCCTGGTCAACTGTCGGCGTCTCAGTGAACATCATCGAGGCAAGCTGGCAAGCACTGGTGGACAGTATCAACTATAAGCTGATGAAAGAAGAAAACCGTAGCGAATAAACCACCTATCAACATATCGGGTCACCAGCCCGGGAGGGGTAGAGCATGGATGAAAAAATACGTCTTGGTATCAGTTCCTGTCTCTTAGGTAATCCTGTGCGTTTTGACGGTGGTCACAAACATGACCGTTTCCTGACCGACACCCTCGGCCGCTATGCCGACTATATTCCGGTCTGCCCGGAAGTGGAGTGCGGCATGCCCATCCCCCGGGAAGCACTGCGGCTGGTAGGGACTCCGGAGGCACCACGGCTTGTAACCTCCCGAACAAATATCGACCACACTGAACAAATGCAGCAGTGGGCGGAGAAGCGCCTTCGGCTCCTGGCAGAGGAACAGCTCGACGGTTTTATCTTCAAAAGCCGCTCCCCCAGCAGCGGTATGGAACGGGTAAAGGTCTACACCAACAAGGGAATGCCGGAGAAAAACGGGATCGGCATCTTTGCCCGCGCCTTCATGGAACGTTTTCCAAACCTGCCGGTGGAAGAAGAAGGGAGATTACACGACCCGATCCTGCGGGAAAACTTCATCGAGCGGATTTTTGTCCACCGCCGCTGGCGCAGGCTTTTGGCCGAAAAACGAACGGTCGGCGCCCTGGTCCAGTTCCACACCAGCCACAAATTGCTGCTTTTCTCCCACAGCGAAAAAATCTACCGGGACTTGGGTCGACTGGTAGCACAGGCCCGGAAAATTCCGGACTATGAGCTTTTTACCCAGTATGAACAGCAACTGATGGCTGCGCTCAAGCTACGCTGCACTCTGAAAAAGCACACCAACGTCCTTATGCACATCCTTGGCTATTTCAAGAAAATGCTGACGAGCGACGAAAAACAGGAGCTGCTCACCATCATCGACAATTTCAAAGAGGGGCTGATACCACTCATCGTACCGGTAACCCTGATCAATCACTATGTGCGTAAATACAATGAGGAATATCTGGCGGATCAATATTACCTCAACCCCCATCCACTGGAGCTGAAATTGCGCAACCACGCCTGATCGCAACCGAAGTCAGTGATCGGGATATTTCTCACGTATTGCCAGGAATTCCGGAAGATTGCCTACAAGAATATCCACAAGCTCGGGGTCGAAATGACTCCCGCGTTCGCGCTTGACCAGAGCAACCACTTCATCCGTCGGCCAGGCTGCCTTATAACATCGGACAGAACCTAGAGCATCAAAGACATCGGCCAACGCCACAATCCGGCCATAGATATGAATATGCTCCTCGTTCAGGCCTTGCGGATACCCTCGACCGTCCCAACGTTCATGGTGCTGATGGGCGACAATGGCCGCCATCTGCAGGATCTGCCTCTGGGATTTCTTCAAGAGATCAAAGCCCATGATCGTATGATCATGCATCACTTCCATCTCCTCACGGGTCAGTCGACCGGGTTTATTCAACAGGGCGTCGGGAATGCCAATCTTACCGGCATCATGCATGGGCGAGGCAAAGCGCAGAGACATCGCTTCCTGTTCACCCATGCCGTATTTTCGTGCCAAAAGATAGGTGTATTCCGCCACCCTCCGAACGTGATTGGCTGTCTCGTGCGAGCGTGTCTCAATAACCTCGCCCAAAGTGATGACCACTTCTTTCTGGGTATTGACAATCTCCTCCTGCAGGGCCAGCGAATCGATGACACTGGCGATATTATTCATGTATATCTTTACCAGCCGCCGCTCCGTTTCTTCATCGAGACGACAACCATCGAGATAGATAACGCAACGCAGATCATTCGGTGTCCTGATATGGCCAAACCAGTCATTTTCCCCGTACTCGCTCGTTCCGTCCTCCAGCACCTGCATCAGTCGCTGATATAATGACGCGGGCAGGACCGCCTCAGGGGCGCTTTCATGACAGGCTGCAAAGGCCCCCCAGCCACTGATAATCTGACTTCTGTCGTCACTGCTGAACAGGACAAAGGCGTTGTGGTTTGTCCCAATATGCACCGCCTCTTCCCGCCCCATATCATGGTGGAGCAACTGGTACATCGACTGTAGAATCCCTCGCAACAGTTCATGCATGGTGACATAGCCAAACAGCCTGCTGGAAACCTCGACAACACCCTCTAGGTGCGTATTGATTCGCCGGACTTCCTCCTCTTTGTGCTTTCTTTCCGCCACCTCCTCCTGCAGGTCGATGTTTTTCTGTCGCAGCTCAACGGTTTTCCTGGCTACCTCCTCTTCAAGATGCTGCTGGTACATCCTGTTTTCCTGGACAAGCCGCACCTTCTCAAGGCAACGAGAGATGGTGTTTTCGAGGATCGCCATATTGGCGATAGGCTTGGTCAGATAGTCCCAGGCTCCAAGTTTGACACTCTGCACCGCATCATCCAGCTGACCCGCACCTGAGATGATAACAACCGGCGTATCTGGTGAATGCTCATGGATGTAAGCCAGCACCTCAAGGCCCCCCATCACTGGCATATCCAGATCAAGAAGAACCAGATCGATATTCTCTTTCTCAAAAATATCAAGGCCTACCCGACCGTTTTCCGCCTCAACACTGGCATAACCCCACTGGGCGAGAAAAGCGGCAAACACCTGCCGGATCATCGGTTCATCATCAATTATCAGAATCTGGATATTTTTTTTGGACATAACCATCCCGCCTCAAGTGTACACAGCACCACTATACCACCCAGGTTTCATAGCCTTACATTGTAGTGTAGCACAGCCGGCCCTCGTGCCAGAAAAGAAAAAGTGCACCAGCTAGCTCAAACTATCGCTGCATACCAAGGAACAGCGGCAACCTATTTTCACCATTCAGATTTTTCAGCGGGTATGGTAGAAATGAAAAAGATTGATACTACTACCTGTAACCCTCAACCTGAGTTGAGTTGTATTTTCTCCTCACCAATGATGCCCCTTTCATGAAGTTTTCCCGTTTCACATGAGACATCTGACTTTAACCATCTGTATTATCAGAGGCCGACAATGAACAAATGGCAGATCTGGGTTGACCGGGGTGGGACCTTTACCGATATCGTCGCTAAAGCTCCGGACGGCAGACTGGTAACCAAAAAACTGTTATCGGAAAATCCGGAATGTTATAAGGATGCTGCTATCCAGGGCATACGGGAGCTACTTGGCCTGCAGGGTTCCGACACCCTTCCCCAGGACCAGATTGCCCATGTAAAAATGGGGACCACCGTCGCAACCAACGCCCTGCTCGAACGTAAAGGTGACCGGACCTTGCTGGCCACCACCAAAGGTTTTGGCGATGCTCTGCGGATCGGCTACCAGAGCCGTCCGGACCTTTTTGCCCGCCACATCATCCTGCCGGAGATGCTTTACGAGGAGGTGGTGGAGATAAATGAGCGGATCAGTGCCACGGGCGAATGCCTGATCGCCCTTGACGCAGAACAGCACCGAGAAGCGCTCGTTGCAGCCTTTCACCGCGGCATCCGCTCAATCGCCATCGTTTTCATGCATGGCTACCGCTACACTACCCATGAAAAACTGCTGGCGGAGCTGGCTAAAGAGATCGGCTTCGAGCAGATCTCGGTGAGCCATGAGGTAAGCCCATTAATGAAGCTGGTCTCCCGTGGCGACACCACAGTAGTCGACGCCTATCTCTCGCCGATCCTCCGCCGCTATGTCAATCAGGTGGCAGGAGAACTGAACAGCAGAGAAGAAAACGGGCCGCACCTCATGTTCATGCAGTCCAACGGCGGCCTTACCGACGCCATGCTGTTCCAGGGAAAAGATGCAATCCTCTCCGGTCCGGCCGGCGGCGTAGTCGGAATGACCCGCACTGCCGCGATGAGCGATCTGACCCGGCTGATCGGCTTTGACATGGGTGGAACCTCTACCGACGTTACCCATTATGACGGCGAATATGAGCGGAGCTTTGAAACAGTCGTTGCCGGCATCCGGATGCGTTCGCCAATGATGCATATCCACACCGTTGCGGCCGGCGGAGGATCCATCCTCCAGTTTGACGGTTCCCGCTTCAGAGTGGGGCCCGAGTCCGCCGGCGCCAGTCCCGGTCCGGCCAGCTACCGGCGCGGCGGCCCTCTCACCGTCACCGACTGCAATGTCATGCTGGGCAAAATTCAGCCCGACCATTTCCCCAAGGTGTTCGGCCTAAACGGTGATGAGCCGCTTGATGCTCTTGCAGTCCGAAATAGTTTTCTCCAGATGGCTCAGGACATCGCTCATGCGACGGGGACAGAACCACAGCCCCCGGAGAGTATCGCTGAAGGATTTTTACGAATCGCAGTGGAAAACATGGCCAACGCCATCAAAAAGATATCGGTGCAGCGTGGTTACGATATCAGCGACTACACCCTCAACTGTTTTGGTGGTGCCGGCGGTCAGCACGCCTGCCTGGTTGCCGATGCACTTGGCATGCAACAGGTCTTTCTTCACCCTTTTGCCGGTGTACTCTCAGCCTACGGCATGGGCCTTGCCGACATCCGAGCCATGCGGGAAAAACAAATTGAACGGCCCTTGGGCGATGATGGAGAAACGGTCCTTGAACAGACAGCAGCACCACTGGTAACAGAAGCACGCACCGAGGTGCTGCGCCAGGGAATCAATGAAAAGGAGATTGCCATCATCTGCAAGGCGCATCTGCGTTACGAAGGCACGGACACCGCCCTGCTCGTTGATGCAGGGCCAGTAGCCAGGATGATCGGCGACTTCGAGCAGGCCCACCAGAAACGCTTTGGTTTTATCGCGGAAAGCCGCGGTCTGGTTATCGAGGCTGTCTCAGTGGAGGCGGTCGGTACCAGCGAATCGCTGATCGACCCGGAAACATCAACAACCACAACGACTCCCCTTCCTCCTACAGCGACTGTCGACCTCTTTCTGGAAGGCTGCTCACGCAAGGTCCCGCTCTATGGGCGAGAAGACATCCTGCCCGGCCATGTGGTGACCGGCCCGGCCATTATTGTCGAGACAACCGGCACCATTGTGGTAGAAGATGGCTGGCAGGCCAGGGTCAACAAGCGCCACCATCTCCTTTTGAACCGACATGTTCCCCGAAAACATGTAGAAGCCATCGGCACTACGATTGATCCGGTAATGCTGGAGATCTTCAACAATCTTTTTATGTCGATTGCTGAACAGATGGGTGCCACCCTCGCCAACACCGCCTACTCCGTCAACATCAAGGAGCGGCTCGATTTTTCCTGCGCCCTGTTTGATGCAGATGGCAATCTGGTGGCCAATGCGCCCCACGTCCCTGTCCATCTGGGCTCCATGGGTGAATCGGTCCGCACCGTGATCCGCGAAAACAGCGGCAAAATGCGGGCGGGGGATGTCTACATGTTGAACGCCCCCTATAACGGCGGCACACACTTGCCCGATGTCACCGTCATCACCCCAGTGTTTGACAGTGACAGTAACAATATCCTCTTTTACGTCGGCTCGCGCGGCCACCACGCCGATATCGGTGGCCGAACCCCTGGCTCCTCACCGCCCGACAGCTGCCACATCGAAGAAGAAGGGGTATTGATCGACAATTTTCTGCTGTTACGGGACGGCAGGCTTAGGGAGCGGGAAACCCGCGCCTTGCTGACCTCCGGTCGCTACCCTTGTCGTAATATTGAACAGAATATGGCCGATCTTACGGCCCAGATCGCAGCCAACGAAACCGGTGTGCGGGAACTGCGCCGGATGGTCGATCACTACGGCTTGGCGGTTGTTCACGCCTACATGCAGCATGTTCAGGACAACGCTGAAGAATCGGTACGACGAGTGCTTGGTGAACTGCCGAGTGGCGAGTTTATCTACCACCTTGATGGCGGCTCACAAATAGCGGTCAACATCACAGTCGATCACAAAGCCCGCGGAGCGACCATCGACTTCACCGGCACCTCACCCCAGAACCCCGGCAACTACAACGCCCCCCGTGCAGTCTGCCAGGCCGCGGTGCTCTATGTGTTCAGGACTCTGGTTGACGACAATATCCCGTTAAACCAGGGCTGCTTAAAGCCCCTGAACATCATCATTCCCGAAGGATCCATGATCAGTCCGGTCTATCCGGCAGCAGTTATCTCGGGCAACACCGAGGTGAGCCAGGCCATCACCGATACCCTCTACGGTGCCTTAGGGCTTCTCGCCTCCTCCCAGGGCACCATGAATAATTTTGTCTACGGCAATGAAACCTATCAGAATTATGAGACCATTTGCGGAGGCACCGGTGCCGGTCCGGACCATGACGGTACCAGCGCGGTACACAGCCACATGACCAACACCCGCATGACCGACCCGGAGGTGGTCGAGTGGCGATTCCCGGTCCGTATCGACCAGTTCTCCATCCGTCACGGCTCAGGCGGCAAGGGTAAATTTTCTGGCGGTGATGGCGTGGTGCGTGATATCCGCTTTCTGGAGCGTATGACCGCCACCATCCTCTCGTCACATCGTGAAGTCGCCCCATACGGTCTGGCAGGCGGCCTGCCGGGACGAACAGGAAAAAACTGTGTTATCCAAAATGATGGAACAATACATGAAATTGGCGGCAACGATGAAGTCGTGATGGAGCCAGGTGATATTTTTCGCATCGAAACCCCAGGTGGTGGCGGCTACGGAACATCATGAATTCAATTAGTTTTATCATAACGGTGCATTTTTTTTCATCACAAATTACCGCTTCCTGCTGGATTCTTACATGACAGTGTGTTAAGGTTCGCAAGTATAACGTTGTTACTGTCAACTCGGTTTCCGCGGGTTCGCAATAACAAGAGCGATCCTGCCGGGAGCAAATTCCCGAAAGCCTTTTACAAGGCGCCGTTCCTGGACATCTTTCACATTTCATTTCACGGAGGCGATAATGAAAAAACCAGTACGTGTAGCGATTACCGGTGCAGCAGGGCAGATCAGCTATTCCATCATTTTCCGGGTCGCGGCAGGCGATATGCTTGGCAAAGATCAGCCAGTCATTCTGCAGCTGCTGGAAATTCCACCGGCAATGGGCGCCTTAAATGGCGTAGTCATGGAACTCAATGACTGTGCTTTCCCGCTGGTTGCCGGCATTGTCGCCACCGACGATCCCAACGTTGCTTTCAAGGATACCGACTACGCCGTTCTGGTCGGCGCTCGTCCGCGTGGACCGGGTATGGAGCGTAGCGACCTGCTCATGGCCAATGCCAAGATTTTCTCAGTTCAGGGCAAAGCGCTGAATGACCACGCCAGCCGCGACGTCAAGGTACTGGTTGTCGGCAACCCTGCCAACACCAACGCCCTCATCACCTTGAAAAATGCTCCCGATCTCAATCCGCGCAACATCACCGCCATGATGCGTCTTGATCACAACCGCTCAATCTCCCAGATCAGTGAGAAACTTGGCTGCCCGACCACCAGCATCGAGAAGATGGTTGTCTGGGGCAATCACTCCGCCACCCAGTATCCGGACATCAGCTACGCAACCGCTGAGGGTGCACCGGTAAAAGATAAGGTGGATAACGACTGGTACGTTAAGACCTTCATCCCCACCGTCCAGCAGCGCGGCGCCGCCATCATCAAGGCCCGTGGCGCTTCCAGTGCCGCTTCGGCCGCTTCCGCTGCCATTGATCATATGCGTGACTGGGCTCTCGGCTCTAACGGCCAGTGGGTCAGCATGGGTGTCTATTCCAAAGGCAACTCCTACGGCATCGACGAGGATCTTATCTACTCTCGCCCCATCACCTGCGAAAACGGTGAGTGGAAAGAAATCACCGGCCTGGAAGTAAACAGCTTCTCCCGCGAGATGATGACAGCAACGGAAAAAGAGCTGGCTGGCGAACGTGAGGCTATTGCCGAAATGCTGTAATCTCCAGTTTCTGATCATAAGTAGAATCCCAAAAGAAAGGGGTTATCTCGTTTGAGATAGCCCCTTTTTCTTTTTCCAGTCAAACAACCGCCCATCCCGCCACGTAACGTAGAATCAACAAAGCGCCACCAGACAATCAAGGATTCGAATTTCAATAACCTTTTGGCACTGTACCAAAAGTCGACTAAGATACGACAATTGCGTACTGAAACACAGCACCCGGCCACTCATTTCCTACCTAGAACCTGTCACGCCACCTCGGAGGCCCTGTGATCCTGCAATCCCTGCTTGTACGACTGATTCTCGTCCTACTCCTCGCCCTCCCCTCTCTGGTATCTGCTCAGGACATCAACAGAATGGGTGATATCAACACCCGCCTGCAGCAGCTTTCGCAGAAAATGGCAACCTGCGCCCCAGGCAGTGACTGCCAGATGAGAACCATGCAGGAGATGCAGGCGTTGGTACAGGAACATCTTGGTATAAACATGGCACAGGGACAATCCATGGCACAGGTCCAACCGACCATTCCAACCTGCGCTGGTCAAATCAGACCAGGCTGGTCTTGCCTGCCGTTGAAGATGCATGTTTCTGACACAACCGACCGCAAGAACTGGGCCTCCTACTGCACCAACCCAGGACTGTTGCCGTGCGATGAACAGTGGTATGTCGCCGATGATTTGACTTTTGATTATTCAGCGACGGGAAGCGGCGCGCTTCACTACACTAAAGACTTCAAGGAATTTGAAATATGGGTGCGTTCACAACCGACTGATAACAAGGTGAAAGAGCTGAAAATCAACAGAAAATGGCGTGATCAGGTCTATATTGGCAACAACCCGGTAGAAAAGTGGGCGTCACGCACCGGTCCCGCCGGGACGGTGCATGTTGCCAACCCTTTCTCCTTTACCGTCATCCACCCGGATAATGACGCAGTGACCAGCAATATCAATTTCTTTGGTTTGTCGGTCAGCAGCACCGATCCGGAAATGTCCGAAGCGTATGGCTCTTCGATCCAATCCGGCAACCAGACCGTTAAATACATGATGACACCTGCCATCATCAAGGAAATGGTCACCACAGGGCAGTTCTCCAAGACATTGCAATGGAAAGAAAAAGAAAGCGACGGCAGGTCCTATGAAGCGCATACGGTAAAATTTGACATTGAAGCTCAGGCAATAAAGCCTGAGAAACCGGGAGCGCTGGTGGTCTCTCCCTCCACCGGTTTCAGCTCGAACCGGTCCGACCCCAAAAAGCCATTCGCCCCCCTTTCCAAGACCTACACCCTTAAGAACACGAGCGATAAAACAATCAACTTCATCGTAGCCAGAAAAGCAAAATGGCTGACTCTCGATAAAACAGGAGGCAGCCTGCCACCCGGAGGCAGTTCTACTGTAACGGTTGCGGTCGATGTCCCGGTCGCCGGTAAGCTTGCGGAGGATACTTACAAAGACACTGTGATTTTTACAAATACCACCGATGGCAAAGGCAGCACCACCCGCTCCGCTGAAATATCACTCGCCGAGGAGCAGATCTGGCAGGTCTGGCTCACCGGCCAGGAAACCGATGATATCGGCGGCAAGGCCATGTATATGAAGATCAAGGATACATGGGCTACTCAAGTGGTGGAATACAGTGTGCGATTTAACTATAAAATAATCGTCACGTTCACCATCATGAAAAAGAAAGGAGCCTGGGTCTATAAAGATGGAACGATCACCACAGCAAGTGTCACGCCAGCGCCCTCATTTGATCCAAAAATTTTCTTTGTTAAGTCTTGGAACTGCACAAACTGCAGCAAAGTGAACCAACTGCAAGGAACAAGCATTGGAGGAAAGGTGATCGGAAACGCTGTACAATTATCCTGGCTGAGAATCATTCCAAACGTCACGGTTCAGAATAAACTCATACTGCAATGGACCGCCAAGGACGGAAGCAGGCAAGAATCAATGAAGGGATATAGCAATAACTATTTCATGTCCGAACGCTTTTTTGACTACGCGAGCACGCACAAACTCCCCCTGGAGAACAGAGAATATATCCCGACGCCATTTAAGCAGAAAAGCGCGAACGACCAGTTCCGGCAAAAGGGCAGGCACCCCATTCATATGTACCACCGGTATACGATAAAACGGTTGAAGTAAGCGGCATACATACGAGACAAAAAAGCCTGGCAAAGACCATGGCTGCATAGAATACCAGTTTTTCAGTTATAGGCCATCTTGAAGCGATCATAATGAATGGTCGGCCCGCGTCCATGGGGAAAGCCACAACGTTACAGAAAGAAAAGTCCTGGCCCCAAAAACCATGACAACATTGACAGCCCCAAAAGACGCGGTACGAATGGAGTAGTCAGAGGTGGCTCAGTTCGTTTGAACAGGTTTCTCCATTTTTTAAGTGGAAAACCTACCTTTTCTACGCTGCCAGATTCAGTGCTGGCAGCGTTGCGTAATAGACCTCATCAGGTGTCCGCCTGTTCAGGCCGGAATGCGGTCGAGCTCCATTGTACCAATCAAAATATCTTCTTATAGATCTGCGTGCCTCAGAAACAGAGTTATATGCATGCAGATACACCTGCTCATATTTCACGGTTCTCCATAAACGCTCGACAAAAATATTGTCTCGCCACGCCCCTCTGCCATCCATGCTCAGCCTGCAACCATGGCTTTTCACGGTTTCCACAAACTCAAGCGCACTAAACTGACTCCCCTGATCGGTGTTGATGATCTCAGGTGTCCCATGGCGAGCGAATGCTTCATTGAGAACATCTACGGCATGACAGGCCTCCAGAGTAATGGCAACTTTCGCCGCCAGCATTTTCCGACTGGCCCAGTCAACAACCGCTGTCAAGTAAACAAAACCCTTAGCCATTGGGATGTACGTCGTATCCAGGGCCCATACTTGATTTGCCCTGCTGATGTTCATACCGCGCAGTAGGTAAGGATAAACGGCGTGACCGGAGTGCTTCTTACTCGTTTTCGGTTTTTGGTAGACGGCCTCGATTCCCATCCGTTTCATCAATGTGCCAACACGGCTACGACCTACAGGCTTTTCTTCCCGAACGAGTTGGTCGCGAAGCATTCGCGCGCCCATGAACGGGTACTCCAGATGGAGTTGGTCGATTCGGCGCATTAGCGCCAGATCGTCCTCACTGATTGGTCGAGGCTGGTAATACACACTGCCACGGCTTATCCCAAGCAGCTTTGCCTGTTGGCTGATTGCAAGTTCATGGCTACGGTTGATCATCGCTTTGCGCTCAGCAATCCCGCCTTGTTGAGCGCACCCTCTAAAAAATCATTTTCCAGAGTCAGTTGACCGATCTTGGCATGCAGAACCTTCAGATCGATCCCAGGTTCGCCACCTGTGCCTTTACTGAAAACAGTAGTTGCTTGTTCAACAAGTTGCTTCTTCCAGGTCGTGATCTGGTTGGGATGCACCCCGTATTGCTCTGCCAACTCGGACAAAGTCTTATCCCCAGCCATTGCGGCAAGCGCCACTTTCGCTTTGAAGTTCGCTGAATGGTTCCGTCTCGTTCTCTTTGCCATGCTCTGCTCCTTATTAAGCCTTGGGAAGGCTTTCATTGGTAGCAGATTTTCCACTTAACGGCTTGTTCAAATTTGCCGGGCCAGCTCTGTCTACACCCTGCATCAATTGGCTGCTGAACGCCGTGGAGCTGCATCATTTTTCCAAGCTTGATCGGCGGCCAGGGAATTAAAATCGGTGTGGCTACAAGCTGCCCACCGGCATGACTATTCCTGTCCCTTTG
The DNA here is from genome assembly GCF_900143695.1 of Desulfopila aestuarii DSM 18488. Taxonomy (GTDB): domain Bacteria; phylum Desulfobacterota; class Desulfobulbia; order Desulfobulbales; family Desulfocapsaceae; genus Desulfopila; species Desulfopila aestuarii. The sequence continues at coordinate 44,782 of NZ_FRFE01000013.1, forward strand.
AAAGCAACGTATCCAGGCCGAGCGGTACCAAGATTTCACTGTTGAAATGCTCGACAATCTTCTCGTCGGGATCCTTGCCAATCCGCTCGGCAGCTAACGCTATCTGCTCCGCAATTTCCTGGTTTTTCTGCCAGCAGGAAGAGCGAGCCTGCTCGATATGGTGCCAGTCTCTGTCAACTAAAAATAGTTGCCAGGCAGCTTGGATCTCCGGAAAGAGTTTTGCCCGCAGCCCATCCATAAAAGCTAAATAAAATGCCAGCGATGATATCCGTTCCTCGCGGATAACATAGGCCAGGAGCCCTTGGGGATGAATATCGGCAAGAATATCTTTTACCGCCCGGCCGACAAACTCCAACACTGATCCAGGGAAATGGCCGATAATGGTTTTCAGAGATTCGGAGGTGAGGGTTGACTGCAGCATCTCGCCGACCTCATGATAGACAAACAGGTTCATTTCCTCCTCGACTATCCTGTCGAGTGTATCCCTGAACAGATTCTGATCCAGCACCCCGTCTCGCAGCACGCCATAATCATCTAGAGCATACCGTAACGAGCTCCTGCAGGATGAACGCACTTCCTGAACCTGATCCCAGAAAAAATAGCGTAACGACTGGCTGCGAATAATAATCTGGCCCTCCTGAACCATGGCAAAAGGGCTAGCCATCTCCCGTGCCTGCTCCAGCCCCAGAATTGTTACCGGGCAGCCTTCGACGATGCGTTGCTCCCGTTTTTCGGCGAGGAAAAACACAGCCTTCATTGAACGGCCGTAACCGGCGCCATAGAAGAGCGTGCCGTTCAGTGTCGCATTTACCTCTTCGAGATCCAAGGGAGCTATGGTTCCTCCAAAAGCAGAGAGTGGACGATATGGCTCATTGGCGATGGTCGCCCAGAATTTTTCCTTGGCATCGATCCAGTCGAGCAGATCGGCGGACTCCGGTTCCTCCCAAGGCTGCAACCCCTTTTCCCATTTATAGAGGTTACGCAGTTTCAAGACCATGGTACACATCGAATAGATTCCGTGGTCCCGGGCATCGGAAATATTACAGTTATGCTGAATATCTTCTATCAGCTCGGTATACAAAGGAGAGAGAGTCATAATTACCTAACAAGGTAGCGATTACACCTTTTGAACGCATATCGTGAAGAACAGCAATTCATAGGACTTGCAAAGTGTTTTTATCTTACAGACACTCATACCATAACCACTCTTGACAATTGGCAAAGACGAGCAGGTCCCCTTCTGCCCGCAAAAAAAGAACAAGCAGGTAAATAAAATCTCCCATCGCGGCTATCCTGAAACAGAGCAGGCACTTCAGGTGAGAACATCGAAAAAGAGTACTGTTTGTTTTTATCTCTGGGCGATGGTATGTATGCTTCTCGAAGAGGATCGCGTTAACACGAGGAGATTTTCATGGAACAGATTTTTCCAGCGTTACGAGCTATCTGGCGGAGGTGGTTCTGCTGCTTAATCATTATCTGCTGGGCGTCTATTGCCGCAGCCATATCAAACGAACCTGCTGGAGGTGAAAACCACCCCCCGGAAACGGGCGGATCACCAACACCGAAAATTCAACTCACACCTGAAGAACAGACCTGGCTGGATGCCCATCCTACCATTACGGTCTCCAACGAGTTTGACTGGCCGCCCTTTGACTTCGTAATTTCGGGGACCCCTCAAGGGTTTGGCATCGACCTCATGAATCTGCTCTCGGAACGATCAGGACTTCGTTTCCAGTATATTAACGGTTTCACCTGGGACGAACTGGTAGAGATGTTTTTCCAGGGAAAGATCGACCTTCTCCACTCTCTCAGTGTCACTCCCGAACGTGAAGAAAAGGCCTATTTTTCACCACCCTACTATCACAGCAAAAATGTTCTCATTCTCCGGCGGGATGCGGCCGACACCAGCGAGCTCCACGATCTGGAAGGAAAAATCATTGCCTTGCCTAAGGGCTGGTCATCCATCCAGTTTTTTAAGAAAAATTATCCAGCAGTTCATATAATTGAGGTCGAAAGTTCCAGACAGGCCCTCGAATATGTGGATCAGGGCAAGGTTTTCGCCACAGTGGAGCAGGAAGGCATTGCAGCATATTTCATCAAAAAATTCGGCTTTCATGACCTGAAACTGTCAAAATGGATCGATAATGACGAACTGCAAAAAACATCCTCCATGCATTTTGCGGTGCTGAAAAATCAACCGCTTCTCTTTGCCATTCTGAACAAGGCACTCGGAACCCTCCAGCCAGAAGACATGGGCCGCCTGGAACAGAAATGGTTCAGCCGTGAAGGGCGACAAATCGGCGACGACGATATTGGCCTGACACCGACAGAAAGAACGTTTCTTGCCGAAAAGAGAACCATTACCACCTGTGTTCTTCCGGACCGAATGCCGCTTGAAGCTTACCATCAGAACCAACTTGTCGGCATGACCGCTGATTTCCTGGAGATCTTCGCCGAGCGCCTTGGAACATCATTTACCATCATACCAACCTCATCAGCCACCGAATCACTCAAGAAAGTGCAGAGCGGGGAATGTGACATCGTGCCGATGGTAAACGAAACTCCTGACAGGCGTGGTTATATCGATTTCACCTCTTCGTACCTCAACTACAGCGTAGCTATCATCACACGAGAGCAGGAGGGGTTCATCGGGGGACTGCAGGACCTTGCCGGCAAGAAGGTTGGCATTCCGATAGGGGAGTTTACCTGGGAATCGGTGCCAAAGAATTACCCGACGGTTACCTTTGTAGCTTTTCCCGCAGCAACGGATTGTCTGCTGGCACTTGCTTCTGAAAATATCGATGCAGCCTTACTCTCACTGCCTGTAGCCACCTACAACATTCGTCATCTCGGCCTCAACAATCTCAAAGTCTCGGGTCATTCAGGCCTGCAGGACACCATTCGCATCGGAGTGAGGAAAAATGCCCAGCAACTGCATTCGGTGATGAGCAAGGTCACCCGGGCGATCTCTACCAAGGATGTCGACTCCGTCTACCAGAAGTGGGTATCCTTAACCTTTGAACACCGCTTGGATTACGGTCTCCTCTGGAAAATCCTTGGCGGCGGCAGCCTGCTGCTTGGACTGATACTGGTTTGGAACTGGCAGCTGGTGCGACTGAATAGAAAAATAGCCAGAGCCCATGAAGAGTTGAAAATCAAAACCCTGGAACTTGAACGCATCTCCAGAACCGATACCCTCACCGGCCTGGCCAACCGTCGTCATATTGAGGCCACGCTTGATGGGGAGATAGACCGGACTCGCCGCTACCAGCGTAATCTTTCTATCATCCTTATAGATCTCGACAATTTCAAACATGTTAATGACACCTACGGCCATCAGGTTGGGGACATCGTGCTGGTGAAATTCGCAGAAATGCTAAGAAGCGATATCCGTGCAAGCGATGTAGCAGGACGTTGGGGAGGAGAGGAATTTCTGGTAGTCTGCCCAGAGAACGATCTGGCCGGTGCCACAGCCCAGGCCGAACATTTACGTCAAAAGTTAACGGAAATCTCTTTCCCTGTGCCAGGTTGCCAGACTGCAAGTTTCGGTGTGGCATGTTTGGCGAGAAACGAGAGCAGGGATGGGCTGGTGCGAAGAGCAGATGATGCGCTCTACCGCGCCAAGAGCCTGGGACGCAACAGGGTGGAAAACGCTTTGACAGAGAGAAAAAACGATATACCGTAACAATTTGCAGTCTTAAACTGCATTAATCTTCCACATTTACGACAGGTATTTCCCACTATGGATCTGGCTTCCGGAGCAAGTGAACTACAAGCAAACCCATTTGTTGTCCTGACCTTTATTGTTGCCCCGGCCATACTCACCAATGCCTCAGCACTCATGATACTGAGCACCAGCAACCGCTTTGCCCGGGCCATCGATCGTTCGCGAGAGTTATCGCGACAGATTGTGGAGGCCAGAAAGGGAAATGATCCGGAATTACTTGATCGGCTCGACACAGAGATTTTGCTGACGGAAAAACGTGCCGTTTACTTGTTAAAAGCGATCCGCTCCTTTTATTTGTCCCTGGGCGGCTTTGCCCTGGGTGCGTTGGTCTCCCTGTTGGGGGCCAGCCTGGTCAGCATCCATATCAATGCGGCGAACCAGATTTTCGCCATTTCCTCAGTACTGGCGGTCTTCCTCGCGGTAGGCGGTTTAATTGTCGGTTCCGTATCACTTTTCCGCGAATCGAGGATCACCGTTGGCATCCTTCAGGACCGCATAAACAGGCTGCACAGAAACCGCAACTTGTAGCTACTCCTACGAGTCTTTTTCTCCAGCATCGATCAACGCCATAATCCGTCGCCCATACTCTTCTTTTAATTCCGTCATATAGGCAGGATCGACCCGCCCTTTCCAGGTCTTGACCTGGGTAAAACGTTTGGGGATCGAGAAGTTCTCGGGCCGGAATCCGGTAGCCGCCCTTACCCGCCATCGCAATTGTCGGATATTCTCGCTCACATGGTCCATGTTTTCGGCGAGTGTCGTATAGCCCACACTTTTCAAACAGGCTGCCAACTGAGCATCGCTATATACCGCACGGGCAAAGAGACAGGAGACCATTGAGGTGAGTAGCGCCCGGCCAGGCTCATCGGCCATGAGGAATTCGACGGCTTTTTCTACATCTTTCTCTGTATGTTTCTGGTCGTAGCTGTAAGCCCCGGTGTCCAGATGGGAGTGACGAAAACCGAGGGTCTGGGCGGCGAAATAGAGCTCGCCGGTGGCATATCCTGCCATTTCCTGGCCAAGCACACAGGCAAACTCTTCACCACCATAAACTTTAGCGGCTTTTAACGTGCCCTGACCGAGCAGACGGTAAAATTCGTTGGTACCGCGACCCAAATGAATCGCCGCCTGGCGATAGTGTTCGACCTCGCCAAAAGAAAGGGGAATAAGCGTCTCATTTTCAGAGACCAAGCCCCTGGCCGCTGCCTCCGTGGCCCAGGCCAGCGCCACCCCGGCCGACATGGCATCAAGACTTACCTTTTCGATCTCATCGAGAATCCGCAACACCCCGAAGGCATCCGTTACCCCCAACATGGTGCCTACCGCGAAAATCGGTTCGTAGTCGTACGCGACCTGATGATAGTGGTAGCGGTTGTCCAGCTTTGCCTTTTCACGGATATAGCCGATATGGATGCAGCCAACCGGGCAACCGGCACAGGCACCGTTGCGCAAAAGAGTTTCATCGGCAAACACTTTGCCGGTCACTTGCGCAATCCCCGGATCTGTCGTTTTCTGCAGGTTCAGCCAGGGAAGTGATTCAATGTCATTTAACGTCTGCAGATTTTCGGCGGTACCGAGGTTGTGATATTTGCGCATCATATCAGTAGAGGTCACCTTGTCGTAGACCTCCTGGTAGACCTTCAGGTACTCTTTGCCTGCCGGTAGTTCCAGATCACCCTCACCGTGAATAACGATGCCTTTCAAATTTTTTGCGCCCATGGTGGCACCGCCACCCATCCGCCCGAAATGACGGTAGGTATCGACGTTGATACAGGCCATAGAGGAGCAGATCTCACCCGAAGGCCCGATCCGTAGGATGGAACGATGCCCCGACCCTCCCTTGAAGATGCGGCGCAGGAGCTTGCCGGCGTTATCGGCATTCATGCCCCGCATGAACTCCACATCTTTCAATTCCAACCGGCGATTGGCAACATAAAGACAAGATAGGCGCCTGGCCTTACCGACAATCACCAGCGCGTCCAGATTACAAAACTGCAGCGCCAGAGCGGTCCTACCGCCGCCATGACTTTCCGTGTATTCATTATGATAGGATGAGCGAAAACCACAGACAGTCTTGCTCATCAGTGGAAAATACCCAGTAAGCGGCCCGATTGTAAAAATAAGGGGCTGCCCTTCATCATCCCAGGGTTTATCGTGCTTGCCATAGCGTTCATAGAGAAGAGCAGCCAAACCGCTGCCACCAGCTACCTGATCACGGCCATCAAGAAGAACAAACTCACCGATACCGCTCGCCAGATTAAATACCAGTATCCGAAACTGTTCACGTATCATAGCAGTACCTCATCGAGTTCGGTGACTTCGCGCATCTCAAGGCAATTCTGAGGACAGAAATCCACACAGCGACCACAGTGGATACAGACAAAGACATCACCCTGCGCGCTCTGGAATACCGCATCCACAGGGCAGGCAGTGACACATTTTCCACACTGGATGCAGAGTTTTTTTCTTACTATCACACCGCCGCCCTCACGTTGCTTGAAAGCTCCGGTGGGACAGGCTGCCGCACAGGGGGCGGGATCACAGGCCAGGCAACGGATGGCGACAAACCCGGTTGACAAACCACCCGATGAGGTGATCCGTATCCCAGCCGTAGACCAGGACAGCCGACGATGAACCAATCGGGCACAGGCAAGCGAACAGGAATGGCAGCCAATACACTGCTCCATTCGGGGCGTTGTCAATGTCTTCATATCGTGTCTCGTTTTGGGTATATGGTTGCGTGCTTTATTCCGAACCGGAAGAACCTCGGCCCCCGCAAGAAAACTGCTATGAAAGCGTTCGATTTACTTATCTTTGGTCATTCTATTACTCGTCAGACTTTGCCTCAAATCGGCAAATCCCTACAACGATAACAAATTCTCGAAATAAAATCATTATGAACAACCTACGACTCAATGATCCGGGGTTACAACAGGCCTCATTGAGGAGCTAGACTCTTCCCAGTTCTCCTCTGTTTGTCCGCACCAACGAAAAACGCCGACGGTCGATCCTGAATCGTTCGACCATCGGCGTCTCTCATCAATCATCGCAGCCCTCTTGGTAACGGTGCCAACAGGTTAGAACCATTCCTCATCAGCCTTGGCACACTCTACTTGACGCCTTTTTCTTTAAAATGAGAAACATAGGACATGTCTGTTTTCATAATATGCTCCCGCAGCCAGTCACAGAGAAAATCCATCAATTCTACTGACAAGCCAGCCTTGCCCTCCTGAAAATCACGCTGAAACGCCATCACCTTATCCACCAGATTTTTGTGCGCTTTTTTATGCTCAGCAGTGGCCGGGTAGCTGTACTTGGCAAACATTTTCTCCTCAAAGCCAAAGTGATAAACAGTATAATCCGTCAACTCCGCCAGAATTCGACCCGACTCTTCTGCACCTAGTCGCGATTTCATAGCCCGATGCAAAGCATTGATCAACTGCACCAGTTTCTTGTGTTGCTCATCAATATCGGATAGCCCCGTAACCAACCGGTTGTTCCAGACAAACACATCAGGAACTACCTTATCAGTTTTACTGCCGGCCATTTCTTTTCGTTTCGAATCACTCATCGACACCTTAAAGACGCTGATCATCTTCCTGAGTTGTCCGGCAAGCTCGGAGAGGCTCTCTGAACTCTCACGCATGTGGTGGGAGCGATTGGCCATATCCTGGGCCACGGCGCTGACATCGGCAATATCACCGGCAATCTGCGCCGACACTTGAGAACTCTGCGCCACATTTTCGTTCACTTCACCAATGCCCAGAGAGGCCTGCTCTATATTCTGGGCGACCTCGGCGGCCCGCTCGGACTGTTCGGTCATGGAAACAGCAATGGTTCCCATGATGGTCTCCACATCAGTTATGACTGTGGTAATAAGACCTACCTCCTTGACGGTATCATTCGTGGAGGTCTGAATCGATTCAATCCTTGCCTTGATCTGCTGGGTTGCCTCCTGGGTCTGATTCGCAAGAGCCTTGATTTCACTTGCCACAACCGCAAAACCTTTACCGGCCTCACCGGCCCGTGCCGCTTCGATAGTAGCATTCAAGGCCAGCAGGTTGGTCTGGTCGGCGATATCGGTAATTACCTGACTGACATTGCTGATTTCCCTGGCAGCTTCGCCGAGTTCACTGACTCTCGTGGCCGCGCTCTGAACCTGGCTGGAAGCGGAACTCGTTACTCCTTGGGCCCGGTTACACTCCATAACCACACTATCGAGAGCAAGGCGCATCTCTTCTGCCGCTTGAGCCACAAAACCAATATTGGTGGCAGCCTGCTCACAGGCCGCCGCCACGGAATTCATACTTACCGTCATCTCCTCACTGGCAACCGCAACCCCATTGGCCTTACTTTTCAATTCATCCGACTCCTCAAGCATCTGATCGGAAGCGGAAAGCACCTCCATGGAAGAGCTTGTCACTGTCTCTGCGTTCGCACCGATATCCACTATAATGTCATTGAGCTTTGCCACAAAAACATCGAACCACTTGGCCAGAACACCAATCTCGTCAGAACGTTGAACATTGAGCCGCTTGGTGAGATCACCCTCGCCCTCGGCCGTATCATGCAGCCCCGCCGTAACTCCCAGAATCGGCCGAATAACCATGAGCCGCAACATGACCGCCATAGCAAAAATTACACCAAGACAGCAGATCGTGCCCACCAGCAGTACCGCCCATGTGACACCTGAGCGTACCGCCTGGGCTGATGTCGCCAGAATAGCTCCGGTCTCCTCTATTGCCTGACTGTTTTTACTTGCGACACCGGCAAGATCGCTTTTCACTTTTGCAACCACCGCAGCCGATTCATCGCCAATGACTTTCTGAATGCTCGTTTCGTTATTCTTTTTCAGTGTTTCAAACCTTGCACTCAACGCTTCAATTTCCTTTGCCACCCCAGCCTTCGATATACAAATGACGATCTTGCCGATGGGCAAACTGTAATATTCCACCACCTGCTCATATAACATTACCGAAGAATCCTTTTTCGACTCATCGAGAATCCCCTTCATCTGCAGTAACTGGTCTTCCTCGTCGCTCAGACCACTTTTCTCCAGATAGGAAAGTATCAGATCATCCACCACATTGATATAACCAGGCAGCAAGGTATCATTCTGGTCGAGGAAGAAGACATAGACGATCTCCTCCGTCTTGGCAACAGATCGGCTGAAGTCGACCAGCTGATCATACTCTTTGGCCATTATCGCATCCTCGGCAACTTTGCCGAGCACCGAAACCACGGCCTTGGCATTGCTTACCAAGAGGTTGTTCATACCTTGCCGGATATTTTCTTCCTCGGCAGACAATACCACAGAAGTTGCTGTTGAAAGGCTATCTGCGGTCTCTTTTCCCATGGCCGTCAACTGTTCATCGACACTCCCTTCCAGAGAGGCAAACAACGACTCTGCATCTTTACCTGTTTTCTGCAGTTTTTCGCGAACACCCGTCCGCATCTCTGTCAGCAGATCTCCCTGCTTGGAAATGACGGACAGCCCCAGTGCTGCAAAAGAAACAACCAGAATGGCAACAAGGACCATCAGCACTTTAATACTCAGACGTTGTTTGCAATACTCAATCATTCTCGACCTCAAAACACGTGGATAATTAACCAACCGACCTTTTCGACCTCTCCTGCAAGAGTAACGCAGGTAGTCATGAATATTCAAGGAAGAGCGAAAAAAAAGATCATATCCCGGAATATGGCAGATTTCCTTTCACAGCAGGATGCCAAAAACATATGCTATATATTATGAAATACAATCTGTATGGTTGGCCTAAAGCCCGTTGCTTACGATCAGCCTCCTGTTCACCAGATAGATGCTACTCATTCCTCATGAAGCTGTATAACTGAAACATTCAGGCATGGAACACATCAATCCACTCCACAAGGCAGTAACCCTTACCGCATACCTTGAAACCGACAACGCCCCAGTGCGGGATGCCATTGCCGCAGTGATCTCATCTGTTCAGGCGTCGGCAAACCTTTCGGTCCAGGTCGTTCGCGATAACCGTGAACGCATTTCCGACGCAACCGATCACCTGGATGGGGTTTTTACTGGATCGCTCAATATGTCCCAATCAGATGAGATTCGTGAAATTGCGCTGATTGCGAAGGAACTTGACGCCTATTTTGATCATACCGTCAGTCGCAAGGCCTTCCCTCATCTGCTCAGGGATTTCGAAGAACGCATAGCCCAACTAGAAGCAAGGGAACTCGAACTGCAGCAAAAGGAAGCCCAGATTGAAAAAATCATCCACCAGCGAGTAGCCGACGTAGAAGCGAGAGTCAAGGAGGAGAGCACCAGCAGCAAATGGCTCTTTGAAAGCGCTCTGCAGAAGGCGGAAAAGGTGTTTGACCAGAACAAAATCACCCGCTTTGTCTGCTCTACCATCTCCCGCTTTCAAGATGAATTTGAACGCATCCGTTCAGGCCGGGATGTGGAACACGTGACCCGCTTGTTCCAACAGACCATCGAACCATTCCAGACCACTAAAATGATAGCAGATAAAAACGGTAAACTGACTAAAGTCATCACTAATTCATTTTCCGAAGACTGCTACCAGGATCTCTTTCTATTTTTCTTTAAATATTACAACGAACTGTTCGATCTCTACGAAACAAACAAAGGGCTCCCGTCTACAGCTGACGAACTTGCCAGGATCTTCAGAAAAAAAAGAAAGAGTGCGGCACAAATCATTGCCCAGATGCACCGTCATCCGCAGCAACAAAAATGATAGTCCGATTGTTTGTTCGACCCTCTCCATTTTACAGACAGCACTTCTCTCTGTTTGGAAACAACTTTCCCAATCGAAAATTCCGATAGATTTTCGCCTGAAACAGTCGCTGAGCACATTGGTACTACCAATAATGGTACCACGCAGCCAACCCCATCCGCGCCCAACACTACAGACAAAATGTCGCATCTGTGACCACATGCAACACCAGCAAAATCCACCATGGTCACTTTGGTATTGACAACGACAATGGTATCTCCTAATATTGGTACTACCTTTTAGCTGGTCGCAAGCAGAACGACACACCAGCAAAGGAAATCGGGTTTCAAATCACGTCAGCAGGGTCGGTGCAAACACATTTTAGATGTGTGACTGTATCGGGGTGCTGGCGGCAAGCGGCAGAGCAGGTGATAGGTTCACCATCGTCTCAGGCATTTTCAGCGAATGGAGCTACATGACAATGAAGAAAAGTATTATCGATGAATTGGTCTCAATTTTCGGCCAGGAAAACGTTCTCACCGAACGCGAGGACATGATCGCCTACAGCTATGACGCCGCACCGGTGGAAATTGAACCTGAAGCTGTTGTCTTCCCTACCACCACCGAGCAGGTCAGTAAGCTCATGAAAATGGCGTACCGTGAAGAGATTCCGGTAACCCCGCGCGGACAAGGCAGCGGCCTTTCCGGTGGCTCCATTCCGCTAAAAAAGGGCATCGTCCTCTCCATGGATAAAATGAAGAAGATGATCGAGTTTGACCCAAACAATCGTCTTATCACTGTTGAGGCCGGATTCACCACCTCTGACATCGACCCGATCGTTTCCGAAGCCAATCTCTTCTATCCGCCGGATCCGGGCTCCGTCGCGTTCTCCACCATCGGTGGTAATGTAGCTGAGAATGCCGGTGGTTTGCGCGGTCTGAAATATGGCGTTACCAAGAATTACGTGAAAATGCTCAAAGTAGTTCTACCGCAGGGCGACATCGTTACCGTCGGCTCCAAATGCGTCAAACACGTTGCCGGTTTCAACTCGGAGCTGATCTTTGTCGGCAGCGAGGGGCTGCTTGGCATCATGACCGAAGTCACCTTGGCACTGTTACCGATCCCCCAGCATCGTGAATCGGCACTCGCCATTTTCAACAGCCTCGACAGCGCCGCCCAGGCGGTCTCCGACATCATCGCCGCTGGCGTAACACCCTCGACAATGGAGTTCATGGACAACGCCACCATCAACGCTGTCCAGAACTTCAAGGATTGCGGTCTTCCCCGCGACGCTGAAGCTGTTCTCTTGATCGAAACCGACGGTGAGATGAATTCCGCTAAATGGGAGATGTCCGTTATTGAAGAGCAGGTCAAGAAAAACGATATCCGCGAGTTCCAGCGTGCCCAGAACACCGCCGAGCGTGACGCCCTGTTTGCCGGCCGCCGTGTCGCTTTGAACGCCCTCGCCAGTGTCAAGCCAAACCTTATTCTCGAAGATGCCACCGTCAAGCGTTCCGTTCTGCCCGATATGGTTCGAGGCATCACCGCCATTGCCAAGAAACACAATGTGCAGGTTGGCATCTTTGGACATGCCGGCGACGGTAACCTCCACCCGACGTTCCTCATCGACCAGAGCGATAAGGAAGAAATGGCTCGCTGCCACAAAGCTGTTGACGAGCTGTTCCAGCTGGCGATTGATCTCGACGGTACTATTTCCGGCGAGCACGGCATCGGCCTCGAGAAAAAGCCCTACCTGAAGAACCAGATCGGGGACGCCGGCATCAAGATGCTGCAGGACATGAAGCGCATGTTTGACCCGAAAAATCTTCTCAATCCAGGTAAAATGTTCGACATGCCTGGCGAAGCAGCCTGAGAACGGATGGATAGCCAATGAATGCACATATATCGCAGAAACAACTCGCAGAACAACATCTCCTTGAAGCGACCAAGGAATTCCAGAAGTGCATGCAGTGCGGCAAATGCCGCAGTGTCTGCCCGGTTTTCAAGGAGTTCGGCAATGAACTTTTCGTCGCACGAGGGAAAAACAAGATCGCTCAGAAACTCGTCTCTGGCGATCTTCAGATAACCAAAAGGGTTGAGCAGGCCATTAACGAATGTTTGAACTGCAAGACCTGCTCCGCCAACTGCCCGGCTGGTGTTAAACCTGAAAATGTGGTCCTTCGCATGCGCTGGTATATCACAACCCAACGCGGGCTCCATTTTTTCAAGGCGCTGATCTTCCGACAGCTCCTTTGGCGCAAATGGCCAATCACCCTCGGATGCGCCATTGTCGGTATCGCGCAGAAGGTACTCTTCGGCATAGGCCCGAAGAATCCAGTGCGGCATCTTTTCCCGCTGTTTGGTTTTTCCAAGCGCAGAAATTTTCCGCAGCTTGCCATTCGTAGCGCCCAATCAATGCTGCCCGAGGTAAGTCCGGCGAAAAACGGTCCGCGTAAAGCCCGAATCGGGTACTTCACCGGTTGCGCCGGCAACCTGATCTACACTAACGTGGCCAAATCGGTGGTGGATATCCTCACCGGCTATGGCTATGAAGTTGTCATTCCAAAAGCCCAGAAGTGCAACGGCACCCCGGTTCTGGCCAATGGCGACTATGAAGGCGCCAAGCGACTGATGGTGCATAACTTCGAGCTCTTTCAGAAATATGATCTCGACGCCATCGTTGTGGCCTGTTCTTCATGCGGAATGTCACTGAAAAAAGAGATCAAGGTTTTCATTGATGACAGCCCCGAGCTGCAGGAATTCACAAGCAAAGTCTTTGATATCAACGAATTCATCGAAAAAAATCTTGAGATCAAGCCGGAGCAGCTGAGTCGCCTGCCCTACAAGGTGACCTACCACGATCCCTGCCACATGGTTCGCGGCCAGGGCATCAAGGACCAGCCGCGTAATCTGTTGAAGATGATCCCCGGCGTTGAATTCACCGAGATGAAAAATGCCGATACCTGCTGCGGCTCAGCCGGCAGCTACTGCATCACCCATTACGACACCTCAATCAAGATCAACAATCACAAGATCAAGGATATTCAAGAGGCAAACGTCAATATGGTCGCAACTGGCTGCCCGACCTGCGTGATGCACATTGCCGACAACCTGGCACAACATAACAGCCATGAAAAGACCAGATTCGTGGTCGAACTCCTGGCGGATTCCATGCGGGCTGCAGGTACTATCTGATCCGTTTGTTTGTCACCATATGTTTTGCCATTGCTCGAGTCCCGAGGGGGACTCGAGCTTTTTTTTCATTCAACCACCTGCGATTTTTCTTCAAAAAGAATGAGGGGGAACCGACAAGCGGCTCCCCCTCACCACACAGGCCAGTCTGCTCACTCGCCCGTGCCTGCTACTGCGACATTAAAAGTTGTGCAGTACCGTGTTTATCCCTGAACCATCTTCCTGATCTCTTCAACGATCTCAGGATTCGCAAGAGTCATAACGTTGCCGACATCACCCTTGTTTGAGATTGCACCGAGTACCCTGCGCATCAACTTACCTGAGCGGGTCTTCGGCATATCCGGCACGATCCAGACGTTTTTACACTTGGCGATCTTGCCAATCTGGAAGGTGATAGCATCAGCAACCTTCTTCTGCAGTTCTGGTGTGGCCTCGATTCCCGGCTTTAAGGAGACATACAGCTCCGGCTCCTTGCCTTTGATCTCATGGGCAACCGGAACGACCGCAGCCTCAGCGACTTCAGGCACGGTGAGAGCCGCAGACTCGATCTCTTTGGTACCGAGCCGATGCCCTGAAACGTTGATTACGTCGTCGATCCTGCCAAGTACCCGGACATAGCCATCACTGGCGACCACTGCAGCGTCACCGGTCATATATGGCCAATCCTGCCACTTCTTGCTATTGCGGTCTTTATTGTACATACCGAAATAGCTCTCGACGAACCGGTTCCTGTCACCCCATACTGTCTGCATCATACCCGGCCACGGATTCTGGATGCAGATGTTGCCGGCCTTGCCACAGCCCGGCTCAAGCACTTCGCCAGTCTCGTCAAAAACGATAGGATGAATACCCGGAACACCCGGTCCAGCACTGCCCGGCTTCATTGGCTGAATACCCGGTACGGTAGAGCAGAGGAAACCACCGGTCTCTGTCTGCCAATAGGTGTCAACGATCGCGGCCTCTCCCCGACCGACAACGTTATAGTACCAGCGCCAGACCTCAGGCTCAATCGGCTCGCCAACCGTCGTCATATGCTTGAACTTATATCTGTATTTCTGCGGCTCATCCGGTCCGACCTTCCTGAGGGCGCGGATCGCGGTCGGTGCGGTATGGAAGATATTGACATCGAGTTCCTGGGCAATCCGCCATGAACGACCGGCATCCGGATAGGTCGGTACGCCCTCATAGATCACCGAAGAAGCGCAAAGCGCCAGCGGGCCGTATACGATAAAGGAGTGACCGGTAATCCAGCCGATATCAGCCATACACCAGTAGACATCTTCAGGATGAATATCCTGGATGTATTTTGACATGGCTGTGACATAGGCAAGATAACCACCGGTGCCGTGCTGAGCGCCTTTGGGTTTGCCGGTGGTGCCGGAAGTGTACATCAGGAACAGAGGTTCTTCAGCGAGCATTTGCTCAGGCTCGACGAGAGCGCCATAGTATTTCTTCAATTCCTGATTGACGATGATATCACGACCCTCGACCAGAGGCGACGGTGATGACATCTTGCCTGGGTAGCGCTGCCATACCAGCATGGTGTCAACTTTCTGTCCGCCCTTCTCTGCCAGAGCACAGGCCTCGTCATCAACCTCTTTGTGGTTGAGCAGTTTTCCGGCCCGGTAATAGGAGTCCATGGTGATCAGAACCCGGCTGTTGGAGTCAACAACCCTGTCGGCACAGGCACTGGATGAGAAACCACCAAAAACTACTGAGTGAATAACACCGATACGGGCACAGGCCAGCATGGTAATCGGCAGTTCTGCAGACATCGGCATATGAATAGTCACTCGATCGCCGCGCTTCAGTTTCGCTGTATTTTTCAGAAGGGCCGCAAACTCGTTAACACGAGTATAGAGTTCCTGATAGGTGATATGGCTTACCCTTTCATCCTCAGGCTCAGCGACGAAATGGATGGCTGTTTTATTCTTGTTCTTAGCCAGGTGACGATCAATACAGTTATAGCTGGCATTCAGCTTGCCGCCTTTGAACCATTTAAAGCATGGTGCATCACTGGTATCGAGTACTTCATCCCACTTCTTGTACCAGGTGAGCAGATCGGCAAATTCAGTGTAATAGTCCGGAAAATTCGCCAGGCTGAAACGCTCATAAATCGATTTGTCTGTCAGGTTGGCCTGGGCAATAAATTCCTCAGACGGATTGATCAACTCTTCTTCTTTCCAGTGAACGGCAATCTGTGCTTCGGAAGTCGATACGATTTTGCTGTCGTCACTCATGAATTTTCTCCTTTATTCGTGATGAATGATTGATACGATCGTAATACTCCTGTGCTTTCGTAAGAAACGATACAACCGTCCAGAGAGTTTAAACTCTCACATGTTCTACATTTGTTTCACCTTTGAATTTGGCATAGTTCGGCCTCTTGACGGAAAGCGCCACGATGACACCGACCACCAACAGGGCACCAGAAAGATAGAACGCATAGTTCAGACTACCAGTAATATCCTGGATCCAACCGCCGAGTTTGGCAACGAATACACCAAGACCCCAGCCGATAAAGACGATACCGTAATTCATTCCCATGTTTTTCGGGCCAAAGAAGTCAGCGGTAAAGGAAGGCATAAGCGCCAGACCACCACCGTACTGCCAGTACGCCACACCAACCAGGAGGAACAGCAGCGGGACATTCTTCGATGCTGTAACCATTGGCAGGGCAAACAGGCAGAGTGCAGAGATTGAGCAGTTCAACGCATAGGCATTAGTCCGACCAATCTTATCCGAGTACGCACCTGTTCCGACACGACCAGCCGCGTTGACAAAGCCACCGAATGAAACCAGCAGCCAGGCATTGGCCATGAAGAATGGTATGTTGCTAGCCGTTGTTTTCAGGATACCGGCAGCACTGCTGATAATAAGAAGTCCAGACTGGGTCGTAAGCATGAACATGAAGATGAGGGCATAACACTGCCAGGTTTTTGACATCTCTGCGGTTGTCCAGTTGGCAACATAGCTCGGTGCAGATGAAGCCTGTGGAGATGTATCGACTCCAGGAGGAACGTAACCAGCTTCCGGGGTCTTCAACAACTGACCTGCAATAATAACCACCACTGCAAAGAAACAGCCAAGACCTATAAAGCTGCCCGTTACACCATACTTATCAATCAGATACTGACCAAGATAGCCAATGTATAGTGCTGCGCCACCGTAACCGCCAACAACAAGACCGGAGATCAAACCACGCTTTTTCGGGCCGAACCACTTCAGAGCTGCAGGTGTAGGGGCCGCGTAACCGATGCCCATACCCATACCACCGAGGATACCGAAGCCAATAAGCAGACCGGTATAACTCTTCATTACCCCGGCGATAATACAACCACAGGCCAGCAAGAGGCCACCGAGAGTTGCACCAAATTTCGGGCTGATCTTATCCTGAATTTTACCACCCGGAATCATGAATACAGCAAAGATAATAACACACAGCGTATACGGCGTTGCCGCCTGCGCGTTGGTCAAATAGACCCAACCCGCATTCATGCTGTCTGCAGGAAATGCCTGGCCCGCTTTTTCCACATTGACCAGTGCAGCTTTCCAGATACTCCAGGCATACAGGATGCCTAGACAAAGGTTAATGGAGGTGCCAGCAAATGTCGTAATCCACGCTTGCGCGGGTACTTTTTGATCCTGTTGCATTTGTCAATCTCCCTTAAAATGGATAGTGATGGTTGATCAGTCACTGTTCTCAGCCGAACATCCCCCCAGTACTGCACCAGGAGACCTCGACCTCTCTTCTACCCACCGTAATTTCTGCTTGCTCTGTCCCCAAGCTGTAACCCTCCTCTTGTTGTTGCCGGCATCAGGACAGTCAACCGGACAGTTAGCATTGTGTGGATCTGAACAGCGGTTTTCAACCGGCCCCCAAGCCGCCCATGCATTGCGATGATCACCCCATCCAGACAACCCAAAACCTATTCGGAACATATTTTGTCCCCATGTACACCATTGGCATAACAGCCAAATTCTTATTTGAAACTTGGTTTCCTACGTGAGGCCATGCTCATCACCGTCTTTCTCACCTCACTTGGTGATCTGCGCATCCGTTTATTGCGGACGACACACAACAGCCGAACACATTACGTCGTCGGATCCAGGCAATCACATTGCCCGAATTTCAACTCTACTGCGATATGGAAAAAGAAAGAATGTCCCCTTAAATGCCTTCAATCTCAAGTAGTTAATGTATTATTGCAAAAAATACTACGAGAGAAGAAAGCTGCTGACCTGACAACCCTGCCCAGATTGTAGAGGCCAGGCGATGATGCTACCGGAACATATTTCCCGATGGCATCATCGACTTCTATCAATTTTATTTATCAAACCCTTCACAGTAACTCAAGCAAAAAATGCATATGCAGCGTATATTTTTTTTTACTGAACGAGAATTAATCACAAACATACAACATGATACACGTTTAGAAACTCGGTTTCTGCAAAGCTATCCATCAGTTAGCGTAGTCAGGCGACAGACATACAGTTTGACCGCCACATCAAGTTAGATGACCAACGAAAAGATACAGATGATTTTTTTGCTATCGTTGAAGGTATTGATGATGCCGCTTGTCATGAAAAATGACAGTGTGGAAACCCGAAACACGCCTTGTAATCGAAGCGTATCATCCCCAGAGATTGAGTCGGGGGTTTTCCGCAAAGCTTCGCAGAATATCTCCCCGGGTGACGATACCTACAAGTTGGCCATCCTCACGGGTGACAGGAAGCGAATCGATATGGGAAAATGCCATCACCCGCGCAACGCGGCGGATGTCGCTGATGGAGTCTGTGGCGACAACTTCCCGCTGCATGACATCAGCAACTTTCAGGGTAAGCTCCACTTCCACTTCGTCACCAATAATATTAATGCGCTTGAGGATGTCCCTGTCTGAAAGCATACCCGCAACAAGGTTCCTCTCGGAAACAACTACCAGTTGCCGGAGCCCGAGCCGCTCAAGGGTTCGCCAGGCCTCCAGCAACGATGTATCACCGTTTATGGTTTCCACCGGACTGTTCATTATCTGATAGATATGGACCAGGGGCTCCACCATACTCTCGCGATTCATAACCTGAAGATAGGCGGCTACGGCCAGGCTATTCGGTGCCGGGCGGCCACCCTCTTCCGGGAAAGGCGTAGTCCTGGCTCCACCTTTCAGCGGCTGGACAGGAGCACGGCGTTCGACCTTGCGCTCCCGTTCGAGTGCTTCCATTGGTCCGCGAAAGCGAAGGCCGTCCAGATCATAGACATAGAACATACTCGTTTCCCCGGATAGGATGAAGTTCTTCGTGATGGATTATCGCTAAAACCAGTTTCTGCTCAGCTATCCAGTATTGTACGGACTTTGCGAACCAGCTGGCTGCTGCTGAACGGTTTCTGAATGAATTCAACTCCCGGCTGAAGAATACCATATTTGCTGATGGTCTCACCGGTATATCCTGACATGAACAGGATTTTTTTATTGAGCTTTCGGCGCTCTATTTCATCGGCGAGCATCTTGCCGTTTATACCTGGCATGATCACATCGGTAAGGATCAGGCTATACTCCTTCCCTCTCTGTTCAAAGGCCAGAATTGCTTCCGCCCCGTTCTGGGCAGTGTGGACAGTATATCCATGGTCTGTGAGTATGGCTTCAACCAGATTCCGTACCTCCGCATCATCTTCAACCACCAGAATGGTTTCGCTGCCCCGGAAATCCTTTTCCACCAGCTGTGGTTCCTGTTCCGGTGGAGACTCAGGTTCATCTACTCTGGGAAGAAAGACCTGAAACTCGGCCCCAATGCTGTCACCACAATTATTGGCAAAAATGTGGCCTTTGTTCTGTTTTATTATCCCGAACACAGTGGCCAGGCCAAGCCCCGTCCCCTGATCGCGGGATTTCGTGGTGAAAAACGGCTCAAAAAGATGATCTTTCGCCTCCGAACGGATCCCTTCCCCCGTATCCCTTACCGCGAACATAACCCATTCACCTGGTCCTAAATTCGGATTAATCGCCGGAGATGAACTACTCACGGTAACATTGGCGGAAGTGATTGTCAGCTCTCCATTTCCCTCCATAGCATCCCTGGCGTTGGTAGCGAGATTGGCTACAACCTGTTCCAGCTGAGCGGGATCTATCCGTACCGGCCACAGTTGTTCTTCCAACACCAGATTGACAGTAATATTCTCACCAAGAAGCTCGGTGAGCATCGGTAGAATCATCTGCAACTGGCTGTTGAGGTTAACAACCCTGGACTGGGCAACCTGCTTACGACTAAACGCCAGCAATTGCCCGATCAGCTTGGCAGCGTTCCGGCCAGCCGTCAGCACCTTGCCAAGATTTTCATACTGCGGGCTGTCCGAAGGTGTAGTCAACTGGATCAGCTCAGTGTAGCCGTTAATAACAGAGAGCAGATTGTTAAAATCGTGGGCAATACCAGCTGTAAGGGTACCAATCGTCTCCATCTTTTGCGCATACTGCAACTGGCTTTCGAGGCGTTGGCGCTCTTTGTCGGCTTCCCGCTGTCGAGTCACATCGTGACCGATCCCGATTACTCCGCTGGTTTCGCCCTGGATGTTTTTTAGCGGCACCTTTGTGGTACGTATCCATCGCCTGCCCCCTGTATGATCTGTCAGACACTCCTCTTTCTCGATAACAGGTACCCCCGAGGCAATAATGGACTTTTCGTCGTCGCGAAACATTTTCGCCTGTTCCTCGGGGTAAAAATCCCTGTCCCTCTTACCCAGCAGTTTTTCTGGTCGATTTGCCCCCATCAAGCGGGCTACTGACACATTTGCCACTAAAAACCGGGACTCAACATCCTTGACGTAAATATAATCGGGTAGATTGTCGATCAAGGTTCTCAGCAGATTGCGCTCTTCAGCCAGAGCTATTTCATCCTTCTTCTTATCGCTAATATCCCAGAAAACCCCAATTGTCCCAACGATCTCATTACTCCCATGATTGCGAAGGGGAGCCTTGATGACCATAACCCATCCATTATCTTCATCGTTGTCATGCTTTTGCCAGAACTCCTCAATTTGCTCTGAGAGACCACTTTCCATGATGCGCTGATCGTCAATCCGATATTTCCTTGCAAACTCATGAGGATGAACATCAAAATCATCTAGACCGACGAGTTCTTCCAAAGACCTGCCAAGCCTGATACAATAACAGCGATTGGCATAGATGAACCGCCCGTCCCGGTCTTTAGCAAACACGTGCAACGGCAATGATTCAATGAGGGAGGTGATCATTTCAGGATCTGTTTGTCGGAACATCTCTACCGGATTCGGCATGACTTTCTCGTGCAGAGGGTGAATGATAAACGACAAAGTTTTTTAGATGAATGGCTTCCCCTTATATCCTATTTCCTAACCTCCGTCAGGTAAAGGACTCTCAGCATTTTATCAGGTATAGCCATTGAAAAAGAACAGTATGTCCATTTCCTCACCAACATGTCTCTACTTTTTATCCTGGCCGACGAGGGGGGTAACGAACTGTGATTCGGTATCCCAGGGAAAGAGAATCCAGGTATCCTGGCTCACCTCGGTAATATAGGTATCGACTGCCGGACGACCGGCAGGCTTAGCATAGACTGTAGCAAAGTGGGCTTTCGGCACCATTTCCCGCACGATCTGGGCCGTGCGTCCGGTATCAACCAGATCGTCAATCAACAGCCACCCTTCACCGTCACCTTCAAATGTCTTCAGCATTTCCGCGTTGCCTTTTTTATCTTTCCAGTTGTAGCTGGAAATGCAGATGGTATCCACCAGATGGATGTCAAGCTCACGGGCAATAATGGCAGCCGGCACCAGCCCGCCGCGGGTAATGGCAATGATCCCCTTGAATGGGTCATGACCGAGCAATCGCCAGGCCAGGGCCTTGGAGTCACGATGCAGCTGTTCCCAGGAAATCGGATATGTCTTCTTGTAGTTTGATGCACTTGTTGCCATTTCTTTCCCCTTTGCATATCGCCTTCACCGCTTTTCCCAAAAGGTCAGGGAAAAAACGGATAGTCATCAGTCGAAACCTCTTGAACCGGCCACCAACAGGCCCGGTTCATAAGCAGCCTTTTCCAACACTTCTTCCATAAAGTATATATTGCCCTATACCACTCTTCCATTCATCAAGCAACGGTACACGAGAATATCGTTATTGCCCCCCTCCTCCAGCGATGTGCCAAATCGATGCACGGGTAGTACAAACAAAAGTAGGCGTGACATGAAACGAGAGTGAGGATAACCCCCAATGGTGATTATCCTCACTCTCGTTTCATGTCACGCCTACCCTGTATTCGCAACAACCGGCCAGCCCGGATTTGGTTCTCTACAGCACCTGCTTCAGGAACAGTTTGGCCCGCTCCTCACGCGGATTGGTAAAGAAATGCTCGGGGGTCCCAACCTCCACAACCTTGCCTTCATCCATGAAAATGACCCTATCGGCTACTTCACGGGCAAAGCCCATCTCATGGGTCACCACGACCATGGTCATGCCCTCACGGGCCAGCTGTTTCATGACGTCAAGGACTTCACCCACCATCTCGGGATCAAGAGCTGAGGTCGGCTCGTCAAACAGCATAATCTTGGGGTCCATCGCCAGAGCCCTGGCTATGGCCACACGCTGCTGCTGCCCGCCGGACAGGCGAGAAGGATATTCATCAGCCTTTTCGGAAATACCGACCTTTTTCAGCAGCTGCCGCCCCTTTTCTATAGCGACCGCCTTGGAACGTTTACGTACCCGCATTTGGGCAAGCGTCAGGTTTTCCAGCACTGTTTTGTGCGGAAAGAGGTTGAACTGCTGGAACACCATGCCAACTTCAGCACGGATATGATTCAGGTTGGTTTTCTTATGGGCCAGATCAACCTTATCGATAAAGATATGACCGCTGTTAAATAACTCAAGGCCGTTGATACACCTGAGAAAGGTGGACTTGCCCGAACCAGATGGTCCAATAATGACCACCACCTCTCCTGAAGCCACTTCCACAGATACATTGTCCACCGCACGGACAGTAATACCGCGACCGGTGAAAATCTTTGTCACATTCTGTGCACTAATCACTGATCGCGAGCCTCCGTTCCATGTAGAAAACCAGTTGCGACAGAAGCGATGTCACAAGCAGGTACATTGCGGCGACAACCAGCCAAACCTCAAAGGTTGCAAAAGTACTGGTAATGATTTCGCGGCCGGATTTCGTCAGGTCGGTAATGGCAATAACGGAGACAAGGGAGGAATCCTTGATCAAACTGATGAATTGGCCGGAAAGCGGGGGCAGAATACGCTTGAACGCCTGCGGCAGAACAATATCCATCATTGCCTGGGGCATGGTCATGCCGAGCGAACGGGCCGCCTCCATCTGACCGCGTGGAATCGACTGGATACCCGCCCGGACTATTTCGGCCACATAGGCTCCGGCAAAAAGCGCCAGCGCCCCAACACCCGCCACATTCCGGCTGAGGTTAAACACCGTACCGATAAAGAAGTAGGCAATAAAAATCTGTACCAGAAGCGGTGTACCGCGAATGATCTCCACATAGATCGCCGCCAGCATATTGACCGTATAATTTTTGGAAATCCTCGCCAGACCGGTGCATAACCCGATCGCCAGCGCAAGAACACTGGAGATGGCAGACAACCACATCGTCGTCCACAATCCCTTCACCAAAGGCCCGAGATGCCAGGTGGCGGTGAAACCGACAGTATCACCGACAAAGAGATCCTCCCCTTCGGAAACCTTTATGGTTTTGGTGTCAACAGTGACGGTCTTCACCTCATCGGACTCTGAAGTCATGGTCACTGTTGACACATCACCATTGGCGACTACAGCGGTAATTCTCCCATCAAATGGAATTTTATGTACTTCTTCCCCCTGGTACACAAAGTACTGAGGAACCCTGTACCAGCGCCATTCATAGTCGATCTTTTTTACGGACCCATAAATTGCTGCGGCCATCCCTATCAGGATGACCGCAAGCAGGACCTTCCAGGGCCACGTATTCTGTGTGGCGTTCACGTATAAATATCCCTTAATTACTGGATTTCTTTAAGCCAGGCATCATCCTGGAACCACTTCTGGTAAATCTTGTCGTAGGTACCGTCGTTTTTGACCTGATACATAAAGTTGTTCAACCAGTTCAGAAAATCAGGGTCGCCTTTACGGATACCCCAAGCGAGTGGCTCGAAAGTGAAGGGTTCTTCAAGATGGGTAACTTTCCCTTCGCCACGTTGGCCAACGGCCACGACATTGTATGGTTTATCATAGACAAAGGCATCGATCTTACCGTTGACAACTTCCATGACACCCTCTTGCTCGGTCTCAAAACTGATATACTTGGCGTTGGGAATCAAGCGTTTGGTAGCCTGCTCACCGGTGGTACCCAGCTTGGAGGCGACGGTATACTTCGGATCATTGAGGTCTTTATAGGACTTGACTTCGCCGGCAATTTTATTGCTGACCAGAACAGTCTGACCAATCTCGATATAGGGACTGGCAAAGTTGATGGACATGTTCCGCTCCTGGGTAAGCGTCATACCGGACATAATGACATCAAACTTGTCGGTGAGAAGCGCAGGGATAATACCGTCCCAGGCGGTGGAAACCAGCTCAAGCTCAACACCCATGGCCTTGGCCATACGCTTGGCCATATCCACGTCAAAGCCGATAATCTCACCTTTCTGGTTGGTAAGCTCAAACGGCATATAAGCAGGCTCCATACCAACTCTCAACTTACCGCGCTTGGCAATCTCATCAAGAGTACCGGCAACAGCTACGCCGGCGGTAACAACCATGACAGCCAACACAGCTGCCAACAACTTTTTCATCTTTTTCATGCTCTTCTCCTCTTGTTCATGCTTTTCGGATAAAAAAAACGGGTCCACCACGACCCCTCTTACAGCACGGTTTGTCTCAGTAGGACTTTCCCTCATCGAGCAGCTCTTCCAGTATCATTTTCACTCCTTCGCACTCAGGATTCTGACACCGGGGAAACTCTTCGATGGGAAGGTAGACAATAACTGTTTCACGGCATTTCGGGCATACAAGCAGTACAGGTTCTTGATCACCTCGCATGACACACCCCCTTGTCACTGTTTGAATAGCTGGAAACCCAGATTAAACAATAACTTTTTATTAACATAGGAAATCTTTCAGTACAACACTGTTTTTCACAATGTAAAATTACTCACAAATATGTAAAAAACATCAGCTAACACTCTGCAATAACAAAACAATAGCTCCATTTCCAACCTATACTTCGTAAACCTGCAATCCTGGGAAGAAATCCATGCATTCACTATAGATATCGAACACCCACTTCACCTCTCAAGTGAAGTATCATTTTCTCACACACTTGTAACATAATTCTAACGCGAAACAGTGTATATGATGACGATGACACGTATAAAACCACATCCCCAAACACAAGACGTGGAATCATCTGCGACCAGGCCACCCGTCCCCCCCATCAACCGCCGCCATACCATCATCGGCATCCTGGCGCTTGCTGTTGCAACCCTTCTGGGTTCTCTTGGCCGGATGGCGATGTCGTTTATCCTCCCGCCAAAACCGGTAAACAGCTATGGTGGCATCGTCGATGTCGGTCCATTGACGCAGCTACCTGCTCCAGGAAGCCCTCCAAAACAGATACCCCATGGTCGTTTCTGGCTCATCCATACTGACAAAGGTATCTTGGCCCTCCATAGCTCCTGCACACATCTGGAATGTTTCTTTGGCTGGGACTCCGAGCAACAATTGTTTATCTGCCCATGTCACGGCTCAACATTCAACCTTGACGGACAGGTGCTGAGGGGACCGGCCCAACGCAACCTTGATCGTTTCCCGGTCCGGCTTGTCCAGGTCGACGGAACGATAGTACGCGATAGCAACACCAAAGCAATGGCAGTCCGGGTTGCAGATCTGCTCTTTAAGGAAAATGCTCAATCAAATCCAGGCATCGACACTCCGACGGCTTTACCAATTCTGGTTCAGGTAGACACCGGACAAAAGATCGTCTCGCCTTAGCCCCATATTTCAGCTTTTCGTATTCTTTCCCATGACTCTCCCATCAACGTTACCAAATGATGTACCAGCAACAACAGTATTGAAGGTTAAAGGGGCAAGTCACTCCCGAACAAGTTTTTTGCTGCATTTGCGGCCGAAGTATTATCCCTCCCTGTCTATCTACTGCCGGGCCACCTGGCTGCTTGGCTTTTTCTCAGTTTTCTTTTTTGTCCTCGAATCCATTACCGGCTTGATCCTGATGGTGTATTATGTGCCGACACCGGGTGAAGCTTACAGTTCAATAGGAAGGCTGATCACGGAAATCCCCTTTGGCTGGCTCATCCGCGACCTGCACAGACTGGGCGGGGAAGCAATGATCGTTGTCGTAACCCTGCACCTGCTACGGGTATATATTGCCGGTGCATATCAACAACAACGCCGAATGACCTGGGTCACCGGAATCGGTCTCTGGTTGTTGACATTAGCACTCGCCTTCAGCGGTTACCTCCTCCCCTGGGACCAGTTGGCTTACTGGGCGGTGACCATCGGGACTTCTATTGCCGACACCATTCCGTTTATCGGCCAGACACTCACCACCATCCTGCGCGGTGGATCAAGCTTCGGTGCGGAAGGCCTCTTGCGTTTTTATCTGCTGCATATCATTGCCCTGCCAACCATTTTCCTATTGCTGCTTGCTATCCATTATTATCGGGTCATCAGGCTGCATGGTATCTCTTTTGTCCAAGGTCCCGGTAGCGATGACCGCACATCTTGCGACGCCAAAAACCTGGAAAGGCAAACATTCTTCCCACAAATACCGCTGGCTGAACTTTTTCTCAGCCTGGTTTGCCTGATCTTCTTGACGGTGGTCGCAACCTGGTTCTACAATGCACCGCTGCAGCACCATGCCGATCCCCTCCATACCCCGGGTCAAACCAAGGCACCATGGTTTTTCCTCTGGCTCCAGGGAGCACTCAAACTCGGAGACAGCTTTGTCATAGGTATCTGCCTTCCGCTTACGGGTTTGTTACTGTTTACATTGTTTCCCTATTTTCCATCCAACACCGCCAAACAGTTCAATCCTTTTTACAGAAAGATCATTTTCGTCATCTGCAGCATGACGCTAATCGGTCTCACAGTCCTGGGCCTACCCCGATTTGGGGTCACTCTCAACCCAGCAGCCGTCATCCTCCTGTCCTTTATGCCTGAGGAGTCCACAAGCAGATTTCACGCTATCGGTTTTGACAACCTTCCCCAGGGTATCTACTCAACCAACCAATCCTATGCGGAACTACCCAGCCAGTTACAAACGTTGCTTAATGATTTCAGCGTTGCCCTCCGCGAATTGCCTGACACTGCCATAGACGGCAACATACAGGGCATTCTCATGATTGAGGACTGGCAGGCTGATCTGAAACGGATCACCCTACGGATTCATCGACAAGCCGGCCCCAACTTAAACACACCGACAAGTCTCGAAAAACAGTTGTACTTACACCGGAAGCAACCACGTATATCTCCGACCGAAACATCCAGCCATGAACGCTGATCGACTCTTTGCGGCAGTAGCCGGTGCAGCAGTCATCTTCACTACACTTCTTGTAGTTATTATCGCGACAGAACCCTCCCGGCTACAACGGGCACGAGCAGAAGCGAAAGGGAATGGCATTGAACGTGGTGCATCCCTCTATCATGATCATTGCCGCAGTTGCCACGGGAGCAGGGGTGAAGGAGTTGGTCAACTCGGCCCACCCCTGGCCAATATAACGTTTTTCACAGCCAGGCTCCCGGAGGTCGGCTGGCCGTCGACGCTTGAAGCCTATATCTTTGCCACTCTCGAGCACGGTCGGTTAATGGGTACCCGCCCGATCTATGCCGGCAACGGTTCGACGGCGGTGATGCCGGCCTGGCTCGATCGTTACGGTGGCCCCCTCAGATCAGACCAGATTCAAGCTATCGCGTTGTTCATCCAAAATTATGAGGATAGCGCCCTTGGCCGCATAACACTTGAACCGCTGGATCTCGAAGAAATCCAGCCACACGATCCGAAAATTTTGTCCCGTGGTCGCGAAGTGTTTATCCGTTCCTGCGCCGGTTGTCACACATTTCACGACATCAATACGGCTCCTGCAGCAGGCCCGGATCTCAGCAATATCGCACTACCGGCTTCTGACAAATCCGAGTCATCTGAGCCGGAAAACTATATCCATGAGTCGGTCCTGATCCCCGAGGCAACGATCAAAAAAGAGTATGCTGAGCAGGCTAAGACCAGTCCCTGTGGAGCCATCCTGACGATCAAGGAGTTGCGCGATGTTTCGACATATCTGCTTCAGTAAACTCTCCGGCAATAAACAAAAAGGCTCGAGCTGCCTTCTGTCTGTAACCCTGCTCCTAGCCTCCGTTTTTTTCTGTATTGCCGAAAGCGTGTACTGTCGAACCTATGACGGGGTATTGGCAGAATCGGTGCCACTTGGTGCCTGGCTCTACGCACGAAACTGTCTTGAATGTCACGACAAGTATGCCAGTTCCAGGCTTGCCGAAATATATAATGACAGCAACGAACTCATCGCGGCCATCGGTGAACAAGGCTGCAAAATCGCCTGGGCCCGCAGCAGAGGTGGCTCCTTGGGCAGCAATGAGCTTGCCGCCCTGGCGGCTTACATGCAAAAATGGGAGGAATTGGGCGACGAACCACAACTCCCAGCCCTGCCTCCGCAATCGGTTCATACAGTTGCAGCACCACCGCCAAAGGTGACAGCAGCAGAGAAAAATCAAACCACCAGCGATACTGTCCCCAACGAGGAACAGCTCAGCCCTCCCCTTGCCCACCTCATCGCCACCAACCCGGTTGCAGCCGGAGGCTTCCTCTATACCCGAAACTGCTTTCGCTGCCACCTCTCCTACGAACAGGCCCGGATGGGTAGAGGCATCAGCAAAGAACTCGTGCTCCGTTTTATCACCGAAGGAAAGACCTCTACCCAGATGCGAGCCTTTAGTCGAATGCTGGGAGGGCCATTGAAAGGAACTGAAATCAGGGAGATTGTTACCTACATCTCCACCTGGGAAGAACGAGGTGAACCACCTGCAATAGCGGATATACTGATGACCCCGCCTGCAATTGATCCCTCTGAGTTTATCCCGATCAGGCTGACCCGATTTCAGCAAGTGAAAGGTGATGCCGCTGAAGGTTCCCTGTTGTTCAGACGCAACTGTTCCATCTGCCATGGCCCGAAGGGGGAAGGGTATGTCGCCCCGCCTCTCAGAACCAAACAACTCGGTATACGCCCAGATATTTTTATCAAATCTGTTATGAAAACCGGGGTCCCCGGCAGCCTGATGAAGGGATGGGACAGTGGCCGTGGCGGCATCCTTTCGGCAAAAGATATTGACGACATCACCAGCGCCATTCTTGCTTTGGACATGTCACCCCCGTAAAACGACAAAAGCCCGGGAAAACCCGGGCTTTTGTTCAGACTCGTTCATTACTTCGAACGGTTACTTCAGTTCCACCTTGCGGATGGCATCATAGACATCGCCACTGTTTCCACGAGCGAGTTCCAGCCATTCCAGGTTGAAACTCTGATCCGGTTGCTGGGCTACCTTGGCGGCGTAGATTGTTCCCGCGCTCAGGTCACCTTCCTTGTCGGCAACAAATTTTGAGAGAATAACACCGGTTCCGTCATCGCCGCTGTACACCGTCTTGTGATCCTTCATAACCCGGCTCATCTCATAGCTGAGCCGACCCATGGCGTAATGCTTTACCACTTGGGTTGTCACAGACTCGCCGCGGGTATCAGGGATAAGCTCAACCGGAAAGCCGTAATCATAAGGATTAGCCTGGGCGCCCAGATAGTCAGTCATGTCGACAACGTTTTCCTTCCAACCGGCTTTGTTGGCCAGCGGCTCGTATTCCTCACTGGTCAAACCGGTATTCCAGGGTGTTACACTGGCGTTACAGTTGTTCCAGGTACCATGAACACCATCATAGTTAATATTTTCGCCGTCCAGCACAGACCAGCTCTCGCCGTTCTTTTTCAGATACATCTTGGCGGTGTTACCCGGCCGGCATTCGAAGTTAGTGAACAGATAAGCTTCATCGCTGGAACTGGTAATCGGCACGAACATATTACCGTCCGGCTGATTGCACATTTCCTTTAAAGAACCATCGAGACGGTTGACCTGGCCAAACTTCTGGCCCCGGATATCACCCGGGATCTCTGCACCAACCCGAGCCAGAACCTGATAGTTGCCCGAAGCAACTTTGACATCATACACATCATCTCCAGTCGGAACACCGACAGGAGTAAAGGAGTCGCCCGCCTTGAAACCATTGACAATTCCGATCACACCCCTGTTATAGGGAAACCTGCTCATCGCCGAAGGATGCTGGACATTGAACAGTACCTCATCGTTGGGCGTAACGGTAATGCCGGTTATCTCCGCACCGGTCGGTACCGTGGCAAACCGCTCAAGTTTCTGGCCATCCCAGCGCCACAACATGTTGTTGGTGTGATCGCTGGTATCTTCAGAAATCCATAGATTGCCATGATGATCCACATAGAGACCGTCCGGGTTTGCCACATTATTGACATCGCATCTGTCCTTGAAACCAGAGGAAACAGTCGACTTCACCGATTTATCATAGCCGCCGCCAACAATGAGAGGTTTCAGGTTGCTGATATTCTGGTTGGCATCAAGAGCAGCTTCATAGACAATACCGCATTTGTTTTCCTCAAGCTTAATATCCCCTTCACCATCGCTCATGGTCTTATCGATAGAGCTCATGGCGATATACAGTTTATTGTTCTTTTCGTCATAGGCCACGCCTTCCATTTTCCTGAATTCGGCGCTTGCACCCATCTGTTTTGCATATTCCCGGGTCTCGAGAAACGGTGCCATAGGGTCCTTCAGTGAGAGCAGACGATCATCGTCAGCCATGACATTGGTTACTACACACGACAGCCCAGCCAGAGCAATGAGAGACAACTTTTTCTTCATTTTCCTTCTCCTAATAAATGAGTATTCAATAATATACAGCACAGTCACAACAATAGAGATACAAACACTGCAAGGTTAGGAAAAGGTTATATTATGTTAAAATTCGTGCTAAGCGTGCTCGAAATTATTTACAATTTTTTATGCACAATCAGAAACATACAAAGGAACAACTCATTAACAACGAAAGGCCATAAAGATCAACAAACTCCCAGGAAATGGAGTCTACCGACCTGAGATACAGACCAGTTGCGGTCAGGAATCCACTTATCGCTGGACAGATATTTTCCCATCACCTACTCTACAAACGACACGTGACCTGTTATCCAATCCATTTTAACAAATACAACATAAACATGAAGATCAGAACCTTTCAAACAGATGATACCGCGGCGGTCATACAGCTCTGGCAGGCATGCGGCCTGACCACTGCCACCAACGATCCCCTGCGGGACATCGAGAGAAAACTGCTGGTCGACGCGGACCTCTTTCTGGTCGGCGAAAAAGACGGCAGAATTGTCGCCACTGTCATGGGTGGCTATGAAGGCCATCGCGGCTGGTTGAACTATCTTGCCGTCGCACCCGAACTACGACGGCAAGGCTATGGTCAGGCAATTGTCCATGCTATTGAGCAAATGCTTACGGCAAAGGGTGCTCCCAAAATCAACCTGCAAGTCCGCACATCAAACCAAACTGTCATTGAATTTTACCAAACACTTGGTTACCACATTGACAACGTTGTCAGCCTCGGCAAACGGCTGGTGCAGGATAACAAAGGAGAGTCAGATGGTTGAACTGATCGATAAACGCCACTTCACAGCCCTTTCCGAACTTGATCCCAACGAAGTCATTTCCCGTACCCATTGCACCTTCGATTCGGGAAAAAACTGCTACACCCTGCCTGTCTGGACCGGTTCCTGCGCAATTTATCCGGGGAGAGCAGAGGTTGAGTGGCAGGCAGGCTCATCGGTGTTGCATGAATATTTCAGTCTTTTTGCGGTCCATTATCTGCTTTCCGCCAAGGATATCCAGCCTGCTGGCCAGTGGATTTCCGAAAAGGATATGGCTGGAGGTGCCACTTTTTTTCGCGGCCCCCATGCCATTCCAACCCAACTGATCACCGAAAAAGTTGAGAATTCCTGTGATCGTTTTCATCAACTCTGCCGCGATTACAACGGCTCGCCTCTGGCGATGGCTGACGCCGCAGCTGTGTTTTCCATAACGTCCCGCATCCCTGTAGCCGTTCTCTACTGGGCCGGCGACGACGAATTCCCTGCCGAAGCAAAACTTCTTTTTGACAAAACACTCCCCGACCACTTCGCCCTGGACATTGTCTTTGCCTTGGCAGTTGGCATTACCGAAGAACTCAGTAGAAGCTGATCCAGGTCAACCCTCATTAAATGGTCCTGCTGTTTTCTGCAGGGAGTCACCCTTTACTATCGCCCCGATTTTGCGATAAGATAAATAAGGTAACTCCCTGCACATCCGGCAATCCGCCCCCGACGACAATCAGCGGCAGTGGGTGCGATTCCACCGGTGCGCTCGACTCCGGAATGAGGGAACGCCATGCCCGAGAAACACCTCAAGAAGCTTTCCACCTCTGTTTCCCTGCGTATTGCCCTTCCTGCGCTGCTCACTATCTTCCTGTTTATTGTTGCCATCTTTTTTATCCTGCTGCCAGAACTCGAACAGAGCTTTATGAGCAGAAAGCAAGAGACCATCAAAGAACTGACGGAAACGGTCTGGAGCCTGCTCGAATCGTACCATGAGAGGGAAGTCCTTGGAGAACTCTCACGGGAAGAAGCACAGAAACGAGCAATCCTGCGTATCAGGACATTGCGCTACGGAGTAGAAAAGAAAGACTATTTCTGGATCAATGACATGCATCCCAACCTGATCATGCATCCCTATCGAACTGATCTGGTGGGAACGGATGTCTCCGGTTTCCGTGACCCTAATGGGAAATATCTGTTCAAGGAATTTGTCGAGGTGGTCAAACAGCAGGGCGCGGGTTATGTCGATTATATGTGGCAGTGGAAAGACAACCCGGTAAAAATCGCTCCCAAAACCTCATATATCAAAGGTTTTCCAGCATGGGGATGGATCATCGGCACGGGCATATACATCAATGACGTTTACGCCGAGATCGCAGCGATACGTAACAAGCTGACTGCCATCTCCACCTTTATCCTCTTTATCGTCTCGCTGCTCGCGCTCTATTCCATCCGCCAGTCGATGCTGGCCGACCGGGAACGGATGACAATTTTCCGCGAACGGGAAGGTTTGATGACATCACTTGCCCAGAGTAACGAACGGTTTCGAAATCTGCTGGAAACCACCAGCGACTGGATCTGGGAAACGGATATGGGCGGCAGATACACCTACTCCAGCCCGAGACTCAGGAACCTGCTGGGCTATACGCCGGAGGAGGTGTTGGGGAAAACCATGATGGATCTTGCCTCGCCTCGTACCCGTGAAACATTAAAGAACGAATTCGAAGCGTTACTAGCGGCAGAAAAGCCCTACAGCGGTTTTGAATGCACCTGTCTGGGAAAAAGCGGCCAGGTGGTGGTGCTGGAAAACAACGCTGTGCCCATTTTCAACGGCACTGAAAGGCTGCTGGGCTACCGTGGTATCGCCCGGGATATCACCGAGCGCAAAATCGCGATGGAAGCGCTCAAAAAAAGCAGAGACGAACTGCATTCCAGTCTCGAGGAGACGGTTGCCTCACTTGCCTCCACCGCTGAAAAGCGCGACCCCTATACCGCCGGCCATCAGCAGCGGGTTGACCGGCTGGCCTGCGCCATTGCAAAGGAACTTGGCCTATCCGAAGAGAGAATAGAAGGGCTCCATATAGCTGCTCTCCTCCACGATATCGGCAAGATCACCCTGCCTTCCGAATACCTCACAAAACCCACCCTCTTGACCAGAGAGGAACGCGCGATCATTAAATGCCATCCTGCAGTCGGGTACGAAATTTTGAAAACAATCCATTTTCCCTGGCCGGTGGCCGATATAGTTCACCAGCACCATGAACATCTGGACGGCAGCGGCTACCCACTCGGCCTCACCGAAACGGATATCCTGCTGGAGGCTAAGATCCTGGCAGTGGCCGATGTGGTTGAGGCGATGTCTTCACATCGTCCCTACCGCCCGGCACTTGGTGTAGAAAGAGCAATTGAAGAAATCCAGGAGGGGCGGGAAAGCCGCTATCACGCGCCAAGCGTCGATGCCTGCCTTCGCCTTATTGCGGAAAAGAAAATCGAATTTGTCTCCGAAGACTGGTGCCCGGTCTTTCAGTAACCCCAGCGTTTACCCAGATTCTCCTTTGGTTTTCTTTTTCTCTGGGAACAGATCTAGTCCCGGATAGAGTCGAGCTGCACATTCAGGACAGATGGAATGACTGAAATCGGCGTCGGTTCGATCCCGGATGTAGGACTCGATTTGATGCCATTTATTCTCTTGATCACGTATTTTCTTGCATGAAGCACAGACTGGCAGAATGCCTTCGAGATATTTCATCCGTTCAAAAATCCTGTGGGTATAATAGACGATCACTATCCCGACGATGGCAATCACCACACTCTCCACAAGAGACTCCCGCCAGTTAATGGGCGTTGCCTCCGCTCCAAAAAATATCCGTGGTAAATCAAGCAGCTCATCGAGCCAGATAAAAAGGATGATACTCAAGAATGCTACACCCTCGTAAACAAGTACGCGTCGTGAAACCGATTCTCTGCCTGGCGATTCCATCTCCACCTCCTAACCCAACAACCGCTCTTTAAGCGATTCGAACAAACCGAGTACCTGTTTCACCGGCCTATTTTTCTGCCGCTGGTATATGACATCGATGGATGTGAAAGGGTCGTTATCGGGGTTACTGATATAGCTCCGGATAGCGGCAAGTTTTCTGACGATCTCCGTCTCAGCCTGCTGCCGGAGAATCGATCTCAGGCGGATTATCCGCTCCTTGGCTGCTTCGTCACGCTCATTATGCTGATATTTCTTGATCTTGTATTTGATACGGAGATCAATCAACTCCAGTAGCATCTCCTCGTATTCATCGTTCAGCCAGATAGTTTCCGGCACCAGTTCACCGAAATAGGTGACCGCCAGGATATCCTTGTTCTGTGTCCAGTATCCCATGAGAAAATCGATTTCAAGAGATCTATAGTTCTGCCGCGGCATATACATCCGCCGCAGGTATTGTAGAACTTTTTCCGCCTTTTTCTTCTGGCCGCCAATAATTACCGAACCTCCCACCTCAGCCTTGGTGACCCCTTTGGTCCAGGGCGCGCCGGTAATACCGAAATCGTGGTAGATGGGAATATGGAGGATGGCCGAAAGCGTGTTCAGCGCAAGGGCATAGCCGGCTGAAGGCCCGCCGACGTTGTACGAGGCGGAAAGCAGTTGATGATGGATCGTATACTTTCCTAAAAATTCACCTAACAGCTTCACCATACTCACTTCCGGAGCCAGGGCCTGGAAATAATTTTTCACGAGCGTCAGCGCTTCCTGAGCCGACTGCTGGGTCATCTGTACGGCCATTTCCATCTGGGCACCCTGACCGCCCGATGAGGAAACCGCCCCGGTAACCAGCACCTTCTCGGGCGAGAGACTGTAGGTAAGACTGGTGGCGATGGGCAGCAACACGCCTTCGGTCTCGTTGGCGCCGACACCGACAATAAAGCCCTTCTGGGGTTCCCGGCTGAGTTCGGTCTCGAGATAATCGTCGAGTTCAACCTTGCCTTTACGGGTCGGGCTCTGGGAGAGTTCCAACCGGGAATTCTTCAAATGCGACAGGCAAAGCGGATAATCGCTGTCACCATGAATGGCACCGAAACGAACCAGTACCTCATCATATTTCAGAAGGAAACTTGCCGGCGATTCCCGGAGCGCTTGCCGCAGACTGTTACTATCACCCAGCGCGTCTAGAATTCCGGCGATGGTCTTCATGTTGAATTTGAGGAATTTTTCCTGCTTTTCACGGGAGAGAGTGGAGATCGTGCGAAACTTCCTGAGTACCGTCAGTTCGGTTGACCTCAGCGACAGCGCCTTTTCGACAAAGGCCGTAAAATCGGCCGGAGTGTTGCATATGCCTTTGGCAGATTCGATGATTTTCTCAGCGTTCACTCCTGATGCCACCGGAATACCATGCAGGGCCGCACCGATGATGCCGCTGATATCCCGCTGCCCAAGCTGCCCAGACACCTCCAGCACCTTCAAACGTTTGGAACGTATCAAGGCCGGGTCGAGCAGATCAAGCCGGTTGGTGGTCAGCACCGTAAACACCCTGGCCAGCGGTTTCTCGCCGTCAATAATGGAAAGGAAGGTATTGGTCAATCGATCGGAGGGTGAACCACCGGTAGCGGACCTTCGTGGCGCCAGCGCATCACCCTCGTCAAAAAAAACCACCACCGGTCCGATCATCTTGGCAATATCATAGACCTTAACCAGATTCTCCACTGTTCCATCGATAGGGTTGATCGGGTTATGCAGCGTCGAGGGGCTGGCGCTGATATCATGGATCTTCTCATTTTCACTGAGCCAACTCCGCACTAGAAAGGTCTTGCCGGAACCCGGAGGACCGTTCAACACCACTCCCTTTTCTTCGTTCACATTATAGAGCAGGCAGTTGTTGGCCATCTCGGAAAAGGTGTTTTTGATATCTCCTACATAATCATCCCACATGGCACTACGATCAATCCGGTTCACCACTTTCTTGAACAGGTCGCCAAAAGAGTTTTTCGCCACCATCTCAAAGGCATTTCGCACCAGCATCCCGTCATCAAGGTGCTCAGCCTGAAAAGAACCCTTGATGCTGAAGATGAACGCCACCAGTTTACGAACATAGGAAGGCGTCACATGCAGGGCACGCTCCGAAAAAACCCGGTAGATCTTGCCCACCGCAACCATCAGCTCCTCGGGAGTAAGCCACTGGAGCGACGGGTGGTCAAAGTGGTCTTCCACCACCGCAACCCGGATGTTATGACGCATCAACTCGATACGCACAATCTCCCGCATATTGCTTTTATTCTGCCAGTAGTCGACTACATCGATCACCAGCCCTTTTTCCGCAAAACGGCGGTAAATAGCGCTGTCAAACACCTCGGGTTGATCCGAGGTGGCGATAAGCAGACAATCCCGGCTACCGTTGATAATCTCATCAAGAATGATGTTTGAGGTGTCGACCAGAGTCCCCTGCTGGCGCTCGACCCCGCCACCGCCACCGCTGGTATTCTCTTTTCTGGCAAAGGCGCTGTGCGCCTCTTCAAGGTGGCGGATAGAGGCAATAAGCGGATTGCCGAAGGCTTTTTTCAGATAGTTACCGGGCTCACCGGCCAGAGAGGTCTGGAAATCATTGGGTGTGATCTTGGCGTAATCGATGGCGACGGACTGCTCCTCCAGTTCGCTTAAATTTCTGGCGATCCGTTTTTTCAGAAACAACCGGATCATGGGGGTACGCGAGAGCAGTTGATAAAAGCGGAGTTCTTTGTGGCGCCTGATTTCATGGGCCAGCTCCGGGGCTACCTCGTCGAGGGATTTCCAGAACGGCACACCGGCCATGATTTTGTCTTTCTTCAGCAAAAGATCAACCTCCGGCCGCACTTCGCTTTTGAAAATCACTTGCTCAATGGCGGCCACTGCGGTGGCTGATTTGCCGCTGCCACTCGTCCCGACAAAAAGTATTAATGGTGCCTGGGGCACCTCGGGGTCGGCGATATACTCCTTTCGTATATGGGCGCGGTAAACCTTGTTGAAGATGGTCGAGAGCTCTTCCGGCAGATGGACGTCATTGAGCTCCCGGTCAAGCAGAGAGACGAGGTAGGACTTATCCTTTGCCGAGATCTCCTTTTGCAGGATGGCATTCCAGGCCTTTCGTGGCGACGACTGACCGGAGACCTCGAACCGTTTCTGCCAGTCGGTAATGATCTCGGGATCACGCAGCATGGTGAAGTCCTCCCGCCTTCTGGCACCCCACACCCAGCGCATAAACGCTCTGAGCCAGGTGATCAGCGCCAGCGGTGGCTGGTACTGGTTGAGCCGTGCCCGCATGAACTCCTTGGTCTCGAAAGGCCAGGCAGCAACGATCTCTTCCATTTCCCGGATACGTTTTTCCGGCAGGCAGATGTAACGTATGGTTCTTGTATGTCGGCGAGGCATGAGGATACCAGTCAGCTAGGGATGAGTTTGCTGTGCGTTGGCCGGCAACAACGGCGGCAGGGTCACGGCCGGCGCCGTATCTGTATTCTGGATCACCACCGTGTTCTGCCCGGTCTGGTTCTTTTCATAGGCTGCTGCCCAGCGCTGCTGATCGAGAAACTGGAGAAGCGCCGTATCGGTTCTGCCATCCGGCTGCCCCACCGCCTGTAACAGTTGGCTGACCCCGTCGACATAGGCCGCATAAAGTTTTCTGATCCGGCTCGCCTCCTGATCCGCCGCATAGTTTTCCGCCTCAGCGATAAGTTCTCGTTTCTTTTTCTCCTCCGAAGCCTCAACCAGTTTGTCGCCAAACCGGGTCTCCCGCAGGACAAAACTGATAACCTCGATTCCGTACTTCTCTTCAAGTGTTGGACCGCCTTCATTGATCGGGCTTGCTTTCAGGGACTTGAAAATTTTTTCTTTCACCATCTCCCGGTCACTGATGAGCGAGGCAACGGTCTGCGACTGGAGCTTGTCTTTCACCAGACCGTCATAATCGCCCTGGAGCAGCACCATGGGTTCCTGGTTTTCGATCGCCCAGATATTGAGATCCCGGATCCGGAAGGTGAGAAGCGCCGAGGCCCAGAGGGTTACATTCTCCCGGGTGATAATGCGCATTGGTTCGACAGAATCGCCTAGAAAAACGGTCTGGTTCATCAGTGTCACTTCCTGCTCGATGCGGGTGAAATAGGGGAGGCGAACATGCCAGCCAACCTCGGTTACCGCCTCCCGGTGGCCGCCAAGCCGCTCCAGTACCACTGCGTAATTCATCTTCACCTTGAAAATCGTCCGGGAAGCATACACCGTAACGATCAGGCCATAGCCGATGACAATGAGCAGAATCAACAACAGGGTAAGACGCAGAATGCGGAACACAAAAGCCCGCTGCACAAAACTCCCCACCGGTTTGTCAGACATAGCGACTCCTCTCTTGCGAGACTTCAGTTCATTGCTGAGCGGTCGACCCCAGACAGAAATGAGCAGTCAGGATTTTACCGACAGCCTCAAAGAAGGATGCTTACTCGTATAGTTGAAGTGGTGATAGCTGCGATGGTCATCATACTACCATCACTTTGTCATAGGATATAGGAGATGTGACATTCCTGTCAAATTGATGATTGACAATGATCAGTCTGTTGCTGCGAAAAAAAACAACCGGTTATGAGATGTGATGACAAGCATGAGTCAGTTGGCCCAGCTTTCCCGCACTGGTCGACAAAGCTTGCGCTTGCTGCTATCATAACAATACCGTTATCATATCCTCACCGGCCACAGCCCCCTTAACTATGGAGAACAACAATGGATTCGACACCCATTTTCCAAGAAGCCCTGGCATTTGAAGAAAAAATTCGTGATCTGTATCGTACGGCCGAATCGACCGTTGATGATCCTCGTGGTAAGGCCATCTTCCAGGCACTTGCCAAAGACGAACAGTCCCACGTCGATTTTCTCAACTACAGCCTGGAGCAACAGAAAAATAATGGCTCTATAGATATCTCCAGACTTTTCAGCCCGCTGCCAGCCCCGGAGAGAGTTGAGAAAAAAATCGAGTCGATGAAAGCGGGAATCCCCGAACGGATGCTGGGGGACATCAAGACCGTGCTCAACAGCGCTCTCATAATGGAAAAGGAAACATCCGCCTTCTACGAACAGGCAATCAGCAAAACTGAAGGAGAAATTCGAACCATTATGGAAAAATTTCTGGAGATCGAACAGCGCCATACAGAACTGGTGCGGCTGGAGCTGGATCACGCCCAAGGGTACGGTATGTGGTTTGATTTCATGGAAATCAACCTGGAAGCGGAATAGCCGGTGCTGCCGCCTGAATCTCCGCTGATTAACACCTTCAGCCACCATTATCGTCAAAAATATGGGGAGCCAGTCGGTAAGCTCCCTATAGACGTCGATGTTGTCTGCCCAAACCGGGAACAGGGTGGATGCATATTCTGCCGCCCTGCCAGCTTCACAGCCGGTCATCTTGAGGCCACCGACCATGTCCTGCAGCAAATGGAACGCGGCAAAAGACACCTTCTGCATGGGAGGTTCAAACGGTATCTCGCCTATTTTCAACAGGAAACCTGTACCGCTTTACCAATAGATCAATTACTTGCCAAAATTCAGATGGTATTGGAGGACCCGGACTGTCTCGGTCTCATCATCTCCACCCGGCCAGACTATGTCCCGGACCCATTTCTGAAAGAATTATCACCACTCATTGGCGCCACAGAAAAAGAATGCCTCTTTGAGCTTGGCATGCAGACTGCTCATAAGCACAGTTTACAACTGCTCAATCGCAACCACACCTTCGCCGAGGTGAAGGATGCTCTACGACGCATCAAGACGGCAGGTCCTTTCGAAACCGGGGTGCATCTCATCTTTGGCATCCCCGGTGAAAGTGAAGACAACATGCTGCACTCCCTCACTGCCGCCTGTGACATGGGCATCGACGCACTGAAGATACACCATCTGCAGGTTATCCGTGACACCCCGCTGCATGAGATGTACACTCGGGGCGAGGTGGAATTGTTTACCCTGGAACACTATATGGCCTTTCTCTTGCGAGCCCTGCCCCGCATTCCCGTCAGGGTCGTCATCCACCGGCTCTGGGCAACCTCCCATCCCGACCTGCTGGTTGCACCCAAATGGAACATTTTAGCAACGCAGCTGAGCGAAGAGTTGTTGGGACGGATGCGGCAGCAGGGTGTCCGGCAAGGAACCACATAAGCAACCCATAAACCATTTTCGATAGCCTCAACGGTTGAAAACATGTAATAAAAACTACACCAAGAGAGACAGACTATGACGAAAAAAATTCTGGTCCCCGTTGCAAACGGTATTGAAATGATCGAGGCCCTCAGTATCGTCGATGTGTTTCGCCGAGCCGGTGCCATCGTCGATATCGCCTCGGTCCATGAGTTGGTAATCACTTCATCTCACAACGTCAAAATACACGCCGACAAACTGATTGATGAGTGTGTAAACGAAGAGTACGACCTGGTGGCAGTTCCCGGCGGCATTCCCGGTGCGGAGAACCTGAAAAACTGCGAGACACTCATCACCATTTTGAAAAAACAGAATGCGGCCAACAAGCTCTATGGAGCGATCTGCGCCTCACCGGCACTGGTATTGAAACATCATGGCCTGTTGGAAGGAAAGAAGGCGACCTGCCATCCGCTCTTTATTGCCAACCTCAGCAGTGAACAGGCCTCGGAAATGAAGGTCGTCTTCGACCAGAACTGCGTCACCAGTCGCGGCGCCGGCACCTCCGTTGATTTTGCGCTGGAACTTGTTGAGATACTCATGGGAAAAGAAAAGAAACTGGAAGTCGCCAAGGGAATGGTGGTACAGACGTCCTGATTTTTCTTTTTTATTCAGCTAAAACAATTAGCTGCGGAACACACTCACCATACGGTGCCGGTTGCTGTAACAGAGAGCGCTCCTGCAACCGGCACCACTTTTCCTGCCCTCCCGGCACCAAAAACCTGCATTGTTCGCCAGTTTAACCACCTAACACCTCTTGACAAAATAGTACCGATACGATATTGGTTGGACCAATTCACCTTTTGCGGAGCGAGCAATGTCAATACATCGCCATGATGAAATAGTCCAGATGATCGAGGACCTGATCCGAAGCGGAGAACTGCGTCCAAGCGACAGGCTACCCGCCGAGCGGCACCTGGCCGAGTCATGCAAGGTATCGCGCAACACAATCCGGGAAGCCATAAAGGTTATGACGGAAAAAGGGGTTGTCGTCAGTCGCAGAGGCGCAGGCACCTATGTCTCCGAAGGTGCCCTCGCCTGCATAATCGATGGGGCGGCCCGAAGACGCAAAAGGCTGCAGGAGGTTTTCGAGTTACGGAAGATTCTCGAACCGCAAATAGCCGCTCTTGCTGCCCAACGCATCACTGCTGCTGATCTGGCTGAACTGGAAAAGGTACTATCCCGCCAACGGAAAGCTGTCGAACACGGCCGCGATCAGGTGGAACTGGATGAGCACTTTCACCGTCTCATAGCTCAAGCAGCCGACAACAGCCTGCTCGGTGAAGTGTATGAGACGCTGCATGAGGTATTGGCCGAAAGTCGGGTGCGCGAGCTCCAAAGCCCGGAGCGAAACAGACTCTCCCTCAACCATCATGAGAAAATCGCTGGTGCATTACAGGATCACTCTCCGGAAAGGGCTGCAGAAATGATGCGCCAGCACATGGAGCAGGTCGAAAAAAACCTGCAGCACCAAAACACCATAGAATCGCTTGACACATTCCCCACATTTTAAAGAGACAAAAAACAATGACAATTTTCCTGATGTTCCTTCTGCTTGGTTCCATTGCCGGCATTCTTGCCGGACTTCTCGGAGTAGGCGGCGGTCTCGTTATTGTCCCCATGCTCACCTTCGCCTTTACTATTGAAGGAATTCCCCATGAACATATCCTCCATATGGCTCTCGGAACCTCAATGGCGAGCATTATCTTCACCGCAATCTCGAGTCTCAGAGCCCATAATCGGCGCGGCGCGGTTATCTGGAAAATCGTGACCAGGATAACGCCTGGCATTCTGGCCGGCACCTTTTTCGGCAGTTGGATTGCCGCCCAGCTCTCCACCAACTTTCTGAAAGTATTCTTTTCACTGTTTCTGCTCTTTGTCGGAACCCAGATGCTGCTCGACATGAAGCCCAAAGCCACACGGGAAATCCCTGGAAATGCAGGTATGTTTGGTGCCGGTGGTATTATCGGTATTTTCTCCAGCCTGGTCGGAATAGGTGGCGGCACCCTGTCTGTACCCTTTATGCTTTACCATAACGTCACATTACACCGAGCCATAGGAACCTCGGCTGCTATCGGTCTGCCCATCGCCATAGCGGGTACCCTCGGATATATTACCAACGGCTTCGGGGTGAACGGTCTGCCGTCAGGAAGCTTTGGTTACATTCACCTGACCGGACTCTGCGGGGTAGCGATGGCCAGTATCTGCACAGCACCCCTCGGCGCACGCCTCGCCCACAGCCTACCGGTGAAAAATCTGAAAAAAATCTTTGCAATACTGCTCTATGGTGTCGGTCTGAAGATGCTGATTGGCGCTTTGTAGACAGATTGCCAAACAGACACCCAAACGGCGACATGTGACCCGCAGACTGCCATTCATCACGTCATGGGCCAGAAAATCGGGATCACGATCATCAGAACGACGAGGATCACAAGGGTAAGCGGAACACCAACTTTCACATAGTCGATGAATCTATACCCACCTGGACCCATGACTAGGACATTGGCAGGATGCGATATGGGTGAAGTAAAACTTGACGAGGCGCTCATGGCAATACCCATCATCAGCGGGTAGGGAGAAATGCCAAGTCCTGCCGAGGTCTTCAGGGCAATAGGCACCATCAGCACCACCAGGGCGGCAGTGGGGATAATACTGGTGGCAAGAAAAGTGATGGAAAGCAGCCCGAACAGCACCCCATAAGGCCCCATTGGACCAAGCAGAGCAATAACGCTTTCGGCCACCATAGAGGCGGCACCGGTCTTATCAAGCGCCACACCAAGCGGCAGCATACCGGCGATGAGAAACACCGCCTTCCATTCGATATAGCGATAGGCCTCATCCATGGTCAGACAGCGAGTTAATACCATGCAGGCCGCGCCGATCACCACGGCGATATAGATCTGCACCCAGCCAAAAATGACCGGTACCAGCACCGCCCCCATGATAGTGAGCGCAGTGACCGCTTTTTCCTCCCGGGCAACTTCCTGCACTTTTTCAGTGAGCACCACAAAATCCGGCTCTTTACCAAGCACCGTCAGTTTCTTCCACGGCCCAAACAGCAGGAGGGCATCGCCCAGCTGCAACTGCAGGTCCCTGAGACCAGTTCGCACCACCTTCCCTTTTCGCCACACCGCCAACACGGTCAGGCCAAATTTTTCGCGAAAGCTGAGCTCCTGCAGGGTCTGTCCGCCCAAAACCGAATAGGGTGAGAGAATCACCTCGACCAGTCCCACCTGATCGTTTTCCAGAATCGAAATATCGGCCACTTGCTCCTGATTGCGATCAAACACCGCCTCCAGCCCCTGCATCAAGAGAATTGCCACTAAATCAGACATACCCCAGACCACCAGCCTGTCACCAGGCTCAAATATCACATCTGAAGAGGGAACAATCGTTGTATCGTCTTCCCGGATAATTGCCAGGATCTGCACATCGAGGGCATCGCCCAGACAACTGTTTGACACCGTCATTCCCAGAAGACGTGAAGAATTCGGGATACTGAAAAGCCGCACCTTCCCGCCGAGCTCGTCATCATTTTCCACATCAACTGCGTCAAGGATGACCGGCACCAGCTTGGCCTCGCTCCCCGCCAGGTCATCAATGGAGTGTACCGGCCCATGCACCACCAGCACATCGCCAGCCCGCAGATGCTGCGACTTGACA
This sequence comes from Desulfopila aestuarii DSM 18488, assembly GCF_900143695.1. GTDB lineage: Bacteria > Desulfobacterota > Desulfobulbia > Desulfobulbales > Desulfocapsaceae > Desulfopila > Desulfopila aestuarii. The sequence continues at coordinate 89,026 of NZ_FRFE01000013.1, forward strand.
TTCTGGGTGATACTGCGTTCGAAACGGCGAATCTCCAGGACATTCAGCCCGTATTTATTACGAAAACCAAGCTCGGAAAGGGTCCTGCCCAACCAGGGACTGTCGCCACTTAACTGGATCTCGGCCACCTCCATCCCGAAACCTGTGAGGATATGCTCATGGGAGTGCATACTTGAAGAAAGCAGCTGGCCCCAGTTGTTCATCTCCTGAATGCGGTCGAGGCGCCCTTCAACGATCAACTCATCACCCTGGTTGATTTTTTCATGAATATCAGGAGCGAGTGAGGTCTGTCGACCTCGATTGATACCGATCACATTGAGGCCAAGGCGGGAACCGAGATGGCTTGATGCCAGGGTATGGCCAATGAGAGCAGACTTTTCAGGTATACGGATTCGAAACAACCGTTCCTGAATGCGGTACTGAGTGAGCACCTGTTTTTCCGTAGTCGCACCTTCGGCAAATGCGCCCTGCCTGGGCAGCAGGCGGGGGGCGACAAACGCCATAAACAGCATCCCTACAACCATGACCACAAGCCCCACCGGGGTAAAGTCAAACAAACCGAACGGGGTCAGGCCGTTGGTGCGAAGCGCCTCACTTACCAGAATGTTGGGCGGTGTGCCAATCATGGTCGTCAAACCGCCGAGCAGGGAGCCAAAAGCCAGGGGCATCAGTAACAGTGACGGCGGCCTTCCGGTTTTCCTGGCAATATCCATAACTACCGGCAACATCAGCGCTGCTACAGCAACATTGTTCATAAAGGCCGACAATACCCCGGCAATGGTCATGATGATGAGCAGTATCCTGACTTCACCGGTCCCCGCCACGCGGAGCAGATTCCTGCCAAGGATGTTGGCGATACCGGTCCTGGTGAGTCCGCCGGAGAGGATGAACACCGCCCAGATGGTCACCACCGCCGGATTGGAAAAACCGGCCAGGGCCTCGGTCGGACTCACCAGTCCTGTCACAGCCAATACTCCCAGCACCAGCAGAGCCAGAACCTCCAACGGCATGATCTCCGTCACCAGGACCGCAATAACAACGATCAGGATGCCAAAAACGAGTAGTATTTCAGGTGTCATAGTTATCTCCACATCTCCGTGTCTTCATTTATGAGGACAGCACCAACCTATCTGCCTCTGGACAGTACCTGATAGTCGGGAAGCACGCAGCTTTTTCACCGAAAACAAATAAATGTTGCCCCATTGGCTCGCCAGGTGTACATCTACGGCGATGGGTAAAGGCCTATTTTCACCGCTCTCACCTGGTAGTCGACATGCCAAAGCAGCGCTGCCTCCAGCAGACAGGCACCATCTCCGTTAAGACCACACATCGACCGATTCTTCCTGCAAGGAGCATATTGATGAACACACAGTTGAAAAAATGTATCACGTTCTTCGTTCTTTTTCAGTTTTTCCTCATTTCTGGTCTTTTACCTGCAACCAAGGCCGAGATCATTTCCACTCAGACGTTCATTGAGTCATCGGCTGCCAACCAAACTCGAAATGAACTGCAGACCATCATTGCCCGCGATGATGTGCGTGGTGAACTCATCCGTCTTGGTGTTGATCCTGCTGACGCCGAACAGCGCTTGGCACGCCTTTCCGCCGATGAGTTGCAGCAGCTTCAAGGAAAAATGGATGAGTTGCCAGCAGGCGGAAGTGTCCTGGCCCTTGTCGGCGCTGTTTTTCTGGTCCTGCTCATTCTGGAGATTGTTGGTGTCACCAACGTTTTCAACAAAATATAATTTTTGCAAAGGTGATGCCCGTCAGTATTAACAGAACAAGACGAAAAGAGAAAACGCTGGTCAACAGGAATCTATTTTTTTTTCGGCCAGCGAAAGTACTGGTGATCGTACTGCTCTGTATAGCAAGTCTTCTCACCGGTTGCAGTCTGCCCAGATCGGTAACGACTGACGGGGCGACGGTTGAAATCGAGCTGAACACCGTCCCCTTCTTTCCCCAGGAGGAGTACCAATGTGGACCGGCTGCCCTTGCCGCGCTTCTGGTCAGCTCCGATGTAGTGACCCTCCCCGACCTCCTGTCCCCGGCTCTTTATATCCCTAAACGCCATGGCACCCTGCAGCTGGAAATGATCGCCTCAATCAGGAGCTTCAACCGGGTTCCTTACCAGCTCCGACCTGAAGTTGACGACATCGTCGGTGAACTCCGTGCCGGTCGGCCGGTACTGGTGCTGCAAAATCTTGGCTTGAATATCTGGCCGGTTTACCACTATGCGGTGGTGATCGGTGTACTGAGAAATGGTAGCCTCATCCTCCGCTCCGGCACCACTGAACGGCTTATTATAGAGAGAGACACCTTCCTCAATTCATGGGAAAAAGCCGGGCAATGGGCGATGGTTGCACTCAAAGGAAACGAGTTGCCTGCCGATCATGACCTCGCGCGCTACCTCTCGGCCGTGAGCCGGATTGAGGCCATCGGCAATTCGCAACTCGCCGAAGAATGCTACAAAACCGTATTAACCCGCCATCCCTACAATGACTTGGCGGTTTTCGGCCTGGCCAACACCATGTTCGCCCAGGCCAACTTTACCGCCGCCGCCACATTTTACAGCTATCTGCTCCGCCGTGATCCTACACGTGCTGAGGCAGCCAACAACCTGGCAGAATCACTGGCCGCCCTCCACTGCTACCAGTTGGCGATCGAGCTACTCGATCGATTCCTCTGACCTTCGCTCGGGCAGTCAGGGCTGACTGCCATCCTCAACAGAACCCGTGAGAATATTGACGCCCGAGCATCAGAGGAACCGCCCGTCAATCCGGCATGTGAGACGCTTCACGGGCTGATTGATTTTTGAGGCCGCTTTAGTCCTTTTGGCCTTTGCCAAAACACTCATAATGGGTGAACTCACTCACCTCCCGCCGCTTGGGTGCTGACGGCGCATGATCGGGATAACCCATGGGGATAAGCGCCACAACTTCGTACTTCTCGGGAACCTGCAGCAATTCCCGTACTTTCTCATGATTGAAAAAACCGGCAACCACCGAGCCCAACCCCTCACTATGGGCAGCCAGGCTGATGGTCTGGGTAAACAGCCCGAGATCGAACATCAACCAGTCGCCAAGCATTGTCGACTGTTCACCTTTATAAAAACCCGACTTCTGTTTTTCGCCACAGATGGCAAGAGTGAGGGGCCCGCGAGCCATAGCAAGAGACGCGGGATTCTTGGGGGACAGTTCTGCCGCCAGCTTCTCTAATAATTGTGGTTCTGTCACCGCAATCACCTCCCAGCACTGGGTGTTTGCCCAGGATGGTGTCCAGCGGGCCAGCTCGAGTATCCTATCAAGCTTTTCCTTTTCAATGGATTGTGATTGAAACCGGCGGATACTTCTTCGTGTGGTGACGAGCTCAGTGAAACTCTGCATTCATTTTCTCCTTACGTTATTGCGACATCTAGGGAAACACAGGCAAGATCCGTTACTATTTCCCTGAGGATGCCTTGAGTGAGAGTGGTTGCATTTATTTCGGGTTATTTTTCGCCCGCATTGAGCCACGGGAAAAAGAAAAGTAGACTCCTGCCGCACAGAAGCAGGCGGAGATGATGAACACCGTCTTAACCGACAGAAGAAAGCGGTCATAATTCTCCGGCGCAATTGCTTCCCGCCCGACCAATATGGCCAGCACCACTGTTACCACCGCCATACTGAACATCTGGCCCAAAAGGCGCATGGTAGCAACCAGACCAGAGGCAAGTCCATACTGACGTTTCTCCACTGCCCCCATCATCGCACTCATGTTGGGTGAACTGAACAGGGAAAAACCGGTACCAAGGAGGATCAGGTTGGCAATAATGAAACTGGTCGGAGTGGAAGGCCCTAGGCGACTGAAAAGAAAGACACACAGTACGGTGATGGACATCCCGGTCGTGGCCAGGATACGCGGTTCAATCCGGTCGGAAAGCCGACCAGCCAAGGGCGAGAGCAGAGCCATCATCACCGGCTGAGCCATAAGGACACTACCGGCAGTTTGTGGTGACATCCCTTTGATATACTGAAGATAAAGGCTCAGCAAAAAGGTAACACCGAAGGTAGCAGAATAGTTCAACAAGGCGGCATAGCTCGAATAGGCAAACCCCTTGTTCGCAACAAACAAGGTCACATCAAAAACAGGGTAATGACTCCGTCCCTGCTGTTTGACAAAGAGAGCCAAGCCGACAATACCACCGATCAACAGGCCCGCCCCCGTAGCAGTAAGCAATCGGGTTGCGCCATACACCACGGCCATAATAGCCACTCCGTAGAGGATACAGCCAAATATATCAAGCTTCTGGCCCGGCTCACCATACCACTCGCCTTTTAAAAAACGGAAGGTCAGGTAAAGTGAAAGTAATCCAAAGGGGATCATTAATAGAAATATCGACCGCCATCCCAGATACTGGGTGATATAACCGCCGGCAAAAGGACCGACAGAAAGTCCCACATAGACCGCAGCTACATAGATACCAATGACCCGACCACGCCTCTCCGGCGGAAAGATGGAAGTAAGAATGGCCATACCTGTCGTGAGAAACATGGCTGTCCCAAGCCCCTGCACCACCCGCAAGCCTATCAGCATCGAACCACTGTTGGAAAATGCTGCCAGCCCAGCGCCGATGGTGTAGACCACCAATCCCGTCCCAAAAACACGCTTTCGCCCTTTGATATCGGCAATTTTCCCGGCAGGCAGCAACACCACCGCCACCGCCAGCAGATACGAGGTGGCGATCCAGCTGAGCTGCACGGCATTCATCTGCAGTTCTGCTTGAATGGTCGGCAAAGCGACGTTCACCGAGGAGATCATGAACGGGGCTATAAACGAGGTAAGAGTGGCAACAAACAGGGCCGAACGTTCTAAAGACTTATCAGCTTGCGATTGCTGTTCCATGCAATTCACCGAGATAGAGGAGAGAGCCACCGGAGTCGGGCCACTTACCCACCGGCTTGCATTACGTGGTTCACACGTCTGTCCTAAGGTATTCCCTTAACGACCCGCCGACAACAGAAAACTGCGGCAAGTGTTGGTGAATGATGTCAAATGGATATAAGAGGCGGATCAAACCGGTTTGATCAAGGCCCGATAGAGCGGGCAATTGGGATCAACGACATTCCCCCGGCGGTAACTGTCGAGCAGGGCATTGGAGCGCTGGGCCAGCATTCTCCGAACCTCCCGGCGTTTTCCTTTGATCCGGGCAATGCTCATCCGATCATAAGCCGTGGTATTATGCCGCATCCAGGCGATAACCGCCGCCTGCACCCGTTCGGCAACCGGGATGCACTCGGTCCTGGCCACTGTACCCGAACCCACCGGGGTGGCATGCTCGGTCACTGCCCGGGCAAGTTTTTCTGCAAAATCCTGATGGTCTGGGTGAAAAGCGAGAAAGGTCAGGGTCTCACCATAAAAGTCCTCAACATAGGCCTGCTGCTTTCTTGCCCGCCGGTCCCTGTCGGCCGCCAGTCGTTTTTCATATTGCGGAGTTGCCCGCTTGGCCTCGACTTCTTTTTTTGCCGCAGCAACATTTTCACCAGGTGCCCAGATGCCTTTTTTGATATTGCGGCGCCCCATCTGCACCTGCACCTGCCAAGAAACCCCGCGGCTCTTGACGTTTCTGGTCAGCGGACCGTCGCCGGCGGCCAGATAGACCCAATCGGCGGGAGGCACAAGCACTTCACCTTCTTCACTTACGACGGTACCTTTTTTATAACCAAGACTCACGATTCTGTTTTTTGTGGGCATGAAGATATTACCTCAATGACGTATTCTATGACCTATCACAACGACAAGACTCCGGCAAAACACGAACAGAGTCTACTTTTTTCAAGCGCCCGGCATCCTAAACGACTTTTCCGGGCACCACAAGTGTGGACCCCAATGCCCATAGAACAGAAAGGCATTTCCTGACAAAAACCCATCGGGGTTTGATACTATTTTATTATTTCCATCCAGTTACATATACAATCGAATCGCAACAATTGATGCTCTTAGAGCAAGAGCAAAGGGAAATTCCTCAAGTCACACATTTTCATTTGACACACGATTTCATCTTTTGTACTACTATCTCCGGTGTTACAAATTATCCGCGCGTGTTACCACGGATGTCCACACTGTCCTGAGTTGTTACGAAAACCGTTGTTATCAGCTGTATTCATTAACTGCAGGAGAACATTATCATGCATATGGCAGACGCCTTACTCTCCCCCGCTGTCGGTGGCACCATGTGGGTTGCAACCGCCGGAACCATCGCACATTGCGCCAAGAAGGTGCAACGCGATCTCGATGATCGGAAAATACCGCTCATGGGCGTTCTCGGCGCCTTTATCTTTGCTGCCCAGATGATCAACTTCACCATTCCGGCAACCGGCTCCTCCGGCCATCTCGGTGGCGGCATGATTCTCGCCATACTCCTGGGCCCATACGCGGCATTTCTGACCATCGCCTCTGTACTTACCGTCCAGGCCCTCTTCTTCGCCGACGGCGGACTGCTGGCACTCGGCTGCAACATCTTTAATCTTGGGATATTTCCCTGTTTTATTTCCTACCCTCTTATCTATAAACCTATTGCCGGACGGCGTCCTTCACCTACGAAAATCGCCATTGGCGCAACACTAGGTGCTGTGGTCGCTCTCCAGCTCGGGGCACTTGGCGTGGTCGTCGAAACTGTGACCTCGGGTATTTCATCCCTTCCCCTGAAACCCTTTCTTTCGGTCATGCTGCCGATTCACCTGGCCATTGGCCTGGTTGAAGGACTTGTCACCACTGCTGTTGTTTCCTTTGTCTGGAAGGCACGTCCGGAAATCCTTGAATTGACTGCAGCCGCAAAACCTCTTGGTGCACTGAACCTTAGAAATGTTCTGGCGGGCCTGATGGTCGCAGCAGTCGTCACCGGCGGCGCTCTTTCCTGGTTCGCCTCCTCTTCTCCAGATGGCCTCGAATGGTCGATGTTCAAGGTTACCGGCAGTGAAGAGCTGGATGCTCCTGAAGAAGGTGTCCATCACACTCTTGCCACCCTGCAGGAAAAGACCGCCTTTCTTCCCGATTACGGTTTTAAACAGAGCAGTCCTACCGAAAGTATTGAAAATAGCGAGCCAGAAACATCCAGCTGGCCGATGATTGATAGCGGCACCAGCACCTCAGGTCTTGTTGGCGGCATTCTCACCCTGATGATGGCTGCAGCCCTCGGTCTCCTTTTCAAAAGGCGCGCTCACACCGTATAATTCTTGCAGAAGTCTCATCCACTTGTCATCAACGGGCAGTGGTGGTAATGTGCCACCTCTGCCCGTTTTTCATTGTCGTATCCATCATGAGGGACTCTTGGTATGGCCAAAATCGAATCAGCGTTTTTTGATCTGAGCTATCTCGATGCTCTGGCCCGTCGTAACACCTGCATTCATCGCCTCGATCCCCGGATCAAGGTCATAGCAACTGCTGTTTTTGTCATCTGTGTTGTGTCGTTTCACAAATACGCCATCTCCGCCATGCTGCCCTTTGCCCTCGTTCTCGTACTGGTGATGGGGCTGGCAGAGGTCCCTGCCAGCTATGTGGCGCGAAAACTGCTGATTGTCTCGCCCTTTGCGGTTATGGTGGGGATCTTCAATCCCCTGCTCGATCACCAGCCGCTCATGCAGCTTGGCCCCATCGTCATAAGTGGCGGCTGGATCTCCTTCTTCTCTATCCTGCTCCGTTTCAGTCTGACGGTGAGCGCGGTGCTGCTGCTTATCGCCAGCACCGGTTTCAATGCGGTTTGCATGGCCATGGTCAAGCTCGGCATGCCCCGCATTTTTGCAGTACAACTGCTGATGCTCTACCGTTATATCTTCGTGCTCGTCGACGAAGGAATTCGTATCCATCAGGCCCGCGCCCTGCGCTCGTTTCAAAAACGGGGTCTTTCCATGAAAACCTTCAGCCATCTAGTGGGCCAGCTACTCCTCAGAACCCTGGACCGGGCCCAGCGCATTCATCTGGCCATGCTCTGTCGTGGGTTCGACGGTACCATCCGCATTCAGCGCGTCTTTACAATTACCAAAGGCGATCTGTTCTTTCTCGCCAACTGCTGCACAGTACTCTTTCTTCTCCGCTATTTTGATCTGCCGCTTTACATCGGCCGATTGCTTACAAGGTTGCTATCATGAGCCATCATATTGTCGAAGTTACCGATCTCACCCACACCTACCCCGACGGCACCATGGCAGTACGCGGTATCTCGTTTCGGATTCATCACGGTGAGTCAGTGGCTGTGGTCGGGGCCAATGGTGCCGGCAAATCAACCCTTCTCCTTCACCTGAACGGCTATCTCACCCCGCAGCACGGCTCGGTGCGAATCGGTGATTTCCCCCTAACCAAAGCAACTGTGCAGGATATCAGGAAGACAGTCGGCATGATATTCCAGGATCCCGACGATCAGCTGTTCATGCCAACCGTCTACGATGATGTGGCTTTCGGACCATTGAACCTGGGATTGCCACCGGAGGAGGTGGAGATTCGGGTGCAGGACGCTCTTGTCCGCACCGCAGTTGCCCATCTACGGGAAAGGCCGCCCTATAAGCTCTCAGGCGGTGAAAAGCGGGCGGTGGCGATCGCCACAGTACTGGCCATGACCCCGGACATTTTAGTGATGGATGAGCCGAGTTCCAATCTTGACCCTCGCGCGCGCCGCACCCTTATCGAACTTCTGGCCGGATTTCATCACACCAAGATTATCGCCACCCATGATCTGGATATGGTGCTCGATCTGTGTGAACGGACCATCGTTATCCATGAAGGCACTATCATGGCAGACGGCCCGACACTGGATATTTTCAACGACATGGAGCTTCTTGCGAGAAGCCATCTGGAAAAACCCTTCCGGCTTCAGGGCTGCCCTATCTGTAGCGGCGAGTTGTCACGGTAAAGGGTTTGCGCTCATTTATGAGCCGTCATGAGTTTTACCGCCAGAACCATAAAAATCGACCCTGCCGTTCTATTGAGGATTTTCCCTGCCCGCTCCGAGCGTGCCAGCCACTGGCCGAAGGTCCCAGCCAAAAGACTTACCGCGCCAAAGATAAGAATGGTGGAGACGATAAAGACAGCTCCCAGAATCAGCATCTGAAAAACAATACTTCCCCGGGCAGGATCGACAAACTGCGGCAGAAATGCCATGAAGAAGATCGAAACCTTGGGGTTGGTGACATTCATGATCACCCCGCGGCGATAGAGTTTTCCCATACTGAGTTGCTGGACCGAACCAACGCCGTTCACACCACTGGCCTTAAACGAGAGATACGCCAGGTAGAGAAGGTAGGCCGCCCCCACCCCTTTTAAAAGATTAAAGGCCAGCATCGAGGTCTGAAAAATTGCAGCCACCCCAAGTGAGACCGCCGCTGTATGAACAAGAATACCGGTACAGAGCCCTAAAGTCACTATCAGCCCGGCACGCCGTCCATGCTGAGCCGACTGGGCCAGGACGAAAATATTGTCTGGTCCGGGGGCTAACGCCAGCAAGAGCGATGATGTGAAAAAGAGCAGGAACGTCTCAACAGGAATCATTTTTCCCTCCATAAAGCATACAAAAGGGGCAGACCGGAATAACCGATCTGCCCCTGTTTTTTCATCGATAAGTGGTGCCTGCCATCAGCCGATCAGGGCACGGATCTTCGCCTTGATATCCTCGCTACCCATACCCTGGTAAGGGATCTGCTCAGTAAGACCGCCCTGTCCCAGTTTGCAGGTACCCATGGTACCAAACTTTGGCGTCAAAGCACGCTCCAGCAGCCAGGTTCCGAAACGACTGCCCAGACCGGTCTTCTGGTTCTGGGTTTCCACTACGAGCACGAAAGGTGCCTTGCCGACTTTAGCGAGCATGTCTTCATCGATCACATTCAGGGTCGGTTTGTTGATAAGACCGACATCGATGCCCTCGGCTTTCAGTTGTTCAACCACGTCGAGGCAGCGATACAGCATCTCGCCATAGCTGACGATATAACCTGCTGAACCTTCGCGAACAACCTCGTCCTTACCCGGAACAAAGGTATACCCTTCATCATACATTTTCTTGCCCGCGGTATCCAAAATCCACGGGGTTGCCGAACGGGTGGAATAGACGAAGCGCAGGCCGGAATCGTTGAATATCGCCTTCAGCATCGATTTCATCTGCAGAGTGTCCGCCGGGAAATAGAGGCGGGTATCATCGTTTTCCGCCAGCGCGTTATCGGCAAAGAAATTGTTGATACCGAAATGACAGGTATTGTCGGCCATGTCATCAACACCGGAGTGAGAGAAATGGGCTATCACATTGGCTTTATTTAAGCGGGCCATAGTGATTTCAGAAATAACCATTTCCTGAAACGCGGCAAAGGTCCCAAAAATGCCAAGACGTCCCGGTTCAGAGCCGAAACCGGCGGCAACCGAATAGTTATTGCGCTCCATGATACCTGCGGTCACATACACTTCTGGGTGGTTCTTACGGATATGGTGCAGACCACAGGAGCCTTCGAGATCGGAGTCAACGACCAGTACTTTTTTCGCCGGCTCGTCAATGCCATCAAGAATTTCACAGACAATCTTGCCGAAATCGTCACGGCATTTGCCAGACTCAGGAGTTGACCCCAGGTAGGTGGTTTTGGTCTTCTCGACCTTGAACGTTTCGAGAATCTCAACAGCTGCGCTGTAGTTCCGTGCTTTCAGGTAATCAACGGCCAAATTCACCGGAATAACATCGTGTCCCTTGGGCAGTCCTTCAATACCTGGTACACCCACTGCCATCTTCCGTCGGTTCACCAGCGCCACAGGGCCGTCAGCAACCATCGCCTGCTGGATGCGGGTAAAGAGTGCATCCAGATCCTCCCCGTTACCAGCATTAACACTGAGTCCGTGTCCTTCCAGGGTTTTCACCAGGTCATAGCCTGGCATATACTGCGTCGGATGACCGGCGATGGTGACATCGTTATCATCGAGCATGAGCTTAACCTTCAGATTACGCATCACCGCATAGCGGGCGGCCTCAGCATCATCACCTTCCATCTGCGAGCCGTCGGAACCGAACATAACCACGATCTTTTCACGGTCAGCCTCAGCAACACCGTTCACGTAGCTCCACATATGACCGAGGCGACCGGAGGAGAAGAATACTCCATCCTTGTCCTCACGCTCCGGATGACCGTAGTAGCCTTTGCCAAATTCCCGATAATGGAGCAAAGATTCTTCATCGCGATGACCGTTTAAAACTGCCATCATATACTGGATGGCAACCCGATGACCCGCCTCATCAAAATAGACCGGGTGCACGGTGTTCGAGCCTTTCATAAAACCGTCAACAATCAGCAACTCCGGCACGATGTCATATGCACCACCGGTATGTCCACCAAGTCCTTTCACATTGGCAAGGGCAGTGAAAAAGACGAGGCTGTCACGGACGATACGGATATTTTCCACCAGAGTGGCACGCTGCTCAGCAGTCAGGGCGGTCTGGCTCAAGTCCAGCTTCAGCGGGGTGTAACCGCTGAGATCAATCGGGAATTTCATTTCTTTCCTCCAGGAAGATCAGCACAATATGACAAGGGTTGTGGTCGAAAAAGTAACGCACCGGGATTAGGCCGTATTTTTATTACTCTACGCCATGCTCACCGGGGAACATGGCTGGACCATAAATCAAGCATGGGTATAGGCACCATTGAGGTACCCATACCCATGTTCAACAACTGCAATACGCATCCCGCCAGCAATACCAGCGGGTCGAGATAATTAATTTTCCGGGCCGCCCAACCGTTTGGTCAGCTCGCTGGCGGTTTCGATGACCTTATTGGTAATGCTCAGCATCTGCTCATAGCTGTCAAGATCGGTCAAAGTAGAAACAGACAGCGCTGCAACCACCTCTCCGGAGTTGTCCCGGACGGGTGCGGAAACGCAGCGAACCATCTTCCAGTTCTCTTCGTCGTCGCTGGCCCAACCTCGCTTGCGAACCTCCTGCAGAGTAGCCTTGACCTCTTCGGGATTGACCCTGGTATTGGGAGTAAGCTTCACGAAATCAACTTTTTTCAGTATCTTGTCCACCTCTTTTTCAGGTTTCCAGGCTAAAAGCACCTTGCCCATGGCGGTGGAGTGAACCCCAACTCGCTTTCCGGCCCAGGTGTCGATAGAGATTGACCCGTGGACGTTTTCCTTTAAGAGATAAATGACCTGAGAATCGTCGAGGATACCCAGATGGACGGTTCTCTGAGTTTCGGTAGAAAGCGATTTGACCAGTGGACGAGCCTCAGTGGTGAGATCCACATGGGAAGCGGCCTTGGCACCCAACTCAATCAATCGAAGACCGAGAGTGTAGCGGGCACTGTCACCAACTTCCCTGACAAAGCCGAGTGATTCCAGTGTGCTGATGGTTTTATAGGTGCTGCTTTTCGGATGGCCGAGCGTTGTATGAATTTCCGTAAACGAAGCTTCACCGCGCTGTAGGAGAAAATCAAGGATCTCGTTGGCCTTGATGAGTGCCGAAACGGCATAGAATTTTTTTGGCATAACCTGAAACACTTAGACATGGGGACTCAGCCGTCCGCATTGATCCAGCTGAGCTGTTACTTACTATTTCGTAAGAATTGCGGGTATCATAAAAACGCACGATGCAACCAACTTCTCCGTCCTGCAGTTTTCAAGACTCTTGGGGGGTGCGTCAAAGTTTCATTTATGAAACCTTTTCCAAAAAATGCTCAATATCGGCCATTATGTCAATATAAAACTCACCGTATACCGTCACCCGGCTGCGCTTTTCTCGCAACCGGGATCAATTGTCCGGTTCTCATTCCTTGGCCACATGACAGGCTACCAGACTTTGACCGACAGTTCGAATCTCGGGTTTCACCTTTGGACAGACATCTATCTTATACGAACAGCGGGGATGGAAAGTACATCCGGAGGGAGGATTCATTGGAGAGGGCAGCTCACCTTTCAAGACAATCCGTCGCTTCTCCTTGAACGGATCTGCTACCGGTGTAGCTGATAAGAGCGCCTGGGTATAGGGGTGTTTGGGATCTTCAAATACCGTATCCCTGCTACCGGATTCCACCGGTACACCCAGATACATAACCATTACCTCATCGGCAATATGATGGACCACCGACAGGTCATGGCTGATAAACAGATATGCCAGTTCCAGACGCTCCTGCAGCTCTACAAGAAGATTCAATATCTGCGCCTGAATCGATACATCGAGGGCGGATACCGGCTCATCAAGTACAAGAATTTCCGGATCAAGCATCAAAGCCCGTGCCACGGCAATACGCTGCCGCTGCCCGCCGGAGAACATATGCGGGTAGCGATCGTAATGCTCCGGCCGGAGGCCGACCAAGGCCAGCATATCCCGTGCTGCCTTTTCACGTTCAGCCTTACTTTGGGTGGTATTGACAAGGAGGGGTTCCTCCAGAGCGTGACCGATCTTCTGCCGGGGATTGAGGGAGCCATAAGGGTCCTGGAAAACAATCTGCACCCTTTTATGGTATTTACGACGCTCGTTGTCGCTCAGTTTCGCCATATCCACGCCGCCGATATTCAGAGAACCGGACGTGGGCCTCTCAATCAGTGTAACCAGGCGGGCCAGGGTTGATTTACCGCAGCCGGACTCACCGACCACTGCCAGCGTTTTGCCACGCTGGAGATTGAAGGTCGCTCCGTCAAGCGCCTTGACCACAGCCGGAGATTTGAAAGCGCCCCGGCTCACATCGTAATGCCGGGCGAGATTTTGTGCCTGAAGTACAATTTCGTTTTTCATGCTGCCGCCTCCCTGTTCTCCGGGTGGCCAACAGGCAGACCCTCTGCCAGAGGATAGTGGCAGAGGGCCCGGCCCATCTCATGGGATGCAACCTTCGGCGGCGTGGTGCGACACAGCTCGGTGGCAAAAGAACATCGTGGCGAAAAGAGGCACCCCTCAGGCCGGTCGAACTGGCCGGGAACCACACCGGGAATTGACGGGAGTTTGCGGGCCTGGCTTCTCTCCGGCAAGGAAGCAAGAAGCGCAGAGGTATAGGGGTGATGAGGGTTGGAAAAGAGCCCACGCACCTCCTGCTTTTCCACCTGCTGACCAGCATATTGGACAACCACCCGCTCGGCCGTCTCCGCTACTACCCCCATGTCATGGGTGATAAGAATGAGCGACATATCCTGTTCTTTCTGGAGTTTCAACAGCAGATCGAGAATCTGTGCCTGGATGGTCACATCAAGTGCGGTAGTCGGTTCGTCGGCAATCAACAGCCGGGGGTTGCAGCTGATGGCCATGGCAATCATCACCCTTTGACTCATACCACCGGACAACTGGTGCGGGAAAGCCGATAACCGTTTTTGCGGCTCGGGAATACCCACCAGTTCAAGAAGTTCCAAAGCCCTGGCGTTGCATGCCCGACGGTCCATATTTTTATGAACCTTGAGGGACTCGGTAAGCTGAAAACCGACGGTGAAGCAGGGGTTGAGGCTCGTCATCGGTTCCTGGAAGATCATGGTCATTTCCGAGCCGACGATGGACCGTCGTGTCTTCTTGTCCATTGTCAGCATATCTTTGCCGTCAAACCTGAGCACATCGGCAGTGACAGTGGCAGTCCAGGGGAGTAACCCCATCAAGGCCAGCATAGCCACCGATTTCCCGGAGCCGGACTCGCCGACAATGGAGACGATGTCGCCGGGTTCAACATTGAGTGTCACTCCGTCTACCGCCTTGAATTGCCCTCCGGCGGTGAGAAATGAAACCGATAAATTCTGTATTTCAAGTAATGGCATTTCGTTTATGACCGTTTAAGTTTCGGATCAAGGGCATCACGCAGCCCGTCCCCCATCAGATTGATCGCCAGAACCGTGAGCAGGATAGCAAGACCTGGGAAAGTCACTACCCACCAGGCCCTCAGGATAAACTCCCGCGCTTCAGCGAGCATTGTGCCCCATTCCGGGGTCGGTGGCTGAGCGCCAAGACCAAGGAAACCGAGCGCCGCGGCATCAAGAATGGCGGTGGAAAAACTGAGTGCAGCCTGGACGATCAACGGGGCCATGCAGTTCGGGAGGATGGTGACAAACATCAGGCGTAACTGTTTCACCCCGATAACCCGGGCAGCCGTCACATAATCCTTTGTCATCTCGCCGATCACCGCAGCACGGGTAAGTCGCACGTAATGCGGCTGTTGAACAATGGCGATGGCTATCATGGCGTTCATCAGGCTCGGCCCCAAAAGGGCGACGAGTACCAGCGCCAGCAGCAAGCTGGGAAAGGCCAGCACGACATCCATGATCCGCATAATGGCGGTATCCACCCGGCCCCGGAAAAAACCGGCACAGAGCCCAAGAAAGATGCCGGCAAAGAGTGATATCGAAACAACGATACAGCCGATAAACAAGGAGTAACGGGACCCGTAGATCAGCCGGGACAACACATCGCGGCCAACCGCATCGGTGCCAAGCGGAAAGCGCAGGCTGCCACCATCCTGCCAGAACGGCGGTTGCAGAAACGCTTCGCGATACTGGACATTGGATGCATGTGGCGCCAGGAAATCGGCGAAAACTGCGATGAGCACAATGCAGACGAAAAAGAAAAGACCGACTACGGCGCCCCGGTTTTCGCTGAAGTAAGCCCAGAACTCTTGAAGAAGAGCCATTCTACCACTCCGGCGAGTATCCAGTGGGACCTGAAGAGAGACTTCTGACATAATAAATTACTCTGTGTGTCGAATTTGGGGATTGATAAGTCCGTAAAGCAGATCAACAACGAGATTGACCATCATGACTACCGCAGCAATGAGCAGCAGTCCGCCCTGCACCGAGGGATAATCACGCCGGGAAATCGAATCGACCATCCATTTGCCGATTCCCGGCCAGGAGAAGATCGTTTCTGTGAGAATGGCACCGGCAAAGAGTACGCCCACCTGGAGACCTATAACGGTTATAACCGGAATCATCGCGTTACGAAGCGCGTGCAATCCGATAACACGACCCGGCCCTAATCCTTTCGCTTTGGCGGTGCGAACATAATCTTCACCCAGCACTTCGAGCATAGCCGAACGGGTTTGCCGGGCGATCACCGCGAGCGGTATGGTGCCAAGCACAATGGCAGGCAATATCAGGTGCGAAAGCGCTGAAGAAAACGCACCTTCCTGCCCTGACATGAGGCTGTCTATCAGCATGAAACCAGTAACAGGCTCAAAATAATACAGGAGCGAAATGCGACCTGAAACAGGCGTCCATCCGAGGATACCGGAAAAGAAAATAATAAGCAGCAAGCCCCACCAGAAAATCGGCATGGAGTAACCGGTGAGCGCCCCCGCCATTACTGTATGATCAAAAACCGACCCCCGTCTTGTGGCGGCAATCATCCCGGCCGGCAAGCCGATAAACACGGCAATTATAATGGCACAGAGCGACAGCTCGATGGTGGCGGGAAAAAGCGTGAAAAACTCTTTTGTAACCGGTTTCTTGGTGATAATTGACTTACCGAGATCCCCCTGAGCAAGATCACCGATATAGGAGAGGTACTGCTCCCAGACCGGGCGGTCAAAGCCATACTCCTTCATCAACGCGGTGTGGCGTTCCTCACTCATACCGCGTTCACCCGCCATCAGGAGGACAGGATCACCCGGCAGCAGCCGGATGAAGATAAAGGCTACCAAGGTTACCCCGAAAAAAGTGGGGATGAGCACGCCCAGTTTTCGTAACAGAAATGTAATCATGTGGAATTACGTCTAAGTGACTTCATTATTAAACACAGATGAGGGCCGGAAACCTTTATGGCAATCCGGCCCGCAGGGAGAACACTACTTCAGGTCAACGCCATAGAAGATATGGCCACCGAAAGGATCGATCTTGTAATTGACGACCTCTTTGCGGAGCGGTTCATAAACAACTGAGTGAGCGATGGTTGCCCATGGGGCCTGCTCTTTAAAAACAACCTGGGCCTGTTCATACAGCTTGGTCCGCTCAGCCGGATCGGCAACGATCTTAGCTTTCTGGATCAGGTCCTCAAACGGCTGGTAGCACCATTGAGAGCGGTTTGCACCACCAACGGCATCACAACCAAGGAGTACGGCCAGGAAGTTGTCTGGATCACCATTGTCACCGGTCCAGCCCAGCAGTACCGCACCATCACGATCCTTCTCTTTTGAACGCTTGAGGTACTCGCCCCACTCGTAGGAAACGATCTCGGCATTGACACCGACTTTAGCCCAGTCGGCCTGAATAATCTCGGCCATCCGGCGAGCATTGGGATTATACGGACGCTGTACCGGCATTGCCCAGACTTTGGTAGTCAGATCCTTGACCCCGGCTTCTTCCAGCATCTTCTTGGCTGCGACTGGATCATAGGGATCATCCTGGACCGCATCGTTATAGGACCAGATGGTCGGCGGAATCGGGTTCTTTGCAACTTTACCAGCGCCCTGGAAAACGGCGTCGAGAATCGCCTGTTTGTTAATCGCCATATTCAGCGCTTTACGTACGGCAGGCTTGTCAAACGGCGGGGTCATGGTGTTATACGCCAGATACCCTACGTTCAGTCCCTCTTTCTGCATCAGGTTGACATCCGGATCCTTGCTCATTGCCTCAAGATCAGCCGGGTTCGGATACGGCATGACATGACACTCGCCAGCCTTCAACTTCTGGTAACGAACGGAAGCATCAGGAGTAATGGCGAAAACCAGATCATCGATAGGTGCTTTACCAGCCCAGTATTCCGGGTTGGCTTTATAGCGAATAACCGCGTCCTTCTGATAGGCGACGAGTTGGAAAGGACCGGTGCCGACAGGCTCCTGATCAATCACTTCCGGCGTACCTGCAGCCATCAATTTGTCTGCATATTCAGCCGAGAAAATGGAAGCAAAGTCCATAGCGAGGTTTGCCAGCATCGGCGCTTCCGGTTTTTTCAGGACAAACTTCACGGTATAATCATCGACCTTTTCGATTTTCTCGATCAGATCGGGCATGCCCATACCGTCAAAATATTCATAAGTGCCGCCGGAAACCTTATGGAACGGATGTTCTTTGTCGAGCTGACGCATAAAGGAGAACACGACGTCATCCGCATTGAAATCACGGCTGGGGGTGAACCCTTTGGTGGTATGAAACTTGACGCCTTTTCGAAGATTGAAGGTGTATACTTTACCATCTTCGGAAATATCCCAGGTCTCAGCCAGACCGGGAACGATCTTGGTTTCGCCACGCTCAAACTCCACCAGTTTGTTGAAGATCTGACGGGACGTAGCGTCAAAGGTGGTGCCGGCGGTGTAAAAGGCCGGGTTGAACCCTTCGGGACTGCCTTCAGAGCAGTAAACCAGGGTTTTGGCCTGGGCGCCAAGTGCCGCCATGGTTAATAATGATGCACCGCAGAACGCTGCAAACAGTTGGGTCTTCTTCATGTTGTGTCTCTCCTCTTTTCATGTTTTTCCGATGGTTGCCGGTCACGCAAAAAAAGTGCGAAAACCGACTTCGGTCTGGCAACAGGTCGTACTTTTTCTGAAAGCGTATTCAGCTTTCGCCAGGTCCCTCAGGGCCTGGTTGATCGAAAAAAAACAGCTCTTCAATTCTCTTCTCCCGGAAATTCTCTCGCCGCCCACTCTCAATTCGCAACGTTGAGAAGACACGGAGAGCACTGCCTCAGCAGTTTTCCAGGAATTACTGTCGCAACAATCAGATTTCTTCTGCCTAGAGCTATACCCTATTTGACGTTAAGGTCAAGCACATTAGACAGCTTTTTATCGGTGATAGATGACTATCACCTCGCGACACTCTACACCACTGTGTATCAAGGCACAACAGCCCGTCGACCTGCCAAATGATTTACCGGCATGCCGACGGGTTATAAAAGATGCTACCCTCTTTCTTTAGGCAGTATGAGGTTTAAAAGCAAGCCCAGAATGCCTGCAAGGCCTATCTTTTCTATTGCAAAGGCACCAGCAGTAAATTTCATGCCGCCGATACCACAAACCAGGATGACGGCCACAATGATGAGATTGCGTGGTGTAGTGAGATCCTTTCCGGCCCTTACCAGGGTATTGATACCGACAACGGTGATCATACCAAAAAGCAGGATCATAATGCCCCCCATAACCGGCGTCGGAATGGTGGCCAGCAACGCCCCGATCTTACCGACAAAAGAGAGCATAATGGCACACAGCGCCGCCCAGGTCATGATGGCCGGGTTAAAAGCCTTGGTCAGTGCCACCGCACCACTTACCTCTGAATAGGTGGTGTTCGGCGGACCACCGAGCATGGAGGCAATGGAAGTTGCAATTCCGTCTCCCAACATGGTTTTATGGATACCAGGATTTTTCACATAATCCTTGCCAGTAATGGAACTCACAGCCAGAATATCGCCCACATGCTCGATCGCCGGGGCAATGGCCACAGGCACGATAAAGAGCACCGCTTCCCAACGCCATTCGGGCATAACGAAAGCGGGCATCGCCAGCCAGGCTTTTTCCGCCACCGGTTTCATGGAGATAAGTGCGGGAGCAGTCCAGTTCTGCAGCCCCTGGAGGTCACCATTTGCGAAAGCGGTCTGCACCGAAGCGGTGAACCCGGTCATATCCAACACCAATGAGGTGGCATAACCGGCGATGATGCCGCAGAGAATCGGGATAAGCTTCAACCAGCCACGCCCCAGCAGTGAGACCATCGCAGTGGTGACCAGCGAGACACCAGCAATGATCATGGCGGTTTTTTCCGGCACCAGCCAGGCAGAGCCGTCTCCGGTACGACCCATGGCCATATGGACGGCCACCGGTGCCAAGACCAGGCCGATAACCATGATCACCGGCCCGGTAACAATGGGCGGCAGAATCTTCTGCAGCACTTCCGAGCCGAAAACTCGAATGAGAAAACTGATTATCACATACAGGAGGCCGGCGGCGGCAAGTCCACACATGGTTGCAGGAATGCCCCAAGTCTGGACACCGTAAATAATCGGGGCGATAAAGGCAAAAGAGGACGCCAGGAAGACCGGTACCTGTCCTTTGGTAATCACTTGGAAAACAAGGGTTCCGAGACCGGCGGTAAAGAGCGCGACGTTCGGGTCAAGCCCCGTCAGGATCGGAACCAGTACCAAGGCACCGAAAGCCACAAAGAGCATCTGTGCTCCCAGCAGGCTGTCACTGAGCCGGAAGCAGTAATCAGTGGCAAGCTTTTTGTCTGACATAACACATTCCTCCAATTGCATAATAGCGGTAATTCTATTGGTAAAAAACCGGCGTATCGCACTGTTTTTCAGACAGCATCGAGCCGGGGTAAAATGTCGCCCCTAACCGGGTTCGACAGGAACACTCATGACAAAAAAAAAGTCATTACAGAGACTGTAATGACTTGTATCGGCTACTTGGTGCCGAAGATCTTATCTCCGGCGTCCCCTAGCCCTGGTAATATATATCCTACCTCGTTGAGTTTTTCATCTATTGAGGCAACATAGATATCAACATCCGGGTGTGCTGCGGTGATCTTGGCAATGCCTTCAGGCGCCGCCACAAGGAACAGTCCCTTGATGGTCTTGCAGCCAGCTTTCTTTAAGGTTTCAATGGTGGCCATAAGGGTGCCGCCTGTGGCCAGCATCGGATCAAGGATAAGCGCTGTGCGCTCTTCAATGTTCAACGCCGTCTTCACATAATATTCCACCGGCATAAGGGTTTCCTCATTACGGTAGTAACCGACAACGCTCACCTTGGCTGACGGAATCATGTCAATGACGCCATTCATCATCCCAAGTCCGGCCCGAAGAATTGGTACAATGGTAATTTTTTTCCCCTTGATCTCTTCGACCACCACAGGACCGGCCCAGCCTTGGATAGTTTTGGTCTGGGTCTCCATTCCTTTGGTCGCTTCGTAGGTCAACAATCTGGCAACTTCTGATGAAAGATCGCGGAAGTCTTTGGTGGAAATATCATGCTGACGCATGAGACCCAGCTTGTGCTTAATCAGTGGATGATCGGCAACATGAACAGCCATGGTGTTCTCCTTGTGTAGGCGTTGGTGGGTGAACAAAATGAGGCACTGCCCGCTCGAACAGACAACAGCACCACGGGGACGCATGTCGGCAGGATAACATCAGAATATCATGCAAAACTCAGCACCTGCTCGATTTGTCAGGATAGCATTCGTGCGCCACAGATGGTTCATCTGATAAAAAAAAACGCGGGAAAAAGCAAGGTTTTTCACGGGCCGGTTCCACCCGGTTTTTTGTTTATTGGAGCGGGCGCGGACGACCGATTCCTGTAAGCGGCACCAGCTCGACCGCCATAATCCCGACGAGAATCAGCACTGCGCCCGACATCTGGAAAAGACTGAGACGCTCACCAAGAAAAAGATAGCCGGCACAGGCGGCAAAAACCGTTTCCGAACTGAGGATAATGGCCGCATCGGCCGCCTGGGTATAGCGCTGCCCAACCACCTGCAGGGTAAAGGCCATGCCGACGGAAAAGACCCCGACATAACCGATGCCGAAAAGTGCGCTGGTAAAGTCGTGAAGCTGTGGATACTCCACAATAGCCCCAAGCGTCAGCCCAAAAACTCCGCATACCAGAAACTGCGTGGTTGCGACAACGAGAGGCGCACGGGTGCGGGAGGCAGCATGCCCGACCATCAGCACATGGGCAGCCCAGAACAGGGTGCTACCGATGACCCAGAAATCACCAATCCGCAACTCAACATCTGCAGCACCACTCATTATATAGGTACCTATGAAACAGCCAACAGAAGCCGGCCAAACCACCCAGTGCACCCGACGTCTGAGGAGCACCAGGCCGATCAAGGGAACCATGGGCACGTAAAGGGCGGTAAGAAAGCCGGCATTGGTTACGGTGGTTCGCAAAATTCCGTGCTGCTGCAGCATTGCTGCTGTGCCAAGGGTCAGCCCGATCAGGATCATCAGATACCAGTCGTTTGGGACGAAGCGATGTTCGTTTGCATGAACCCGGCGAAACTGCATGGAGGCGAACGGCAACACCACCAGTCCCCCCAACAGAAAACGGGCCCCGGTAAAGCTGATGGTCCCGAGGGTGCCGGTCCCCACCTGCTGGGCCACAAAAGCACTGCCCCAGATCATGGCGGCGAGCATAAGAATGAGATTGGCCCGTAATCGGCTCATACTAATATCCAGTGTTAAAACAATATGTGAAAAACGTGATTTCGCTGACAGGAAGGCGCCTGGCAGTATACCTATTTAATCTGATTTGACAAGATACCTGCACGGGAAAGCAGACACAGTCGAAAGCAACCCTTTCGTTCCCCATCTTCTATATGTTCGTTTTTGCACTTTTAGAGTTTCATTTGAAATTGCAATTGACATTGGCAGGGGGTTACAGAATAATACATGAAGTTGCAGTGTTGCCAACTCCTTCTCATACAGGAACCATCTATGGATTATCTCTCCCCAAGGCAAAATCAGATTCTGGCCATCGCCCGCGAGCAGGGCCGAGTCGACGTCGAGGATCTTTCCCGGTCATTTGAAGTATCTCCCCAGACCATCCGGAAAGACTTGAACGACCTCTGCGAAAGGCAGCTGCTCCAACGTATTCATGGTGGAGCGATTGTCGGTTCCGGCATCGAGAACGTCAGCTACGAAGCGCGTCGCCTGCTGGCCCCAGACAGCAAGAAGGTAATTGGCATCCGCGCCGCCCAACTCATTCCCGACAATAGCTCCATGCTGATCAACATCGGCACAACCACCGAACAGGTGGCCCACGCCCTCAAGGATCACCACGGTCTCCTGGTAATCACCAACAACGTCAACGCTGTCCATATCATGAAAAATTTCATGGGCATTGAGCTGATCATCGCCGGCGGCCTGGTTCGCCGCTCGGACGGCGGCATCATTGGTGTAGCGGCGGTGGACTTTATCAACCAGTTCAAGGTCGATTATGCCGTTATCGGGGTTTCTGCCATCGATGAGGATGGCTCACTCCTCGACTACGACTACAGGGAGGTTCGAGTGGCCCAGGCGATTATCGAAAACGCTCGCCAGGTCATTCTGGTGGCGGACTTGATGAAACTCGAACGTAACGCCCCTGTTCGTATCGGCCACATCTCCCAGATCGACACGGTTGTCACCGATGGCGAGTTTCCTCAGAAGCTGAAAGCCATCTGCAAAGAAAATGGCGTCAAAATCGTGATCGCCAGAAATTAAAGCCCCTGCCAAACTCGTAAACCGAGTTTCTGTAACAATAAGAGACATAAAGATATCATTATATTTTGGCCTTTTTTGTTAGGTACGCACCCACAAGGAACTTTTTGTAAAACTGATCAATATTTTCACTTGAATAGATATTTATTTTCGATTAATTGTTGATTCAGGTTTGATTCGAAACCACATATTGCTTAAGATGAAACCAGTTTTCTAATAAAGCAGTAACTCTTTGAGCGGAGGCTACAACCATGAACACCCCTGTTTACGATGTCGCTATAATAGGTGGAGGCATTAATGGCTGTGGTATTGCGCGAGACGCGGCCGGCAGGGGGTTGTCAGTATTTCTCTGTGAGCAAAACGACCTGGCCAGTGGAACGTCCTCATCTTCCACCAAACTCATCCATGGCGGACTGAGATATCTCGAATATTATGAATTCCGCCTTGTCCGGGAAGCGCTGACCGAACGTGAAGTACTCCTCAGGGCCGCCCCGCACATCATTTGGCCGCTTCGCTTTATCCTTCCCCATCATAAAGGTCTTCGTCCAGCCTGGCTCATCAGGCTCGGACTCTTTCTCTATGACAACCTGGGCGGCAGAAAACTCCTGCCCGGCACCACCACTGTCGACCTCACCACCGACGAAGCTGGTACTCCAC
The DNA here is from genome assembly GCF_900143695.1 of Desulfopila aestuarii DSM 18488. Classification (GTDB taxonomy): domain Bacteria; phylum Desulfobacterota; class Desulfobulbia; order Desulfobulbales; family Desulfocapsaceae; genus Desulfopila; species Desulfopila aestuarii. The sequence continues at coordinate 112,771 of NZ_FRFE01000013.1, forward strand.
TTAAAGGCGACTTCAGCAAAGGATTTGAATATTCCGACTGCTGGGTCATTGACAGCCGGCTCGTGGTGTTAAATGCCATGGACGCCGTCGACCACGGCGCGGTGATTCATACCCGCACAACCTGCCTTGGCGCCATCCGGGAAAACAACCTCTGGACCATAACCCTTGCCGACGGCCGCACCGGGGAGAAACGAACCATCCAGGCGAAAGCGTTAGTCAATGCCAGCGGCCCCTGGATGGATACGACCATTGCCACCCTGGAGCACAAAGCCTCCAAGGAACATATCCGCATGGTGAAGGGCAGCCATATTATCGTGAAGAAGATTTTCAACCATTCACGTGCCTATATCTTCCAGAATGCGGACGGACGAATCATCTTCGCGATCCCCTATGAACAGGACTTCACCCTCATCGGCACAACCGATGTCGATTTCCATGGAGATCCATCCGCTGTAGCCATTACTGACGATGAGATTAATTACCTTTGCCAGGCGGCCAGTGAATACTTCACATCTCCCGTTACCCCTGAAAGCGTGGTGAGCAGTTACTCCGGTATTCGGCCGCTGTTTGATGACGGAAAAAGTGACGCCAAGGCCGCAACCCGCGACTATGTGTTAAAACTGGAATCGTCAAACGAAACCGCGCCACTCATTTCCATCTACGGTGGCAAGATCACCACCTACCGAAAGCTGGCGGAATCGGTACTTGAAAAGTTGTCTCCATATCTACCTGGAATGGGCCATCCCTGGACAGCTGACGCCTCCATGCCCGGCGGTGATTTTGCACCCGACAAGTTTGCTGGAGAAGTTCAGCGACTTATGAATGGCTGCCCCATTCTCTCAAAAACACACGCTACCCGCCTGGTGCGGACCTATGGCACCAAGGCTTTGGTTATGACCAGGCCGCTTGCCAAGACAGAAGATATGGGTGTCTGCTTTGGCGGCGATCTTTACGAATTTGAGGTCAAGTATCTCATCCGGCACGAATGGGCACAGACAGCAGCAGATGTGCTCTGGCGCCGGACCAATCTGGGCCTTGTGCTCAGCAGCCAGGAAGCGGATGTTCTGCAAGCCTGGATGGAACAACAGCACCAGTAAATCCTTCTTACAACTAAAAGGGCGAAACGATGCAGCTTCAGCTAGAAAATGTCTGCAAAAAGGTTGGTAAAGACTTTCACATCCGTGACGTCAACCTGACCCTGGAAGCTGGAACGCTTAACATTCTTCTCGGACCGACGCTGTCAGGAAAAACTTCCCTGATGCGGCTGATGGCCGGACTTGACCAACCGACCTCCGGTCGGGTCCTGGTTAACGGTGAAGATGTTACCGGCGTTCCTGTGCAGAAACGAAACGTGGCAATGGTCTATCAGCAGTTCATTAACTATCCGAATCTGACTGTTTACGAAAATATCGCCTCCCCGCTACGGATTGCCAAAACTCCTAAGGACGTTATCGCGAAGAAAGTGCAGGAAATGGCAGACCTGTTAAAACTCGGACCGATGCTGAAACGCAGCCCACAGGAGCTCTCCGGTGGCCAGCAGCAGCGTACGGCGCTTGCCCGGGCCCTGGTAAAAGGTGCGGGGCTGGTCCTGCTCGATGAGCCGCTTGCCAACCTCGACTACAAACTGCGTGAGGAGTTGCGCGAGGAGTTCCCGAGAATATTCGCCGCCACCGGCTCCATCTTCGTCTATGCCACCACCGAACCTTCGGAAGCACTGCTTTTAGGCGGCAACACCGCACCGCTCCATGAAGGCACGGTGACCCAGTTCGGCGAAACCATTAAGGTTTTCCGCAGGCCACAAAATCTGATCACAGCCCAGATTTTCTCCGATCCCCCGCTGAATGTTCTTCCGGTAACCAAGCTGAACAATACCATGCTCTTCAAAAGCCATGTAGAGGTACCGCTGGTTGGCAAACTACCGGAACTGCCGGATGCTGACTACACCATCGCCTTCCAGCCCAACAATCTCTCCATTATCCGAAAGGCTGATTCAGATATCAGCGTGAAGGCCAAGGTGGCGGTTACAGAGATAACCGGTTCCGAAAGTTATATTCACGTTGATGTTGCCGGGCTACGCTGGGTTGTTCTCGCCCATGGCATTCATAACATCGATATCGACGCCACCATCGAGGTCTTTCTCGATCCCTCCACATTTTATGTCTTTGACAAAAATCATAACCTCGTGGTCACCCCAGCGTCTGTTTCCGAGGCATAAAAGGAGAATATCATGGCCAATATCACCTTAAAGGAAATTGCCCACTCGTACACAGGAGAATCGGAAAATCCTGATGACTTCGCCTTAAAAAGGCTGGATCTCACCTGGCGCGATGGCGGCGCTTATGCATTGCTGGGCCCTTCCGGCTGCGGTAAGACTACCCTGTTGAACATCATCTCAGGATTGTTGATACCCACCCGAGGGCAGATCCTCTTTAACGACCAGGATGTCACCAGACTCTCAACTGAGCAGCGCAATATTGCTCAGATCTTCCAGTTTCCTGTAATCTACGACACGATGACGGTGTTTGAGAACCTGGCATTTCCTCTCAAAAACCGTGGACGATCCAAAAAAGAGATCGAACCGCGCGTCATCGCCCTGGCCCAGATGCTCGGGCTTGAGAATAGTCTGCACACCAAGGCCCAGCATCTCACCGCCGATTTAAAACAGAAGATCTCCCTTGGCCGCGGCCTCATTCGCCAGAGTGTCAACGCCATCCTGTTTGACGAACCGCTCACCGTCATCGACCCGCAGATGAAATGGGAGCTGCGCTCGCAGCTCAAACATCTGCATAAGAAATTCGGCTTCACCATGATCTATGTCACCCATGACCAGACCGAGGCGCTGACCTTTGCCGACGAGGTTGTGGTAATGTATGAAGGCAAGATCGTTCAGGTAGGAACCCCTGAAGAGCTCTTTGAAAAACCGGCACACACCTTTGTCGGCTACTTCATTGGCTCTCCGGGCATGAACATCGTTCCCTGCGAGCTGCAAGGCAGGACAGCCCTGGTCAAGGGGCAGTCGATCGATCTTGGAACCAGCTATGCCAGCCCGACTTCGAAAAACGTCAAACTGGGTGTCCGGCCCGAGCATCTTTCCCTCAACCCTCCGGGTGAGGAAGGGTTGCCGGTACGGATCGTCAAGGTTGACGATATCGGTCGACACAAAATCGTCAAGGTGGCGCTGGATGATGCCATTTTCAACGTCATCATGCCGGAAGTAGCCGCCATGACCGGCGATATGGGATCGCTTGTCATGAGCAGCGATCATGTGAACATCTACGTCGATGAAAATCGCGTAACAGGAGGAACACTGTGATCCAGAAACAGGTAAATCAGAAGGCATGGTTTATGGTCCTGCCTGTATTTCTCATCGTGGCCTTCAGTGCCGTCATTCCACTTATGACCGTCGTCAACTACTCGGTCCAGGACACATTCGGCAACAACGTGTTTTCCTGGTACGGCCTTGGCTGGTTTGAGGAAATCATTCATTCTCCCCGTTTTCATGACGCGTTCTTACGTCAGCTGCTCTTTTCCGGAATCATTCTCGCTATCGAGATTCCTTTAGGCATCTGCATTGCCCTCGCCATGCCCAAAAAAGGCTGGGGAGTTCCCGTCTGCCTCGTGACCATGGCCCTGCCGCTACTCATCCCCTGGAACGTTGTCGGCACTATCTGGCAGATTTTTGGCCGGGTTGACATCGGACTGCTGGGTCACACCCTGGCTCAAATGGGTATAAATTACAACTATGTCCAGGATCCTCTGGCTGCGTGGCTCACCGTTATCGTCATGGATGTCTGGCACTGGACCAGCCTGGTGGTACTGCTCTGCTATGCCGGTCTCTGTTCCATTCCCGATGCCTATTACCAGGCTGCAAAGATCGATGGCGCCACCCGCTTGGCTGTTTTCCGTTACATCCAGCTGCCGAAAATGCAGCGGGTTCTCTTAATCGCCGTCCTGCTCCGATTCATGGATTCGTTCATGATATATACCGAGCCATTTGTCATCACCGGCGGCGGCCCCGGCAATTCGACCACCTTCCTCTCCATCGATCTGGTGAAGATGGCTATTGGCCAGTTCGATCTCGGCCCGGCCGCGGCGATGTCTCTTATCTATTTCCTCGTTATCCTCTTGCTCTCCTGGGTATTCTACACCGTTATGAGCAACGTCGGAGAAGAGTCCAAAGGAGGACACTGATATGAAAACGAAATGGATTGTCCCAACCTTATATATCATTTTTCTGCTCCTGCCCATTTACTGGCTGTTGAACATGAGCCTGAAGAACAACACCGAGATTCTGTCTGTTTTCAGTCTCTGGCCCCAGGACCTGACACTTGACAATTACCGGGTCATCTTCAACGATCCATCATGGTATTCCGGGTACATCAACTCAATGATCTACGTTTCCATCAACGTGGTCATCTCTGTATCCTGTGCCTTACCTGCCGCCTATGCCTTTTCTCGCTATAGTTTCTTAGGCGACAAGCACCTCTTTTTCTGGCTGCTCTCCAACAGAATGGCACCGCCAGCGGTTTTTGCCCTGCCGTTTTTCCAGCTCTACTCGTCGGTCGGCCTGTTCGATACGCACCTGGCCGTGGCACTGGCGCATTGTCTGTTCAACCTGCCGCTGGCGGTCTGGATTCTTGAAGGCTTCATGTCCGGCATACCAAAGGAAATTGATGAGACGGCCTTTATCGACGGCTATTCATTCCCCAAATTTTTCGTCAAAATCTTTATTCCCAATATTGCATCCGGAATCGGCGTTACCGCCTTCTTCTGTTTCATGTTTTCTTGGGTTGAGCTGCTCCTGGCCCGGACCCTGACCTCGGTCAACGCAAAGCCCATTTCAGCCATCATGACCAGAACGGTTTCCGCCTCCGGCCTTGACTGGGGCGTACTTGCAGCTGCAGGCATGCTGACTATCGTTCCCGGAGCTCTGGTCATCTGGTTCGTACGAAATCATATTGCCAAGGGATTTGCCCTTGGACGTGTTTAAGAAGGAGGCTCGCATGGACTTCAGCTGGATGGCATGGACCAAACCCACGGCATACTTTTTCCTTACCATTTTATGTTTTCTCATCACACTTACCGTGTGGGAGATAAAAGTTCCGGGAGGCAACCCGAGAAACAGTGTGCTCGGCTTTGAGACCACACGCGGGGACAGGCTGTTCATGTCCCTGTTGGGATCTGCCTACATTCATATTTTCTGGATCGCGCTCACTTCCGCCAGTGTCTGGTGGGCGTTTGCGATCGCGATTCTGTTTGCAATCTGTGTGTTTAGTTTTGTGTAGGTCGTAGTGAGGTTGTTGTACCGCCGTCGCAAAAGCTGTGGCGGTTTAATCGCAAAACACTAGAGGAGAAAAAAATGATCAAAAAACTGGCAACAGCAGCAGCAGTAGTAACGATCATGGCAGGTTCCGCCTACGCCGGTATGGACGAGGCCAAAACGTGGGTGGATTCTGAGTTCCAACCGTCAACACTCTCCAAAGATGATCAGCTCAAGGAGATGGAATGGTTCGTGAAAGCCGCCGAACCGTTCAAAGGCATGGAAATCAATGTCGTTTCTGAAACAATCACCACCCATGAGTACGAATCAAAGACTCTCGCCAAGGCGTTTTCTGAGATTACCGGTATCAAGTTGACCCACGACCTTATCGGCGAGGGTGACGTTATCGAGAAACTGCAGACCCAGATGCAGTCCGGCAAAAACATCTATGATGCCTTCATCAACGATTCCGACCTTATCGGTACCCACTTCCGCTATCAGCAGGTTGTTCCTCTGACCGACTACATGACCGGCGAAGGCAAGGACGTTACCAACCCGATGCTCGATGTCGATGACTTTATCGGCAAGACCTTTACCACTGGCCCGGATGGCAAACTTTACCAGATTCCGGATCAGCAGTTCGCGAACCTCTACTGGTTCCGTTACGACTGGTTCAAACGTCCTGACCTACAGGCGAAATTCAAAGAGATTTACGGCTACGACCTTGGCGTACCTGTCAACTGGTCCGCCTATGAGGATATCGCCGAGTTCTTCTCAGAGAAAGTAAAAGAGATCGACGGTGTACGCGTATACGGCCATATGGATTACGGCAAGAAAGATCCTTCTCTTGGCTGGCGTTTCACCGATGCATGGTTCTCCATGGCTGGTGCCGGCGACAAGGGCATCCCGAACGGTCTGCCGGTTGATGAATGGGGTATTCGTGTAGAAGGCTGTAATCCAGTCGGTTCTTCTGTTTCCCGCGGTGGTGCCACCAACGGCCCTGCTGCTGTTTACGCCCTTACCAAATATGTTGATTGGCTGAAGAAATATGCACCGCCCGAAGCAGCCGGCATGACCTTCTCTGAAGCAGGCCCGGTTCCTGCCCAGGGTGCAATCGCTCAGCAGATCTTCTGGTACACCGCGTTCACCGCAGATATGGCCAAACCCGGCACCCCGGTTGTTGACGAGAATGACAACCCGAAATGGCGTATGGCTCCTTCCCCACATGGTCCGTACTGGGAAGAAGGTATGAAACTTGGCTATCAGGATGCCGGTTCCTGGACTCTGATGAAATCTACCCCGGAAGATCGTCGTAAGGCCGCCTGGCTCTATGCCCAGTTCGTCATCTCCAAGACCGTCAGCCTCAAGAAGACCCATGTTGGTTTGACCCCGATCCGCGAAAGCGACATCCAGCACGAGTCCTTCACCGAGCGCGCCCCGAAACTTGGTGGTCTGGTGGAATTCTACCGCAGCCCGGCCCGTGTCCAGTGGACCCCGACCGGCACCAACGTACCTGACTATCCGAAACTTGCTCAGCTCTGGTGGCAGAACGTAGCCGATGCAGTTACCGGCGACAAGACCCCGCAGCAGGCTTTGGATTCACTGGCCGAGCAGCAGGATAAGGTTATGGAGCGTCTTGAGAAATCCGGTGTCCAGGGCGAATGCGGCCCGAAACTCAACAAGCCGCAGGATCCGTCTTACTGGCTGAACCTGCCGGGTTCCCCGAAAGCCAAAGTGGCCAACGAGAAGCCGAAAGGTATGACCGTCGATTACGACGAGCTGGTCAAGAGCTGGGAAGCCGCAAAGAAGTAAGCTGACTGTACCATAGAATCCCGTGCCAGCCTCCAGGCGGGATTCGTTTTTTCCTGCAGGCTGGAGGGCATTTCCTCCAGCCTGCTTTTTTGTATCTTTATTTTGCCGAAAACGCAGCAGAAAACCTCAAACCGGGTGTTCCACTTGTATGTTGAGATTTCCTGCTGCTTTTCCGGGTAAATAAAAGGTAAGCGTCAACAACACATCACGTATTTTGATCAACGTATTTTTTCCTTACGTACTGATCATGTATCGTTCGTAACCAACTCATGTTTCAGCGTGCCGGCCGCCTCACTTCCACTATTGGGGCCAGGCACAGCCTTGCAGAAGGAGAACAACCATGGCAGCATTCATTCTGGCAATTGATCAGGGCACAACCTCCAGCAGAGCCATCATCTTCAACAATGACTTTGACATCGTTGCCTCAGCCCAACAGGAATTTACCCAGTATTTTCCACAATCCGGTTGGGTCGAGCACGACCCGGAAGAAATCTGGAGCACGACACTTGCCACCTGTCGGCTCGCACTCGAAAAAGCCGGGCTCACCGCCGACCAGATCGCTGCCATCGGTATCACCAACCAGCGTGAGACAACCCTGATCTGGGATCGAGAGACCGGTGAGCCCATTCACAAAGCCATCGTCTGGCAGGATCGACGGACGGCCGAGTTCTGCAATAAACTGGATGCAGCAGGACATAATCCGACGATTAAAGCCAAAACCGGCCTGCTGCTTGACGCCTATTTTTCCGGGACCAAAATCACCTGGATGCTCGACAATGTTGAAGGGGCACGGGAAAAGGCGGAAGCGGGCAAACTCGCTTTCGGTACCGTAGACACCTTCCTGCTCTGGCGCCTTACCGGAGGCAAGGTGCATGCTACCGACGCCACCAACGCCTCCCGCACCATGCTTTTTAATATCCATGAAAACTGCTGGGACAAGGAACTGCTTGAGCTGTTGAAAGTACCAGCCTCCCTCCTTCCGGAAGTAAAAGACTCTTCAGCTGATTTCGGCACCAGCAATCCAGATCTTCTTGGTGCAGCGATCCCCATTCGAGGTATCGCCGGTGACCAGCAGGCGGCTCTCGTCGGCCAGGCCTGTTTCAAACCCGGTATGATCAAATCGACCTACGGCACCGGCTGCTTTATCGTCTTGAATACTGGGAAAGATGCAGTCACCTCCAACAACCGACTGCTCACCACCATTGGTTATCGCTTAAACGGCAAGACCACCTACGCACTTGAAGGATCCATCTTTGTCGCTGGTGCAGCGGTCCAGTGGATGCGAGACGCCATGGGCATGATCGAGGCCGCCCACGTCATCGGCAAGCTGGCGCGCAAAGCGGATATCAACCAGGATGTCTATCTGGTTCCGGCTTTCACCGGCTTGGGCGCACCCCACTGGGATCCGGATGCCCGTGGAGCCATCTTCGGCATCACCCGGGCCACTGGCCCTGCAGAATTATCCCGCGCCGCACTCGAATCGGTCTGCTACCAGACCAAAGACCTGCTTGAAGCCATGCGCGGAGACTGGGCCGGCATGGGCGACACCACCCTCCGTGTTGACGGCGGCATGGTGGCTTCCAACTGGACCATGCAGTTCCTCGCCGACATCCTCAACGCCCCGGTTGACCGGCCACAGGTCCTGGAAACCACTGCCGTAGGCGCTGCCTATCTCGCTGGCCTTTACGAGGGAATTTTTCCGGCACCGGAAGAGTTTGCCGAAAACTGGAAACGGGAATGCCGTTTTGCACCTTGCCTTGACGAGGATGTCCGGATCCGCAAATACAAGGGCTGGCAGGCCGCTGTCAAACGGACCCTTACCCGCTGATAATCCTCTTTGGAGGCTCCAGCCGCATTTGCCGGAGCCTCCAAATTTCCAATACCTTTCCTCTTTTCCTTGCCGATCTTTAACACGAATTTCATCTCTTCCTAATAGAATACCTCTAATGTGCTGATGTCTTTTTCATCAGCCGTAGGCCATTATTTCATACGACCCCTCCTGATACCACAACGGAGGCTTTAACGTTGAGCTGGCTTTGCACAGGCTGTATTTATTCACATTTTCCTGTGGTTCAATTCTGCAATGCCAGACAATTCTTCCGCTCGGCCAGGCTTCCTTACCGTTGGCTTCAAGATTCTGATAGTTGTCGCCCTTGCTTCTAATCTATTCATCGGCGCATTACTTTATGTGAACATCCAGTCAAGCAAAACCGTCGAGAATAATGTCGATGAATTGCTGGGAATCCAAGAAAAACTCAGCTCAAACCTTCGGGGTGCCATTGTTGCCCTGCAGGACGAATTTCTTCATTTACCTGATTTTTTTCATATCGATCCTCACACCCAGATTCTTGCAGCAATTGGGGAAAACTTCTCCATCTCAGGCAGGCAACTTCTTAAAGGCCGGGAAGCCTATTCAAACGTTTACTCTCGTAAAGAGCGGCGTGACCTTGCCCAGAACAGATATGTCGTCCAGGCCACCAAAGACGATCTCACAGTTTCCTGCGGAATAGCAGATAACGGTGGCAATTTCAGCGATACGGTCGAACGGCTTACTCTAGCAAGCAGCAACCCGACCGAAGACGCAGCCCGCCTCCTCGATCTGATTGAATCGATAACCATCGAGTTGAACAGTAGTGACGCGCTGAAAAAAAGAGTTTTGGAGCTCAGCGCCAAAATAGCCGATTCGAGCCTAAAAGCGGAAGTGACAAGAAACGAAATCCTTTCCCATGTCGAGGAGATCAGGAACAAGGAGCAAGCCCTGCAAGCTATTCGTAGCCAGCAGCGCACCTTTACCAACGGCATGGGCGCAGTCGCCGTTATTGCCAACATGATTGTTCTCTTTATCCTGGTTCGTCGAATTGTTGAAAAACCGCTCCGAAACCTTGCCTTGACTATCGAAGAAATTCGAACGGGTCACGCCCCGATGGTTCCCTATCTACATCGTAGAGACCAGATTGGCATACTGGCTGGGGCCATCAGTAACTTCCGTGAAGCATTACTTGAAATCCAGCGGGAAAATGAGCGTAAGGCTCGAGAAAAGGTCATTTTTGAAGAGATGTTCGATAACATCACCGCCATGGTCCATACCCTCGACGCAAAGGCCAAGACACTGGTCAGTACAGCAGAGACCCTGCAGGAACTTGCAAGCACAACGGAGGAGCAGTCGGAAAGTGTTACCAGTCGGGCCGCCGAAACGGCACTGCACACCACAACGGTGGTCGACTCAACCACCAACCTGCAGCAGGCATTTCAGGATATCCAATGTGAAATTGAGAACCAGAACAGTATCGTCTCCCACATCGCAGAGAGCAATAGACACTCAAGAACATATATCCATGGTCTTGGCGAGTCCATCCAGGCGATTCACACTATTATCGATGCGGTTGGCGATATCACCGACCAGACCAGACTCCTCGCCTTAAACGCCACAATTGAAGCGGCCAGGGCCGGCTCTGCAGGCAAAGGTTTTGGTGTGGTAGCCAGCGAAGTGAAATTACTTTCCCAAAAGACCGACCAGGCCACCATCGATATTATGTCTAAGATCAAGGCTATTGAAAAGTCGAGCGCTGTTTTATTCGCCCACCTTGACAGTATAGATACGCGTATGCAGGATCTTAGCCAGCTCAGCAAGAGTATTACCAACTCAGTTGCTCATCAGCAGCACGTCACGACGACCATCACAAGTCTCGCCAGCCAGACGTCATTGAATACCACTACCGTTTCAAACGCGACGCGTGAATTCAAAGACGCCGCGGCCAGTACCAGAAATCATGCATCTCAGGTGCATGGGGTAGCACGCGACATTTCATTACAACTCAGCGACCTTTTACAAAACACTACCCAACAGATTGCCCAGTTGACCTGTCCCGACAACACCCACATGGAGGGGCCACTGAAAAATTGATGATCAGGACAGGTTTTCAGATCTTCACTCTCTGGATATATTTTTTGATAAACTATGGTTTCTAAAAGGAAACGTCTGCAGAAAAGTGGTCCCTCTTTACCATACCTAACTTTCATGAATGTCACAGAGAATTGAGGAGTTCACTCCTGCGATTCATGGAGTAAACTACGGGCCCCAAAAGCTCCATTCCCATCGGGGCTGGCGCAGCTGCTGCTTCATCAGCAACACGGACGTCTTTCGATACAACCAATTCACGTTATCCTACTGTTTTCTTTGCGGTATTTCGCGTACCGTGGAAGTAGCCTTCATACGTGCAGCATCTACTCCCTTCATAAGATGTTCTGCTGACGCTGAACATCGCTATAAACATTTCTTCCATTTCCATCATTCTATCAGCTAGCTAGAGCACTTTAGAAACGACGTTTCTCCCATGTCAACCAAAAGACCAAACAGGTATATCCCAACCACTATGTGGCCTATTTTTTCATATTGGTACTTTTGTCCCACCTCTGTTAGCCAATAGCTACAATTCCAAACATATATCAGAGTGCAAGAAACGAAAACTGGCGCCAACCCTTATTAATAGAGAGATGTATCAATTTAAAAAGTCTTGACAAGGGCGCGCGGTATCGAATATTTTGGTCTCAACGTTGAATATGCATGACACCTTGCCCACAATTGGGTTATTGTCAGACCAGATAACCAGATTTCCAGTTCAGAGTTTTTTTTGCTGTTCAAATCTGGAAACCAGGTATACCGATTTGGCAAATATTGCATAATCTCGTTCTTGCAGCAAACCGTCATGCCAGAGGCGGCCAGCTGCGGTGAACAGGTGTAACCGAGTAAGTAGAACTCGCAGGCACGTCTGCCCACCATTTGTCAACATATCGAGCCACAACCGCTCACACTCGGTTTACTCAGCTCGACACGTGCCTGCCCCTGTCGGCCCACCCGCAGCCAAGGCTCCCCACCGTGTCGTCAAGAAAAACGAGAGAAGCACTCGGTCCGATAATCCGAACGGCAACTGGAAGGGAAACCCACCGGACAACCTGCACCGGAGATGAGGGTAATAACGCCTCGTTTCCGGTTCAAAACCATTTTTGACTCAAAATGAGGTATGTATGTCACCAGCACTTTTAGCACTTCTGGCCGCGGCTCCGATACTCGTCGCCGCAGTACTCCTGGTCGGCCTTAACTGGCCTGCCCGTCGCGCAATGCCTGTTGTCTACCTGACCGCAGCTGCTATCGCTCTCTCCGTCTGGGGAATGAGCATCAACCGTATCCTTGCTTCAACTGTACAGGGCGTAATCATCACCATTTCAGTTCTGTGGATTATTTTTGGAGCCATCATGCTCCTTAACACCCTTCAGAACTCCGGCGCCATCACTACCATCCGCGCAGGCTTTACCAATATCAGCCCTGATCGCCGGGTACAGACTCTTATTATTGCCTGGCTCTTCGGCTGCTTCATCGAAGGCGCTTCCGGTTTCGGAACCCCCGCAGCGATTGCCGCCCCTCTGCTGGTTGCCATTGGCTTCCCTGCACTTGGTGCCGTCATGATCGGCATGATGATCCAGTCCACTCCGGTTTCTTTCGGTGCAGTCGGCACCCCAATTCTTATCGGTGTTAAAAACGGCCTCGACTTTACCGCTATCAGCGAGCGATTGGTTAACGTTGGTTCCAGTTGGGAGACCTTCTTGCGCCTTATTACCTCTGAGGTTGCTGTCGGCCACGCCATCGTCGGTACACTTATGCCATTCTTGATGGTACTTATGCTGACCCGGTTCTTCGGTAAAAACAAGAGCTGGAGTGAAGGCCTTGCCATGGCACCGTTCGCCCTCTTTACTGGTGTAGCCTTTACCGTTCCTTATGCTCTTACCGGTATCTTCCTTGGACCGGAATTCCCTTCCATCGTTGGTGCTCTTGTTGGTCTTGCCATCGTTGTACCTGCTGCTAAAGCTGGATTCCTCACCCCGAAGCAATCATGGGATTTCGCTCCTCAGGAAGAGTGGCCGAAAGTCTGGTTCGGCAGCATCGTACCGAAAGCGCCGGCTGCAGATGAGAAAAAGATCTCCCTGGCAATGGCCTGGGTTCCTTACCTGCTTGTTGCCGGAATCCTTGTTGCAAGCCGTGTTTCTCCGCAGTTCAAAGGCATGCTGACAGGTGTTGCCACCGGCATGAAAGATATTATGGGTGAAGCCGGCGTCAGCGCCTCCATTCAGTGGCTCTATCTGCCGGGCGGCATCCTGCTGTTTGTCTGCCTGCTCACCATGTTCCTCCACAAAATGAAACCGGCCCAGCTCGTTTCTGCTGCCGCCGATGCCAGCAAGACTCTGGTAGGCGCAGGCTTTGTTCTGATGTTCACCATTCCCATGGTTCGTATTCTGATCAACTCTGGCGTCAACACTGCTGAGCTTGCATCCATGCCTGTTGCCATGGCCAGCTTCGTTGCAGAGTCTTTTGGCTCCATCTACCCGATATTTGCTCCGACCGTTGGTGCCCTCGGTGCATTCATTGCTGGTTCCAACACTGTTTCAAACATGATGCTCAGCCAGTTCCAGTTTGAGGTTGCCAACGCCCTTTCCATCTCCGGCGCCATCCTCGTAGCCCTGCAGGCTATCGGCGCTGCTGCTGGCAACATGATCGCAATCCACAACGTTGTTGCCGCATCCGCCACCGTAGGCCTCCTCGGCCAGGAAGGCCGGACCCCGCGAATGACCATCATTCCGACCGTCTACTATGTCTTTGCAGTTGGCGCCCTCGGTATGGTCGCTATCTACATGCTCGGCATCACTGATCCGTTGGTTGGCTAATCTCAGCCCAACCGCAGTTCATTGTAGCATCTTCAAAAGTGCCCCCGGTTACATTACCGGCGGGCACTTTTTTTGTTTCCTCTTCATCCACCCTCCTCACCAATCTCACCGATTCACGCCCACAATCCTTCCCGGACATTTCCGATTTCGCTTTCTCATGAAAAGATCTACGGCCTGGAAACAGCCTTCCATCCCAAAGTTCGCCCCATGATGACGGCTCAATCCAAACCACTTCACGGGACATTACACGCTATCATTTCAGACACATAGGCAAGCATTATCAACCACCCCTCTCCACTGTAGGCATCAGAGGTTTCCGCCATAGACGAGTTTTCGATTAAAGCCAATGCAGGTTTCGTTTGTATAGTTCAATGTTTTCACTTGAACATAATTTGAAAGCAATTTATAAAGAAGATGTCAGGTCTGTAATGCGTCATCAGGTCGACGCATCTTTTTTGCGCATGCGTTTTTATTTGCGCCAGCTGCTGATGTTTTACCGCGATACAATAATTTACACATCTGAACGAAGGCTAAGCTCGACAGGGGTAGTACGTTGAAGCCATAGCGCACTCCTCCTTTCCGACAGCTGCACATTCAGCCAATGTCCAAGCGAAAGGATTCTTAAAATGACCTCCTCACCCACCAGCCAGGCAGGCACCGCCATTGAGACCGTCAAAACCGACGTGCTGATCATTGGTGGAGGTGCTACCGGAACCGGGATTATGCGCGATCTCGCCCTCCGCTCCGTTCACTGTCGCCTCATTGACAAGCAGGATCTTTGCGCAGGCGCCTCCGGAGGCAATCATGGCCTGCTCCACTCGGGTGCCCGCTATGTTCTGAGCGATCCACATTCTGCCTCAGAATGCCGCGAAGAAGGCGAAATATTGAAACGCACCTCTTCCCAGTGCATCGAAAATACCGGCGGCCTCTTTGTTGCCGTGAAAGGCGATGATGAGGGTTTCATCAGGGATTTCCCTGCGCTCTGTCAGGCTGCCGGGATTCCGGTTCAGGAACTTACACCGAAAGAGGCCCTGGAACTTGAACCCCAGCTTTCAAAGGACATCATTGCGGCTTATGCCGTTCCTGATGCGACCATAGATCCGTTTCGCCTCGCTCTTGAAAACGTTAATCATGCCCGCGAACTCAATGATTCGACCTATCACCCGCACACCACACTTTGTGACTTTGAAATTGGTGATGGCCGGATCATTGCAGCATTCTGTCGCGATAGCCGTACTGGCAAGGAATTACGCATCGTCGCCAAACAATATGTCAACGCCGGCGGTGCCTGGGCTATGGATATCGCCCGCCTGGCCGGCTGCAACGACGTCAATCTCCTCTATTCCAAAGGCACCCTGCTGATCAGCCATGACCGCCTTACCACTCGGGTTATCAACAGATTGCGACCACCTGCCGACGGCGACATTCTGGTGCCAGGCGGTACCGTCTCAGTCCTCGGCACCACTTCACTTCGAACCGATGATCTGGAAAACGTGCGCCCTACCATTGCCGAAGTAGACAAAAACGTTGTCGAAGGAACGGCCATGGTCCCGGCCCTTGCTCACGCTCGCTATATTCGCGCTTTTTCCCGGGTCCGGCCACTGGTGCAGCATGGGGATGACCAGAACGACCGTAATGTCGCCCGCAGTTTTGCCCTCATGAACCACGAGGACCAGAATCTCAATAATTTCTGCACGATCACCGGCGGTAAACTCACAACCTTCCGACTCATGGCGGAAAAGACCTCCGATCTGGTCGCGAAACGTTTGGGCAACACAGAACCCTGCACCACTGCAACAACCCCCCTACCCGGTGGCCAGGCCTGCAAATGGACCGAACCGGGTGCCTCACCAAAATACTGGTACGAGGCCAATAACTCAGAAGATATGATTCTCTGCGAATGCGAAATGGTACCGCAGTCGGCCATCGACCAGATCGTCCTCTGCGCCCCCGGCGCCGAAAACGAAATGACGCTGGAAGCAATCGCCCTCAGGTCCAGAGCTGGAAAAGGTCCATGTCAGGGCTCTTTTTGCGGCATCAGGATTGCCTCGTACCTCTATGACCGCGGATACTATCAGGACACAACCGGACTTCACCACATGAAGAGCTTTTTCAATGAACGGTTCAAGGGATTACGCACTATCATCTGGGGCCAGCAGGCCGCCCAGATGGAACTTGCTGAAGCCCTGCATTGCGGTCTGCTCGGACTCGACAGACTGGAAGAGAAGAAAACTAATAAGGCAGACAACGAGTAGGGGCCCGGAGAAAAAACATGACTTACGAAAAACGTGAATTTATCGCCGATCTCGCTGTTATCGGCTCAGGCCTTGCCGGCATGGCCGCCTCCATTTTTGCTCTCAAGCGAGGCATCTCCACCGCCCAGGCCGGCAACACCGGCGCTCTTGCCTACACCACCGGGTATCTTGACCTTTTGGGTGACGCCGGTACAGGGGCTGCCGAACACCTTGGCGATCCCTGGGCTGGGATCAGGGAGCTACAGAAGAGTCAACCCAATCATCCGCTGGCACGTGTTCCCGAAAACGATATCCATGAGGCTTTTACGGAATTCACTTCCTTCATCAGTGAATGCGGCATCGCCTATGGTGCACCAGGCAAGGTAAACCTGAAGGCGTTGACTCCGGCCGGAACCACTAAACCGACATTTTCCGTACCCGCCACCATGCAACCCGGCGTTGATGCCCTTGCCAGTCAGGCAAGATGTGTCATCATCGACTTCAAGGGGTTGCGGGGCTTCAGCGGCCGACAGGTAGTCGCAAATCTCAAGGATCGCTGGCCTGGACTGACAACTGAACGCGTTTCATTCCCCGATATGCCTATGGGAGAGATATATCCTGAGGTGATGGCACGTGCCCTTGAGGTTCCAGGCACCCGGGAAAAATTGGCTGACGCGATCAAAAGTGTTCGCGGGGATGCGCAGGTGATCGGTCTTCCGGCCATTCTCGGTATGCACAATCCGGATCTGGTCATGACCGAACTGTCCAGGCTGCTGGGTTGCCCGGTGTTTGAAATTCCCACCATGCCGCCATCGGTCCCCGGTATCCGGCTACGTGAGATGTTTGAGCAGGTCTTCCCGAAAAAGGGCCTCACCCTGGTTCCACAGCAGAAGGTTCGTTCCGTTGAGTTTGACACAGACTCGGTACAACTGGTACTGGCTGACAATCACGGCCCTATCATCATACACGCCAAGGCAGTGATTCTCGCAACCGGACGGTTCTTAAGCGGCGGTCTTGAGGCTGAGCAAACCGGTATTGTCGAACCTCTTGTGAATCTCCCGGTAGCCCAGCCCACCTCACGGGACAGCTGGTACAGCATGGAATACATGGGCAGGGACGGACATGCGATTCACCAGTGCGGTATTCGTGTTGATGATGCATTCCGGCCACTGGACAAGGATGGTAAGGTTGTCGATCCCAGACTGTTTGCAGCCGGGGTCATACTTGCCCATCAGGACTGGATCCGCGGCCGCTGTGGAGCTGGTGTCGCCATCAGCAGTGCCTACCGTGCCGTTCAAGGTGCCGAGCAGATCATTCTTCAAAAGAACAACTGATCGCCACAACGATTCATTGACACATTCCAGGTCCACGGATCACACACCGATCTCAAAGGGCCTCATTAATAAGGACAACAGTATGTCTGAAGCAAAAACGCCCACCATCAATTTCAAGCAAAAGGCCATGGAACTCCTGCCCGAGGGCGCAAGTTTCGATGCCTGCCTTACCTGTGGCCTCTGCTCTTCCGGCTGTCCGGCTTCCGGGCTCGAAAACATGGATCCCCGTAAGTTCATCCGCATGGCTATGCTGGGCATGGACGAGGAACTCTCCACTACCCCATGGGTCTGGACCTGCACCCAGTGCAAGCGCTGCCAGCATGTCTGCCCCATGAACATCGATATCTCTCAGCTGGTTTTTCTGGCCCGTGGCAACTGGCCAAAAGATAAGAAACCATCCGGTATCGTCCGTTCCTGCGAACTGACACGCTCCACCGACTCTACCAGCGCCATGGGGCTACAACCTGACGACTTTGTCTTCGTGGTGAACGATGTTCTTGAAGAGGTGCGTGAGACGCAACCACAATTCAAGGATATGGTTGCCCCCATAGACAAAAAAGGCGCCCACTTCTTTGTCAACCAGAACTCTCGCGAACCAATGAGCGAACCGGATGAGATGGTACCGCTCTGGAAGATCTTCCATCTGGTCGGCGCCGACTGGACCTACAGCTCAAAAGGCTGGGCAGCTGAGAACTTCTGCATGTTTTCAGGAGACGAAGCAGCATGGTACGAGGTAATAAAAACACGGGTCGATGCGACCAATGAACTGGGATGTGCAGTGTGGCTTAATACCGAATGCGGTCATTCCTATTACACCATGTGGAATGCCATTAACCGCTTCGGCATGGAGGCCAACTTCAAAATAGAGAGTCTGGTCACCTACTATGCCCAGTGGATCAGGGAAGGGAAACTTCCGGTCAACTCTGATTGGAATACCAAAAACATTAAGTTTACCGTTCAGGACCCGTGCCAGATAGTGCGGAAAGCCTACGGCGATTCCATCGCCGACGACCTGCGGTTTGTCACCAAAAAGCTGGTTGGTGAGGAAAACTTTATCGATATGCAGCCAAACCGCAGTGCGAACTACTGCTGTGGAGGCGGCGGCGGATTCCTGCAAGCGGGGATGACTGATCAGCGCCGGGCCTACGGCAAACGCAAATTCGATCAGATTATGGCCACCCAGGCCGATTATGTTCTCACCCCCTGCCATAATTGCCACTCGCAGATGGAGGACATCGGTCACTTTTACGGAGGACAGTACCAGGTCGTGCACTTCTGGACCCTTATCTGCCTTTCTTTGGGCATTCTCGGGGAAAACGAGCGCACCTATCTCGGGCCCGATCTTGCCAACCTCGGGCTCTAGCCCGCAAAAACCATATTTGTCGTTCTCCTCTCACTCCGGAAGTAGCAGGTATGTGCCTGCACGGTTTACTGCCTGCTCTTCCAGGAGTGATTCCAGTTCAATCTTCTCCCCGTCGCGATTGTAGCAGCCACGATACATCTTCAGCGCAGCCACCACCACTGCCATATTTTTCACTCGTTCCGCCTCAGGCAACAGATGAGGATGTAGAGAAAGGTAGAGTTGTGGCCGGTGCTCATCAAGGTAACCGGACATTTCAGGCAGCAGGTTGAATTCCCCACCTTCGATATCCATTTTGATGGTGTCGAGAACCGGTCGCCCAATAAGGTTGAGCCAGTTTTCCCAGGTAAGGCAAAGTACATCCATACCGCGCGCCCCATCCGGCACCAGCAGGCTGGTCATGGAGTCGCCCCGCTTACCGCGCGGACTGGCCATGCGTTGCAATCCTTCTTCCGCCGCCAGCGCCAGATTAAACGGCATTACGTTTTCCAAACGGTTCAGCTGGATATTCTGCAGCAGAAAGCGATACGCTACCCGATCCGGCTCAAGACAGTAGACCTGCCGGCAGTTTCTGGCAGCATACAACACAGTGGGACCGATCCAGGCCCCAATATCACAGTAGGTTTTCCCGGTGGTCAACAGACGGTCAAGGACCGCAAATGTTCGCGGCTCCCAACGGCCGTCATTCACCTTGTCCCAGAAATTCAGGTTTTCAGGATCGCACGAGAAATGTTGGTCTCCCATGCGGACCGCGATTTTACCCTGCAGACGGTACCAGGCTGTGCGCACCCATTCGTATACCACCATCACCGCCACCGTCTTATTCGTTTTTTCAACCATTTTATCGGGATAAGCATGGAAACCTCATGCTGATAATTGCGATATCGTTCGCCATGTTCCGCCACAAGTTTTCTTTCCTCAAGAAATGTTCCGACAATGAAATATAGTGACAGCACTGTGGCCACCACAACTGACGACTGATGGTATACCGGTAATGCAGACCAGAGAACAAGAAGTGAACCAAGGTACCAGGGATGGCGGGTCATCCCAAGGACTCCCTGCCGAGAAAATTGTTCATCAGCAGCCAAGGTCGATGGCTGCCGTTGCTCCCGAATCTGCCGAATACCCAGAAAAAAACCAAAATCGTATTGTTTCGATCCACCGCGAAACAGATAAAGGGCACAACCAAGCAACACAACCCGTACCATTATCCAGCCTCCTTCCCATGAAAAAACCACATCACCGCGCATTGCAGCGGTGGCCAGCATTACTGGCACAAGGGTCAGAGCGCTAATACAGTTATAGAGGAGCCGGAAATGAAAACGGTAAACACCGAGCAGTTTCTGGAGCTTTGAACTCACTGCCGGGGAAATCAACAGACTGTGGAGAGAACACCAACCCAACCAGCCGCAGACAAGGAGCATGAACTCCATCTTCATGGCTTTTGACCGGTCTCATGTTCAACAAGAATCAGTTGATCAACAGGAAAATCCAAACTCTTCGCCCGGTCGATGAGCATTTTGACAACATCTCCAGAAAGGTGCGGGTCTCGCGCCAGCAGCCACAGATATTGCCGATCCGGCCCTGAGACCAGCGCATACTGATACGTCTCGCGATCAAGTTCAACAACAATATACGACCCGTAGAAGGGTCCGAAAAAACTCACTTTGAGAAACCCTTCCTGAGAAGAGTTGACAAACCTCGCCTTCCCGTGTGCTGTTTTCCACTCCCCTTTTTCCTTGGAAAATCCGCGGTTCACCACCTGTACGGTACCATCAGCTTCAAGGCTGTACTCCGCCGTCACCCTCGACAGCCCTCTCTCAAACGAGTGATCAAGCCGGGCAATCTCGTACCACATTCCCATATAGCGGTCCAGCTCAAAATCCTGCACCGGTTCAATACCTTTGGGCAGGCGCACGCAGCCACCAAGGAAAAGACAAAGTATAAGGGAGAATATTCTCATAGCCAGGGAAGAATGAACTATCAGCAGTAGAGGATCGTTGGCCGTGGTGTAGCGAAAACCAAGCCGGAACAATTGAAAATTTGCAGCAAGAAGCAGTTAAGCAAGCCTAGTCAGACTCAGGATCGAGCGTTTTTACGACATCATCACACATAATCCTTAAAGGAACATGCCTCAATATGACTGGTCGATACCCCAACAAAAGAACCGGGGAGAGCGATTTTCTTTTTCTGCCAACCACCGGCAACACGAAGCACAGCTGTAATGCTGGGTTGGGTCAGGGGTATATAGCGCTGTTTGCTTTTACTCTTGAATAATCCGTAAAAAATACCGGAAATATAATAAAATGCATCACCACGGAGATGCGTAATGATATTTACAGACGATGTCTCTTCCCCGGTTCTGGTCTTCAGGGTTGCGGCCCGGATTTTTTCCAGTCTGTCACCAGAATCTGCAAGAGAATCAAAAAAGAACATCACATCAACGAGCCTGACTTGCACCCTGCTCAATTTCGTAAGCCTGGTGTTGCCCTCGAGAATGACGGAGGCATCGTTTATCAACAGAGCGTCTTCAAAGCTCTTTTCGGCAGGATCCTTCCAGTAGATACTGTTGCTGTTAAAGACATCAATGGTACGTAACGATTCATTAGGAATATCGATGAACCCTTCATACGTTTTGCCAGGGGTAAAAATAGTTACCGCTCGCTGAATGTCTCCCATAACAGTCTCCTCTGAACAACATGCCATCAGGCTTCACAACAACATCGTTGAAAACCACGGCTTTAATGCTTGGTGGCGCAAACATCTGCCATTTAAAAAAATGAGTAAACATCATTTGGCAAGAAATAAACATCCGTGTCCCCTGACAGGCAGTTCATCCTTCAACCTAAGATATAAAATCCATCTTACCTTTTTCATACATTGCTGTCAGTTGCCCTATTCCGTCCTCCCGACCAATGCATCCTGGGTGATTTAAGAAAAACGCCCCCGGCACAGTCACATACCGGAGGCGAATAGTATCACAAAAAGAAAAATGTGCCAAATCCCTACCAGTTTTCTCCAAGCAGCTCAAAGTGTGCCCGGGCATGGGCACAGGCAGGACAAACCTCAGGCGCTTCCTCGCTTTCATGCACATATCCACAGTTACGGCAACGCCAGGCGACTTTGTCTTCCCGCTTGAAGACCCGGCCCGCTTCGATATTGGCCACCAGATCTTTGTACCGTTTTTCATGCTGCTTCTCGGCATTGGCTATCGCCATGAAAATGTCAGCAATATTGGCAAAGCCCTCTTCACGGGCTGTCGCGGCAAAGCTCGGATACATAGTGGTGTGCTCGTAATTTTCACCTGCGGCGGCTTCCTGCAGGTTTTCGATGGTGGTACCAATCACACCCGCCGGGAATGCAGCGACGATCTCGACTTCACCACCCTCAAGAAGCTTGAACAAGCGCTTGGCATGCTCTTTTTCCTGATCAGCAGTCTCTTCAAAAATATGCTGGATCTGCACATATCCGTCTTTTTTTGCCTGTGATGCAAAATAGGTATAGCGGTTACGAGCCTGGGACTCGCCACAAAACGCGGTAAGTATATTCTTCTCTGTTTTTGTCCCTTTGAGACTGGCCATGATCGATCACCTCATCGTTGAAATTATCGGCCTTGAGTAATTTTGCAAAACCCTAACCATTGTAGCACAGAAGAGCGGAGAATCAACTAACAAATGCGTAGCCCTCTGCAAACACAACATTTCCAGCTAATGCAAAGCAATTTGTGCAAAGAGAATCAGCTCCAATAGATTTGGCAATTGGAAAAATCAAGTCGTTGAAGGTTGCCTAGTCGTTACCCCTCACACATCAACCAGCCCAGAGTACCTCTAAGACAAACACAAATATAACTATCACCTGACAGACAGGTAACATACTACAGATACACTCACCTCATCCAAACATTTTTACGTTTTCAAGGAATTGGGGCCATCAGCAATTTCAGCCAAGAGGTACATATGCAGCAGCTGCACTTCAGAAGTCTCTGGATCTCAGATACCCACCTCGACGGCAGAAACCTCAAGAGCAACCAGCTCTATGAGTTTCTGTAAGCATGCTCTTCTATTCAAGGGAGGCAGGCACCGCCCAGTTTTTCAACAACATGGCGTTGTAGGAGCAACCCTTGGCCTGTCAGCCATGTTTATGAAGATGATAATTGTAATTTTATCTTTTTGAGAGATGTATGACTGCACTCCCGGATATCTTTCCCCATTTTCCCAGAGAACGTTTACAACGCGAAGGTGCTCTCTTTGCGAGCCGGCTACGCGACCTGGACTGTTATCCGTTCAGTCGGAAAGACAGCAGCGCCGGCATGGAATATGAGCTTCAGGTGGCCGTTGAAGGCAGCCAAGAGATGGTTGATTTGCCCCGATCCATCCGCCAGTCGAGTTTTTTTCGTAACACCGAAAAACGGGCCGGACGAGGAGATCTACCCAAAAATGCCGTAGAAGAGCTTAAAAAATTTCTTGACCACAATGATTCAGGCGTCTGGGAAAACAGCTGGGTGCGGTTCGACACCCAACTGCTCAGCAGTTTTGCTCGGGAAGTTCTCACCACTGACCTTCTCGCCGACAAGCGCAACCCTGAGGGGCCACAGCGTCAGGACCTACACCGATTCCTGTTAACAGAAAACGGCCGCAACCAGCTTCGTATTCCCATCAGCTATCTGTTAAAGCTCTCGTTTGCTTCAATGCTCGACCAGTGTCACAATCTACCGGCAGAACTGCAGAAAACAGGCATAAAGCTGCTCAACAACTTCCTCAGCGACAACACTTCGCCGGAGATTCTCTCCCTCACTATTCCCTCGGCGCAACATGGACGAATAGGCGTTCTTGCCGCCAGGGAAACGGCCCGCACGTTTTTTTTCACCCAACTGCTCAGCCAGTATGCCAATATCAGTTTCGGACTTGCGGCCAACGGCCAGCGTTGCCTGGTCTACAACGCCCCGCACGCTCCGTATCGCCAGAAAAAACTTAACGAACTGGTACCTGACGGCTACTATCGCCACCTCTTTATGAGTCCCTGCCTCTCCGGCTGGGACCGGGGCGAAGATAAGCATCGTTATATGTCGCTCTGCCACCAGACCCTGTCCCGCAGTCAATTGAACGCCATCGGCAAACTAAAAGATGCGGGAATCATCACCAACAACCTGGTAATCCTACCAAACACTTCAAACACCTGTCTTGCCAACAACGGCACCCATGTTTCTCTAGGCAGCCGGATCCTGACCACCATGGCTGGCGACCGCAGCTCCGGCTTAACAGCAGAGGTCGAGAAGTATTGCGGTGATCTGGTCATCAAGATCGTCGAACATTTTTTACCACTGCTGGTAGGAACCTATACCGCTGCACCATATCGCGTTGATTTTGCTGATTTTCATCCGGAGAAAGTCCTCGGTTTTCTCCCCCATGAACTGGACTACACCCACCTGCGCATGCTCTGGCGGCGCTGGAAGAAAAAGGCTGATATCCGCTTTATCGGTAAACCGCTCACCCCGTTCGGCCCCCGTCGGCTCGACATGCTCCTCGCAATGGCGCTGGGGTTGCACGGCGACCTCATCCCCGATTTTCGCTTGATCGACTATTTCATCACCCTGCTCTCCACCGACACCTCCCCCGGGTTAAACGGCATTCCCGGTAACCAGGAGCAATTGAAAGCAGAACTTGCCGAACTGGGTATCTTCGATAGCCGCATGTCCATCTACCTCCCCTACCGCATGCGGGCTTTCTCCCAGATGGGCTACAGTGGTTTCGAAGGACGCAGCTACTCCCTCTTCCCCAGCTTTCTTGACGATATGGCCGAGGCGGTCGACCTGCAAAACCTTATCACTGCTCTGGCCTATCGCATGGTGCTTGATGGCAACGTTCGCCATGAAGATATTCCCGACCAGCCCTCCGTTGAAAGCGAGCGACGCCAGATCTTCTTTGCCGCCGCCATCGGCATACCAACAGTCTATATCAGAAGCAAAACCGGCAACAGGTTCCTGCGACGGATTCTCGCCCGGGTAAAATCCCAGCGGCCCAGCCGGCGCTATAAAAACTATATCAGGGTAACGGTCGATGACTACAGGTTGGCACTTCTCGCCTTTATCCGTACTGAAGGTGCTCCACTCATCGAAGAACTGGATCTTTCCCCTCAGTTGGAGAACCTGCACCTACGCATCACATCACGAGAAGATGTTGCCTGGGGCCGCCTGGTAAAAAGCGCCGCTGAACAGCTTGGAACAACAAGAAAGGCCGAAAAGATACCGGCCGAGATGTTTAACAGTGGAACGGAACAATATTATCGCACCACCTTACGGAAAGACCAGCTACAGGAAGGCTTTCACGTTCTCCAGGAAGATTGCGTCCGCCTTGAAAAGACCGACAACGTCATTCTCCGCCAGGTCATGGCAAACATCAACCAGGCGATATCGGCCACCGACTATCTCGCCCGGCTGCCAAAAGATCTTACAGAGGAAAAGGCCACAGCGGAAACGGTGCGAAATGTTGTCCACCTCGCCTTGGCTGTCATCCATCACGACAGAAATCTTTATTCATCAACGATATGATACCAACACCATACGCACATCAGTATATCGACCGGACCTCCCGGCAGATCATCACCGAGAAACTGATCGGAGACCGGAGTGTCTCCTTTCTTTACTCCACTGTCAGGGAAAATGTTCCGTCTCTCTTTCGGGCCCTGACCTCGAGCAGGATGTCCAGCCTGCTCAGCTTCTACCATTATGATTTTTTGGATGGCAGAAAACCGAGAAACAAGCAGTTTTTTTCCCGCCTGGGCATTGAATGGCGAGAATGCGTCCAACCACCCTCCTACTACGACACCCCACGCAAAGTCTTCGAGCGGCAGATCTGCTACTGGGATTTCCGCCCCATGACTAAGGACCAGGCAGCCTTAGTCTCTCCGGCTGACTCTCGGGTTCTCGTCGGCTCATTTTCAGAAGTGTCCAGCCTCTTTATCAAGGAAAAACTCTTCACCCCGGAAGAACTTTTCGGTTCCGGCTCCCGCTATCATCATCACTTTGCCGAAGGCGATTTTGCCGTCTTTCGCCTGACCCCGGACAAATATCACTACAACCACCTGCCGGTCAGCGGCAGGGTCGCCGACATCTATGAGGTGGATGGGGATTATCACAGCTGCAACCCTTCAGCACTTATCGCCCTTGCTTCGCTCTACGCCAAAAACAAACGGGTGGTCACCATCATCGACACCGACGTGGAAGGCGGCTCTGGAGTCGGCCTGGTGGCTATGATTGAGGTTGTGGCACTGATGATCGGTGATATCGTCCAGGCCTATAGCAGTAACCGATATGATGATCCGATGCCGATCAAACCCGGCATGTTTGTTAAAAAGGGCTCCCCCAAAAGTCTCTACCGTCCCGGGAGTTCCACCGACATCGTCATCTTTGAGCCGGATAGAATGGCATTTAGCCGTGACCTGATCCATAACTCACACCGGAGCGACGTAAAAAGCCGATTTACCAACAACTTCGGACGACCATTGGTCGAAACCGACATCAAGGTTCGGTCCACCATCGGCCACCGGATTCAAAATGATAAATGAGTAAAGGAATCACACCATGACAGACTTGATATTTCTCGCCATTACAGGACTCCTGCTTGCACTCCTGCTTTTCTGGGGCTTTCGTCACTTGCCCGGTGAGCGCTGGCAGATGCTTGCTGTTATTCCCGTAACGAAAAAGGATGGGCAGCTCTGGCAGGGAACGAATCTGACCTATTATGGTTTTTTCATCGCTACCAGCCAGCTGCTGTCACTGGCACTGCTCCTCATTCTACTTGGTGCAATGAACATACACCTGCCCGGCACTCTTCTGGCAACCGGGATGGTCCTGGTCGTCAGCGTGCCGGCAGCACGAATTGTCGCCATCCTCGTCGAAAAAAAACGGCACACTTTTACCATCGGTGGAGCATCCTTTGTCGGCATGATCCTTGCGCCGTTCTGTATTGTTGCCGCACGAGAGATGCTCAACGGTTTTATCGCCTGCTATCTTCCGCTGATACCTGTAATGGCCGCCATGGCCATCGCCTACACTTTGGGTGAGGGCCTTGGCCGATTAGGATGTCTCAGCTTCGGCTGCTGCTATGGCAAGCCGCTTAGGGAATGCAGCCCATGGGTACAAAAATTTTTCACCCGCACGGCTACGGTTTTTCATGGCCACATTAAAAAAGCGGAATATGAAAGCAAGTTATGCGGAGAGCCGCTGGTACCTGTGCAGGCCATCACCTGCATCATTTTCACCCTGGCCGCCCTCGTTGGTTGCTGGTTGTTTTTACGGGAGCACTTCACAGCCGCTCTCGTAATGTGCATAACGATCACCCAGCTCTGGCGAGTTGTTTCGGAGACGATGCGCGCTGATTTTCGGGGATTTGGTAAAGTAAGTGTGTATCAGAAAATGAGTGGGCTGGCGGTGCTCTATATCTGGGGGGTCGCGCTTATCCCGCAGACCGATATCCTGAACCATCCCGTCATCATACAAGGGCTCGTTCAGCTCTGGCACCCGGGGGTGATTATCGGGCTGCAGCTGGCCTGGCTCATCTTTTTCCTCTTCTTTGGCCGCTCGACAGTGACCAGTGCCACGGTTTCTTTCTCCCTTTTTAAAGAACGGGTCTAAGCTTGAAGTAAAATAAGCGCAGATGAGAATCCCATATCGTGATAACTATATTACCGTTCACCTGCCGACCATGCACTGCGCCAATACGCCTCCCTATTTCAGTCCTTTGCCCCGCAGATATGGGCCATATTCCTTGTCTTCAAGAACAATATGATTGATCCACCACTGTCGAAGAAAGACATAAATCTCCTGGGCGGCATCCCTGCCGTCTTTTTCCATGGCCTCCTGCAGTTCATCCATTTTCATAAAATAGTTACGGTGTGACTTCTGCTGGTCGGCAAGGCCTGGAAAACCATGTTCCTCCAGCAATTTTTCCTCATCGCGGAGATGATGTTCAGCATAATTGGCCATCTCCTGGAGGATGGCATCGACCGACTCGAACCCATCCTTCTCCTTGATAATTCCGTAGAGCTGATTGATTAGTTGGATCAACTGCCGGTGCTGATTATCCATTTCGGCAATCCCTGTCTCATAGGAATCCCGCCATTTAATGATATCCATAGTCTCTCCGTTTGTTGATGACAGTGCTCTTTCGACTTTCAGCTCAGTATACTAATCTGCCGAATATGATAAAATAAAGATAATCAGCAACTTCGAATGATTCTCTTGGCTTGACAATAGAGATAATCGTTCTCAAAATTGGTTAAAGAAAGTCGACCATCCTCCCGATATAGACAAAGAGGAGATGTTTTTATGCCAAGGAGGGTATATGACACAACAGCAGGCACTAAAAATACTGATGCTCAGCCCACTCTATTTCAAATTGGCAACAGTTGAAAGGATGCAGCTTATTAAAGAGTATTGCCGACTTTATGTGGAGGTAACAAAAATCCCCAAAAATCGAGAGGGGAATAACCAATAATTTTGCTATCACCAGAAATCATCACTTCTTCTTCCAGCTTTTCTCTTCGCCTTTTAAGAGCCTTCCGATATTTTCATGATGTTTGAGCCAGATGAGCGCAGCCACAATTGCGGCTGTCATCATTGTGATTTTGGACTGGCCGAGTAGCCAGAGCCAGATGACCATCAGTGCTGACGACAAGAGTGACCCCACAGATACAAAACCGCTCAACGCCACGGAACCGGCAAAAACACCAAGACTTATCAGAATCGCCAGCGGCGAAAGATAGAGAAAAACACCCAGCCCAGTGGCAACACCCTTCCCGCCCTTAAAACCGAGATAGATTGGGAACATGTGGCCAAGTACAGCAGCGATGCCGCAGAGCGCAACCATCAGATTGACATTCGGTTCGTTTTCTAGAAGCGTTGCCGCCATGAGCATCGGCAGATAGCCTTTTAAGCAGTCACAGATCAAGGTGACAAAGCCCAGCTTTTTCCCGAGCAGCCGGCTGACATTGGTGGCACCAATATTCTTGCTGCCTTCTTTTCGGACATCCTTTCCGGCCAATTTACCGATCACCAGGCCAAAAGGAACAGCCCCAAGAAGATAGCTTGCTGCAAGAAGAAGATAGTTCATGATAAGTTGGCTCACACCAGTTAAAGATTGATCTGCGAACTACAGGTTCATTTCATTTGCGCCAAAGGTACTGCACTTTTTCTCCAAAGACAATATCGATGCCTTGTAAATAATCTCAGAAAGTTCAGTGTCAAAACTGACCTTCTATACCCTCTAACAGCAGTCTCGTAAAAGAAAAGCTGGGCCGAAAGGGTGATTTGCCAGAAAAAAGCATGTTCCCCCCTCTCGAAGACCTGAAATACTGGCAACAATTTTCCTCAAAACCATACAAACGAATATTTTTCCTTCATTTTCAGTTTTTTTCTCATGTATACTGTTTGTAGTTCGCAACTCTATCCAACTGGTCGGTGCAAATACCGTCTCTCTACCACAGGGATTCTCAAGAACGTGATTGGCAATAAAGTCCTCATTATCGACGACCAACCCGAACTCAGGGACCTTCTCTCCAGTTTTCTCAGCAGCCTCGGCTACGAAACAAAAGCTGCAGAAAATGGATTAGAAGGCTTGAAAATACTTCAGGAATGGCCGGCCGACCTGGTTACAGTCGACCTGCAGATGCCGGTACTTGACGGTGCAGGTTTCATCAGGGAGGCGGTAAAAAGCTGGCCTGATCTGCCGATCATAATCGTCTCCGGCGTCGATGCAGTGGATCAGGCGGTGGATGCATTACGCCTTGGTGCCCGTGATTTCATCACTAAACCTATCGAAAGCTTTTCGCTGGTCAAAAACACCATCGACAAGGCTCTTGAGTCGGCAGAGCTTATCCGTCAGAATCGGGATTATCAGATCAATCTCGAGCGGATGGTGGAACAACGGACAGATGAACTCGAGGAAATCAAGCGACAGCTGCTGTACAGCCTTGGCAAGGCAGCGGAATACCGTGACAATGAAACGGGCCGCCATGTTATCCGGGTCGGTAAAATGTGTGGAGTCCTGGGCAGGGCCATGGGCATGAGTAGCGCGAAGGCAAGAACCTTCCAGGAAGCAGCACCACTGCACGATATCGGCAAAATCGGCATTTCCGATATGATTCTTTTGAAAGCTGGTAAGCTCACCTCGGACGAATGGAACACCATGAAGCGCCATTGCGAAATCGGCTGCGACATCCTGCGTCACTATTCCTCCATGCCACAGAGCGACGAATCGCTGTATCAACGGGTTATCGAGATGGCAAATAGCGGTGGAGAACTGGCGTTACTTGAGGTGGCCATGGTTATCGCCCTCTGTCATCATGAAAAATGGGATGGCACCGGCTACCCGATGATGCTCGCCGGCAGGAACATTCCGCTGGTCGCACGGATCGTTGCGGTCATTGACGTCTATGACGCTCTCGGCAGTGAGCGTCCCTACAAAAAACCTTTTTCTGAAGAAAAATGTCAGGAAATAATAAGGGAAGGATCAGATTCCCATTTTGACCCGGAAATCATCAAAGCCTTTTTCGATAATCTCGACGAGATTGTCAAAATTAAACGGGACTGGATGGATTAACCATTTTTCATGAAAATGCGAATCTGACGCTACACCTTCCCCAAATTTTACGCACGGCCTACCAGCTTTCACATGAGAGCCGGTGGGCCGTTGGAATAGCTGTACTACAGATTTACCGGTGCTTGGCGATCCGCTTCTGCAGCCGCTCAATGGTCTCAGGATCACGGTAAGAAACCACCGTACAGGGACAACGGGCAAACATCTGTTCAGCCACCGAGCCGGTAAAGAGATGACGGATATCCCGCGTCTTCACTCCCATCACCACCATGTCGATATGTTCATCGACCACCAGTTTTAACAGTTCTGTGGCAGGATCACCCACTCGAAAGGAAAATGAGACCTGGCCTTCGGGCAGAGTCAGATTTTCGGTCAGCTGCACCAGCATTGCCCTTCGCTCATCCTTGATGGTCCGCACATAATGTTCACTATCCACCTTGTAACCAAACGAGGAAATCCGCTCCACCGCCTCAAGGTCGCGTTCGTTGATCACGTTGACGATCATCATCTCTGCACCCAGTGGGCCCGCAAGCGACGCTGCATAATTGATAATACCTTGCGAGTAGACTGAAAAAGCGATAGGGACCAGTATTTTTTTTCTCATCTTCCTCTCCTTAAAAAGGATGCGTTTTCGCTTACGCCATTGCCGGGCGTTCTTGTCTGCCAATCCGTCTTTTCTGGGAATACCAGATCAACGCCAGCAATAACAGAGCCGGGAAGAACATCAACTGTTTAGGAGGCCTCTCATTTTCCACCTGCACGTTTAAAATTTCCTGATCAAAGTCGAGATTTGCTTTCTCGGCAGCACTGGCAAACATCACATTATCGACGATAACATGGCCATTTTCATCTCTCGTCTCAAGGCCGATGGCCTTCAGTTTTTCGGCTCCCGTAGCCCCATCGGTCACTCGTAACATAACAGTTGAAATATACTCATCACCTGCAAAATTTTCGCCCTTGACCCTGAGAATAAGTTGTGAACCACTGGCTACAGTTTCAGCAATTTGCTCCAATTCCGCCGCATTTCTTGAGGTGTATTCAGGATAAATTTCATCCCAGAAAAAACCGGGTCGGAATAGGATAAAAGCCGCCAGCAGCAAGGCGAAGGTCTCCCATAGCTTATTCCTGGTAATAAAATAATTCTGAGTGCCCGCGGCAAAAGCGAGCATGGCCACCACCGCTCCAACCACCACCACGACAAAGTGCAACGGTGTACCAACACCAATCATCAGCAACTCGGTATTGAAGATAAAAATAAACGGCAAAATAGCAGTCCGGATATCGTAGCCAAACCCCTGAAGACCTGTGCGAATGGGATCTCCTCCCGAGATACCAGCTGCCGCAAAGGCAGCAAGACCGACCGGCGGGGTATCGTCAGCCAGAATACCAAAGTAGAAGACAAAGAGGTGCACGGCAATAAGCGGCACGATCAAGCCGTTTTGGGCACCCAGATTGACAATAACCGGGGCCATCAGAGTGGAAACGACAATGTAGTTTGCGGTTGTCGGTAACCCCATCCCCAACAGCAGACTGATAAAGGCGGTGAAGAGCAGGATCAAGACAAGGTTACCGCCAGAGATAAACTCGACAAACTCCGTCATGACCAGACCGATACCAGTCAGAGTCACCGTGCCGACTACCAGACCTGCAGCGGCCGTGGCAACACCGATACCGATCATGTTTCTTGCCCCCGAGACCAGACCAGTAATGAGATCGGCAAAACCGCGCTGTACAGAAAAATCCTCACCACTCATTTTGCGGAACACACCTTTTATCGGCCGCTGGGTAACCACGATGAAAATAAGCAGTACAGTGGCCCAGTACGCAGCAAGTGCCGGTGAAAGCCGCTCGACAACCAGACACCACATGAGTACGACGATGGGCAGAATGAAATAGAGTCCCGCCTGAATCGTCGAACCAAGATCCGGCAGCTCATTGATCTCATGGCTTACCTCAAGTTCCGGAACCCTGCAGGCGATATAGAGCAAAAAGAGATAGGCGATGAAGAGGAGGATGCAGACAATCCAGGGAGTGGAACTACCGGCGACAGTCTTGATCCACCCCAGTCCATAATAGGTAGCGCCACCAATGATAATGAGCGTCAACACCGTCATCACAAAGGTCAGCAAACTCTGGGCAAACGTCTTTTTATACCGCTTCGGCAAGCCCTTCAGGTTCATCTTGCAGGCTTCAAGATGGACGATGTACACCAGCGCGATATAGGAAATAATGGCCGGAAGAAAGGCGTGTTTGATGACCTCGATGTAGGAAATGCCAACATACTCTACCATAAGAAAGGCCGCCGCACCCATAACCGGGGGCGTCAGCTGGCCATTCGTAGAAGAGGCAACCTCGACAGCCCCGGCTTTTTCCGCGGAGAAGCCAACTTTTTTCATCAGTGGAATGGTAAAGGTGCCAGTTGTCACCACATTGGCAATCGATGAACCGGAAACAAGCCCGGTCAGCGCAGAAGAAACAACAGCCGCTTTAGCTGGCCCTCCCCGCATATGGCCAAGACCGGCAAAAGCTGAACGGATAAAATAATTGCCGGCTCCAGCCGCCTCGAGCAGTGAGCCAAAGAGCACAAACATAAAGACCATACTGGTCGAAACCCCAAGCGCAACACCAAAGACACCTTCGGTGGTGAGCCAATAATGAGTCATCCCCTTGGTCAGACTCGCCCCTTTATGGGCTATAACATCAGGCATATAGGGCCCGGCAAAAGTGTACACCATAAAAACGGCGGCAACCACCATCAGCGGCGGTCCCAGAGCCCGGCGAGTGGCTTCCAGCAACAGAATCAGCCCAATCACAGCCACCACGAGATCCATGACCAGTGGGGCACCAGGCCGGTTGGAAAGTTGTTCGTAAAAAAGATATATGTAGGCGGCGCAGAAAGCTGCGGTAAGCGCGATAATCCAGTCCTGGATCGGAATAAAATGTTTCGGAGAAGATTTGAATGTCGGAAAAGCCGTATAGGCAAGAAACATGGCAAAGGCAAGATGAATGGCCCTGGCCTCTGTGTCGTTGAGCACAAAGATGTTAAATATGAAGGGCAAAGGCGAAGCGTACCAGAGTTGAAAAAGTGTCCAGAGCAGCGGCACAAAGAAAAGGACCTTTTTGGAGAAGCCTCCGTGCGGATTACGTCCTCCGGTATCCGCTTCGCCGATCATCTCCTGGAGCTGATCATCGGACATTGTTTTTTCAATGGGTGTGGTCATAGCGCATGCTCCTTCAAAGATATTACTGAATCACTTTCTCTTCCCGCCCGCGCCCCAAATATCATAACTCAGATGGCCCAACAGGTTTACGGTAATTATAGACCGGCGGAGCGCAGGAAGATGAGATATTTGACAAGGCGACAGCTTATAAAGCTTCCTTCCCACAGCGAGAAAGGACAACCGAAAAGACATGTTCTGCCACGGTGACAGACCGCGGATGGGGAACAACAACACTACCGGTCCCTTCTCGACAAAGAAAGGACCGGCAGAATGAACAAAAGAAGACCTTACATCAAGCCGGCTTCTTTATAGTATTTGACCGCACCGTCATGGAGCGGAGCAGAAAGACCGTCTTTGATCATCTCTTCTTTTTTCAGGTTGGCAAAGGCAGGATGAAGCTTTTTGAATTCATCAAAATTCTCAAAAACCGCTTTAACCACGACGTAGATGACATCCTCAGGCACCTTGGCTGAAGAGACAAAGGTCGCACCAACACCAAAGGTCTTCACATCGGCATCATTCCCACGATACATGCCACCAGGAATGGTAGCGGTCCGATAATAGGCATTCTCTTTAACCAGGGCATCAACCACGGGACCATCAACTGTAACAATAACGGCATCACAGGTGGTTGTTGCCTCCTGGATGGATCCATTCGGATGACCAACGGAATATACGAAGGCATCAATCTTATTGTCGCAAAGAGCTGAAGACATCTCGGCCGGCTTGAGTTCTGAAGCCAGTTTAAAATCCTCCTTCTTCCAGCCCATATTCTCCATGAGAATGTCCATGATTGCTCGCTGACCGGAACCCGGATCACCGATATTCACACGCTTGCCTTTCAATTCCGTAAAGTTCTTGATGCCGGAATCAAGGCGGGCAACAACGGTGAACGGTTCAGGATGAACAGAAAATACTGACCTCAGATCCTTGTTGGGACCGTTTGCTTCAAATTTACCGGTACCATTGTAGGCATAAAACTGGGTATCTGACTGGGCAACACCCATGTCCAGCTCACCTGAAGCGATAGCGTTCAGGTTATAAACAGAACCACCGGTACTCTCGACAGAGGCCCGGATGCCATGCTCTTTCTTCCCCTTATTGACCAGACGGGCAATAGCGCCACCCGTTGGATAATAAACCCCCGTAACACCACCGGTACCGATGGTGACGAAACGCTGGTCGGCGGCGGATGCCGCACCGGTCATGGCACTGAAAGCGGTTACACAGCCAAATGCAAGGGCCGCAAGCAGGGAAATGTTTCTTTTCATATTGTTCTCCTCTTTTCACGTTATGCCGGGCTCACCAAAAATGGCAGAGAACCGACGGGTCAAGTTTGCAAGACGCGTAGATGGCCGATACAAAGTTGCATTCTGAGCGTATAACACCCACTTTTTCGCAAACGATTGCACCTCCTCTTAACGCGCAACCCTTCGGCGAATTATTTGGCTCACAACATGGGGCAGTTTCTCAGTCATGCTTGATGACCGGCATAATAGCACCGGACTCAATATCGGTCACGGGAATGCAAACTACAGTAACACCTCTCAAAGATATCCTTTTTTTCACAAAATTTAGTTAGTAAGTCAAGTTCTTTCAGCCTCCTTCACATTCCGACACATACCCGCAGCATAAACTTCAATCACCGAACAGGAAAAAGACACAGTTCACCGCTATGCATCCAGCCAATCCATGCTTAGATTGAAAAATAGCCATAACTACCTGGACGTGTTATATTGTATGGTCGTATCAATATTTACCATTTAATATAGAGCAGGAAGATTATTCCGATGAGTATACGTAAAATATATCAATATCCTGAGCCGGTGCTCCGCCAGGAAACCGAACCCATTACCACCTTTGACGAAAACCTGAAACAACTCGCAGAAGACATGGCCGAGACCATGTACGAAGCACCCGGTATCGGTCTTGCCGCACCACAGATCGGAGAATCGGTAAAGCTGATAGTTGTCGATATTTCAAAAGACCGGGAGAACGAACGAGAATACATGACCCTGGTCAATCCCGAAATTGTTGCGCATGAAGGTTTTCAATTAGACGAAGAA
Source organism: Desulfopila aestuarii DSM 18488 (assembly GCF_900143695.1). GTDB lineage: Bacteria > Desulfobacterota > Desulfobulbia > Desulfobulbales > Desulfocapsaceae > Desulfopila > Desulfopila aestuarii. Next base: position 148,369 of record NZ_FRFE01000013.1, read on the forward strand.
GGTTGCCTGAGCGTCCCGGAGTTGACCTCAAAGGTCAAACGCTACAAGAAGATCACCGTTTCTTTTCAGGACCCGGAGGGAAAGCCGCAAGAGCTGACCACCGAGGATCGCTTTGCCGTGGTTCTGCAGCATGAAATCGACCATCTCAATGGCATCCTTTTTATCGATCACCTGAGTTCATTGAAGAGAAACCTTTACAAGCGCAAAGTCAAAAAGTGGCTCGTAACCAGTGATGAGTGAAATGACCAACACACCGCTACGTATTCTATTCATGGGCACGCCTGACTTTGCGGCCGCTACGCTCCAGGCACTTCTGGATGGTCCCGACACGGTTGTAGCTGTTGTCACCCAACCGGACCGCCCCAAAGGAAGAGGCAAAAAACTCACCCCCCCTCCAGTGAAGGTCCTGGCTCAGGCCGCCGGCATTCCGGTACTGCAGCCGACGAAGATCAAAACCCAGGAATTCCGAGATGAGCTGGCCGGTTATAAGCCGGACGTGGTGGTGGTCACCGCCTACGGACGCATCCTTCCGCCGGCCTTGCTTGAGCTCGCCCCCCACGGCTGCATCAATGTACACGGCTCACTGTTGCCCGCCTATCGTGGCGCTGCGCCCATCCAGTGGGCCGTTATTAACGGTGACAGTGAAACCGGGGTCACCATCATGCAGATGGATGAAGGTATGGACACAGGAAATATCCTGCTCACTGCCGCCATACCAGTAAATGATGATGAGACCGCAGGCTCGCTCTTTCCAAAACTCGCCGCACTTGGTGGAACAACAGTGCGTCAGGCGCTCGCCCTGTTAAAAGAGGGCAAACTGACCGCCACCGTTCAAGACGATACACGTGCAACCGTGGCCCCGATGCTGAAAAAAGAGGATGGCCGCATCGACTGGCAGAAAAGTGCCCGTGAGATACACTGCCTTATCAGGGGACTCGACCCTTGGCCCTCCGCCTACTGTTTTCTCCACGGCAAACGACTGCAGCTTTTCGCCCCGGAAGTTCTGCACCAGACGAGTAACGTCGAACCGGGAACCCTGCTTGCAGCCGACAAACGCGGCCTGCTCATTGCCACAGGTCGCGACTGTCTTTTGGTAAGGGAAGTGCAGCCGGAGGGCAAGAAACGCATGAACGTTGAAGCCTTTCTCTGCGGCAGCCCTGTTGAGCCGGGCACCCGACTCTTCTCCTGATTATATCGCTTCTGGAGCCTTGATTCCAAATGGACCGATCCGGTTACCTTGCGTATGCCGACTGTTTTTCCGGCATCAGCGGCGATATGCTGCTCGGCGCACTTATCCATGCAGGTCTTGACGAGAACCTGCTCAAACACGAGCTGGCCAAGCTTGAGCTCCCCGATGCACAACTCGAAACAGAGCACACTTCATGCCAGTCGATTGGCTGCATAAAGGTCAAGATCTCCGAGATGCGGAGACAGGAACTACGGACCCTGCCGCAGATCAGGTATATCCTCACCCACGCGGATCTGGCCCCTGCCATCAAAGAACGATCTCTTGCCGTCTTTGGAGCACTGGCAGAAGCTGAGGCAAAGGTCCATAACATCCCCGTCAATAAAGTACACTTCCATGAGATAGGAGCCCTGGACACCATCTTTGATGTGGTTGGCACTGTTATCGGCCTGCACCATCTCGGTATTTCCCGCCTTATCGCATCACCACTGCCCCTGGGCGGTGGCTTTGTCAAATGCGCTCACGGCCTGATACCGCTACCGGCCCCGGCAACCTGTGAGCTCCTGAAAGGGATTCCCACCTACGGGGTAGACGTACAAGCAGAGCTGGTCACCCCAACAGGCGCGGCTCTCATCAAGGTCCTGGCTGACGACTTCGGACCGCTGCCCCCCATGACCATTGCCGCAACTGGTTATGGCTCCGGCACCCAGGTGCTACCTAACGATCAACCCAATTTATTACGCCTTGTTATCGGCACCAGCCATGCTGCAGCCGAGGCTCAAACAGTTACTGTACTCGAGACCCGTCTCGACGACTGGAGTCCAGAATCCTTCCCACATCTTTGCGATCTTCTATTGGCCCGTGGAGCGTTGGATGTAAGTCTCACCGGTTGCCAGGGCAAGAAAGGGCGACCTGGCTTTCATCTTCAGGTTATCTGTAAAACTGCAGAAAGCATCCAACTTCAGGACCTCATCCTGTCGGAGACCACTGCCATCGGCCTTCGTATGCGTCAGGATTCGCGCCGCACACTCCCCCGCAAACCAGTGCAAGTGGACACCCCTTGGGGTGTAATTACTGCCAAAATGGTCACAACACCACGAGGCGATGTGATCTATCCAGAATACGAAGAGTGCCGGAAAATTGCCCTGGAGCATGCATGCTCCCTGGATGAGGTCTATCGGGCTGTCTATTCAGCAAAGGGTAACATGGAATGATGAAATCATTAATTATGGCCATCGCCACCGGTTGCTGGGTGGGGAATATGCCGAAAGCTCCTGGCACTTGGGGTTCCCTCTTCGCTTTTCTGCCCTGGCTGTTGATCAAGGGGCTGACGTTGCCCTTCTATCTGCTGACGCTCATCCTGGTTTTCATCATCGGCTTTTTTGCAGCCGGGTCTGCGGAAAAGATTCTCGACCGGGCCGATGCCGGGCCTATCGTTATTGATGAGATCCTCGGCATGTTCATCACCCTTACTCTTGCACCAGATCATCCTGTGGCCTGGTTACTTGGTTTTGTCCTTTTCAGAATCTTTGACATCATAAAACCGTTCCCCGTATCCTGGTTCGATCAACGGATCCATGGCGGTATCGGCATCATGATGGACGATGTGGCAGCAGGTATATATGCTTTTCTGAGCTTGCAGCTTCTGTGGTATCTCTTCGGTAATCTGTTGCTTTAAATCGATATGGCCTTTCATTTGTTCAAAGCCATACCATGCTATTTTCATTTTCCAGTCTTTTCCTGTTGACACCCGCATCCCGATCCAGTACTTTGCCGCCTCCTTGATCGGGGCAGCCAACTGGCAGCATGACGGTCAACGAAAAAAAGAA
>NZ_FRFE01000026.1 GCF_900143695.1 Desulfopila aestuarii DSM 18488
GGAATGTTTTCTCTGGAATAAAAGGTCTAGAGATTTACGGTCGAGATCTCCAGCAGATAACTCAAGGCATAGAGATCTACGGTGTGCTTCTCTTCTAGGTCGTCACTGCAGAGGTCTAGGGATGTACGGTGGGGCTGTGGCCGGGTTCATCTCAAGGTATAGAAATCTACGGTGAGAACGATGGAATGTTTTCATAAAACGAAAGGTCTAGGGATTTACGGCCCAGATTTCAATGAGATGTGGAAAGGTCTAGGGATTTACCGGCACTTCCGTCCTTGAGCGTAGCCTTTGAGGTCTAGGGATTCACGGTGGGGGTTCGGTTGCTTTAGAAAGGTATAGAAATCTACGGTGAAATTTTAGCGGTGAGATCGTCTTTTTGAGCAACTCCAGGGGTTGGTTTCTTCGCCCACGCTGTGCCGTTTTTGTGAGTTAGAGCAGTTTTACCGATATTGTGAGAGCGGATTTTTTCTATAAAATCAATTAAAAACAAATAACTACAGATTCAGGTCTAGAGATTTACGGCAAAGGTCTAGGCTTGACACCTGTTCTATACCTTATTATGATGACGCAACCTTACACACACATCAGGAGAACTTTTGTGAGCAGCAAATTCACTAAATCACCCGTTGTTGTACAATCCAATAAGCTTGTTGAATCCAGGTATATCTTATCTGTCAATGAGCAGCGACTCGTTTTTGCTGTTGCGTCGATGATTCATCCCGATGATGTGGATTTTTATCCATATGAGATCAAGATCCGGGACCTGGCAGCTATCCTTGGCATAGACCTGAACAATGCCTATAAGAACGCTGACAGGATAACAGATCAGCTGATGCAGCGTGTCCTGGTTATCCCAGAGGATGATGGCCCATTGAAGGTGGGTTGGGTTTCCTCGTGTAAGTATAACAACAAGAAAGGCACGATCAGTTTCAGTTTCGATCCGCACCTCAGGCCTTATCTATTACAGCTAAAAAGAGATTTTACCCAGTCGAAATTAAGCATTCTCGCGCAATTTCAAAGCATCTACTCCATCAGAATCTACCAGCTTCTCAAACAGTATAAGAAGATAGGTTACAGAGAGTTTGGTGTCGATGAACTCAAAGAAATTCTTGGCATTGATAAGAAAAAATATTCTCAATTCAAACAATTTCGTCAATGGGTCCTGAATCAGGCCAAAAAAGAGTTTGAAAAGAAGAATGAGGCCGGCTTTCCCCAGTGTGATTTAACCTTCAAGTTGGAAACGATTCGAGAAGGGCGGACCATTGCCAGGATAAAATTTATTATTATTCCACTCAAATATCAGGAAGCGCTTCCTTTCGCCAAGTCTGGACAGCTTCTGCCTATTGAGCCTGATCGCACTGAAGATCAAGAACTGCTCGAGAAGTTGGAGTATTTCGGGATATCAGCATTAAGAGCCAAGGCGTTTATTGAAGATATTGGCCGGGAGAAGATTGAACAGATCCTCGATTACTACACGAAATGCCTTGCAGCGGACAAGGTAGAAAAGAAGGATGGGGCTTTTCTAGCCTACCTGCTTCGCGAGCAGATAACGGGAAAGAGCAAGTTTGAGGCTGAGCTTGAGGTAGAAGTTGTTGAGCAAAAAAAGATTGAACAGCAATTAAAGAAAAAAGAAGAAGAGCGGGCACGCCGCCATGAAGAGCAGGCAAAAGTCTCTTTAGGAAAATTTCAGAGTCTTTCTCCAAAAGAGAAAGGGCTTGTACTCCAAGCGTTTCGTGAAAATTTGGTCGAACTGGGGAATAAAACCATGGTCAAGGATTTCGACCAAGCTGGGATCGACAATGCGAGTGGGGCGATGATGGCGTTATTCCGGTTGTTCTTACGAGAACAATATTTTGATGAGGATACTGATTGATTTGATATCCTTTCCGATTTTAAAACAACTGCACAAAAGAAAATTCCACAGTATTGCCGCCTTGGTGGGTCGAGGGCTGGCACTGGTTCCAGTTTGGAACTGCCAATATTAATCTTCGATTTGGTTTCGCACGGTCTTGTTGTGGTATAAACCAAATTCGCTACAAAGCGCTGCCAGAGAACCGCAAACGAGGCAAGGATTTCTCCGCAGGATGAAAAGAACATATCAAAAAGTAAAGAATATACCTCTACTCTTCTTAACAGGATGCGTTTGCGGTGAATAGCAGCATTAATCACCGCAGATATTGTTGTTGCTCGGCACCGGCAGGGGCGTTTACTGGGTAAGATGGAGGCGCTAGGTTTCCCGATCAGGCAGAAGGCCAGCTTAAATACCCTCACAACTGATGCTGTAACCTCGTCAACCATAGAAGGTGAAAGACTTGATACTGATGAAGTCCGATCTTCTATGGCTCGACAATTTTACGGGGCACATGACCTCATCGAAATATGCCAAAATCGCCAAATGCTCATCGGACACCGTTCTTAGAGATATGCGGGAACTTGTCGCTCGCCACATTCTGATTCAAAATCCGGGCGGAGGACGAAGTACAAGTTACCGCCTGATCTCGGCAGAGGAGATGGAGCAATCTGGTAATGAGTTGATAAGAAAACAATAGAATGTAATCGGGGATAGATAACGGTTTTAAACATTCATTCCCTCACTGACCTCTCCTGGCCCCAATGCCTTGAAATTCCGCAATTGCGACCGGGTTGTTCGTTGTCGCGTAATATGTAGCTGATAATACATCATTCTTTTGAGATGTTGAGTGAGCAGAAGTTATTGAATAATTACCTGCTCTGGGCAATAGTTTTTCGGCGTGTACTAAATGCTTATGAGTGGAATAAATTTTGCTAGCCTAACCCTTTGATGGCATTCTGTTGGAGCGTATCAGGTGCCAATTCAATGAAACGATGAACCATGAAGAGGAGACGTCTTGTGGTTCAGTGACCGCTCGTTCGCAGTTTGCTCTACAACAATGATCTCCTTGAGTGTCGAGGTGTGTCAGAATGATAATATGACACACCCTATAGGCTTTTTTCCTGAATATAAGACGACTTCGTGCCATAGAGCGAGGATATGGGTCGCAATATCAAGCGAAGGTTGCAATCTTCTCACTCGTATCACCTTGAGAGCAGGATATCCGCTTTGTCGTGTTTCTTTTAGGGTTGCAGCAATATAAGATCTCTCACGACTACAATAACTTAAGGCGTAAAATCACACTTGAGCTATCTGAGCCATACGTTTTAGCCACCACGATTGAGTTTTGAAGCTTCACCTGTAATAGGGGAGAAGCGCTCCGATTCCTGCTATTGAATATACGAACGAGCCAGTATTAATGAGTAATTAATTAATGAATTCATTACCTGGGAACCTCTCTAAGGGGAACGTTATTGCCGTATAGTGTTGAGGCATTTGTACGCATCGTATCGGTGCCAAACACCCTAACCAAGGAGCTTGAAGATGGGACTCAACCTTGCCGAAGTGATTAACGCCTTTTGTGAAAAGGTAAATCGTAATTGGGAAAGCCCAGCTGGTTGAGTTGTATTCCAACACCACTGGAAGAAGGATTTTTAGAAACTGTCGAATCATTTTATCAACGGTGGAATCTGGAAGATTTCGGCGAGCAACCTTTTTCTATCTTCACACTGACCGGTGAGTGTGAATTGGAAATTCAATAGGCCAGCAATCAGAACCCCGCCGCAACCCTCGAACTGACCTTCAATAACCTGGGGTTACGCCTTAATGATTTCCTGATAGCTGAAAATAACGCTTTTACAGGGATCTTTCTCAGAAATCCTGAGGAAGCGACCTCTGAGGAGAATACGTTCACAATCGCGCTCAAAGCTTCTGGGGGCACGAACTTTCCACAATCGCTGCAAGGTGTTTTTGAGCGGAGCAGAATCCTCAATACATCGTTTTTCATTACTGCCACGATTCATTTAATTGGCCAGGGTTCACCGATTGCGCTTAGGCATGTCGAAGTGGACTTTCCAGCCGATTTTGGGCTTGACCCTAAAGATGAAACTGGACAGAGCAAGATTGTCATTACAAATGCCTCCTTCTCGTATGAGAAAGGTTTTTATGGAACCATCTCTTTGGGTAATGTCAATGCAGATGGCTCTATCGTCAAGCTGCTAGGTAATGATTTTGCGCTCACAAATCTTCAGATTCCTTTTCAGACTAAGCGAGAAGAAGGGGTAGCGTCACAATTCTCTATTACGGGGAAGCTCAAGCTACCCTTCTTTGAGAACGAGATAACTGTCACCCTGAATATTAATTCAGATTCGGAAACATACGTTCTCGGAATCACATTGGATGAGGATCGTATCAATCTGCCGGACGATGATCCCTGCTGTTCCGTCAAAATTACCAAGCTGCAAGTTTCCCATGGGGGAGATCAGAGCATGCTCATGCTTGACGGTAGTATCTGCCCTGAAAGTGGCCTGTGTGATTTTCTTGGTATAGCTGGTGAGGACGCAGAAGATGCGTTGAACTTTCTAGTCGCTTGGGCTCGAAAGTTTTGTCGTTTCATGCTGGCTCCCAGAAAGCCTTTAGACAGGTCGATCTGGAACTGGTCACACGAATTGCCACATTGAAGCGAGAGCAGGGGACTAAACAGCTCATCGTCGTCCTGCCATGGGAGCCGACGAAAATTCCCAGGTGTTTTATAGCCGCATCAAAGGCGAGATGGAAAATGCTCTGCAGAAACTGACTTTTCCGTGCCTACGCATCGTGCGCCCCTCATTGCTTCTTGGCTTCAGAAACGAACTACGCTTTGGGGAGAGGGTAGGAGGGCCGCTTGGCCCGTTGGTAAATTTGCTTTTACAGGGAAATCTCAAGAAGTACCGCCCCATAGAGGCGGAATGTGTGGGCCGCTTCACGGTCGAGGTAGCCAAGCATAAAACGTTCGGTGGTCTGCATGCTTATAAATCCGATGAGATCGCTACCAGTTGTAAGATGCTGTGAACAACCTGCCATTTGTGGGAATCTGATTATTTTTATTGAAAAAACACCCTTGGAAAGCGTAATACTGGTATTTCGTGATGCTCCACGGCCCTTTTAGCCGGCCAAAAGCGCAAAAAACAAAAATTGGAAGAGATGCCAAATGACCAAGAAAGACCTGATCGACACTATCGCCCAGACAGCCGAACTCAATAAGACCCAGGCGGCTAAAGTGCTGGACGCAACACTCGAAAGCATCACCAAGAGCCTCAAAAATAAAGAGGCAGTCACCCTGGTCGGCTTTGGTACCTTCTCCACTGCCGATCGCCTGGAGCGTCCCGGGAAAAACCCACAGACCGGGGCCCCCATCACCATACCTGCAAGGACCGTCGCCAAGTTCAAAGCGGGTAAGGGGCTCGCGGAAGACGTCAACAGCTAAGTGCAACCTCTTCCCCACCCGAGTTCTCCTCCGGTGGTCGATGAGTGCGGGCAGGAGCCCAGTCGCCACGGTACGCTGGACATGGATGACGAGAGACAACGATTTTGTACGCGATGTCTCCTTGTTGACATTGAGGTCAACGAAAAGGGCGTTGTCTACGCTATTGGCGGCGTCCAGGGAGACAGGACCTTTCGCTCACCCTCCGGCAAACCCGTCACTCGCGAGTCCCTTACCGACCTAAATCGGTTTGCAGGAGAGGCCGAGTTTTTGCTTGGTCACAACATCCTCTCCCATGATCTGCCCAACCTTAGGGCGATCCTCCCTGAACTACCCTTGTTTGCCAAGTCGGCCATCGATACCCTCTACCTCTCGCCGCTCGCCTTTCCCGCCAACCCATACCACCGGCTGGTCAAGAACTACCAGCTCGTCCGCGACAGTCTCAGTGACCCGGTGGAGGACGCCAAACTGGCAGGGCAAGTGTTTGTAGAGCAGTGGGATGCGTTTGGCAAGCTGCTTGCGGAACACTCCGATATTCCAGTTCTCTACCGCAGCTTTCTCCACACTGACGAGCGATTAGCCGGTACCGCCAGTGCATTTGCCGCCATGGGAGTGCCGCTGCTGGAAGGCGATGATCTCTACGAGGCCTTTGGCTGGTTTGCCAAAAAACACGCCTGCAGGAGTGCGGTCTATAGATTGCTCGATCAGCTCTATGACAATGACCCGTCACTGCCAAAACCGATGCTCGCCTATGTGGCGGCTTGGCTCTCGGTTGCCGGGGGCAACTCGGTGCTCCCGCCCTGGGTGCGACATACCTTTCCCCTCATATCATCAGTACTTCATGCCCTGCGCGAAAACGGCTGTGACGACTCGCAGTGCGACTATTGCCATACGCACCACAACCCGCGCACCTTTCTTAACAGTTTTTTCAACTTTCCCGACTTCAGGCCGGAACCAGCCACCCAGGAAGGCAAGAGCCTGCAGGGGGAGGTGATCATCGCCAGTGCGAAGAGTGGGACAATCTTTGCCACTCTGCCAACCGGTGGCGGCAAGTCGCTCTGTTATCTTTTACCAGCTCTGATGCGCTATCAACGGCGAAATTTGCTGACCATTGTCATTTCACCTTTGCAGGCCTTAATGAAGGATCAGGTCGACAATTTCTCCAAACAGACTGGAACCAAGCTGGCGGCGGCTCTCTATGGCATGCTCACCATGCCGGAGCGTGGCGAGGTTATGGAGGGGGTGCGTCTCGGAGATATTGGCGTCCTCTACGTCTCTCCCGAGCAGCTTCGTAATCGCTCGTTTATCGAAACCGTCTCCCAACGGGAGATAGGCGCCTGGGTGTTTGACGAGGCCCATTGTCTCTCCAAATGGGGACATGATTTCCGGCCGGACTACTTCTACGCCATTCGTTTCATTCGCGAGTTTGCAGTCAAGCACGGTGTCCAGATCCCCCCGGTGCAATGCTTTACCGCCACCGCCAAAAAAGATGTGAAAGCCGAGATCATTGACACCGTGCAGAGTGAACTCGGTCTAAAGGTCCTGCAATTCGAGGGGGGACATGAACGCACCAACCTCCACTATGAGGCGTTCTCCGTCACCCGCCACGAGAAGCTACAAACGATCCTTCAGCTGCTCAAGGAACGCTTTTCCGGCAAGGGTTGCGTTGTCATCTACTGCGCGACGCAAAAAAACACCGAACAGCTTGCAGAGTTCCTGCAAAAGGCCGGCTATACGGCGGAGGCTTTCCATGCCGGCCTGGAAGCACCGCTGAAAAAAAGGCTTCTCGAACAGTTCATCGCCGGTGAGATCCCGGTGATCTGTGCAACCAACGCCTTTGGCATGGGGATCGACAAGGACGACGTCCGCCTGGTCCTGCACGCCGATATCCCCGGGTCTCTGGAAAATTATCTCCAGGAGGCCGGTAGGGCAGGTCGAGACCGCAAGGACGCGGAGTGCATCCTGGTCTTTGATGAGCAAGACATCGAAAAGCAGTTCAAGCTCAGCGCCATGTCACGCCTCACCCGGCGAGAAATCGCCCAGTTGCTGCGCGGTATCCGCTCAGCTTCACGCAACAATCAGGAGGTGGTGCTTACTGCGGGTGAACTGCTGCGAAGAAAAGAGGTGGACCTTGACCCTGATGCGATAAACGACGGCGATACCCGGGTCCGCACCGCCATTGCCTGGCTGGAACGTGCTGGTTTTCTCGAGCGTAACGAGAACAACACCAGGGTGTTCCAAGGAAAGGTTCTGGTGCCCGACCTCGAGGAAGCCGCCCGCCGCATCGCGAGCCTTGATCTCTCAGAGCGGCAGAGCAAGCGGTGGCTCGATATCCTCCACGCAATTTTGAACAAGGAGGGCAGCCAAACGGGATTTAGTGCCGACGAACTGGCAGCGATCACCTCGTTTGCCCTCTCGGAAGAAGACCCAGGTTACGAAACGGAGACACAGCGGGTGCTGCGAACCCTACACGACATGGCAGAACAAGGGCTGCTCTCTAAAGAGACGACCCTCTCCGCCTATCTCCGCTACAAGGTGGGAAATCATGCCGGGTTGCACCTGCAGCGAACCTGTGCACTCGAACGCGAATTTCTGGCAGTGCTGCGAGAACTGGCCCCTGACGCTGAGCTTGCAGAACCCCTTGAACTAGACCTCAGGCAGTTCAATCAACGACTGATCGACAGATCGTTTCCCGAGAGTACCCCCCATATGCTGAAACTCTTGCTCTATGGGCTCACTCGGGACGGGAAGGGACTGGCCGGCCAGAGTGGCAGCATTAGTTTACGGGCAAGGGGAAACAGCAGCTTTGTCGTCTACCTCCAGCGCGGCTGGGAGTCTTTGGCCAAAACCATGGAGATCCGTCAGCAGGCAGCAAGCAGAGCATTGGAGGTGATCCTTGCAGCCATCGATCCGGCCGAAAAGGCCAACGCCAATCTCTATGTCGAGTTCACCCTGGAGCAGATCGTCGATGGCCTAAAAAGTGATCTCCTGCTTTTTTCCCAGATGAAAAAGCCCCTGGCAGTCGCCGAGCGGGCTCTGACCTTCATGCACGAGCAGGGTGTCCTCGACCTGCAGCAAGGGTTGGCCATCTTCCGGCAGGCCATGACCCTTATGTTGAAGGCCGAAGCGGAGGGGCGGCGCTATGCGGTGAGCGACTTTGAGCCGCTGAAAACCCACTATACCGAGCGCAACTTCCAGATCCACGTGATGAACGAATATGCGCAAAAGGCTTTGGAGAAGATCAGTACCGCCATGCGCCTGGTCGCATCCTATTTCAACGATGACAAGGAGGATTTTGTCCAGCGCTACTTCCCCGGCAGAAAGAAGGTACTCGATCGGGCGACCAGCGAGCAGTCCTACACCCGCATCGTCGATGACCTCAAAAACAAGGCGCAAGCGGCGATTGTCTCGGCCTCTCCAGAGAAAAACATGCTGGTTCTCGCCGGGCCAGGTGCTGGCAAGACTAGGGTGGTAACCCATCGAATCGCCTATCTGCTGCGGGTCGAACGGGTACCCCCTGGGGCCATCCTGGTGCTCTGCTTTAACCGCAGTGCCATCGTGAGCCTTCGCAAAAAGCTCCAGGAACTGGTCGGCCCCGACATGGCTGCGGTGACGACCTTGACCTTCCACGGCCTGGCCCTGAGATTGACCGGGAGGTCCTTGGCCGTTGCCGCCGGCTGCAGCAACACCGGTGAGATAGACTTCTCGCGCATCATCACCGATGCGATAGCACTGCTCAAAGGCGAATCCGCGGCACTTGGTTTTGAGGGGGAATCGGCACGAGATACGCTCATCGGCCGTTTCAGCCACATTCTTGTGGATGAGTACCAGGATATCGACCAGGAGCAATACGACCTGGTGTCGCTGCTTGCCGGCAAGGGTCTTGAAGAGCAGGACCAGAAGATGACTATCCTGGCGGTAGGAGACGACGACCAGAACATCTACCGGTTTCGAGGAGCCAATATCAGTTTCATCCGGCGGTTCCACGAGGACTATGGTGCAGAAAAGCATTACCTCATCGAGAATTATCGCTCGACTGCCAACATCATCGAGGCCGCCAACCAGCTCATCTACCACAACCGCGATAGGATGAAGACCTCTCACCCCATCCAGATCAACCAGGCCAGACGCATGCTCCCTAGAGGCGGTAACCGGCAGATCACTGACCCGGTGACACGCGGTAAAGTGCAGGTTCTCAAGGCCAGTGGAGTACAGGAACAGGCCAGGGGACTGGTCAAGGAGTTGCAGCGGATGCAGCGGATAGAAGGGGGTGTCGATCTCGACAGCTGTGCGGTGCTGGCACGGGAGTGGAAGGAGCTCGATCTGGTGCGCGCCTTGCTTGAAGCCAACAACATGCCGGTCAACCTGCACTGGGGCAGGGGAAGGGGCTTTCCCGGTCTCCAACAGATCCGGGAAAACGCACTTTTTCTCGAGTACCTCAGCCAAAGGCGTCATGAGACCCTCACGGGTGGTGATCTCATCCGGCAGCTGCCTAGCAGACTTGACGTGGGAGACACCATCTGGCTGGCCAACCTGCGACGGTTGATAGAAGAATGGCTAGAGGAGACCAACGACACCCCTCAACCGGTCCCCTTGATCGAAGAATACCTCTACGAAGCCTTCAGCGACCAAAAGAGGGCAAAAAATCTTGGTAACGGTGTCTTCCTCTCCACCGTCCACTCCGTCAAGGGGTTGGAGTTCGACCATGTGTTCCTGCTCGCGGAGCACTGGCCCCAGTTGACACAAAAGGAAATGGAAGAAGAGCGGCGACTTTACTATGTCGCCATGACCAGGGCCCGGGAGACGCTGCAGCTCTTCACCTTAAAAGGTGTCGATCATCCTCACGTCTCCCTGCTCTCAGGTGTTGGATGTATATTTCGTGAGCTGCAGGAAGAGGGGGCAAGCACAGGCCCTGTCTCTCGTCGTACCCTCCTGGGGATGGAGGATCTCTTTCTCGATTATGCCGGGCTACGAAAAGAAGACAGCCCTGTAAGGCGTGGACTTGACGAACTCAATGCAGGCGATATCTTGCACCTCACGATGTGCAACGACAACCTGGAGCTGGTCAATACACAAGGGATCTCCGTGGCCCGGCTCTCAAAGGCTGCCCTGGCAACCTGGTGGGAAAGGGTAAAGGATGTAGAAGAGGTGAGAATCGTAGCCATGGTCAGGCGTTATAGAGACAACCTCGCCGATGAAATATTTAGGAACAGGTGCATTGGCGAGGTATGGGAGGTGCCGATAGTCGAAGTGCGCCATGCCCCCGTCTCTGTATAGTGTTCCTTCCCCCGACTTTTCGGTTTTTTGCTGATGAGGACGTGCACGGTGCTCGCGATCTCTTGCGGCCTGTTAATTCGATATCGGTATGAAGAAAACAACTCAAGCTCAGAAAAATAAATTTTGGGTAATTGTGCTTCTATTCAATAGATGGCTTTACATCTTGAAGGTTCAACATCAACGTCATTGGCTCTATAAAAACAAGTGTACTATTTCATGAACAAGTGTTTGACGAGAATTATACCAAGGTGGACATATTGATCAAATCTTACTCAGAAAGAGTGTGAATGGATTCTAGATGTTCACTCAATCCTGAGCCAAGATGGGTCTATTTGGGATCCTGAAGATTGCCACCGATATGAGAAGAAAAGAAAGGCCGTCAATATAGTTTATAAAAAGCCATTAACAGCCTACTCGTAGAGGATGAATTTATCATTGCTGCTTCCGTTGATTAGTTGCCTGATATGGTTGGAAAATTCAACGAGATCAGAGTCGAGATTTGCAATGATCCAAAACTTAGCATGGATGACATCGATGAGATTGTATAAAAAATGCACAATTACGGAATTTTACGTATGGATGAGCAGATAGATGAATGGTCTGAAAGCAAATTTGCGAAACAACCAGGCTGAAGTATCTAGACTTTCCTACTACCTCTTTAAGGGCGGGAAAATAAACGACCAGCATCTAACATGTGCAGAAAAAAGAGCTGCGAAAAAAGGTCGATAACATATTTTTTTGTACAGTAACATCGTTTATGTTATCGTGCAGAAAATATGTTATCGATAAGGAGCTGCTCATGCAGGATCTTCCACAAAAGTTTGAAAAATATTGTTTTGAAAACCTCGGGGTAACACTCCGACTCCAACCATGGGACCTGGAAAGCGGATTGCCATATTTTTTGCGTGATCTCTATAGGTTATTTAAGTGTGAACTGCTGTCATCACCAGTGCTGGTGATGACAGCCCGGGATGAGGAAGATGCGACACCCGCAACCATCCGCAAGCACATCAGCCAGTTACAAAAAAAGTGGGAGCATGAAGTTCTCTACTTGGCGCCTTCAATCTCGACCTATAATCGTAAGCGTCTCATTGAGCAGAAGATAGCTTTTGTTGTCCCTGGCAATCAGATGTATCTGCCAACCTTTGGCATAGATCTGCGGGAACATGTCCTGCAGCTGCGCAAGGCAGGCACGAGAAAGAAATTCAGTCCTTCGACTCAGGTGGCGTTGTTTTCCATGCTCTATGAGTGGCCTGCAGGGGGCGTAACACCGTCCCAGCTTGCTGAAAGACTGGGCTACACCCCAATGACTATGACCAGGGCCTTTGATGAAATTGAAGCGGCAGGTTTGGTGACTGTGGGTATGGAGTGGCGCGAGAGAGTCTTACGTTTTGAGGAGGACAAGAAAAGTGTATGGGAAAAGTCGCTTCAACGCCTGCGCTCACCAGTTAGCAAACGTGTTAAAGTCACGGGAATTGTCAGTCTAGATTCGTTTCTCTTTGCTGGGGAATCAGCACTGGCACGTTTCAGTATGTTGGCTGAACCATCTTGCCCTGTTGTCGCTGTGAGCAAAGAACGGTGGAAAGCAATGCTCCTGACGGGTTCGGTTACTGTTCTACCGATGTTCGAGCCGGAAGGCACGGAGATTGAGGTCTGGAAGTATCCTCCGGAATTGTTCGCTCGAGGTGAAAAGGTGGATCCGCTCTCCCTGTATGTAAGCTTTACAGACACCAAAGATGAGCGCATTGAAATAGCACTTGAAACGTTAAGCGAGGCATTTCCATGGTAAGGGGGCTGGCTAGGTTTAAAGACCATTTCCAGAGGTACGAAGACCACTATGTGCTCATTGGCGGTACTGCCAGCTCACTTGCCATGGAGGAAGCGGGTCTGCAGTTTAGGGCAACTATCGATCTTGATATCGTACTCTGTGTAGAAGCTCTCGATGCAGATTTTGTAAGAACGTTCTGGGATTTTATCCGGCTTGGCAATTATCAGAACAGGCAGAAAAGCACCGGAGAACGACAGTTCTATCGATTTTCTGGACCGGAAGATCAGTCATTTCCGGAGATGCTGGAACTTTTTTCCAGATTACCTGATGCGCTGGCGTACGAGGGTGAAGGGCATCTTACTCCAATACCCATGGGTGAAGAGGCATCAAGCCTATCTGCCATCTTACTTGATGACTCGTATTATGCATTCCTCCATGCCGGTAAGCAGGATCTCGATGGCCTGTCAGTACTTATCCCAGAATACATCATCCCACTGAAGGCACGGGCCTGGTTGGACCTCTCCGCAAGAAGGGAAGGTGGCGAACGGTGTCTTTCAAAACATCTTAAAAAGCACAAATTGGATGTATTCAGGCTTTTTCAGGTGATTTCGGCGGACACGAGAATTGAAGTGCCTGGCGTTGTTGGTGTCGATATGGAAAACTTTTTTACAAAGATGGCATCGGAATCAATTGATTTGCGGCAGTTGGGCTATAGAAGAGGATCATTGCTGGAAGTGCTGGAAGGTCTGAGGAATATCTATGGCTTGACAAAATGAGGCGGTTCTCATCTGCAATGCAATTATGGCTATCAACCCAATAGGCAAAGGAACCAGAATATAAATGATTGAATCCGTAAATAACTACCTGGTTTCACAACTTTTTGATATTTAAACGGGCGTGGTCTACGCCATTCCCCGTTATCAGCGGGAGTATACCTGGACCAAGAATCAATGGGAAAACCTGTTCGATGATGTGCTGGAAAATAATCCAGTTGGGATCATCTGATTGACGCCCTGGAGGGCTGTATCAAAACTGCGGCTTTCAATTCGCAATCCTGTCTTGTTTTGGACAGCAGTGATTATTCTCTAATGATTTAATGGAGTGAAGGCGGAGTTACAGGGAAATCGCTACGACAGAGTAAAAGTCACAACCTTATCAAGCAATGGTGTCTTTCTCACATCATAATGATCAAGACGACCAGCAGGAGAGGCGGTCGGCAGTACCTCGGCAAGTCCGAAATATCTAAAACAGCGGCGAAAGGTTCGTAATGAATAAATGTTTCGGAGTTGCTCTTCTGCAGTCCGATACGGTTTGTCCTGTACCTCCTTTAGAACATTGGGGAAAGCTTTGAGAAAGATGTCCTCGTAAAATTCTTGTGGCCTGGCTACATCTCCATATTTGCTCAGGATATAGAGCGAAAAGATAAAGGACTGTTGCACGAAGGGAATGTCTTCATACCCATCTCCATAACCCCAGTTGAACTGACTACAATATGCTTGCAGAAGATCCTGGTAGACCACCTCAGGGCCATGTTTGTCCAACTCCTTTCTGTAGGAGGTGCCAATAATAAACTTGCCGTTATATTTGCGCAAAATTCCGCATAGACCAGATAGTAGTCTGAGGCAGTGTAGGTCGTAAAAATCCTCTTCGTTTCGACTCAGTGGTCTTGAGTAGCGATTGATAGGAACACCCTTCTCGGAATAATAGGCGAGGGTGGCCTCTGTGCAGAATTTCCTGGGAAGATTCCCTTTTGCCGTTGCTTTTAAGCCGTCATTGCCAATCGCCTCCATTAGAAGAGATAACAATTTGAGGATAGGAGCGGAAAGATTTGATCCGTTAAGTGCATTGAAGTGTACAAGATCCAGGCTTGAGAACGGATAATGGAGAAACCTGTACATCTGTGAGGAAGACAACCCATGAAAATCTTCTAAAGGTGCAGCATTTTTTTGATTAACGACCTTATCTAACAGCGCCTGGGCTTCTTCCAGTGATGAAAACTCTCTGTGCGCTAATAAATTCTGTATTTTCTGCGATAAAGTTGACGCACCGTTGGCAAACTGATCGCTTTGATGCCGGCCGTGCATGCAGCAGTGTTTATACTTTTTTCCGCTGCCGCAGGGGCAGGGGTTATTTCTTCCAGTAGTCATCGTTGCTTTACCAGGTGAGTTCAGCCATTAACGGCGATTGGTTCGCTACCTTTACCAATGCGTATTGAGTATTCTGATATATTCGGTCAGTCGTTCTAGTTGGAGTTGACCGAACACCAATTCTACGGGATTTTGATCTGCTTTCATAGTGACTTAGGTAAGCCTGATAGATGCTAAAGGTAGTGCATTGCCTCAACGATCCTGGAGATGGTTCTGGGGGCTGAACCTTCGAAATGGTTGTTCACCAAGAGATAGAGCTTCACGTTTTGAGTCTTGAGATCCTCAAGCATTCGGACTAGCATTTTTATGTCCTGATCCTTCGGTGCCACGACCTGACTCCAGTCATCGCCCACAAGTTTCTCAATTTCCTTTCTGTCCGAGCCGTGGAGCCTGATCACCGCCAGTTGCCCAATCTGCTCCCGATACTTCCGATAGACATCGAAAATAGAGGGCATGTAGTAGCCTTGGAGGAATACGTGGTGGAGGCCTGTGGACTTAAGGAAATCGAAGTAGACAGCATTCAGGTAGTTGGGATTACGGGACTCGATGCAGTAAGTGAAACCCTTGGGTAGTTGCTCGATAAACCGCCCAAGCTTGTCGATGAATTCAACAGCTCCTGACATTTTCTGTTTGTTCAGGTACTCGAACTGGAACATCAAGGGTCCCAAAGCATGATGCATGGGCTGCAGAGAATCCAGAAATCGCTCCATTAATTCTATCGACAGAAAGGTTGGGTTTAGCACCAACGGGTCGGACTTGTTTTTGTTGTAGTGGTGGGTAAGGGTAATGCTGTTTGGCACCTTTACGCAAAAGGTGAAATTCTCCGGTACTGAGGCCGCATATTCACTGACTACCTCGATCTTTGGCAGCACGAGTTTATCGCTGGCGAATAGGCTCCAGAACCATTGGTCAACCTCGACCGTGTTGTAGTGGTGGCTGTATTCTTGCAGGTAGTTGGCCGGTTTCCTTTCTGAATAGACCAGGCCTTCCCATGATGGATACTTCCAGCTGCAAGTGCCGATATGAAGACTTTCTACTTTCATGATTGAAAGGTAAGACGGCCAGGCGGGGAACGCAATTATGATGAACGGTGATGCAGTTAGTGGTGTCTAGCTGGAAATTATCTGGCTGATGCCTGACTGATATGTTCACAATGTGCTTGGATGCGCGATAGTTATCTCTCGCTGAGGTTCTGTTGCACTCATAAGAGGTGCTCTTTGGTTATCTTTAGGTTGCAGTTACTCCATTTCTTATCAATTCTCTAGGTTTAGCCTGTCCTGTCCTGTAGGGAATAAGGTCAAAACTGGCTGTCTGTAAAGCTTTTAACATTGCCAACGTATATATTCAGTGAGATTACTGAACGGTTTGGTTTCCACAATTGACAACCTACATGCTTCTGAGGTCAGTCATTTTCATGAATGGTGGAGTTGTCTTCACAATGATCAACCAACTGGGGGGTTGCTTGCCATAGATTGGGGAGGACTACCCATATATCTCTCGTGTCATCTGTGATATAAGAAAAAAAGTGCGACTTCGTAAATCGTAATAAATTGTAGAATGACTACTAGTTGCTAGAGAGTAGACATTTAACCAGCGCAGATCTATTGCAATCATTACCTGGTATAAAATCCCTATGGTTCATGATCAAGAAGAAAAGTCAATGGAATTGCTTAGGAAAGAGTTGGCTAAAAAGGAAATACTCCTTTCAACGTTGAGGCAGTCTGAACAGAAATATCGCCATTTCTTTGAGCAAGCCCCTACCATGATTTTTGTCGTTGATCGGCGTGGTGTGTTCGTGAATATCAATGCTGCCGGGGTCGAAATGCTTGGTTTTCACGAACAGTCAGAAGTAGTGGGGAAACGTTTCGATGATTTTTTCACGGCTGCTGAGGGTGACTTCCGCCGCTACCGGAGGCTTATTGAGGAGAACGGAGCGGTCAAAGATCTTGACGCAAGGATGAAGAGCACCTCGGGTGAAGTACGGGATGTCCAGCTGTCCGCTGCGCTCAGGAAATCGGTAACCGGGAAGGTGAAAGGATATGAGGGGTTTGTCATCGACATTACTGACAGGAAGAATGCCGAGCGAAAACTTGCTGAGTCGGAGATTAGGTACAAGACCGTTCTGGATAACTCGCTGGCTGCCATCTACATGTTTCAGGACGGTGGTTATTTCAGCTATGTGAATCCCCGGATGGTCAGTTTGCTGGGATATGACAACGCCGATGAGATTCTCGGAAAACCGTTCTGGGAAATCATCGCCTCAGATGACCGAGAGACCGTCAAAGCAAGGGGGCTGGAGCGGGAGCAGGGGGAAATCAGTCCTCGCCGTTACACCTACCGAATGTTGAAAAAAAACGGTGAAGAGATCTGGGTGGATATGCGCGCATCGCACGCATCCTATCTGGGGCGGCCGGCGGCGGTGGGTAACTTTATTGACATTACTCGGGAAATAAAAGCTGAGGAGCAGATCCGTTATCTTTCACGACAGTTGATCGATGGCATTGAGGAAGAACGACGCTCGCTGGCCAATGATATTCATGATGAATTCGGTCAGTTCCTCACTTCTCTCCAATTTGAGATAGAGACGCTTACGACCAAAATCCCCTTGGAGTTGACGGAAGCGGGCGATAGTTGTGCCAAGCTTATCTCGCAGATTCAGCTGCTGGCTGACAAGGTGAGGGATACGACCTCAAAGCTCCGGCCCGATCTACTAGATCACCTCGGCCTTGTACCAACTTTGAGATGGCATATCGATGAACTTGTCGCGCGTAGGCCAGAAGTAGAAGTGCATTTCCAGGCTGCAGGGTTGAAAAAGCGGTTGTCAGCCGAGGTAGAACTGGTGCTGTACCGGGTCTTTCAAGAAGGTTTGAACAATATCGCCAAATATGCGAAGGCACGTAATATCCATGTGCAGCTGACCTATAGCCACCCGGATATCATTTTCATCATCCGCGATGATGGCTGCGGTTTTACCATCAATGAGAGCGGTATGCCGGCGAACAGCACGAGACAGGGTATCGGCATTCTGAGCATGAAGGAACGGGTCGCATCACTCAACGGAACGTTGACTATTCGTTCCGCACCAGGAGAGGGAACCGTTTTACGAATTAAAATTCCTATAAATGCAAGGCAGAACAATGAAACCGATTAGTGTATTTATCGTTGACGATCATTCGATAGTCCGGGATGGAATACGTCAGCTGATTGTATCCCAGAATGACATGGAATTCTCTGGAGAAGCTGGCGACGGTGCCGAGGCACTCAAATTGGTGAAGAACGCCAGGCCCGATGTTGTACTCCTCGATATCGCAATGCCAGGGCTCAACGGCCTTGAAACGATCGGTTTGATAAAAGATGCTCTTCTGGATCTCAAAATCGTCATCTTGTCTATGCATTCCAAAGAGAGTTATGTCCAGCAGGCTTTGGGAGCGGGTGCTCTTGGCTATGTACTGAAGGCATCTTCGAGTAAGGATATTCTGAGTGCCATCCGCGCCGCTGCCAGGGATGAGTATTTTTTAAGTTCGAAGATCAGGGCCGGAGTCATAGAATCATACCTCAAATCGAAGAAGCAGGTTCCGGCGGTACGAGGATACGATCTCTTGACCGAGCGTGAACAGCAGATATTTCGTATGATCGTTGAAGGAAAGACCACCAAGGATATTGCCGATATCCTCTGCATCAGCACAAAAACGGTAGAAAAGCATAGAACAAGTGTTACCACGAAGCTAGGGGTACACGGTCGTTTGGAAATGTTGAAGTATGCCATAAAAATAGGCGTAGTCGATCCAGAGCTGTGGATAGAATAAAAGGTTTGCCTCCATGGTCCGATCAAGGAATATGTAGTGCATCACTCTGGGCTCATTAAAAAATATATTATAACAGATTATCTTCATAAGTCTTTGAGCTGTGGGTAGCGGTCGAACTCTTCTTCATTTTCCTTTAAGCTGATGTTCTCCTCTTGACTTCCCCTTATATAGGGGTCCCCTCGCATCAATTGGGTGAGACTCCCCATATACAGACCGCCTGTAATACCTGTAGTCTTTTATCAGGATCATAGCGCCAGCATGATACCATGCAGGCACAATTCTCAGTAAAGGAGGATACTTCCCTGGTATCCCCAAGGAGAAAACGCAAACGGTATTCTGAAATGAAAAAAAATGCCGAGCTATGGTTGAACAACTATTTTTCTACAGAAAGGTGACATGATGAAGAAATTGACGATGCTTTGTCTGGTAATGGTTTTCTCAACCGCAATATGTGTCCATTCAGGAAATGCAGGAGAGAAAGTAACCTTGGCTAATGGCGATTGGGCACCATATTTTGGTGAAAATCTTAAACACAATGGAGTAGTTTCCCGAATTGTTAAGGAGGCTTTTGCCCTTGAAGGAGTTGATGTCGATTATGCTTTCCGACCCTGGAAACGAGGTTTCGAGGAAGCTAAACAAGGGAAACTGGATGGTGCTGTCGGTTGGGTAAAAAATGATGATCGCTTGAAGGATTTCTTTTTTTCAGCACCGATCGCTAAAAATACCAACGTCTTCTTCGTCAAAAAAGGAACAGACTTTTCCTGGAATTCTGTATCTGACCTTGGGAAATATAAGATTGGCGGAATAGTTGGTTTTTTCTACGGAAAAGAGTTCGAAGACGCAGAAAAATCAGGGGCGATCATGATCGATCGTGTGCCAGATGACGAGACAAATTTTAAAAAGCTCATAGCTGGCCGTATGGATTTGATAATTGCAGATTTGGAAGTTGGGTACGATTTAATAAATACAAAAATGGGTGAAGCTGCAGGGCAACTTACCCATAATGCAAAGGCGATTACCGAGGAAGATCTGTTTCTGCTCATGAACAGGCAAAACACCTCCAATGAACAACTCATCGAAACGTTTAACAAAGGTCTTGAAAATCTCCAGACAAGTGGCAAGTCCGACCAGTATTACGAAGAATCTCGCCGCGGGGAATACAGAGTTAAGTAAGTCCATCATGACCTTAAGCAGTTTCTCGGGCTACTGGTCGTTTGTCGTGACCACTTCAACTTGAATTACCTGATGCATGCCAATTCCCCGCCTTTGCTCCTGATTGACCTGTAAACGACAGGTCAATCAGGAAACAACAATGCTGTACATTTTTCTCTCCTTTCTTTTTTGACTTTCCGTTCAGAAATCCTCGAGTACCAGCCTCCTGTTTTAGCCTTGCATCACTCCATCCGCAGTCAAGCCCGATCAGAATATTTACAGCAAAAGACAAAATAGAGGGTCCTTCCCCTTGATATTGGGGAGGACCCCCCATATACCTCCCTGCCCGCATCACGGTATAAGCACATATATCGCAACCGAAACGATCATTGTGAGCGATCATATGGTCATAGCGAGATTGTTTGATCTAGTTTTCAACAGGAGATTTTGAATATGGGTGTAAAAATCATAGAAAAGAGTGCTTCAGCATACACATACCCACTGTTGATTAAAAACATTCTGACAGCCCCTCTTCGTTACGCGCCGGAGCAGGAGATCGTCTACCGGGACAGCCACCGTTACACCTATCGTGAGTTTGCCAAAAGAGTTGCCCGCCTGGCTCATGCCCTTGGTGATATTGGCATCTGTGCCGGAGATACTGTGGCGGTCCTTGATTGGGATAGCCATCGCTATCTTGAGTGCTATTTCGCGGTACCCATGATGGGGGCCATTCTTCATACCCTGAATTTCCGTCTCTCACCTGAGCAGCTTGCCTACACCATCAATCACGCAGAAGATGATGTGATCATCGTCCATCAGGATTTTCTGCCGGTATTCGAGCAGATCAGGCCGCTACTGGGACGGGAGATCAAGGTTGTTTCAATTGCCGAAGGAGAGCAGGAATTCCAACTTCCTGAAGCCGTGGGAGAGTATGAGGAACTTCTGTCCTGGAAAAGCGACGACTACATCTTTCCCGATTTTGACGAGAACGCTGCCGCAACCATCTTCTACACCACCGGTACCACCGGCAGGCCTAAGGGCGTGTCCTTTAGCCATCGTCAGATTGTTCTTCACACCTATGGTTTTATTTCGGGACTCTGTGCCTTTGAGAGTTTTGTGTCGGTGAATTCGGGCGATGTCTATCTTCCGCTTACGCCTATGTTTCATGTACATGCCTGGGGCATGCCGTATCTGTTCACCATGCTTGGAGCCAAGCAGGTCTACCCTGGCAGGTATGAACCTGCCAAAATTCTGGAACTGGTTGCCAGGGAAGGGGCAACCTTTTCCCACTGTGTGCCCACCATCATGCACATGATCTTGAGCGATCCATCTGCTGAAGTCACTGATCTTTCCGGCTGGAAGGTGGTCATTGGAGGTTCAGCACTTTCACAGGGTTTATGTGTCGAGGCTGAAAAACGAGGGATCAATCTCTTTGCCGCCTACGGCATGTCGGAAACCTGCCCTCTCCTCACCATTGCCATCCCCAAAGCCCATATGCTGCAACAGGAGGGCGACCTGACTATCATTAGGTGCCGAACGGGACTGCCGGTGCCAATGGTGGACATGGAAATTGTCGACCCTGACGGTAAACCTCTTGTCCGTGATGGGAAACAGAAGGGAGAGGTTGTGGTTCGCAGCCCCTGGCTAGCTCAGGCATATGTGAAAGACCCGGAAAAGAGTGAAGAACTTTGGCGGGACGGTTGGCTGCACACCGGCGATGTTGGCGTAATTGACCCGGAAGGATATCTGCAGATAACTGACCGCATCAAGGACGTCATAAAGACCGGGGGCGAGTGGATTTCCTCGCTCGAACTGGAGGACCTGATCAGCCGGCATGAAGCTGTAAGCGAGGCTGCCGTCATCGGCGTTCCGCATGAGAAGTGGGGGGAACGTCCAGTCACGCTGGTGGTCCTGAAGCAGGGTTTTGGGAGAGCCGTTACCGAGGAGGAGCTGAAAGAACTATATGAAGAGTCTGCCGAAAGCGGGCTTATTCCAAAATACGGTATTCCGGACCGGGTATTGATCGTTTCTTCCATCGCCAAGACAAGCGTAGGGAAACTCAACAAGAAAGCATTGAGGGAGACATATCGCACCGCCCTCAGCAATTAGGACAGACAGCGTAATGTCAACCTATTCAACAACACGATAAGGAGCAAAAGGCATGATCGATTTCACCTTTACCGAAGAACAGGAAATGTTTCGCAAAGCGGCCCGTGAGTTTGCCGAGACTCAGGTCGCACCCTATGTGGCCGAGATGGAGAAGACAGCCAAGGTTCCGGCCGGACTGGTAAAAGCACTCGGCGAGGCCGAGATGATGGCCATCACCATTCCCGAAAACTACGGAGGCCTCGGGCTTGGTTATACTGCCCGTCTCATCGCTCTTGAGGAGATCAGCCGGGTATCCGTGGCCACAGCTATGATGCTGCAGGTTTTCGCTCTCGGTATTGAGCCGATCATCCTGTTTGGTACCGAGGAACAAAAACAGAAATATCTCCCTGGTCTTGCAACCGGAGAACGCCTTGGCACTGCTGCGGTTACTGAGGCCACAGGCGGTAGTGACCCGACGGGCATCAGGACCACGTACCGTAAAGATGGCGATGACTATATCGTCAACGGTCGGAAATGTTTCATCACCAACGCCCACATTGCCGACACCTTGACCATCTTGGCCAAGAGTGAAGACGATCCCAAAGCCTTCTGCGCCTTTATCGTCGAGAAGGGAATGGAAGGTTTCCGCGCAACCCATGAGGAACACAAGGTGGGTATGCGTGGCTGTAATACCGGCGAGCTGTCCTTTGAAGATCTTCGAATCCCCAAGGAAAACCTGCTGGGCGAAGAAGGCAAGGGCCTAAAAGTCACCATGGCGGCGATCGGCGATGTTGGACGCGGCGGCATGGTTGGCTGCGCGTTGGGACTTCAGGCGGCATGTCTGGCCGAGTCGGTCAAATTTGCCAATGAGCGTATTCTTTACGGCAAACCAATCAGCAAGCTCGCCACCATCCAAAGCAAAATCGCTGAAATGCGGATCGATCTGGAGGCCGGACGCCTCCTTGGTTACCGCGCAGCCGCCCAGCATGACGCCACCGGTCGGGCCAGCAATGAGTTTGCGGTTGCCAAATACTTCACCACCGAAGCGGCCCAGAAAGCTGCGAAGATCGCGGTAGATATCCATGGCGGTTACGGCTGTATGGAGGAGTACGCCGTGAGTAAATACCTGCGCGATGCGGCGGTTGTAGGGCCTTCTGCCGGTACCTCCGAAATCATGAAAGTGATCATTGCCAGATGGACGCTTGGCTAAGAAATGAGTTCGGGCCGGCATTACTGCCGGCCCTCACCGAGTGAAGTGAAGGAATATCCGAATGATGAACATCGTAGTGTGTGTAAAGGCAGTACCTGATCCAAAAATGGCGGATAAGATCAAAATCGATCCTGTGACCAAGACCCTGGTACGGGAAAATATTGACCTGGTCATTAACCCGCTGGACAGGAATGCTCTAGAAGCTGCATTGCAGCTGAAGAAAACGAATGGCGCCCATATCACCGTACTCAGCATGGGACCTCCGATGGCAGGCAATATTGTCAAAGAGTGCCTGGCGTTAGGGGCCGATACCGGCATCCTTCTTTCGGACCGGGCATTTGGCGGTGCCGATGCCTATGCCACGGCCTATACGTTGGCCAAAGGTATCGAGAAAATTGGTGCCTTCGACGTGGTTTTCTGCGGTATGGCCAGCAGTGACGGTGCTACGGAATGGGTCGGCCCTCAGGTCGCGACATTTTTACGGATCCCGGTAGTTACCATGGTGCATGAACTTATCGAGGATGAGGGTGCGGATTGGCTGGTGAGAGCGGCATGGGAAGAGGGATATCGAAAGGTTGCCATCCGTCTGCCAGCCCTTTTCACCGTAGCGCGGGATCTCAATCAACCAAAGAACCTCAGTTTTTCTGGCATACTCAAGGCCAGAAAGAAGGAGATTACCTCCTGGAGTATTGATGATCTTGGGGTCTCGCCGGATTCGGTTGGTTGCAAAGGTTCACCGACCATTGTCGGCGATTTCGGTACGCTGGAAACCGGGCGATCTGTCGAATTTCTTGAAGGCACCGCTGAAGAGAAGGCAGAGAGACTGGTGCAAATCTTGACCGATTCAGGGGCTATCGCTTGATATGACAACGGAAATAAAAAATCACAATGGCGCGGTTTGGGTTCTTGCTGAACAAAAAAACGCCAGTCTCCAGGCAGTCTCCCTACAGCTCACAGGTAAGGCCCGGCTGTTGGCTGATCAGCTTGAGGTCCCCATGGAGGTAGTTCTTTTTGGTGACAACCTTGAAGCGTCGGCAAAAACACTCATCGCCGCGGGAGCGGATACCGTTTATCTGGCTGAATCTGCCGAGTTGGCGGGATACCAACCGGTAATATACGCGGATATCTTCGTTAACCTTGCCAGGACAAAACAGCCGGACATTGTGCTCATGGGTTCGACCTGCATGGGCAGAGAGCTGGCACCGATACTGGCCGCTCGACTGGAAACCGGCCTGACGGCGCATTGCATCAACCTTGTCCTGGGCGAGAATAACATACTGAACCAGCAGATACCCGCCTATGGGGGACTCATTTCCATTCTCTGTCCCGCAAGAAAGCCACAGATGTCGACCGTGGCCGGTGGGGTTTTCCCTACCCCGGAGCTGAACCAATCTCGCAGCGGCACGATTAAGCGTTTGGAGGTCAATATAGCTCAGGATCCACGGGTTAGGGTAGTCGAGATCGTCAAAGAGGAGCGCTACGAACAGTCGCTAGATGCAGCCGAGTTCATTGTGGCAGGCGGCGCAGGGACCGGCGATCTGGAGGGGTGGAACACGCTTAAAGAGCTTTCCCGTGTGCTGAACGCAGGCCTTGGCTGTACCAGGCCTGTGGTGGATGAAGGGTGGGCTGAACTCGAAACAATGATTGGCCAGAGCGGAAAGATGGTCAGTCCGAAATTTTACCTGGGAGCTGGTTTGTCTGGCGAACTGCAGCATATGGTCGGCATCAAGGGAGCCCAGTTGATGATCGCCATCAACAATGACCCTAAATCGCCAGTATTTGAGCAAGTGGATTATGGGGTTGTTGAGGACTGCAGCACCTTTATTCCGCTTTTACTGGAAAAACTCAAAGAATCCGGACTAAGGCACACAAGCTCCTGAAAATGCACTGACCATAGAGATATCTTGGTTTTGGAATAAATAGATAATCATCCTTTAAAGGAGTACCGATCATGGCAATCAAGAACAGAGACGACTATTTGCAGGCCTTAAAAAAGATGAGACCAAACATCTATAAATTCGGAGAACGTATTGAGGATGTTACCACTCATCCAGCGACCCGGCGGACGGTTGAGAGTCATGCTATAGCCTATGACGGCGCCAATGATCCGAACCTGCAGAAGATGTTCACCACTACCTCAATGTTCACCGGTGAGAAAATTCATCGCTGGAACTCCATGATGCAGGAAGAAGGACACCTGATCAGCAACATGCGACTCAAGCGGCAGAACTACCGCCGCACCGGCACCTGCACTGGCGGGGTTTGCGTTGGCTGGAATGCCCAGAACGTGATGTGGGCTGTCACCCATGAAATTGATGAGGCAAACGGCACCAACTACCAGGAACGGCTGAAAAAATGGATTCTCCACGCTGAAGAAAACGGTCTGACCGTAGCCGGAGCGCTCACCGATGCCAAAGGTGATCGCAGTCTGTCACCGTCAAAGCAGACGGAACCGGATACTACCCTCCATATCAAGGAAATTCGCGAAGACGGTATCATTATCCGCGGCGTCAAGGCGATGATCTGCAGCACCGCTGCTGCCCAGGAAGTTTTTCTGCTGCCCGGTAGTGTCTATGGTGAAGACGATAAAAACTGCGCGCTGTCCTGCGTAGTACCTCGGGATATAGAAGGGCTCACAGTGGTTGAGGCCACCCGGCCTAGTGATCAGCGGGAATTTAATGAGTCGGGCATCCAAGAAGTCCCCGATACCGGCATCACTCAAGGCTGGCTGTTGTTTGACGATGTCTTTGTTCCGAACGACAGGGTCTTCATGTGCCATGAGTACCAGTTCACCAGCAAGGTCATCACCTATTTCACCGCTAATTATCGGGCCTGCATCGGGGCGTGCGTTGCCGGACAGGGTGATGTGATGATCGGTGCCTCGATCCTTATGGCCCGGGCTAATGGTCTGTCATCGAAGACGTTTATGAGCAAGCTGGTAGATATGTCTGTCAACAATCAGGTCACCTTCGGCCTGGGCGCCGGTGCCCTTGCCATCGGCAAAAAGCATCCATCGGGAACCTGGATCGCCGATTCGCTCACCGCACATACTAACAAGGTTATGGTCGCTACCCTGCCATATGAGGTGAAGCGGCTAACCCAGGAGATCGGCGGCGGCATTGTTGAGACAGGTTGCATGCCTTCATCAAAAGATCTGGATAGCCCGGAGTACGGCGAGATGCTGAGAAAGGTCATGAAGGCTGGGTCTTGTTCCACCGAAGCGCGGGTCAAGGCTGCCAGATTGTCCGAGTGGCTGACTCTGGGTGGTGGTATTCCGGGCTGTATGCACGGTGGCGGTTCACCGGATGGGGCAAAGCTGGTCGTGCGTTTCACAACCCCTATGGAGGAGTATGTGGATTACGCCAGAAAGATCATGAATATCGAAGAGGAGATCCAGGATCCCCAGAAACCCTTAAAAAAATAAGGGACTGTAGGAAAACAGCATGGATTTGTTGTAACGTTATTTTAGAGGGTGGTGAGAAGTGATTTCGAGCTGCCCTCATCACTTGAAAAAACGCAGGGTCTCACAGGAGGAGCGTATGGCAGGCAAAACAAGTGGTACTTCGGCCGAGATAGATAAAGGTATTTTCTTGCCGGGGATCATAACAATTCTCGCGGTAGTGGTGTTTATGATCGTTTTTGAAGAGTCATCCAAAAAGGTCATAGATGTCGTTTTTAATTTCTGTACCGATCAGCTCGGTTCGCTCTATCTGTGGTTCGGCGCGTTTGCTCTCGGGTTTTGTGGGTGGCTGGGTTTCGGCAGATACGGCAACGTTCGGCTCGGTGGACCTGATGCAAAACCGGAGTTCAGCCGCTGGAGCTGGATCGCGATGTTTTTTTGTTCGGGCATAGGCACCTCACTGATCTACTGGGCCACCATCGAGTGGACCTATTATTACACCTCACCGCCTTTTGCCGGTATTGAAGCAAAATCCCAGGCAGCGGCGCAGTGGGCCGCGATGTACCCCATTTATCACTGGGGTCCGATCGGTTGGGTACTTTATCTGCTCTGTGCCTTCCCCATCGGTTATGCCTACTATAACAGAAATATGCCTTCTCTGCGTTTATCCACCGGTTGCGCCGGAGTTATCGGCGAGAAAAATGCGAAAAACGGTATTGGCAAATTTATCGATATCTTGATGATTTTCGGCCTGGTTGGTGGTACCGGAACCAGCCTTGCCTCCGGCACCCCGATGCTCGCTGAAGCTGTCAGCCAGATGCTTGGTGTTGCCCATACTCCTATGGTCGATATGGCGGTTGTAGTTGTCTGGACCGCTCTATTTACTACATCGGTTACCCTGGGCCTTAAAAAGGGCATTAAAGTCCTCAGTGATATCAACGTTATTGCCGTATTCGTTTTGTGTGCCATTATCTTCGTATTCGGACCTACGGCTTTTCTGATTAGCATGTTCACCGACAGCATGGGTCTGATGCTGGATAACTTTGCACGGATGTCCTTTTACACCGATCCTGTCGGGCGCAGCATGTTCCCGCAGTGGTGGACTATTTTCTACTGGGCCTGGTGGATTGCCTACGGACCATACATGGGTATTTTCATCGCCAGGATTTCCAAAGGCCGTACTTTCAGGGACCTGGCTGTGACGGTTACCCTCGCCGGTGCAGGCGGTTGTGCATTGTTCTTCATGGTCTTCGGCAATACTGCCATGTACTACGAGCTGAATAATATTTATCCCGTTCTTGCCACCATTAAGGATCAGAGCGCGTCTGCCGCCATTCTTGGTGTGCTACATCAGATGCCGCTTTGGTACGTAGTTCTGCCGCTCTTTGTCCTGGTTGGTTTTGTTTACTCGGCAACCACGGTTGATTCGTCAGCCTATGCCATCGCCGTTGTCGCTTCCAAAGATACCCATGGGGATCATGAGCCTAACCTCGTTAATCGTGCCTTCTGGGCCATCGCCCTTGGTGCCATCGCCCTGGTGCTTATGAAGTTGGGCGGACTTGGACCGTTGAAAACTGCCAGCATCGTCGTCAGTGTTCCTTTGATCGTCTTGATGGGTATCTCCGTTGTTTCCCTGCTGCGATGGCTGAAGGAAGACCAGGCTGATCTCGTTCATGCCAAATCAACAGTAATAGCCGAACGCAACAAAAAAGCGACTGCGGCAGCTGAAGAAACCAAGAACTAATCTGCCACTTCATGGCTGCTTTCCGGACCTGTTCCGGAGAGCAGCCTGGCAATGTCTGGTCAACAACAGTATCCCCAGAGTCATAGAAAAAAACAACTCCATTCCTCGGTCAATCCGATATCCACGGCAGGCATCGGGAACAGCATGATGCCTTTGTCCACTGAGTATTCACCTGTGGCGGAAGAGCTGAGCTGGAAAAAACTATATTGCCTAAGGAAGGTCATGGAAAAAGAAGTTACAGAAACATTGAGCCAATACTGGGCGTCCCAAGCTAAGGAAATGCAGGATAGAGATGTTGTTATTGTTTCTGCCTGCAGAACGGCTATCGGCGCTTTTGGTGGAAGTCTGAAAGATATGAATGCTGCTGCAATCGGCAGTGTGGTCATGAAAGAAGCGGTAAAGAGAGCGGGTATTGACCCGGTTATTCTAGACGATGTTAGATTCGGCTGTTGCATGGAGCCTGCCGATGCCTGCAATGTCGCAAGAGTCAGTGCCCTCCTTGCTGGCATTCCTGAGTCAACACCGGCAGTGACCATTAACCGGGTCTGTATATCCGGTATGGAAGCTGTATTGTCGGCAACGGCGATGATCCAGGCAGGCATGGCTGATGCCATTCTTGCTGGCGGTGTGGAACACATGTCCGGCGTACCATATATCGTTCCGCAGGCCAGGTGGGGCTGCAGGCTGCAGGACCAGGTCTTTGCTGATGCAATGATCCATGCCCTGCATTGTGGCTCGCATATCATTCCGCATCCTGAAGAAGGCCCTGTCAACGAAAAGGAGCCGCCAATGAGTCAGTTTGTCGGTAAACCCTACATCATGGGGCATACGGCAGAGTTCGTGGCCCAGCATCTGAATATCAGCCGAGAAGAGATGGATGAGGTTGCTCTTAGAAGCAACAGCAATGCAGAGCGGGCCACCAGCGAAGGAGCCTTCGCTGAGGAGATTGTGGCCATTGAGATTCCTCAACGGAAAAAGTCGCCGATAATCTTTGATAAGGATGAGCATTTCCGCCCAGGGTTAACCCTTGAGCAGTTGCAGAAACTGGCCCCAGCCTTTGTGCCTAAAACTGGCAAAGTCACCGCCGGTAACTCCAGCGGTCTGAATGACGGTGCGGCGGCAATGGTGCTGATGTCTGCAGGTAAAGCACGAGAATTGGGGATCAAGCCATTAGCACGCATCAAGGCGGTGGGCAGCGGTGGCTGTCATCCTTCGGTGATGGGACTTTCACCGATTCCAGCTGTGAATAAACTACTGGCCTCTTCAGGGATGAAAATATCAGACTTTGATCTAGTCGAGGTGAATGAAGCGTTTGCCGCGCAGTATATCGCCTGTGAGAGAGAGCTTAGCCTGAATCGGGACATTACCAATGTTAACGGTTCCGGTATCGGGCTTGGCCATCCGGTGGGAGCGACCGGCGCCAGAATTATTGTGACCCTACTCCATGCGCTCAAAAACAGGGACAAAAAGATGGGTCTTGCCACATTGTGCGGCGGTGGCGGTGTTGCCATGGCCTGTGCCATTGAAATGATGTAACTGCAGGACAAAGGAACTGGTGGGAAAAATTATGAACTTTACGGGAAAAACAGCCCTTGTTACCGGTTCAGGTAGTGGTATCGGTAAGGCAATTGCCCTGTTGCTGGCTCAGCAGGGTGCAGATGTACTGGTTAATGATATTTCAACTGAAAATGCAGCGCAGACTGTTGGCGAGATTACCGCCCTTGGTCGGAAAAGCGGTTCAAGCACCGCAAATGTAGCGGTTCATGCCGAGGTCGAGGGGATGTTCGAACTGGCAAGATCGATGTTCGGCAGGGTCGATATCCTAGTGAACAACGCTGGAATAACCCGCGATAATCTGTTGATGAAGATGACCGAAGACCAGTGGGACCTGGTGATCGATGTCAACTTGAAGGGGGTCTTCAACTGTTGCCAGCATGGGGCGCGTATGATGTCGGAGCAGCAGTACGGTAAGATCGTAAATATCGCCTCTGCCTCTGCCCAGATAGGTAATATCGGTCAGTCAAACTACGCGGCCAGCAAAGGGGGGGTTATATCCATGACCAAAACCTTGGCAAAGGAGCTGGCCCGATTCAATATCAATGTCAATGCCGTCGCTCCTGGTTTTATCGCCACACCTATGACTGAGGAAGTGCCGGACAAGGTGAAGGAATACCTTATTCAGCAGATCCCTTTACGGCGTGCAGGAAATCCGGAGGACATTGCCCATGCAGTGGCCTTTCTGGCTTCCGATACTGCATCGTATATCACCGGCCAGGTCCTTTCATGTAATGGTGGCATGTACGTTTGACATGCCGGTCGGTCGTAATCCTGCGGTTTCCGGGAGAGTTGCTACCCGAAACCGCGGATAACGATGACACACCGTCTCAACTGACAGTAAACAGGATGGATTAGATGGGAAGCGCAGGATTACGAAAGAAAAAATCCGGATGTGTAACAAAAATAGTGACGGCGGAAGAAGCAGTCAGACTCATTCCGGATGGTGCGACGATAACCACCGGCGGTTTCTGTGGAGCGGGGTTTGCCGAGCATATTGCAATCGAGATAAAGAAACAGTTTTTAGAATATGGTCGGCCATGTGATCTGACACTGGTCTACTGTGCCGGACAGGGGGATTTCAAAACACGAGGACTGGGACACCTGGGAGAAGAAGGCCTGGTTGGAAAGATAATTGCTGCCCATTTCGGGGCGTCCCCACTTCTTTCCAGATTCGCCATAGAGGGCAAAATTCCAGCCTATAACTTTCCTCAGGGAGTGATGTCCCAGATGTTTAGGGATATTGCTGCCCATAAACCGCGGACTATCTCAAAGGTTGGTCTGCACACCTTTGTTGATCCTCGTCTGGAAGGGGGAAAGGTGAATCATCTGGCGGCAGAATCGCTAGTTGAGGTGATGGTTATTGATGGCGAGGAATATCTTGCCTACAAAACCTTTCCAATCGATGTGGCCATCTTGCGTGGTACTACGGCGGATGAGGATGGCAATATCACTATGGAACGGGAGGCGCTGACGCTTGAATCCCAGGCTCAGGCTATGGCTGCGAGAAATTCAGGTGGGCTCGTCATTGTCCAGGTCGAACAGATTGTGCAGCGTGGTACACTGAATGCCAAGCACGTAAAAATCCCCGGAATCATGGTAGATGCAATGGTGGTGGCCAGCAGTGAGCATCACTGGCAGACGTATACTGAACGGTATAATCCATCGTTTAGCGGTGAGGCCAAGGTGCCGATGGCGCAGATTTCGCCTCTGACCATGAGTCCTAGAAAGATTATCGCCCGTCGTGCCGCCCTGGAGTTACAGGCCGGTGATGTGGTCAACCTCGGAATCGGTATGCCGGAGGGCATCGCCAGTGTCGCTAACGAGGAAGGGATTCTTGGAAAACTGACCCTTA
This sequence comes from Desulfopila aestuarii DSM 18488, assembly GCF_900143695.1. Taxonomy (GTDB): domain Bacteria; phylum Desulfobacterota; class Desulfobulbia; order Desulfobulbales; family Desulfocapsaceae; genus Desulfopila; species Desulfopila aestuarii. The sequence continues at coordinate 31,314 of NZ_FRFE01000026.1, forward strand.
CGGCAGAGCCGGGGATAATCGGTGGAATGCCGGCAAGCGGCCTGAGTTTTGGCGCAAGTTATAACCCCCAGGCTATTATCGACCAGCCTTCACAGTTCGACTTTTATCACGGAGGCGGTTTGGACTGCACTTTTTTGGGACTCGCCCAGGCGGACCGTGAGGGCAACCTCAATGTCAGCAAGTTTGGCCCGAAACTGGCTGGTGCAGGTGGGTTTATAGATATTTCGCAGAATGCCGGTAAAGTCGTGTTTGCCGGAACCTTTACTGCCGGCGGTCTGGATGTTGCCATTGAAGATGGGAAAATTGCAATCCTTCAGGAAGGCCGTTCCCAGAAATTTATCGAAGCCGTTGAACAGGTGACGTTCAGTGGTAGATATGCCGTAGAAAGGGCGCAATATGTACTGTTTATAACTGAGCGTTGTGTGTTTGAACTCACTAGGGAAGGCCTGAAACTTATCGAGATTGCGCCCGGTGTGGATTTGCAGCGGGATATCCTAGATCAGATGGGTTTCATCCCTGTCCTCAATGGTACCGTAAAAATTATGGATCAGCGGATATTCCAGCCGGAACCTATGCGGTTATCTGAAGACTTCTGTTGCATGTAACCGGTGGGGCTGAATAAAACCCTTTTTGGAAGTATACATAAGGATCTTAATATGTTGGAAGATTTACGAGTGGGTTTGAGTCAGGATATTATCGCCAAGGCCAAAGAGTTCGGAGCAGACCTTGCCGGTATTGCCCGCGTGGAGGATCTGAAGATCTCCCCGTCCCATGTCATGGGTGGTCAAATACCGGATTTTGGTGGTGTCGGTGCGAAGGAGGTGGATGGACGTAAACCAGGAGTGGTGGAATGGCCGAAGAGTGCAAAATCAGCCATCGTTATCGCCATTGCCCATCCGCCTGAAAAACCGGAGTTGGACTGGTGGGTACTTGGTGGGAAATCAGCCGCCGGCAATACAGCTGGAAACAAGGTACTTATGTCCATCAACAAAAAGCTGGCGGAATGGCTTGAGCATGAAACTGGCGCACAATGCATGAAGTTACCTTATCATGTAGAGTTTGGTGGAATCTATATGAAGGATACTGCGGTGATGGCCGGACTTGGTTGTATAGGTAAAAACAACATCCTGGTAACACCCGAGTTTGGGCCACGCCAGCGACTCAGGGTGATGTTGGTTGATATAGATCTCGCTCCGACTGGCCCCATCGATTTCGATCCATGCGTTGATTGCGCCATGTTCTGTCGGTCAGCCTGCCCGCAGAAGGTTTTTGATGCGCAGATCTACACATCAGAAGAGTATGGATTGACGCAGCTGCCCGGACGGACTGGGGTTTACAGCAGGCCCTTGTGCAATAAACAGATGGATATTGATACTGCCAATCAGCAGGTGGTGGTGGTTGAAGGTCAGGAGGAGCCGGTGAAAAAAACCATGTTCTGCCGAGAATGTGAATTGGCCTGTCCGGTCGGAGCTTAAAAAGCAGAAAATGTGTTTGCATGGTGACCAGTATGGATGACAGGGTGAATGGCTTAAAACCAATTCTCAACATTGAAGATCAGACTTGCTTTGGGTGTGGAGCTGCTAATTCCAACGGCTTGCAAATGACCTTTCATAAAGATTTGCATCATGTCTATTCATTTCTCACCGTTCCCGCTTCAATGGGAGGTTGGGACCGGATTGTTCATGGTGGAATCCTTTCGACCATCCTGGATGAAATTATGGGTTGGACGGTGATCGCGTTATTACAGAAGATCGGGGTGACCAAAACCATGACGGTCGATTTTCTGCGTCCGGTCAGTGTAGGTCAACAGCTAAAGGTGGTCGGCTCTGTTATGGAAATGCCGTCTGAGCGAATTGCAACCATATCCGGCATGATCTATGATGACAATGATCGGGAATGTGCCACGGCAACCGGCACATTCTCAGTTATGCCTTCTAAGGTCGCGGTACGGCTGGGGGTCGTCAGCAAAGAGTTTATGGCACGCTTCGAGCGAGTACTAAACGACGGTAAGACATTTATGGACAAATAGCAGTAGTCGAAATGTTTGCAAGGAAATCAACCCAGATCCGATTGACTGTAGCCGCATGGGTAATGGGGGCCATATGGCCCCCGTCTATCCAGTGCATCTCCAGCTGCGGGAGGGTCCGAGCAATATTTTCTACAATTTTCCGGGTTGAGGGTGGGCTTTTTCGTCCGGCGATCAAACAGGTGGGCAGCTGCAGCCGGGCATAGTCATCGATTGTCAAGGGCTCATATATCCCAGCCTGAAAATCGAGGAGGACTTTCTGAATATAACGATTGAGAGATCTTTGCCTCTCCATATGTATATTGGCATACGTGCCGCCACCGCTCCAGAAATCGACAAAGATCCTTGTGCCTGTCGATAAATCGCCACAATCTACGGCTTGCTTTATCTGTTCGGCTAGTTTGACAATTACCAGCAGGGCTGGATCATCTTTGGCCAGCAGGTGAAAGGCGACAGGTTCATAGAGTGACAAGCTGAGCAGTTGCTCCTGATGGTCATAAGCAAATCGTAATGCGGTGGCGGCACCATAAGAGTGACCAAGTAGATGGAACTTCACGTCACCTATGAATTGTTTGATTATTGTTTGTATCCGCTCGGCTTCTTGCAGAAGGGTGAATTCGAAACCATTTGGAGGAAGAGGGCTTACTCCGTACCCATAGAGGTCGATGGCGATGACCTGATATTTCTCCTGGAGTACATCCATCAATTTGCCCCACTGTTCTTTGCTGCTCATAGAGCTGTGTAAAAGAACGACTGGGATACCGCTGCCGATTGTATAACATTCTGGGTGCTGATCCATATTTGCCGTTATGATTCGCCTAAAAAAAAGGACAGTTATTCTGGTTGGCAGAATGCTTATTTCGACAGCTGCCAGTTATCGATAAAGTACAGCAATCCATGCAATGTTTTAATCTGGTCTTCACAGTGTCTCAAAAGGTTGATGGCGGTTCTTTCTGAAAAAGCCACTCCCAATCCATACTGGCATCAGCGCTCCAAGATGCGCCGTTGTACTCTTCAAGAAGTTCATCCCTTATTGCTTCTGCAAGGTCTTCTCTATTGAGCTGCATTTTCCACCAGAGAAGGGTCAGATTCTGATAACGGCCAAAATCATAATCCTGCGGATTATCGTAATCATCTGCAGGAGCCCAGGCGTCTCTGTTATGGGTTCCATCGCTTATTGAGGCGTTTATGCCTCCTTTACCATTAAATTTTATCTGCTGCCAGGCCTGTTCATAGGATTCTGGGGGTGTCGTCGTGTCGAAATCGCCACCAACGATCAGCACAGGTCCGTTTTGTGTAACGTCGTTCCAGGCAACGCACTGAAGAAGATCTCGCTCGCGTGCAGACCACTGGTTGGCTGCAATTACAACAAAAGGACCATTTACTGCCCAATCAATAAGCCCAGGTTTATAACCCTCTGTCTCGTCTGAACTCTTTATCTCTCCTCCCCCCCAACCGTTGGCCCAGCCAATGATCGGATAAGTGACGCCTGTTGGAGCTTTATTGGCCCAAGGTCGAATGACCGTGCAGTCAAGCTGGTGGTTACCTTTTGGCGAGCCACCAACAACTTCCTCTGAATAAAGATTCTCTGCCTGTATAATGGATGAAGAACTCAGGATGGTAAACAATGCAGCTGTAAGAATCACTGACGATGATGTTGTCATGCAAACCTCCTTATTGAATGGTGAACGGTAAATAATACGAGGTGCTAGCCCCAGGTGTAGATCGGTAGAGATGAAACTCAGCAGTATGCGAGAATAGCTATTCTTGGATCTTTGGCTTGTCCCAGGCAGAAAGGTTGGTTTTTCTGCCTGGGACTTGGGGGATTTGGGCCGGTGAAACAATAGAGAATATACTTGTCGGGGGCGGGTCAAGATATGGGGGATACCCCCTATTTGTTGATATAGAAGCCCTACCTATTGAATGTTCAGTAGGGCTTAGCCGAGTTTGACACTAAAATGACTGAGACAGGATGTGAGGGTAGAACCCAAACCTCCTTTCATTTTTCTCTGAAAGGTATTTTTGAGAGAACCTGAATTTAGCCTGTTATGCGATTAATATTGCCCTGTCGAATGTCTGAAAAATACAACAATCCTTATGGTTTAGCTTTCTGCTGAATCCGGGAAGTTCTGTTTTTTCAAATTCCTAACAGGAAAAATGCAGTCTCTGACTGTAGATTATTCATGAGCTCATGATCGAATAACAGGTAATGAGATTGACAAGCATGACCTTCTGACCCTTATCTTTGGTAAGCTACATTCTGCAGTTGCTCCATTTCTGATCAACTTCAACCAAATCGTCAGGTCTACCAGCTCAGAAAAACCTCAAGAAGGATAAGCCGAAAACTGGCTATGACTACCATTGGAAATATCCTGTGGGGGTTACTTGATCATGCCACGTCATCGGTCACGGCCATTTTAAAAAAATGATTGCGACGCGACTCTTTAAAAAAATGATTGCGACTCTTGCCCTATTTGCTTGCATTGTGATATAATGTAAGCAAATAAAGCACAGGAGGGAGGTGAAATCATGCCATCAGTCACTGTCAGAAACGTACCGGATGAGGTTCATCGCGCTTTGCGGGTTAGAGCCGCACAGCATGGACGAAGCGCCGAAGCTGAAATTCGTGAGATACTAGAAAATGCCGTCCAGCCGGAAGGAAGGGTAAAACTTGGTTCTTTACTTGCCAGCATTGGTCGCAAAATCAATTTGAGCGATGATGAATTTTCGATTCTAGAGCAGAGTCGAGATAAATCTCCGGCCAAACCGGTGGAATTTGAATGATACTGCTAGATACAAATGTAATTTCTGAACCGTTGCGTCGTGCTCCTGAGGCCCGTGTTATTAGCTGGATTGATGCACAATCACTAGAAACGCTCTATTTATCAGCAATCACTGTGGCAGAACTGCGTTTTGGAGTTGCAAACCTTCCAGTTGGAAAGCGACGAGATGAACTGCAAAACAGTCTTGAAAATCAAATATTGCCGCTGTTTGCCGGACGTGTGCGTCCGTTTGATATGGACTGCACGACCGCTTATGCTGAGCTCATGGCCAAAGCCAAATTTGCCGGTTTAGCAATTGCTGCAGCAGATGGATACATTGCGTCTATTGCGGCGACTAACCGGTTTAGCGTTGCGACACGAGATGTCAGTCCATTCCAAGCTGCAGGTGTCAACGTTATCAACCCTTGGGAGTGATTAGACCGTCTTTGGTAAGCTCTGGTTCTCCGTTGCTCAATTTCTGCTCAATTCTCTATTTTTACCGCTTCCACCACATCAGAAAACATCCTGAGTCCTATCCATGAAAAACAGATAAAACCTGCCATTGCTCATCTTAATCGAGAGCTCACCGATATTGCAGTTGAAAAATGATAGCGGGATGATCGCCAACGCTTGACATTACGTACGCAAAAGCGTACCATATCGCCATGGAGGTACCACTATGAATATTCTCAATGTAACGGAAGCCCGAGCAAAACTATATGCCCTTATAGATGAAACTGCAGTTTCTCATCAGCCAGTAATGATCACCGGCAAAAGAGGAAATGCTGTACTCGTGTCCGAAGAAGACTGGAATGCAATATCAGAAACACTCTACCTTCTTTCGGTACCAGGAATGCGTGAATCTATCAAAGAGGGAATGGAGCAGGATCTATCTGAATGTTCAAAGGAGCTTGATTGGTGACTTGGGAAATCGTCTTCACAAAACAAGCTCAGAAGGATGCAAAAAAGCTGGCAAGTGCTGGATTAAAGGGCAAAGCACAAAAACTTCTCGAAGTAATCCGAGAAGACCCTTTCCAAAACCCACCATCTTACGAAAAGTTGATCGGAGATCTTTCCGGAGCTTATTCCCGCAGAATCAATATCCAGCACCGGCTAGTTTATCAGGTTTACCAACAAGAACGAATCATTAAAGTACTACGATTGTGGACGCATTACGAGTAGTCACCGGTGAGTAATTTTTCTGCACGATATCTGTCGGCGACAGCATATTCTCCTTATCAAAAAGCTCAACTATACCCTCACGCGACTGAGGCAAACAGAGTCTTTGGTAAGCTTTTGTTGGCAGTTGCTCCATTTCTGATCAATTCTCAAGATTTAGCCTGTCCTACCCTGTCAGGAAGTATACGTAACAAAAATGAAGATGAACCTATGATATAATCAGGTCATTAACATCCTGTTTTTTCTAAAGAAGAAAAAGGATGCATGTATGACCACATCGATCGTTTCATTTAATGATTACTTCCCCTATTGCTGGGATGAAGAGCAGCTGCAAGAGCAGTGGCCCGTAATTCATCAGCCACGCCAGAGACTTCAACTCCTTGCCGACAAATCGCACCCAGAACTCTATTTTTCTCCAATCGAAGATTCTATGCCCGTCTGGCTGCCCTCAAAACGACGGGCAACGTTGGACAGGTTTTGCCAGCGCCTTGAGGCAAGCAATTACAACGGTTCAGATCTGGCAATCGCACAATCTATCCAATATCAATATATAATGCTACAGGTGCGATTGGCCATTGCTATTCCCATGATAATTTGAAGGTCGCAATCTAAGATCTTTCCACTCCGAAAAATGTCGACATTAAGCAAGAAGTGTTCATTGATCCGAAATGAAGTCCATTCTTGTTGTTTTGTGTTGCTGTGTACTAATACTTGGTATTTTTTATAAAAACATAGTTATTTCGATATAAATTACATTAGTAAAAGCGATTCAACCCAGGATCGAGAGGGTAAGGTTAGATAATAGACAATTGTATTTTCGCATGGTGTACAGCATCTTAATATGAAGATAATAGAGAATAAACAAGCATGCCTGATAGGCGTCAGCATGTAACTGTTTCATTTGAAGGGTAGCAGAGAATCCAGGAAGGAAACGTATTGACCATGTCATTAAAAAAAAGCCTCCCCCATTCGTCCTGAATTACTAAATATTCTCCTCCAAGCCGTTGACACTAATATTTTTTGTTTGACACTGAAGGTCGAATCTGGCAAAAAGAAAAAGAAAAGTGTCGACATTCGGCATTTTCAACTAAAGATCAGGTTGATAATACAGGATCATAGCTGTATGAAATACATCGAAAAATGCATCATAAGGGAAAGGGAATGAAAGGAAAAATTGCAATCGAGACCAGTAACGCTCCCGGGGCAGTTGGCCCTTATTCGCAAGCTGTAAGAGTGGGAGAGCTGCTTTTTACTTCAGGTCAGCTGCCTATCGATCCGGCAACTGGCAAAATGGCGGAAGGGACAATTGCAAACCGCGCCCACCAAGCTCTTAAGAATCTCAAGGCTGTCATCGAAGCAGCGGGGGGAAGACTTGAAGACGTTCTCAAAACCACTGTTTTTTTGTCGGACATAGGAAATTTTCAGGAGGTCAATGCCGTTTACGCTGAATACTTCTCCTCACCTTTCCCGGCTAGAAGCGCATTTCAGGTGGCTGCTCTCCCATTGGGGGCAGATATTGAAATCGAGGCCATTGTTCTCATCAACTAACCCCTACATTAATAGGACACACTATGAATCTGACCAAATTTCCTAGAAGAAATTATGTGCAGGATGCCACACCGATAGAGGCGCTTCCGGCATTCTCGGCAGCCCTCGGTGGCAAAGTCAATATTTTCATCAAACGAGACGACCTTCTCCCTGGATGTGCAGGTGGGAACAAGACAAGAAAGCTCGACTTCTGTATCGCCGATGCTATGCAAAATGGGGCCGACACTATCATCACTTGTGGTGCTGTTCAGTCAAACCACTGCCGTCTGACCCTTTCCTGGGCTGTAAAAGAAGGACTGGATTGCCATCTTGTATTAGAGGAGCGGGTTCCGGGCAGTTACAAGAAAGACGGTTCCGGCAATAATTTCCTTTTCAAATTGCTTGGCGTCAAAAGTACGACCGTTGTCCCTGGTGGCTCCAATATGCTTGGTGAGATGGAAAAACTTGCCGAAAACCTGAAAAAAGACGGCAAAAAGCCATATATCATACCCGGTGGTGCATCCAATGCAATCGGTGCAACCGGTTATGTCGCCTGTGCCGAGGAGATCATGCAACAGTTGTTCAATAAGAACCTGTCCATTGATCATATGGTGGTTCCAAGCGGCAGTGCAGGCACACACGCAGGCATAGTTGTCGGCATGTACGGTACCAATGCTGGTATTCCAGTGTCAGGTATTAATGTTAGCCGTAAAAAAGACGTCCAGGAAGAAATTGTACACAAACTAGTGCTTGAAACGGCGAAACGCATTGGTATGCGTGAGACGGTTCCAGCTGACCAGATTACTTGCTATGACAGCTATGTTGGCCCTGGATATTCCATTCCCACCGATGGCATGACCGAAGCTGTCAAACTGCTCGCTCAGACAGAATCCATCCTGCTTGATCCGGTTTACTCTGGAAAGGCTATGGCCGGGCTCATTGACCTGGTTCGAAGTGGGCATTTCGCCACGGGCTCCAACGTGCTTTTCCTGCACACCGGTGGTTCCCCGGCACTCTATGCGTATCTTGATACGTTTCAATAAGTAAAAAAAGGCACTGTGACTCTGGTTACAGTGCCTTTTTTGTATAGTTGAATTAACCAAGGTATGACTCTTGCCAGACCGACGGCAAAACTAGAGAGGAGAATCACAATGAAACTGTATCATAAAATAATGATCGGCTTAGTTCTTGGTGTTATTGCCGGTCTGATTCTTGGAGAAAAAGCTGAGTATTTAAAGCCTATCGGCGATATCTTCATTCGTTGTCTCCGGTTAATCGTTGTCCCCCTGATTCTTTCAACACTCATATCTGGTGTTGTTAGTACAGGAAATGTTAAAAATTTAGGGAAAACAGGTGTTACCACTCTGATTTATTTCATGGTGACAACTACCTTGGCTGTTTGCATTGGCCTACTTGTTGCGAATGTCTTACAACCTGGTATCGGGCTTACCCTTGGTGAGCTTAAAGCTTTCAAAGCTCCTGATCCTGTTGGTCCAGCCCAGATGATTGTCAGTATGTTTCCAATGAACCCGATGGAAGCTCTTGCTGATGGCAATGTCCTGCAGATCATCATCTTCGCCTTACTTTTTGGAGCCGGACTTTCCATGACCGGTGAAAAAGGCAAACCTATTGCTAATTTTTTCCAAAGCCTTGCTGAGGTGATGTTCAAAGTCTCTGATATCGTTATTAGCTTTGCACCTTATGGCGTCTTCGCCCTTATTGCATGGACAACCGGAAAATTTGGACTGGATATATTGCTGCCAATGGGAAAACTCATTGTGGCGGTTCTTGTCGCCTGTCTCATACATATTTTTGCATCCTATGTCATAATTGTGGCAACAGTCGCGCGTATCTCTCCACTAGCCTTCTTAAAAAAGACGATGGAGCCTGCCTTGGTAGGTTTGTCCACCTGTAGTGCCGCCGCAGCTTTTCCTTTTTCCATGCGCGCACAAAGGCAGCTTGGTGTTTCATCAAAAGTTTCAGGTTTTACACTGCCGATGGCACTTACCATCAACATGGATGGGACAGCCTTATATCAGGCTGTTGCAGCCATGTTTGTTGCTAATGCGTATGGAATTGATCTGTCATTTACCCAGCAGGGGACAATTGTTGCAACGGCAGTTCTCGCCTCAGTCGGAACCGCAAGCATTCCCGGAGGTGGCTTGATAATGTTAACCATGGTTCTTCAGTCGGTGGGTTTACCTCTTGAAGGGATTGCGATTGTTGCTGGAATTGATCGAATTCTTGACATGTTCCGTACAACAACAAATATCTTCGGTGATAACTCAGCCGGCGTTGTCGTTGCAGCGTTAGGTGGTGAACTTGATCGTAAAATGGCAGTCACACCTCTCAGTGAGATGGAACATGGGAGTAGCGTTCATCTCGATGGAGAAGGGCATATTGTTGATGAATTGGGATAGATTTGTTAGCAGGTTGCAGGTTCGTATGAAAGATTCATGGTAGGACAAATGGTCTCCCATACCGTGCAAAATCTTTAGTATTGGGAGCCTTCTATGGCAGTGATACCTTCCTGCATAAAGGCGCGCTCTGTATGTGGTAGTGTATCAATTACCAAATGTATACATTCTCAGGAGGAAACAATGAAAAGTATTAAAACTGTTTTATCTGTACTGGTACTTTGCTTGTCCATGAGCATCTCATCAGCCTTTGCGGGTCCAATTGTTATCAAGCTCGCTCACCCGAATGTACCACAGCACCCGATGGGGCTTGCATTCATTAAATTCAAGGAATTGATCGAAGAGCGTAGCAACGGGGCATTCCGTGTCGATATTTTCGACAGTTCCAAGTTCGGCAACTTCGATAGCGTGGTCCAGGGGCTGCAACTCAACATGCTCCAAATGGGTTCTGCCTCGACCCCAAACCTTTCCCCATTTTCCGATGAATTTCTGATCTTTGATTTGCCCTTCCTCTTTCCTGACTATCCTTCCACTGACAAGATAACAGATGGACCCATCGGCATGAATGCCACAAAAGCACTAGAGAAAAGTGGCATTATCGGCCTTGGCTACATTGAAATCGGTTTTCGTAACCTTTGGAATAACAACCGGGCTGTAGCAACTCTTGAAGATGCAAAAGGTTTGAAAATTCGCTCCACTCCCTCGAAAGCCCACATCGCCACTCTGAAGAGTCTTGGCATGAATCCTACCCCTGTTGCATGGGGTGAAGTATACACTGCCATGCAACAAAAAACCGTTGACGGCATCGATATCGACCTCAACCTTGCCTGGTATAATAACTTCCCAGAAGTCAATAACCACGTCACCATTGTCAACAGCCTGTTCAGCCCGCACTTGGTTATGATTTCAAAGAAATTTTTGGACAGCCTTACTCCAGAACAGAAAGATATGGTGCTCACTACCTTTGATGAGATTAAGCTCTACGAACGCAAGCTCATTCGCGACGGTGAAAAAGAGATCCTCGCGCAGCTGGCGGACAAGGGCGTTACCGTTACCGTTCTGACCCCAGAAGAGCGTGAGCGTTGGGCTGCCGCCACAGCTGGTGTTTATGCAGAGTTTGAAGATCGCATCGGAAAAGATCTTATCGAACAAGCAAAAGCGACCATCGCCGGTGAATAACCAGCCCTAACCATACCGGGCGGGATTCGACTGCCCGGTATAACGAGACAATAGAGAGCATCAACATGAAAAATACGCCCAAATCGATGATTCCAAGCGTTGAGATGATTATTGCTTCTGTTTCGCTGGTTATGATGACAGGCATTACTGCGGTTCAGGTCTTTAACAGGTACGTTCTCCAGAGTTCACTTGACTGGTCGGAAGAGTTGGCCCGCTACCTTTTCATCTGGTCTGTCTATGTTGGCTGCAGTTATGCAACACAAATGGACAGGCATCTGGAGGTGACAATTGTCCGCACGATGTTCAAAGGAAAGTTTGCCCGGCCGGTCACTATTGCTGCTTCGATATTTACCTTGCTGTTCTGTGTTTTTGTGACAGTCCTTGGAGTCAAATTTATCATCTTCCTCGCCGGGACCGGTCAGAAGACACCTGCTCTTGAGATCAATGCCTACTGGGTTTATCTGTGCATGCCTGTGGGGCTTGGTTTTATGGGCTTAAGGACACTCGAAAGGTTGTGGTGGTTAATTACAGGGAGAATCAATCCTGCTGAAATAGAGATTAATTAAGGAGTCGTTGCAATGGATCTGGCTATTATTTTAACCTTTGTTTCGCTGGCTACGTTTCTTTTACTGAGTGTTCCCATCGGTGTAGCCATTGGGCTGAGCGTAATTGTCGGCATGGCCTCTAGCGACATGCTACCATACGAATTCCTGATACAGAAAATGATCACATCCTTGGATGTTTTCCCTCTGATGGCCGTACCATTTTTTATCATGGCGGGCGAGATTATGCAGAAAGGCAGCATGGCCCAGAGACTGCTCTCTGTATCACGAGCCTTGGTCGGTCATCTGACTGGTGGAATGGCTCATATTTCTGTTCTAACCAGCCTTTTCTATGGATCCCTTTCCGGTTCAGCTCCCGCAACCGTTGCAGCAGTTGGTGGAATAATGATCCCGGCAATGGAGAAAGAGAAGTATTCTAAATCGTTTGCTACAGCGGTGAATACTGCTGCTGGATGTCTCGGGGTTATTATACCGCCAAGCGTACCGCTCATTATTTACGGGACAACGGCTGGAGTATCTGTTGGGGACCTCTTTATAGCTGGTGTTATCCCCGGCCTTTTTATCGGATTGTGCTTAATGGTGTGTAGCCACATTTTAGCAAAAAAGTATGGTTTCACCGGAACAGGGAAACGAGCTCCTATCATGGAAATAGTGTCCACTTTTTTTCTCGCCCTGCCCGCACTTATGGTTCCAATCATCGTCCTCGGCGGTATTTACGGAGGATTGACGACCCCTACCGAAGCAGGTGTTATTGCCGTTGTCTACTCTCTCGTCGTCGAAGGACTTGTGCTCCGAACCCTGAGTTGGCAAAAGGTAATCGATGTGTTCAAAGGAACAGCTCTGACAACCTCATCTATCTTCCTCGTTGTTGCCACAGCCACAGCTCTTGGTCAGATATTGCTTTTCTACAATCTTCCGAGCATGCTCGTAGAGATACTGGTGAATATTTCTAATAATAAATACATACTATTGCCGATAATTCTTGTGTTCCTGCTCATCATGGGAACGTTTATGGATGCTTTGGCAAACATTCTTATCCTGACTCCGCTTCTCCTGCCGGTTGTCAAGGTGCTCGGCGTTGATCCGATCCATTTCGGCATTATCATGATAGTCTGCTCATCAATGGGTTTTCTTACGCCTCCGGTGGGTGTGAATCTTTTTGTTGGTTGCAGTATTGCCAATATTTCAATCGAACGACTCAGCGTTGCAGTTTTGCCGTTTTTGTTCACCATGATCCTTTCACTGCTGGTGCTCACATTCGTTCCGCAAATAGCACTTTGGTTGCCGGGACTGTAAGAGCAGCTGTCCGTATTCGTGTTTTATGCATTGTGAAGCCAGCCGAGAGAGGTATGAACAATGAAGGTAACTAAGAGTTCTGCATCACAAGGGATATTAGGTATAACCGGACATGCCGGTGCTGGCCACGTACATAGCCACTCCGGGTTTGTTCAGGATGACACGGCAGGATTTGCTGTCATTGCCTGCCTGCTCCGCAGGGCGTTACCGGTTTGCACCACGATCTCATCAGTTGAGGCTGACATAGATTCCGGCACAGTGACCGTAAAAACCCAGGACGGCGGTACTGGGACAGCAAGGGCAAGGAGGGGAATAACACCGTATGAAGCAACTCTCGCTCGACTTGTTATAGGGCTCGACGCCGTCTACAGCCAGAGCGCTGCCTTTGCCGCTTTCGGACGGATCTATGGCCAGGGATGCTTGGAACTTCCTGTAGCTCTTCAGACAGCCACTTGTCTCGCTGTAATTGACACCTTTGAAAAACGGTACCGGGAATCTGTTTTCACCTGTCCAGAAGGAATGGCAGGCAAGGTTGGCATGTGTATCGGCTCTGTTTTAGAAATAGATGAGATACCTGTATCTGTCATGGCAGTATTAAACGCCAATGAGGGAGGGTTAGGCCCTGATGAGGATCTTGAAGGCAATATAATGCTCGGCGAGAAAGGCGCGTTGATGAAGAAACTTGGCCTAGACCAAGTTCCAACGATCATTCTCGAAAGTAAAGCGTACGTACCAGCAGTTTGCAGGGGGCTGGAAGAAAATGCATTGTGGATAAGGATCAACAAGGATGTAGACAACAGGGTTGTTTACGATGCTCTGGTTCGGGGATGTAAGGAAGCGAATTTCAATTATATCAAAACAGATACAGCGTACAATCGAGGAACCGGTGAAATTGCATCAGCAACCAGAGAACTCGGCAAAAGGATTGCAGGCCTTGGCAATGCCCTGGTAGGTGCAGAAATGGCCAGGGATAAGGTCCGGATAATAGGTGAACTTGCGCTATTGGTTAGTGAAGATGCCGGTGGAGTTACCTACATGTCCTCAAAGCTTCATGATCAAGTTGGTGGTGGTGGAATTATGCCTGGGAGCTCTGCTGTCCTCTCAATGGTGATTTCCGAAACAGCGATTCGCATCTGGAAAATTCCTGCATTCACTGCACAGGATTCTGATATGTATCTCTCGGTTCTGGAAAAAGCTCTACCGATTCTTGCTGAAAATGTTGAGGAGGCATGTGACGAATTCAAGGCAAGATGCAGTTTTAAAGAAACAGACTTTACCTTTTTGTTGAAATAAAACGAATGTCCTGATTTAGTAGGAAAATTTCCTCTTTTGTGTTGTACAGCGTACCGCTTTCGATTCTGGGTTCGGATGTAAAAAACTACTTTCTGCTCCACACCATTTACAAGTGTTCATTTATTGATTAACGCTGTTTGGTGCGGTTGTGGTTTAATGTGATTAGAGAAATTTCATCCTCCGGATCCCTTCGCTACCACATTGTGCCGATTTCTCATATCCATATATGAGCAATATAGGCTATTACTGCTCCGTAGAATATCCATTGATTATAGTGCAAATTTCCCCCCTAAGTATTTTCCCTGAAAAGGAATATTAATTTGGATTTCAAAAAGCAGACATACACAGATCATGTAGTCACCTATATTAAACAGTCTATTCTTGACGGTACCTATAAGCCAGGATCCAAGGTGAAAGAGCTCGTCATTGCAAAAAAACTGTCGATAAGCAGAGCACCAATCCGGGAGGCCTTGCAAATTCTCATAAAAGAAGGGTTGGTTGTATGGACTCCTCAAAAAGGGAAATTCATAACAAAGCTTGATCCCAAACAAATCCGTGATAGTTATTTCACCGGTGGCATATTGGAAGCAGCAGCTGTTTGCTCAGTGATACAGAAATATACGGCAAGAGACATCAAAAGTTTGGAGGAACTGGCAGAGAAAATGAGGCTGGTTGCAGAGAATGGTGAGCCTATAGAAACGCTTGCTCCCCTGGATGATAAGTTTCACCAAATTCTCTTCTCCCGGATCGACAACGAGTTGCTCCTTGAATTCTGCAGAAGAGCATGCCAAGGAATTTCTAAATTTCTTCTCTTTAGATACTGGATTCAGCTCTATTCGGTGGAGGAAGTATACTGGAGACACAAAAATATTGTCGATAGTTTGAGAAAAGGGGATGTCTACGAGTTGGAAGGGTGCATTAGAAATCATTACCTGGATGCGGGTAAGCGAATGTCGGAAATTTGCCGGCGAGAAACTGAAAAATGATTTTTTAGTTTTGTATTTCTCTCGTCATTTTGATCCATTGAAGGGGGATAAAAAGAGGTGCCTGTTACCCGCACAGTACCACATTTGTTATTAGATTTTGATGAATTACTTAAAAAGGCAAGCGAGTTAGAAGCTCTCGCCACCCTTATAAGAAAAGTGCTGGATGGAGAAAAACGAGAAGTATAACATCAGCATCACCAGCAATTTCTACAACTATTGGAATAGTGTATTTTTTTATTGTTCCTGCAAAAGGTTAAAACCCCCGCCTTTCAGGCGGGTAACATTCTGCTAGTCGTTGGCTTATAATCAATAAGCATGAACTATCGCCAAGGAAGTCATACAAAATACAAGATTGAATACCACTTTGTTTGGGTGACGAAATACCGATACCATGTTTTGGAAGGCGATTTGGCCTTGCGTGTCCGAGAGCTTGTACGGCAAACCTGTGAATGTTTTGAGATCCAGATTTTGCGTGGTGTTGTGAGCAAAGATCATGTGCACATATTGGTCTCATCGCCTCCAGACATTTCTCCATCCGACATAATGCGGAGGATTAAAGGTCGTGTGTCCCAGAAGGTATTCGAAGAGTTCCCCCATTTGAAGAAACGTTACTGGGGGCGTCATTTTTGGGCGCGAGGCTACTTCTGTGTGACATCTGGGGAGCTCACCAAAGAGATGATTCAAGAGTATTTGTCTCATCACTTTGAAAAGGACCCCAATGACCAGTTTGATATCGAGTAGACCGGCTTTGCCGGTGTTGCTGGACTTTCAGTCCGCGCCGTTAAACCCACCGACTTAAAGTCGGTGGTTGTTTGTTTGCCCGGCATGGCGGGCAAACCCAGCCTGCGATACGCAGGCGTCACCCCGACCAGGGGGAAGACAATCCGAATCGCAAGGGCGTTGCTGGTAACGGCAGGGTCTGAAGGAAGCGATAGGAAGTAAGCGGTACATAGTGTAAACGAACCTGATTCAGCGGTGCGGGAGGGTAAGCGTCCAAACTAGCGTGAAGCCCGATACCTGGTCAGTCCCGTAACGTGTTTGAGGATGCGATCGCTCACAGGGGGTTCGCCTTAACCGGGGAAGCCTTGTACCCCGCCCTCAGATGTCGAGGAGAGAGAGGCACAAGAGGCAACTCAAGGCCGATCGAAGAGGTGCAAGGTGGCAGATGAACCCGTAGTAGTGTTGAAGTTCTGGCCTGTGAAAGCTGGTAACAGTGTGGAGGGCAAAACCGGAACGACCCGGTACTCGAGTTTCTGGGGGCTGGTATGCGTCAAAAGCCGTATCAGTTGCGAAGGGGTGAAGTTCATTTAAAAGGGCCTTGAATGGCTGCATGTCCAGGGTGTTGAACACAAACTGTCCGACGGGACAGGGCACATTATCGGCGGTGTACCGTGACAGGGAGTCTGCTGATTTTGGCCGTTCATCGGAGTAGGGCTGGCAGATATCGTACATTGCCGGAAGGCTAGAAGGCGATGCCACCAGCGTGAAGATTCGAAATGATCTTGGAACCGGCAGCAGACGAGGATCCGCAGGACAGCGAGATGGCGAGGATCTGGTATAGCCTATACGGGAGATTGCTTAGCAAAGGTGCACTGCGCGCGGCGTTTTTCAAGGTAAAGTCCGCGAATGGAGCTTCCGGTATAGACGGCCAGTCCGTCAGAGACTTTGCCGGCTCCCTCGATGCCGATCTGGACCTTCTCCTGACGGAACTGCGAGAGAAGAGCTACCGACCCCAACCGGTGCGGAGGGTGGAGATACCCAAGGCGAACGGCGGGGTCAGACTGCTCGGCATTCCCGCGGTCCGTGACCGTGTAGTGCAGCAGGCTCTGCTGGATATTCTTCAACCGATATTTGATCCTGACTTTCATCCATCAAGCTACGGCTATCGTCCCGGTCGGAGCTGCCACCAGGCGATCAGCAAGGCAACGATGCTCATACGCAAATATGAGAGGAAGTGGGTTGTGGATATGGACCTGTCGAAATGCTTTGACACGTTGGATCATGGCCTTATCCTTGGTTCAATAGCCAGGCGAATCAAGGACGGATCGATATTGGAGCTGTTACGGAAGGTATTGAAAAGCGGAGTGATGACGAATGAGGGGTGGCAGGCAAGCGAAGTCGGCAGTCCGCAAGGCGGAGTGATCAGCCCGCTGATAGCCAACATCTATCTTGATGCGTTTGACCAGTTCATGAAAGAGCGGGGTCACAGGATAGTTCGCTACGCCGATGATATCCTCATTCTCTGCAGATCGAAGAGTGCAGCCTGTAACGCACTTGGGCAGGCCAGCCGTTATCTTGAGGACGAGCTGCTTCTTACCGTGAACCGCGAAAAGACCCATATCTGCAATAGCTTGAAAGGTGTTACATTTCTTGGTGTATCGATTCATTCTACGTACACCCGGATTCAAGAGGCAAAGATATGGGTGTTCAAGGAGAAGGTGAGAGCTCTGACCAGGCGAAACGGGGGCAGGAATGTAGACGAAGTAATTGACGTTCTCAATCCTGTGCTCCGTGGTTTTGCCTTTTACTTCAGGATAGCAGACTGCAAGAAGGTGTTGCGGGATTTGTCGAGCTGGGTACGAAGAAGAATCCGGGCCATCCAGATGAAGCTCTGGAAGAGACCGGGGCGACTTCATCGCCGGCTTCGCCAGCTTGGCTACAAGGGTGAGTTCATTGATATCAAGATGAATTCATGGGCGAATGCTGCCTGCCCCTTGGCTCACTATGCACTGCCGAACAGGTATCTCCACAAGGAGCTGTGGTTATTCGATCTATCTGCTGTTCAAACCGGGATTCTTGTTCCCGATAGGAATGTAAATGGACAGGAGCCGTATACGAGGCCCGTACGTACGGTTCTGTGAGAGGGATGAGGTGAGAGTAATTAGCTCACCTCACCCTACTCGATAGTTTCTGTTCTTTCCAGCGTAGCTTCTATTTTTTCCGCCTCCAACAGTGATGAATAGTACTCTGTGCGAGAATGATAGCATGGGTAAGGTTAACCAGAGGCCCCCTACTATTACCCTGAAAAAATGCAATCTCACCTATCATAGTTTGATGGATAAAATTGTTTTCCACCAGCTGCAATCTCGTCATTTTTTTGCGCAAAGAGGATAACGATTGACACCACAAAATGATACCCTGGTTAAGCTTTCTCTCATATTTTCATGGAGAAATGTTCTGAAAATACTTAGCTGTAGCGGACCGCAATTATAAACACCCGGACCCGCAATCAACTTACTTCTGGGCCCACAATCAATGAAAATAAGAATAGGCCTCGATCCACATTAATCGAGAATATGACCGGCGACTCTTCTCTTAACCGTGGTCTTCATCATCTCGAACAGTATCTCTTTCTGCGCCTCCTCGTATGGCGGGTTAAGAAAATTGAGACTGTAAATCCTCCAATCTTCTTTGACCGAGCCAAAGTTTTTCAAGGACCGACGTGGTCCAAGGTTGGTGATGGTGATGAATAGTCACGGTTACGGGCACCCTGAAAAACAGGTTTCTGCTCTGTGTGCCATTGCATCAGCAAGACAAATGCACTCCTAGCCCCAAATAAGGGAAAGAACTTTTCCGCAGTACGTTCGAATCTGCCGCCCCCACCCAGATTGATTAACTACTTATTTTACCAATAAATCATCTTCTTTTGTCACAAGGCCATGCCACAGCTAGAGACCAAAAAAATGTTGTATTTGTCGAATATGTTATATACGATGATAATGGTGTAAATGTTTACGCATCGCTAACAATAAATTGTGACACCCTGAGAACAACAAAGATGATCCAGGAAAGAGATTTTTATACAATCCCACAGGCAGCAAGGATTTGCGGTGTAGATCGAACCACCATGTGGAGCTGGGTGAAGTCTGGAAGCGTGGAGGCACTGGTGACACCGGGAGGGCACCATCGGATTTTACAGTGTGAAATAGACAAGCTCCTAAAAAAAGCACAGGCACTTCCTGAAAAGAAATCCAGAGCTAGAACGGTGTTGGTCGTGGATGATGAGCCTCTCGTCCTCAAAACCTTCACAAGACTTTTGAAACGTAAGAATTACCAGGTTGAGACCGCTTCGGATGGGTTCCAGGCAGGTATGAAGGTGGTGCAGTTGAAGCCTGACCTGGTGGTGTTGGATCTTTTTATGCCAGGTATTGATGGTTTTGAGGTGTGCCGCACTATCAAAACCAACCCAGAGCTAAAATCTATCTTGGTTATTGCCATGACAGGGCAAGACTCACCTGAGAATGAATCGCGTATTCTGGGCGAAGGGGCTGACTTTTATGTCACCAAAACGGCGAACTCCAGGCAGATATTGGATCTTATTGACTCATCCTTTGAGGTTAATGATGAATCTTGAGATAATTGACGTAGATGAATGTCAATCTGGCAGGCTCTCTTCCCGCAGTAACGGGGAAAATTCAAACCGAGCTGTAATTGAGCAGAAAAATATCTGGTTTTCTCTTTTCTGGCTAGGAATACTGACATTTATTCTTTTGGCGGTATATTGGACGGACAGAAGCAATTATCTTCTTTTCCACTCATTCGCTGAGTTGGTCTCCATCAGCGTGGCATGGTCTGTGGGCCTGGTGGTATGGAACACTAGACAGTTTCTCTCTGATGACTCGCTTCCACTTCTTGGTATAGCCTATCTTTTTATAGGCGTTGTCGATCTGCTACATACCCTCGCATATAAAGGAATGGGGGTATTCCCGGAAGCCGGTGCGGACCTGCCAACTCAACTCTGGATTGCCGGGCGTTATCTTGAAAGCCTCAGTCTGTTGATGTTTGCCATTTTCATCGGCAGATCGCTCCGGATGAACGTCATATTGTCCGTTTATGTTGTTATCACCAGCTTAATGCTCTCGTCGATTTTCTACATTGGTGTATTTCCACACTGTTTTGTTGAGGGAACCGGGCTGACACCCTTTAAAAAGATCAGTGAATATTTCATCAGCTTGATTCTCGTTGTGTCGGCAGGCTTCTTGTGGCGAAAACGATCTGCTCTCAACCGAGTAGTCCTATGGCTAATGATGTTTTCCATCGGACTGACAGTTATAGCTGAGCTGGCGTTTACCTTTTACATTAGCGTATTTGGTCTTTCTAATCTGATCGGGCATTATTTCAAAATCATCTCAACTTGTCTAGTGTATCTGGCGTTGATACAAAAAGGGCTCAGGCAACCGTATGCAACACTCTTTCGTAATCTGGCTCACTCTGAACAGAAATTCCGGGTTGCCTATGATCATAGTCCATTGATGATGGGGATAATATCTCAGGATAAAGGCACCTGGATAGATGTGAACATGGCCTTTGCAGAAGCGACAGGGTATGCGCGACAGGAAGTGATTGGGAGTACCACCGAGGGTATTCCTCTTTTTTCAAAAGAGGATATCCAACATATTCAACACCTTTGCCTGAACGGGGATAAAGGGGAAAATATTGAGATTCAACTGCACACAAATAATGGCCACCAGCGAACAATCCTCCTGAATGGTGAAAAAATAGAAATCGACACCGTGCCTCACCTGCTCATAATGATGCAGGATATCACTGAGCAGAAGAAAACAGAGACCGAGCGGAAAATAAGTCTTGATCTGTTGAAGATTATCAACGAGCAGGCTGATGTGCATCAGCTTGTTCGTGATGTGTGCAGGAAGCTGGCGGAATGGGCGGATATGGAGGCAGTGGGAATTCGCCTGAAAGATGGGGAAGATTACCCGTATTATGAATGGTGTGGATTTCCTAATGCGTTTATTGAAGCTGAAAAGAGCTTGTGCTCAGTAGACTCCAGAGGAGATACAATCCGTGATGAGGCTGGTAATCCGGTGCTTGAATGTATGTGCGGCAACATCCTCCTGGGCCGATACAACCCTGAACTGCCATTTTTCACTGACAACGGCAGCTTCTTTACCAACAGTACGAGCGCACTGCTTGCCTCGACAAGTGAAAAGGACCGTCAAGCCAGAACCCGCAACCGCTGCCATGGAGAAGGCTATGAGTCGGTAGCTCTTATCCCTTTGCGTTTTGGTAATGAAGTCATAGGACTGCTGCAGCTGAACGACAATCGTAAGGAAAGATTCTCCAAAGCATCGATTAAGTTTTTCGAGCAGCTGGCAGGTAATCTGGCGATTGCCCTCAAGGAGCGTAAAGACGTCGAGATAATCGGCCAGGAGCGCTCTCTTATGAAATTAATCCTGTCTGCAGCTTCTCAAATTTTCATACTCAAAGATACCGAAGGCAGGTATCAGATGGTCAACCAGGCGTTCTGCCAGTACATCGGTAAGTCAGAGGATCAAATCATTGGCCAGAAGAATGATGAACTGTACCCGCCTGAGACAGCGAAGAGATTCAACCGGGAGGACGAGGAAACCATAGCCAACGGAAAAACATTGACCTTTGACAGAAGGCACGGAGATGACTGGTTTCTTGTCACAAAGACTCCCGTCTATGGGGGCGATGAGGGGATAGTCGGCATATTGGTCTCAATGAAAAATATAAGCGATCGGAAGCGCACGGAAAAGTTGCTCAGCTCCCGTTTGCTGCTCAGTGAGTTTGCCAATAACAATTCTCTAGAGGCACTCTTGCAAAAAACCCTGGATGAGGCGGAAATCCTGACCGACAGCAAGATCGGCTTCTTCCATCATATTTCGGAGCAGGAATCGCTGATAAGCCTTCAGCAGTGGTCTTCACAAACAAAAACAGGCATCTGCTCAGTTAACCTGACTGATCTTCATTACCCGGTGGAGCAGGCTGGCATTTGGGCGGACAGCATACGCCTTCGCAAGCCTCTGATATATAATGACTATGAAAATATATCCAATACAAGGGGGCTGCCGAAGGGGCATGTTCCTGTCACACGCATTTTAACCGTTCCTGTTTTTTCAGGCGACACCATAGTGGCAATGCTCGGTGTCGGCAACAAGCAATTAGACTATAGCGAATGCGATATCGAACAGGTCAGCACACTGGCAAATATGGCTTGGGATATCGTCACAAGAAAAAGAGCAGAAGAGTCACTCCAGAAATCGGCGAGAGAGGTCGAAAGGATGATGGATAATCTGCCCGGTATGGTATACCGCTGCGCCAACAATGAAGAGTGGATCTGGGAGTTCGTGAGTAACGGATCTCTGAGTCTCACGGGCTACGAACCAGAAGAGCTTACTGGTAATAATGGAGGGTTCTACGCAGATCTGATTGAGCCTGAATATAGGCAGGATATATGGAACAAGGTCCAGTCTGCGGCAGCAGCAAATGCTCCTTATGAGATTGAATACCCCATCCGACACAGGGACGGGACTGTCCGATGGCTATGGGAGAGGGGCCAGATGGTCAACCGTGACGGAAAACAGCCTTCTTGTTTTGAGGGGTTCATAGCTGACATAACAGATAAGAGAAAGATCAGGGAGCAGATTACTATGCAGGCCAGAGTACTGGCCCAGATTTCTGATAGTGTAACCATAACTGAACTGAATGGAAATATCATTGATGTCAATGTGGCCCAGGCTCGTGCAATGAAGCGGTCGCGGGAGTGGTTCATTGGCAAGAACATATCAGTTTTTGATCTGCCTCTAAAAACTAGCCCCTCCCAGGAAGAGATTCTCCAAAACACTATCGGCAAAGGTTCGTGGCACGGAGAAGTAGTTAACATCGCCTCAGATGGAAGTTTGCTATACCTTGATTTACGCACCAACGTAATCCAGGACGATAACGGTAAAGTAATTGCTTTGTGCGGTGTGGCGACAGACCTTACAAAAGCAAGGAAACGCGAGGCAGAACTGCGCAGGCTGGTTTTGGCTATTGACCAGGCTGCTGAGATTATCATGATCACCGACGACAAAGGGCGAATCGAGTATGTCAACCCCAGCTTTTCTCTGGCGTCTGGATATTCAAAGGAAGAGATAATCGGAGAAAACCCGAGAATATTCAAGAGCGGGAAGCATGATGACCAATTTTACAACGAGATGTGGGAAGACCTGAATGCGGGACGTATTTGGCAAGGACGAATAACAAACAAGAAGAAAGACGGCTCGCTGTATATCCAAGAGGGAACAATCAGTCCGGTAAAAGATGAAAAGGAAAGGATCGTAAACTTCGTCGCCGTGATGCGTGACATAACAGAGATGCTTGATATGGAAGATCGCTTTCTGCAAGCTCAGCGACTTGAGGCGATAGGCACGCTTGCCGGAGGAATTGCCCATGATTTTAACAATATACTTTTCCCAATAATAGGAGCTGCAGAGATTCTCCATGAAGATCTCCCCCAAGGAAGTTCGCTGCATAGTTACGTAACAGGGATAATGGATTCAGCTTTACGGGCAGCAGATCTGGTCAAACAGATTCTGACGTTCAGTCGTCAGGGTGAGCTCAAACTGAAGCCAGTGAAAGTTCAGATCATCGTCAAGGAGGTAGTCAAGCTTATGAGGGCAACACTGCCCAGCACCATTAATATTAGAGAAACCGTTCATAAAGAATGTCCACTGATTATGGCAGATGCTACCCAGATCCACCAGGTGGTCATGAATCTGGTTACTAACGCCTTCCATGCCATGGAAAAAAACGGGGGAAGACTCACCATTCTCCTCGATTCATTGCAGGTCAATGAGGATCTCGCAGACAGGTTGGAAGTGAAGGCGGGGCGTTACGTCTGTCTGACCGTAACCGACACCGGCGAAGGGATTGACGAGAAGGCCCTTCCTCGCATCTTTGATCCATATTTTACCACCAAAGCTGAAGGAAAAGGGACCGGGCTGGGGTTGTCTGTGTCGCACGGTATCGTCAGAAAATTTGGGGGGGCCATTGATGTAGAGAGCAAAAAAGGTGGCGGCTCGACCTTCAGGGTTTATTTCCCAATTTCAAATTATGGTGAGCAGGCTTTACTGCAGTTCCCTGATGAAAAACTCCAGGGCGGCAGCGAGCGGATCTTGCTGGTCGATGATGAAGTTTCGATCGTCAAACTCGTCAACTCAATGCTTACCAGACTTGGTTATCGCGTCACGTCCCGAACGTCCAGCATCGAGGCGCTTGAGTTGTACCTGGCAAATCCGCAGCAATATGATCTGGTTCTCACTGATCTTACCATGCCGAATATGACGGGAGAAAGGCTGGCCGCAGAAATCAAACGCGTGCGGCCAAGTTTACCCGTCGTTGTCTTTACCGGTTTCAGTGAGAAAATGGATGATGAAAAAAGCCAGCTTATGGGGGTAAACGGCTATCTGTTGAAGCCAGTTTTGAAAAAAGATCTGGCACAAATCCTGCGGCAAATACTTGACAGCCCGACGGGGTGAGGGAATATACGCCAAGCTGAGCGAGATGAATAGATTTTAATAACAGACCGGATACTTCCCAATGACCATATGCCATCTGCAGCGAGATAGCTCAGAAACCAGACATGCGATACTCATAGTCGACGATGAGGCAGATTTTATTGCAACATCACGACGTATGCTGAAAAACGAGCCCTACAGGCTGATTACCGCCACCAGTGGGAAGGAGGCACTTGAACTTCTCCAAAAACACCGCATCGATCTCGTTGTCTGTGATTGCTTAATGCCGGAGATGGATGGTGTGACTCTGCTTTCCATAATTCAGAAAAGGTATGGCCGCATCATTACCGTAATGCTTACTGCCGCCGTTGATATCAACATTGCTGTAGAAGCAGTAAACACTGCGGGGGTGTACAAGTTTTTCACCAAGCCGGTTGAATGGTGTGGATTTAAAATCATGCTCCGGAGGGCGCTGGAGTCACGAGACCTGCTAATAGAAAAAAAAAGCTTCGTAGCACTGCGCGAGAGGGCTGAACGACGTTTAAAAATAACGGAAAGCAAGATTGAAGCGATGAGCGAAGCGATCCACGATGCCATGATTATGATCGACGATACATCGAAAATTTTGTTCTGGAATACCGCCGCTGAGAAAATGTTCGGGATAAGCGCAGATAAAGCTGCCGGTAAAGATATTCATGAGCTGTTGTTGCCAAGTAAAACAGAAAGAACACAAGTTCAAGTTAGGTTGAAACGCTTCAAAGACACAGGGGAAGGGCACATAATCGGAGGGGTTCATGAGTTCACTGCTGCCCGTTCGGATGGGACCACCTTCGCCGCAGAGGTTGCAGTATCGGCATTTCAGATAGAGAAACAGTGGTACTTAGTGGGCACAATTCGCGACATCACCCGCAGGAAGCAGATAGAATCTCACATTCAAAGAACAAAACATGAGCTTCAACAGATTCTTGATACAGCTCAAGTCGGGATACTGGTTACACATGAAGATAGTGTGATTTTGCAATGCAACGACATGGCAGCGCAGATGCTGGGGTTTACTTCCGCTCTTAAAATGAAAAGCTTGAGCTTGCTTGATCTGCTTATGGAAAACGAAAAATGGGACACCTCTGTTGCGCAATTTCAAGAAGCCATCAAATACGGTCAGATTACGATGATGGAGGTGCCTCTGAGACACAGGACTGGCGATGTAGTCTGGTGCACAGTCTCTGCGAAAGCAGAAAGGACGGTTTTCTGTGGGGCGCATGAGCACAAAATTATCTGGACCATCAGTGATGTCTCTGAACTTAGGAGGAATAAAGAAATAGCCGAAAATTGCACCAGGGTGCGTTCAGAGTTTCTTGCAAAGATGAGCCATGAAATTCGTACCCCTCTGACCACGATCATGGGCTTTAACGGGCTGGTATTGCAGACAGAATTGACGGAACAACAATATAACTATCTAAGTAAATCCTCTGATGCCGCCGAGAGTCTATTGAACATTGTCAACGATATACTTGATTTTTCTAAAATAGATGCGGGTAAGCTGGATCTTGAGATTGTGCCTTTCAGGCTTGATGAGGTGCTTGGTAAGCTCAGCAATGTAATCTCTCTCAAAGCAGAAAGAAAAGGGCTGAAGATTATTTTTGAGATTGCACCTTCAATACCGGCCTCGTTAGTCGGTGATCCTTTACGGATCGGCCAGGTACTTCTTAATCTTGTCAACAATGCCATAAAGTTTACCGAAAAAGGGGAGATATCCATCGCGGCAACAACCCATATCTGTTCAGACCATGAAGTTTTACTCGAGTTTTCAGTTAAGGATACTGGAATTGGTATGAACAGAGACCAATTGGAAAGACTTTTTAAACCATTTTTACAGGCTGACAATTCTACCTCCAGGAAATATGGCGGCACCGGACTCGGACTGGCAATCTGTAAAAATCTGGTTCAGCTTATGGGGGGGGAAATATGGGCGGAAAGCCAGGAGGGAGTTGGCAGCATATTTGCCTTCACGGTCCGACTTGGCTGCAACAACAAAAAATCACCTCATCGGTCTACGCCCAACGTCGATCTAAAAAGCTGCAGAGTTCTGGTGGTGGATGACAATCCGGTCTGCCGAACCATCTTCACCAAGGCGTTTGCATTGTGGGGCGTTCAGGTAGAGACCGCCGGTTCCGGAAGAGAGGCCCTGGAGGTGTTGAAGAGCGCCTCGGTCAATGCCATCCCGTTTCGCTTCGTTATTCTCGATTGGAAAATGCATGACATTAGCGGCGTTGATACAATAAGAGCGATACAGAATGATCCTGAGCTGCGGCCTAGGCCGAAGATTCTGGTGGCAACGGCATACGGGCTTGAGAATGTTAAGCAAGAGGCCAACGGGCTGTTGATTGACGGTTTTCTAGAAAAACCTGTGCAACAGCATGTTCTATATACAGCCTTCAAAGATCTGCTGTCCACAGAGTCTAAAGAAAAAAATGTACGATTGAGTGCCAATCTCCGCCGGAATAGCAGAATTCCTGCCAAACGAACAGTTCTCGTCGTCGATGACGAGCCCCTTGTCCGCGAAACCCTCAAGCGCAGGCTGAGACGTAATGGCTACAATGTACATGAAGCTGCCGACGGCTTTGAAGCGGGAGTGAAGGTCTTGCAGCTCAAGCCAGACCTGGTAGTGCTGGATCTTGCTATGCAACCTATTGATGGTTTTGCTGTGTGCCGCTCCATCAGGAAAAACAATGAGCTGAACCTCACAAAAATTCTCGTTCTCACCGGTAATGACTCACCTGACAATAAATCCCGTGCAAAGCAGCTTGGCGCAGATGGATTTATAATGAAAACAGCTAATTCAGCTACCATCATGCGGTGTATAGAAGAACTTTTTCGAGAACATGACAAAGGAAAAAGTGGCCCCTGTCTCCTTTCCAGACCAGTATGTGGGCTGAGTGGCATTTCAATATTGGTTGTCGAAGATAATGACATAAACCAAGAATTAATAAAGGAGATATTGTTGCGCTCCGGCCTGGTTGTAACGCTTGCCAAAGATGGCCTTGATGCGGTCAGGAAAGTGAACTGCCATTGCTACGATCTTGTTCTCATGGATGTCCTGATGCCGGTACTTGACGGCCTTGCAGCGACCAAGCAAATTAGGGCAAGCGGTAAAAGTAATCAAGACCTCCCGATAATAGCTATGACGGCCGCGGCAATGGTGGGGGACAAAGAAAAATGTCTTGAGGCTGGTATGGATGACTACATTGCCAAACCTGTAAAGCCTTTTGAGTTGATTCAGACAATCAGACGTTGGGTTAAACCAGACCGGAAGGGGAGTGATGCTGTTTCCGTCTCTTCTACTACCCAGCCTGCTCAACCTATACCGAAACTGAAGAAATTTACGCAAGGCCTACATGGGATCTCCTTCAGAAAAGGCTTGGAAATATCATCAGGCAACGAAATGCTTTACAGCAGACTGCTTGAATCGTTTGAACATAAATTTGCTCGAGCTGTGCAAGATATCCGCAAGTCTCTTCGGGCGCAGCGAACTGATGAAGGCGTGCTGAAGGCACATACCCTAAAAAGTGTGGCCGAAAGCTTGGGATGCGACAAGCTTGCATCTGACGCAGCAGAACTGGAGAATCTGCTAAAGAGCGGAGAAAGCGATGTGGCAATGCAGCTAATGAAGGTTGAGGGAAAACTCAAGGAAGTCCTTGATTCTCTCAACCAACTGCATGGCTCAAAGTACCAGGACCATGAATCTGTAGGGAATTTGTATGCTTCAGGCAAGGCAAGAAAAATACTGATGGAAGCCGTATCCCTTATTGATGTTGACTTCTCAAAGGCATTGGACCTTGGAGAGCAATTTCAAGAGATATGTGCGGGAGCGGACGTACGGATAATGGAGAAAACTGCCGAATTTGCAGCGGCACTATACGAGATAGATCATGTTGCAATACGATCGACAGCTGTCGAACTTGATTGTTTGTTAAATGATTTCTGAGAACTTGCCATCAGATTGATTATGAAAACAGAAAAATTGCTCATAGTTGATGACACTGTTGAACATATTCATCTGCTTATGAATATCCTGAAATGCCAATATGCCCTCGTTGCTGCGAAAACAGGTGAACATGCATTTATGCTGGCTTGTTCTGATCCTCAGCCGGACTGCATCCTCCTTGATATTCAGATGCCGGGTATAAGTGGTTTTGAACTTTGCAAAATGCTGAAACATGACATTCGTACCGCTGCGATCCCGATTATATTCATCACTTCCCTGGCAGATGAGGACGACGAGGCGCAGGGGTTATCAATTGGCGCTGCCGATTACATTACCAAGCCTTTCCGACCCGCCATTGTGAGGTCACGGGTTTGGAACCAGCTGAAACTGAAACAGCATCGAGACCATCTCGATAGGCTTGTAATAGAGAGAAGCCGTGAGTTGACCCTTATCAAAGAGATTACCATTGAGACCCTCGCTCATTTGACCGAATACAGGGATCCTGAAACAGGTGGGCATATTCGAAGAACTCAAAATTATGTGCGGCTGCTTGCTGAGGAGGCTTCGAGTCATTCGCGCTATGCGCCCTATCTCACCACTGAACAAATAGATCTTCTTTTCATTTCAGCCCCACTGCACGACATAGGTAAAGTGGCTATCCCTGATACAATATTGTTCAAACCAGATGCTTTATCGAAGGAGCAGTTTGATACCATGAAAAGACACACGGTCTACGGAGGAGATTGCCTGGCCAGAGCCGAGCGGCAGCTGATTCGCTCACCACAGGCTAACCGGGTGGTAGATAGTCTGAAAATCCATGCCGCTTCTGCTGTCAAGGAGGACCGTTCATCGGTTGATTTACAGCAGGTCGAAGGGTCGTTTCTCTCGTTGGCAAAGGATATATGTTACAGCCACCACGAAAAATGGAACGGCTCCGGTTACCCCATGAATCTTTCAGCCGAGGACATCCCTCTTTGTGGCAGGATTATGGCCATAGCCGATGTTTATGACGCTCTGATAAGCAAGAGAGTATATAAACCTCCGTTCACTCACGGTAAGGCGGTGTCAATCATTGCTGCAGAGAAGGGTAAACATTTTGACCCTGTACTGGTTGAAGCGTTTCTAGAGGTTGAAGAACAATTTCGGCTGATTGCACTCGAATTCGTCGATTCCGATGAAGAACAACAGGCGCTTTTGCATTAAAGAATAGATTAAAGAATTCAATTGATAGGAGTTATTTCATGAATACCGTGCTTGTCGTCGATGACAAGAAAGATTTTTTAGACAGCACGCTGCGCGCATTAAGGAAAGAGCCGTACAGGATACTTTCAGCTAGCAACAGCCATAGAGCTTTTCGAATATTGGAGACGGTGAATATTGATCTTGTAGTAAGCGATTATCAGATGCCGGGGGTGAGCGGTATGGATCTACTAAAAAAAATCCGTGTTGAATATCCCCATATAGCGATTGTTGTGTTGACAGGTATCTCAGATGTTCATCTGGCTATAGGGGCCGTCAATATCATCGGTGTAGACGGCTTTCACATCAAACCTGTCAACTACAGTAATTTTAAGACACACCTGTCTCGCATCATGGAATCTTTGAACGCTTCCAGGGATATTGACCATTTACTTCAACACATGAAAGCAATGGACTCGATATTTCAAATGCTTGAGCAACGCAATCCTGGAATCACCAAAAAAAATGAAATTATTTTGAGGGGGCCAATTATGAGACCGGAGCATACCGTCTTAGTCGTTGATGATGAGGTTGACTTTCTGAAAACCATGAGGCGTATATTACGCAAAGAGCCATACAGAGTGCTTACAGCAGAGAATGGCCTAGATGCTCTTCATCTTCTTGAGACGAATGACGTTGATCTGGTGATTAGTGACTACATGATGCCAGAGATGGATGGTTTGAGCATGCTCAGAATAGTTCGTCAAAAATATGCGCATATCGTCACAATAATGCTGACAGCCGCATCAGATCTTGAAGTCGCATTAAAGGCCGTTAACAACGTTGGGGTCTATAAGTATTTTCTTAAACCTGTTGATCCTGACAACCTCAGAGCCGACCTAAGAAGATCTCTCGCCTCACTGGACCTGATTTTGGAACGAGATAATTTAAGAGATCAGTTAAAAAAAGCAGATGCAACACTCTGTTCTTTGGAGCGGGAATATCCTGGGATCACTTCTGTTACAAAGGACTCTGAAGGCTACTACCTGATTGAAGACTAAATTTTATCGAAGGAACCAACCATGAAAAATAAATTTGCCTTACTTCTACTTACTTTTTTTTTAGCTTGTAGCCCAGCAGTTGCCAATGACCTGACGGACATCAAAAAGCGTGGGGTGCTCCGCCATCTTGGAGTTCCATACGCTAACTTTATTGATGGCAGTGGCGGTGGGCTTTCAGTTGAAATGATGCAGCTTTTTGCAAAATATCTCGGGGTGCAATACCAGTATGTGGAAACAACCTGGAGCTCGGTCATTCCTGATCTGGTTGGCCGGAAAGTGATTCCTGACGGAGAAAATGTGATCTTCGGGGATGCAACCCCCATTAAAGGCGATGTCATTGCCAATGGACTGACTATCCTTGACTGGCGCCAAAAAGCAGTAGCTTATTCTCACCCCACCTTTCCTACCCAGGTATGGTTGATCTCCGGCCTGAGTTCCGATTTGAGGCCTATCTCCCCCAGCGGAGATCTCGACAAAGACATAGCTGCTGTCAAGGCTTTGCTGCCAGGGCGTGAGGTCCTCGGCAAGGCAGATACATGTCTGGACCCCAGCTTGTACCGACTTCAAGAGGAAGGTACACAAATACGATTTTTTCCAGGCGGTATGAACGAACTGGCTCCGGCTGTCATAAAAGGTGAGTCTGAGACGGCAATCCTTGATGTTCCCGATGCGCTCGTTGCTCTTGGAAAGTGGCCCGGGCAATTCAAAATTATAGGTCCCCTCTCCCCCCAGCAGCAGATGGGTGTGGCCTTTCGGCCTGACGATATTGAGCTGCTTGAAGCCTTCAATGGTTTCTTTAGAAAGATATCTGAGGACGGCAGGTACCTAAATCTGGTGAAACGCTACTACCCGGATGTATTAGATTACTATCCAGATTTTTTTTCACGATAACGGAAAATGTATGCTGTTTTGGCTCTATCCTTTGGGTAAAGACGGTCAGGTTTTACGCCAGAAGAGTTCCAGGAAAGGTTCTCAGCGGTGGTATACAGCATTTGCTGGTCTGCTGTTGATAGGAATTATAGCATTTCTGCTTGGGCTCAATTACCAGGGGCAGTGGAGATTGCAACAGGAAGCAATGCGGTTTCTACAGGTTGACCTTGCAGCAAGATCGGATGCCATATCCTATTTTGTTATGGAGCGCATGAGTGACATGGAGAAACTGACCTCCAATAGTAATGCTGCCGCAACATTTTTCATCAATAAGTCTCTTGGAATGTCCATGGAATATGGGCTTAGAGGGAGTCTTAATCTTGTCTACAGAGAGTTTGACAGTTTAAGTGAAACCACTGCTTTTGGTGGTGAAGCTATCTGGAGCAGGCTGGTATTGTTTTCAAATGAAGGAAGTCAGATTCTTGAGTCTTTTTCTCCGCAAAAAGATTTAACCCAACGGATTAGAACCTCTGATTCAACAATTCTTCCATGCTTGAGGTCTGTCAGTTTGGAATCTGGCACACCCTCCTCTTTACGGTTTACCTCTCCTGTAATCCGTAATGGGAATCAACTGGGTTGTGTGGCAGGGTGGGTGAACCTGGAAACTCTAAACAGACAATTCCTCCAAACTGAGAAAAACAGCAAAAAAGTAAGCAGCAGCCTCGACAGCATAGTGCTCTACGGAGCTGATGGAGAGGGGGCCTCTTTAGACAGAGGGATTTTCCAGTTGGCCGGAGCATTGATGAGACTAGTGGAAGCTGACAGTACCACATCGGCAGAAAACGCAACCTCAGGCATACGGTTTATGGAAGACAACCTTCCAGGAATTTCTAGAGGAGTTGTTGCCGTTTATCAAGCCGTTACTGGTTTAGACGCCATGCTGATACGTTTTGTCGATCGAAAAAATGTAGATGATGCAGCAAAACCAATGCGATATCTCATAGTCCTCACTATGTTCAGCATGGGGGTGATTGGCGTCATAGTCCTCATTGTACGCTTCAGCACGAAGGCACTAGTTTTTGAGGAACGGCTCGTTGAGGCCAATAGGAAAAAAGATCAAATACAGAGAATCAATACCAACCTTCAAGCGGAAATACAAAGCAGAAAGAAAGCAGAGAACGAGCTAGCACAGGAGAAAGCTTTTCTGCATAGCCTGATCGAAGCGATCCCAGATCCGATTTTCTATATGGATCGACGGCTAAGGTATACGGGGAGCAATCCCGCTTTTCTCAGATTGTTTGCGGGCAGTGAGAATAATCCGGGTGACAACAGTCCCTTCGAAATCTTTGGTAATCAGACGGCAAAGCTCCTAGAGCAACAGTGCCAAGAAATTCTGCTGACCGGAAAAACTGTACAAGATGAGTACTGGGTCGATTTGTATGAAGGTGAGAGTCTCCTTCTAGACGTGAAAATTACTCCACATAAGACAGAAGAGGGGGGTTCTGCAGGGCTAATCTGCATCGGTCGAGATATTACAAGACGAAAACAGATGGAGATAGCTTTAGACTCCCAAAGGGAAAGGCTTGATCTCGTCATTCGCGGCACCCATATAGGTGTATGGGACTGGAACATCCAGACCGGTGAAACGGTTTTCAATGACCGCTGGGCTGAAATTGTCGGCTACACTCTGGATGAACTGACTCCTGTAAGCATCGAAACTTGGCTAGAACTTGCCCATCCAGACGATTTAGAACAAACCAGCCAGCTTCTTGAAAAACACTTCAATGGTGAGTTGGATCTTTATGACTGCGAGTGCCGAATGCGTCATAAAGCTGGGCACTGGGTCTGGGTGCATGACCGAGGTCGGGTCATGGAGTGGACAAAGGATGGTTTGCCATTGCGTATGTCCGGAACCCATAGTGATATATCCTCAAGGAAGGCGGCCGAGGAAAAATTTAAAGAAAGCCAGGAGCGTCTCATCACAGCGATTGAGGCCTTGGATGATGGCTTCGTGCTGTATGACGCTGACGACCGCCTGGTGCTGCACAACAAGAGATACCTGGAGATATACAAAGAATCTGCAGAGTTCATCACCATAGGCGAAAGATTTGAGGACATTCTTCGCAAGGGGCTGGAAAAAGGACAATACGCCGATGCTGTTGGCAGAGAGAAAAAGTGGCTGGCTGAGCGTATGGTGCAACATCTGAGTCCTTCCAGCACCATTGAACAAAAATTGGCTGACGGTACCTGGCTCAGAATATCTGAACGCCGGACACGAGATGGGGGAGTTGTAGGGTTTCGTGTTGATATTACCGATCTGAAAAAAGTCGAGTCTCAATTGCGAGAAATTAATGAAACGCTTGAAGAACGGGTTCAGGATAGAGCCGCCAGGTTAAAGGAAATGCATGCGCAGATGGTCCTCCAGGAAAAGATGGCCTCGGTTGGGCTACTGGCAGCTGGCATGGCTCATGAACTCAATAACCCTATTAATTTTGTCAACGGTAACTTTGTTGCGTTAACCGACTACATAGAAGATATCACAGAAATAATACAAAACTATCGCTCGATTGTCGACAAATCTGCAAGCAGTGGATGGGATGAGAGCCTGGCCATAGTTGTAAGAGAAAAGGAGAAAGAGCTGCAGATTGATTACATATTAGACGATCTTCCGATGCTTTTCGAAGAATCACGAAGAGGATTCGATAGAATAGTCAGAATCATCGACAGCATGAGAGCGTTTTCTCACGTAGATCACACTGGCCAGTTCGTACCTTCTGATATCAACAAGTGCATCCAGGATACCTTGGTCATTGCCAGGAGCTCTTATAAATATTGCGCTGATGTCGACGAAAACCTTGGTGATATACCCCAGGTAGTCTGTCTGCCAGAGCAGCTCAATCAGGTATTTCTAAACCTTATAATAAATGGAGCCCAGGCCATCGAAATGCAGAAACGAAGTGAAAAAGGCAGGATTGAAATCCGAACCTGGCTTGAAAATGCGATGGTCTGCTGCGAAATCTCTGATGACGGACCGGGTGTTCCTGAAGACATTCGCAACCGCATTTTCGAACCCTTCTTCACCACCAAACCACCGGGGAAAGGCACTGGTCTAGGTTTGAGCATTTGCTACGACATAATTGTTGAGAAGCATAAAGGAAAGCTGGCATTAACCTGTCCTCAAAATGGGGGGAGTGTCTTCACGATTCAACTCCCTCCACTTTGAATAAGAGAAAGGGGGCAGATCAGATCAAACAGAACTGCAACTGTGTGGAGTACTATGGGGAGTGCGCACCTGGTCAACTTCAATTTTCTGTACACTGAAAATTAAATTCCCAATATTGATTAATCTTCTATGGTTTATTGAGGTTATACGTGAAAAACATACACATTCTTTTTGTTGACGATGAACAATCAGCTCTTAACAGTCTTTACAGAATTTTAAGAAAATCTCCCTATTCTGTTCATTTCGCTAATAGTGGTCAGGATGCACTCAAAATTATGGAAATGCAACCTGTCCATGTGCTGGTAACCGACATGAAAATGCCCGAAATGGATGGGCTCGCTCTTCTGAGACATGTAAAAAAGAATTATCCTGAAACGGTGCGTCTTGTCCTAAGCGCTTACACCATGACAGCTCAACTGTTGCCGTGTATAAATTCAGGTGAAATTTTCAGGTTCATTACAAAGCCGATGGATAGAGATGAAGTGAATGCAAAACTGAACGAATCGGTAGATTATTATTTGCTTCAGCAGGAGCGGAGAAACAGACTTATCGAGCTTCAATCGGAGAACCAGGAGCTTGCCCTTGCTCTTGAACGAAAAAGGATAATAGAACAAATACAGTCAGATGCAGTTGAGGAGCTCGAGCAGGAATTGACTAGGCGGACACAGTTAACTGGGTTTATATCTCTTTGCTCTGGCTGTAAAAAAGTGAGAACTGAAAAGAATCAATGGCAGGAAATAGAAAAGTATTTGCATAGGAAAATTCCTCAGGTTGACTTCTCCCATGGTATCTGCCCTGACTGTTTCAGACGTTTGTATCCCGATTTTCTTGATACACTCGCGCAAGACAAAGGATAGGATTTTTAACGCGGTAATTGGCGATGACGACGACATCGCAGTTCTCTTCAACGCTGACAGCTGATCTTTTCAACAGATGCTATTCAAACTTTGCTGGGTAAAACTCGTGGGCAAAATTAAGGTATTGCTTCTCGTTTGGATACTTATTTTCGGTTTACTGTGGTCTGATGAAGAAAACACTTTGGCTGGATCAGAGCCAGCAAGAGTGCTTCTAATCAGTTCCTACCACCCTGGATTTCCAACATTTTTCCAACAAGTGAACGGCATCAAATCGGTTTTTACCGAGAAAGGGATTGCCCTTGATGTCGAGTTCATGGACAAAAAACGGTTTTCCGATGATACAATCGAGACCCTCTTCCTAGATTTACTTTCGTATAAACTCAACAGAACAAAACCCTATAATGTGATAATGGCAGCGGACGACGATGCTCTGTTGTTCCTGCTCAAACACAAAGCAAATCTCTTTCCCACTCAGTCTGCAGTATTTTTTGGGGTTAATAATATTGCCAAGGCTAGAGAACTGAATGGTAGACAAGGCATAACCGGGGTGATCGAGGCCGTCTCGATGAAAGAAACGGTAGAGATGATGCTTGATCTCCTTCCAAAAACTAAAACGGTGCTTGTCCTGGTGGATAAGACACCGAGCAGTATAGGTGATTTAAACACATTTCGTGCTCTTTCAAACACATATCCGCAAGTTGTCTTCACAGAACTCTCACTTGGGGATCATTCCTATACGGAATTTGCCGATGCTTTACAAAAAATCGAAGGCGAAACGGCCGTTCTTCTTCTGTCGGCCTATGTCGATAAGGACGGGAATAGGATGCAGTTTAATGACAGTCTTCAACTGATCCTGAATAACCTGCATCAACCACTCTTTCGTAAGCGCTCAACAAACGCCATCTTTTCATATCGTTAACAATCTGTTTCATTGTGGCAAACCAGACCACGGGAGGGCACAATGAAAACAGAGCATAGCAAGAATCGGTCGGCCAAGCAGGAATATTGGCAGGAACACATCCGCTCATGGGAGAGTAGCGGCCTGACGCAATCATCATATTGCCGGGAGAACATGCTCTCTTTGGCGACATTTGGTTACTGGCGTCGAAAGAGCTCATTGAAGGTTTCTCACGAACCGCAACCGCGTTTTTTTCCTCTTGCGGTACAATCCCAGGTCCAGGAAAAGCAGA
>NZ_FRFE01000005.1 GCF_900143695.1 Desulfopila aestuarii DSM 18488
CAAAGGAGCCGCCTCACCGTCTACCTTGACCAAGGCGTAGTCGGCCCAGACAATAATGCAGCTGAAAATGCCATCAGGCCGTTTGTGATAGGCCGCAAAAACTGGCTCTTTGCCGGTAATCCTGCCGGAGCGGCAGCTAGTGCCAGCCTCTACAGTCTCGTCGAATCAGCGAAAGCAAATGGCCTGGAACCGTACAGATATCTTCGTTTTATCTTCGAAAAACTTCCTTTCGCAGAATCGCAGAGCGATTACGAAGAGCTGCTACCGAACAGGCTCAAAGCCGCCGACCTCCTTTTGCCGCAATCAATAAGTGGGGTTTAATTAGCGGATACGGATAAAAGGACAACCTCGCACTGTATTGGCCGTGATAAGCATATTGGCCTGACCGTGCCGCTGAGCCAGTTTTGCCTTCAAAACGACTTATCTCAAAAGGTGTCTCGAAATCAGCCAACAAAGGGAATTGATA
This sequence comes from Desulfopila aestuarii DSM 18488, assembly GCF_900143695.1. Lineage (GTDB taxonomy): Bacteria > Desulfobacterota > Desulfobulbia > Desulfobulbales > Desulfocapsaceae > Desulfopila > Desulfopila aestuarii. The sequence continues at coordinate 467 of NZ_FRFE01000005.1, forward strand.
TCTTGCCAGAAGTTCATCTGCAAAAGATGACAGTGCTGGCCATAGAACGAAAAAGGCCAACAAAAAGGCTATACCATGAATAAGTATGTTTTCGACTCTCCTTCGCCAGGAGGTATAAGACAAGAACAACGAAGCTCCGGCAAGATCTCCCACAACATCTGCTGGTTCGATTCCTTTTCCGGAAACCCAGCCTTGTAATCCTTCAACTGATATGGCCAAGATCAATACCATCACAAGCACAGCGAATGAAAAATGAAACAATGGTAGCCGCGAGAGTCTTGGGAAAAAAAGAAGGAGACAATAACTTGATAGGAAAAACAGTATTATATGACCGCATTCCCATAGATGATAAATGGAACGCAAATGGATCTGCAGATATGATCCGGGAAGGAAAAGTGCAAACAGCGCAACTGACAGGAAAACCAGTGCCGCTTTTTTAAAATTGGATACCGGGTTCATATCCTACGCACAAAGAATACGAATAGCCATCATCTCCCGGAAACAACTTCAGCAACTTCTGTTTTTTATCATCCACACAGCCTCCCTCCTGACCAAAAAAAATTCTTACCTCTATCTCGGTAGTCTCTATCCTCTTCCTATTACCATTGGAATAACTCATTTTCGTAGGAAATAGTCACTGAGGCCCGATGATCATCATAATCATCTTCATTGTTACCCGATGTGTAATGCACAAAACCATAGGAAATGCCGGCTGTGTAATCTTCAAGAAACCTGTAGTTGACACTCAAGCCGGTCGCATAAACCTTGCTATTCACAGTTTCAAAACCAGAGGGTGTGCCGTTTTCGCTGCTTTCATCGCTATCTTCTTTGGCAAAACTTGCATAGGCAGAACCGCTAATATACTCAGTAAAGGCATGCTGCAAGCTTGTCTGCATATTCCAAAATTCAGTACTCCCTTTTTGATCTGTTCCGTCAAAGTTATCGAAACGGAAACCATGAGCAGCAGTCAGTCCGACAGACCCTTTCTCAAGCGTATAGTTTAATCCGAAGTTTTCGTTTGAGCCCCAATTACCGCTCTGACCGTCCTGTTTGGAATAAGATGGGCCAGCTCCAAAACTCAGGTTGAGCCGAGGAGAAACATCCCATACCCAGCCCAATGTAACATTATGGATCTCACTATCACTCCTCAAGTTGGAGTCATAATCAGACAGATTGTAACTGTAGGCCCCACTCAAAGCATGGAGTGGATTCAATCTATAATTCAGACTTAAGCTCCCCCGATACTCATCAACATCATCGGAATCAGCAGGGATTGCAGACCCGCTGTCATTTTCGACCGAATCATAAAGGCCACGAATAAAACCTGCCGATGTGGTAACTCTCCATTTTGAGTTGATTTTATGATTAACAGTCAAACCGAAATCATGCTTGTCGTAGTCTTGATAATCGCTCCCGGAGTAATCGCTATCATTTCTTAGGATGGCCCAAACGTAATCGAAGGACACCGAGCTGTCCTCATAGTATGTATACATCGTTCCAAGGCTGAGCGAGTTGTTGGTATATCTTCGCCGGCCATTTTGATCCCTTAAGGTATCGCCAGCGACGTCAGCTCCCGGACCTCCGGAAACGATATCGCCTGTTTCAGGATCCGTAGTCGGGCTATATGAGTTAAATTCATCGGTAATACTGAGATTATCAGCCAGAGAAACGTTCCAATACCGCGTCAACATCCGCAAATACTCAAGCGAGAGTTTATGGTCGATATCATCCTCACTCTCATCAAAATCATACCAGAAGCTCGGTGCATAGGTAAAATCGAGGGATTGCCTTTCAGTCTCTGAGATAATGGTGATAAATGGTGACACCCTCAAACGCGAATAATCATCGTCATCAGGAGAGTTGGAATTATCATAATTCCGGTCAAAATACTCGTAACCGGTGCTCACACCAGCAGATATGGTATTGACCGCTGCAGAAAGAGGAGCAGACATGCTCAGACAAACCGCAACTCCCAAGGGTAATATTTTTATATTCATAGCCCCAGTATTCTCTCCTCACGCTTTCGAGGGTTAATGTACAATTATGATATCACCGGATTTAATTACAATATTCTTTTCCAGATTACGGCCATCGAGAAAATCATCATAATCAAACTTCAGGGTATTACCACTGAACATTGGCGAACTCTTGCTGCCATTTTCACGTACAACAGTCAACTCGGAATTGGCCCACTCAGTAAATCCACCACTTCTGGCGATCACCTGCACCAGATTTATCGGCTGATCGATATTGTATATACCAGGGTTCACGACCTTGCCCATAACCGTATACAACTTGCTGTTACTCTTTTTTAGCACGACCGTTACAATCGGATCATCATATACTGTTGCATAAAGAAGTTTCAAATAATCAGCCATCTGGGTCAAGGTCATATCAACCACCTCGACATCCCCAATGTGCTTCAGAGATACTCGACCGTCAATACGTACCTGAATACCGGTACCTGCCGCGTCTGCACCGCTCGAACCTTCATCAGGTGTAGTAGTCGGAGCAGACACCGCCATGCTCCCCTCACCGTAAACCTGAACCTCGAGAAAATCCCCATGGCCGATCACATATTCGGGATCCTGTGGCTTCACCACACCACTGCCGCCCAAAACAGTCTTCTTTGCCTGTATTTTCAGATCATCCGAAGCACTAATATCCTTGGTGGACTGAGCGGCAAACGAAGAAAATGCACAAAGTAATACCATTACAAAACTGAACATAAATGAGCGAATTCCTACCATGACACCCTCTCTGCATTAAGGTTAATCTGTATCCTCATCTCTAAAACAGCATTCGATCACATTTTTGTATTACTGTCAAATATTTACCCATTTGTGAATTCTTTTCCCTAACAACATGCCTGCGTAGAGGTTTCTTGTGATTTCTATAGGGAAAGGCGTTGATTTATTCTACAGTATTGTTTTTAATCTGTAATGTATTCGATGACAAGACACTAAGGTTCCGAACCTTGCTTCTCGGAATAAGACAAAACCATTCAATAGGTAAACTTATGGCTTACTCACGCGGGCTTGGACTGTGTTGTCTCATATTGACCCTTCTTTTTTTCACCGCCTGTACCGACCCGGAGCAAAAAAAACAATCACATTATAATAAAGCACTTGAGTTCATTCAAAAAGATGACTCAAAATCCGCAGTGATAGAACTGAAAAACGCAATTCAGATAGATCCAAAATTCGCGAATGCCAGGTATCAGTTAGCGCTCATCCATCTGAAAAATGGAGAAATGCGGGATGCTTTCGGGCAGCTCAAACGTGCAGCCGACCTTGATCCCGCGAATGTCGATGCTGGCGTGAAAGTCGCAGAGTTCCTTCTGTTGGCAAAAAACAGTGAGGAAAGCCGAAAGTATACAGAGCAGGTTTTGAAAAACGATCCGGCAAATATTGACGCCTTGGCGCTGCTGGCCAACATCGAGCTTGTGGATGGTAATTTCGATGCGGCCATGACGGCTCTCGATAAAGTCCCAGCAGACAAGGCAAATACTGACCGTTTTTACAACATCAGAGGCCGGGTGTATGCCGCCCAAAAGGACATCAACGCCAGTGAAGAGATGTTTAAAAAGGCCCTTGAAGTTGCTCCGGACAATATTGCCAACCACAGGACATTACTAATTTTCTACCAACAGCAAAACAGGGTCGATGATGCAGAAAATATCCTGAACAAGATTGCCACCACGTTTCCTGAAAATGTCCAGGCCCATTTGCTGCAAGCCAACTTCTACAGTGCAACAGGGAAACCTGACAAGGCCGAGCAAGCCGCACTAAAAGCACTAGAACTAGATCCTAAAACTGAATCGCTCTACATCATGGTGGCCGGATTTTACAAAAAACAGGGCAATTTCAGTAAAGCTGCAACATTTCTTGAGAACTCTCTTGTCAAACTTCCGGATTCAATTGAAATCAAAGCCACTCTTGCTGATTATTATTTTGAGCTGAAACGCTTTGATGACGCAAGAGCAACGATGGAAGCTGTGCTGGCAACAAACCCTGATCACGGCGGAGCCACATTCGTTAAGGCAAAGCTGTTGCTGAACGACAATAAAGTTAAAGAGGCTGTCGATTTGCTGACTGCCATCACCGCCAATTACCCCAAATGGGGTGATCCTTTCTATTTTCTTGCTCTTGCCAGGTTACGCTTAGGGGAAATAGAGCTTGCCAGTAAAGCAGCGAACGAAGCACTGAAACTTGCTCCGGCAGACAGCCGGTTTCACACACTACAGGCCCAGATTTTTCTCATCCAGGGCGAATCCGTGAGTGCAGGGCGCGAGGCAACTATAGCTCTGAGACTTGAACCGCGCAATTTTGCCGCAGCGAAACTACTCGCTAAAGCCCTATTGCAGGAAAAGCGATTCACGGAAGCTGTCGAAATGATCACCAAGATCCGGGAGCAGGCGCCGACCGACATCGAGATGCTCGGCAACCTGGGTTTGGCCCACTTGGGTGCTAAAAATAATGAAGAGGCACAGAAAGCCTTCTCCCAACTAATTGAGCTTGACCCAGCCAACTCCAAGGCCCTCGCCTTCTTAGCCAGCCTTACCGCTCAAGGTGATGTCAAAATGGCAGTAAATTTGGTGCAAAAGCAGATTGAACTGGCCCCAGAGGCAAGCGGGCATTATATGTTGCTCGGCGACCTGCTCCTGCGCGATAAGCAGCATGAAACCGCTCTTGATGCATTTGCCAAGGCTCAGTCTCTTGCCCCGCAGAATCCGCAACCATATATCATCCGCGCCCGCATCATGCACGCTCTTGGCAAGACAGATGACGCTGTAAAAGAATTTCAGGATCTCTTGGCAAAACAGCCGAATTCTGTCCCCGGGCATATGGGCATGGCAACTCTTCTTGAAATACAAAAGAAATACCCTGAGGCCAAAGCTGAATATCTGAAAGTGCTTGAGCTTAAACCCGATCAGCCTGCTGCCGCCAACAATCTCGCCTATTTGATCACTCAGGATAAAAACGGCGATCTTGGCGAAGCTCTCCGACTTGCCATGCTGGCGAAACAGGCATTGCCGGATGACCCTCATATCGCCGACACGCTTGGCATGGTCCACTACAAACGTGACGCCTATGGGCTTGCGATCTCGCAATTTGAGCAGGCTCTTATAAACAGACCGGACGATCCGATTATCAATTATCATCTGGCGCTGGCTCAGTTTGGCAATAATGATATGGCGAGTGCCCGTGCGGCTCTGGAGAAGTCGCTCGCTTCTGAAACGGCCTTTGCTGAGCGAGCGGAAGCGGAGGAACTGTTGAAGAAGGTTGATGGGAAGTAAAATCAGGGTATTCGATCCGGGGACAGATCGAAGTATGCGCTTATCTGATTTTCACAAAAAGACGTGAAAAAAAATCTGTCCCCTCAGGTTACGGTTTCGATAGGTAGATCTATTATTTACCTAGACAGAATTGCTCGAAGATCACGTCCAATATATCTTCGGTGGTAGTCTCACCGACAATATCACCGAGTTGATCCAGACATTCCTGCAGATCAACGGCTATCAAATCGCTCGTGGCTCCAACTTCAAAGGCATCTCGCAAGCGTAAGCATGCACCATGCGCCTTGAGAAGGGCTTGTTTATGACGGACATTCGGCGCACAGCCCTGTTCTTCCCACTGATCTGCACCGGAAGCCACGCGCCGAAAGATTGCATCTTTTAGCTCATCAATCCCCAGCTGCTTTCCAGCTGAGATATGCACGACGGGAGCAATAGTCTGAAGTGGGTCGATGAAATGCTTATCAACCTTATTGAGATCAATCTTGTTCACCACAACCAGCATGGGTTTATGGCTTACAGCCGTATAGAGTTTCAAATCCTCAACCGAAACATCTCGAGATCCATCCAACATAAAGAGTACAAGATCAGCCTCATTGATCAGGCTTTTTGCCCGCTGAATTCCCATCTCTTCGACTTTTCCAGCATTATCACGGATTCCGGCAGTATCAATGAGACGCACTGGCATCCCATGGACATCAAGGTACTCTTCGATGGTGTCACGGGTTGTCCCAGGAATTTCAGTCACTAAGGCCCGTTCTTCTTCGAGAAGTGTGTTAAGTAGACTCGATTTTCCGACGTTGGGCAGCCCGGCGATTACAACAGAAATGCCTTCCCGGTAAATTTTACCCTGATCAACATTTTTCAGTAACCGCTCCAATGGCTCAGCAACCTCATTCTGCAATTGCCGAATAATATGACTGTGATCAACAATCTCAACATCTTCATCAGGGAAATCGATTGCCACCTCAATCACCGCACGCATCTGCGCAAGGCTCTTGCGTATGCGGTCAATACGCTGGTAGAGAGCGCCAGATAGTTGTTCCTGTGCAAGATCAACGCCTTTTCTGGTGCGAGCCGACAGGATATCAATCACCGCCTCGGCCTGGGTCAAATCTATTCGCCCGTTCAGAAAGGCACGCTTGGTAAATTCTCCAGCAGCGGCAAGCGCAACCCCCTGAGCAAGTATAAGTTCTAAAACATTTTGGAGGACCAGAAAGCTTCCGTGGCAGTGAACTTCGACCACATCTTCTCTGGTATAGGTATGAGGTGCCCGCATGTAGACAGCAAGCACCTCATCAAGAGTACGACCAGTCGCTGAATCGACGATATGGCCATAATAAAGATGATGACTGGCAAACGAGCAATCCGAAACGCGGGGCTTGAAAATACGTTGCAGGACCTGCAGCGCTTCATCACCACTCATACGGATAATGCCGATGCCGCCAGATCCGGCAGGCGTCGAAATGGCAGCTATGGTCTGACTTTGGGCAGAAGATGTATGCATTTCTCTACTGGAGATGATCGGTTAAAACCTACTGGCAAACCGGCCAGGAAATTATTCTTCTCCGGAGCCGTTGCCATTTCGACCGCCTTTTCCGCGACGATTGCGGGGAGCATTCTTCCGGCGTCCACCGCGATTGCCCTTGCCCGGCTTATAGATAAGGATCTTCTTGAACAAACCGTCACCAACTGAACGGCTCCGTACATCCTTATCTTCCTGCAGAACCATATGAATCTCTCGCCGCTCAGAAGGATTCAAGGCTGGAAGCACCTGGGTTTTACCGCTCTCTTTGACCATTTTGGCCAATTCAACCGCACGTACTTTCAGTTCTTCAAGCCTGCGTTCACGAAAATCGCCAACGTTTATCGAAATCCGTAGACGTTCGCTGCATTTTCTCGCAACAATTTTTCGGACAAGATACTGGATAGAATCTAGGGTTTTTCCTTCAGGCCCGGCAAGTTCTTCTTCAAACTCGCCTTTTACGCTGCAGCTCACAGAAAGGCCTTTCGCACTAACCTCAACGGTTGAGGGAAAACCCATGAGTTCAACAAGACGGGTGACTTCTGCCTGAACAATCTCCAGAGTCTCCCCCCCAGCATCATCTTCGCTTTCCCCGGGGACATCGTCATCCTCATCGTCGTCGCTGTCATCGCCATCGCTACGGGTATCGGCCCGCCGCTCTGACGTCTCTTCCGCAACCACCTTTGGTTCCTCAACCACCTCAACCGGTTCACTCACCGGCTCGACTTCTACAACCGGTGCTTGTTCAGAAACAGGAGCCACAGGTACAACTATTTCTGACTTAACTTTTTTCTGCCCACTCTCCGACTTCATGGAAACCCGGATTTTCGCTTTTTTGCGGATGAGGCCGAAAATGCCGGTTGAACCAGTCTCAACCACCTCAATATCCAGCATCTCCTGCGGAACGCTCAGGGCCTCGCAGGCGCTGCGTATTGCATCGGTAACTTCTTTTCCGTAAAAATCATGTTTCTTTACAGACATTGTATTCTCTGTACTTTAGATATGTTTGAATCGGGAAACAGCTATATTTCCTCACATAATGAGGAGAAAGCTACCTACTCAACACCGACGACTCATCTCTGTAACCCGCTACTATTCATATTCGCCAGGGAGCTTTAACAGCTGTTGACCAGATTTTCCTCTGCCCTGACGAACAACAGGCTAGACCTGCCGGTTTATCAGGCAGACTGTGCAGCCTGCTTGGCCTCGGACTCCCGATTGATCAGCTTCTGCTGCAGGATGGACAACAGGTTGTTCACAAACCAGTAAAGAACCAAACCAGAAGCGAAGTTCAAGAACATAAAGGTGAAAATGAGCGGCAGAAACTGCATGATCTTCGCCTGGGTCGGATCAGCTGTTGTAGGTGTCATCTTCTGCTGCAGCCACATGGATGCCCCCATGAGCAGGGTCAAAACCGGCAATCCTCCGAGATAAGGAAGGTCAAATCCTATCCACAAACGATCAGGAGCGGAAAGATCCGTAATCCACAACATAAAAGGAGCATGCCGCAACTCAATCGACTGCAGCAGTACCTTATAGAGAGCAAAGAAGACCGGAATCTGCAAGACCATCGGCAGGCATCCGCCAAGCGGATTGACCCTGTAGGTTTTGTAGAGATTCATCACCTCCTGGTTCATGCGGGTCGGATCGTCCTTGTACTTCTCCTTGAGCTTGGCCATCTTCGGCTGCAACTTCTGCATGTTCTTCATGGACTTCATACCTTTCTGGCTGATTGGCCAGAAGGCTGCCTTGAACATAATGGTCACCAGGATGATAGCAACACCGTAATTCCCAACAAACCCATAGAGGAAATTGAGCAGCCAGAGGGTTGGCCGGGCGATAATGTCAAACCAGCCAAAATTTACAGAACGCTCGAGGTTGTAACCAAGTTCTCTCAGCAACTCAACCTTCTTAGGTCCGTAGTAAATTTTGTAGGCATAGGTTTTCTCAGAGCCTGGTTGCAGCGTATCGAGATTTCCGATTAACGCAGTCCGGGTCAATTCGTCATTGCCCTGCATCACATAAGATACACCGGCTCCGTCTATGGGTACGATTCCACGAAGGAAATAATTACCGCCAAATCCGGCCCACTCAACATTGCCCTGCAAAGTAACCGGACCGTCCTCATATTCCTTCGCTTTGATCTCGTGCAGTTCGCCGTTTATATATGCCTCGGAACCTTGAAACAGATACATATTCCCCGGGCCACCGGTCTTTTGGAACGGCGTATTCACCTGGTGTAATTGTGCCATGCCTTGAAGCGACTGACCGGAGCTGTTCTTAACGGTGATATCCAGACCGATTACATAGCTATCTTTTGCAAAAGTATACGTTCTTACAACGGTCAGCCCATTGCCAGCATCCGCTTCCATGGTGAGAACGCCTTTACCGTCGGTAAACGTCACATTCTTTGCTGTACTCTTATAAAAAAGGTCCTGACCTATGATGCTTCCCCAAGAAAATTTGAGGGGAAAACCAAGATTAACATCACTATTTACCAGTTCTTTACCCGGAGAGTCCTTGGCACTTGTTTCTTTTTGTCCCTTGAGCACAAGTTGTATTAAAGCGCCACCATTTTCTGAAAAAACAGCTGTATACCTGTCGGTTTCCACAGAGATGTCTGTCGCGTCAGGATGCAGCACAGCAGGTGCTGCCGCCGCGATTTGCGGAACGACCGCCTGAACGGCTCCTGGCACCGGCTGTCCATCAGTCGCTTGTGGTGTAGAGGTTGCTGTTGGATTTTCCACGGGTGCTTCCGGGGTCTCGAATCCCACAAAAAAATACTGGTATCCGAGCAGGATGGCGAAGGAGATAATGACTGCCAGAAAGGCTCTATAGGTGTCCATTTTGCGTACCGATGATTTTTTCCCACAGGAGAAATTCCAGTGGTATGAACGTTGAAGAGAATGGCGGCAACAGCTTAACGTAATGGGTCATAGCCGCCTCGTGAAAATGGATGGCAACGAATGATACGGCAGAGTCCCAGGAAAGATCCTTTCAAAGCGCCATATTTTTCAATTGCCTGGATGGTATAACTGGAACAGCTGGGAATAAAACGACAACTAGGGGGGAACAGTGGGGAAATGCAATACTGGTACCCTCTGACCAATCCCATAAGAACTGTCTTGGGGAACTCTGAAATCCTGATCTCAGCCTTCATGCGTTCCAATCCACCTGCTGGAGAGCGGCTTTACGGCCCGCCAAATCTCTTGCGGCGATGAGATGTTAAAATCAGGGCGAACTACAAAGACAATGTCCGCACCTCCCGGATAAAGATCCCGCCGCAAACGAAAAGACTCTCGAATAATCCGTTTGATGCGATTCCTCCTGACTGCCCCGCGGATCTTCCGACTTACACTGATCCCAATCCTGCTATCAGCCTGATCAGTCATCCGACAGATAAGCGAAAATCCGGAGCCATGCAAGCGCTTCCCCTGATTGTATACCTGATCAAACTCCCAACCCTTGCGCAGCTGGGAGCTTTTGGGAAATGACAGTTTTTCCAAACAGCAAATCAGGCGGAGAGACGTTTACGGCCGTGTGCCCTGCGGGCTTTAATGACCGCACGTCCGGCGCGGGTAGCCATACGGGCACGGAATCCATGGGTGCGTTTACGTTTGAGATTGCTAGGCTGAAAAGTACGTTTGCTCATTGTTCACTTCCTCGTGGTAAAATCCATGCAGAGCATGGAGAATGTTAAAACCTTCTCGGCGTCAGCGGCCTCTGCTTCAGGTGGTCGCACCCGCAGAACGCCATTTCCCCAACCAGCTGTTCAGCTCAAATTCCGGTCGGGGGATCACAAAATCACAAAAGATGAATATTAACCACACAACGTTTCCACTGTCAAACTATTTCATTTCTTATTGACGCCTCTGCTTGCACATCAGGATCAGCTATGATACTACTAAAAGGCTCATGCAACAGCCATCCTACAGTTCGTTTTTTTCGCATTTGCCAATGGTTCTATGACCGATTTTCACGATCTCACCCACGCAACCCTCGATTGGAAACAGCTCTGGCAAAACGCCCGTCGCCAAAAGGGCTGGTCAAGCAAGGGTGCAACCGAATGGGACAAAAAGGCACCGTCTTTTGCCGCTCGAAACCGCACTTCGCCATTTATCGACCTATTGCTGATGCATCTGCCCGTGACGTCAGAATTGACCGTCCTGGACGTAGGCTGCGGGCCAGGAAATCTTGCGATTCCTCTCGCCGGCAGAAGCCGGTCTGTCACCGCCCTCGATTTCTCAGAGAAGATGTTGGAAATACTTGTTGCCGAGATCCAGGCCAAAAACATCACGAATGTCACCGCCAAAAGATGTGCATGGGAAGATGACTGGCATGCGCTCGGTGTTCTGCCCCACGATATTGCCATCGCCTCCCGTTCGCTTAGTGTCGATGACCTCACGGCAGCCATCGCCAAACTTGATGCATTTGCCAGGCGATATGTCTTCATTGCCGACCGGATAACTCCGCCCCCTTTTGTTCCAGAGGCCTTCGCCGCCGTCGGCAGACCTTTTCACTCCGGACCTGATTATATCTACACGCTGAATATTCTCTATACCATGGGGATTCATCCCAACGTCACTATCTTGCAACCAGAGTCCGACTTTAGCTTTCAGGATCTCGACCAGGCCTTTCTCACCTACTCCTGGATGATAAAAGACCTAAACTCAAAAGAAGAACAGCAACTAAAACAATTCCTGCTTAAACAAGCCAGTCCTAATCCAGATGGAACAATCTCCATCCCCAGGCAGAATCCTCTTCGATGGGCACTGATCTGGTGGGAAAAGGCCATAGAAACCGATACTACCAGTAAACGTAACACACCAGAAAGATCCTCATGAACACATATGATGTCATCGTAATCGGGGCCGGCCACGCCGGCTGCGAAGCCGCTCTTGCCAGCGCCCGCATGGGCTGCAGGACTCTTGTCACCATTATTAATGCTGACACCATTGGTGCCATGTCCTGCAATCCTGCCATCGGCGGCCTTGCCAAAGGACACCTGGTGCGGGAAATCGACGCGCTGGGTGGCGAGATGGCGAGAAATATCGACGCCACCTCCATCCAGTTCCGCAGACTCAACACCAGTAAAGGCCCAGCTGTGCGCTCTTCCCGCGCTCAGGCTGATCGCTTATTGTACCGACTGCGCATGAAAACGGTTCTTGAACATCAGGAGAATCTCACCATAAGCCAGACAGTCGTCGACAGTTTACTTGTTAAAGATGGTCGGGTCTGTGGCATTCGTACCTCGCTGGACGAAGAGATTCATGCCGGCGCTGTCGTCGTTGCGACTGGTACCTTTTTAAATGGGTTGGTCCATATCGGTCTCAAGAACTTTCCTGCCGGCAGACTTGGCGACGCGCCTTCCACAAAGCTTGCGCTGTGGTTTAAAGAAGCGGGCTTCAATGTCGGTAGAATGAAAACAGGCACCGTACCCCGTATTGACGCCAATACCATTGACTATTCCGAGCTGGAAGCCCAACACAGTGACGATCCGCCCGCCCATTTTTCTTTCAGTTCCTCGGGCCGGTACACACTGCCTCAGCTCCCCTGCCATATCACGTACACAAATGAGCACACCCACGCGATCATCCGCCAGGGAATCGACCAGTCGCCGCTGTATGCCGGTATTATAGAAGGAATCGGCGCTCGCTATTGCCCGTCCATCGAGGACAAGGTGATGCGTTTTCCTGAGAAAACACGGCACCAGATCTTTCTGGAACCGGAAGGGCTTGACACCACCGAGGTCTACCCCAACGGTATTCCGACCAGCCTGCCGCTCAGCACCCAGAAGGCGATGATCCAATCTATTAAAGGACTTGAGAGCGCTCGTATTATTCGTCCCGGCTACGCGATTGAATACGATTATGTCGACCCACTTGAGCTATTACCATCACTTGCCACCAAGAAATTTGAAGGCCTCTATCTTGCCGGCCAGATTAATGGTACCTCCGGTTATGAGGAAGCCGCAGCCCAGGGATTGATGGCGGCAATCAACGCCGTACGCTATGTCCAGGGCAAGGATCCGCTCATTCTGGACAGATCGGAGGCCTATATTGGGGTGCTGATAGACGATCTGGTCACACGCGGCACCAAGGAACCCTATCGTCTCTTTACCTCCAGAGCAGAATACCGGCTACTGCTGCGTGAGGACAACGCGGACACTCGCCTCTGCCAAAGAGGTTATGATATCGGCCTTCTCGACGAAGGAAAGTTTCGAATTTTTCAACAAAAAATGCATGCGATAGCGGCTGGCATCGCTCTGTTGCACGATCATCATGCCAAACCGTCAGCTGAAATCAATGCCGCTCTTGAGTCTCTCGGCAGCAATACTTCCCGGCAAAAGTTGTCTCTGGCCGACCTGCTGCGGCGCCCCGAACTTGACCTGAAAAAAATAGCACAACTCCCCCTTGGAGAAGAACTGCAAGCTCAGCTCGCAGAACTCAGTAACTCGAAGGTCGCTGACGAGGTGCAACTCGAAATCAAATTCCAGGGATACATCGACCGCCAGCGCGAACAGGTTGATCGTTTTAAAAAGATGGAGGCGGTAAAGTTACCTGAAGATCTCGATTATGCTTCCATGTCCGGACTCTCCAACGAGGTAGTGGAAAAACTCTCCACTGTAAAACCGCTTTCGCTCGGCCAGGCATCGAGAATTTCAGGAATCACTCCTGCCGCAATCTCCGTGCTGCAGGTGCATTTACGTCGGCTGAAAGGTTGATGGACTTGTAAAAATTTCGATCTACTTCGTTGCAGGTCATGCCAGACAATTCGCCGTACCAGATGTACTGCCGAATTGCCTGGCATGACCTACGCCTCGTATATCGAACTTTTTTCATAGCCCATCCGTATGGCAAAGATGACTTTCTACTTCGCCATCCTCGATTTTGTTTCGAATACTCCACCGTCACATGAGGCCATCAAGGCTAACCGATTATGCTCTCTTTTCCTGATATAGATCCGGTTTTACTGGAAATAGGTCCTCTAAAGGTCCGCTGGTATGGACTGATGTACGTTCTGGGCTTTATGGCCAGTTATTTCCTGGTGCAGTTTCAGATCCGAAAACACAAATATGCACTACTCGCTGAACACTTCGAGAATATCAATCTGGTCCTGATACTCTCTGTCATTGTGGGTGGTCGTCTAGGTTATGTTCTCTTTTATAATCTTTCCTACTATTCTCAGCATCCGTTAGAAATTTTTGCAACCTGGACCGGCGGCATGTCCTTTCACGGCGCCTGCTTTGCCCTGATAGTCAGCGGCTGGTGGTACACCCGCAAAATTGGCCTTGATTTCTGGAAAACTGCCGATATCTATGTTGCCACTATTCCTGTTGGTCTAGGCCTTGGCCGGATCGGAAATTTCATCAATGGAGAGCTGTTCGGCAGAGAGACCGATCTCCCATGGGGAATGGTCTTTCCGTATGGCGGTTCAGTACCCCGCCACCCTTCACAGCTTTACGAAGCATCTCTCGAGGGTGCCGTTCTTTTCGCTATTCTCTGGATTGCAAAAGATAAACCATGGCAGCACCGCAGATACTGGCCTCACGGTTCGATTCTCGCACTCTTTCTTATCTGCTACGGATTCTTCAGGATGGGAATAGAGTTGGTCAGAGAACCTGACCAACAAATCGGCTTTCTGCTCAATGCTTTCACCATGGGCCAACTTCTCAGCTTCCTCATGGTAGCGGGAGGCGCCCTCCTCTGGAGTCTCCGCCTGTACAATACCCGCGAAACAACAATCAACAAGTGAAAAGCACACCGTCTTTGATGGCACAACTCTACCATCAAAGACGGCATAGTCATTTGAGCATCATGCAAAATGGTCTTTTCGGCCAAACTCAGCATTATGCTAAAAAATTTTATCCTCGGAATATTACTTATATGCCTGTGGTAAAATTTTTCACATGCCTCAATTTTGAACAAAAGTCCTCATTTTGCAATATACTCATTTCACTGAACTTTTTCACACAGCCGCTTACCCGGCTTAAACTTCACAACATTATGGGCAGGAATGGTGATCGCTTTGCCCGTCTGCGGATTGCGTCCTTTCTGGGCAGCTCTCTCGACAACTTTAAATGAACCAAACCCGACCAGGGTTACACGCTCTCCCCGCTCCATTGCCTCTGCCATGTTTTTCAGCACAATATTTAATGCTCTTTCTGCCTGGACTTTGGTTATCCCCCTGCTATCGGCGATTGTCGCCACAAGTTCCCCTTTATTCATGCTTCTCTCCTTTTACAGCTGACGGTTCTCGGTTGGACACCATGAAGTCCGCATTATTAATGTCTTCAGGGGAAAAAACAATCGAGGCATATACCAACATCCCTCTAGGTATATTTACCTAGTCGCACTTTTGCGTGCATAATTTGCATATTATTTCAAGAAACTACCAACAGTCTTCACTTAAATCGCTACATAATGTTTCTTGCTTTGAGATAATTTTTCCTATATCAATCAGATGCAGCTGCCAACCCCAACAATCCAATAATATTGTGTATATTGAAACACATACTCCGTTCGCCACTATGAGTAAACGCGGGTGAAAGGCGCTGAAAAAGATGAATACTGGAGTGAATTGATGAGGGAGAGGTGTTTCTTGCAGGTTGCACCTATTGACAGACCGAGCCTGAGAACGTCACGGAAAGCTGACAGGCGCAGAAACTCTGTGAAATGAAGCCTACTTCAGAATAGATCAATACTTAGCAGGAGTGGCAAAACCATTGCGAACCGCAAAATTCACAAGATCCACACTGTTGCTCATCCCAAACTTCCGCAGCAAATTAGAGCGGTGATGATCGACTGTCCTGGGACTCAAACCGAGCTTATCGGCTATCTGTTTACTGGTGTACCCATCGACAACCAACTGTAGAATTTCCCGTTCACGCCTGGTGAGTTCCTGAAAAGGACTCTTTTTTTCTTTCCGGTAGACATTGATGACATCATCGGCAAAATCTTCTGCAAGAAAAGGGGAAATATAATTTTTACCGCTCTGGATTCGACGAATGGCCGTAAGAAGATCCTCTTCAGAATCATCTTTTACCAGGTAGCCATCAGCACCGGCCATCATCGCGTGATAAAAATACTGTTTACTCTTGTGCATTGTGAAGATGAGAATCTTCACGGCTGGATAACGGTCCTTGACCAGTGTGACAGCCTCCAGACCACCAATATTTGGCATGGAAATATCGAGAATGATGAGATCGACCTGATTTGAACTCAGAAAAACCATCAGCTCCTCGCCATTGCTTACCTCGCCAAGAACCTTCAGGTCTACATTCTGTGAAAGCAAATTTTTAATCCCGTGGCGGATTAGCACATGGTCGTCTGCCAGCACTATTCTATAGGATCTATCCTGATACATATTCACCTTCCATTCACGATATCAGTTTCTCTTCTAAAAGAAGATCAAACCAAATGTTCAGTATTTTACAAAATTATATAATACCTGATAACTCCTCTTCCCTAAACAGAAAATATTCCATGACGGACAGCTACAGGGCAACTTTTCATTTGTATGCATATGCCAATTACTCTCCTTTTTTTTGCTTGACTTTAACAGTCAGAGAGCTTTCATTAACTGTTCTGTAAAAATAGGGGGATTAGAATCTACGCGCCCTCAGCAATTATTACACATTATGGAGCTTACAGCTCCTTTGATTTTATACTTTTCCAATTTCAAACACTTAAAGGAGAACATCATGACAGCCAACAAGTCTCCCCGCTCTACGGCGGCAGAGGCGCTGGAGATCAGGCACCGGCACCCACACGAAAACCGAGGGAAAACGATTGTCGACCCAAATGCTCATTCCATACGTATCCTCCCTCATGGGGTACACATGGTGTCATTTGTCCATTCTGCCGATGTTTTCATCTGCGATAGGACGAAAAACGTTGCAACATCCCGTTCTGAAAACTGATTTTCCTAAATGAATCGACAACCTCGCTTTATTCAACCTTGTGCAAGACTTCAGACTCACTGGGAGCTCCGAGCTACCCGGCTTATGAAGTTTCTTTATCCGCCGGGTCCCTGACCCGCAGCCTCAAGATGACAAGAGCGAAGTTGCATCACAATACATTGAGATCATTATGAACATTCTTCTTCGTTTTTTTCCTTTCTTGTCCTGGTTTAAGGAATATGATATCGGCAAATTCAAAATCGATCTGCTTGCCGGTATAACTGTCGCTCTCGTCCTTATCCCCCAGTCCATGGCCTACGCCCAATTGGCAGGACTACCCGCATATTACGGTCTGTATGCCGCATTTCTTCCCCCCATGGTTGCCGCCCTGTTCGGCTCCAGTCGCCAGCTTGCAACTGGTCCGGTTGCTGTTGTATCACTCATGTCGGCTGCGTCCCTCAGCCCACTTGCGACTGCTGGGTCCGCTGAATTTATTGCCTATTCTGTAGCGTTAGCCCTGACCGTCGGAATTTTTCAGTTCTCACTGGGTGTATTGCGTCTTGGCCTGGTGGTAAACTTTCTTTCTCATCCGGTTGTCAACGGCTTCACCAACGCTGCGGCAATCATTATCGCCTCGTCACAATTCTCCAAATTTTTCGGAGTAGACGTTGATTCTGCTGCCCATCATTATGAAACAATGGTGCGAGTGGCCCAGGCTGCTATTGATTTCACCCACTTCCCAACCCTGATATATGGTGTGGTGGCGGTGACAATCATGGTTACGCTGAAAAAGATCAACCCCCGCATTCCGAATGTATTGGTTGCCGTAGCCTTGACCACTGTCGTTTCCTATTTCACCGGGTATAACAATGACAAGTATGTCGATATTTCTGCCATTCAGCTACCCGGACTTTCAGAAAAAATATCGGAGTTTAACGCAACTGTCGAACACATAAAAACACTCGGTGAACAACGCAAAGACATCGGTCTGAAAGTCGATGAAGAAAAACAACGTCAAGCCAACGGTCACGGTAAATCGGTCGAGCTGATCAAACTCCAAGGTGATGTCGCGATTCTAACCCTGGAGATGGACGAACTAGCAGGAAAGGTCGGAACAATCCGTCACGAACTACGCCACATGAAATTTGAGGCCGTTGAGGACAACGACACCCATACCTTCTACCCAAAGGAAGCAATTCCTGAAGGTGTTGCAACAGATAATACCACATGGCGCATTAAAGTCGGCAACAACACCCTTGATACTGCCAAGCTACGAATGGTAGGTGGCGGAGCTATTGTCGGTAAAATCCCAGAAGGGTTGCCAACCTTGGTATTGCCAAGCTTAAGCTCCAAAACTTTTTTCAAATTGCTGCCCACGGCAATTATCATTTCTCTGTTAGGCTTTATGGAAGCCATTGCCATCGCCAAAGCCATGGCCGCCCAAACCGGACAAAAACTTGATCCGAACCAAGAACTTATAGGTCAGGGACTTGGCAACATCATTGGCTCCATCGGCTCAAGCTATGCTGTTTCAGGTTCGTTCTCCCGTTCGGCGGTAAACCTCCAGGCTGGCGCCGTATCAGGAATATCCTCGGTTGTCACCTCCATTATGGTGGTCATTACCTTGCTGTTCTTTACCCCGCTGCTGTATCATCTGCCCCAGGCTGTTCTCGCTGCCGTTATCATGATGGCGGTTATCGGGCTGGTCAACGTTAAAGGCTTCATCCACGCCTGGAAAGCACAGTGGTATGATGGCGCCATTTCCATTCTCAGCTTTGTCGTTACCCTCTACTTTGCACCGCATCTTGATAAAGGCATCATGGTAGGTGTAGCCCTGTCCATGACCGTTTTCCTTTACAAATCCATGCGGCCAGTAGTCGCAAGCCTCTCACTGAGTGAGGAAAAGGTTTTGAAAAGTGCCGAGCACTATCGCCTGAAAGGCTGCAGACACATTTCAGTAGTCCGTTTTGACGGAGCGCTGTTCTTCGCCAATGCCAGCTACCTTGATGAGCAGGTGCTGAAATTCCGCAATGAGCAACCCGACCTCCGTTATATTCTTCTGGACGCCCGGGGTATTAACGATATGGACGCTTCAGGTGAAGAAGCCCTGGAAATGTTGGTAAAACGGGTCCGCAGTGCCGGATTGGGCTTTGCAATGTGTGGCATAAAAGGCCACATTATCAATGTAATGGAAAGAACCGGTCTCATGGCCAAGATTGGTGACGATGAGATCTTTGCCGACAGCAAAGCGGCAGTGGCGGCCCTGATCGACAGGGTGCATACCAATACGGATCTTCCACAGAAAGGCTGCAAAAACTGTCCGCTGACGCAGTATATTCCTGCTGAAAAGTAAGCCAACCCTTTCACCCATCCACCGCCATATCACTTCTGAAACACGAAGTGATATGGCGGCCACTTCTTGTCTTGATCGAGCCATGCTGGTATAGTAATAATAGTTTTCGGCATGCGCAGGCATGACAAGCTCTCGTGTTTCGACCTCCGTTTTCCTACTCCTCTCTCACCTCATATCTGGCATTCACCTTGACAGTTGCACATAAACATCTAGAGTCAGGCGCCACCAACCTGCTACCATTACCTGTTTCATGGGCAGAGTGCCGTTCCCGTGGCTGGGATTTTCTTGACATCCTGCTGGTAACCGGTGATGCCTACATTGACCATCCTTCATTCGGTGTTGCTCTTATCGGTCGCCTGCTTGAACATCACGGCTACCGGGTTGCCATCCTGGCACAACCGCGATACGACAGTTCTCGTGACTTTCTCGACTTCCCTGCTCCCCGCCTCTTCTGCGGCATTACCGGGGGAAATCTCGATTCCATTGTAGCAAATTACACCGGAAATGGAAAAGTTCGGGAAACTGACGCCTATTCACCAAAAGGCAATCCCTGGAGATCGTCTGACCATAACAAAAACAATCGATACCGACCCGACCGCGCCAGCCTGATATATGCCAACCTTGCCCGGTCCGCCTTCAAAGATACCCCAATTATCCTTGGCGGAGTCGAAGCGTCACTTCGCCGTTTTGTTCATTACGACTACAAACAAAATAAACTGCGAGCATCCCTGCTGGCCGATGCCAAGGCCGATCTGCTCATTTATGGCATGGCTGAACAGGCAGTGCTGTCCACAGCAGAAAAGTGTAAGAACGGGGAACCTCTTAATGCCATTCCCGGTACATGTGAGAGACTGACTGACAGTCAACTACAAGAAAGATACCCTCATTACTGTGCTGAAGATAGCAACCAGGATTTTCTCATTTTGCCTTCTTTTGCCGATATCCATTCGAATAAGGAGTTGTTTCTTAAAGCTGAACTTGCAATCGACATCCATTCCCGTGCCACATCCAACAAGGTAATTCTGCAGAGGCAACAGCACCACTGGGTCGTCCAGCATCAGGCCTCGCCTACCCTCACCATAGAGGCACTCGATAGTCTGTACGAGTTTCCCTATACACGAAAGCCGCACCCTTCCACACCAGATGTTCCTGCGTATGCGATGATCAAGGACTCGGTGACCATTGTTCGCGGGTGCTCCGGGAATTGCTCATTTTGCGCGATTACCAGACATCAGGGAGCCGCGATCCAAAGCCGATCAAACGATTCAATCCTTCGCGAATGTACTCTCTTGGCCAGGCAGGACGATTTTCAAGGGACTATAAGCGACCTTGGCGGTCCCACCGCTAATCTGTTTGCTACCTCGTGTGCCATCGGCACCTGCGCCAAAAAAGATTGCCTTTACCCAACACTCTGTAAACACCTGCGCATTGATGAACAACGTTTTATAAATCTATTGAAAAATGTCTCAGCCATTGATTCCGTCCGTCACGTGTTCATCTCGTCGGGTCTTCGCATGGAACTCTTGCTCAACACTCCCTCGCTTCTGGAAAAAATCATTACGCACCATACCCCAGGAGCCATGAAAATTGCACCGGAACATACCAGCGACGAGGTGCTTACCCTCATGCATAAGGAGTCACATTCTCTTCTCAAACGTTTTGTCGAGAAGTGCCGGAAAATCAGCTCAGGAAAAAGAGGCAAAACACTCCAACTGGTCCCCTACGTAATCAGTGCTCATCCTGGCTGCACAGAACGTCATGCCAAACAACTCGCTGAAGATATGGCCGCATTGAAGCTGAGAATTTCCAAGTTTCAGGATTTCACCCCCACACCCGGAACAATCTCAACGGCAATGTATGTTGCTGGACAAGATAGAGATGGCAAGAAGATCTTTGTGCCGAGAAACAATGAGGAGCGAATGCGACAGCGTAGAATAATTGAGGAGCGATTTCTGAATCGCGGTAGGCAGGAAGAGAAATCAGTTCACATAAAGGTGGGAAAAAACCAGAAAATTCAAAAATGAAAAAAAGTAGTTCTCAGTCCAGTTTTCCATACCCAATGAAGTCACGTGACATTCGAAAGTCGTGGCTCAGTTTATTGTCGCACAGGTTTTCTGGACACAGTTTTTGCGTGTATTGTAAAGAAGATGTTCATTTCCTCGCATTGGAACTGTAATACTTGCCGTAATAGCTTCCATACGGATCAAACATCTTCTTTTTGAAGTACCCCTGTTTATGGCCATTGAAGACAATTCCCAGAATTTTGTCCGGACCGATATTTTCAACCATTCTCCTGAGTCTGGCTTTATCAGATTTTCCGGATCCTATAACGAGAACAACCCCATCAACATTTTTGGCTAGGACCATCGTTTCGGAAGCAATCTGGAACGGCGCACTGTCGAAAATAATAAATCTGTCACTATATCTACCTGACAACTCGTTTACAAGTCGACTCATTCGTACGGAAGTTAGAAGTTCTGCCGGGTTCTGCGGCGGCGTACCGCTGGGCAGAAGTGATAACTTATCAACGGATGTTCTGCAGATAAGTTCCGCCAACTCAGAATCCCCCTGAAGATATTCTGCCAGCCCTCGTGTATATTCAGCCCCCATCCCCAATAATCCCAGAAGACTTGGCCGACGCAGGTCACAATCGACTAGCAGGGCATGCTGATCAAGTCCTCGGGCGATCGCCACAGCCAGATTGATGGAGACAAAGCTCTTCCCTTCTTCCGGAGAGCTAGAAGATATCATAATCGTCCGTGGACGGGCTTTACCATCTTTGGGGAACAGAATCTTAGAACGCAATACCTTAAACGATTCGGCTACTGGTCCAACGCTGTCAAGGACCATCTGTATTCGTTCATTCCATGGCCCAGACTGCAACGGCTGGGAGGCATCAACAGCAGGAGCCCTCTTATTCGTAACCGTGTAGGTCGACTCCTGATATGAGGATGGTTCTTCAGCAGCCACAACCTCATCGTCCCTTCTCACCTCAACCGGGGCATGATCAGGAAGCTCAACACCAGCTTTTTTTAGCGCATCAGCAATATTTCCCATACACTCCAACTTCTTAGTCAGCTCTAAACTATCTAAAATTCGTTACCAACAACGCCACATCAGTCAATGGGGCTGTATTAAAAATCGAGCGATCAGAAGACGATTTTTCCCCGACTCCAGGCATACCAGAAAAGGCCTATCACCAGAACCACACCTGTCAATAGCACCAAGATTACGCCACCAGAAAGATATAGCTTTTTTCTCTTCTCTGTCGGAATTTCGACGAATTCAATGGTACTGAGCAGCGGAATGCCAAGAAACAGTTCAGCCTCTTCCGGGTCGCGAAAAGAACCATCGAGAAAATCAATGGCAAGAATAACAGCGACACCAGCAGCCATAGCTCCGGCAACGGCAACCGCCATGATTTTCAGGAAATCCGGCTTCGTCGGTTTCTCCGGAAAGCGGGCAGGGTCGACGATTTTAAACTGGCTTCCTTTTTGCCGTCGCTCAAGATTCAGCATGGATTTTGCCTGTAAATCCTGGGAGATGAGGTGATCATAGTGGCTTTTCAGTTGTCCGTATTCTCTGGTGAGAGCTGACCATTCAGCCTCTCGGACAGGAGTTGCGGCCACCCACTCCTCATATTTTTTAATGCTTTCGCTCATCTGCTTTTTCTCAAGCTCAATCGTCTCAATATCGATATTGATCTTATCCAATTGTGACTGCAACTGCGTTAGGTCCTTATCAGCAAGCGGTGCACTTCTCCCGGCAACGACTCGTCGCTGAGGGGTATCAGCTCCTTCAGCCTCAAGTTTTTCGATAATTTTCCGTACCCTTTTCACTTCAGGGTGACTTTCGGTGTGCGTTACCAGTAGCAATTCAAGATTGCGACGCATTTTCTGTAACTGTTCATAGCTTGGGTGTCGAGTAACACTACTTACTGTTGCCCCATTTCCTGCCACACCTAATGCTTTTTTCCGTAAAGCAATCTGTTCCTGAACAAGAACCCGTGTGCGCTCCAACTCAAGGATACTCACCTGCACCGCCTGATACTGTTCCTGGAGTGCAGTCAAACGAGAAAGATTTGCCTGGCGCTGATCAGGCATCTCATTGTAATGTTTGAGTTTATAATCCCGCATGGTCGCTTCTTTCCGATCCATGGTCATTTTCGCCATTTCCAGCTCATTACTGGTGTACGACGAGGTCTCGACAGCCCGCTCCTCACGATATTTCAGGTTTTCTTCAATGAACTTTGCCGCCAGATCGTTAGCAACTTTTACAACCGTGGAAGGATCCCCACCACTAAAGGTAATAGTAAAAATGTCGCCTCTTCGCGAAGGCTGCACATCAATATTCTTCCTCATTATCTCAATAACATCTTCAATAGGAAGTTTTTCCCTGGCTTCTTTATAGAGGTCAAACCGGGATATCATCTCCTCTAGATTGGTTCTCGAAGTGACAATCTGGGAAAGGGTACTCACCGTATCCTGAATTCGCGCGGTGAGATCCGGAGCCATTTTGTTGGGATTAACACTCTGTTGCTGGTAACTGAGCAAACAGGATGCGTCATAAACCTTGGGGGTAATAATGTAGTAGACTAGCCCGGCCGGCAATGCTATAAGGAGCAACACGATTAGCAGAACCCTCCAGCGATATAGAAGGTCCACATATTTTTTCAGCAAAAGACTCTGTTGTTTATCCATTGAAGAAGTATCAGCAAAAAAGAATCTATGAGATCATCCCTGCGTTTCAGAAATCAGTTGTTTAGGACTGATTTCTGACGCGTGTATAAATGTCATCTGTTGTTTTTACAGATTACAATGCAATTCGACAAGTTAGCATAGCACGTTTTTCAAAAGTCAGCAGGATTAAACGACACTACGTTATGAATTGTTTCTTTTGCTAAAAGCAACATGAGCAGCCTGTCAATACCGAAAGCAATACCTGCTGCACCGTTCAATAAACCGAGATCACCTAAGAACCGCTCTGGCATTACCTGTTCTCGTCCCTGTGTTCGTCGAATGACCTCGATTTCTGTGACAAACCTCCGCCGCTGTTCTCCGGCGTCGGTCAGTTCAGTAAATCCGTTAGCCAGCTCGACTCCGGATAGATATAACTCAAAGCGTTCAGCAACCTCCGGCCTATTCAGATCAACCTTGGCAAGCGAGGCCAGCTCGTGCGGATAATCCACAAGAAAGAATGGACCTTTTTTTCCGAGCTCTGGCTCGACAAATTCAACCAGCATTTCCTCAAATATTTCCTGCTGCAGTGCCTCAGCTACAGAAACAGGGGCAAAACGGTCAAACGCCTCTGCTACTGTCATCCGGTCGGCCGGTGCTGATAACAGTCGCAAGGCCTCCGCCACAGCATCATTTTGATCACATACCTCAGGAAACTGATCAGCAAACCTCCATACAACATATTGCAACAACTCTTCACAGTCCAGCATCAAATGACGGTAATTTGCGTCGATACGATACCATTCAAGCATTATGAACTCTTCCAGATGATTTTTGCCAAGCTCATCTTTACGAAAACATGGGCAGATCTGGAAGATCTTTTGGCAACCGGCAGCCAGCAAGCGCTTCATGCACAGTTCTGGAGAAGTCTGCAGATACTGGCCGTCGGCCATAATGGGGACGATGTTGCATTCCGGGATGATCACCGGCTGACGTATCGGGGTGTCCACTTCAAGGAAATCGCGCTGGGAAAAAAAATCCCTGATAAAGCGAAAAAGGGCCGCACGAATGTGCAGCCCTTGAAGATCAAGCATCGGTCTACTCTTTAACCCGGGTCACATATTCCCCGGTCCGGGTGTCGATCTGGATTTTGTCGCCTTCGTCTACAAACGGTGGAACCTGCAGCTGATATCCGGTTTCAACAGTGACTGGCTTGGTGTCGGTGCCCGAAGTATCGCCTTTGGCCCATGGATCAGCCTGGGTTACCGTCAGGTTGACAAATATGGGCAGGCTGACATCGATTGGACGATCATCAAAAAACAGCACCTCAAGTTCCATGTTGTCCATGAGGAAATTGATGTTGTCACCAAGCTGCTCTGCTGTAATGAAGAGCTGCTCATAATTCTCGGTATCCATAAAATGATACTCGTCGTCCTGGTGATAGAGGTACTGCATCTTGCGCTCTTCCAGATTGGCCTTCTCAAACTTATCGCCGGAACGATAGGTTTTTGAGAACTGGTTGCCGGTAATCATGTTCCGCATTCTGCAGCGGTAGAGCGCCTGCCCCTTGCCAGGCTTAGAAAATTCAAATTCAGTAATAATATACGGGCTACCGTCAATCTGTAATTTGAGCCCTTTACGCAGATCCGAAGCACTAAACATATGATTTCTCCATAACTGTCGGCCAAACCGAAGCAATAGTTGTACTAGAAAATACTCCCCTAACCAGGGAGCAACGCAGCCGGGAGACACACATGCGTCGCGACTGAAAGTGGATAAGGAAGCCATATAGTATACCTTCCCTCCTCCTTTCTTGGCAAGTCCAAAAAATTCCGTCCCGATTTTCCTGTCAAGTGATTTTTCATTTTTTCCAGCCACTCGCGACCGATTTACATTATACCCATTTCTTTTCCCCGCCTTTTCATTTCCGCTCTGGTATACTATTCAGTTAGCAAGAGGAAGTCACATCACCAATCCAGTAGCGAAAAAACGACTCTGCTCTCTTTCCTCGGATTACTTGACGGTAATTTCCTCCACCTATTGAATATTTACATTACGCAACAACGGTCATGACGAGTATAGGCATTTTGTCAGATACCCATCTGGTTTCCTGTGACAACGATTTTCTCCACCGAATTACCCACGCCTTTAACGGCTGCGACATTATCATTCACGCCGGCGATCTGACCGATGTTGCCATCCTGAAGGCATTCTCCGGCAAAAATGTCTACGCAGTCCATGGCAATATGTGCAATCTAACTACTCAGAAGGCTTTACCGGAATATCGTACGCTCATTCAGGACGGATACACTATAGGTATCTGCCATGGCGCCGGCAACCGCCACAATATAGAGGACAGGATGTTCACTCTCTTTCCTCAGGCCGACTGTATAGTATACGGGCACACCCACCTTGCCGTCTGCCATACAGTCGGCACGACACTCTTTATCAATCCAGGCAGCTTCCAGTCGACAGGCCGTTATGGTGCACAAGGGACGTATGGTATCCTGCAGATAAACGATGATGGGCTGCATGGCGCAATCCATGAATTGCCCTGGACATCATGATCCATCGGACAAGCGCATTATGCCGGGCCCAAACGGTCCTGTTTATCTTTTCTCCACGGCAATTTTCCTTTCGGCCTGACGTGATCACACCCACCAGTGAACAACAGGTATTATTCATATATCAAAACCAACTGTGACTCTTGATAGCCAAATGACCGCCAATTTGAAACTCACCCCCATGCTCCAGCAGTATCTGGAGATTAAAGAGCAGCACAACGATACAATTTTGTTCTACCGCATGGGTGATTTCTATGAAATGTTCTTTGATGATGCAGAAATCGCTTCCAAAATCCTCAGCATAACTCTGACCTCAAGAAATAATAAGAGCGATGCCCCAAAGGTGCCGATGTGCGGCATCCCTTTTCATGCTGCCCAAGGCTATCTTGCCAAACTGGTCAAGGCGGGCCGCAGGGTCGCTATCTGCGAACAGGTCGAAAATCCGGCTGAGGCCAAGGGCATCGTCAAACGCGAGGTTGTACGTATCATTTCACCTGGGGTGATTACTGAAGATGGGCTGCTTGACGACAAAAACAGCAATTACGTCTGTGCCATTTGTCGGAAAGAACATGGTGGACAGGTGCTCTTCGGCATAAGTTTTCTCGAAGCCAGTACGGGCGAATTTCTGGTAGGCGAATTTTTCGATGGAGAAGGCTCAGGGGAATCGGTTCTAGACCAGTTGACCAGGCTCACGCCTTCTGAAATTCTCATAAGTGACGGTGATCTCGATCCCTGTCGAGACCTACTGGAGGGTGCTCGTCTGCTGCTCCCCGAACTGTGCATTACCATCCAGCCTGCCTCAATTTTCCAGTTTTCCACCTTGCGGGAACAATTGTTAACCCACTTTGGCGTGTCAACCCTTGATGGTTACGGCTGCAGCAGCTTTACCCAAGGCATTATCGCGGCCGGAGTGCTATTTTCCTACCTGCTTGAAAGCCAGAAAACATCACTCACCCACATCACCCGTCTTACCCCGCTGAATCTTGAGACAGTCCTGCAGATTGACGACTCTTCACGTCGCAATCTTGAACTCACTCAGACCATCATAGGGGGGAAGCGGGAAGGGTCGCTCCTTTCGGTACTCGACGAAACCTGCACCCCAATGGGTGCAAGGATGCTGAAAAACAACCTGCTATTCCCCCTCCAGGACCCCGCTAGAATCAACAGGCGACTGGCAGCAGTGAGTTTTTTCTATCAAAACAGTGGCCATCGTCGCAATCTTCGGGAACTGCTAAATACTGTCTATGATCTGGAACGTCTCACCAGCCGGATGATACTTGGTTCCGGAAATGGCCGTGACATGCTGGCCATGAAACAATCCCTTGGTCAACTCCCCAAACTTTTGCAGATTCTTTCCACTATTGAAGTGGAAAAAATCAAAACGATAGCTGGCGAACTTGACCCGCTTGACGACCTTCATTCCCTCATCGAGTCCTCAATCAATCCTGAGGCACCGGTAACACTTCGCGATGGCAATCTTATCAGAGAAGGCTACCATCAGGAGCTTGACGAATTAATCGCCATCCAGCGCGATGGCAAACAAACCATCGCACGACTGGAAATAAGTGAACGTGAGAGCTCCGGCATCGCCAAACTCAAGGTCGGCTTCAACAAAGTCTTTGGTTACTATTTTGAAGTGAGTAAACTCCAGGCCGATAAGATTCCGGATCATTATATCAGGAAACAGACCCTGGTGAACGCCGAGCGTTTCATAACTCCTGAACTCAAAGAATTTGAAAACAAAATCCTCGGTGCTGAGGACCGAAGACTTGAGTTGGAGTACCAGCTCTTTATCGAGGTCCGCAATCATCTCGTCGCCCAAAGTCATCGCTTGCTGCACACCGCAACCCTTCTCGCACAGCTCGACGTGCTCTGCGCCCTGGCGGAGGTTGCCCAACGCTATAATTATTGTCGCCCAACCATCACCGAAGACAATGTCATCACCATTTCTGAAGGACGCCATCCCGTCATCGAACGTTCACTTCCTGCCGGTCGATTTGTGCCAAACGATGTTCATCTTGATCAGGAAAGTCAGCAATTGCTGATTATCACCGGCCCGAACATGGCCGGTAAATCCACCGTCCTCCGCCAGACAGCGCTCATCGTTCTGCTAGCACAGATGGGCAGCTTTGTCCCTGCAGCCAAAGCGAGTATTGGCATTGTCGATCGGATTTTCACCCGAGTCGGTGCGATGGATGATCTGCGCCGCGGCCAGTCGACCTTTATGGTTGAGATGAGTGAGACCGCCAATATTTTAAACAACGCCACGCCACGAAGCCTTGTCATCCTCGATGAAATCGGACGTGGCACCTCGACCTATGATGGTTTATCCATCGCTTGGGCCGTTGCCGAAGATCTTGTCCAGAAAAATGAATTGGGGGTAAAAACTATGTTTGCCACCCACTATCATGAGCTCACCGATCTTGCGCGCACCCATGACCGGGTCCGCAATTTTTCCATCGCCGTCAGGGAATGGAACGACTCAATTATTTTCCTGCATAAACTGATCGAAGGTGGGGCCAATCGCAGCTACGGTATTCAGGTTGCCGCTCTCGCCGGTGTTCCAAACCATGTAGTCGAACGAGCGGAAGAAATTTTGAACAATATTGAACGCGGAGAGTTCGATCATACCGGCCAACCGGCCATCGCAAAATCCACCGGACAGAAAAAAAAGAGAATCCGAACCCATCCGGATCAGCTCTCACTCTTCCAGCCACCATCAGACCCGGTTCGGGATTACCTGCGCATCCTTGATGCCGATCAGCTATCTCCACGAGAAGCACTTGAAATTCTCTACAAATTAAAGGACATGATGGGCAACAACTGATATGAGCTCAAACATTACTGTAAAGTGTTTTCGTCCCCTCATTCTCAAGCTGCTGGATTGGCGAACAGCAATGTTACCTATAAATGTGTCTCTTTTAATGTCCTTTGCATCTCCGGCTGGCTTTTGCTTTGCCATAGCAACTTCTTTTCAGTATATTCAACAGATATTTTCACCAACGGCAATAGCGCCCAATAAGTCTTCAACATGACGTCATCGATTGTGCAACGCACTCTATACTCAGCACGCATCACACCGGGTAAGCCACGAATACGGCGAGCGCCTCTTTTGTTGTTATTACTTTTCCTCCAGGTTATTATCCCAGCAAATCTCGTTTTTTCTTCCTCCCTCGACAAGCCTGCAATTGAGGACTCAATATCTCAACGATATAGCGAAGCAAAGTTCTATTTCAACGAACTGCTGACCAACGACACCATCTCCCAAAAGGTTGAGAATTGGGAGCGAGGAGCCCAGAACTTTCGCCGCATTTATCTCGCCGACCCACAGTCCGAACAAGCAC
Organism: Desulfopila aestuarii DSM 18488; assembly: GCF_900143695.1. GTDB lineage: Bacteria > Desulfobacterota > Desulfobulbia > Desulfobulbales > Desulfocapsaceae > Desulfopila > Desulfopila aestuarii. Next base: position 30,126 of record NZ_FRFE01000005.1, read on the forward strand.
CCGCCTGCCTTTTTATGCTCGGCCAGATCTATGCATATATGTTCCAGCGTTTTCACAACGTCTCAGACCTTGACGAGTCGATTAGCTACTACAAGGACGTCGCAAGGCTGTTTCCTGAGAACCGGCTTGCGGACGACTCCTATTATGCAATGGGGCTCCTTTACCTGAAAGGTAAGCAGGATCCCGATCAGGCTGCACAGCAGTTCAGCAAAATCGTCCAGGACTACCAGTCAGGGGATATGCACCCACAGGCGGCCGAAATGTTGAAACAGCTGAGTACCGATCATAACGTTGCCCTCCCCACTGTTATGGTTGGCAACTCCGGACTGAGTAAACTCAACTATATTCTTCCGGTGAAATACTGGTCATCCGATGACTATACCCGCATTGTTATAATGGCCTCCGGCCCCGTCAATTATCGTGAAGAACTACTCGATGGTTCTGAGGGGAAGCCAAGACGGCTCTATATCGATTTCCAGAGCAGCTATATCGAACCACAATATCGTGAGCCACTGAAAATTGAGGACGGCCTTCTTCAGCAAGTGCGAACCGCGCAGTTCAGCAAAGACACCGTCCGGGTCGTACTCGACATTGAGAGTATAGACTCCTATCGCATCTATAGTTTGCCGGAGCCCTTTCGGGTTGTCGTCGACGTTCGCGGCAAAAGTGTCGCCAACAATCAAAAAAAGCTTACCAAACCCGCTCCAGTCAAAACTCCGGATACCATTGTGGCCATCCCCCCGGCGACTGCCAAACCCATTGTTATTCATCCTGAACGACGGAAAGTGCTGGCCGCAGAACAGCATAGGGGAAAGATGATCCTCAAAAGTAACAACAGCAAAGTTGTTGCGCTAATGCCAGAACTTTTGGCCCCTTCGCTCGCCCAACAGCTAGGTCTGAAGGTCAAAAGAATTGTTCTCGACCCCGGTCATGGTGGCAAGGACCCGGGAGCGCTGGCTAACGGTCTCCAGGAAAAAGACATTGTTTTGAAATTTGCTCAGCAATTAAAACCAGCCATAGAGAAAGAAATTGGCTGTGAAGTTCTTCTCACGAGAGATATTGACACTTTTATATCACTTGAAGAACGAACCGCGATTGCCAACACCCAGAACGCCGACTTGTTCATCTCCATCCACTTGAATGCCCACCCGTCACCGAAAGTGCGTGGCCTGGAAACGTACTATCTCAATCTTAGCACCAATGCAGAGGCCATGCGCGTTGCAGCCATGGAAAACGCCACATCCACCAACCAAATGAGCGACCTGCAGGATATCCTACAAGACATCATGCAGAACTCAAAGATCACAGAATCCTCCCGGCTCGCTGAGCAGGTTCATGGTACCCTTGTTGCTGGTCTTGCCCAAAAATCATTTGGCGATGTCCAGAACCTCGGGGTCAAACAGGCTCCATTTTACGTCCTCATTGGGGCCCAGATGCCTGCCATTCTCATGGAACTTGCCTTTATCAGCAACGAAGAGGATGTCCAAAATCTCAAGTCTGATGCGTACCTCAGTGCTATGGCCCATGAGATTGCCCTTGGCGTTCAGGCCTATGTCAATAGTGCCACCGCCAAGTTATAATCTCAATTTCTCATCCATTCCTGCAGTATCATATTCTAAGCTTTCTATAGCGGAGAATATTTTTCCCTATTTGCGGCCCAAAAGTTGATAAATGCGGCACACACTGACTGACCTCTGATAACCAGCTTGTATTTTTTACATGGACAATTCAATTGCAAGCCTTGTCGACCAACAGTTACCACTCAATTTTCATATTGTTGTTCATACAGGATTCAAATTCAGCTACTGCTAAAGCTGAAACCAACCATTCCAAGCCAAAATCAAAAAAAAAGGGCCGCCCGTAAAGGACGACCCTTATATTCCTCACTGCAATAATCCTTCTTACAGCTTAGCGACCTTAAGTCTTGCCAGCGCTCTCTGCAGTGCAGCCTCAGCGCGTGCAATATTTAACTGCTCATCATGTGATTTGCCCTGAGCAAGGCGCTTCTCTGCCCGCTCCTTCGCTCTCATGGCCCGCTCAACATCGATGTTACGGCCAAACTCTGCACTCTCTACAAGAAAGGTGATCTTGTTATTCGAGACTTCACAAAAGCCGCCACTGACCATCAGCGCTTCGCGGCTTTTTTCTTTCTCGTAAGTAAGAGTGCCAATCTTGATCGTTGACAACATGGGGGCATGATGTGCCAGCACACCAAAGTCGCCACCGTAACCCGGGGCATTGACGATATTGACATCCTCGTCAACGACCGAGCCGCCTGGGGTCACGACTTCCAGTCTGATCTGTTCTGCCATCGGATTGACCTCATTGGTAGTCGGTTGAATTACTCTTTGGCCTTAGCTGCTTTCTCTACGGCCTCGTCAATTGATCCAACCATGTAAAACGAGTTCTCGCCCATCTCATCATGCTTACCTTCAAGGATCTCCTTGAAGCCCTGAACAGTATCGGCAACCTTAACGAATTTACCAGCCATACCGGTAAATACCTCAGCTACGGTAAACGGCTGAGACAGGAAGCGCTGGACCTTACGTGCACGGGCAACGAGGATCTGATCCTCCTCTGAAAGCTCGTCCATACCAAGGATGGCAATAATGTCCTGAAGGTCCTTGTATTTCTGCAGGGTAACCTGAACACCACGGGCTACCTGGTAGTGCTCCTCACCAATAACGTTCGGATCAAGAATCCTGGAAGTTGAGTCGAGAGGATCAACCGCCGGATAGATACCAAGCTCAGCGATCTGACGGGAAAGAACAACAGTACCGTCAAGGTGAGCGAATGTGGTAGCAGGTGCAGGGTCAGTCAAGTCGTCCGCAGGTACGTAAACGCACTGTACGGCGGTAATTGAACCCTTGGTTGTGGAAGTAATACGTTCCTGCAGGGCACCAAGGTCGGTAGCCAGGGTCGGCTGATAACCAACCGCAGACGGGATACGACCAAGAAGAGCGGAAACCTCGGAACCGGCCTGGGTAAAACGGAAGATGTTATCAACGAAGAAGAGAACGTCCTGTCCTTCTACATCTCGGAAATACTCGGCAGCGGTCAAACCAGTCAGAGCAACACGGGCACGAGCACCTGGAGGTTCGGTCATCTGACCGTAAACGAGAGCGGCTTTCGGAAGAACGCCGGACTCTTTCATCTCATGGTAGAGATCGTTGCCTTCACGGGTACGCTCACCAACACCACAGAAAACGGAAATACCACCATGATGCATGGCGATGTTATTAACCATCTCCATCATAATAACAGTCTTGCCACAACCGGCACCACCGAACAGACCCATTTTTCCGCCCAGTGGGAACGGAACAAGCAGGTCGATAACCTTAATGCCGGTCTCAAGTACGCGTACCTCGGTATCCTGCTCGGTGAAGGCAGGGGCCGGACGGTGAATCGGCAAAGTCTTATCAGAACTGATAGGACCAAGACCATCAACCGGACGACCTACAACGTTCATGATACGACCGAGAGAAGCCTCGCCAACCGGAATGGTGATCGGGTTGCCAGTGTCTTTACACTCCATGCCGCGCACCAGACCATCAGTCTGATCCATAGCGATACAGCGGGTCTGGTTGTCACCAAGGTGCTGTGCAACCTCGATAACAAGGTTATCCGGCTGATCAGAGATACTCGGATTGGTAACGAGAAGAGCACTCATGATGGACGGAAGATTCCCGGCCTCGAATTCAACGTCAACGACAGGGCCAATTACCTGTGTTATTTTTCCTATTCTTTGCTCACTCATAGGGCCTAACCCCTCCTACAGTTTTGGATTATATAGTCAAAAAATCATTTCAGGGCTTCTGCACCGCCAACAATATCCATAAGTTCGTTGGTAACGGCGGCCTGGCGAGCCTTGTTGTAGACAACTGTCAGGTTCGAAACAATATCCTTACAAGCGTTGGTCGCATTATCCATTGCGGTCATTCGCGCGGCATGCTCACCGGCGCCAACCTCAAGCATGGCTGCATAGACGACAACGTTCAGGTAGAGCGGTTGCAGTACATCCATGATCTCTTCTTCTGAAGGTTCATAGATGTAATCACCGGATTGCTTGTTTGCTGTTTCGCCTTCAGTCTCGATCGGCTGGACAGGAAGCATCTGCTTGGCAACCGGCCTCTGCGATGCAACCGATTTGAACTCACTGTAGAGAACCTCGACTTTGTCGCAAGCACCTTTTAAGAACTGATCTGCAACATCCGAAGCAATCTCTCTGGCATTGAACATCTGGAAATGCGCCATAATAGCGGTATAGGATTTACGAACCTTACCGGTTTTACGGAGCGCCTGGTGAGCTTTTTTTCCAACACAGACGAAGTTTACGGTCTTGCCTTCTTTCTCGTAAGCCTCCATCATCCTCAGAGCCTGTTTGATGATGTTGGCATTGAAAGAACCACAAAGCCCTCGATCGGAGGTCACTACGACCAGCTCGACATTTTTTACCTCACGAGTTTCCATGAGGGGAAACTGATCAGGATTTGCTCCGGCTGAAAGATTCGACATAGCCTCATTGAACTTGGAGGTATATGGACGAAACGCTTCCATCTTCTCCTGGGCGCCGCGCAGTTTTGCCGCGGCGACCATGTTCATGGCTTTGGTGATCTGGGATGTTTTCTTCACACCCGAGATCTTTGTTTTAACTTCTTTTAAACTCGGCATATCGGTACCTATCTGTATTAGTTAAGACCTTTTGTTGCCTTGAAAGTTTCGCCAAAGCTGGTCAGCAGTTTATTGAGTTTCTCCTTGATCGGATCAGTGAAGGCCTTTTCAGCAACGAGATCGGTAAAGATCGAAGGCTCATTGGACTCAATGTAGCTGTACAGTTCGCGCTCGTACTCTGCCAGCGAGCTCACCGGCAGTTTGTCGAGGTAACCGTTGGAGCCGGCATAGATGATGGTAACCTGCTTCTCCATTGGCAGCGGCTGATACTGAGGCTGCTTCAGAATCTCAACAAGACGCTCACCGCGGGTCAGCTTGGCCTGGGTTGCAGCATCAAGATCGGAACCGAAAGCGGCGAATGCGGCAAGTTCGCGGAACTGGGCAAGGTCAAGACGAAGGGTACCGGCAACCTGCTTCATTGCCTTTACCTGGGCAGCACCACCAACGCGGGAAACCGACAGACCAACGTTAATCGCCGGACGAACACCGGAGAAGAAGAGGTTCGGTTCCAGGTATACCTGACCGTCGGTAATGGAAATAACGTTGGTCGGGATGAAGGCGGAAACGTCGCCTGCCTGGGTCTCGATGATCGGCAGGGCGGTAAGTGAACCTGCACCAAGATCGTCGTTTACTTTGGCAGCACGCTCAAGAAGACGGGAGTGGTTGAAGAAAATGTCACCAGGGTATGCCTCACGTCCCGGCGGACGACGAAGCAGCAGGGAGAGCTCGCGATAGGCGACAGCCTGTTTGGAGAGATCATCATAGATGATCAGGGCATGCATGCCGTTATCGCGGAAATATTCGCCCATGGCGCAGCCGGCAAACGGTGCGATGTACTGCATTGGTGCAGGATCGGAAGCACAAGCGGCAACAACGGTGGTGTACTCCATTGCACCATGTTTTCTGAGGGCTTCAACAACCAGGGCAACTGTAGACTTTTTCTGACCAACGGCTACGTAGATACAGTGAACATCGGTGTTCTTCTGAGCAATAATGGCGTCAACACAGAGAGCGGTCTTGCCGATCTGACGGTCGCCGATAACCAACTCACGCTGACCGCGGCCAACCGGGGTCATGGCGTCAACAGCTTTGGCACCGGTGTAGCACGGCTCATGTACGCCCTTTCTGGCGATAACACCAGGAGCCAGAACCTCAATTTTGGAGGTGCGAGTAGCGGCGATCGGGCCTTGGCCATCGATAGGTGCACCAATGGCGTCAACAACGCGACCTTCCATTTCAGGACCAACCGGAACCTCGGCAATTCTGCCGGTACGCTTGACAATGTCACCTTCCTTGATGTGGGCAACGTCGCCAAGTACAGCACAACCGACGTTGTCCTGCTCAAGGTTCAGGGCAAGACCCATGATGCCGCCCGGGAACTCGAGGAGCTCCATGGCCATACAGTTCTGGACACCGTATACACGGGCGATACCGTCACCTACCGAAATAACGGTACCGGTTTCGTTGAGGTCAATACGTGTCTCATACTCGCCAATCTGCTCTTTAATGATCTGACTGATTTCTTCGGCTTTGATCTGCATCTATTCTCTCCCCTTAATGGAATCTTTTAAACCTGCAAGTTGTGCTTTTATACTTCCATCCAGTACCATGTCGCCAACTTTGGCGATCACCCCGCCGATAATCGACGGATCGACACTGATTGTCAGTTCCACCTTCTTGCCTGTTAACTTTTCAAGTGTAGCCCGAACCTTGGCCTGCAATTCATCACTCAATTCAACCGCTGAAATGACACTGCCATGGCTGATGTTCTGCTCTTCATCAACCATGACCTGGTATGCTTCTGCTATCTCTGGAAGAATCTCAGCCCGCTTTTTCTGAACCAGCAGGTTAAGGAAATTGCCCAGGACCTTGTCGGCGTCAATAGATTTGACGATACCGGCCATGACCTTTTCCCGGATATCCATTGGGTAGAGCGGATTGGTCAGCGCATCGGCCACTTCTGGAGTAGTCTCAAAAAGTGCGCCCAGAGCCTGCAAGGCGTCTTTGTACGCCTCATAGGTACCCTGCTCTTTACCAACCGCAAAAAGAGCTTTGGCGTATCTTCGTGCTAGAATTGTCTGTTTCACTGTACGGCCCCCACTTTATCGAGATAATCTTCAACAATCTTCACCTGATCATCGGCGGTGAGATTCTTCACGATCAATTCCTCAGCCAGCACAGCGGCCTGCTCTGCCACTTCATTTTTCAGGGTACGTCTGGCTTCCATGATCTCTTTCTGGATCAACATCTCCGCCTGACGTTTGATATCTGCTGCAGCCTGCTCGGCTTTCTCGATGATCTTCGCTTTTTCTACCTCAGCCTGAGCTATGGCCCGATCAACGACCTTGTCGATATCCTTTTCAACTGTAGCCAGTTTCTGTTCAAATTCTTTATATGACTTCTCTGCAGTTGCCTTTTTTGCTTCAAGTTCTTCGATTTCGTCCTTGATAGCCTTACGACGGCCGGCAAGTCCTGAACCAATTGGCTTGGCAGCAAATTTCACCAGCAGGAACAGAAGAACCGCAAAGTTCATAACCCTGAGGCCAAGATCTTTCAGCTTAGCAGCGGAGAGACTACCGCCTGCGGCACCGTGGCTCCCTGCAGCGGCTTCGCCATGTCCTTCGGCGGGCGCAGCATCATGAGAGGCTGTAGCCGCGGCATCATGGCCTGCGGCCGCCTGCTGTTCGGTACCGTGGGTAGGCTGGGTTGAAGATGCCCAGACAGACGCCGCTGAAAAGGTAAAACAAAGTGCTACCATTGCCAGAATGAGCAGTCTGGCTGCTTGCTTCACACTCTTCATCGCTAGAGACTCCTTCCCAGAATTTTACCGGCCATCTCTGCCGCGAAACCTTCAAGATTACCATGAAGGGTCTTCCTGGCGTTCTCAATCTGAGAACTGATCTCAGCCAACTGCTTTGCCTTGTCGGCATCAGCCGCTGCCTTGATCTCGGCAAGCTTGCTGTCACCTGCCGCCTGAGCTTCCGCTCTGGCGGTGTCCAGCGCCGCTTTTGCCTTGCCGGATGCTTTGGCCATTTTCGCATCGACTTCTGCCTGCCGGAGTTGGGCGTTATTCTCAGATTTCGAGATATCCGCCTGCATCCCCAGCAGCTTTTCAGATCTCTCCTTCAGTATTTTCTTTACTGGTTTGTAAAGAACACTGTTAAGGAGAAACATGAGTACAAACATGTTGATGATCTGAATCACCAAAGTAATGTCCATCGTAATCATGTCGTTAAGCCCCCGATTAACTTGGATAAGAAAATAAAAACACTAACATTCACCGCGGTGAATGATAACCGCAAATACGGCAAAAACTGGCATCAAAAACTGAGAATCGTTCTATTTTTACACTGAACGACCATTCACAATAGCAAAAAATCTTTACTGTATATATAGGGCGCTGTCAACCACTTTATCGACTTGACAACCGCTCGTTTTCAGCTGAAACCAAAGAGAGTTAGCGCTCTTAGATTCCTATACAGAAAAGCTGGTTTCTTTTTAGAAACCAGCTTTTTCTCATAACTCAATCAGTTGCCAAGGAGAGATTCAACTATTTTCGGCACCTGACCAATGGCTTCCGTAAGCTTGTCGACCATTGGTCCACCGGCCTGCGCCATATCGGGCCGACCACCACCCTTGCCGCCAACCACCTGCGCCACCTTGCCAACGATATCGCCCGCTTTGACCTTGCCGGTGAGATCTTTTGAGACTATGGCCAGCAGGGCAACTTTGCCATTGACTTCACCGCCCAGCACCGCAACGGCCGACCCCATGGTGTCCCGAATCTTGTCCCCGACATCACGGAGCGTCTTCGGGCTATCCAGTGGTATCTCGGCAGCAAGCACCCTCACACCTGCTATCTCAATTGCCCCCTGCAGGATTGAGTCGAGATCCGAAGAGGCAAGTTTTGCCGCCAGCTCACCGATCTGTTTTTCTAGTTTCTTCTGATTGGCGAGAATCGCCTCGACCTTGGCAACGATTTCCTCGTCACGGGCGTTCAGAAGCTCACTCAGACGTCGTTCTCGTCGGGAGACATCCTGTGCCAGCATAAAGGCCGGTTCACCGGCTATGGCCTCGATACGTCTCACACCGGCAGCGATACCGCTCTCGGACAGAATTTTGAAAAGACCAATTTCTCCGGATGCGCCAACATGGGTACCACCGCAAAGTTCACGGCTAAAATCACCCATGGAAACCACGCGGACATGGTCATCATATTTTTCCCCGAACAGTGCAGTGGCACCTCCCTGGATCGCATCTTCTTTGGCGAGAACCGCTGTCTCGACCAGCATGTTATCCCGTATTGCATCATTGACCAAAACTTCAACCTGCTCAAGTTCCTTCTCTGTCATGGGCGAGAAATGGGTAAAGTCAAAGCGGAGCCGCTCCGGTCCCACGAGGGAACCCGACTGCTTGACATGATCGCCAAGTACTTTGATAAGTGCAGCCTGCAGCAAATGGGTAGCGGAATGATTAGCTGCAGTCGCCCGTCGCATTTTCTTTGCCACTGTCAGCTCGACAGTCTGCCCCAACGCCAGTGAGCCCTCGGTAATCCGTACCTCATGAAGTACCAGGCCTTCACCTTCTTTCATAGTATTGAAAACCTCACCGCTGCCACTCTGCCAGCGGAGCTGACCTCGATCACCCAACTGGCCGCCAGATTCAGCATAAAAGGGCGTTTTGGTAAAAAAGACCCTACCGCCATCACCTGCTGCAAGCACTGAAACGCTCTTACCCTCGCCATCAATCAAGCCATCGACAGTCACTGTTTCTGTCAGAGAGTTATAGCCGGTAAATTCAGATTTCAGCCCCTTTTCAGCAAGGCTCTTTACACCTTCATCCTTCAAACGCACACCCTCCCCTTTACGGGAAGCGCGGGATTTACTCCGCTGGGCATCCATTGCTGCAAGAAAACCGCTCTCATCAAAGCCCACCTTTTTTTCGAGGGCAATGTCGCGGACAATATCAAATGGGAAACCGAAGGTATCGTAGAGCTTAAAGATAAATTCACCGTCAATAACCGTTTCCGTACCGTCCTTCATCTGAGCAATCTTTTCATCGAGTAGCAAAAGTCCATGCTCCAAGGTCTCACGGAAACGCTCCTCCTCGTTGTTCACCACCTTTTTCAACAGGGTGACAGCACCAAGCAGATGCGGATAGGCATCGGCCATAGCCGCGACAACGGCATCGGTCACATCCTCCATGAACGGTTTGTCAAGCCCAAGGTTCTTGCCGTAGCGTACGGCTCTTCGCATAATCCTTCTGAGCACATAGCCGCGCCCCTCATTGGATGGCAGTACCCCATCCGCCACCAGGAAAGTGGTGGCCCTGGCGTGGTCGGCAATGACCCGCATGGCAACATTGACGCTGTCAATTTCGCCATAGGTTTTACCGGAGAGTTTTTCCAGCCGTTTTATAATCGGTAAGAAGAGGTCCGAATCGTAGTTGTTGTATTTGCCCTGCAGCACCGCCGCAACCCGTTCAAGGCCCATGCCTGTGTCAATACTCGGCTTTGGCAACGGCGTCATCGTGCCATCTTCGGAACGGTTGAATTGCATGAAGACCAGGTTCCACAGCTCGAGAAACCGGTCACAATCGCAACCGAGTTTGCAATCAGGGCTGCCGCAGCCAGCCGCCGCGCCCTGATCAATATGAATTTCGGAGCAAGGACCACATGGTCCGGTATCACCCATGGCCCAGAAATTGTCCTTTTCACCCATGCGGACGATGCGCCCTTTTGGTAGATCCTCAACCTTTTCCCAAAGCGCATAAGCCTCATCGTCATCATCAAAAATGGAAACCCAGAGATTTTCAGGACGTATTTTGAGTTCAACAGTTAAAAAGTCCCAGGCAAAACGGATCGCATCTTCTTTGAAGTAGTTACCGAAAGAAAAGTTCCCGAGCATTTCGAAAAAGGTATGATGCCTGGCAGTATAACCAACATTCTCCAGATCGTTATGCTTGCCGCCGGCTCGAACACAACGCTGACTGGTAACTGCGCGGACATAGTCGCGCTTGTCTTCGCCCATGAATACGGTCTTGAACTGCACCATACCAGCATTAGTAAAGAGCAGGGTTGGGTCGTCTTTTGGCACCAGCGAAGAACTCTCAACTATCGTATGTGCGTTTTTTTCAAAATATTCCAAAAATTTCGATCGAATCTCGTTGCCTTTCATAAATACTCTTCAATTTCATTAATTCATAACACGGTTCCCGTATTCCCTTGAGTACCGTATCCGGACATTATCCGGTGTCAGCTTACGATAGTGTGCCTGGGCATCAGCCCTGCGCAACTATGAGCGGCAATACCTGCTTGAACTGCGGTGTTCCCGCGCGGCCAAGCAACTCATAGATCAACATCTCTCCCGGCCCAACATTGGCACCTGCAGCACTGAGTCGGGCAATACCAGCTTCGTGGTGTTCTCTACGCCTGCTGGAAACACCGTCCGAAACAATCCACGGGGTCAATCCCCGCGCCAGAGCACCCATGGCGGTCTGATAAATGCAGATATGGGTCTCAACACCGACCAGAATCACATTGGTTATGTTTTTCGGGAGCTTCTCCACCAATGCTAATGTCTCCTCGTTGGCCATGGCACTAAACTCGACCTTATCGGGACGGGGAATGCCAACCGCAAGTTCTTCCAGCTCCGGTACATAGAGCCCCAGCCCCTTCTTGTACTGGGTATTGGCCAAGACAGGAATTTCCATGATTTGAGCAAATTTCATCATCATTGCTGTCACGGAGGTCACCTGTTCCACCCCGTGAATCTGTCGCATCAAACTCTCCTGCACATCAATCACGTGGAGATAGCAGGTATCGGCAGTCAAAAGCTGACCAGCAGGTTTCATAGTCCCTCCGTTCACAAAATCATTCCATAACCAAGCTCTTAATAGTCGGAACAGATACAATGACTATCGCAATAATGGGTGTAATTCCTTCAGATACCCGTCTAATTAACTCTTTTCTTTCACCAGATTCAAGAGTATCCTCCCGCCGCCACCAAAAAAGATGCGCCGGCACATAGCCGGCGCATGGCAGCATCAGATTGTTATGTGAATAGATGAAGGGATTTCAGGCTTCGTTTTTCCTGCAAGCAATGAGATCAGAGATAATCGACGGATCTGCCAAAGCTGAGGTATCGCCAAAATCGTTATATTCTTTTGCTGCGATTTTCCGCAACACCCTGCGCATGATCTTGCCGCTTCTGGTTTTCGGCAGGCCCCCGGCAACCTGGATAACATCTGGTGTCGCTATCGCACCAATCTGTTTACGAACATGGCTCTTCAACTCTTCTATCAACTGATCATCCTGTCCAACATCATCCTTCACACTGACATACGCATAAATAGCCTGCCCCTTGACTGGGTGCGGCATAGCCACCACCGCGGCCTCCGCCACGGAAGTGTGGCTCACCAGTGCTGATTCCACCTCCGCTGTACCGATCCTGTGACCGGAAATGGTTATCACGTCATCGAGACGACCGGTAATGGCAAGACAGCCGTTTGCATTTCGACACCCGCTGTCGCCTGTGAAAAACATACCTGGGAATTTTTGGTAATAGTTCACCAGATACTCACGACCATCACCAAACAAGCCGGTCAGCATTCCCGGCCAGGGGTGGCGGATCACCAGGCTGCCGGTAACCCCGACAGAAGCCTCTTGGCCGTTCTCATCGAGAATAACAGCATCGACTCCTGGAAGTGGTTTGCCACCGGCACAACCTTGCCCTCCACCAAGCTCAGGGAGTGATGAGATCATAATTCCACCTGTTTCCGTCTGCCACCAGGTATCCATTATAGGCAGCAACTCCTGACCAATCACCGTGTTGTACCACTTCCAGGCGTCGGTATTGAGCGGTGCCCCGACTGAGCCAAGGATACGGAGTGAAGAAAGATCATGAATTTCTGCCGGCTCATTCCCATAACGCATCAGTGCCCGAATTACCGTTGGGGCCGTATAAAAGATGGATACCCCATATTTTTCGACAATCTGCCAGAACCTGTCAGGCCCGGGGTAGGACGGTATCCCCTCAAACATAAGGGTGGTGGCGCCAAGACCGAGTGGGCCATAGACGGTGCAGGTATGTCCGGTTATCCAGCCAATATCCGCCGTGCACCAGTAGGTATCGTCTTCGTGTAATGCAAAAACATACTGGCAGGAGTAGAGGGTATAGACCAGGTAACCGCCACAGCAGTGGACCACACCCTTGGGCTTACCAGTAGAGCCGGATGTGTATAAAATAAACAGAGGATCATCGGCGGCCATCTCTTCAGGCTCACACTCCGGGAGAATATCAATGCAGTTTATTTCCCGGTGATACCAGAGATCCCTCCCTTCCTGCATGGAGACATCTCCGTCTCCCCGTTTGACAACAATACAGTTGAGGACCTGAGAGAGAGTGGAGAGCGCCTGATCGATATGTGTTTTGAGTGGCAGCACCTTCCCGCCACGAACAACATGGTCGGCTGTAATAACCAGTCGGGCACCGCAATCCTCGATCCTCTGCCTGAGACTCACAGCAGAAAAGCCTGCAAAAACTACAGAGTGAGTCGCGCCGATTCGGGCACAGGCCAGCATGGCAATGGGCAGCTCAGGGATCATCGGCAGGTAGATAACGACACGATCCCCCTTTTTGACCCCATACTTTTTCAAGACATTGGCAAAGCGACTAACCTCCATGTGCAACATCTGATAGGTAAAAACCCGCACATCATCATTACAATCGCCCTGCCAGATGAGAGCCGCTTTATTTTTTCGACCTCTGGCGAGATGCCGGTCTATGCAATTATAGGCAACATTGAGCTTTGCCCCGTCAAACCAGCGGACACTGCTCATCTCTTTTTCCCCTGACAACACACTGGACCAACCTTCGGACCAGCTGACCAGCGCCTCAGCCTGTTCCCCCCAGAAACGTACAGCATCTTCAGGAAAGAGCATGGCTGTATCTTTGGTTTCGCGAACCCCGGCCCCTCCCCGCCTCTCTATCTCGGCTGATGCCGGTCCATCGGAACGTGTTTTCCCAGACAGGCCGTGGAACATGGTGGTGTCGCCGCTCATATTCTCCTCCCTGCATTCTGTTTCTGGTCATCATCAAGGCGAAATTCACGTCAACAGCTGACTGTAGTCTCAACCACAGAACCTGAGTCAATAGTGTGAGGAAATCAGCAACACAATCTTCCAGACTGGCCCCAACCAGCCCCTCAAGAATCCACTTCCTTCAGGATTAAATCGCTGTTTCCGCACTATAGTAAAGAATAAAGTTCGCTTTCACCACTATTATTAACGAAAAGAGAGCCGACAATGTAGGATTTGCCAGCCGGCAACACAGATGAAACATCAGAAGAATACGGCTCTTAGATACCGCAAAGATGAAAAAAACTATCCAGAAGAAAAATTCCTTGGTAAAAAGAAGATGTTAGTACTATGCTTTACACGTCCTGCATAATAATTATATTAAAAGCTTAAATGCATACCGAGGCAAAACTATGAAAGATGATCAGATCGACGCGATGTCAAAGATTCTCAAATCGATGTCTCACCCCATTCGACTGAAAATTCTCTGTCTGTTGCAGGATAAAGAACTTTCTGTCGGCGACATCCGTGATCAGGTTGAAACAACCAATGCCAATGTGTCTCAGCACCTGAACATCCTCCGCAGTCAGGGAATCATCGACTACCGAAAGGATGCAAATTTTATCTATAACAGAATAACAGACAAGCGCATCCTGGAACTGATCCAGACCATGCGCAAGTTGTTCTGCCCCACGTTTGACTAATCATGGGACCTGGGATCATTTCAGGCCCCATCATGGAGGTATAAGATGATCATAACAGACTGGATTCACGCAATTGCCGGTACATTCATCCTAGTGAGTCTCGCTCTCGGAGTAGAGGCTAGCCCATTGTACCATAGCAGCTACTGGCTGTTCTTCACCGCGTTTGTCGGTGCGAACCTGCTGCAGTTCGGCTTCACCAAATTCTGTCCGCTCGGACTGATATTAAAGAAACTTGGTGTTCCGGAAAATAGGATTGGAACATCACCTTCCGCCTGATTGCCAGCGGCAAACAACACCAGCTCCTTTACCACAATATCAGGCTTTCGCTGTTTTCATCTGATCTACCATCTTTGGACAGCATGATGCCTGCCAACAGCAATTTGTCTGGGTACAAACCTCCCTCTGCTGGTAGCACGGCAGGTTTCCTTCCTTCTCCTGAATTCTGCTGATCAGCTCGGAAAGTTTGATGCCTTTATACTGCGGGATATCCATCCGAAGTGCTTTTTTACGTGCCAGAGAAAACAGTTTCGGTCCTTTGAGATAGGCTTTTGGTGCCATAGATCATCACCTCTTACATTTGTGGTTTGATAAAAATACAGGATAGCCACTGGTTGCGCATTGCGGCACTGAAAGCCACTCTGCTCAACCAGCAGGTCATAAGACGTTTTACACGTGCATTAAAAACTATCAGACATACCAAAACATACGGCGTCACAACCAGACGCGAATTAATTATATAAACAATACGCTATATTACGGAACAACTCCGATGGAGATACAGCATCAACACCTAACGAGAGGATTATGCTGCTTATTATATAAGCACCTCAGGCAAAATGTCCAGACTTATCAGCACATTTCTTGACATTCTTTATGCAGTACATATCCAGGAGAGGAAAAAACCATAAAATTCAATTGAATGCATCAATACGACAGGCCTTTATCAGAAGGCCCGGCGCATTGTTCTTTACCGCGCTTCATCAGATTGGCAGGATATGATGCTCCTCTCGGATCGGATGGGTGCCCCGCAATACCACTCCATTACGACCGTCGATAGAGACCGCATCTCCAAAATAAATCCGGTGGTCGCCAATTTCGCAATATTGCCCCGTTTCATAGACCTTCAACTGCCGAACGCCCACCACACATGTTTTTTCCAAGCGAACCGCGACCACCGATGCGTGCGAGGTCTGTCCTCCCCGTGAAGTAAGCAATGCATCAGCCATGCTGATAACCTTGATATCTTCAGGGACTGTATCTGAACGGATGAGGATCAGGGGTGTGCTGGGATCCTTGGCCCGCATTTCGATAATATTTTCCTCGGTGAACACCGCCCGCCCGGAAAGTGCCGATCCGGAGACACCAATCCCCTGACCCAGATGACATTCGGCTAGACTATCGGATTCGATGAAGACGCTTAAGTGCTCTTTCTTCTTGATGGTGATCATGTCACGGGTCTGCAAGAGATAAAGATTGTCCGGTTCCGGCCCTTCGAAGGTGAATTCAATCTCCTGCGGATTCCAGCGCTTATAATAGACCAGATCCCGCGATATTTTCAGCAGTTCAGCATAGATATTCGGAAAACGTCTCTCCAGGGTATCATCAACCGATCGACCATCGAGTTCTGCCTGCTCCACCGAAATAGCATAGCTGGTGACGAGGCCGGAGACGATATCTTCACCCTGATCACCATAGGCGTAGTCACCCCAAAGGGCGACCCTCTGCACCTTCCGATACGGATGGGCCGTAAACACCACACCTGAACCCGCCGTTTCGCTCTTATTACCAAACACCATGGCCTGGACAATCACCGCAGTACCCCACGAATCACTCACATCCATAATCCGACGGTAATCGGAAGCTTTCCTGGTATCCCAGGAGTCGAGCACCAGCTCTATGGCATTCACCAGCTGCAGCCATGGATCGTCGGGAATCCCCATGCCTCGCTGCCGGGTCAGTTTCTGATACGACAGAGCCAGCTCTTTCATCTGCTCGGCGGAGAACTGTCTCTTCAAAGCCACACCATGCCGAGCCTTGGCCGCGTTCATTAATTCCTGAAAATCCTCGCGCTCAACCCCGGATATCATGGCCCAGGACTGCAGAAATCGACGATAGTTATCCCAGGCCACATATTCATTACCGTTCATACTGACATAGTCGGCGATAATATCCTCGTTATAGCCGACATTATGCACCGTTGCCATCATGCCAGGCATCGATATGGCCCCGCCGCTGCGCACCGAGAGAAGAAGTGGGCGTTCATGCGATCCATAGACCCTGCCCGTGAGTCGCTCAACTTCAGTCAAAGACTCGCGAATCCGTTGCATGAACTCTTCCCGCGCCTGGGTATAACCGAACACGACGTCGCGGCAGCGGAAGATTTCGGTGGTTATGACAAAAGCGGGCGGCACCGGAATGTTCTCAGAAGTCAGGGTCGCTAGGTTAAAACCTTTATTCCCCAGATGGATCAGGTTGTGGGTATAGGGATTAGGCTTGTGCAAGAGGGAAATAGCCTTCTCCTGATTATAGGTCATGAGCAGATCGAGATGTTGCTTATCCAGTTCATCCTTCTGGCTCTCCAAGGTCTGGATGATCCGCAGAATAAAGTTGTCGAGATGTTGCAAGCCAAAGGTTGAGGAAATGAGCTCACGTAAAAATGTCTCTGACAACCGCTGGATCGAATTGGCGATCTCGTCCTCCACATAGAGGCTTTTGTATTTAGGGAGCAGATTGTCTTCACCGATCTGCGGGATGATCATCGACAGGTTGTTCTGGTGAATATTGGTGTAGTAGGCGTAGATGATATCTTTCACACCTTCGGAAAGTCCCCTGAATATATCGAGATACTGAGTATAGGAAAAACGCCTCACCTTAAGTGAGTTGGTGAGTAATGAGAGGTAGGTATTGAGTCGCCTCGAGGTAATACCGTCAATCATCAGCGCCTTCATGTAAATGCGAAGACAGCGGATAATATGCCAGAAGGTCGCCTGGGTAATGAATGAGAGGTTTACCGTATCGGGGAGTTTCTCTAGATAAATATTGGCAAGATTCTCCAACCGAAAGGTCAGGCTCAGCGCGTCAAACTTCTTTTCCTTGTAGCGCCCGTACACAGACGGAATATCCACGGCAATATGCCGTTTATAGTAGATATCTTCACGGGACTCGAACTTCTCTTCGGAAAGGATGATGGTCTTCAACCCTTCCAGGACCTCCAAGATCACCTCGAGACACTCCTCGGTATTCTCGTTGTCCAATACCTCGATCACCTTCTCCATCTCGGTAAAACCATCCTGCACCGCCTGCTCAAGCTCGGTGCGAATCTCCTGAAAGCCTAAGCGATATTTCATAAAGAGAAGCTTGAACATCTTTACCAGCAATTCAAAGCGTCGCACTTCATGGGGTTGCAGATCGACCTGCTCGGCCAGCAACTCCTTCAGACTCTCATGATCCACTTCCAGCAAATCGTAAACATCGACAATGTTAAAATGGCTCCAGACCCTCTGACTGAGCAGATGCTGTTCGTCCACAAACGGCCCGGTTGAATCAATCTGATTATAGACCTCTTCCGGCACAAAGGGGATCAGAAGCGGTTTATCCAGGGTTTTCCAGAATTGAAAAATCGCCTTGATGAAGTCGACGATCAGATTTGAACTCTCTACATGTCCCTGCTTACGAAGGAAATGGATCAGGAGGTCTTTGCGGCGATGAATCTCATCAAGTTCTGTGGAGACATCACGCAGCTCCCCTTCGGAGCCGATCTCGTTGTAGAAGACCGGCATCAGCTTCGTAAACTGTTTGGAAAGATTATAGATCGGCTCGATGGGATGATTCAGCAGTTCGGTGATATCACGCTGGAACAGATCGGTATCCTTAATACAGGTGCCGGAAAGTTTCAGATGGATGATAAGTGCGGAAAAGAGGGTGCCGCACCATTTCGGCTCACGCATGATCAGGTGTAGCCAAACCCGGATGTTGCTGAGATGGGCGGGATTAATCAACGGCTGCCAGTTTTCGTCAACGCCTTCAACATCGGCGTGCTGGAAGCCAAAACGGACTACGCCCCAGAGAAAAGCCTCTACCATGCGACTGTTGCCGCGGGCGAAGATCTCATCGCCAAGCACCTGAATACACTGCAGAGATGTGTGGGGGAATTTGACGACATTGGCCTTTAGCAGCTTGAAGGTGGTGAGCAAAAAATCTTCAATCTCTTCAAAAGTCTGCTGCCTGACAAGCTGCACTAGACTGCGGTTAATCTCGCGAAGGGTCTCCTCATGGATGAGGTAGAGTCCCCTGGTATCCATAATCTTAAAGAGAAATAGTAGCTTTTTGTTCTCGATAAAATGATGCAACTCCGAACTATTCTGCGTAGAGGTTGCCAGAGACTGTTCGGCATTGTTCAAAATCCCAGGGACCTCCCTATAATAGCGGACGATATCCACATGGCCGGGCAACAGCAGCATCTTCTCCAATGCCATCACCGGCTCAGTCTCACAATTCAGGGATTCAAGGAGATCGACATGAGTCTGCATAGTCGAATGCGAAACCTTGCCAAAGAGTTCCGCCGAACCCGCGTCGTCTGTCAGAATACCGCAATGTTCGTTGAACCAGGGTAGTGGGTCGTCTTCCTGCAGCCAGTAAAGGTAATTCTTTCTTAGTACCGTCCACACAAGCGAGGCCAGGGGTTCGAAGTTAAATTCCAGCTCGCCGCCCTCCCGAAAGGCAAGGAGGCGGGAGGCAAGCTTGGTGACCGAATGCTGACCATGGACAATATGCATAATGATGGCGTCATCTTCCCGGTCAAGCTCTTCAATCCGGCGGAACATCTCATTTAACGGACCTTCAAAACGGCGAATATCATCGCTGCTAAAAAGGGTGATCATCTTGTCTATCCAGGCGAGCTTGGCACCCACTACCTGATTCAGCAAGGCGGGATACCGGGTAGAATCCTCCAGGGCTTCGAAAAACAGCTGGGAAAAGCACCGGAAAGCCGCAGGACCTTTCTCATGGACGCGATAGAGGTTCGAGTTTTTCAGGACGAAGCTGCGCAGTTGTGGCAGAATGATCTTCCAGTTACGAAACGGATGACAGATTTCGTAGAGCAGTTTCTCAAGCGATGAATGCAAGCCCTTATACTTGTCAACCACCTCCAGCAACAGCAGCAATTCGGGGTCAATCTCCACCGTTTGCGCAGTTTCCAGCAGATTAGCCCGTAAGGCATCAGATTCGATGGTGTTTTCTGTCTTCGTCGTGTCCATAACCTTTCCCGATAACATATTGCCACTCGTCCAGCTCCACGAGGATTCGATATCCACTTACTATACCGCCTCCGGTTTTCCCCTGACAAGCATCAAAAAAAACGCCCCTTTAGGAATACTCCAGGGGCGTCATTCGAACTCCATAGACACGAAAGACTACAGCGGCTTATTCGCTTCCATGTGAAGAATGAGGTCAAGCATTCTATTTGAGTAGCCCCACTCGTTGTCATACCAGCTCATCACCTTGACAGTCTTACCTATAACCTTGGTGCAGGAGCCATCAACTATAGAGGAATGACTGTCACCCTGGAAATCGATCGAAACCAGTGGCAGATCAGTATAACCCAGATATCTGTTAGCGGCCTCTTTCAATGCCTGGTTTACCTCGTCAACCGTCGTTTCCCGCTCAACCTCCATGACTGCATCGACCAAAGAGACGGTTGGTGTGGGAACACGCACGGCCAAACCGTCAAACTTCCCCTTCAATTCAGGAATAACCAGTGAGACGGCGGCGGCAGCGCCAGTCTTGGTCGGAATCATGGAAAGCGCAGCGGCCCGGGCACGTCGCAAATCAGAGTGGGGAAAATCCAGCAGCCGCTGATCACCGGTATAGGCATGAACCGTGGTCATCAGTCCGCGCTCGATACCGAATTTATCCATGATAACCTTGGCAAAAGGTGCAAGGCAGTTAGTGGTACATGAGGCGTTGGAAACAATATGATGCTCGGTCGCATCATACTCATCCTCGTTCACCCCCATGACAAAGGTCTTGACGCTGCCTTTGGCCGGAGCGGAGATGATCACCTTGCTGGCACCACCATCAATATGGGCCTGAGCCGATTCCGCATCACGAAAGATGCCGGTACATTCCGCAACATAATCTACACCAAGCTGTCCCCAGGGGATCTCCGCCGGATTTTTCTGGCTGGATACCGCTATGTGTCTACCATCGACGATAATACCCTTGTCGTCACTCTGTACATCCTTTTCATAAACGCCCATTACCGAGTCGTATTTCAACAAATGGGCAAGAGTCGGGGTTCCAGTCAGGTCATTGATGGCGACGACTTCGATATCCTTGAACAACGGGTCCTTACTGAGCGCCCTGAACATGTTTCTACCTATACGGCCAAAACCGTTAATGCCAATTTTCACAGTCATCTGCATCTCCTTTTCATCAAGCGTTCATCCCGGTACAGCCCATGAACCAGACACCACTCTCCTTTCGGGAAATAGTGACCGGTCAGCTGCGTTCCTTGGCTCTCTGCTCCTTCGCCATATTATACAGTTTCAAATACTGCTTTTTCACTACATCCCAGGTATATTTTTTTCGAATCTCTTCCACCGCCGCGAGTTGCATGCTCCTCAGCGTGTTTTTGTCTTCAAATAGTCTGAGCGACCGCTCGAGAGCTTTATGCAAAGCCTCGGCCGACCCATCCTGATAGGCGATGCCGGTACGGCCATCCTCTACCTTGACCAGTCCCCCAACATGGTGCACCACCGGGATATTGCCAAAAAGCTGGGCAATATAGTCAGTAAGCCCGCACGGCTCATAGCGTGAGGGGATGACAAAAAAATCACCAGCCGCATAAATCAGATTGGCAAGCTTTGAACTAAACCCTCGCAGAAAACAGATCCGGCCATGCAAACTTTTTTTGGCGGCAAGCGATAAGATGGCCGCCTCCATACTTTCACCGCCGGTGCCGAGGATCACTGCCTGGCCATGCTCGTACTCGGCAAAAAGCTGTTCGATGGCGAGAAGGAAATGGTCAACCCCTTTCTGTTCGCTGAGCCGGCCTATAAAGGCAAAAAGTGGCTCCATGCTGTCCTTTTCAAGAGAACCATAAAGTTCGACCCCTTCGACTTCTGTTTCGGTGGCCACCAGCTTCAATAGATGTTCTTTACATGTACGTTTTCCGGCCAATTCGTCTTTCTTGTCAGCCGGGTTGTAGGATGCGGGCAACCCCATTTCCGTACCATTTGCCGGATTGAAAAAATCGGGACAGATACCATTGGTAACGCCTTCCAGGTTCACCCCCCGTTCAAGCAACGCATGACCAAGGCCATCGGTCGCATTATCGGCTTCGGTCTCCTGCAATTCTCTGGCATAATTCTCGCTTACCGTATTGAGCACAGCATAGCGGCCTGCCGCCAGAAAGGGATCAAACTTCCCGGATAACCGATTTTCGCTCAATGTCTGCCAAGGCAATCCGGTGAGGCCATGGGCAAAAGGGAGATCGGCAATCTCCTGATGATAGCCCATCCCGGCATTATGAATAGTCACCAGGCAACCGGTCCGACGAAAATAGCTGCGCCAACCCTGGCATTCATGGATAAGCGTCGGCACCAGGGCAGTATGGCCGTCATGGCAGTGGATCACATCGGGCGTTTCTCCCAGGAGCATCATAAGCTCCAGGCTACTTTTCTGGAGGAGCAGATTCATGGCAAAATAGTCATAATGGCCCATACCACTCTTTTTCCAGCTTTCCCAACCACTGTCTTTATCCGAGTAGGTGTAGACCCCTGCCTTTTCGACAAAGCGATCCGCCTCGATCAGATAGAGCACAACACCACCAGAAGTTGCGGTCCAAACCCGGCAACGCTCCCGCCGCTCCTCAAGTCCATAGTTCATATCCACATCAAAGAAGAGCTCGCGCGAGCTATCGAGTGGATCCATCAGGGGAACGAAACCATTCTGCACCGGGCGGATGAATCCATAGCACGGCAGTACCGCCCGTACCGCCAGACCGGGAATTACCGCCAGCGCCTCGGCCAGCTGGCAAACGACATCCTTCACCCCGCCGGCACCGGCAAGCTCACCATACTCGCGGCTCAACATCCATATATTATTGAGCTGCGTTTTTTCTGTGCTTTTCATAAGATTATGAATCTCTCCGCCTCTATCATATGTTCGGCAGCTTGATCGCATTCTGTCTCAGTAAATGATCGACCAATGTCAGCCGAACCATCGCCTCACACACCGGAATAACCCTTGGAATTGCAGAGATATCGTGCCTGCCTCCAATCTTCACCGAAACTGGCTCGCCGGCACGATTGACCGTCTGCTGCTCCTTGCCGATGGACGGAATAGGCTTTACAGCAACTCTCATGACGATCTCCTGACCACTGGAGATTCCAGCCAAAATGCCGCCGGCGTTATTCGCAGCAAAACCTTCCGGGGTAATTGGGTCATTATTTTCCGAACCAAGCATGTCGGCGACAGCAAAACCGGCCCCGAACTCAACACCCTTCACTGCCCCGATAGACATAAGCCCATGGGCCAGTTCCGCCTCAAGTTTATCGAACACCGGTTCACCGAGACCGGCAGGACAAATGGCCCGGATCTCAACAATGCCACCCAAGGTGTCTCCCGCGCTGCGGACTTCCTGCACCCGCTGCTCCATTTGCTCCGCGGCAATACGGTCAGGACAACAATAGAGATTTTTCTCAATAACACCCAGGTCGCAACTGGTGATTTTCACCCCGCCCAGCGCCACAGTATAGGCAAGCACCCTGATTCCATATTGCTCCAGCACCTGTCCGGCGATGGCCCCTGCGGCAACCCGGGCAGCGGTCTCACGAGCTGAGGCTCTCCCACCACCACGATAATCGCGCAGACCGTATTTGGCGTCGTACGTAATATCGCCGTGACCTGGTCGGTAGATATCTTTTATATGAGCATAGGATTTAGAATGGGCATCCTTATTAAATATAGCAAGAGAGATAGGGGTCCCGGTGGTTCGCGGCAGGGCATCAGGCTCATCACTGAAAATGCCGGAAAGAATTTCAACAACATCAGGTTCCTTGCGGGGACTGGACGCCCCACCCTGACCCGGCCTACGCCGATTCATCTCCTGCTGCAATCGCTCCGTATCAATCGTTATCCCTGGGGGGCAGCCGTCAATCACGGCACCGATACCCGTTCCATGTGATTCTCCCCAGGTCGTCACCCGAAACACCTTGCCAAAACTATTACCTGCCATCAGCCTTCACTCCTGCCGCATCGTTCTCGATACTTTTCCACAATTTTTCCGACCACTTCGGCCGTGCCATATTTGCCGGTGTCAACTTCCAGATCGGCAAGACCGCTATACAATGGCAGTCGCTCTGCCAGAACCTCTTCAATTTCGGCACGATTGTCCCTGCCGGTCAATGACGGCCGACCATCTTTCCCGGTAGGGCTGAGCCTTGCCGCCAGGGTCGCGATATCGGCACTCAGCCAGACAACAAAGATCCGCTTCCGGATCTGCTGCCACGCCTCTTGGTGCAAGACGGCACCGCCACCGGTGGCGACAACCTTTACAGGGCCAGCGGCCGCTTCCACAATCGCCTCCGCTTCAGAGCGACGAAAGCTCTCCCAACCCTCCCTGGCAACGATCTGCGAGATTTCCATGTTCCGTTTATGGCAAACCATCTGATCAGTATCGACAAATGCGCAGTCAAGCGCCGCCGCCAGCAACCTGCCGATGGTACTCTTGCCAGCTCCACGGTAGCCGATGAGAAAAATATGCTCTGTCATTACTTAGAAAATGGTGAGGTATTACGTGGGAAACACGTTGTCCTGTTACTGATAGTGCCGAAACAATTGAAAATAGGCATGCAAACCATATAGAGCTCGTCACTTAGCCGTCGCTATAAATGCGTTTTTTATGAAGCCATTATTTTTCAGAAACTGGGAAAAGCTTTTCCCAGTTACCGGATAACACCCCAATCATAATGATGATTTTACAGAAAACCAACGGTAAAAGATATTTCCTGTTTTCACATTGTCAAGAAAGCCATTGCGGTGGCCAATACTCATCCCCACCATGCCGAGGTCACAATTATCTGCCGAAATTATCTACGAACCAACGATTATCGTTGGCTATGCCACCAGGGATCTTTTAATCCATAAAGATTCTAGTGACATTGACTACAGAATGAAATGCCCCTATAGTGATCGCACGGGTTGAATCTTCTACCCGGCTGGAACATGCCAAAAGGTTATGCTTTTCATTCAGTGTACCATGTTTGGCAATGTGTATCGTTTTGTTTTCCGAAGGATCCCGGACAAACCCTCTTTTCAACATCATGCAAGGAGCCGAGATGAACTCCGACACCTTCACTTTGAAGACCGCAGGCCACATGGAAATGGTTGATATCACAGGTAACGTGCAACGATTTATTCACACACAGAAGCATGAAGAAGGATACTGCTATTTGTTCAATCCCCATACCACCGCCGGTCTGACCATCAACGAAGGCGCGGATCCGGATGTACAGACCGATATTATTAACGCTTTCCAACGAATGGTCCCCAAAGACATCCCCTATCGTCATGCGGAAGGCAACTCCCGCTCACACGTCATGGCTTCGCTCATGGGCAGCCATCTCACCATCGCCGTTGAAAATGGTCAGCTCCGGCTTGGCACCTGGCAGCGCATCTTTTTCTGTGAGTTTGATGGCCCGCGAACCAGGAAAGTACACCTTCGTCTGCATCGTATTCCCGAGCCTTGAACCAACTTATGAAAAACACACTCTCTCCGGATCACATCTGTTTTGGCCTCAATCGCCAACTCGACGAAAGCTCAATTTCCACGTATCTGCAACTCATTGGCAGAAAAGAGATGGCAGACACCCTGGCCTCCCGACTTACTGAAACGGAGATACATGAAATTGTCGATTTATTCACGGTGCTGATGAAGCGCCATCTCAAAGAAAAAGAATATCATGAGCTTTTCCTACGGGACGACTCCCATGAAAAGAGCAGCAGCAATACATGAAAGGATAAACCAGTGAGCGAAAGAAAACTCCACGACCTGCGCAGCTATATCGATCTACTCAAAGAAGATGGAGACCTGCTGGTCATAGACGAGGAAGTCGATCCTTATCTGGAAATCGCGGAGATACACCGCCGTGTCATCTCTAAAGGTGGGCCGGCACTTCTCTTTACCAGGGTGAAAAATTCCAACTTCCCGGTTGTGACCAATCTTTTTGGCACTTCGAACCGACTCGAGCTGGCCTTTGGCGGCAAACCCCAGAAGTTTGTTCGCGATATCGTCCGTTTGATTGAAACAGCTATGCCACTGACTCCCGCCAAACTTTGGGACAACCGTGGCCTTCTTTCAGACTGTATGAAACTCGGCCTGAAAAAAACGGGTCGGGCACCCATTCTTGAAAATTGCCAAAGTCCGGCACGACTCAGCAGTCTGCCCATGCTCACCTCATGGCACAGCGACGGCGGCCCTTTTGTTACTCTGCCGCTGGTCTACACAGAACACCCGGACGGCCACGGCCACAACCTCGGCATGTACCGCATCCAGCAACATGACGACGTCACCACCGGTATCCACTGGCAGATCCATAAGGGCGGCGGCTACCATTACCATGCAGCGGAAAAACAGAATAAATCTCTGCCACTCACGCTCTATATAGGTGGACCACCGGCTCTTATGCTCTCGGCCATCGCACCATTGCCCGAAGATATTCCCGAGCTCATGCTCACCTCACTCGTAATGGGTGAAAAGCTGAAGATGGTTGAGGATCCGCGTGGCGGTCATAATCTTGTTGCCTTTGCCGAGTTTGCTATTAAAGGAGAAGTTCCACCACATCTCCGCCGACCCGAAGGTCCTTTTGGTGATCATTACGGATACAACTCCCTGCAGCATGACTATCCGGTCTTTCAGGTCAGCCACCTCTACCATCGTAACAAAGCCATCTATCCGGCCACAGTGGTGGGCCGGCCCAAGCAGGAAGATTATTTTATCGGGGACTATCTGCAGGAGCTGCTTTCACCGCTCTTCCCCCTGGTCATGAAAGGTGTACGCGAGTTAAAAACGTACGGTGAGACAGGATTTCATTGCCTGGCCGCCGCCAGGGTTGCCGATCGATATCCGCGTGAAGCCTTTGCCTGCGGCCTCAGGATCCTCGGAGAAGGCCAACTTTCACTGAGCAAATTCCTCATCATCACTGACGGCGAAGTGGATATCACTGATTTTGGTGCTCTCTGGACCCATGTCCTTGAGCGGGCTCGTTGGGATCAGGATCTTTTTGTTTTTGCCAACGTCTCCCAGGATACCCTGGACTACACTGGCCCCTCTGTCAACAAAGGCTCGAAAGCCATGCTCATGGGGCTGGGTAAAGAGAAGATCCGTGAACTGCCCGAGGTATTTCATGGGACGCTTCCTGCCGAGTGCACCAAGGCCGAGGTCTTTTTACCAGGCACCCTTGTTGTACAAGGCACTGGCTACAATGATAACCATGAGCTTGGTGCCCAGCTGGCTCAATGGGAGGGGCTCGGTAACTGGCCCTTTGTCCTTCTGGTGGACAATATCGAGGAAGCCACCTGCTCCATGCAGGAATTCCTCTGGACCTTTTTCACCCGTTTTGAACCGGCAAATGATATTTACGCCGCAGCAAGCACTGTTCGCCGCTTTCACGTCGGCCTGCGCGCGCCCATCATTATCGACTGCCGTTTGAAGCCCTGGTATACCGAGGTACTTGAGGTTGATGAACCGACCCGAAGCCTCGTTGACGAAAAATTTGAACGCATTATCCCGGCCCGATTCCGATGAGCGAACCAGTCAGATTGCAAAAATATCTTGCCACCTGTGGCGTTGCCTCAAGGCGTAAAGCCGAAGAACTGATCTCCGCCGGCAGGGTGAGCATTAATGGTAAAGTTATTACCTCCATGGGCGAAAAAGTCAGCCCTGGAAAAGACACTGTTCTTTGCGATGGCAAACCTGTTCTGGTAGATGAGGAGCACATATATGTCATGCTCAACAAGCCTAAAGGCTATGTCACTACCCTCTCCGATCCCCAGGGCAGGCCGGTGGTTACTTCGCTGGTAAGCGATATTCCCCATCGCCTTTTCCCGGTGGGCAGGCTCGATCTGGACACCGAGGGCGCCCTGCTGCTCACCAATGACGGTGCTCTTGCCCAAAAAATACAGCATCCGAGCCATGAAACGAACAAAACCTATGAGGCGCTCGTCCAGGGACATCCAGGCCAGACAAAACTGAAGCTCCTTGAAAAGGGCGTCATACTGGAAGAGAAGAAAACCGCTCCTGCAACCATCAAAGTCGTAAAGCATATGCAGCGCCAGACCTTAATAGAAATCACCATTCATGAGGGTCGAAAACGGCAGGTAAAAAAAATGTTTGAATTCATAGGAAATCCAGTAATAAGCCTCAAACGCATCGCGTATGGCAGGCTGTTCCTGGGAAAACTGCCATCCGGCAAATACAAAATACTTAACCCCAAGGATTTAAAAAAAATATTTTTATAGAAATCTCTTTACAAACGGAAAACTAACTGATTAAATCTAAACAGTTAGAGCAAGAATGGGGCGTTATCAGCGAAGTATTCTCTCCAGTTGCGCCATCACCAGGCATTATCCCCCCTCTTGCAGCCTAGAAAAATGATATAATTGTTGAGACAAACTGCTCTTAACATCAACAACAATTCATCTGGGGAAAAGCGGGCCTCGTCTCCACAGGCTTGGCGATAATCAGACTTCCTGAACAGGAGTATGGCATGAACAAATCAGAACTCATCGAGGCGCTGGCACAGGACATCAACATCCCCCACCGCGAGGCAGCGGCCATCACCAACACCGTTATTGAAACCATGACGGAAGCACTGGCTCGAGGGGAGAGCATTGAGATTCGGGGATTCGGTAGCTTCGTTATTAAAAAATATGATGCCTACGAAGGTCGTAACCCGAAAACCGGCAAGAAAATCCAGGTGCGGCCAAAGAAATTGCCCTTCTTTAAGGTCGGCAAAGACCTGCGCGAGAAGGTCAACGTCGGCAAATAAACACAGATACGAAAAAGTCTTGAGAGACGACAATTACTCTGCAGATCATGATTTTGCGTGAGTATGTCCTTGCGTACGCAGGCTTTTTCGTTCATACAATAGTTGAGCTGCTTACAAACCCCGCACTTTGCAAATAAAGTTGCGGGGTTTTGCCATGCCCCTTCTCGACTCCTCGAGAGAAGCTGAATCAATTATCCCTACCTAGGAGGCTGCGCTTCGCCAACGATACCTCCGACCAGATCGTATACCTGAGACTCTTCTATCAGGACCTTCACCAGATCTCCTGGATTGGCGGTGCCATCATTTATATAGACACAACCGTCCACATCTGGGGCCTGGAAACGTGTGCGTCCTTCCAGCAGCAGATCTGTCTCTCTGCTCACCCCTTCCACCAATACCAACTCTTCCCTTCCTATATATTTTTTCTGAATCTCGGTGGATATTTCGGCCTGCACTGCGAGAATCCTGTCGCGGCGGGAAAGTTTTTCCTCGTCGTCGACCTGCCCTGGGAAATGCTCAGAACCACAGCCCTCTTCATTGGCATAGGGAAAGACCCCGACATGATCCAGTTGAGAATCTTTCAGGAAGGTTATCAGCTCGTCAAGGTCTCTTTCAGTCTCGCCGGGAAAACCAACCAGAAAAGTAGTTCTCAAAGCAACCTCTGGAAGATATCGTCGAATACGCTCAATCAACCGGTAGAGATCATCGCTCGTGTACCGTCTGTTCATCCCTTGCAACACTCTGCTGCTCACATGCTGAAAAGGGATGTCGAGATAAGGCACAATCCGTTCATTGTCAGCCATCAGCGCAAGGAGTCTCTCATCAATTCCAGATGGGTAGAGATAGAGAAGCCGTAACCAGGGAATGGTGGTCTCGCGCAACAGTCGTTCAAGCAGTGCCGTAAGATGGGTTCCTTGCCCAAGATCATTGCCATAGGCTGTAAGATCCTGGGCAATGAGTGAGAGTTCGCGCACACCCTGCGCTTCGAGACGGCACGCCTCGCGTAGCAAATCATCGATCGGGCGGCTGCGGAGATTGCCACGAATAGAAGGAATCATGCAGTAGGAGCAACGATTGTCGCAGCCTTCAGTGACCTTGAACCAGGCCCGAAAAAAAGGAGTGGTAAGGGTTCGCGGCAAACTACTATCCATGATAAAGCGATCAGGCAACTCTACTTGAGCAACGGATTCCGCCCCAAAGAGCCGCCCGACTCTCGCTGCCATATCATGACAGCCCTCGGTACCGACAAAGAGATCAACCTCCGGCAACTCGTCCGGTAAAGTTTCTTTATAGCGTTGCACCAAACAGCCAACGACCACCAGCTTTTGCTCGGGATGTTGCTCCTTAATGCGGGCCAGCTCTAATATCTCTTCTATGGCCTCTTCCACCGCTGGCTGGATAAAGCCACAGGTGTTCAACATCAGCAGATCTGCCGCCTCAGGATCTTCAACGAAACGCCAGCCTTCCGTGGTCATATTGCCGATAATAAGCTCGGAGTCGACAAGATTCTTAGCACACCCAAGACTTACAAGATGAAACGAACGCATCACTGCCCTCCAAACACGCCCTCATTCAGCAAAATACTGACAAGTAGCTTACTTTTTTCCCGAAAATCAGAACGAATATAACCTGGCATCCAACGCTCCTGATAGAGTTCATCAGAGACCAGAAAAACTGCGGCAAAAGCAATACCACGAAAAGCGGCAACTGCACACAGTGCAGAATACTCCATATCTACACAGCAGACATCAGCATTATCGTGAAGGCCTTGAATATAGTTACGATCCTCACGATAGGGAGCATCGGTTGTCCAGACGTTTCTTTTGGAATGTCGGACACCTTCAGCTTCAAGGGTTTGACTTAAGCTCGAGGTCAATTCCGATGATGGCAGAGGAGAGGAAGCGGTGGGGTAGTAGCGGCTCGTCCCTTCACCACTTACCGGTTCTCCGCCAATAACGACATCGCCAACCCGTAATAAAGGATCAATAGTACCGCACCAGCCAAACATGATGATTTTTCTGGCTCCAAGTACAATCAGCTTTTCCATGGTCATGGCCGCCACAGGTGCTCCAATAGCTGGTCCTGCGATAAAAAAACGATCGTCAGGCGATATAGTAAGCGATGAGCTGAAGATGAACTGATCCCTCCCCCCTTTCTCAACCAATTGCTTTCGGCCAAACTGCAACTCAGATGGGGTCACCAGCATCAGGCCACAGGGAGGCACCTCGTGTTCACGTTTGCTCCTTTTCGGGTGAATGATAATATCCTCTATCATATTCTTACTCCTCTGTGGTTCTGCTGGCGTTGCGTACCAGTCTTGGGCACTGCCGGGACAGCACCAAAACACAAAAAGGGCCGCAGATCACTCTGCGGCCCCCTCAATCGATCTCGTTAAAGATCGATATAATCTCTTCGCTTATCCGAGCAGCGGGTTAGCATAGAGCAGGATCAGGGAGATAACCAGACCGTAAATAGCAATGGACTCAGCAAGAGCGATGGCAAGAATCATGAAAACCATCAATTTCGGCTGTGCCTCAGGATTACGGGCAAGACCAAGACATGCACCCTGGCCAACGTTACCAATACCAATACCTGCGCCAAGACCGGCAAGACCGATAGAAAGTGCTGCACCGATACAGATAAGCGCCAACTGAATATTTCCTTCCATTTTCTTTCTCCTTACTGTTGTAAAATTATAGGGTTTGGCCTTCTTCGTAATACTTCAATATTTGATGGCGTTCATCCGCCATACGTTCAATCAAGTATGTACTACTATCAATGTGCGTGTTCTTGTGCCTGCGAGAAGTAAATAACAGTCAAAAGAACAAAAACCATCGCCTGTACCAGGGACACCAGAACACCCAGGATCATGATTGGCAGCGGCGCAAAGAATGCACCAGCCAACATGAACAGGATTCCCAGGAGGGTTTCCTTGGCCATGATATTTCCGAAAAGTCGAATGGAGAGTGAGAGAATACGGGCGAAGTTACTGATAAGTTCTATCGGCAGCATCAACGGGATGAGCACTGGCATCGGGCCTATAAAGTGCTTGTAGTAACCAACGCCGTGGGCTCTAAACCCGATCACGTGATGAGTTACCCAGACAATCAGAGTCAGCCCCAGAGTAGTATTGATGCTTGAGGTCGGGGACATGAAACCGGGAATCAGCCCGATCAAGTTGGCGACTGCGATGTAAAGAGCAAAAGTGGCGATCATCGGGAAATACCGGTCAGCCATCTCGCGTCCCATGTTGTCGGTAAAGAATTGATCCATACCGCCGATCACAATTTCCCAGAAGTTTTGCCCGGCACCCGGAATCATCTCGAGGTTTCCGAGAGTAAGTTTCGAGACCAGGAAGAGAAACGCCATGACCATCCAAGTATAGGTCATGTACGGCGCACACAGCTGCTCTAGAAAAGTGTGTCCGACGAAACCATGCGGAACCGGCAGACCAAGTTTTTCCAGGATGATAGATATAAATAATATCGGATGTTCCATAACTCCTTTACCTCCTCCCACTGAAGTAATAGCGCCTAACAATCTCCACCGCGGTGAATGTAACTGTAAACACTATCGTTGACAACCCCAAAATAAGCCCAAAAGTGTTGATGGAGCTAAAGCGTATAAGCAAAAGCACAACAACACCTATAATTATGAAACGAATCCAGAACCTGAGCAAGAATCCGCTTTTCCCAAATCTTGCCTTGGCTTCTTTCTCGGTCTTGTCCGGGTTTTCTACCAGCGAATCGAGAAAGCCGGTCAAGTCCCGTTGCGATACCCAAAAACTCAGGATGGCAATCATCCCGCCTGCCAGTACAGACCAGGCGGCGGTCCATGAAAAAAATATCAATGAACCGACTGTCAGGACAGCCAGATAGATCCAGCTGACCACCTGCATTCTCTGCAGGGAAAATATATCCTTGACCACAGTCTCCTCTGCTAACGGCTTATTTATCCTTACCCTTATTCTTCCAGAGGATGTCCAGCAGGGTCTTGAAACCGGCAGCTATCCCAAAAGCCAGACCGATAAATGTAAACCATGGAGCAGTGTCGCCCTCAAACACTTTCTGGTCGAGATAGACCCCACCGCCCAAGCCGATAAAGATAGCGGCCACGAAGGTGAATCCAACATTCCCGTATTGAGCCAACAGTTGGATCAACTCTTTTTTCACGCCCGACATCTTTCTCCTCCTTTATGATGAGAGGATAAATCGGTTACAACATAGAAAGTTTTGGTAGCATGCCTCCAGAGCAAAGTCAACGCATTTTTCATTTTGCCGACATTTTTTTGAATGACCATTCAGTCATTTCAGCTGCTTTTCCAAGGTCTTTTGCCGAGTGGGCAGCCGAGACAAACATTACCTCAAACTGCGATGGGGCAACGTTGATGCCACTTGCCAGCATCTGCTGGTAATGACATGCATAACGCTTTGTGTCGGCTAGCATAGCAGAGTCAAAATCGGTCACCGGTTCGCTCGTAAAAAAGCCGGTCATAAGTGAGCCCACCCTGTTCAATGTCACAGGAATACCGGTGCGCTCAGCAATCTCCGAAAGTGTTGCGGCAAACTCCGCCGACTTGCTGTTCAGCTCGTCGTAGAAATTATCCTGTTGCAGCTGTTTCAAGGTGGCAATGCCTGCCGCCATGGCCAACGGATTACCGGAAAGGGTGCCGGCCTGGTAGACTGGACCGTCTGGTGCGATACAGTTCATGATCTCAGCCTTGCCGCCATAGGCGCCCACAGGCAGACCGCCACCGATAATCTTGCCCAGACAAGTGAGATCAGGCGTGATCCCGAAATATTGCTGGGCACCGCCATAGGCTAACCGAAAGCCGGTAATAACCTCATCAAAGATCAGCACAATCCCCAACTCACTGGTCAGCTGCCGCAAGAGCGCAAGAAAACCCTCAGCAGGCGGCACACAGCCCATGTTGCCGGCAACCGGTTCTATGATGACACAAGCGATATCGAGTGCCGGATCCCGCAAGGTCTTCTCCAGCACTTCAGGATTGTTGTAAGGAATGGAAACGGTATTCTTGACAATATCTTCTGGAACACCAGGGCTACCTGGAATACCAAGAGTGATCAACCCTGAACCGGCTTTAACCAGAAAAGAATCAGCATGACCGTGATAGCATCCGTCGAATTTGACAACCACTTTTTTACCGGTATACCCACGGGCCAGCCTGATGGCGCTCATGGTGGCTTCAGTACCAGAGTTGACAAACCTGACTTTTTCAACAGAGGGTACGGCATCGACAACCATCGAGGCCAATTCAATTTCCCGCGGAGTAGAGGCGCCAAAGCTGGTTCCCTGAGCGGCTGCTTCAGTGATTGCTTTTAAAATAAGAGGATTGGCGTGCCCAAGAATCATCGGCCCCCAGGAGCAGACAAAGTCGAGATACTCATTGCCATCCACATCCCAGATATGCACGCCTTTCGCCCGCTCGATAAAGACAGGGTCACAGCCCACCGAACGGCAGGCCCGCACAGGGCTGTTCACTCCGCCAGGGATATACTGTTTTGCAGCAGCAAAGAGTTGAGCCGATTTTGCAGTTTCCATTAATGCTCCTTTATATAGAAATACGAGTGAGACCAATCTGTTTCCGGAATGTACGACATGGGCACTGCACGTCTTGCCCAACACAATATCGTTACTTTTTCGGTGTCGTCCCGGCCATGAATGCGAGCTGAATATAGCATGGAGGAGTTTTCATTGTCAAACATACTGGCACTTGATTTCTGATCATTCGTGCACAGAATAAACAGTCGATTCGATGAATGAAAAAGCCCGGTACAACCGACCAACATTTTGCTTGTCAGCGACAAAAGCACCATGTAAACTGGACCCTGACTCCATAGTGTTCTACATTAGAAGAACTACATTCACTCTATATATACGACCTCTCGTCAACAATTCAGAAAGGAGCATATAATGGCAAGCGATAAAGTACAGCAGGTAAATGACGCTGAATTCGATACCCTGATCAGTGCAGATCAACCGACACTCGTTGATTTCTGGGCCCCCTGGTGCGGGCCATGCAAAGCTATCGGCCCGGTCATTGAAGACCTTGCAGATGAATACGCAGGAAAAGTCACCATTGCGAAGATGAATGTTGACGACAACCCTGTTACACCCGGCAAGTTTGGCATCCGCGCCATCCCGACCCTGATTATGTTTAAAAATGGCGAGGTCGTTGATCAGATCACTGGTGCAGTCGGTAAGGCTCAACTTTCCGACCTCATCAACAAAGCCCTGTAAGCACAATTCACATACGCTGTCATTTGCAACTGCTCACTAAAACGCAGCCGGATGACAGCGTTTTCTTCTTTTACTTCCAAGCAGATAATCATGCTAAAAGAACACTACGAGCTCGTTATCCTGGGTGGCGGTCCAGCCGGGCTCTCCGCTGGGCTGTACGCCGCACGAGCGCGACTTGACCACGTCATCATCGAAAAAGGCGCACCTGGCGGACAGGTACTCAATACAGACTGGGTGGACAACTACCCCGGTTTCCCCGAGGGTCTATCCGGATTCGATCTGGCCGAGAAGATGACCGCCCACGCCAAACGATTCGATGTCAATATCCAGTACGGCGAGGTGAGCTGCCTGGATCTGGAAGACGAACACAACAAGATTCTGCGCATGGCTGACGGCAGTGAAATCCGCTGCGATGCTCTTATTATCTGCACCGGCGCGCGACCCAATACGATTAATGTCCCAGGCGAAGTCGATTTCCGGGGAAAAGGTGTCTCCTACTGCGGCACCTGTGATGCACCCTTCTATCGGAACGTACCGGTGGCCGTCGTCGGCGGCGGTGACACTGCCGTTGAAGAGGCCCATTACCTTACCCGTTTTGCCAGCAAGGTCTATGTCATCCATCGCCGCGATGAACTGCGGGCAACCAGAATCATTCAGGAAACAGCCTTAGCCAATGAGAAGATCGAATTCGTCTGGAACTCCAGAGTCACCGCTATTGAAGGCGACACCAGAGGAGTGAAGGATGTGAAACTGGTCGATAACGACGGCAATACGTCTTCCCTGTCGGTGGAGGGCATCTTTATCCTGATTGGCATTACACCGAACAATAGCTGCATGCCGCTTGAGCGGCTCAAGGCCGACCAGTGGGGTTTCATCCCGGTCGATGGAGAGTGCCGCACCGCTATCCCGGGGGTCATGGCCGCCGGAGATATTGTCAGCAAGAACGTGCGTCAGGTGGTTAATGCCGCCGGTGAAGGAGCAGTCGCCATGCTTGCTGCTGAAGCATACCTCAATAGAATGAAAGAACAACCCGGTAATACCGCATGAATTGCAAAACGCACACATTACGGCAGCATCTCTCTTTTCCGCTCACTGGTATTCTTCTCGCCGGTCTGCTTGTTCTTGGCGGCTGCAACAACCTGCCCGCTTTTCTCGACTTTAGAACCGGCGCCGACATCGATGTAGAGGCTCCGGCCCGGACCCTCGCCGCTCAGGGCATGGATGACTACAACGTTGGAAAATATTTTTCTGCCCTGGAATATTTTGATGAAATCCTCGATCGCTATCCATTTAGCGCCGAGGCAACCCTTGCCGAGCTGAAAGCAGCCGACTGCAACTATTTCATGGAACGGTACGTGGAAGCGTTCACTCTCTATAAGCAGTTTGAGGAGCGTCACCCCACCAACGAAGCGATCCCGTATGTCATGTACCAAAAAGCCATGACTCATTATAAACGAATGGACCGGGTTGACCGTGATACAACAGGCGCCATCGAGGCAATCAAGCTGTTTGACCAGCTACAACGGGCGTATCCAGATTCACCTTACGCCACCGAGGCTGTTGTCCGGATGAAGGAAGCAAACGAATTTCTTGCCGACCATGAGTATGCCGTAGTCCAGTTTTATGTGCGCACGGAAAAATACAGTCAGGCGGAAAAACGGCTTAACTATATCCTCGCCATGTATCCCGAAACCAAGATCGTGCCCCAGGCAAAAGTACTGCTTGCCCAGCTGCAAGAGGGCAACCCGCCTGACGCTGGAATCAAGGAATGGCTGCCAAGCCTGCCAAAAATCGGCTGGCCGGAACTGGAAGAGTAACCCTCTCTCTTTGAATTCAATGGTTCAAAAAAAACAGGCCCGACCGTCATCACGGCAGGGCCTGTTCTTTTGTAAAAGCGGGGTTATCATGCCATAGTCTCTTCCGGCAACACCCAATCACGATCAATCGCCAACTCCATTGCCCGTACCGGACAGATCGGTACACAGAGACTGCAGCCGGTACATTTTTCTGCATCAAATATCACTTCCATTTCAGGCCGACGCAGATATAAAGCCCCAACAGGGCAGATACCGGTACACGCACCGCACTGGAAGCAGATATCATCGTCCCGGCGGATACGTGTTGCCAGCCGCTCGGTTTTCACACCCAGACTCTTTAGAAAGGTCAGTCCGGCTTCGACACTGGCCTTGTTACTGCCCTTGAGTTCAAGGATCATCACGCCTTCCCGCTGCAGCAGGATATCAGCCTTGAGGATATTAAACTCAATGTCATATTCCTTGACTAGTTTGTAAATAAACGGTTTGTCACTGGTATCCTTAGGAAAACGTAAGATATATATCTGGGTGTACACGCGCTCTTGCCTCACATGATGAATTTTC
The DNA here is from genome assembly GCF_900143695.1 of Desulfopila aestuarii DSM 18488. GTDB lineage: Bacteria > Desulfobacterota > Desulfobulbia > Desulfobulbales > Desulfocapsaceae > Desulfopila > Desulfopila aestuarii. Next base: position 67,267 of record NZ_FRFE01000005.1, read on the forward strand.
AGTTGCAACGATCCTGGCGTCCATACCGGTAATGCCATCTGGGCGTAGCGCTCTATCAGGCAGCATGGATTGTCCTGGCTATTTTGTCTCGTCAAGCCGTGTGCTTCCAGAATGTTCGGCACCTGTTCTGGCCAGAAAACAATCGAGACGGTCTATAAGGTACTCAAGTGAAGCGTCGGTATCAAGCTCTAGCAACATTCGGTGCTGGATTTCCGTCGGATTTTCAAATTTTGTCAGCTGATGCAGATACACATCCAGATCTCCATCGGACACAGACATCGGATCGGCACGGCGTATTCCCAATCGCGAACGAGTAACATGTTCATTGCAGTGACAGAAAATAAAGAACATTGAGGCACGGCCATGAAAACGCTCGACCAGCTGCCTTCGATCACTTGCGCGCTGAAAAGATCCGTCCAAAACGACACAGGATGAGGAAGGGTCGGCTAGCGCCTTCTCAGTAAGATCCAGCAGCTGCTCATATGTTCTACGGGTTAATTCTGGCGTATATATTCCCTTATCAATACCTTTTTCGGTCAGTTGTCGGCTATTCGTTTTGATAATGTATTCCTTTCTCACCACATCGGTATTCAATCGCTGACAGCCATGATTCTGAGCCCAGGCCGTTGACAGATAGCTCTTGCCGGAACCGGTCATACCGAAAAAAACGAGAATGCGCTTTTGTTGCATTGCTTTCATCACGCCATCGTATATTTTTCCGCTAACTGAAAATAGTGTTGTGCCATTTTCAAAGCCGCGGATTTTTCGTCCAGCCCAACAGCCTGATCGGCAGCAGTAAGCAGCCCGATCTTGCCACGGACATAGGCCCGGTAACACTTATAAAAATCGAGCATTTCCCGAAGACCTTCATCTCCTGAGCAGGAGATATAACGATCGACGAAAAAGTTACTGAGATCTAGAAGGTTATGAAAATCAAGATCCATGGCAAGAAAGGCCACGTCCGCAGCGATATCGGTGCAGCGCAGGCTTTCGTTAAATTCGATACAGTCAAAAATGGCGATCTCATCCGTCAGGCAGATATTGGCGGAATGCAGATCACCATGACAGTCCCTCACTTTGCCTTGTCTTACCCTTTTATCAAAAAGCTCATGGTTTTGCAGAAAGCTTTCAGCAAAATTTTGGATACGGATAAACTGGGCTTCACTCAGAGCTTTACCACCAACAAATGAGCTGGTTTCGGTGAAATTGTCACGAATGTTCCGAGCGACAGCATGTACATCACCATAGCCGGAGGCAACGGGAACAATGGGAACACTGTCGTAAAAGACAACCAGCCTGTCGACAATTTTGGCTAGGTGGTTGCGTGTAAGATGACTACCCGCAATCACCCGATCCATCATCAGCGTGGCTGGCAACCTGCGCATCTTTACTCCATACTCGATTGGCTCCCCATCCCCTTCAAGCTGAAACAGATCACCTTTACGGCATAAGGTCACAACTCCCAGATACATATCTGGGCAGAGCCTGCGGTTAAGGCGCACTTCTTCTTCGCAAAAGTAACCGCGTTTCTCCAACGTGGAAAAATCGACAAACCCGAGGTTCACTGTTTTTTTCCATTTATAGACATATGCTCCGGCAAAAATCAGGTAGGACACATGGGTCTGAATAAAGCTAACGGTATCAACGGGGTGCAGGTAACTCGCTGGTTGCAACAAATGCTGAATATATCCAGGTAACAGTGCTTGGTGCATCGGTCGTCCTCCTGATCACGGTATCGGTTATCAGAACTCCGAGGAACTACGGTACTCAGCGTTGATAAAAATCGTGTCCTAAGTCCTTCGACTGGAAGACTCGATTATCCTGGCCGCAGCAACTCCATGCACACGTTCTTTTCTTATGGTAGCAGAACCATCTTTTGCCGTAAACGGTGACATTCTCTTTACCTTGCCAACCGATCGTGCTACCCTCTCATCTGATCGTAAACAGGTCAAATTGAAACAGCAACTTCCAATTTCAACAACTATTTATGGATAAATCTAAGCTCAGCCATCTTTTAACGCAGGTGCAGAAAGGCAACTGTTCGGTAGACGAGGCCCTTGCCCATCTTCAGCACTTCCCTGCGGAGTCTATGACAAATGCCTGCATCGACCATCAGCGCTCTCTTCGAACCGGCATCCCCGAGGTTATCTATGGTGCCTCCAAGACCGCGGAACAGGTGATAGATATTGCCAGCGCCATGTTGAAACACAATAATCCGGTACTGGCCACCCGCATCAACCAAGAAAAAGCCGAGCACATTCTCCGAGTGTTACCCGAATTTCGGTACAGCAACGATGCACAGATGCTCCACTTTCGCCCGACCATGTTTGAACCGTCCAAACGAAGAGGCACCGTTCTGGTGATCTGCGCCGGGACTTCCGACGTGCCAGTAGCGGAGGAAGCAAGCCTTACCGCCCATTGTCTCGGTAACCCGGTCAATCGCCTCTACGATGTGGGTGTGGCAGGTCTGCATCGCCTCTTCAACAGACAGGATGAGCTTCGTAGTGCCACTGTTATTATTGTAGCGGCCGGCATGGAAGGTGCGCTGCCAAGCGTGGTGGGAGGCATGGTCTCCTGCCCGGTCATCGCGGTTCCGACCTCGGTCGGCTACGGTGCCAGCTTTGGCGGAATTGCCGCACTCCTCGGCATGCTGAACAGTTGCGCTCCTGGCGTCGCCGTGGTCAACATCGACAATGGATTCGGAGCCGCCTGCATGGCGGACGCCATCAATCGACTGGAGTGATACGCGTAGCAACATGCTCGTCAATTGGTTCTCAGATAGTGACCAAAACCTACGACAGGTACGACCTCATGTAAATATTATCGTCATGATCTTGCAAGATTCAATGATCACGTTATAATCGCTAGGTTCGTCACCTGCCTTTCGCTGACGGCATCGCATCAATAATTCTACGTGGCCGGTTTCGCCACATGGCGCCTTAACCGACCATTCGGCATGGCAACACATTAAATTCGCGTCTTTCGTCCCCTTGATTTCGGGACTTCTCGCGAGACTGTTAATTTTTGTAGAGAAAACCTTCGGGGCTATAAATGAACACATCTCTTAAACTGAAACTTGGCCTATTGGCCTCGGTGGTCGTCCTGACCATCTTCACCATCGTCCCCTCTTTTTACTCGTCTACACCGGACTGGTGGAAGAAATACATGGCCCCGGAAGGGTTGCGGTTGGGCCTCGATCTCCAGGGAGGCATGCACCTGGTTTTAAAAGTCAATCTGGAAAAGGCCCAGGAAAACACCTTGGAATTTGCCGCCAGCGACTTAAAAGATACACTGGCGGAAAAGTCGATCAGCGCCGTTCGTACACCTTCTACTGATCCAGTTGTCGCCATCCTGACCCTGCCCAATACAGGTGCCGTCGAACAAGTTCAATCTCTTATCAGTGACGATTTCCCTGATATCGAGGCCAATGTTGAGACCAAGGAAGGTGCTTTCCCGAGGATCTTCCTGAAACTCAAGCAAGAGAAGATAGATTTCATCAAGAACCATGCGGTAGATCAGTCGCTGGAGATCATCCGTAACAGGATTGACCAGTTCGGTGTGGCCGAACCAGTGATTATACGCCAGGGTGTCGACGAAATTGTCGTGCAGCTACCGGGTGTAAAAGACCCTGAGCGCGCTATGAAACTGCTTGGCGACACAGCACAGCTTGAGTTCAAGATGGTCGGTGACGCGGCAGGGGTGGATCTCCAGAGCCTTATCGCCCAGGCCAAGACATCCGGTCAGTGGCAGGAAGGCGAACCTATCGCCAAACTGAATCGCGCCATGCAGGCAAGCCTGCCTGACAACACCTCCATCCACTTTGAAAAAAATATCGATCCAACAACAAAGAAGGAAATAGTCACCCCCCTTCTTCTTGAAAACAAGACCCTTATGACCGGCGACATGGTCAAGGATGCCCAGGTACGTATCGGCGGTACTTTCAATGAACCCTATGTCAGCCTGGATCTTACTGGTCGCGGTGGCAAGGTCTTCGCCAATCTCACAGAGAAAAATGTCGGCCGACGCATGGCCATTGTGCTGGACGGCATCGTCCGCTCAGCTCCGGTTATCCGCGAACGGATTCTCGGCGGTTCCGCCCAGATCTCCGGCAGCTTCACCCATGAAGAAGCCTCGGACCTTGCCATCGTCCTGCGCGTTGGCGCCCTGCCCGCTCCGGTCGATATCATTCAGAACATGACTGTTGGGGCAAGCCTTGGCCAGGATTCTATCAACAAAGGGCTGACATCCGGCTTTTTCGGAACAATTCTGGTCATCGGCTTTATGCTGATCTATTACCGGCTTGCCGGCGTTATCGCCAATGTGGCAATGTCGCTCAATATCCTGTTTCTCTTTTCCGGGCTCGCCATCTTAAACGCCACCCTCACCATGCCCGGTATTGCCGGTATCGTTCTTTCCGTCGGCATGGCCGTTGACGCCAACATCCTCATCTTTGAGCGGATGCGTGAAGAATACAGTCTCGGCAAATCGGTGCGTTCGAGTATCGATTCCGGTTTTGGCAAAGCATTCTGGACCATCATGGACTCCCAGATAACTACACTCATCACGGCCCTGGCGCTGTTCCTGTTCGGAACCGGTCCAATCAAAGGTTTTGCCGTCACCTTGTCGCTGGGTATCATTTTCAACCTTTTCACCTCACTTTTCTGTTCACGGCTGATGTTTGATACCGTCAATTCCTTCTCGCCGTTCAAGAAATTGAGCTTCATGCAGATCTTGGAAAAACCGAACCTTGATTACATGAAGATTAAAAATATCACCTTCGCCGCTTCGGGCGTCATGGTGCTCATTGGCCTTATTGCCTTTATCCAGATTGGTCGGGGTGCAGCTAACCTCGGTGTCGATTTTTCCGGTGGTTCGCTCCTGCAGTATAAAGCTGCAAAAGAATTCACCATGGCCGAGGTACGAAAAACATTTGACAACAGCAATCTTGAAGGCATTGACCTCCAGGAGGTGGAAAATGAAAACCGGCTGATTGTAAAAGTCAAGAAAGATGAGAAAACCGTTGCCAACCTCGACGATAGTGTCGGCCAAATCCTCTCAGCCAATCTCGGCGACAAAGGGTTCGTACTGGAAAGTCAGTCAGAAATTGGCTCATCGGTGAGTGCGGTACTGCGTAACAAGGCAATTCTTGCTATCGCCCTTTCCATGTTCGGGGTTATCGTCTATCTCGCCTTGCGTTTCGATTTCAGTTTCGGCCTTGCTGCTGCCGCGGCCACATTTCACGATGTTCTTGTTGTTCTCGGTATCTGCTGGATGATGAATGTGGAAATCACTCTCCTGATCGTTACAGCCCTCCTGACGCTTGCTGGTTACTCACTCAACGATACCGTGGTCATTTTCGACAGGATCAGGGAAAACAGCCAAAAGAACGAAAACGCCACGCTTACTGCCGTCATCAACGAGAGTGTCAATCAGGTGTTAGGAAGAACCATTGCCCTGTCACTCACGGTACTGTTATCGCTTCTGGCCCTCTATTTCCTCGGTGGCTCGGTAATCCACGATTTCTCTTTTGCCATGCTGGCAGGTGTTATCGTCGGTACCTACTCCTCCATTTTCATTGCCAGCCCACTGCTGACAGTGTTACGTAAAACCCAGAAGTAAAAAAGAAAGGCAACAGAATATGATTCGTTCGCAATTCCCGGAAGCGGTGTATCGCCTTAAACCGGATGATGAATATAATTTTGATTGTCATCCGGGGGTGCCCTGCTTCACCGAATGCTGCAGAATGCTTGAATTGGCCCTAACCCCCTATGATGTACTCCGCCTTCGCAAAGGTACCGGTCTTACCTCTCAGGAGTTAAATGACCGCTACATCATCGAGGAACGTGGAGAACAGGACATGTTCCCCAAATATTATCTCACCATGATTGATGATGGCAGGGCGAGTTGCGCCTTTGTCGATAAAAACGGTTGCCAGATCTACGAACACCGGCCCGGCGCATGCCGGGCCTACCCCTTAGGCCGGGCGGCGGTGAAAACCAGAAGCGGTGAACTGAATCAGCATTTCGTGCTATTAAAGGAAACCCACTGCAAAGGATTTGCCGAACCATGCAAGCAGACGCCACTCAGCTATTCGAAGCAACAGGGCCTGATTGCGTATAACAACTACAACGACGCCCTTGCAGCACTTATTCAGCATGAGAACATCAGAAAAGGGCTGTTTATGCCCTCAGATGAACAATTGCGTCTTTACACCCTTGCACTCTATAATCTCGACGTCTTTCGGGCCGACATCGTCAGCGGCGCGATTGCAGTTGGGGACTACCCTGAAGAAATCCTCCATGACGATGAGGCACTGCTGCTTTTCAGTATATCCTGGCTCCAGGAACAGTATTTTTCTGATCCGTCCAAATCAGACGACATCAACACATCTGTTACGTGATCGGACTATTGCCAATGCTCAAGACTATTATCTTTGACTGCGATGGTGTTATGTTTGACTCACGCAACGCCAACATTCACTATTATAATTTTCTCCTGCAAAATTTTGGCTGCACGACAATGGATGAGGCGGAAATCGATTATGTCCACGTTCATAACGTCTATGACTCGGTCAGCCATATATTTCGCAACTATCCCGCGCAAAGTCTGGACGAGGTGCACGAGTTCAGGAAAAGCCACAGCTACCTCCCGTTTCTGCGCTATATGAAAATGGAGCCTGACCTCAAGCAATTTCTTGAGGCAACCCATAGCCGTTTCAACTTGGCCATCGCCACAAACAGAACAGACACGATGCTGCCTCTGTTGGCAGAATTTGGTCTCTCCGACTATTTCGGAAAAGTCATGACAGCCGACAATTCCAGAAGACCCAAACCGGCCGCCGACCCGCTCATTGAGATTACCGAATTTTACAACTGCACGGTTGCAGAGTCGATTTATATCGGTGATTCATATATTGATGAAGAAACTGCCGGGAATTGCGGAATGCGACTCATCGCCTTCAAAAACAAGCAATTGAATGCGACCTACCATGTGGACTGCTTTTTGAAAATCCTCGACCTGCCCCCATTCACCGGGACCTTTTAATCATCGGAAAAATCACCCGCGTTTGCAGGATCATCCTCATCGACCCTCCTGACGCCTTCCATCAAAAGCCCCATGAAATCGCCAATTTCTTCGGCTGACATCTCTGCAGCCGAAATCCCGGAAGTAAATCGATAATAGCCTTCCTTCTCAGCCAGGATCGCAAAAATAGCTTTTTCACCCTGTTCCCCCCTATACTTCGCGTTGACGATGCCGCCCTCCCGAAAAGCTACGCGGGCTTTGCCACTGGCAAGATCAAGCTCCAGCACCCCAGTCTTCTGGTGCATATGGAACACCTGGAAGAGTTCTGCAGGCAGGACATCGGCCACTCTGCCACTCATGGCATTCTCGAAATCACGAACCCGCATCATGTTGATCTGCTGCAACCGATCCGCCAGCAGCCTCGCCATAAATACCTGTACGGAAGTGCTGCTGCTGAGGAGTTTACTGAAATCATCAGCCCGAATTGCGAGCACTGTTGCATCCTCAAGCGCTTTGATGGAAGCAACGGCAGGACCAGCTCCGAGATAGCTCATCTCGCCAAACAATTCCCCCGCACCAAGCGTCGCTATTTTTTGATGATTATTCTCAACGGCAAAAGAGCCAGTCAAGGCAAGATATACGTTAGGGTTAGGTTCCCCCTGATGTACCAGCACCTTGTCTCGTGGAACCTGAACTTCCTGAAATTTCCGGATGACGAGCTCAATCTTCTCTGCGGGAATGGAATTTAAAAAAGGGCTTTCCACTGTCTGACCGTGAACCTCCTGCATAACCGAACGGATCCTTGCTTCAATCCTTGCTGTTTTCGATTCAGTCCCCGCCTTGTCATGTTCCCCATCTATTAAATTGAATTTGATGAGACCGGTACAGCCACTACAACTGTAATTTTTTGCCTTGGCCTGAGCGTTTTTCTCCGGCTGTTTCAAGAGCTCAAAGAGCAGTTGAGTCATATCCCGCACGAGAATTAGGCAAACCTCTTTCCCTTCAGGACAGGAAAAGGTCCGGTCTGTGAGTTCCATTTGCTCCCCTTTCTCGTAGAGGGGACAATTGATTTTCTCAGCGATTGTGAAAACCGCTCTAAATTTTGTGGATGCCATAATTAACAGTTCACCAACAGAAAGGATACCTGTCAAGAAAAAGATAGGCTTACATCAGGTCTTTATACGACAAATGGAGCGTATTCCATCCGAAATTACCTGTTCGCCAGCATTTTTCACCATTTTCGACAGGTTCTCAGAACCCTAAGGAAATACTCTAACTCTGCATTTTGTTTTGGAGTTCAGCTCCCGAAGTTGATATAGTAGTGTACAAACTCTTCATCTTAACTTGATCTATACTGAAATCATGAGCTTAGACAGCCAGGAACTCAGAAGGATTTTCTCGGAAATTCAAGCTGAGTTTTTTAATAAACGCGATATAGAGATTCATCCGGTATCAGGCGATCCGCCAAGCCAGTATGAAGTGATCTATCATATACCTTGTACCATCCAGGATGAACAGGGTAATGTTATCATGGGCTCCAGTCATACCGTTCTCATCTCTATCCCTTTTGGTTTCCCTCATTTCCCACCTAGTTGTAAACCAAAAACAGCAGTCTTCCATCCTGATTTCGACAGCGCTGCCATCAGTCTTGCCGATTTCTGGAATAGGGATCGAACTCTTCCCGAGTTAATAAACCATATCGGCGATATGCTGTCAGGGCGGATCTATTCGACGGATAATGCTTTCAATGAGGACGCAGCGCTCTGGTTTCGTCAAAATACCAACCAGTTGCCTTTTCGTAAAGAAGCACCATCGACACAACAAGCCCCTCCGGAACGACCAGATGATACAAGTGAATCTGAGCCACTGCTCGAATTTGATGATACCTTTGATTTTGATGATGCAGAGGAGCAACAACAGCCAAGCGATTTCAACGATATTCCGGAATCACCAGGCGAACCGACAATCAATCTCACCATAGAACCGGAAGAGGAGAGTCCTGCTGAAATAAGTACCATGGAAGAGCATGACTTCATGGACGACTTCCAGTTCTCCCACGATATCCCCGAAGCTCCCGTATCATCAGCGGCTCTACCGGGATTATCCGGAGGCAGGATTGACACCGACAAGCTCAAACATCTGGCCAACCGAAGAAATTTCTGTCAGCTGGATACCGAACTCACCGCAATTCCCACCGACAACGATTTTCCTGAGCGTCAGGACCTTTTCGAAAAAACAGCAACAGCCCTGGCGCGTGCGCAAAAGCTTTATACAGAAGCTGAAGAATATGAAAATCAGGGCTTGGCTGATAAAGCTCTGGAATGCTTCAAAGCCGTTGAAAACCTGGTGGCGGACTACCCAAATATCAGGGCTGATATCTCGCGTGCCGAAAATGCCACTGAAATGCTGCAAGATATTCATGAGCCTACGAACGGTCGGAAGAAAGGTCGTAAGAATGGTCAAAGCCCCGACAAATCCACTCCTGCTAAACGTAAAAAATCCAAGAATACCTTAGAAACAACCGAAGAGTTACTGGAAGAGGAAAAGAAAACTGTACCCAAGAAGATTCGCCGTCCAGTCAATATACTCCCATACATTGTGGTAGGCGGCCTACTGGCAGTGCTGGCCCCCCTTACCTATTTTTATTTTACATTAAACAGTCGACTCACTGAGGCCAGGCAGCTCTTTTCTGAATGTACAACCAGTTTTGCAGCCAAGGATTTTCAAGCCGCCGAGAAAGCTTGCGCCGCCTCCATGTCCACCAGCAAAAATATTTATCTTATCCACCAGACAGCCATCACCGAATTACAAACTGGCATTCGGGGTATCCTGGATTCTGAGGAAATGCAGCAAGGGTTGCTGGGAAAAGTGCTTTATAATGAGAAATATGTTCCCAAATCGACCCTCTCAGCCCACCAGTCGTTACAGGAGTTCCTCGATCAGGGAAAAGGATTTCTCGAGACCTCTGCCTGGGACCAGGCTGCAGCCAGTTTCCAGAAGGCTCTGGAATTGTCCCGCCAGATCGAGGATTTCAGTCCTGATGAGCGCATGAGTATCGAACAGAATCTGAACTATGCGGCGTTCAGGTCCATGCTTAACGTGGCCGAGACGCAAGTTGATGGTGAAGAATGGCAAACTGCTACCGCCACCTTAACCGAGCTGCAGGGCCAGATAAGTAAACTTTCCCCACGGCAACAAGCTGAATATCGTGAATATGTCGATACCCTGCTCGCCAAAAGTCGCTTTACCTCGCTTAAGGAACAAGCCGATTCTCTCTTTTCCAGATCTGACTGGGCCGGTGCAGTAACACTTTTCCAGAAGGCTGTTGAAGCAGGGCGAACTCTTTCGGAGAAAGAAAACAGTGAACTGGCCGGCATAAAAGCCAATATCAGTCGTGCCGAGTTGTACTCAACCATCAACGCCGGCAACAGCGCCTTTTCCGGCGGCCGTTGGGATGAAGCTATCGAAAAATACACCGAGGCAATTGGGATTCTCAACGCAAACACCAAAATCCTCGATCCTGCAGAAATTGAACAAAGCCGCAAAAAACTCGATCGTATAATCCTCCAGTCTGCAATTATCCGCGATCGCCAGACCGCTGACAGAAATAAGGCCAACGGCAAAACAGCTGAAACACAAACTTACTTGCTGAAGGTTATCAAAACAATACAATCAAGTGCGTTTGCCAACGATCCAGAGTTCCAGGAAATTATCACAGAGACAAAAAAAGCTCAGGACGAACTGAAGGAGACTATCTTTGTCGAAGAGCGACAAACCTATCTGGTCGACAATTACATCCGGCTTTTCATGGAGAATTATCCTGCTGCCGCACCGGAAACACTCAGCAACCCATCTGCCAGTTTTGTGAAACGGTTAGGACGACTTTACCTTTTCAAGCTCCAATGTACTGAATCCGGACGCGGCCGACCGCTTAATCTGATCATGTTCTACACATATGATCCGGACAGCAAGCGCTGGCATTTTCACAACCTTGAGAGTTGATAAACGAGCGCCGTGACAAAATGCTCTATCAAGCAACCAACGAAGCACCATAATGTATTCTACCGGCAACTGGCACCGTTATCATTTTCCCGGGTTTCGGCGAATTCTTTGCTTACAGCAGGAAGCGGAATTCCCCCTTTCCAAGAAGTTCGTGAAGGTGCAGAATACCCACCAGCCGATGCTCACCATCAACAATAGGTAGCACTGTTATCTCGTGGCGCTGCATGATACTGAGGGCATCAGCAGCGAGTGCATCCTTACCGATGGTGACCGGGTCCCTGGTCATGATTTTGCCAGCAAGGCAATCGGCGATGGATACAGACTCTGCCATAAGTCTTCTAACATCACCATCCGTTATAATGCCCCTCACTATTCCAGCTTCATCAACCACCAGAACCGCACCAAGATTCTTCTCGTTCAACACCTTAATAGCAGTCGCTGCAGGCTCCATATCGTTAATCGCCGGAACATCTCCACCGGTCAGCATCACCTCTTCGACTCTGACCTTTAAGCGCTGTCCGAGACTGCCTCCCGGATGGTTGTGACGGAAATCCTCAGCCTGGAAATTTCTTCTATTTAAGAGCACCACTGACAACGCATCGCCCATGGCAACTGTAGCAGTAGTGGAAGCTGTTGGAGCAAGGCCAAGTGGACACGCTTCCCGTGGTACTCTTATATTCAGCACCACATCAGCTGCGGCGGCTAAAGTTGAATGAGCACCGCCGGTCATGGCAATAATAGTGTTGCCTCTGCGTTTGAGTGAGTCCAGTAGTCCATTCAATTCTGGTGTTTCTCCGGAATATGAGATGGCGATAACCACATCCGAAGCCATCACCATCCCAAGATCGCCATGCAACGCCTCAACAGGATGCAGAAAAAACGATGGGGTACCAGTGCTATTAAGCGTCGCGGAGATCTTCTGCCCGATGAGCCCGGATTTACCGATACCAGTAATAACCAGTCGGCTAGGACAGGCCAAGATCAAATCTACGGCCCTTACAAATTCTTCACCAATATTTTCACGCACGGCCTTTAGGCCCTGCTCTTCTATCTCCAGCACCTTGCGTGCTTCTACAATGGACATCTCGATTAATTTCCTTCAGATAATTAAAGTATATTTTCACCCTGCAGAGCTATGCCGACGGCAAACCTGGTAGCAGGGGTAATAATTTATTACTACGACGGTATGGAGGTTGACTGAGAGACGATATTTCAACATTCCAACATGGGTTTCAAGCACTTTCGACCGAGGTAAGGTCATTACACCATTACCATCGCTTTCAATTCATGGGCGATCATTGCTTCACCATGTTTTTTTATACACTTTTAGTTCGTATATGCTATATAATGTGATGTTAAACTGCAGGTTATTCTGTTATTCGAATGCGTCGAGCAGTCATAACATACATATAACGTTTTTGCTCTTTTTCCTTTTCTCAACATGGTCTGCAATAGCCAAACTATCGTCTTTTGCCGTCGTGTTCTCATTATTTACCATTGTGGAGATCATCCATGTCCAACTATCTGTTTACCTCCGAATCCGTGTCTGAAGGACATCCCGATAAAGTTGCAGATCAGATTTCCGATGCCATCCTCGACTCCATCCTGGAGCAGGACACCTACGCACGAGTCGCCTGTGAAACCCTTGTCACCACCGGCATGGCCCTCATCGCTGGCGAAATTACCACATCTGCATGGGTAGATATGCCTGAAGTCGTACGCCAGACAATCAAGGAAATCGGATACAACTCCAGCACTATGGGCTTTGACTGGCAATCCTGCGCAGTATTAACCTCTATCGACAAACAGTCACCCGATATTGCACAAGGTGTTGACGAAGGAACCGGCCTCGATCTTAATCAGGGTGCAGGTGATCAGGGCCTTATGTTCGGGTATGCCTGCAATGAGACAAGTGTTCTTATGCCGATGCCTATCTACTTCGCTCACAAACTTACCAAGCAACAGTCTCTGGTGCGAAAAAGCGGCACACTTCCTTGGCTGCGGCCCGATGCGAAAAGCCAGGTCACCATCGAATACGAGAACAGGGTCCCAAAACGCATTGAAGCCATCGTCCTCTCCACCCAGCATGACGAATCGATTTCCTATGAGAAGTTAAAAGAAGCTGTGATGCAGGAAATCATCAGCCCTGTTCTTCCGGCCGAGATGATAGACAGTAACACAAAGTTCTTCATCAATCCCACCGGCAGATTTGTCATCGGCGGCCCGGTTGGCGACTGTGGGGTAACTGGTCGGAAAATCATCGTCGATACCTACGGAGGCAAAGGCTCACACGGCGGCGGTGCTTTCTCCGGCAAGGACCCTTCCAAGGTTGACCGTAGTTCCTCCTACATGGGTCGGTATGTTGCAAAGAACATTGTTGCCGCCGGAATCGCTGACGAAGTCGAAGTGCAGGTTGCCTATGCCATCGGTATATCACAACCTGTTTCAATTAACGTCAACAGCTTTGGTACCGGTAGACTGCCTGACAGCAAAATCAAGGAATTGATCGTCGAGCATTTCGATCTTCGTCCCAAAGCCATCATCCAGCATCTCAACCTTCTCCGCCCCATCTACAAGAAAACTGCTGCTTACGGTCATTTTGGGCGTGAAGATGCCGATTTCACCTGGGAACACACCGATAAAGCCGACGCACTCAGAAAATCGGCCAATATTTGAACGTTATTTCGATACACATCTCAATAGGTACACACTATGTCTACACCAACAAACGACTATAAAGTAGCCGATATATCTCTGGCTGCCTGGGGCAGAAAAGAGATTGAAATCGCTGAAACGGAGATGCCTGGTCTCATGGCCCTTCGCGATGAATATCGTGAGTCCCAACCACTCAAAGGGGCTCGCATTGCAGGTTGCCTGCATATGACCATCCAGACCGCCGTATTGATGGAAACCCTGGTCGAACTGGGCGCCGAAATTCGCTGGTCAAGCTGCAATATCTTCTCCACTCAGGACCACGCAGCAGCTGCCATGGCAGCCGCCGGTATTCCTACCTTTGCCTGGAAAGGTGAGAATGAAGAGGAATTCTGGTGGTGCATTGACCAGACAATATTTGGCCCCAACGGCTGGATCCCGAACATGATCCTCGACGACGGCGGCGATCTTACGCTGGTCATGCATGAAAAGTATCAGAAAGAGTTGAAGGAGATACGTGGCATTACCGAGGAAACCACCACAGGTGTACACCGTCTCAATGAGATGGCCGATGCCGGCACCCTCAAATGCCCTGCGATCAATGTCAACGACTCTGTCACCAAGTCAAAATTTGACAACCTCTACGGTTGTCGTGAATCACTTATCGACGGAATCAAGCGTGCTACTGATGTAATGATTGCCGGTAAAAACGCCGTTGTTGTCGGTTATGGTGATGTTGGTAAAGGTTGTGCCCAGGCCCTGCGCGGCATGGGAGCTACAGTATATGTCACTGAAATAGATCCGATCTGCGCCCTGCAGGCTGCCATGGAAGGTTATAGGGTCGTTACCATGGAAGACGCAGCTTCCTTTGGCAACATCTTTGTCACCTGCACTGGCAACGTCGATGTCATCACACGCGCCCACATGGAGCAAATGCCACACGAGGCCATCGTATGCAATATCGGACATTTCGATTCAGAAATCGACATTGCAGGCATACGTAACCTCCCCTGGGATAATATCAAGCCGCAGGTTGATCACGTGACCTTTCCCGATGGTAAAAAGATCATCATTCTCGCAGAAGGCCGTCTGGTCAATCTTGGTTGTGCAACTGGCCACCCAAGTTTTGTTATGAGTAACTCCTTTACCAACCAGGTACTTGCCCAGATCGAACTGTGGAAAAACTCGAATAAATACGAAAATAAAGTCTATTTTCTGCCGAAGAAACTCGACGAGATGGTTGCTCGATTACATTTACTGAAAATCGGTGTCAAATTAACCGAGCTCACCGAAAAGCAGGCAAAATATATTGGTGTTCCGGTTGAAGGGCCCTACAAACCTGAGTATTACCGCTACTGATTCTATAATAACAATCAGCTCTCTGCCCCATTCGGCACATGTCGGATGGGGTTTTTTATTTCTAGCACCATGCTAACTGGCCAATTGAATGTCCCCAGACATCACCTCATGCATCCGTCCGTCATCGTCCAACACATGCAGTAAGCCCTCATCATCAGGTCCGAGTGAAATGCCCTCTACCCGTTGGCCGCCAATACCCACCCAGGCCATTCGGGTTCCTTTCATGAAATCTCGCTTACGCCATCTGGTTATGACCTGGCCGAATCCCTCCTGTTCAAATCGCGCAACCTCCAACAACATACTGGTCCGGACATCATTAAACAGCGCATGAATATCTGTCTTTTTGCCAGATTCAAGATAGAGCGATGTGGCTCTGTCCTGTAATTCGTCAGGGAAATCAAATTTTTCGGTATTTACATTCAACCCGACGCCAATGATCGCGAACCTGTTATCTCCTGCGCCAGCGAAACTCGAGGATTCACTGAGGATACCTCCACACTTTCGGTTATGAAAATAGATATCATTGGGCCATTTCAAACCTGCTTCTAGCAAATAATGCTCGCTTATAACCTCTGCTACCGCGATTCCGGCTACAAAGGTTAGACGTGGAAAATCGCTTATCGCCAAACGTGGCCGAACAATGATCGAACAGTAAAGACCTTTTCCGGGTGGAGACTGCCAGCTCTTACCGAGACGTCCCCTACCCATCGTCTGAGTTCCAGCGACCACTGCGGAACCGTGTTCGGCCCCTTTTTCAGCAATGCTTATCGCCTGAATATTTGTAGAATCGATGCTGTCGTAAGTTATAATCTTCATAAGCGGAAGCAAAAAAAAAGTGCAGAGCGTTTAAAAACGCACTGCACTTTCTATCAAATGAGACAAAGGGGACGAATCACACGCCGCCTTCTCCATCATCATTTTTAATACGGCTCGGAACACCGTACATTGTCGTAGATCCAGAAGACCAAAACATAAGCTTTTGCTCTCTTACGAGTTCATTGGCAATGTTTTTAATCTCACGTGGCTTTGCATCAGGATCACAGGCGTAGAAATCCTTAATATAAAGCTGTGGTTTCGGAGACTTTGTAGCCTTCTCGATGATAGCTGCTTTTAATTCGTCTTTACTTAAGGCCATGATGACCCTCCTTCAAAAAGGTGAAGTCTACCGGCGAACCTTTTCGTCTCAACATTGAGACGAAAAGGCAATCGTCAGTCAAGGCTTCAGTTACTTGATGTGACTGGTGTACTTGAACTGAGTGGTGGTACGCCAGGTGTTGTAAGCAAGACGATAGTCATCAATGCTCTTCTCGGTAAATGGAATATCACATTTCTCGAAGAACTTCTCCCAACCAATTCTCTCAGCCCATTCACCAACACGCTCATATTTCTTCGCGTCTTTAGCATAAGCCTCAAGAATCTTTTTAACGGCTTCGACAGTCTCAGGCCAACGCGGAGTGGTGTTGGGCAGGAACGGAATAACCAGCTTGGAGAACTTAGGCGCAGACTTGGCGTTGGATACCTTACCACCAACAAGAATTGCGATACCATCACCTTCCGGATCTGCAAGGGGCATAGCCGGACACATGGTGTAGCAGTTACCACAGAACATACAACGCTCAACGGTAACCTTCACAGTTTTAATCTCTTTACCGTCAACCTCAGCCTTGGCAGGCTTAACAGCGCCAAGCGGACAGGAGGCAATAGCAAGCGGAAGTTCACAAACACCGGTGATACGCTTATGGTCGATCATCGGCGGCTTACGATGGATACCGAGAATAGCGATATCGGAAGCGTGAACGGCACCACACATGTTCAAACAGCAAGCCAGAGCAATACGTACCTGAGCCGGCAGGGTCATGGAGGTGAAGTAATCAAACAGCTCATCCATTACCGCTTTTACAACACCGGAAGCGTCGGTAGCAGGAGTATGGCAATGTACCCAGCCCTGGGTGTGAACGATGTTGGTTACACCAGCACCGGTACCACCTACCGGGAATTTGTTGCCACGGCTCTTGAGATCATCGAGCAACGGCTGAACTTTATCCTTGCTGTCAACCATGAACTCGACGTTGTTACGGGTCGTCCAGCGCATGAAACCGTCACAATGCTTATCAGCGATATCACAGATTTCGCGAATAAAGTTAACGGTGATCAGTCGAGCAGTACCACAACGCACGGTGTAAACCTCGTCACCGGTCTCTGATTTATGCATCAGAACGCCCGGCTGGAGAATCTCGTGCCACAGCCATTTGCCTTTATTGGCTTTAATGACTGGCGGGAAGAACTGCTCGTAGTGGGGTGGACCAAGATCGGATATACGTCCGTCCATCGGTTTATCTGGATTGTAGCCCATGATAAATCTCCTTATATTTTTTAATATGAAGTGTTAGCTCAAATTAAAAGCGGCATTAAGCAGCGTGCTTAGCGCGGAATTCTTCCACGTCACGCTCGAATCCACCCTCAACTTCTTCTTCTGCCCAGAAAACATATGGGTTGGAGCGAGGCTCTTTAACCATCTGTGGAATCGGCTCAAGTTCCATAACCTTGATGAAGGTCGGCAGGCCAACGCGCTGCATGGTCTCACCAACACGCTCACGGTTTTTACCGACTTCCATCCACCAATCCCACACTTTCTCGATGAACTCAACGAGCTCTTCGAAATCGTTGTCAGCAGACATCGGGATAAACGGGAGAACCAGGGTAGAGAACTGGGCACCGTCAAGGATCGGGGCTTTTGCACCAACCAGGACGGACGCGCCTTTTTCTGCGCCAGGACGAAGTGCGCGAGGCATTACGTTGATGCAATGCATACAACGGGTACACTCGGAGTTGTCAATTTTCAGCTCGCCGCCTTCCATCCACATGCAATTGGTGGGGCAGAGATCAATAACTTCTTTCGTGATGTCGAACTTACCCCAGTCGCGACCAGAATGGGCGCCACCGTTGGATGGGTAGTTGCCGGCAATGTACTCTTTAACGGCAGCCTGGTCGATACGGATATCGTCTTTCCAGGTGCCGATAACGGAGATATCGGAACGGGCAATAGCAGCAACACAGTCGTTCGGACAACCGGAGAACTTGAACTTAAACTTGTAAGGGAATGCCGGACGATGAATCTCGTCCTGATACTGCATGGTCAGCTTGTAGCAAGCCTCTTCAGTATCGTAGCAGGACCACTCACAGCGGGACTCGCCGATACAGTTGGCAGGAGTACGCAGGTTGGATCCTGAACCACCAAGATCCTGGTTCATGTCATGGGTCAGATCCCAGAAAAACGGCTCAAGGTTCTCAGTACGGGTACCAAGAAGAATGATGTCACCGGTGGAACCGTGCATATTAGTTACGCCGGAACCATGCTTCTCCCAAAGATCACACAGCTGACGAAGGTTAGCTGAGGAGTAGTATTTGGATGAAGGCTGAGCAACACGCACGGTGTGGAAGTGCTCTACACCGGGGAAAAGCTCAGGTACGTCAGCATAACGACCAACGATACCACCACCGTATCCGAAAACACCAACGATACCGCCGTGCTTCCAGTGGGTGATTCTGTCTTTGAAAGAGAGCTCTAGGATACCAAGAATATCCCAGCACTCAGGCTTTGTTGCAGCCTGCTGCTTCAAGTCGGTAACGAAGCTTGGCCAAGGGCCACTCTCCAATTGGTCCAACAAGGGCGTCTCATGTTTTGCCATGATTTCCTCCTTTGAATTACTGTTTAAACTACAACCTCTACCAATAATATAGCAAATCTTATTGTTCCATTTTGAACCGATGAAAGAGCAGCAAACACCCTCCACCTTACTCTGCGGCGTTCAACATAGCCCGAGCAAATAATACTGTCAGGACAATACGAAACACTATCACTATGAATAATGATTCAGCGGCTGAGAATATCGCCCACGATTCAATTTGTCAACAAAAAATGGTTCATTTGTCGGACGGGAAATGAACGGAGATTCAGCCGTCATGGGTTGTGTTGATGCCTGTTGTTGCTGCCTCAAGAAACCGTTTTTCCACCTCTGCCCCACTCTCAACCCTTCCTTTCATGCTCTCCAGAATCCTGGTGGCAAGAATCTTGCCTAACTGAACACCTTCCTGGTCAAATGAATTAATGTTCCAGACAAAACCCTGAAATACTATTTTCGCCTCATAAATTGCCAGTAATGCTCCCATGGTTTGTGGGGTCAAACGCTCCGCCATAAGAACCATCGACGGCCTGTTGCCAGCAAAATTCCTGTTGGGATTCTCATCCGGTCGCCCAACAGCCATGGCCAGTGCCTGGGCTAGCAGGTTTGCGAGAAGTTTTTCCTGAGACGAAGATCCTTTAACCTCGAGATCACTTCCATACTGGCTCTTGATAAAGCCTATGAATTCGACAGGCACGATTTCAGTGCCCTGATGGAGCAATTGATAAAATGCATGCTGGCCATTGGTACCCGGTTCCCCCCAGACCACCGGCCCGGTGAGATAATTGACCGTACCACCCTGTCGGTCAACCGACTTTCCGTTACTCTCCATATCGCATTGTTGAAGATGGGCGGGAAAACGATGCAGCGCCTGGCTGTACGGCAAAATTGCCAGTGATGCGGAACCAAGAAAATTGTGGTTCCATACCCCTAGAAGCGCCATCAGAAGAGGAACGTTCTCACGAACATCTCTGTTCTCCGCAGTGTAGTCGATAATCGCCGCTCCTTCCAGAAATTCCAATAGCTGATCATAGCCAAGGTAAAAACCGAGCATAACCGCGCCGACCATTGAGGTTGCAGAGTATCTGCCGCCGATATAGTCATACATATAGAATGAGCGCAGATACTTTTCCGGGTTGTCCATGGGACTCCCCTGGCCGGTAACGGCAAGGCAATGATGTGCGGGATCAAGCCCGGCTTCCCTTAGCCTGTTCACCACCAGCAATTCATTGGTCAGGGTCTCAAGGGTGGTGCCACTTTTGGAGACGATGTTGACCAGTGTTCGGCTAAGATCGACTTGAGCGAGTTTTTCTGCCGCGTCATCGGGATCGACGTTGGCGATAAATTGAACCGATCGCCCAGGAAGGCCGTAGGGTTTCAACGCTTCATAGATAGCCCTTGGGCCAAGGTCAGAGCCGCCGATCCCCACATTGATCATTGTGGTAAAGGTTTCACCCCGTTCATTGACAATAGCACCACGCTCCACATCACCGAGAAACTCTTTGAGCCGATCAAGCTCAGCTCTCATCTTGGCAGTCGCCTCAGGGGATTTCGGATTGGCAGTAAAAAGATCCCGGCAGGAGGTGTGCAAGACCTGCCTGTTTTCGCATTCAAACCCGTCAATCCTGTTCATCACCTCGCCGCTGCGCATCCGGACGAACTGTTCGACCAGACCACACTCATCGGCAAGCTGCTGCAACCCATCAAGCACCCTCTCATCCACCCGCTGGGTAGAATACAGCAAACGGAACGGACCAGAGCTGCAAACGTATTTTTCTATCCTGCCATCTGCCTGCAAAGCACCTTCCCTGGCAAGATTATACGGATGAGTTGCCAGATCCTGGAGTTGTCTGGTTACGGAAGCCGTTCCTAAATGACAAAGATTAGCCATTTCTTCTCACCTCCTGTTTCCTAAAGACAAAGAACACTCATTAACCACGAGCCGCGGCACCCTGTTCGGCAAGTCGCCTCAATTCATGAATAGTTGCCCCATAATCTTCCGTATTGTAAACGGCTGAACCAGCAACAAAGATATTGGCACCGGCCTTGGCTACCTCTTCAATGGTCTTTTTGCTGACACCGCCGTCAACCTCAATCCCTATGGAAAGGCCCAGCTCGTCGATTCGTTTTCTTAGCTGACTTATTTTTTCAAGGGTTGAGGGAATAAACGACTGGCCACCAAAACCTGGGTTAACTGACATCAGCATCACCAGATCGAGATCCTCAAGGATATAGTCAAGAGTTGCAAGCGATGTTGAGGGATTCAGCACCGCGCCGGCCTTCAATCCCCGCTGTTTGATCTGACCAATAACCCGATGCAGATGAGTACACGCTTCTACATGGACTGTTATCCAATCTGCCCCGGCATCAGCAAAGGCATCGACATAACTGCCAGGATCGGAAATCATGAGATGCACATCCAATACTTTCTTGGTCACTTTTCGCGCAGCATCAACCACCAGCGGACCAATGGTGATATTCGGTACAAAATGTCCATCCATCACGTCGATATGGATAACCTCGGCCCCAGCCTCATCCACGGCCTGAATCTCCGCACCGAGCCGACTGAAATCGGCTGAAAGAATGGACGGTGCGATCTGTATTTGCTGCATGCTGTCTCCTGAAAGAAAAAAGTGTTATCGGCACCCCTGCCGTTTAATTCTGCTGCAAGAGGCCCGTTTCTAATATTATTACGCCAACCGTCGGACCTGATCACCGGCCACCATTTCGATATGGCCTTCAAGTTCAAGAAAAAGGAGTAATTCGCTGAGTCGTGCCGGAGTCAATCCCGTTCGCTCACACACCTCGTCGCGCGACAGGGGATAGGCATCAAGTTGCTCTAACAAAGCCACACCATCCGGTTCAAGACCTGAATAGGGATCACCTTTCGGCTGTTGCCCTGAGCAACCGTTGGCAGCAATTCCCCACTGCAATTCCTCGACAATATCACTGCCACTTGCCACCAACTTGGCACCTTCCCGCAGTAGCCAGTGTGCACCTTCGCTTTTCAGAGAGTCAATCTGGCCGGGGACCGCGAATATCTCCCGCCCAAAATCGAGGGCCATCTGGGCGGTGATCAGCGATCCTGATTTACGGGCCGCCTCGACCACCACAACACCCTGACTCAAACCGGCAATGATCCTGTTGCGTGCGGGAAAACGAAACCCATCAGGTTTGGTTCCCAAAGGGTATTCGCTCAACAGCAGTCCTTTAGCCCGCAACTGATCGTACAACGTACGATTCTGGCTGGGATAGATAACATCTAGACCACTGCCGAGTACCGCAATAGTTCGCCCTTCGCTCTTTAATGCGCCGTAATGCGCCTCTGAATCGATACCAAGCGCCATCCCGGATACAACGGTGACACCATAGGTGGTGAGATTTTCAGCCAGCAGCCAGGCGGCCCTTCGACCATAGGTGGTGGCCGAACGAGACCCAACCATTGCCACACAATGGCTTCCCATAAGGGCAACATCGCCCAGTGCATACAAAACAAGCGGCGGATCGGGAATTTCACGAAGTCGGTCAGGATAACGGGGATCTACCAGAGACACGATCTCACCGCCAAGCTTCTGCATGCCCGCAATCTGCCTGGCAGCAAGCTCTCTTAATTCAGGCAGCCTGGCAAAACCTGTCAACTGGCTGGACCTGATTCCGTCGGTTGCTGCCAGCTCTTTAGCTCCAGCGCCCAAAACCTTGGCCGGCGAACCGAAACGATCCAGCAATCTGGCAGCACCGGCTGGGCCAAGTCCGGGTATCAGGCTGAGACAGAGCCAATCGTTGGTCGCAGCATTTTCAGACATGTTGCTCCTGGAAAAGCGAATGGCACAGGCCCTTAGAAAAAGACCAGTGCCACTCGGTGTTTGAAAAACCGGCGGGCGACGAGGGGTTATCCTATCCTGCGAAAACGTATTCCGCAGCCCCGGTGCCATCGACCTCCTCCGGTTACCGGTCGGTCATAAATACCCGCAATTCCTCAATACGCGATGGATGCTTCAGCTTGGAAATGGCCTGTGCTTCGATCTGGCGGATACGTTCACGGGTAACGGCAAAGCAGCGGCCGACCTCCTCGAGGGTGTGATCATACTCGACATTGATACCATACCGCATCCGCAACACCTTGGCTTCCCTCGGGGAGAGCGAAGACATTACCTGATTGAGACATTCTCGCAAGCTGTTGATCATCGACTGGTCGTCTGGTCCCACCCGATCATGATCCTCAATAAAGTCACCGAGAAAGGTCTCTCCGTCATCACCGACTGGGGTATCGAGGGAAATAGCGTCTTTTGCTATTTTCAGTGCTGATTTGACCTTCGTCACATCCGAACCGAGCAGATCCGCCATCTCTTCCGGGCTCGGCTCCCGATGCTCTTCCAGCAGAAAATCCTTGGAAACCCGGAGCAACCGGTTAATGGTCTCTATCATATGGACCGGCAGCCTGATGGTCCGTCCCTGATCGGCAATGCCACGGGTGATGGACTGACGTATCCACCATGTGGCGTAAGTGCTGAACTTGTAGCCGCGATGGTAGTCGAACTTTTCCACCGCCTTCATCAGGCCAATATTCCCTTCCTGGATGATATCCGAGAACTGGAGGCCCCGATTGACGAACTTTTTGGACACGGAAATAACCAACCTGAGGTTGGCCCGGACCAGCGCCTCTTTGGCATGCTTAGTCATCTCCCGGCCTGATTCTATCTGATGCAGAAGTTTCTGCAGTCTTCTACCGTCAATACCAGCTTCACAGATAAACTGCCGGTTGACCTGCTGTTCGATCACTTCCGGCGCAAGCTCCTTGCCACCGCCTGCCGCGGCAAGCTTGTGCGCACCCATTATCTCCACAAAGATTCTGCGGAATTTTTTCGAAAGCTCTTCAAGGCCAGCGGCAATGGCATTCACACACTCACCGCAGACAACTTTGCCGCCAAACAGCCCGGCGATCTCCTCACCGATTGCGATCACCTCATTATAGAGATGCTCCACCTCTGCTTGGTCTTCCCCCATCGTCTGCAACTTCCGGAGAAGATCAACCCGTTTGCGGTCAAGATTTTCTGCCTGTTTCACTCTCTCGACAAACCAGGTGCTTTCCGAGACGATCATGTCGGCATCATTATCGGGAACTCCCATCAATACCTGACAGATTTTCCCTTTATTCTTTTGCAGGTCGCTTGCCAGCTCCTGTAACGGTGGTATGGCCAGAAGAGTCTGAAAGGTGCTGTTCTGAACCTGCTGTTTCCCTTCCTCCATCATCCGGGCAAGCTTGAGTTCTTCATCGTGGCTCAACAGGGTCAACGTCCCCATCTCCCGCAGATAAATGTTCATCGGGTCAATGGAGTGAGTGCCGTTTTTGCCAGCGTCCGGCATCCTTGAAGCTCTCCGGCGGTCATTGCGTCGTCGATCACTGAAAAGAGTTGCGCGTCTGTCCTTGGCTTCCTTACCCCGCCGTTCTTCAAATTCCCCTTCCGCAAAATCAACCGGAACAGGAGTCTCTTCGGCGTCGAAAATGCCGGTCAGGTCATACATGGCAGGATCATCCTCATCAATATCGACAGAATCATCCGTTTCCAGTGACTCCTTATCAAGTTCCTGCTCACCATCCAAATACTGATCGTCAAATTTCATTCAACTCTCCCAATCCTCTCCGTACTGCTGCTGGACGACGTTCTTCCAGACAACCCCTATACTCCCCTGAAATCGCTGATATTGCAGCGATGAACAACCATGATCAGAAAGGCACACAATGTTACAATGCTCACTGCCAGACAAAAATGTCAAGAATATTTTTTGTTTACTACCCGAAACATGCCATTTTAATCCTAACCTGTCATGAGAGCTGAAACAATGGCTCGTCATAACCCGATAGAGAATTCCTTTCCTCCCAACAGTCAGGCATTTTCGACCCCCTGCAGAGCTCGATCAATCCGCTGTTTTTCCCGGAGCAGTTCCTGAAGCTCGGCGAAGTTACCTGTGGATTGCACAGCATTGATCTTTTTCAGCAACCTCTCCGATGAGCGCTGCAAACCATACTGACGTATCCATTGCAGCAACTCGACTATCTCCTCTTCATCTAGTTCGGCCTGATTTTCACTGCCACCATCATTCGTAGCCTCCAGGAGCATGTTGCTCACCATGGTTCGCTCAGCCCCCTCCGGTAACACAGAGAGAAGTTCTTCCGGCTCAACCTCCTCCCTGGTATCAATCAGACGACGCAACTGTAAAAAGAGGATCTCACCGACGCTGCCCACCAGACAATCCCGAAGTCCGCCTTCTGCAAGGCGAGTAAAAAACCTGGGGTTAAGGACCATAAAGGCAACCAGCCGTTTCTGGGCTGCTGTCAATGGTTCAACGTTCTCCGGCCGCCGTTTCACAGTAACCATAGAAGCCTGCGGAACCTCGACCGGTACCGGTTCAGGCCTTTCCAACATGGTATCCAGTTGCTCGGGTGAAAGGCCCAGTTGCTCGGAAAAATGGGAGATTATCACCGTTCGCTGCAGCGGTGATGCGGCAGCTTTAACCAGAGGCCGCAAAGCTTCGACAATCCGACTTTTGCCATCCAGGGTAAGACCGAATTCGGCTACCAGCTGCTTGAAGGTAAACTCAGGCAAGGACTCTGCACCTTCCACCAGCCGACGCACCGCCTCTATCCCCTCTTCACGGACAAAGGTGTCGGGATCATGCCCTATTGGCAACAACGCCACCCTTCCAGCCACCTGTTCCGCCAGAAAATGCGGAACCGCGCGCACAGCGGCCTTTACACCAGCCTCATCACCATCAAAAAGCAGCACCACATTATCGGCAAAGCGCTTCAAGAGGCGCAGCTGCTCACGAGTCAGGGCCGTACCTAACGGGGCGACAACATTCTCACAACCATGGCAGACCAGTGAAACCAGATCGAAATTCCCTTCAACGATAATGGCCTGATTTTGAACCCGAATGGCATCCTTGGCCTGATACAGCCCAAGAAGAAGTTTACTTTTTATATAGATGCGACTCTCAGGAGAGTTGAGATATTTGGGCTGCCCTTCGCCAATAATCCTGCCTCCAAACCCACAGACCCGCCCGCTCAATTCCTGGATCGGAAAAAGCACCCGGTCCCGGAACCTGTCGTACACTCCGCCTCGCTCATTGCGGACCAGAAGCCCCGCTTCCAGCGCTGCCGCCTGCTCGCCCTCGGCCAACTGATGTGAGAGAAAGTCCCACCCAGAGCTTTCCACTGCCGGGGCATAGCCAAGACCGAAACGTTTACGAATCTCCTGGGGAATACCCCGTTTTTCCAGATATGAACGGGCAACAGCCGCCTGGGGGGCATCAGCTAGAAAACGGCTGTAGATTTCCGCAGCCTTATCGCTCACCTGAAACATTTCCTTGCGCTGTTTTTCCTGCCGTTCCTGCTCGGGAGACTGCGATTTTTCAGGCAAACTGATCCCGTAGCGGCCGGCCAACTCTTTCAGGGCCGAAGGAAAATCCAGGTTATGGTACTTCATGAAATACGTGAAGACGTCACCGGACTCACCACAGCCAAAGCAATAAAAGAACTGCTGTCCGGGATGAACCGAAAAGGAAGGTGACTTTTCACCGTGAAAGGGGCAGAGACCAAGGAATCGGGCGCCACTTTTTTTCAGATCGACAGTTTCACCGATGATCTGTACAATATCAGCACGGTCCTTGACCCGGGCGACTATTTCCTCTCGTGATTCCTGCAAAGACATTCCACCTTGATACATACTGGGAGGGGGGGGGAAACTACAACACTGGCGGTAAATATACTCATTAAGCGGGAAACAGGCCACGGAAATTGTGGCAATGTTACCCCAGAAGCCATATCCCTCTACTCTTTTTCCTGCCTGCCATGGAAGACATCACCGATATTCTCGCCTTCGAAGTAAAAAAAGAGATGGCGGATCGATACTTTGGTTTTCGAAAAAGAATCGAGGACGATACCGCCGCCTATCTGCATCGGTTGACCATTTCCTCTCTTGAGTTGGAAAACGCCATCGGCTTCATCCTAATCCGGCTTTACATCCTGATGCACAATAAATCTCTGATTTCAACCTTTCTCAATCTGACCGGGCTGCCGCAGGATCTTTTCTATGATCCCTACCTGCTCGAATCACCCACCATTAGAAAACGGGTCTTCGCCGGCGCGACCATCCGGGGCTTTACCCAGAAAGGCCGGTTCACCAACATCTTTCTTGACAGTTACGACCAATTGGCAAAACATATACAAGAGTATCGTGAAACCCTGGAAGAACTGACCGAAGAACAGGAAACTATCCGCGAAGAGATCAACCTTTTTTACCGTAAAAACGATATCGACACCATCCTCAGCTTTATCAGACGCCTGGACAACCCGAACGGCGGAACGATGAACACGATGAATCCTCCGGAAAACCCTGCGTTACGGCACGGCCTTGCCGATCAGATGCGTCTCCACCCACCATTGCCCGCCTGTGAAGTACTGCCGACGCTACCGCTTTTGCCTGATAAAAAGAGTATACTCAGGCAATTGAAAAAAATTGCCGATACGGCCTTTCACGATGCAAGGTCCCTCGATCTGAAAACACTCACGAAACCTCAGGACTGACCGACCGCCCCCCCAACTAGCGATTTACATTCCGACACCAGCAGCATGGTAGTTGAAATACAATCGGGTTATAGGCTTTCCAAGGTTTTTCCATGAACAATCCAACCAAACTGTTAACAACTTAAATACATTGCTTTTCCGACCAGACAACAGCTATACTTTAAGCGGTATCCTTAGGAACCGTTTCCAGCCCACCTATCGGACTGGAAGCAACCGTTACCCTTTTGTCGTGGCCTCCGGATGAACAACACCCTGCTCATATTCTCAGAAGACCGGGAAAAAGTCAGTGTATATGAAAATATGCTCAGTTCCGCAGGCTATGACACGGTCACAATTGCACCAAACGCAACCATTGAGCCCTCCCTGGCCGATCGTATCTTTCTCATTCTTGTCCCGGACTGCACCTCCGACCCAACACCCACAATAGCCAAATTGCCACTGCCCGGTTTTCTGCCAGTGCTTGTTCTCGGTGACACAGTCGACCCGCCTGACTTTCTCGCCACGAAAGAGATATCCCGGCTTATTGATTATCTGGGAGGCAAACTGCAGGAAAGAGCCCTGCTCGTCAGAATTGATTTTCTAAAAAAAGTGGCCAAGCTGGGACACGAGCGGGACAGCTACCTTCAGCATCATGAAAATTTCCTCGACTGGTTCTCACTCCGCGACGGCCTGACGGGACTCTTCAACCGCCACCACTTCAATCGTCTCTTACCAAAACACTTTGTCGGCGCAATGACCGATAACTCAGATTTGTCGCTGCTCCTCATTGATATCGACTATTTCCACGATATCAATGCAACCTGCGGTCGGAGCTTTGGCGATTTTGTCCTCAATGAGCTGGGAGCCAGAATCACCCAGACAACTCGTAAGGATGACGTATGTTTTCGACTTTCCGGTGGCGAATTTGCAGTATTGATGCCCGGAATCAATCTTGCCGGAGCCAGGGAAACCGCCAATGAACTCTTAGCCTGCTGTGAGAACAAACCGTTTATCCGCAAGACATTACAGCGCACAGCCACACTCTCCATCGGCATTGCATCGCTCACCACCCACCGTCCAACTTCCGTCGACGAGTTCGTTAACATGACGGACACCGCCTTATTCAAGGCCAAGGCTGAAGGTCGCAACCGGGCATACGTTTATGCACCCCTCGAGGCCGGTGGAATATCGCCGGTGGAAGGCAGCTTTGATAACGTCAAGCTGGCAATTAACCGACTTCTTGACAAAACGCGCAACTCGACCATCTCTTCGCTGCAGCTGCTGGCACGCGATATAGCCGGCCCCAGCCACCGTGAGCACCTGGAACGGGTTACAGAGTACATTGATCTGCTCTGCGGCCGGCTTGGCCTCACCGCTCCCATTATCAAGACGCTGCAGAATGCCGCAGTTCTCCACACCAGCATCCGTCACCTGATCCACAATGATCTGCTGATAAAAAAAGAAAAATTCTCTGTGGAAGATCTCGAAGTCATGCGGGACTTTCCCTACAAACTTTCTGAGATTGTTGATATATTTGATTATTTCGCCCAGGAACGTCTCGTCCTGTTGACCCGTACCGAAAAATTTGACGGCAGTGGCTACCCCGACGGTCTCAGAGGGGATGAAATACCTCTTGGCGCACGTATTATCAGCATCATTGATGCCTTTGCCGCCATGGAAGCTAACAGACCATACCGGCCCCGGCTATCACCGGAAACGATTCTCCTTGAGCTGAAAAACGAGGCGGGAAAACAGTTTGATCCCTTCCTGGTTTTGAAACTTCTCGATATAATTGAAGAGCACGACCTGCTCGAGATCAGCGCTGACGATCTGGCAACCATCCGAACAGAATTGCACTCAACACTTGCCAATATGAAATTATGACAGACTCAAAACTCAACGCGATCATCCGTCAGGTTGATAGTTTTCCCGCCCTTCCCGCCACCGTCAACAAGGTTATGGATGTCACCGGCAATCCGGAAAGCACGGCCCAGGATCTGATGCGGGCCATCCTGCCCGACCAATCCATGTGCGCGACCATATTGAAAATCGCTAACTCCGCCTTTTTCGGGATGCCACGTGAGGTTGCCACCATGGAAAA
The DNA here is from genome assembly GCF_900143695.1 of Desulfopila aestuarii DSM 18488. GTDB lineage: Bacteria > Desulfobacterota > Desulfobulbia > Desulfobulbales > Desulfocapsaceae > Desulfopila > Desulfopila aestuarii. The sequence goes on from NZ_FRFE01000005.1 coordinate 96,650, forward strand.
AGCGGTGGTGGTGCTCGGCTTCAACGAAATCCGAAACATCGTCCTCGGGAAAGCGGTTTTCACATCATTTCAGAAGATGCCCAAACAGAACCGGGAGGAAACAAACCTCTTCTGGGAACACAGCTTCACCTGTGGCATCGCTGCCAAGATCATTGCCGAGAATGTTGGTCAATCCCCCAGCGAAATGTTCATTGCCGGCCTCATCCACGACATCGGCAAGCTGGCAATGCTCATGACATTTCCCCAGGACTATATCCTCCTCTTCGAGCTGACCAAACCGCACCAGTTCAGAAGCGTCATCCACGAACATGAGGAGTTCTCTGCCAGCCACGACGAAATCGGCTTGCGCATTCTCAAACGCTGGCTTTTTCCCGAAAACCTGGTCTCAGCTTGCGGTTATCATCATCATCCGGATCAGGCTCCGAACCACGTGAGACAGCTGGCAATCATCGTCCAGATGGCGGATATGCTGTCACTCATGCACTGCAGTCCCGATCGTCTTGAGTCATCGGACATCACTACCATTTTCGAGGATTTCCTTCCTGAATGCCAGGAGATCTGGGAAGCCGGTAATCTTGTCTGGGATCCGGTGAAAATTGGAGAATGGTATGCATTGCTGCAGGAACAGCGCAAACGGGATCAGGCCGTGCTGGATATCATGATGTCATGATGAAGATCGGCACCATCAAACGAACCATACGCTCCACCAAACGCCTGGCGGAAATCATCAAGGTTCTCTCACGGTTCGGTTTCCAGCAGGTGGTACTCGATACCGGCCTTCACCGGGTTCTCGACAGTGTCAAAGAGGACTGGACCAGCGACATCGCCCCCTCGGCAGCAAACCAGCCACGAGCTGTACGCTTTCGGATGGTACTCGAAGCCCTGGGCCCGACCTTCGTCAAAATCGGCCAGATCCTTTCTACCAGGCCCGACCTCATCCCGGAAGAATGGGCCGAAGAGTTGAAAAAACTGCAGGACCGCTGCTCCAACGTCCCCTTTTCCTCGATCTATGAGGTGCTGGAAAAAGAATTCCCCACCTCCCTCGACACCCTTTTTTCCTCCATCGAAGAAACACCGTTGGCGGCCGCATCCCTTGCGCAGGTGCATAGGGCCAGACTGGTCGATGACAGTGAAGTGGTCATCAAAGTGCTGCGCCCCGGCAGCCGTAAGATGGTAGAAGAGGACATGACCCTTCTGGAGTCGATTGCCCAGTTGGTCGAACAATATTTTTCCGATCTCGGTTACAGCCCGACCTCGGTTGCCAAGGAATTTTCGCGGGAATTGTTAAAAGAGTTGAACATGGTGAACGAGGGTCAGGCCACGGACCGGCTCCGGCGCTATTTCGAACATGACAGCACTGTCTATTTCCCGCGGGTCCACTGGCAGGCCACGACCCGTAACATCCTGACCCTGGAGGAGATCAAAGGCCGACTCCTCTCAACCTTGCATCCCGATGACCTCAGCCGTGAGGAGCGGCGTGCTATCGTGGCCCGCGGCACCGACGCGGTTTTTGCCCAGTGTCTCCAATACGGCTTCTTTCATGCCGACCCTCATCCGGGCAACATAATTTTGAAAGATGACAATTCCATCTGCTTTATCGACTGCGGCCTGACCGGTCAACTCGACCGGCAGACCACCGAACATCTTATCGATCTGGTGGCGGGAATTATTCAGGGAAATATCGACAAGCTCTGCCGAGTTGTAATCGAACTGACCGATGTCGACCCCGTTATTACCGACCGGCGCGATTTCAGAACCGATGTCAAGCATCTCAGCAGTCATTTCCAGTCTACTGACCTCGCCCATCTCGATATAGCGTCCCTGCTCTCCGAATTTTTCAGCATGCTCCAGCGGTATAAAATCAGGTGTCCCGGCGACCTTATCCTCCTCACCAAGGCCTTGACCACCATCGAAGGGGTAGCTGAGCAGTTCGACCCAACTTTTGATGTGCTTTCCCACGTGGAGCCGCGGATCCAGAAGATCGTCATGAGTCGCTACGGCTTCTTTGCCATGAAGGACCGGGTGCAGAAGACTCTCACCAACTATCTTGAGCTGTTTGAGGAGATGCCGGGTGATCTTCAGCGCTTCTTAGGTTATTTCCGCCATAGCCGTTTCACCTTGAATCTCGAGCTGAAACGAATTGAGCATCTGGCCGAAAAAATTGACCTCGCCAGCCGCGTCATGGGCATGGCCATGATTATTGCCGCGCTGATCGTCGGCTCCTCCATCCTCATCCTGGCTGACAGGATGTCCGACAAGCCCGGTTTTCTTGGAACGCTCGGCATTATCGGCCTGATCCTGGCCGGCATTAACTCTGCTGGTTTTATCGCCTCGTTTCTCTTGCCAAAGAAACGAAAATAACCGCAATCAACGGAACCTCTTAGACAAAATCCGGATCAATCACTTTGATCATAGCGTAGCCTGCCTGAACAATCTGGGTATTGGTGATGCCCAACGAATCAAGCAGTACCTGGGTTTCATAGGCTCGCGGACCGGTATCACAGAGGATGGAAAGGAGTTCATCCCTTGGAATCTCTGTGATCCTCTGTCGCAGCTCTGCCTGGGGAATATGCAGCCATCTGCTGCCATACTTTTCCCTACCCGCTGCCGCTTCCCTGTCGCCCCGAATATCGAGGACCCTTGTCTTTTCTTCAGAAAACATCGTGAAAAACTCAAGCACATCAACCGGCCGGTTCCTGCCTGAGAGAATATTGTCGAGAACATTGCCAACATTGTTCACCACATCCATTGCCGATGAAAATGGTGGGGCGTAACCGGTTTCAAGTCCACAGATATCATCCACGCCAATACCATGCTCAAGCAGCACAGCGACACTATCCACCCGCGCCTTGACCGCGTTGCCGTTTTTCCCGGTCGCCTGGACGCCAAGCACCTTTCGTGATCGCCTATCGGCCACCAGAATCATGTAAATAAGCTCGGAATTTGGATAAAAGTGTGCATGATCCGCCTGAGCCACAACTGCCGCCACCGGATCATAGCCAGCCTCACGCGCTTTCTCAACCGACAGACCGGCTGTGGCTACTCCCAGATCAAAAACTTTCATGCAGAAAGTACCGACCACTCCGCGAAAATGGCTGCTGCCTCCGGCAATGTTCGTACCTATGATCCGTCCCTGCCTGTTTGCCAGGGAGCCGAGCGGCATAATGGTTTTATCTCCACTCACCAGATGGGTATATTCGGCGCAGTCCCCTCCAGCATAGATGTTCGGATCACTCGTCCGTAATCGGTTGTCTACCAGGATGCCGCCATTGCTGCCGATGGAGAGTCCAGCAGCAGCCGCAAGCTCGGAACTCGGGCGGACGCCTGTTGCCAATACAACTAAATCACAAGGGATATTCTCGCAACCGGTGGACACTGCCAGTGCTCCTGTTTCCGGGTCCTGGGCGATTCGTTCCACTTGCTCATTTAAAAGTACCCGAACTCCATGCTCTTCAAGCTGGCGGGTCACGATGCGGGAGATGTTCTTGCCCAACATCATCGGCAGCACCTTGCCCTCTTTTTCAACAAGTGTTGTCTCCACACCCCAGAGATCAGTGAAGGCCTCCGCAATTTCAACACCTATTGCCCCGGCACCAACGACCACGGCACGGCCGACCTTTCCAGCTTTCATCAGGTTTTTGATCTTTTCCGCCTGGTGCAGATTGGCAACAGTAAATACTCCAGGAAGATCTGTGCCAGGCACAGGGATCCTGGCGGGGTTCGCGCCTGTTGCAAGTACCAGGATATCGTAAGAGATGTTGCCCTTTTCGCCGTTTTTCAGATCCCGCACCTGCAACCGCCGTGCTTTACGATCAATTGCAACAACTTCCATTTCGGTCAGGATATTCACCCTTTTACAGTCTGCAAAAAAGGCCTTGTCCCGTATAGCATGGGAGGTGGTCGAATAGAGATCTTCGAGGTCGTTGATGTCTCCACCAACATAATAGGGAATACCGCAACCACCGTAGGAAATGAGATTGTCCCGATCGATCATGGTGATCACCGCCTCACTGTCCAGTCGTCGCAAACGACACGCCACTTTCGGCCCCAAAGCAACTGCGCCAATAATCACTACCCGCTTTGCCATACATCCTCCCTCTTCGTGATGCTTCGTCTCAGACCGCAACAACGGTCTGCAAACGGAGCAGGATTTCTGCTACCACGAAAACAACATATGCACAAATCTGCTTTTTTTGCCACCTTAATCAACAGCAAAAAAATACCAAATTAACATTTATAACAAATTGAAAATATTAGAGAAATACTACAGCGCAGCACCTGTAGACGGATGTCGTACAGGTCCAGGCAGAAGTCGGTATTCAAGTACTACAGATGAGGGTAGAAAATGACAGGAAATCAGCTTTGGGGACGGGCAAACTGAGCCGCCTGACGACAGATGTCAAGAAAGCTCTCAGGTTCGAGACTGGCCGAGCCCACAAAGACACCGGCAAGACTATCGAGAGCGAGATACTCCCCGGCGTTATCGGGAAGAATTGAGCCTCCGTAGATAATGGCTCGATGAGGAAAGACGTTGCGAATTTCATCCACGGCTTCGCCAACCTTCCCTGCCGACTCAGGAATACGAAAGCTGAGTGCATCGACCGGGCAGTAGGCAACAAGGGCATGACCTGTTTCAAGATCGGACAGCGCGCTCAGCTGGGAAACAAGATACGGGCGGTCGACACAGATAATGGGCTTTAATCCGGCATCGAGCACTTCTGTGATCTTGTTGGTCACGTCCATTTGGGTCTCATGAAAATAGCGTCGTCGTTCGGAATGACCGACAATGACATAATCCACCAGCCCCTTCAGCATATCAGCCGCCACCGCACCAGTATAGCCACCCACCGGAAAAGGCGAGACATCCTGAGCCGCCAGCGACACCTGGTCAAGGTTGAGCTCTTCGAGGTAACGGGCCACCAGCTCCAGACTCAGCAAGGTCGGGGCAATCACGATCTCAACATCAGGGCTCGGTACATACTTCTCGGCGAAGGTATCGAACCAGACCTTCGCCTCGCCTGAGGTCTTGTAACATTTCCAATTTCCCACCACCAGCCGACGCCCCACTCCACCCGCTGGAGGCTGCAGGTCTTTCGTTTTCTCAGTCTGCAAGAATCGACTCAATAAGCCCATGTACTTCCTCCATCGTTTTACCGGATACCTGAAACACCTTGCGCCTGGAAGTCTGCCCGGAACTGAGGTTGATATCGCGCTTGGCAACGCCCAGAACCTTTGCCAGATACCCGGCGACCGCCTGGTTCGCCTTGCCGTCAACCGGCGGACTGGTCACCGCAATCTTCAGTGCATCATCATGAATACCGATGATGCTATTGCGTGAGGCTTTGGGCTGCACATAGACCCGAATCAGTAGTGATCCGTCCCGGTTGATGGCAAGATACGACATTCTCCGATAACCAGGCTATTTCGACTCAAATCCCTCAACTTCCATCGGCTCAAGTCCTTCATCCTCACCAAGCGGGATAGACTGAAACAGCTCAGAGAGATCGTCATCGCTCCCCCCAGCAGCCTCAGCAGGATCAAAATCGAGCTTTTTGAGATAAAAGGTAAGTACTGCTTTCAACTCTTCACGAACCTCCGCCTTTTTGCTGCGAAGTTGCTCAATTTCCACCGGCAGGTTGGCGAGTTCCTGTTCCGCCTCTTTACGATAAATCTCAACCTCGCTGATGGCCTGCTCAAGCATCTGGTCCGCTTCCTCTTTCGCCTTGTTTTTCACATCATCGGCAAAACGCTGGGCTGCAACCAGGGCGGTCTTGAAATCCACCTCTTCCTTTTTGAACTCGGCAACCTGCTTTTCCAGTAACTCGATCTGACCGCGCAGCTTCTCAACCTCGCCGCTATTATCGGAAGCGTCACTTTGATTTTCAGCCAGCCGTCCTCGCAGCTGCTCAATCTCCTCACGCAGTTCTGCCTCCTGGCGTCCCCAGGCTTCCTGCTGCAGGTTCTTCTCCTGATCGGATGCGGCGACCTGCTCTTCCAGACTTGCGATCTGCTTTTGCAGCTCGACAATCATCTCATCTTTTTCAAGAAACTGGATAACACTTTTCTCGGAGCGCTCCTCACGTTGTCGGCTTTCCTCTACGAGATTTTCCCGCTCCTCTTTTAAAGCCTGGACCTCCTCATAGAGTTCAGCATACTCGTCTTCCTGCCTTCGGCGCACCTCATGCAGCTCAAAGAACTCCTCTGCCAGCAGCTCCAGATACGCCTTGACCTCAATGGTGTCGTAGCCCCTGAACTTAACCTGAAATTCCTGATCCTTAATGGCCTGTGGAGTAATCGACATAACAGTTCTCCGTTGCTGGTAAAGTTGACAGACTTGCTAAAAAATGAAAATTGCGGAACAAACACAACTTGCAAATACGGGAAAAACCGCAACGTTGGCTTCATGGTTATCCACGAAACCAACGACTGAAAACAGCAGCCTCAACCCATTCGCATCGCTATCTGTTTCATGGTGGGGACCAGAAAACTCTGGAGAAACATGATCACCATGATGAGTATCATCGGCGAAAAATCTATGCCGCCCATACTAAGAGGCAGCATCCGTCTGATCCGGCCCAAAAGTGGCTCTGTTGCCTCATACAAAAATCGGACAATGGGATTATAGGGATCGGCATTTACCCATGAAATTATAGCCCTGCCGATAATTATCCACATATATGCCGTCAACAGAAAATCAATCAACCCAGCCAGAGCCATCATAAAGTTATTCACCACAAACATGCCTTCCTCACAAAATTTCCCTCAACGTTTCGGGATATAGCCTTGTATTAAACACCCTACTCATCAAAACCGGCCCTGATTGCCATTATCCTCAGGCCACTCTTGAACCCGTCTTCACAAAACCACTCACCGTGGCCAACACCAGCTTTTCCTGACCATCTACTTCAGTTTTCGCGGCCAGCACCATTCCCTGGGAGGGTATTCCCATCAGCTTGGCCGGTTTGAGATTCGCCACAATCAGTACCTGCCGCCCCACCACCTCTTCGGGAGTGTAATGTTCGGCAATGCCAGCAACGATGGTCCGCTCTTCAGGCGAGAGAACCGTCAACTTGAGCAGCCGGTCAGATTTCTTGATTTTTTCAGCGGCCACCACCTCGGCCACCCGTATCTCCACTTCCTTGAACTGGTCAAAGGTGATGATCCCTTCCAGAGGCTCCGATGCAGCCTTTTTCGAGGTTGTCGGTGCGGCTTTGCCTTTTCCCTCTGCCTTTTCCATGTGCTTTTTCACATCAACCCGGGGAAAGAGCGCTTCCACCTCATTTAACGTGGTGCCCGGTTGCAGGACATTCCACATGCCACCCGCCTCGAGTGAATTGACACCAGGACTATCAGCAGCGATACCCAGGCCCGCAACCATTTTGGCGGCAGTCTCCGGCATTACCGGCTGTAAAACCAGGGCAAGCAATCGCAAGCACTCCATCAGGTTATAGAGCACGGTGGCAAGACGGCCGGCAGCAGCCGGATCCTTGGCAAGCGCCCATGGCTCATTGGTGACAATATACTTATTGGCATAACTGACCAGTTCCCAAACTGCCTGAAGACCACGATGGAACTGGAAATCGGCCATGTTCTCACGGTAGAGTGGCAACATCTTTTCGGCCGTCTCCCTCAGCAGCCGGTCGGCCTCTTCTTCCAGACCGGGTTCCGGTACCACTCCATCACAATATTTCTGTAACATAGCCAGAGAGCGGCTGTAGAGGTTGCCAAGGTCATTTGCCAGATCGGAGTTTTTCCGGGCGACGATCGCCTCGCTGGAAAAAGAAGCATCCAGCCCAAATGACATCTCCCGCAAAGTAAAGTAGCGGAGAGTATCGATGCCATATTCCTCAACCAGTTCTTTCGGCCGCACCACGTTACCAATCGACTTGGACATTTTGGTGTTGTCGACGTTCCAGTAGCCATGTACATGCAGTTTTTTATAAAGCGGCACCTCCATAGAGAGCAGCATGGTCGGCCAGTAAATGGCGTGAGGCTTAAGAATATCCTTGGCAATGAGATGTTCGGCCACTGGCCAGAACGTCTGATATTTCTCATCGTCCGGGTAGCCAAGTCCGGTGAGGTAGTTAATCAGGGCGTCAAACCAGACATAGGTAACGAAATTGTTGTCAAACGGCAGCTCGATGCCCCAGGTAAGACGGGTTTTCGGTCGGGATATACAGAGGTCTTCCAGCGGTTCGCTCAAGAACGAGAGCACCTCGTTACGGTAGCGTTCGGGAGTAATGAAATCCGGATTGGCCTTGATATGGTCAATCAACGGTTGCTGGTATTTCGACATCCGGAAGAAATAATTCTGCTCGGCGATCTCCTGTGGTGGCTGCTGATGATCGGGACAGTTGCCGTCAACCAGCTCTTTTTCGGTCAGGAAACGCTCGCAGCCACGGCAATAAAGGCCGGAATACTCATCGAAATAGATGTCACCCTTGTCATAGACCTTCTGCAGAATTTGCTGGACCACTGCAATATGATCGGGGTCTGTGGTGCGAATGAAATTATCGGGCATCACCTGGAGAATGGGCCAGGTGTCACGGAACATGCCGCTTATCCTATCAGCGTACTCCTTGGGTGGCACATTCTCTTTTAATGCCGCTTCGGCGATTTTATCACCGTGCTCATCGGTCCCGGTCTGGAATCGAACTTCCTCGCCGCAGAGACGCCGGAAACGGCTGTATGTATCAGCGACAATGGTGGTGTACGCATGGCCGAGGTGCGGCTGTGCGTTAACATAGTAGATGGGTGTTGTGATATATGAGGTCATAAACTCGTTTTGCCAGGGCAAGCCGATGGGCTGCCGCAATATTGCAGATAATGAGTACGCTAATTATCTTTTTTCTCTTTTTTCGGACCTTTGTCAACCCGGATCACTTCGCACTCCCCCCATTCGGCAGGAGACATCAGTTTTTCCTCACCCTGATCGCTTATCACCAGGAGGGTCTGCTGCAAGGGGTTCTGCCGTTTCACCTTGTACATCTTGCCGGCCACCTTGATTTTTCGGCCCGGTTTGGGCATCGCCTTACGTTGCAAACGATAGGCGTCATACTCATATGTGAGACAGCAGAGCAGTCGGTTGCAAAGGCCGGAGATCTTGGTTGGATTGAGCGGCAGATCCTGCTCCTTGGCCATCTTGATGGAGACGGAATCGAATTTTTTGATAAAGGAGGAGCAGCACAGCTCGCGCCCGCAGGTGCCCATACCGCCAATCATCTTGGTCTCATGACGGACACCGACCTGACGCATTTCCACCCGGGTGCGGAACTCCTGCACCAGATCTTTCACCAGTTCCCGGAAATCGACCCGATTATCGGCAGTAAAATAAAAAATGATCTTACTGCCATTGAAAAACCGCTCCACCCGCACAAGCTGCATCTCCAGCTTATGTCGCTCGATCAGCTGCTCGCAGATGCCATAGGCCCGCTTCTCAAATGGTGCCAGTCCTGCAAAGCGCTCGAACTCGTCGCTACCCGCCTGGCGGGCTATCTCGTGGGTGGCGGGCCAGCTCTCCGGCCGGCAACCACAGATGGGTGCCGGACCGACGATGAGGGCCGGTTCCAGGCCGTGGTCACTTTTCACCATCACAATTTCGTCACGCACCATGCCGGCAATAGACGAAGAGGCGGTAAACATCTGGCCGTCTTCCCGGAAGCGAATCCGGTAATATTCTTGCTGATCGTCCGCTTGCGGAGTATCAATGCTCGGTTCGTCTACATTTTCCGACATAGGATCAAACATCCTCTCATATTTTTCATGTTGACTCGACACACTTCCTGTCAAGCCAGCAGTTCTAGCTGATAACGTGTTTCGTCGGCACACATGTCCGACATCACTTACCGGTGCAGATGAAACATCAACACCTCGCACACCAGGGTGCGGTTGCAGTTGCGCTTGAGCTCTTTTTCTGCCTGGTCGACAGCCTGCAGTTTAGCAAAAAGGGCGTCAGAACTCCAGTTTTTCAAAGGACTGTCCGGAGCAAAGCCAAATCCATACAATTCCGGAGCAGAACCGGGTTCGTGAATGACCATCAGCGTATCCCTGAGCCACAGCCGGATAAGACCGAGAAGCGAAGGCAGGTGCTCTTTCACATCGGCCATTTTTTCAGCCACTTCCAAGAGAACCCCCACATCCCTTTCACCGTCAATTGCGGGATCACAGGCCGCCGCCACGACCTCCTGCAGTATCCCGGTCATCTCCTCCTGATGAAGAAGCAATGCCCGCCCAGGGCTGCCTTCGGCCAACCGGGACAGAAGACGGGCGGTGTCAGCTGCCATTTCAGGTTTTTCTGCCAAGAGAATCTCAACACATTCCGCCTCTGAAAGATTGTAAAATGGGATAACCTGGCAGCGTGAGGAGATGGTGGTGAGCAGTTCCTGCGAGGCTTCGGCCGTCAAAATGAGAAGGTTGCCTTTCGGCGGTTCTTCCAGGGTCTTGAGCAGGCTGTTGGCCGCCTCCTGCCGCATGGTGTGAACATCTTCCATGAGAACCACCCGCAACTCCGATTCGTAGGGTGGATAGCTGAGAGAGCGGCACATCTGCCGAACCTGATCTATCTTGATGGTTCCCTTGTCAGGGCTCACTACCTGGAAATCGGGGTGATTACCCGAGAGAAACTTCCGACAGGAAACACAGCTACCGCAGGCCTTTCCCCGTTCTGAACCCCGGCAATTGAGGGCAGCAGCGACACCACGGGCAAAAAGCCGCTTGCCCACCCCGTCAGGTCCCTTGAAAATGTAGGCGTGCGGCACCCTGTCCGACCCCAGAGTCCGGGAGACGAGTTTTTTGGCCTTCTCCTGGCCACGGACTTCAGTATAACAAAGTATCTGGTTACTCTTCGCCATTCATCACGTCGTGTCGTTGCGATACTTATAGATACTCAGAACAGGGTCTGCTGACGGACTGTCAGGCCCTCTTCTTTTCTCCCAGCCTCTGTCTTTTCGTCCTGCAAAGCGTTGAGGTAGAGATAGCGTTCAAGAGAACGCTGGTAATCGCTCCAGCTCATTTCGGTACTGTTCAATTTTCGCCGCAGCTGCTCCAGTACGTTCATCTTCGAATCAAGCTCGTCAATGTAATTCAGCAGAAAAGCTTCCACAGTCATCGGCACTGTGGGCGAACCATATTCCTGACGGCCATGATGACTTAAAATAAGATGCTGCAGCTGTTCCAGCAACTCTTCCGGGAAATCGGCAATCTGCGCGGCAACCTTGCCCACCATCTCGCTGCCGATGACCAGATGCCCCTTCAACCGCCCCCGGGCAGTATAGTCAATGAGGCCATTTTCCATGTAGAGTTCTTCAATCTTACCCAGATCGTGCAACAGCGCCCCGGCGATCAACAGCGAACGGTCCACACCTTCATAATGGCCGGACAGCATATCAGCAACCCGCGCCATGGACAGGGTATGCTCAAGCAGACCACCAACATAGGCATGATGAATACCCTTGGCGGCAGGAGCGTCTTGAAAGCGATCCCAAATTTCGCCCTTTTTAAAAAATCGGCCAAGGAGTTTTCTGATAAACGGGTTGGTGACCGTGCTGATTATTTTCTGCAGTTCTGCGGCCATTTCGGTACGGCTGTGAATAGTGGCCGGCAGAAAATCTGCCATATCTGTCTCTTCTTTTGCAACCGGGGTCACCTCGTCCACCTTTAACTGCAATTTCTCCCGGTAGGACTGGACCATGCCTTTCACCCGAATACATTCGCCCGGTTGACAGAGCTCCTGGAACCGTTCGGCATTATCCCAGACAGGTCCGGTGAGCTCCCCGCTTTTATCCATGACAGTGAGAATAAGATACGGTTTTCCCGCCCTGGTCTCGGCGAGACGCGCCGACTTGACCAGAAAAAGCTCATCGATCCGATCACCTTCCTGCAGCGTCTCTATGAATATGGTTTTTGCCATAACCCTTGGTTCAATTCTAGACGTTGAATCGAAAATGCATGCAGTCACCATCGGCAACGACATACTCTTTTCCTTCCACCCGCATCAGCCCTTTTTCCTTGGCGCCGTTTTCACCTTTGCAATTAACGAAGTGATCATAAGCGATAACCTCGGCGCGGATAAACCCGTGCTCAAAATCGGTGTGAATCCGGCCTGCCGCCTGAGGGGCTCTCGACCCGACAGGAACAGTCCAGGCTCGTGTTTCTTTTTCCCCGACAGTAAAGAAGGTCTGCAATCCGAGAAGATCGTAACCCGCCTTGATCAGCCGATTCAGACCAGGCTCCGTCATACCGATATCCTGCAAAAATTCCTGCTGCTCCTCAGGCGACAACCGACTCAGTTCCTGCTCGATAGAACCGGCAATAACTACCACCGACGCACCCTCATCTCTGGCCGCCTGTTCCAACCGACGCACAAAATCATTGCCTTCCACCACGTCGTCTTCGGTCACATTGGCCACATAGAGCACCGGTTTGGCGGTCAGCAGCGACAGTTCTTTCATCAGTCGCTCCTCCGCTTCCCCCTGCAGCACCATTTTTCTGGCTGGTTGCCCGGAATCGAGTAGCGCCTGCAGCCGTTCCAGGAATTCAGCCTGGGCCTTTAACCCCTTATCGCCGGACTTTGCCATGGACTGGGCTTTCTTGAGTCGCTTATCAACACTATCAAGATCGGCCATGATCAGCTCCATGGTGATCACCTCCCGATCCCGGTTCGGGTCAACTGAGCCTTCAACGTGGACGATATTGTCATCCTCAAAACAGCGGATGACATGAACAATGGCTTCAACCTGCCGGATATGCCCGAGAAACTGGTTACCAAGGCCTTCGCCCTTGCTCGCCCCCTTGACCAGACCGGCGATATCGACAAACTCCATCTGGGTATTGATTTTCTTTCTTGTCTTGGCAATATCGGCCAAGACATCCAGACGTCCGTCCGGCACAGGTACCACCCCGACATTTGGTTCAATGGTACAGAAAGGATAATTCTCGGCATCAATGCCGGCAGCCGTCAACGCATTAAAAATCGTCGATTTGCCGACATTAGGCAAACCGACGATACCACAACGAAACCCCATTACAGCAACTCCTTACACAGCTATCAGCTCAGGCGCTTTGCGCCTGTCGTTGTACCGTTTTACATTTTAAAGAATGCCAGGTGACAGCTTTTAATCAGGATCGTTTATCGATCCTGCCACTGCCATTGGCGACATTTGCAGCTTTTTCAGACATGGACTGCAAAACAGGGTATGATACACGGAATATCGAGAAAGTGCCCACATTTTGATACGATCGTCATCAGGAAGACAAAGTGCAGATGTTGCTCCCAAAATCGGCAGGTTGCCTGAAAGGCGACAAGTCAGGTATCCTGGACGTACCATGAGTATTTAACAATAGAACGCTGCCAAACCATAACAATCGCACATGCACTTATGAACACCCTCTTTACCCACTGCACCCTTTTTCCCGGGACCGATTCATCGCTTATCAACGATGCATTCCTTGCTGTTTCCGGCAATCTCATCACCCACCTTGGTGAAATGAACGATGTCCCGGAGTTTGGTAACGCCCGAATAATCGACTGCAGGGGCAAGTTGCTCATGCCTGGATTGATCAACGGCCATAATCACTGCGCCATGACGCTGTTTCGCGGATTGGCGGATGACCTCGCCCTATCGGATTGGCTTCACCACCATATCTTCCCGGCAGAAAAAAAGCATGTCAGCAAAGAGATGGTCTACTGGTGCTCACGCCTGGCCGCAGCCGAGATGCTCCTCTCCGGCACGACCTGCGTGGCGGACGGCTATTTCTTTTCCGGTGAAGCAGCAAAGGCGTTGCGAGATTGCGGCATGCGGGCAGTCGTTGGCCACGGCATTGTGGACTTTCCCGCACCAAGCGTTTCGGATCCTGCAAAAAACATCGAGGCAGTAGCATCCTTTCTCGACGAGTGGCAGGGCGCAGACCCGCTTATCACCCCCGCCGTTTTCGCCCACGCTCCGTATACCTGCTCGCCGAAAACGCTCATCAGGGCCAAGGAACTGGCCGACCGGCGAGGTGTGCGGTTCTTCACCCATCTGGCGGAGAGCCAGCGGGAAGCGGAGATGATCATCGACCTGCAGGCCCAAACTCCGCTCGGACATCTGGAACATCTTGGAATATTAAACAACAATGCCATCCTGATCCACACGGTCTGGCTGCACGATCAGGATCTTGACCTGCTTGCCACCACTGGCGCCCATGTTGTCACCTGCCCGCAGTCAAACATGAAGCTCGCTTCGGGTGTTGCCCGCGTCCCGGATATGCTGAAACGAAACATCACCGTCGGCCTCGGCACCGACGGCTGCGCTTCCAATAACAGTCTCGACATGTTTCGGGAGATGGATATGCTGGCAAAACTCCACAAACTCAGCTATCTCGAGGCCACCACCCTGCCAGCACAGACCGCCTTTGGTACCGCCACCAGCGCCAACGCCAAACTGCTTGGCCTGCCTGATATCGGCACACTCAAAGTCGGCATGAAAGCCGATCTGGTCGTGCTCGATCTCCAGAAACCCCATCTCACTCCGTTCTACAATCCGGATCTCCTGGTCTATGCAGCCAGTGGTCGCGATGTGGAGAGCGTCATGGTCAATGGCAGAATGGTCGTTGAGAAGAGGAAGGTCCTCTCGTTTGATCTTCAGGAAACCATGACAAAAATAGAAGAGATAGCAGGCACACTGAAGGCCTGAATGCCGGAGCCCGTGACTGCCGATGTGACGAAGACATCAGGATGAACAATAGCCTCATGCCTGCGGCCTGGCCAGTTGTACACAAAGAGCCATGCCGCAGGAAAAAAATGAATTTTACAACAAAATCCCCGGATCGACCGCCGCAACCGACTCGGTGCCTGTCAGCACCATGCACTGGGTCAGCTCTACCATTATTTTATCGAGATAAAGCTCAACGCCCTCTTTGAGACCACCGACCGCCGCCATGGAAAAGGGGCGTCCAATCATCACCGCATCGGCACCCAGCGCCAGCAGCTTCAGGACATCCCCGCCGGAACGTACACCGCCATCGGCGAGAATCGCCATCTTGCCCTTAACCGCACTTGCGATCTTCGGCAGAACTTCAGCCGCGCCTGGAGCAAAGTCAAGCACCCGCCCGCCATGGTTTGAAACCACGATGGCATCGACACCCGCCTCAGCTGCCAGGAGCGCATCCTCGACTGTCATCACGCCCTTCAAAATGAATTTGCCGGAGACCGCCGCCCGGATCTTTTTCAGCTCGGCGACGCTTTTTGGAGAAACAGGCCGTCCCATTTTGCGAAGCGTAACAAGACCTGCGGCGTCGATGTCCATGCCGATGATATCCGCGCCCGTCGCCTGGGCCTTTTCCAGTTTGTCAAAGAGCTCCTGATCTTCCCACGGTTTGACAAAAGGGATTCCCAAACCGCCAGCAGCACGAATAGCGTCAAAGCCGGACTGGTGGATAAAGTCGGGCACACCGTCACCGGTACAACCGAGCGTCCCTTTGGCAAGACAGCCATGAACGATCGAATGGATATACTCCTCTTCGCTCACCTTACCGCCCATATTGAAAGACACCCCACCAATAGGAGCTGCCAGTACCGGCATGGAGAGGGTCTTGCCGAGCAGCGTCGTGGCGGTGTCCGGCTCTTTGACCTCATGAACCAGCCGCATATTAAACCGGCGTGCACCAAGCGCCTCCAGATTTGCCTTAAAAGCCGAAGCGGTGCCAAGTCCACCCATTCCCGGCACCTCACCGGCACAGGCCCGGCCATCGCAGACCGGGCAAACCCGGCAGTAACCCTTCATCAGTTTTCTGGCGTTGTCCAAAACATCTTTCATCCCTTCCTCCTCGCATAATGCACTTCATCATTGTTGATCAGGATAAGCCGGCACCTGTCCGGGATTTCCTCTCTTTTGTATTTTTCTCACTGCCACAATTACCGCTCGATCGCAGCTACGTCAAGTCGCCGGCACAGCAATGGAGACTATTTCATCTTCTCTGACTCCTGCAATCAGGAAAGAACTTGCCAGGCAGAAACTGCCGAGTTACCTTCATGGCTCCCGCACCGCCATAGGCTAACTGCACACGCATGACATCTTGTCACCATTTCGTCACCTTATACGAACATACAGGGCACCAGATGCGAAAAATCATCCGTCAGATTCTCACCTCCCGTGTATATGAAGCTGCTATCGAGACGCCTCTTGAGGAAGCGGTGGTACTCTCCACCCGACTAAACAACACCATCCTCTTGAAACGGGAGGACCAGCAACCGGTATTCTCTTTCAAACTTCGAGGAGCCTATAACAAAATCGCTAATTTAAGCGACAAGGAGAAGAATTGCGGCGTGATCGCCGCATCCGCCGGCAACCATGCACAAGGGGTGGCCTTTGCCGCAAGAAAGCTTGGCATTGCAGCCCTTATCGTCATGCCGGTCACCACTCCAGCCATCAAAGTAGAGGCGGTTCGACGGATGGGTGCCCAAACTGTGCTCTACGGCACCAATTACTCGGAAGCTGCAGAACATGTTACAACGCTTATCCGGGAAACGGGTATGACCTTTATCCATCCCTTTGACGACGAACTTGTCATTGCTGGCCAGGGTACGGTGGCAGATGAGATTTTACGCCAGAATCCCGGCAGGCTTGATGCGGTCTTTGTGCCGGTCGGTGGCGGTGGGCTGATCAGCGGCATGGCCGCCTATATCAAGATGCTGCGGCCGGAAGTGCGGGTTATCGGGGTTGAGCCCGAAGATAGCGACGCCATGTACCAATCGCTTGCCGCCGGCGAGCCGATAACTCTCCCCTCCGTGGGGATTTTCGCCGATGGCGTAGCGGTTCGACAGGTGGGCCAGAAGACGTTTGCCCTCTGCAGGGAATTTGTTGATGAGATCATCCGAATCAACACAGATGAACTCTGCGGAGGCATCAAAGCCATCTACCAGGCCACCCGCTCGATTGTCGAACCAGCTGGAGCACTTGGCATCACAGGCTTGCTGAAATATATCCGAGAAACCGGCTGCCAAGGGAAAACCCTCGTTGCCGTCAATTCCGGTGCCAACATGAACTTCGAGCGGCTCCGCTATGTGGCCGAGAGGACCATGATCGGCGATCAGCAGGAAGCACTCTTTGCGGTCACAATCCCGGAAACTCCCGGCAGCCTCAAACGGTTTTGCCGCGATCTGGTAGGTGAGCGAAACATAACCGAGTTCAACTACCGGCTGGATGATCGCAGCAAGGCCCACATTTTTGTCGGAATTTCAATTACCAGCAAGAAGGAGCGGGAGATCTTCAGCAAGGAGCTGACAACAGCAGGCTACAACAACCTCGACATCACCGACAACGAACTGGCCAAGACCCATATCCGTTATATGGTTGGGGGGCGCTCAAAAGAGGTGGTCAACGAACGGATCTTTCGATTCTGGTTCCCGGAGACCCCCGGTGCGCTTGTACGTTTTCTCGATGCCACCCACGGTCAACGCAATATTTCGCTTTTTCACTATCGACTGCAAGGTGGGGATTTCGGTAGGGTACTAGTCGGGCTGGAGTTTCCTGAAGGGGATGATCCGGCCCTCTACGAGCGGCTGGACAAGCTGGGTTACACCTATTTTGAGGAGACGGACAACCCGGCCTACAGGTTGTTCCTCTGATTACCTGCTTTGCTTTTAAGCTACTTTGAATACTTACTGCCCGAGCTGATCTCTGATTGCCGCCACCAGAACCGGACAATGGGCCCGCGCCTTCGTCAAAAGCACTGACAACTGATCAAGATTATTGTCTGTTGCCGCCTGATGCATCACCTTCATCAGCTCAAAGAGCTGTTCTGCCTGGACATTCCCGGAACTGCCCTTTAACCGGTGCACAAGACGGGAGACCTCCTCCAATTCGCCAGCGGCAAGGGCGGCACCGATTTCATCAATCTGGTGCTCCACCTCATTCTGGAAATATTCGGCAATCCTGCGGCTGTTTTTTTCATCACCCAGAAGACGCTTCGTCAGTCGTTCAAGGTCAAAGACGACGTGATTGTCGTTTCGTTTGGCTATTTCTCCCCCATTAACTGGTTCCCAATCCCCGATGTTGGCTGCAACCTGCGCGCCGGCTTCAGGCAAAAGCCATCTCTCAAGAGTTGCCGCCAGCGTCTCAGGCTGCATCGGTTTTGTTATGACATCGCTCATCCCTGCCTCCAGACACCGCTCCCGATCACCGGTCATGGCATGAGCCGTGAGGGCAATAATAGGCAACGCGCCCCCCTTATCTTCCGTCTGCAGAGCACGTATTCTACGGGTCGCTTCGAGGCCGTCCATCACCGGCATGGAGATATCCATAAATACGATATTATACGAGAACCGACGCAGGTTTTGAACCGCTTCAAGGCCATTGCTCACCGCATCAATATGCACACAACCAAGACGCTTCAACATACCAACCACCACCTGTTGATTGATGATGTTATCCTCAACCACCAGAACCCTGGCCCTGCCCGCCCAAGTGTTGCTATAACCCCAGACCTGGCGGGCTTCACCGATAATGCAACGCTGGAGGTCCTCCAGTTCTCCGCCACGTAAGAGACAGAGAGCACCTTTTTTCAGGCTCGTATACCGGATCGGCCTGGCAAGATAGACGAGATTTTTTCCCGCCGGCTGAATGGCCAGCCGATGAATCTCAGCACCACTGTGCAAGACAATCCGACAGCACGATACAGGCACAGGCCCGCTGCCACCCACAGGGTCGCTAAAACGCTCGTCCATCACAATCAACTGGTGCTGGACATTTCTCGTCCTACCCGAATCCAGCAGGTGGCGGAAACCAGCCATATCCTCCGCCTCCTCGACTACGGCTCCCCAGGCCCGAAACTGGCGACTGAGATACGAGCGGCTTACATGGTCGCGTTCGGCAACCAGGACCGGAACATGAGAAAATGCTTTCGCAATCTCCAGCTCTGCAGTCTCATTCCGGCACGGGAGAAGGCCCAGACGAAACCAGAACTCAGCACCTTCTCCGGGTGCTGAAATCACCCCGATCTCGCCATCCATCAATTCGACCAGCTGTCGGGAAATAGCAAGGCCAAGCCCGGTACCCTCCACCGCACGGGTAAGTGAGCTGTCCACCTGAGTAAAACTTTCAAAAAGGATCTTTTGTTTGTCAAGAGGGATGCCGGGCCCGGTATCCTTGACGGAAAAACGTAAGTACTGCTCATCAGCGTCACCCTCCAGGGCTACGGTAATTCGAATCGAGCCCCTGGTGGTAAATTTCACCGCGTTGACGGCCAGATTGAGAAGCACCTGCCGTAGCCGCACCGGATCACCCCGCACCAGGTCTGGCACCTCGGGTTCGGCCAGGCAGGTAAAGAGCACCGTGCTTGGATCGATCCGGGTTTCCATCAGGTCTATCACATCGTCGAGCAGCGCACGGAGATCAAATTCCACAATCTCCAGACGAATCCGACCTGCCTCAATCTTTGAAAAATCAAGGATGTCGTTGATGATTTTCAGAAGTGATTCACTGCTCTGCCGGATAGCACCCACATAATGGCGCTGGTTGGAATCAAGGCTGGTGTCCATGAGCAGGGTGGTCATTCCCAACACCCCGTTCATAGGCGTCCTGATCTCATGGCTCATGTTGGCCAGAAATTCGCTCTTGGTCCGGTTTGCTTTCTCAGCCGCCGTTTTTTCGATATCAAGCTGCCTGGCAGTTTTCTGGGCGGTGATGTCGACGATTGCGCCCTCAAAGCAAATCGGTCTGCCTTCATCATCAAATACGCAGCGGGCAGTGACAGAGCCCCAGATGGGCTTGGCATCCTTTCGGAGCAGCTCGACCTCATAACCGATAATGGAGCCCATCTCGGTCATAATTCTGGCAAACCGGGCAAACTCCTCCTGATAGAGAATCGACTGCATCCCGCCATTGTT
This sequence comes from Desulfopila aestuarii DSM 18488, assembly GCF_900143695.1. Lineage (GTDB taxonomy): Bacteria > Desulfobacterota > Desulfobulbia > Desulfobulbales > Desulfocapsaceae > Desulfopila > Desulfopila aestuarii. The sequence goes on from NZ_FRFE01000005.1 coordinate 116,514, forward strand.
GCTCATCCCGATCAATACATCGACGCTGTCATAGCCAAGCATACCGGCCATGGCAGGGTTGGCACTGAGAATGCGGCCGTCAGGGGTTATCTGGAACAACCCTTCCACCGACTGCTCGTATAATAGCCTGTATTTTCGTTCTGATTGTTCCAGCTGCTCATAAACAAAGGCATTTTCCACTGCCACCCCGATCTGCTGTGCCAGTGTCTGCATGATCTGCAGATCAACTCTGGTGAGACGAGAACGACGCAGGGTCGTCTCTGCCATGTTGCCAGCCAGGAGAATATGGGGCCGTTCACTCTCCTGACGAAAGGTAAAGGAAGCCGCGATGAAAAAGCGTACTTCAAGGTCGTCTTCGTAAGAGTAATTTACGGACTCCCGATTCTCTCCGTTAACCAGCAATTCGCCATGTTGTTCGATTAATTGAAAAAGGGTGGAAGAAAGCTGGCGCTTTTCAATGGCGGAGGAAGTATAGCCGTGGTGCGCCACCACACCATAACTCTCCTCTGAACGACGGACGATGATCGCTTTGTCAAAACCGATCTCCACCAGAGAGCGGACTACGACCTGATAGATCTCACGGTGACTTTTAGCGGTGAGAATACGTTTATTGAGGTTCTGGAAAAACTGCAGACTGCGGACCCGCTTGTTCAATTCGATCCGGGTTTCCACCAGCTCGGCTTCCTGGCGAATGATGGTCGCGGTCAGGTTGTTGATTTCTTCCTCGTAGACCTCAGCCTCGGCAAACAGCGCCGGGGGCTGCTCCTGTCTCACGTAGGTGTCAATCCCTGGTTTTGAGACACGATCCCCCATCATTCCATCCCCACCAACACCCCGGTAAAATTATGGAAATAATTGCGGTTATTAATGGGGGCGAACTCCCCAAAGGTAAAAAAGCCAATCATTCTGCTCTCCGGCGTCAACACTTCACGTACCATATCGACATCCGGTTCGGGGCTCCCAAATAGATAGGATCCTCGGCCACTGCAATTGAAATAGAGGTACGTGGCACTCCTCCAGTCCTGCAGCTCACGGGTCATGGTCTCGGTCATCTCCCGGGTACGTTGCAGAATCAGGCGTCTATCGCGTCTGGTAATGCGCACCCTGGTTCCTTCGGGAATTTCAACAGCCAGACGAAGCCCTCCAGCCTCCTCGACATTGATAATGGCTCTGTTGAGGATGTTCTCGCAATACCCCTGCCCCGGGAACTCTTCACCAATTTCAAAGAGATTCAAGATCTGGCTGACATCCTGAACCCGCTCAACACCGAGAAACTTTTTCAAGACATCCAGAGCCGGCACATGATCTATCTCCCAGATGACATTTCCCTCCGCCCGGGTGATCGTGTGCGAGAGCCCTAAGGGTCGTGATCCATGAGTCACGCCAATGGTGTAGCGAAAATCACCATGCAGCAGCACCCCGCAAACCCCATCACTCACTACCCGACCATTACAGAATTGATAGGTAATATTCTGCTGAAAGTCGTTACCGGCTGTACCGCCAACCACGTCGATATGGGAAGGCAAACTGCTGTGCAGGCCGCGATAGAGCTTGTCGGCATTGATGGTCAACCCATCAGCAAAGAGCAGGAGCAATGCCCTGTCATCAATACCGATTCCGGCCTCCCGTACTCGGATTGCGATTTGCTCGCCAATGGCTTCAGGTTCAGCCTGAAGACCTGAAAAGAGAAAAGGGCTAATCGATAGATTGCTGCCGGCAAGCCCCATCAAAACTATGGAATGAGTTGCCTCATCACTTCCGTGAGCGGAGATGATACCCGAGCCGGTACAGCCACAAAGTGGAATATCAGGCCCCGCCACCGTACCGATACCTTCGAGAACACGGGGAAGATCGTGACCGATGGAGGAAAAGAGCAGAAGAAGTTCGGGGCGTACTCCCGCCATTTTCGCTACAACCTCACGCATGGCGTCACGTCCCGCTAAAAAGGAATCAGTATCATGACTGTAGTACATCGCAGATTTCATGCAAAACCCATTGTACATCTTCCATCCCTTCCAAAACGCATACAGTTACCACTGCGCGACTACAGTTTTTTCGCCTTTCTACCTTTATCATCGCAGGTTCGGTCAAAACGAACCGTACAACTCAAGTGTTTCATAAAGAAGGGACAGATGTCAAACTGAGAAATTCGCTTCAAATCATGGCAAGATCAAAAACACAACAAATAAACAACATATACTACTGATATATCTTTACATATTAAACAATTCTCTTCAAATGTGAGATATCGTTTCGTTCACAGCTGCCAGCTCTTTCAAAGGTTGAAATTATCAGGACAATCCTTGCTCAAATAGAATATGGAAAGAACATCCCAGCAACGAAGCCTATCGGCGAAACAAATCGTTTTTCCAGGTGCAGATGAAAAACCACGACAATATGGTTGCCCATTGACCAAAACAATGCGATATTGTCTCTTTAACCACATACCGGACATTCAACTCCGCACCCATCGTATCAATCCGGCACAATTCCATGTTTCAACCTGTACAGGAGCAGTTTTCAATGAAAAAGCAGATGATTATTTCTGTCATGTCCAAAGACCGGCCGGGTATCATCGCCGATATCACCGGCGCCATCTACCATCTGGAAGGCGACCTGGCCGATCTCAACCAGTCTGTCCTCTGCGGCTATCTCAACATGATCCTCATCGCCACCTTCGATGCCGAAGTGACGCCAGAGGACGTGATGGCCAGGATTTCCCATATCAAAACCCCAGTCAAATTTGAAGTTTCCATCAAGGTCATGGACCAGCCCATTGACGTCTGCCATTTCCCCCTGCCCTCGGAAACCTATATCATGACCGCACTCGGCAAAAACAAAAGCGGCCTGGTCTACAGTGTCAGCCAGTTCTGTTATGAGCACAACATCAACATCCGTGACCTTGCCACCACACTCAGGGGTGATCAGTACACAATGATTCTGCAGCTTGATCTCTCCCAGGTGGATTCACTCGCCAAGGTCCAGGAGGACCTGGTGGAGTTCTCCAACACCACCGGGCTCAATGTGATGATGCAACATAACGACATTTTCCAGGCCACCCACGAGGTCACCCTGCATTAACAGAGCGGCCTGGGGCCCACGTTGCCCCCAGCTGGCGCATATCAGGAGCACACTATGTTACGATCAGACCAGATTCTCGCCACCGTGGAGATGATCCAGAAGGAAAATCTTGACGTCCGCACCGTCACCATGGGCATCAGCCTGCTCGACTGCCGCGGCGGTAATGTCGCTGAGACCTGCGAGAAGATAGAGAAGAAAATATTCGATTACGCCGGGAACTTCGTCTCCACCTGTAACGACATAAGCCGTAATCTCGGTATCCCTGTGGTGAACAAACGCATCTCGGTTACACCAATCGCCTTTGTTGGAGCCGGTTTCGACCAACACGGCTTTGTCGAACTTGCCAAGAGCCTCGACCGGGCCGCCACCGCAGTGGGCGTCGATATCCTTGGTGGTTTTTCTGCCCAGGTGGAAAAAGGAATGACCGCCACCGACCTCGAATACATCAAATCGTTACCCGAGGCGCTTGCCCAGACCGAAAAGATCTGTGCCTCGATCAATATCGGCACCAGCCAGAAGGGCATCAACATGGACGCATTGGCCATGATGGGCCACACCATCAAGGCGATCGCCGAAAAAACCCGCGACCAAGGCGGCTTTGGCGCCGCCAAGTTCGTGGTGTTCTGCAACCAGCCCGGCGACAACCCCTTTATGGCAGGAGCAATCCACGGCTTGGAAGAGGCTGAAGCGGTATTGAATGTCGGCGTCAGCGGTCCAGGCGTTATTGCGAGAGCTCTTGAGCGATTGATCGAAGACCGTAACGGCAGTGGCAAGCTGCGTCTTGACGACATCGCCGACGAGATCAAGCAGACAACTTTCCGGGTCACCCGTTGTGGTGAACTGATCGGCCGAAAAGTCTCCAAGGCGCTCGGCATCGAATTCGGCGTTGTTGATCTTTCCCTTGCCCCGACCCCCACTGTCGGCGACAGCGTCGGAGAAATTTTCAAGATTCTGGGCGTCGATGCGGTGGGAGCTCCTGGCTCCACGGCAATCCTCGCCATGCTAAATGATGCGGTAAAAAAAGGGGGCATCTTTGCGTCCAGGACTGTCGGCGGTCTTTCCGGCGCTTTTATTCCTGTGATGGAAGACTCGGTCTTAGCCGATGCGGTTGGCGAAGGAGCTCTCTGCCTCGAAAAACTTGAGGCCATGACCTGCGTCTGCTCGGTGGGACTCGATATGGTTGCCATCCCCGGCTCGGTAGACGCTGACACCATCTCCGCCATCATCGCCGACGAGATGGCGCTCGGCATGGTCAATCACAAGACCACTGCCGCCAGGCTGATTCCTGTGCCGGGTAAAGAGGTTGGTGAGCATGTGAGCTTTGGCGGGCTCTTTGGTGCAAGCCCAATAATGGAAGTCAGAAATGTCGGGAAATCCGGGCGGTTCATCGCCTGGGGAGGACGTCTTCCGGCCCCTATTCACAGCTTCAAAAACTAATTCACAGAGAATGGCATCCTGCCCGCAGCAGAACGCATCCGATACTGCAGGCGGGCAGGATATCAGCGCTCAGGATAGTCTTTGCGCCACGGTTCACGCAGCTTCATGTTATAGTCATTTAAGGCGAGATAAAAGGCACCGACAACCAGTTCGGCACAGTGATGGTGGTCCGGTGGCAATGACTGGAGAAAGCTGATCACGTCTTCAGGACTCAGCTCCCAGCAGTCGCTTATAGAACGTCCCTCGACCATATATGAAACGGTATTGGCGCAGGCGAAGGTGTTGAGGCAGCCGCTGATCTGAAAGGTGAGCATTCGGACCTGTCCGGCCCGCGCTGAGAGATAAAACTCCACCTTATCGCCGCAATCACCTGTCCTGGTACCGTAGCCATCCGGTTTTTCAAGAACCCCATAGCGCTCCGTATTGGACGCCATCTGTACAAACCTGTCAGAATACCCTTCCAGCGACATCCACTCTCCTCCTCTGTCAGCTAAAAATCGTCACGTTTCACCACGCAATGTGATCCGAGCAGATTACCCTATTGCGTCAGGAAAACCAACACTCCCCAACTCCAGCACTTTGCTTTTCAGCACCTCAACCCATTAATAAAACAACCTTAGGCACATTACGCCCTTATTGCACATTCGCAGCAAGGGTCTAGTCAACTGACCAATACCTTCGAAAACGAACTGCTCACCTTGTCTGCCAAAGGTTTCAAGAGGTCCTACCAATGCTCCAATAAAAAGGCTACAACGTGATACTTTTTTTAAACATCTGCATTTTCGGCTATACGAATGGCGATTATTATGCTAGCATATGCACTATATACTACGACGATGTAACGCACCACTGCGTCACGCACTACTGCGTGTCATCCTACACTGTTACATGGCCTGCAACCGGATTTTTTTTCGCTGCCATGCCATGCCTTATTGGGGACGAAATTCAGTAACCTATCGTAAACACAAGCCTCCAAGCCACTCAGCAGGCAGAATTTTATCAACCGACGGGCATACGCGCGGAGGAAGAGAGCATATACGGAACCAACACCAACGGGAATGAGACAATGAACGAAGCTTTGATTCTGGAAAAGTTAGACAACCTCTCAAGCGAAATCCAGTCGCTGAAATCAGAAGTGCAAGCTTTGAAGGACACAAAGCAGGCTCACGCATCTTCTGCACAAACCGACCAGACAGCATCTGTGCCTATTCTGGCGGAATTCGCCGGCACCTATAATGAGAAGGATTTCAACCTGCTTGTTGAAAACCTGCTGTTGAGTGTGAACGATATTAACTCCATGCTCTTCAAATTGAAGGCCGGCAATGAACTGGTTAAGGATATCGAGCCCATCGCCCATCAGGTCTATCCGCACGTTATCAAGTTTTTCGCTGAACTTGAAGGCCAGCTCACCCTCGATGATGTGGTTGCGCTCATAAGAAACCTGCTTACCGCCGTACCCGCCCTTAATGAGAGTGTCGGGTATCTGAAAAGCGGTATAGAGTTGAAAGACGAGCTCATTCCCGTCGCCCAGATCCTCTATCCAAAAGTTATCAAGTACTTCAACGAGCTTGACGGCCAGGTAACTCTTGATGACGTCATGTCACTTGTACAAAATCTCCTCACCGCCGTTCCGGCTCTGAACGAAAGTATCGGCTTTCTGAAAAGCGGTATGGAATTAAAAGACGAGCTCATTCCCATCGCTCAGATCCTTTATCCGAAGGTCATCAAACTATTCCATGAGCTGCAGCTGGCCATTGAACGATCCAGTGGCCTGGTCAAGGTCGCCGGTACTGCCGCCAATAGCGCCATGAATTTCTCCTTGACCGACACCCAGGCAACGGAAATCAGCAAGATCATCGAAGGTCTCGACTTCAACAACATCAAGCCCGTCTCACCGATTGGCGCGGTCAAGATGCTGATGGATTCGGATGTACAGAAGTCCCTTGGAGCGGCGTTCATGATGCTCCAGGCGGTGGGTGCCTGTGTTCAGGTAATCCAGAGCAAATAAAGAGCAATTAGCGAGCTAAAGTAACATATAGGGCAGTCGGCGTTTTTCGCTCCTGTCCAAAACCTGCCCAAAAGGAGGCGATCAACATCATGAAGAAGCTAGTCATTCTAGGTGCCGGCTGCGGTGGCACCATGATGGCGAACAAAATGAGGAAACACCTTGGTGATGACTGGTCCGTAACCATCATCGACAGGAATAACATCCACGACTACCAACCAGGTTACCTCTTCGTTCCGTTCGACATCAACAAACCGAAGGACATCAGAAGAACCAAAAAAGAGTTTATGAGCCCCGGAATTGACTTTGTCATCTCCGAGATAGTCAACGTCGACTGGAACAAGCAGGAAGTCACCACTGCCACCGAAGGTACCTTTGCATACGACGTCCTCATCATGTCCACCGGCTGCGACATTCGGCCAGAGGAAGTCGAGGGCTTGAAAGAAGGTTGGGGCAACGACATCCACGGTTTCTACCGTTACGACGACTGTATCGCTCTTGGCAAGGCCCTCAAAAAATTCGAGGGCGGCAAACTGGTGGTCAACATCGCCGAGATGCCGATCAAATGTCCGGTTGCACCGCTTGAGTTTGCCTTTCTGGCCGATTGGTGGTTCCACAAGCAGGGCATGCGCGATAAAGTTGAAATCGAGTTTGTCACCCCGCTCTCTGGCGCCTTCACTAAGCCAGTTGCCACCAGGGTACTGACCGACGCCTGCAAGACCAAGAATATCAAAATCACCCCGAACTTTGCTCTCGGCTCTGTTGATGCTGAGAAGAAGATCATCGAATCCTACGACGGAACCCAGGTCGACTATGACCTGCTCGTGTCCATTCCGCCGAACTTCGGTGACGAAGCGATGATCGAGTCCGAAGTTGCGGATCCCATGGGTTACATCCCGGTCGACAAGCACACCCTGCAGCCTAAAGGGTATGACAATGTCTGGGTACTTGGCGACGGCACTGACGTCCCGACCTCCAAGGCGGGCGCGGTAGCGCATTTCCAAGGTGATATTCTCGAGGAGAATATCATGGCCTATATCGAAGGAGGCGAACAACACGGCCGCTCCGACGGCCACGCGGTCTGATTCATCGAATCAGGCTTCGGGAAAGCCTACATCATCGACTTCAACTACACCACTGAGCCATACACCGGAACATATCCGCTGCCTGTCATCGGTCCGATGGGCCTCTTGAAAGACACGGAGATGAACCACATCACCAAGCTCATGTTCAAATGGGTTTACTTCAACATGCTCATCAAGGGCACCTGGCTTGGACCGCCAGCCCTTGAAATGGCAGGAAAATGCGTTGAGAAGTAACCGGCTGTAGCTGAAGCGGCGTTCAAAAGACGCTGCATATGAGAAAAGGGGCGGAATCATAAGATTCCACCCCTTTTTTTATTTTAGCATGTTACCCCTTAAACAATTCCGGGTAATGCATGCATATATTTACGGTCTTTTCTACTTCCGACAGTGGGGACAGATTGTATAGAGAAAGCGGGGATCCTCTTTTTGTTCGACATAGTCTTTCAGGGTCCGCCAGGAATCATCATAATGCTGAACCTTGAGGCAGCTGGTGCAGACCGGCAGGCTCGACTGCAGCATCTCTACATGATTCAGCACCGCCCGCAGCTCATTATTGGAAATGGCCAGTTCCTCCTGGATCGTGACCAGCCGTTCCGCCACCCGAACTCTCGCCCGCAATTCATTTTCGTCAAACGGCTTGGTGATATAATCGTCTGCACCGGCATCAAAACCCTGCAGGATGTCGTTCTGGGCGTCACGCCCAGTGAGCATGATGACATAGACAGGGGTATCCCGATCCAGTACCTTCACCTTATGACAGAGCTCGACCCCATCAATTCCCGGCATCTCCCAGTCGAGAATGGCAATTTGGGGTCCGTCAGGCTTCTGTAACACTTTCCAGGCGGCTGCACCATCCTCTACGCTGTCCACTCGATACCCCCACTGTTCGAGAATGACCTGCACAGTCAGTCGGGTGGTGTATTCATCTTCCGCAACTAATAGCTTCACGTCCTCATATCCTCCAGAAGAGTTGTAATGTGCAACAACGGCAGGCGGGACACAACGTCCCCTGATTATCTGTCATTATCCTGAAGAGTATCGTGTTTGTCCACCCCGAGATGAAAAAAACTTTTTTTTCATCATATTACCTGACCTCATGAAGGGAAAGGACAACACGAAAAAGGTTTTACCCCTCATTCCAAAAGGGTATAGTAGCAATTTTTATCAGACTCATCCGCCGGCAAGCCCTTTCATGCCGGTCGAACGCTCTTTTCTATTTTTGGTATCTATCCATGCAATGGCTCAAAATGTATGTCGTCGGTTTTCTTATAGGGTTGGCTAACCTTATCCCCGGTGTTTCCGGAGGCACCTTCGCCCTCATCCTTGGGGTCTATGAGCGGCTGATTGGTTTTCTCAACAGGATTGACCTTAACAGCATTATGGTGCTTCTGGCTCTTGTTTTGAGATGGATCAAAACTGGCCTGAAAAAGGCTGAAGGTAAAAGGCTTCTTACGTATCTGATTGAGCAGGATTACCACTTTATCACCGTCATCGGCGTCGGGGCCCTCAGTTGCATCTTGGCCTTATCTTCTCTTATGAAATACCTGCTGCTCCACCAGTTCACCCCGACCTACGGTTATTTCTTCGGGCTCATCATCCTCTCGGTGATTATCCCCTGGCGAATGATCAAACGCTTCAAGCCGTGGCTGTTGTTGCCCCTGGTGATGGGAATCCTGATAACTGTCTGGGTCACCGCCGGAGTTAACCCCTACGAAAAGGTCTTGAGCAAATCAGAACTCCTGAAGGAACAGTATCAGAGCCAGCAACTGACCGTCACAGGATCGGATAAAGCCCCTGCCCCTGTCGACAAATTTTCGTACATCGGAAAATACACAACAGGGGAGTATCTCTATATCGTCTTCTGTGGCGTAGTTGCGATCTCAGCCATGGTCCTTCCCGGCATCAGCGGTTCATTGGTGATGATCCTTATGAACCAGTACTTCACTGTCATTTCAGCCATCGCGAACCTGAGGAATCTGCTGCTGGATGATCTGTTTTTTCTGGCGGCAATGGGTTGCGGCATAGTTATCGGTTTACTCTGCTTTGCCCGATTCATCGACTTTGCTTTACGACGTTTTCACGACCCCATGGTCAGTTTCCTGGTTGGACTCATTATCGGCTCTCTCTACGCGCTCTGGCCGTTCAAGCAGGCGGTAATTATCCCCAGTTACTATGTGAAAGCTGGTTCGGGTATTGAACGAGTCGACAACTTCCTGGTCTATAGCAATATCAACATCCTGCCACCAGACTCCCAGAGCGCAATTATCGCCCTGCTGGCCGTTGTCGCCGGCATGATCACGATGTACTTTTTTGTGAAAAAGGAACAGGCGTAAAAGAAGATGGGCTCTGAAGACCAGTAAACTACACCGCAAGACCCACGGCAAAGAGCAGACTGAACAAGAGTGAGAACTTCGCCGTTCGCGCCAGGGTCTCGTTCAGTTCGCTCCCCTTTGCCGCTTTGATCTCACGCCACATTGATCGGGCTATCGGCAGGGTAGCAAACGGGAGAAGAATCGCTGGATCAGAGGAAAGCCCAGACAGCAGGAGCACGACCAGATAGGAAAGCGCTATCAGGTTTCGATACAAACGGATGGTGTTGATCTCACCCAGACGGACAGCAAGGGTTCGTTTGCCCGCCACGGAATCTGTGTTGCGGTCGCGCAGGTTATTAACCACCATAATGGCGGAAATGAGAAAGCCAGGCGGCAACGATGCTGCCACTACCAGCCAGGAGAGTGAAACGGCCTGTACCCAGTAAGTCCCGCAAACAGCTACCAGACCAAAGAAGATAAAGACAAACAGCTCACCCAGCCCATGGGAAGCCAAGGGATAAGGCCCACCACTATAGGCAAGTGCCGCCAGTACCGAAGCAACCCCCACCGTGAAAATCGGCAGCCCTCCCACCTTCGTCATATAGATGAAAATCAGTGCCGCCAGAGTGAGGCACAATATCATGGCCCCCTTCACCCTGCCTGGTGGTATCAGACCGCTCTGAGTGACCCTGACCGGGCCAAGGCGCGCCTCGGAGTCGATATCATTCTTGGCATCAAAATAATCGTTTGCCAGATTAACCGCAATCTGCAGCAGGAGCGCGCCCATGAAAGCAGCGACTACCGGAAGCAGAGAAAAGACAGTATCGTGAATGGCCATAGCAGCTCCCACCGCAACCGGAGCCGCGGCGGCGGGCAGCGTTCTCGGCCGGATGGCCAACCACCAGAGAGAAAGTTGACTGTCGTGTTGCTTCATAGAGTTTCCTTATATTCCCTGCCGAACCCACAAATCCCTCAGGCCATTATCCGACATAGAGATGCCTGTTTACTCGAAGCTCAATGGAATAAATGAGAAAATAGAGTGATACGCCAAGGAGTCCCATGCCCATGATACCGGTATACATTTCCGGATACATCAGTACTTGGTAGGTCTCAACGACAATATAATAGCCAAGCCCATACTGGGTCAGCGACTGCTCGGCAATAAAGAGCACCGCAATGGCGGTGCCCACCGAAACCCGAAGAGCAGTCAGCACCGCCGGCAGGGTTGCCGGCAGATAGACATAGCGAAACAGAGCCCTTCGCCCGGCACCGAGGGAGCGAACCGAAAGAATCAGTTCTTTTTTCAAACCCGCCGCCTCATCTCGGACCACCACCAGTATCTGGAAAAAAATGATGATGGCAATAAGTGTGATTTTCGAAAGATCTGTGATACCCATCAGCACATAAATCACTGGCAAAAAGATGATTTTTGGAATCGGGTAGACAATGGCGATAAGTGGCCCCACCACCCGATCAAGACGCGGCATCTGGCCAAGCGCCAACCCAACCGGGGCAGCCAGCATTGTGGCTATGAGGATTGCCGCCATAACCCGTCCGGTACTGGCCAGAAAATGCAGCCCCAGCTCCCCGAAAAACGATTGGCAGAAGAGTGGTACCACCACCAGCGGCGATGGCAGAATCGGTCTGGCCAGCAGCATGGCCGCTAACTGCCAGAGCAGAAAAAACATGGCTATGCCGATACAGGTCGAGCCAATTGTCACACGTTTTTTCATGATCTACCCTTCAATTGCTTTCCGGCGGCAAGGCCACGGTATGGGCAGCGATTGTCATTTTAAGTTCGCTGCAGCGGAGTAGGAATTCTGGATCGTTTCGTTTTTCGATCGCCCCCCGCAGATGGTTGTCGATCACCACCGGCAGACTATTCACCCCGTTGCCAAGCACCAGGATCTTTTCTCCCAGAACCACCGCCTCCTCGATATCGTGCGTTACGGTGATGGAAGTAAGGCCTGATTCGGCGTGAAAGGTGTTCATCACCTTCTGCAACTCTTCGCGAATCGGTGCGTCAAGGGCGGAAAACGGCTCATCCATCAGGAGCAGATCGGGATCGAGCACCAGGGTTCTCGCAATTGCCGCACGCTGCCGCTGGCCCCTCGACAGCTCGGCCGGAAATTTATCCTGCAAATCCCCGATTCCCAACCAGTCCAGCCAATACTCCACTCGTTCGTTCAAACGGTCAGGATCAGCCTCCATGTCTTGAGGACTGTGGACCCCGTCCGGCCCGTAATACTTCCTGATGGTGAGCCCTAACTCGGCGTTCTGCCGCACCGTGGCCCATGGCAATAACCCATGATCCTGCAACACCAGCCCGGTTCGCGGTCGAGCCCTGGTAATGACTTCACCACCGATGCGGATGGTTCCACGCTCCGGCCGCAGCATTCCCGCTACGAGCGAGAGTAATGTGGTCTTGCCGCAACCGGAAGGACCAATGATAGTCCAGGCCTCACCTTTGCCGATAAGCAGACTGAAGTCATTGAATAAAGACGACCCGTCACCATATTTGAATACCAACCGGTCGATCTCGATCATTGCCATAGATACACCCAGCACATCTATTTCGCCAGGAACTCGTCCGTAACCGAATCTTCGTAGGCCACCGGTGTTGCCAGCAGCTTCTTGCCCACCATCCACTCCTGCACATCATCCCACTGCGCCTTGTTCGGTATCGACGCTCTTGGAAAGGCTGGGATCTTATAGCTCCCGCTTACATTTTTGGGAACCCTGATTTTTTTCAGCATGAGTTCCCGGAAACTCTCAGGATCTGCATTGATATCGGCTACCGCTCTATCCCAGGCCGCCATGAATTTTTTGACCGTTTCCTTTTTCTCGGTCAAGGCCACGATACCGAAACTGACGACACTTGCACTGAGATTTGCCAGCTGAAGGTCATTCACCACCTCGACCGCCCCACCCTGCAAAGCGGCAAAACCCAATGGATCAGGCAGGGTCGCTGCCTGAATCTGCCCGGCAAGAAGCAGTTGCAGTCGCTCAGGCAGAACCGGAACCGACGCAAAGGCAATATCAGTCTCTGCTACACCGCCAGCCTGCAAAAGCCGTTCAGAAACATACTCGATGACAGTATTCATAGAGACGGCAATCGGCACGCCAGCCAGATCTGCCACCGTCTTTTTGGTGGTACCCGGGGCTGCCAATACCCGGAAAAGAGGGGCGTCTCCCAGGGGAATTCTGGCGAAAGAGACGATTTTCATCTGTACCTTGTCGCGGTTAAAGAGCATGGCGCCACCCACCTCGTTAATCATACCGTCAATACTTCCTGACTGCTGGAGCTGGTCACGCTCCACCGCGCTGCCCACAGGTAACGCTTCGACCTCAATCCCCGCATCTTTAAAGTATCCTTTTGCTTCAGCCACATAGACGGGAAACACGTCGGGAATAGGTAGTAATGCCATACGCAGGGTCGTTGATTCTGCAGCGTGAGCAGCACCATGACCTGAAAGCGATAAGCCCATTGCGCAAAATGTCAGTATTATCGAACAGATACAGAGTTTTTTCAATCGTATACTCTTCATATTCATCCTTACAGATAATGTTCATTGCGGCCCAAAATGGCGCCGGCGTTACAGGTTATGGCTGGAGCGTGCCGTCATCCTCTAGGCAACAATTGCGATGCTAGGCCAGCAGCCGCTGCCGAAAGGCTGTCAGTTCCGCCGCCGCCCAGGGGATATTCTCGGAAGAGAGTGAAAACTGATAGGAATATTGAAGCAGATTATTCTGATACCGCTTGTCGTAATATTCCGTCAGCAGGGTTTCAACCAGCTCTGCCAAGTTTCCCTGATGCAGCAGGCTGCAAAGCTTATCGGTGATTGCGCCACCCAATTTTCTTCTAAGAGATTTCAATATCCGTTCAACCTCCGCCACCGTCTGGTCGTTATCCACCGGGTAGTCTTCGAGGATTCGGGCTACCCGGGTTTCCATGGTCGCGGTGATCAGCACAAGACGACCCGTTTTCATGGCGCCAGCCAACCCGGAAGGCAGATAGATATTTCCCATCTGTCGGCTCTCCCCCTCGACAAAGTACGGTTCCTGACCCAGTTCACAGATCACCTTGTGCAAGTAGGCGTCAAACCATCTCTGGCTGCGAGGATGCCTGTTCATTCCGCCGAAAAGCGAACTCTGATGCTGGGCGAGATCTTCAAGGTCAATGGCGTGATCGAGATGCTGTAAAATCCTGGTCTTGCCGGTTCCGGTCAGACCATGCAGGACAATACATGACGGGGAAAAACGGGCTAATATTTCGAGCAGATGCTGTCGGTACTGTTTATATCCGCCCTCCAACTGCCAGGCGGAAAATCCATTCTGGGCGAGCAGGTTCACCACCGAACGGGAACGCATGCCGCCGCGGGCACAGAAGAGGGCAATTTTCTGGTTCCGGTACGAGACAAAGTCAGCAAGCAGATCGGCCAACCGTTCCTCGACCAGACCAAATCCGGTGTCAACGGCTTCATCCCTCCCCCCCTGACGATAGATTGTCCCTACCAGGGAACGTTCCTCATTGTCAAAAATGGGGATATTCACCGCACCAGGAAGCGAACCTTCCTCATATTCCTTCGGAGAACGTACATCGATGATGCAATAATCGCCGGTAATCGCATCCACAAAACTGAGAGTCGATAAGGGCTGGCTGAGAATGGCTGAACGTGACAGCCGCTTATTGTCTTTCAATTTATCCCTCTATCCAACCTATTCTCTTCTGCCTGTCCTCAATAACGTCTATCCAAATGTACCACCGGCTTGCAATCAACAGGAAGCAGCCCTGCTCCATGCCTCTTCCAGCCTGGCCTTTAGATAGGAAACGGAGGCATCGTCAGCCTCATAGATATCGAAACAGTAGCCATCACTGCCGGCAAGTCCACCAGGAATAACCTCTCCGCGCTCTTCCGGATCAGTAATCATGTCACCATAGAAACATACGGAAAGCCAACGAGCCTCGGGCTCATCGTCAATCACATCGATCATAGCAAAGAGTTCCCGGCTTGTCTGGTTGTCATGCCTGGGCCTTAGCGAATAACTTACTCCAGGCCGGGCCACAAAACTGAGCGACGTCCCGCTCAAAGCACAGACGGTACGATAGAGCGCCTGAAAGCAGCCTTTCATGGCACTGTCACCCGCCTGCCACTGTTCGATAAAGCTTTCCACCTCTGCAACGATCCCGTTCTGTTCGGCCATACGCCCTCCCTGATTTGATTGATGCCTTCCCTGATACTCCGTGATTATGCTCGTGAGCGATTTTCCATTACCGCCCCGGTTGTTTACCGTCCCAAAATAGTATACTCTTGACCGTTGGCAAACCCTTTTTTCCAGGTTTTATATAAAGCCGCAAGCGCAGATAGTTGAACCACTCCTGCTCGCGCCGTTACAGAATTTGTCCAACAGAGTTCGTACTCTTTGCCTGTTCATCTTTTCCACCTTCCAAGATCACAAAGCCTATGCTTCTCATTACCGCCCCATCCAAAACCCAGAACCGAATCGACCGATATTTATCCTTTTTCACCGAACCGTCCTTTTTTTCGAAAAGTACAAGCCTGATCGATCAGCTCAAAGCCTATTCCGTAACTGATCTCTGCCATCTGATGAAGATCAGCAGAACTCTGGGAGAGAGCACCCACCAGCGCATTGCCGACTTCCGCCCACCGCTAACCCTTGAAAACAGCAGACAGGCACTCTTCACCTTCCAGGGGGACGCTTACGAAAGTCTTACCCCGGCAACCTATACCGAAAAACAATTGCGTCACGCCCAACGTCATCTGCGCATTCTCTCCGGACTCTACGGAATCCTCCGCCCTTTGGATCTGATGTTCTCTTACCGGCTGGAAATGGGTTGCAAGATCACTGGCAAAGGCTGGAACAATCTCTATCAGTTCTGGGGTGACACCATCACCGACAGCATCAATTTTGACTGCAAAGACCACCCAGACCCAACTGTGATAAATCTCGCCTCAAACGAATATTCCCGGGTGATCAATATGAAAAAACTCCTATCACGCCCTGTCACCATCACCTTCCAGCAGAAAAAGGGTGACGGCTACGCGACTATCCCTATCCACTCTAAGCGGGCACGAGGATTGATGATCCATTACGTAATCATCAATGGCTTAACACATGCGGAGCAACTGCAACAGTTCAATCTGGGGGAATATAGCTTTCATGAAGAGCTCTCCACCGCGGATAACTGGTTCTTCAGACGAAAGTAAGAAAACAGAACACTTGCAGCAGCATTTATGGCAAAAAGACAGAGGAGAGCTCGGCAGGTTTTGGAATCTAAAGCCTTTTCTCGAAGGAGAAAAAGATGCAGGCCGGCCCCCTAAAGGAGACCGGCCTACCAAAACGATTTATCTGTACAGCAAACAGCGTGATGTTGTGATATGGATCAAACCGTCCGCTTGCTCTCCATATGGAGAATAAGATCCAGCATCCTGTTGGAGTAGCCCCACTCATTGTCGTACCAGCTCATTACCTTGACGGTTCTGCCAATGACCTTGGTGCACTGGCCGTCGACGATGGAGGAGTGGCTGTCTCCCTGGAAATCGATAGAGACCAGCGGCAGATCGGTGTAACCGAGATAACGGTTGGCAGCAGCCTTTAAAGCAGCATTCACTTCATCCACGGTGGTGTCCTTTTCCACTTCCATTACCGCGTCAACGAGAGATACGGTGGGAGTTGGAACACGCACGGCAAGACCATCGAATTTGCCTTTCAGTTCTGGAATAACCAGGGATACGGCTGAAGCAGCACCGGTTTTGGTGGGAATCATGGAAAGAGCGGCAGCCCGAGCACGGCGCAGGTCTGAGTGCGGGAAGTCCAAGAGGCGCTGATCACCCGTGTAGGCGTGAACGGTGGTCATGAGACCGCGCTGGATACCGAAGTTATCCAGAATCACCTTTGCGAATGGCGCCAGACAGTTGGTGGTACAAGAGGCGTTGGAGACGATATGATGAATGGCGTCATCATAATCCTCTTCGTTGACTCCCATAACGAAAGTTTTCACTTCGCCTTTAGCTGGTGCAGATATAACGACCTTTTTCGCACCGCCGTCAATGTGCGCACGTGTGGTTTCGGCATCACGGAACAATCCGGTACACTCTGCAACATAATCAACACCCAACTCCCCCCAAGGAATATCGGCCGGGTTGCGATGGCTGCTGACCGCAATGTTTTTGCCGTTGACGACGATACCATTTTCGGTGCTTGTGACCTCTGCCGGCATCGGACCCATGACGGAATCGTATTTGAGCAGATGTGCAAGAGTAGCAGTGCTGGTGAGATCATTGATCGCGACAATTTCAATGTCCTTGAAAGCCGGATCCTGAAATGCTGCACGGAAAATGTTGCGACCAATCCTGCCAAATCCATTGATACCAATCCGAATTGTCATGCTGTTCTCCTGTTGTGATATTTTCACTGTATGTCCACCTTACGCCTTGTAGACGATGGAAAAACATACCAGTTCTACATTATGATCATACCAATCAGCCTCTCCCGTACACCTCTCGGTTGACTGAGTGATCAACTTCCTCACGATGTGTTAAGCCTTACGGCCCATACATAAATCATCTTCCCCGACGTTAATGTATCGGAATCTTTACCGCGCAAAAGAAATTGCTAGTGACTATTTGTAAACGTTTACAACCAAATTGCCAACAGTTATTTTGTCACGGTCACACCGGCTCATCTCCTAAAGCGACCTGATAATTTTCATCATACTTTTTACATAATGTTTAATTTCAACAATGTACTTCTAGTATACTCGATTCACCAGTTAGAATAGTAGAGGGAGGACCGAACCATTTTCACAAACAGCATCAGCTCCGCCCTGCAACTGGATCACATATTATTCGCATTCTCTCACCTGTCCGTCCAGCAACACCTCTATGATTTCCATCCCATCATTCTGTTACTTGGTCAGACAATGCACGTACCCTGAAATCCCAGAGCACTAACAAGAATTCATTGACGCTTGCAATGTAAACGTTTACACATGCGAGATGAACTATTTCCCATTTTACGAGGAGCACAAAATTCACATGGCAAAAATCAGAGATGTGGCCGAGGCGGCAGGAGTATCAACCGCCACGGTCTCGAGGGTGCTGACCAACAAACCGCATGTACGTCCGGAAGTAAAAAAAAAGGTTCTCGAAGTGGTTGAAGCCTTGGGCTATCGCCCCAATCGGGTCGCCCAGAACCTCAGGTCCAACTCCTCGAAGATCATCGCGCTCATCATCTCCGATATCGAGAATCCTTTTTTTCAACGAGTAAGTCGCGCGGTTGACGATACAGTCCATGACCTGGGTTACAGCGTCATGCTCTGCAATACTGACGAAAACCCGGAAAAAGAACGGCTTTCCCTTAACCTTCTGCGGGATGAAAACATCGCCGGGGTAATCCTCGCCCCTACCCGTCAGACAATCGACACCTTCAGCAAATCTACCGTCGAAATTCCGATGGTGATCATCGACCGGCATGTGACCAATATCAATGTCGATAACGTTATGATCGACAATATCCAGGCCGCCTATAGTATCACCAAGCATCTGATCGGCCATGGCTACAGTCGGATTGGCGGCATATTCGGCATGGGGAGTACCACCGGACGCGACCGGCGAGAGGGTTTTCTACGGGCTTTGAAAGAGCATGCGTTGAAGCCCATCACCGAACTCACCAAATATGCGCATCCGCGGGAAGAAGACGGGTACACGACAGCCACCAAACTCCTCGAGCTGCCTGAGCCACCCGAAGCAATCCTGACCAGCAACAGCCTGCTCGCCGCCGGGGTTATGCAGGCGATACGTGAGCGCAGTCTCCGCATCCCGGATGATGTGGCCTTTGCCACTTTCGATGACACCACCTGGGCCAAACTGATGGTACCACCCCTCACCGTCGTAGATCAACCAACCTACGAAATAGGCCGCACCGCTGCTGAACTGCTGATAAAACGCATCCAGGATCCGAGCCGCTCATACCGGGAGGTTATTCTCAATACCAGGTTGATCCTTCGCCACTCGTGCGGCTGCTGATACCTTTTAGGACAAGAACAGAAGAGAACAACTGCAAAAAAAATGGAATTACAACAACAAAGGTAAACCGTCGTTCCCAAAGAGTTCACCCCTCAAGAAGAGAAACAACCGATTGCACAGCTGAAGGGATAGCTTCTGCCACCTCCCGGGTCAGGCTTTCCGTTAGCTGATCGAAGCATTTCCCCTCGATCCCCACCAGAAAGATCTCGCGAGGAATTCTCTCTGGATAGAGCTTCCGTCCCACCTCGATGGCCTCGCGGATACCTATACCATGACCGCTCACTGGTCGCAGATGTTGGATAGGCAGCTGCTCCCAACTCAGAACGTGCACCGTACCTGCTACCGCTCCGAGCTGTACCGCATCCACCACGATCAACAGATCTTCACCGCCAAGTTCATCTAAAAGGTCTATACCGCCAAGGCCTATAAAACAAAGGCGCACCCTATCGCGGAGGGGAACGCCTTCTAATGCGGTATATACCGCGTGTCCAGCACCGTCATCAGCAGCCAGCGCATTGCCCAGGCAGACGATCAAGGTCTTCGGCATATCAGATACGCCGTACCATACTGAACATCATATTAAAGGTACACTGTTCACCGGTAGACACCGTTTTGGGCCGCGCCGGGCAACCGGCCAGTTCGGCGAGGATGCCAGCAATATAATAATGAAACATCTGGCAGATCTGGCTATCGAGCGCCATGCCCCGGTTCATGCAGACACTCCGGATGGGGCAATGGTTGATGGTAATGACCGCCTCTTTACCTGCAAAGGTGCCACCCACCTCCATCTGCTGGATACGGAAGACCCGTACAAACTCGGCGAGAGCCTCCTCGGGAGTCGACTGCAACATATGCACCGGCATGTTCTGCCCCATCTTTCTCCCTGCAGCCACGGCCAACGACGGGGTGGACTTGCCGACAAAGGTTTCGATGGTCTCGACCAGCATTTCTATAAGAAAGGAAACCTCGGTAAATGCCTTGTCGTAATCATCCGGTGTCAGGTGCAATTCGTTGGTGGCAATCATAAAAACTTCTCCATCCGTCGGCTGAAATAGATGTTGCGGTAGAAATTTTTCACATGGTGAATATTGGCATGGCTGATGACCTGGGAAGGGCAGATGTACGCACAGCTCAAACAGGCGATGCAGTTCTCCACCTTCGCCACTACCGCTTTCTGCTCTTTTTCATCAAAGTCAAAGCAAGCGGTAGGACAGACATCGATACACATCCGGCAACCTCTGCACCCCTTTTCACGAATCGTCATTTCAAGCATGATCTAACTCCTTGTGATTCTGCGGACAATGTCACCGCTGCGCCGTACCTCGACATCCAGCTCCATCCGGCCCAGGGCATGGGTCGAGCAGGCCAGACAGGGATCATAACAGCGTACCACAAACTCAAGACTGTTAAGGACTGCAGCGTCGTCTGCACCAGTAAAGAGCGAGTTAGCGCCCTCTTTGAGCGACCGGTTAATGGCCGCTGTATTCTGCTGGGTGGCGATGATCATATTCGCCGTGCGGACAATTCCTTTGTCATCTATCTGGTAATCGTGAATAAGCGTTCCCCGCGGCGCCTCAACATGACCAACCCCACGCGCCCCCCGGAAATCTGCAGGCACCCGGGTCTCACCTCGCAGCGCCGGGTTATGGATAATGAGGTGTGCCTTCTCGGTAGCATGGATCAGTTCAATCAGCTTGGCATACATTTGCAGGACTACGTTATGACATGGTCGACCGAATCTATTCCGGAATTCTTCAAATTCAGCCTGAGCCAGCGGAGTGTCCAGGCCATCAACCACGTTCAAGCGGGCCAGGGTCGAGACACGATAGAGATGCTCCGCCCCGTCCACGTCGAGATACACTTCCTTGGCATAGGAGTTGGGTACCGCCCGCTCTACAAGAAAGTCACGGTATTCGGTAGTACCAAACTCGGCTCGAATCGCACCATTCTCATCCACCACCCGTAGCTCACCGTCATAAAAATTGAGGTTGCCACCATTCACCGTGCCCATGTACCAGCTGGGCATATTGAGTTCACTTAAGAGCAGCGGGTTCTTATCTAAAAATTCGAGCAGCAGAGCCTTTATCGTGCCGGAAAGCTCACTGGCCAGTTGCACGCTCTCTGCCGTCAGTTCCTGCAGTCGGGTAAACTGGGCATCGCTCAGTTTATAGGAGATCCCCCCCGCCACCGCTGTGACCGGATGGATACCGCGGCCACCGATGGTCTCATTAATCTTCTGACCTAGACTTCGCAGGCGGAGCCCCTTTTTGGCCAGTTCCGGCTCCCTGTCGACCATGCCGACAATATTCTGCTGGCCGGCCGCACCGCCAAGACCAAAGACCAGATCGGGTCCGGCCAGAATAAAAAGCGACAACGCATGGGAGTGAATAACGTGGCCCATGTACATGAATTCGCGTAAAAGACGGGCTGCCTCGGGAATATCCACCCCAGCAGCGTTATCGAGTGCCTTGGCTGCCGCAAGGTGATGGGCGGTTGGACAAACTCCACAAATTCGAGCCGTCACCTGGGGGAGCGTCGATGCCTCCATGCCCACAAGAATGCGTTCAAACCCCCGTAATTCATTGACACAGAAAAAGGCTTCATCCACCTGACCATTATCGTTTACTTCTAAAAGAATCCGGGCATGGCCTTCAATACGGGTTACCGGGTCTATTTTGATTGTCTTCGCCATCAGCTTGCCTCCACCTCTGCGATCCATTTCCTGATGAGAAAGGTCGGTTTGTCTCCGATCATCTTCGTGGCCATGGCATAGGCGTAATGTGTCTTGGCCGATTGCTCCATACTCTTTCGGATAACCTCGGATGGAATCTCGGTAAGTCGGGCCATCCGCTCACTCACCTCTGTACGGATATCTCGATTCGGCTCGGTCAGAATCTGCATGGTCGGTCCGGCACAGCCGGTGCACATAATGCCATGGTTCGGACAGGGGGAGAGACAGCGATCGAGCGTCACCGAGCCGAGACAAAGAAACCCCTGACTCAAAAAGCAGATATCATCGTCAGCCACCGCATCAGCACTGTTCTTGATCTCAGTCACATCACTTTTTTTCATGGTACGGTTGCAACCGCCGCAGACCGACTCCTGCCGTACCCTGGGCGCCGTCCCCTCAATCAGCGCACTCAAGCCCTCGAAAATAAAATGGGCATGGGGCGGACAGCCTGGCAGATAAAGATCGACCTCAATCACCTCGTCGATGGGTGTCACCAATTTTTCGAGTCCATCCACTTCGGTAGCGGGAATGAAATTCGTGCGGGTTGTCGGGCTATTGAGGTAGACATGGTCCATGATTTCTTCACGGGAATGGGCAAGGCCCGCACCGTGCAAACCGCCATAAACCGCACAGGTACCAAAGGCTATGATAGTCTTGCATTTTTTGCGCATCTCGATAGCCGCATGCCGATCGTGCTCGGTGCGGATGGATCCTGTCAGTATGCCGATCTCCGCCTCGGGATAGCCCTTTTCATCGGTCAGCACCGGACATTTCTGGATCTGCACCGATTCGAGGACATTCAATATTTTTTCGTGGAGATCAACCAGGGAGACATGACATCCCCCACAGTCACACAGCCACTCAGTATTCAAACGAATTTTCTCTGGGCTCATCTGAATCGTTCTCCCCTTTTTTCCCTTTTAGGCTATACCTGCACGGTCAACACTTTGAGGCAGGCGTTCTCGCCTGCATGCCGTATTTCAAGGTTGGTTTTCTTGCCCATGATAGTCTCTAGCGCCCCGATGAAAAAGCCGGTCATCATGTTGCAGAGGGAACCATACTGGGGATGGCCGAAACGAAAGAGCGCCTGACGAATCATGCAGTCGCGAAAAACCAGAAAGATCTGGGACTCATTTTTGTCGTTGACAGTAACATAGTCAGCCTGGCCCTGTTCTTTAAACAATTCAAAGTTCCAAAGACAATTGTTGGCTATCAGAACTTTTCGCACTTCATCGATCGCCTCGAGCAGATCATTGGTGTGCCTGGCCTCTGCAGCAAATTTCCGGCCCAGGTTCCGTCCCGCAGACATGGTCATACTGTTTGCACCGCGACCGAGAACATTTTCCATCCCCGCTGCAAGAGCTGCCATAAAGTTCATGGTCTCCTGCAGAGCGCGTCTTTTTTTCAACACTTCATCCACTTATCCATCCCTCCATGCATCGTTGCAACATGCACCATTGTGTCATTGTGGCGCCGACATTGGTGGCTTCAAGGAAATGACCACACCTCCGCCTGTGCCGCTGTCAACAGGTTCCACCCAGTGTAATGGCTATATCAGCCAATCACAAGGGAAAACTAGGAATATCCGAAAGGACTCAGAAGTGTTTGCCGGTTACAAAAAAAACGGGCCACGACATCCACAACAATGAAGTCGAGGAAAAAAAATCCCTGAAGACAAAGTCTTCAGGGATAGAAAAAAGCACCAAAAAAGAGATATAAAAAACAAAAAACCGCGCAGAAAAAGAGCGTCAGCCGCGCCAACCATGCTCGCCAATTAAATCGACAAACCGCACACTGGCCAGGTTTTCAACCTTAACCTCACCGTCTATTTTCGTGAGCAACTGCAACTCCTGAACATCCTGATCACCCACGGGAATGATCAGCCGGCCTGGATCAGCCAGCTGGTCAATGAGCGGTGCAGGTATCTCTGGCCCACCAGCGGTGACGATAATGGCATCATAAGGAGCATGTTCCGGCCAGCCCATGGTCCCATCATCGAGTTTGGCGACGATATTAAAATATCTTAAGCTGCCGAAAACCTTGCGGGCATTGGCTAAAAGGGTATTAATCCGCTCCACCGTATAGACCTGCCGGCAGAGCCGCGACAACACTGCCGCCTGATAACCGGAACCGGTGCCAATCTCCAGCACCGTTTCTTCCCCTTTCAGCTGCAGTGCCTGGGTCATGAACGAGACGATATACGGCTGGGAAATAGTCTGGCCTGCAGCAATGGGCAAAGGGTAATCACCGTAAGCCCTTGCCCGCATGGCGTCATCGACGAAAAGATGTCTGGGCACCTCCAACAGGGCATCGATGGTGCGCGGATCGGTCACGCCACGAGCTATGATCTGCTCCTGGACCATGCGTTCCCGCGCTGTTTCGTATCGATCAATCACCTTTTTCCTCTTGCCAGTCGAAATCATCCTCCCAATCACGACTATCCGACTCCCAGGAACCGTAGGTGCATTCCGTTACGACATTGCCCTCAATCTTCAGAGTTACCGTACCATAGTCGGGCTTACCGAAATATTTACCCACCAGTGGTGCTTTTTTCACGATATTGTCTTCATATTCGCGATATACCCATTTTTCTGCGCCACCACCGAGAACTATCTGCTCATCCGGTTCGCCAAGATAGGTGAGGACATCATTGCGATTCGATTCTCCGACCTTGATCAGAGCTGCATCAGAAGCGAGATGACGGACAGGCTTACCATAACAACCGGCGAGCGCGGTTACGGCAAACAGCACACAGATAATGTGTCGGAATATTGCAGGCATTTCTTGATCTCCACTAAAATACTCGGTAACAGGCAACCAACCGCTTCTATAGCCCGCCCATCGACATTTTTCAACTCAAATGTCCGATGATGGCACGCGAAAGGTCTGGAGTTGCCAGATAATCAGCTGCCTATATAAGCAGACCGCAACTTTTCGCGCAACGAATAACCTTGCCCGTCACCTGTTACCGTCCTTCACGTGTGAGCGCTTACTCGCCCAATGCCCGGTTAAGAATCTTGTAATTCCGCTCCACCATCACCAGCGGATCAACCACGAGTCCCGCCTGAATCATAGCATTATCGTAGATCTGCAAAGCCACATCGGCAGCAAAAGCACTATCTGTTTTCTGCAGTGCGGCAAGTCGTTTGATAATCGCATTCTTGGGGTTGATCTCAAGATTTTTCTTCGAATCCCCTCCGAAACCAAGCCCTTTCTCAACCCGGCTGGCAGCCAGCACCCGCTCCATTGTAGAAGTCATGTATCCGTCCGGATTGACAATCATTGCCGGCGAATCAACCAGCCGCTTGGAGACGATAACATCCTTAACCTGATCTTTCAGCGTCTCTTTCAACCAGCTAACCAGAGTTTCAGTGGAATCGGCATCAAGTTTCTGGTCGGCAGCATCACCTGCCTCCTCACTTTTTTCTTCCTCTGTCTGGGGAATATCGAGGTCAGCACGATCAGCTGAGACGAGTTTTTTGCCATCAAACTCCCCAAGGTGGCTCAGGACAAAGTCATCGATGGGCTCTAAAGTATAGATGATCTCGATTCCTTTCTTCTTGAACATTTCCACATAGGGGCCGGCCTCAATGGCCACCCGGCTCGGGCCGTTGATATAGTAGATAGCCTCCTGCTCGGGTGACATACGCAAAACATAGTCGGCAAGGGACACCGGCTTGCCGGCTTCGGACTTGGAAGACTCGAAGCGGAGCAGCTTGCCAAGTTCCTTCTGGAACTCATAATCGGAGGTAGCACCTTCTTTTAAGAAAATTCCAAAGGTCTTCCAGAATTCGAGATATTTCTCCTCGTCCTTTTTCGCTTCCTCATCGAGGTATTTTAAGAACCGCTTGGTCACAACCTTGCGCAATTTGGAAACCAAGGCGTTATCCTGTAAAGCCTGACGGGAGATGTTGAGCGGCATGTCCTCGCTGTCGACCACCCCTTTTAAAAACCGTAGCCACTCTGGCAGGATATTTTTAGAGTGCTGGTCGATCAGGATCCGCTGGCAGTAAAGATTGACACCAGGGTCCATCTTGCCGAAGCCGAACATCTCAAAGTTCTCTTTCGGAACAAAGAGCAGGGCATTAATCATAAGGGGAGCATCGGCAGAAAAGTGCAGCCGATAGGCGGGCTCATCTGAGGCATTACCGACAAACTTATAAAACTCGGTGTACTCCTCCTCGGTAATGTCGCTGCGGTTTCTGGTCCAGATGGCCTGGACAGTGTTGACCGTCTCGCCCTCGAGCTTGATCGGAAATGGCACAAAAGAGGAATAGCGCTTGATGATCGACTCAACCATCCATTTCTGAGCGTAATCGTGAGCGTCTTCTTTTAAATCAATGATGATCTTAGTGCCGCGCCTGAGACCTTCCATCTCGGTGATGGAGAAGGTGCCGGAACCATCGGAAACCCATTCGTGGCCTTCACTGCCGTCCCATGATCGGCTCTGGACCCGCACCTTCTTTCCAGCCATGAAGGCAGCGTAGAAGCCGACACCAAACTGGCCAATCAGGCTGACATCCTTTTTGGCCGCCTCAGCCAGATGAGTCAAAAAGGTGTTGGAGCCGGAATGGGCGATGGTGCCAAGGTTATGCTCCAGTTCACTCCGATTCATACCAATACCGGTGTCGGCGATGGTAATAGTGTGCTCTTTTTCATCAAGGGCAATAGTGATTTCCAGCGGCACATGACCATCGAATGGCTCATCGGCGGTAAGGCTCTCATGTCGATATTTTTCGAGAGCATCCGAAGCGTTGGAGATAAGCTCACGGATAAAGACATCTCGTTCGGTGTAAAGGGAGTTGATAACAATATCGAGGAGTTTTTTGGTCTCCGCCTGAAATTCATGGGTTGTGGTCTTCGTCGTCATTGATTACCTCATATCTATATGGGTTGGATAAAAGCCGGCAGCGGTGGCCGCCACCCTTTGGTTTGCATCTTTGCTAAAAGTCGGCGAAAATGTTAAGCATGTGAAACGAACTGTCAAGTGGTCAGCCAGTTTCCCAAAAGCTTCATGACATAAGGGATAACAATATGAGAATTGTTGCCTTCGGCGATATACATATGAGTGGTCGGCAGTGCCGATGTATTCCCGGTGCTGACAGTGCTGAGTTGCTCATAGCCACCGGCGATCTCACCAACTACGGCAAAAACAAGGACGCCAAAGAGGTGCTGGATGAATTGCTTGCGGTGAACCCAAATGTTCTTGCTGTTATCGGCAATCTTGATCATTTCGAGATCAACGACTATCTTGACCAGCTCGACATGAATCTGCACGGGCAGGCCCGGCTTATTCAAGGTAAATTGTGGCTGATCGGAGCAGGAGGCTCCAACATCACCCCCTTTCGCACCCCGACCGAATACAGTGAAAGCGAGATAAACGAAATCCTGATGCGCGGTTACAATATGGCAGCAGAATACCGCTCCCTGATGCATTACGGCAAAGAGAGGCTCCCAACCATCCTTGTCTCCCACACCCCTCCCCGGGATACCTTGGTAGACCGTTTGCGGGACGGGCGGCATGTGGGATCATCGGCCGTCCGTGCCTTTATCGAAACCTACCAACCCGAGCTCTGTCTTACCGGCCATATCCATGAGGCCCAAGGTGAAGACTGGATCGGTAAAACCCACATTATCAATCCCGGCATGTTCAGAAATGGCGGCTGGGTCGAAATTCTTCTCAATCAGACAACGCTTACTGCAACTCTCAAATGACCACACATTATCAAACTCTCATTATTGGCGGAGGCCTCTCAGGCCTTACCGTCGCCCATAAACTGCGCCTGCAGGAACCTGAACACCGTTTTTTACTGCTTGAAAAGAACGGTTCCACAGGCGGTGTTATCCGCACCAATCGGGAAAACGGTTTCATCTCTGAAATCGGCCCCCACGGCTTTCTCGACAACTGCCAGGAAAGCAAAGACATACTCGCCGAAACCGGTCTTGACCGGGAATGCGTCAAGGCCCCTCTGATCGACTTTGTCCGCTACGTCTATTTGCGAGGCAAACTGCAGTGCATCCCCCAGACTCCTAAAAAAATTGCTTTTGCTCCACTCATCTCCTGGAAAGATAAGCTTAGAGTGCTGGGGGAATGGTTTCAGCCTCCGCTCGAAGGCGAACCTACCGTGGCAAAATGGGTCAATCACCGTTTCGGTCCGGCCCTGCTGCCTTTTGCCGATGCAGTCTTCACCGGAACATACGCGGGAGACTTTGATCGGCTGGCCATCGATGCGGTCATGCCTGGGATACGCGCTCTGGAAAAAGAACACGGCTCAATGCTGCGCGGGCTGGCAGCCCAAATGCTGGCCAAGAGAAAAGAGGGGGGCGAGAAAAAGAAGTTGGCCATGCCGGCCATGACCAGTTTTGCCAACGGTATGGCTCGACTGCCCGAGCGCCTCACCGAGTTACTCACCCCAGGTGTCAATCTGCAGTTGAACTGCGGAGCCACCTCGATCGGGCGCGAAAACGGACGATGGCAGGTTATCACCTGTAGCGGTCCTCTTACCGCCGACAACCTGGTGATCGCCGCACCTATAAACGTTTCGTTGAAGTTACTGTCTGACATCGCTCCCGAGTTGGCCACTGTTCGGGTACCCGAAACCTGGATTTCCACCGTGGTCTTCGGTTTTGGCCCCGGTGTCACACTCCCACCGGGTTTTGGTTACCTCACCCCGGAATCGGAACAGCGCTTCACCCTCGGTTCGCTCTTTTCTTCCAACATGTTCCCAGGCCGTGCTCCTGCCGGCCACGTGCTGTTTGAAACCCTCATTGGCGGCCGCCGGCATCCCGAACGGCTCGAACTTCACCGGGAAGAACTGATCGAAAGAGCGTTGGCCGATGTCCAGGACATCCTGGATATCAGGCAAAAGCCGATCTACACCACGGTTCTCCGCTCCGACGGTGGCATTCCCCAGCTGGAACAGGGCTACACAAAGCTGCTCACCCGGCGCGATGAACTGATTCGCGACAATCACGGCCTTCATGTCTGCGGCTTTGGCTGGGAAGGAATCGGCTTAAATGATATGATGAAGACCGCTACCCGGGTGGCTGAAGCTGTTCTTCACGACTCAACCAGTACCTGCGGGGCTGCCGAGGTGAAAAAAGTCTATTTCTGAAACGAGCACTGCACAAAAAACAAAAGGCCGGAACCTCAAATCGGGTTCCGGCCTTTTATTTACTGGAAACGCTGCCCCAATCAGAGACTCTGAACTTTGTCGCTTAAAAGCTTGACCTGAGCACCGACAGATATGTCACGTGCGGACATGGTGGTCACTTTCTTGATGGAATGCATAACCGTGGAGTGGTCACGGTTGAAGGCCTTGCCGATATCGGCCAGTGAGTCGTCAGTATATTTCCGACAGAGATACATAGCCACCTGCCGCGGAAACGTCAGTGTTTTCTTACGTGACTTCGATTTCATGTCGGAGATGCTGACCTTGAACTGCCTGGCGATGAGCTCGCTGATCATCTCAATGGTCAGTACCTTGTCTGTTCCCACTACACTGGTGACCACTTCGCGGATCAGGTCCATGTCAACGTGACCGCCATTCAAGCGGGCCTTGGCGCGAATGGCCACAATGGCTGATTCCACCTGGCGAACATCGCCGCGGATATGCTGGGCCAGATATCCGGCCCCATCTTCTCCGAGCTCGATCTTGTGCTGCACCGCTTTTTTGCCAATGATCCTGAAACGGGTGTTAAGATCCGGTTCCTTGATCATGGTCACCAGTCCGGAAGACATTCGCGAGCGAAACTCCTCATCAATCCCGCTCAGTTCACGGGGCCCCTGATTGGCAGTCAGCACTACCCGCTTACCTGATTTAATCAGACAATCGAGCACTTCATTGAGTTCTTCCTGGGTCTTTTTCTTGCCGGCAAGGGAGTGAATATCTTCAACCAGCAGGATATCACACTGATTATGGTACTTTCGCTTAAAGACATCCATGCTTCGGTTCTGGATATTCTTCACCATCTCCGAGGAGAACTGCTGGGCGGTGACGTAATGCAGGCGAGTCATGGGTGAGTCGACGATCATTTTATGGGCAATGGCGTGGGTCAGATGACTTTTGCCAAGTCCGGTGGAACTGTTAATATAGAGGCAAGGACCGATGGAGTCATCCTGAGTGGTAATGGCCCGGCAGGCGGACTCTGCCAGAATGTTTGAATCCCCAACCATGAATTCGTCAAAGGTATAGCGGGGATGCAATGACCGGACACAGGAGTTATTCTCCGGAACATTCGGCAACCGCAACTGTCCTCTGGCCGCAGTGACCTGAAGAGTCTGATGTGCACGTTCATCTTCGCAGAGGATCACCTTCCTCTGCACCGAACCAGATTCCTTTACGGTAGCTTCAATGACAGAGAGAAATTTCTGCGCGACATAAGCACTGAAGTATCTATCAGGACTCAGCAGATAGATGGCGTCATCCCGCACCTCAACACATTTCAAGGGCTCGATCCAGAGCTGATAGACAGCACCGGAGAGGGTGTCCTTCAAAATTTCCTGTGTTTTTTCCCAAAGCATATTTTTTTCCGCAATACCAAACAAAAATCCGATTACAACCAATATGGCGTAAAATTGGAAACCGACAACGACTATTATCTCGTCTCGTACTCCCCGAAAACGGGGCCGGAGACACCGTGCTGAAGCAAAACTGAAACAGATGATACGAGTCCGGTGAACGACAGAGCCACCAAACGATTCGTGCATGATGAATACCCAAGACCGAGTTCCTCGTCAAAGACAATTTTGCCAAATTTTCTTATCAAGGCAGCTGTTTATTAGGATCTTTGCAAAGACCGGCAGTTCCTGGCTTTCCCCCGTTCTCTTTCACTTTTGTCTGCAAAAATAGGTTCTTCCTCTCCCCCTCCCCAGACCCACGTCAAATAAGGGCTTTAGAGAGAGAAGGGAAAAGTTATCAACATATTAAGATTTTCGTTAAACTCCACCCATATCGAAATATCTCTATATTGCTCAAATTTGCGCCATATTACTCGAATGAACATCGGAGACCACAGTAAATCAGGGCCTTATAGCGAGCCCGCCATGCAAACTTTTTTTTCATTAAAATTTATCCATTTCATAAACAACATTAAACAATACCTCTCTGAGATAACATGCTGACTTGACGCGATGGCTCGTCTTGCTACGGTCATTTTATTCTGCTTGAGACCTTGTATTTCGCACACCATATAAATAGGTGGCCCAAGTGTGCCCCATCCCGTTTTTCACTCGCTCATCACTACCCTGGCAAGGGTAATTACCCCAATTTCAGCAGCTCCTGCCCGTCGTACTACCCGCGCACACTCCATCATAGTAGTGCCAGTGGTGAAAACGTCATCAACGATAACAACCCGTGCTCCGACGAGCGACCTTGATTCGGCAATTTCAAACGCACCACGCAGGTTTCTTCGCCGATCTGCGCCATCGAGGCCTGTCTGGGGTGAAGTTGCCCTTTTTCGCTGTAACAGATGTGGATCGATTCGCTTCTCTGCACCGGGGAAAAGGATCGTAGCAAGCGACAGTGCCTGGTTCATCCCTCGCCGCTGCAATCTGGTCCGGTGCAACGGTACAGGCAGGACATAGTCCCATGAGTGATCAAATGTTGTCAATACAGGGTGCACGATGGTTGACAATGCCGGCAGAACAGTGGTGTCCGCCTGATATTTCAACCTGAGCAACAGCTGGCGCACTTCCGGGCCATAGCGGACCACCGATCGGGCATGGTCCCATGGTGGCGGTCGCCGGATACAGGATCCACACAAAAAACCGGCAGCCGCGCCACTTCGGAGAAGTCCCCCACATTTTCGACAGACGGCAGCGTCCATATAGACGATACGGGATCTACAGGAACTGCAAATTCCTTTAGGGAAGTGCTGGGGCAGATAACTGTTACAGAGCCTGCACCTTTCCGGCAATACCAGCCCCAGAAATGATTCCAGCCAACGGTTGAGGAATGCGCGTGACATGTTTCACCCTCGCAAAAATAAAAGGAAATGGAGTCCCGGAGCCCCATCTCGTATTCACACCATACAGCCCTGTCGGCCAAAGACTGCCTGACGTGACGGAAACCCCGCAAGCTGACAGCCAAGAAACCAGAAGGCATCGAAATAACGACCATTACACCCACAAGATCATACAACATCTTTTTCTTTGGCCATTGATCTGCAACCTTTGCATTTTCTGCGAAACATGGCATAATGGGCGGGGTTTTCAGCAGGCTCAATCATGAACAACAGCCACGTGTTTCGCAATTGAAATCAACAGGCTGACAGTCGTGCAAGAAACCTGAAAAGCACGCGAACGATGCCCTGCTTCGACGTACCGAAATGCTTAACCGTCTGCGTCCTCAACATTTGACGCAACCGGTAAAAAACGAATATTTTCCACTCACTATTGTACTATGACCTCTTGGTCATGACGACCACTGTTTTTTCGATTCTGCCCACATCAAAGGAATTCCTATGAACTTTTTCAGGCAACTACCGGTTTCGTCATCTCGAGCCTGTACCGCTGTAAAGTTAACCGTGCTTTGCTTTGCTCTCTATTTCCTGCTTGCACCGTTGTCGGTTTCGGCCGCCACCCTTTCCACCGCTTTTCTCCCACTGAAAATTAACAGCGGCAAAGACGTGCAAGAACTCACCGTGCGCGCCGACAAACTCTTTTCCGAATCGCTCGCCGCCCACGGTATCTCTCTTATGCCGCGCCCAAAGGCTGAGAGCATGGCGAACTATCAGGGTAGCTGGCCTCCACCGCCCGCAGCACTTCAATCTATCAGCAAAGCCACCGGCAATGACAATGTGGCAGCTGGCAATCTGACCGTTATCGGCAAACAAATCAGTGTTGATTTGAAGGTCTTTGATGCATTAACCCCCAATAGTCCCAAATACTTTTTCAGCAAAGCCAACAACGTCGATGAACTTACTACCGCCATCAACAGTGTCGTTCTTGATGTCCTGGCCTACACCGAACGCGATCTCAGAATCGGCACCATTGCTCCTGAAGGCAACAAACGGATCGATTCCGGCGCAATTCTCAGAAAGATCAATAGCAGGGCTGGCGGCGCCTATAACCCGGCAACCCTTCGGGAAGACCTTAAAGCCATCTACTCCATGGGTTATTTCAACGATGTCCAAATCGATGTTACCGACGGTCCGAAAGGTAAGAATGTGGTCTTCAAGGTTGTCGAAAAACCCACCATCGCCGCTGTTACCTTCAGCGGCACCGATGAACTGAGCGAAGAGGATGTCAAAGGTGCCGCTAATATCCGTGAGCACTTCATCCTCAATCCGGCCGCGGTAAATGCCGGGGCCGAAGCCATCAAGGAACTGTACAAGTCGAAAGGCTACTATAATACCACGGTCACTACCGACATCAGCTTTCCCAACGAAGAGGGCGCAGTTGTCACCTACACTATCGACGAAGGTGAGAAAATCTATATCAAGGAAATCTCCTTTGATGGCAACAGCGCCTTTGACGACGACGAGCTTCGCGATCAGATCGAAACCAGCGAAAAGGGCTTCTTCAGCTGGATTACCGCATCTGGCCTGCTTGAGATGGACAAAATCAAGCAAGACGCAGCCAAGATTGTCTCTTTCTACAATGACAACGGTTACATGGAAGCAAGGATCGGCGAACCGGTTATTCGCCAGGAAGAGGAATGGCTCTACCTGACCTTCAATATCGAAGAAGGACCGCGTTTTAAAGTAGGAACCGTCGATGTCAGCGGCGATCTCCTTGGTGACAAAGCTACTTTTGTCGATATGCTCACCATCCGTGATGAAGAATATGTAAACCGCAGCGCCATCCGGGAAGACGTGATGGCCATTACCGACTATTATGCCGAAAAAGGCTACGCCTTTGCCGAAGCTCGGCCGGTGATGAACAAATCCGCATCCGGTAGCAGGGTTGATCTCACCTATGTGATTAATAAGGGTGAGCTGGTCTATATCAACCGGATCATTATCAAGGGCAACACCCGTACCCGCGACAACGTTATCCGGCGTGAGATACGGCTGGCTGAAGGCGGGGTGTTTAACTCCAAAGCGTTGCGTGAATCGAGTCAGGCTCTTCAGCGGTTGCAGTTCTTTGAAGAAGTCAACATCACCCCCGAACCAACCATTGAGCCGGCCAAGATGAACATCAACATCGAAGTCAAAGAACGCTCTACCGGCACTTTCAGTATCGGCGCAGGCTACAGTTCGGTGGACGAAATTATTGTCATGGGTTCGATCTCCGAGAACAACTTCCTCGGCCGCGGTGACCAACTATCACTCAGTGCCAATGTCGGCGGTAAGAGTTCACGATACAATCTGGGCTACACCAACCCCCATCTCAATGATTCTGAACTGTCCTGGGGTGCAGATCTGTTCAACACCGAACGAGAGTATGACGATTATACCAAAAAGTCGAATGGCGGCGGCCTCCGTATCGGTTACCCGCTCATTGAAAAATGGCGTATCTTTGGCAACTACACCTATACTGACACTGATCTCTCCGATATCAGCGACGATGCCTCCTGGGTCATCACGGAGTCGGCTAAGGTTCCTGTAACCAGTTCAGTCGGAGTGTCACTTGTACGTGATACCAGGAACAAAACATTTGGTGCCACCGAAGGTTCCAAACATATGATCAGTACCCAATATGCTGGTGGCCCCTTTGGCGGCGATGCCCAGTTTACCAAGATCGAAGCATCTACCAGCTGGTATTTCCCGCTGATCTGGAAAACTGTCCTCCACCTCAAGGGTGCCGCCGGCCAAGCCTTTGAGAATGAGAATGATAAATTTCCCGTTTATGAAAGATTTTATCTGGGCGGTATCAACACGGTCCGTGGTTTTGAGTACGGCAAGATCAGCCCCATGAATGATGGCGACCGTATCGGTGGCGACCAGATGTGGTATACCAATGTGGAGATTATCTTTCCAATCATTGAGGATCAAGGCATCCAGGGAATTACCTTCTTCGACGCCGGTCAGGTGTATGGTGATGAAGATCAGCGATCAGACGACGACCCCGAATCGGCAGTCGGTCTTGGTATCCGCTGGCTCTCCCCCATGGGGCCCATCAGCGTTGTCTGGGGATATAATCTTGATCCCAGGGATGATGAAGACTCCTCGGTCTTTGACTTCAGCATAGGCGGAACATTCTAACATTCCGTAAACGTAGCTAAATAACGAATCACCACGCCGGCTGCACCCAATGCAGCCGGCACTTTTTTTTCAAGATGATCCAGCAACTCCTCACCAAACTTCAACAGTCAAGCGTTACTCAGGTCAGTGGTCTGCGCGGCGCAAGCGGTGCCTGGCTCTGTGGCCAGCTGGGTAAAGAGGTGAGCTGCTGCTGCATCCTCCCCGACGAACATCTGGTTTCAGTATTTGAACAAGATCTCCGTCTCTTCACCGACAGCCGCGTCCTGGTCTATCCCGGTTACGAGATACCACCCTACACCCCGCTTAGTCCCGACCAACAGACCACGGCTGCCCGCCTTGCCACCTTGTATCAGCTGCGGGCTCACAATGAACGAACCATCGTCGTCACCTCGATAGAGGCGCTTTTACGAAAAGTCATCCCAATCGAAGTGCTGAGCCGGGCGGTCGAACTCCTTATGGCTGGTGAAGAGTGTGACCGCGACGATCTGCTCACACGCCTCACCCGACTTGGCTACGAGCAGGTCTCGCTGGTCCAGTCGGTTGGTGATGTGGCTGTTCGAGGCGGCATTCTCGATCTTTACCCACCACCTTTTGTCACGGGGGCGGGGGACGTACACGATGGGCCACTGCGTCTTGATTTTTTTGGTGATACCATTGAATCTCTACGAATCTTTGACCCTATCAGCCAACGTTCAAGCGGTGAGCTTGAGGAAGCGATACTGCTCCCCGTCCATGATGTGGTAATCGACCGCGACGAGGTCACGGCCCGTCGCATCGCCCGTCAGTTCAGGCACCACGCAGAAGAGCTCAATTGGGAGGAGAAAGAAGCCGCCCGTATCTCTGAACGGGTCGCCACCGGGAGACGATTCGCCGGCATGGAGTTTTTTCTTCCCCTCTTCTATCACGAAGAGGGCAAAACCATCTCAACAGTCTTCGACTATCTCCCGCAGGAGATGGTCATGGTCATGCTGGAGCCGGAAGCCATCAGCCAGAGCCTGCAGATGGTCTCGGAGCGGATCCACTCCAATTACCACGAAGCCGCCTTAGCCCAGCAACCTGCACTTTCGCCCGAATCGATCTTTGTCTCTACTGAGACCATCAACAGCCAGCTGGCCTCCCGCAAACAGCTGCTATTTAGCGATTTCAGCCACGACAGTGGAGCACAGCTATCGTTTTCGACAACCAACCATCAGCTGTTGAAGCAGGAGATATCACTGCAGCGAACCAGTCGCGGCCTGATCGCTCCTTTAAGCGATCGAATCAAGGGTTGGCAGGAACAGGATGATCTGGTGGTTCTCTGCTGCCGCTCCGGCCGTCACACAAAAAACCTGGCCGAGCTGCTCACCAAACATCACCACACTATCACCATCGCCGAACCGCCACTGGCAATCGATAGCCTCACAGCAGAACGTGGCAGCAGCCTGCTCCTTACCAATCATGAGCTGTCCCACGGTTTTTCCCTTATCGACCAGCGCGTCCATTTTCTCTCAGAAAGTGAACTCTTTGGCGAAATGCGATTGGGTAGCAAGAAAAAGAGCAAACGCCAGAAAGGCGAACCGATCCGCTTTGCCGAGTTGCAAGACGGTGATATCGTCGTCCACCGCGACCACGGTCTTGGTTATTACCAGGGATTGCAGACAATCGACATCCAGGGGATAACCAACGATTTCATGTTGATTGAGTACCGCGACGGCGACAAGCTCTACCTGCCGGTGGACCGCCTCAACCTCATCAGCCGCTATGAGGGGTTATCCGATAAAGAACCGAAAATCGATAAGCTCGGTACTCAGAACTGGAAGATCACCACCGCAAAAGTTAAAGAAGAGGTATGGAAAGTCGCCCACGAACTGCTGGATATCTACGCCCGTCGAGAAATGCAGCAGGGACGAAGTTTTTCCAAACCGGGCCCGCTTTTTGCCGAACTTGAAGAATCCTTCCCCTATGACGAGACCCCTGGCCAGGACAAGGCGATCACCGAGGTCATCACTGACCTCATCTCCGATCAGCCTATGGATCGATTGGTCTGCGGCGATGTCGGCTACGGCAAGACTGAGGTGGCGATTCGGGGCACCTTCAAGGTGGTTGAGGACGGCCTGCAGGTTGCGGTGCTGGTGCCGACCACAGTACTTGCCGAACAGCACACCAAGACCTTTCGCGAACGCCTTGCCGGTTTCCCGGTAACCGTGGAATGTATCAACCGGTTCCGAACACCGGCCGAACAACGTAAGACGCTCGCGGCCTTAAAAGATGGCAAAATAGACATTCTTATCGGAACCCACCGGTTGCTTTCCAAAGATGTGGTCTTCAAAAATCTCGGACTTCTCATCGTCGACGAAGAGCACCGTTTCGGCGTCGCTCACAAAGAACGAATCAAGAAGATGAGGAGTGAAGTCGATATCCTCACCCTCACCGCCACCCCCATCCCTCGTACCCTGCAGATGTCGCTTCTGGGTATCCGCGATCTCTCGGTCATTTCCAGCCCACCCGAGCACCGGCGGCCGGTAAAAACCTTCATCGCCCGCTATGACAACCTGGTGATCAAGGAAGCAGTCAGCCGAGAACTTCGGCGTAAGGGCCAGGTCTTTTTTATCCATAACCGGGTCAAGTCGATCCACAAGATAGCCGGGGAGATCCAGAAGCTGGTACCCGAGGCCCGGGTGGCCATTGCCCACGGCCAGATGGCCGGCAAGGAACTTGAGGAAATCATGGTGGCCTTCGTGAATCGGGACATCGATGTCCTGGTCTGCACCACCATCGTCGAATCGGGTCTCGATATTCCTACTGCCAACACCATCATCATCAACCGTGCCGACATGCTGGGGTTGGCCGAGATCTACCAGCTGCGCGGGCGAGTGGGTCGCTCCTCCACCCAATCCTTTGCCTACCTGCTGGTACCGTCCATTGACAGTCTGAAAAAAGATTCACGGGATCGATTGCGAGCCCTGATGGACTGCAATGAACTCGGCGGCGGCTTCAAACTCGCCATGAGTGATCTGCAGATCCGTGGCGGCGGTAATCTGCTCGGTATCTCCCAGTCAGGCCATATCGCCGCTATCGGTTATGACCTCTATCTCGACCTCCTGCAGAAAACGGTGGCCGACCTCAAGGCCCGGGCGTTGAAAGGCGATCTGGAACGGCCGGTCGACGAGCTCGATCCTGAGATCAACCTGCAGGTCTCAGCCTATATCCCGGAACCCTATATGATGGACATCAGCCAGCGCTACGTCACCTATCGACGCATTGCCGCGCTGGTTAACGGCGACGAGACCGAGCACAGCGATCTGCAGGCGGAACTTGAGGACCGCTACGGACCGTTGCCGGAAGAGACCCATAACCTCTTCACTGTCGTTGCCCTGAAGAAACAGCTGGCTGCACTGAGAATCAATAAGCTTGAAAAGGGACGTGACACCCTTGTTTTCACCTTTGTTAACGACACCCCGGTCACCCCTGAGAAACTCCTCAACTATGTGCAGGGAAAAGCAGCCACCAGAAAAGGCGCCAAGACCAAACTCACCCCGGACGGACGGCTGGTGGTCTCTACACTGCTGCCCACCCCGGAAACGGTCTTCGGGGTAGCCCGCCAGATACTCACCGACCTGACGAAGATGACCCATGACTGATGACCTCGCCCCTATCCTCCCCGCAATCTCCTGGGACACTATCGATACCGTCCTGCTCGACATGGACGGGACGCTCCTAGACAGCTACTTTGACGATTTTTTCTGGGAAGAATATGTCCCGAAGGTCTTTGCCGAAGCCAATAATCTCACGCCCCAGGAGGCGCGTAAAGCGCTATTGGCCTGCTACCGGCGAGTTGAAAAAACATTGCAGTGGGCAGATCTCGACTACTGGTCGGATCAGCTCGGCCTCGATATCCCCGAGCTGAAATGCAAGATCGATCACCTCATCCAGGTCCACCCCTACGTGATCGATTTTCTAGATTTCCTTAAAAATATCGGCAAAACCATCTATCTCGTCACCAACGCCCACTCAAAGACCCTCGCCATAAAGCTTGGCAAAACCACAATCGGCCCGTACTTTCACCGGATCATACCGGCCGAAGAAGTTGGCGAGGCCAAAGAGCAGCCAATCTTCTGGGAAAAACTCGAAAAAATGCTCGGATTTAACACAGACAGAACCATGCTGGTCGACGACAACGCCAATGTTCTTACCGCAGCCCGCACCTATGGCCTCACTAACCTTATCTATGTGGCCAAACCCAGTTCTCGTCAACCGGTACGCTACTCAACAGAGTTTGCTTCCATTGTCTATTTCCGGGAACTGATTCAATAGCAGGTGGCCCTTCCCTGCGCGCTGCCCCGTGTATTTCCTGCCCCGTTTCTCCCCCCTTTCGGGTCTCGTTTCGCGGATATTTCAGATAGGGCAGAATCACTTCGTTCTTACTCCCTCCGGTGCCGTCGTAGGTAACGGACACCACCGGCACCCCGGTTTTCTTCTCGATACGATCCCGCATCGCCTCGGTGACAAGGGAAGGACAACAAAGCGACGGACTGGTCTGGACAAAAAGCGACACATCGGGAAAATGTTTTTTGATGTAATGAATTTTCAGGATGTTGTCCATCGACTCGCCGGTATTTTCCGGCTGGATATTATACTCGCTGAGAACCTGTACAGGATCGTCATCATAGGAAAAGACTTCCCCACCCAGAACTGGTGCAAAGATCCGCATATACGTTTTTTCCATCCGGCTCATAGTTGACAGCAGCGCCCTGTAAGCCAGAAGATCAAGATATTTCCCCTCATTGAACCATTTGCGAAAATAGGATGGGGCAATCATTTTGGCATACTCGCTGTAAGGGGTGGTGATCACCTCGCCGCCATGGATCTCGATGAACCGGACCAGATCCTGGTTCATGACCCGGTTATCTCGCACATAGAGATCACCGAAGATCGCTACCTTCGGCCTCCGGGTCACGGTTCTGGCAATCGCGCCAAAGCGGGAAACAATGAATCGCAAGGCATCTTCCTTTTCCCGCCCCTCCGCAAAAGCTGCCGATAACAGGGCAACACCTTCTGCCAGCACCCGGTCCGTCTCGCCGTTCTTTCGCTCATATGGCCTGATCCGGCAGGCGACCCGACGCAGCATCCCCCCTAGCATATAGGCAAAATAGGCGTTTGCCGCCGCCCGGAAGGAGATCTCGGCAAATGAGAGCTTCCCCACATAGACACCGGCCTCACCGAACCCTTGTTCCGTAATTATCGTCTTGATATGATGTGGATACAGGCGGATATTGCAGGATATGGTCGCATGGTTAAGCCAGAGGCTGCAGTCCGCCGGATTGAGGTCATGGCACCGCATGGTCTCTATATACCCCTGTGCCACGATGTTCAAGGGTAGACACTGACCGCTGTTATGGCGAAGCCCTTCCCTGATAATCCGGTGACTTTCCTCCATGAGTACAACCTTGTACCCTTCCCGTCTGAGTGTCGCAGCCAACAATCCACAGGTAATAGCGTCCCAGTTAGGAAAAATCAGATATTTACGGTTGAGCTCAGGGTCAAGACGCGGGTTGATGGTGGTGTAGTCGACATCCAGCCAGCGCCGCTTTTTCCTGTGGTGATTGCGAAATGAACGAACAGCCGCCTCGATCCTGGTCTCATAGCCAACGCTGGAATCGTGTTCGTCAAGCTGCAGGATGAGATAAGGCTTATTGTGGCTGTCCATCACTTTCTTGAAATAGTCGATAACGAAAGCATCCGGGGTACACATAAATGAGGTTAAAAATACGGGATAAAGCATATCGCGCTGAGCAATCACCTCAGCAGCCTCAAGAATCCGCACCCCGTGCTCCCAGTGTATTTCGTCCAGGAGGGGCTGGATATGCGCCACCTCATCTCGTTTGTAGGAGAGCATGTCCTGATAGAAGGTATCGATCCCCAGTTTGTTGAATATAGTTGGGACATTACCGTTCAACCCAGGAGAGAGCACACTGTATGGTCTACCGACAAACACCACCTGAACATCAGAGCCGCCAGCTCTTCTCTCAGCCATCAGCCGGACCATTTGGCCCTTGCCCTCTTTCTTGAATTGGAGGGCCTTGTCGTACGCCTGGGCGACATCGAAAAAGTTCCAACGGTTCGGAACAATGTCCTTCATCATCCGGTAAAGTTCGATTTTGGTATGAAATGAAGTGTAGAGGTACCTGACTATAGGACGCAGTATCCGGTGTTCGATATCCCCAGCCATTGATGCGGTTAACGCCGGAAGAAACTGGGTATAGTAGCAGTACTGACGGCGGACATCTTTGGCTTTTTCTTCAAGAAAGGTAGGCAAAAAGATATAATCAGCCCGATCAAGCAACCAGGCGACATGACCGTGCATCGCCGTTATCGGCGCGCAGAATTCTGCGCGGGTCAGTTTTTTCCCCTGGACCTGGCCATCCCGACAGCCTTCACTGGTGACAGTGACAAGCCCCAGCTGATCGAAAAAAAATTGCCACATGGGGAGATCTTCCACCATGTGCACTGCCGCCGGCAGACCGATACGTATCTCACCTTCTTCTGTTTTCCGATGAAAGTGACAGACCCTGCGCCTTTCGTGTAACAGCTGGAAACTACCGGTGTTTGCTGAGACATAACTTTTCGTTCCATAGTCGCGGCCGCAGAGAAAGCCATAGGCAACCTCCGTTCCACCTACATCGGCAACACTGATCTTGCAATGGTTGGTGCAGATTTCACAAATCTCGCCCCGAATCTCTACCTTTTGGCGATAAAGCGAAAATCCCTTGAAATCTGTTGTGTTTTTCCCCTCATCTCTCAAGATCAGGGCGACGCCCAGCGCTCCGGTCAGATGACAGAATTTCGAGACGATAATCGGCCGCCCCAACCGTTGTTCAAAGGCTGCCACCAGGGCCTTGTTTTTAGCGGTCGCGCCCTGAAAGAACACGGTTTTGCCAATATGCTTTTCGCAAGCGACTTTCTGCAGATAGTTTTCCCTGACGCCATGGAGAGCGGCAGCCAGCACCTCATCTACCGTGTAGCCAAGACTCAAATAGTGGTTGATGTCACGCTCCATAAACACCGTACAGCGATCGCTCACCATGGGCGCACGCTGGTTTTCCGCCCGTGACGAATAGTCCTCCACAGCGCAGCCGAGTTTGGCGGCCTGCTCCTCGATAAATGAACCGGTACCCGCGGCGCAGACACTGTTCATGGTTGATGAGGTGACCCGACCATCCTGCAGGGTGGTGAACTTGGCATCCTGACCGCCAATCTCGATGATGGTATCCACTTCGGGATTGAACTGACAGGCGGCCCGGGCATGGGCGGTGATCTCGTCAATGATATTATCAGCACCGATAAGCGTACCGATAAACTTTCGACCAGAGCCGGTACTGCCACACTGAATAACTGAAAATTCAACTTTTTTTTCGCGCTGGATAGTGTCTATGGCTCTAAACAGGGCCTGAACAGCGGCAAGGGGGCGCCCGGCGGTACGGGTATAGAGGCCGGCGACAACCTCGTGACTACCATCCATCAATACCGCTTTGGTCGAAGTGGAGCCGACATCGATCCCCAGATAGACATCCAGGTTTGTGTTGGAATTCATGGTACGGTGGATATCGACCTCCACCGTCGGCTCACCTTCAGAGCGGTCGAGATACTGCTCGATACTAGTGAAGTCGGGATAGGTCGACAGGTTAAGGGTCAGTGGAGGGTAATAGTACTCCTTCTGGCCAATAGATTCGGCCAACAGCAATTCATCGATGGAGAAGTGTTGTGATGCGGCAATAGGTAGATCCAGGGATATTAATTCATCTAAAGCCATAAAGCAGGCACCCAAGGCCCCATAGAGATGGCCGAGAGCCGGACGGACAAAGTGTATCCCGGTGAGTGTTTCGATATGGGCTGCTACCGCCCCATTTCGGGCAACACCACCACAAAAAATCACCTCCCCTGCCGAAACAGTATCTTCGACAAAGAGTGTATCAACGATGTTTTTGGCAAGTCCCTGACAGAGGCCGTTACTTATTTCCCCCAGGCTATAGCCCTCCTGTTGGGCATGAATCAGGTCGGTTTTTGCAAACACCGCACAACGTGTGGCGATTTTTGGGCACCTGGAGAAACTTTGAGCTGCGATTTCAGAAAGTTGCTCACTTGAGCCGAGATGGAGACGGACAGCCTGCTGGTCGAGGAAACTGCCGGTTCCGGCGGCACATGAGGTATTGGTGCGGCTGCCCAGATAGTGGCCGTCATGATCAAAGGTGGACAAACTAAATTTCTCTCCACCCACTTTGAGCAGCCCCCGTATCGCCGGGTGTAGCCTCTTTGCCGCAGTAATGGTGCATATCTCGCTATCGTAGCGGCGCGCACTTCGAACTCCCGCAGGCGTCGAACCGGTAATCGCCACTATGTCGATCTGGGTAAGCGCCGCCTCGTCGAGTAACTGTCGTATGGTTGCCGAAACTTCCCCATGGTGAAAACGGTAGCCGGTATGCAGGATAGAACCGTCTCGTTCAATCACGGCTACCCCAACCGCTACGGAACCGACATCAATACCAAGTATCGTTATAGCGTTATTCATAATCACCCCGCCAACCAGAGTGTTACCGGCTCGTTTCCGGCTACCGATGACAGCTAAGGCGCATGTTGCACGTATCTGCCGCCACCTGCTTCATAAATCAACAACACCGCTCCATGCTCACGTAGTATTATACCTGATATACAGTTATTTAACATAGACATATCAACATCAAACCTGACACCTCCTATTTGCCGGAAAGATCAAACATGTCCAGCGAGTACCGTTACACTGGCTCTTCGTGTCGCCCAAGACTTCTGTTGCTATGCCAAGGCCTTTCGTGCTACAAGGACATCTTCACTACGTTATCCCGAACTATTTTGTCATTTACCGTCTAACCGGAGTCCCGGATGCTATCTCCTGCTGTCATTGCCCGAAATCTACCGACCTTCTCCCTGCTAATGGCAATGCTCCTCTGGTCAAGCTCGTTTATTGCCCTGAAAATTGCCTTTCGTGACTTCGACCCGATGGTGGTCATTTTTGGCAGAATGCTGGTGGCAAGCCTATGTTTTCTTCTGGTTGGCAAGAGGATCGCCCGTTCGCTTGATTACCGCCCGGGTGACTATAAGCCTATCCTCTTCATGGCCTTTTG
This sequence comes from Desulfopila aestuarii DSM 18488, assembly GCF_900143695.1. Taxonomy (GTDB): domain Bacteria; phylum Desulfobacterota; class Desulfobulbia; order Desulfobulbales; family Desulfocapsaceae; genus Desulfopila; species Desulfopila aestuarii. The sequence goes on from NZ_FRFE01000005.1 coordinate 160,498, forward strand.
CGAACCCTGCCTCTATTTCATTTTTGAAGCTAAGGCCATCGAAAACACCAGTGCATCCCAGGCCGGACTGCTCACAGCCATGCTGCCCATTCTGGTCATGATTGCAGCAGCTCTGCTGCTCAAAGAGGTCAATACGAAAAAATCCTGGATCGGGGCGATCCTGGCAGTGGTGGGAGTCTGCTGGCTGACGGCGGAATCGACACCGACAACTGATGCACCAAATCCGGTGCTGGGGAACTTCTATGAATTTCTGGCGATGGTCTGCGCGACCGGCTACACTATCTCGCTGAAACAGCTCACCAGCCGTTACTCGCCATTTCTGCTTACCGCCGTCCAGGCACTGATTGGCAGCATCTTCTTTTTTCCACTGATGTTTCTGCCCGGCACAACGTTGCCCACCCATTTCCCGCTGGTGGGCTCTCTGGCCGTCCTCTACCTCGGCGCTGTCATCACCCTTGGTGCCTACGGCCTCTACAATTTCAGCCTGAAGCATGTTCCGGCAAGCCGGGCGGCAATCTTCGTCAACCTGATTCCCGTATTTTCGGTTGCTCTCGGATGGCTGGTGCTTGGTGAAACTCTCTCTGCCACCCAATGTGTGGCAGCAGTAGTGGTCATGAGCGGTGTTTACCTCAGCCAGCGGTAAAAGACCTGTCCGGTTTATTCTTCTATCAGGTGCTTTGCCATCTCGCTGTTTGAAAGTTCACTGTGCAGGCGGACATGGATGGTAAAATCGTTATGCAACAATATCCCCACCTTGACAACGATTCCCTGCAGAATCATTCGGCCGTCTGACGCATGGGGTTCGGGCTCAAGCTCAAGATCAATGACCCGGCCAAGCAAGGCCTGGGCAGTTTCGGCACGCGGGCAGTGGATCTCAAAACAGGTGCCGTTCCGGGAAAGGTCCAGAATTGATCCACGAAAGCTCTCCCCGCTTCGGCCCCCATCCTCCCCAAGAACGTAGGCGGTAAGCTTACAATCAGCTTTCTTTCGCGGAAAAAGCCGCTTTTCTATATTTTTCTGCTGCTGCAACTGGCTGGCCCGGCTATTCTGCAGACAGTAATCAGCCAACTTCTGATACAACCCTGGATGGTGCTCATCCCAGTCACGGGTCGCCGTCTTGTCGAGATAGCGAAGCCGCACCTCGGTCTGAGCCCCGGCGGAGAATGTCGGATTGGAAAGATTGAAGAACGTTTCCTCCCCCAGCACATCTCCCCGCGACAACTGCCCCAGCAGGATCCGTTCATCGCCTTTGGAGTGAAACAACGTCACCCTGCCATTGTCGATGAAGAGCAACCTGGCCACCGGTTTACCCTGACGGATCATAATCTTGTTCGCGGCCACCGTTGCCTTTTTTGTCGCATAAAAGATACAATTCTGCTCTTCCTGACTGAGTCTGCTATAGAGGTTATCCCATATGGCGAGATGATTCTTGTCGATCCCAAGACTTTTTTCTGCCTCAATAATTTCACCAGTGGCAATAATGGAAGTAAGGGCCATTGGATGATTGGCAAGCAGCACATTGCGAAGTTTTTCCGCACTACTGAAATCACCAGCCTTGGCCAGCTTTGTAATTTCAAGCTCCAGCATTTCAGGGGAACGTCGATCTTTCCCCGGATCATTCTGTTTGTCTGTCGTCATGCCTATCTCCCTGATTGGTTTCTCACTGTCCGACCGGAACTTGCCACCACCTCCGGTGTGATCATTTCCTCACCATCTGATCTGAGACGAACGCAATATCTCTTTTTTTTGAATGATAATCCGGCAATACATTCCTGTCAATTCTGTGAAGTCCCTCATCAAATCCCCAGACAGTTGTCAGCACGATAAAAGATAGAGGTGCACCAGCGCCGGGTACTAAGCGGGCCCAGCCCCCAGAAATCAAGCCGTGCAAAACGCACGCCGGTAAGGACATCATAGCCTGGCTGATACTCCTCACGGTCACTGTTATCCCAGATTACCACACCTCCCGGCTTTAATGCGCCAAGACCATTCTTGATGCAGTTGACCCGGTCACGGCCATCAATGACCAGAATGTCAAACTGGCCGGGATAACCGGCGATCTCTTCTGCGTATGCGGTCGACCCACCTTTATGCCTTCGAAAGAGATAGGTGGTGTTGTCGGCAATAACCCGCTCTTTGAACGCTCTATACCATTCTTTGTCGTGCTCACAGCTGACCAGACGTGCCACCCGTTTCCCCCACCAGAAAGTGGAATTGCCGGTGCCGTATTCAAAAACCGCCATCCGGGAATCAATGCGGGGAGAGAGAAAATCAAGAGCCGGATAGGTTATCCAAGGGATCGGCCGCCCCTCCTTATCCACTGCCTCGCCCCTCTCCATGGAGTTCAGCCAGCCGCTCTCCTGCAGATAACCCGGTGAGCCGGCAAAAAAACGGAGTAGCTTTTCAATTGTCATACTGCTCATTTCGCTATTCATACTCTTTGGTGAAATATTTGATTTTAATCGTGCTGTCCGTCGTTCTTCTCAGGGCGGACGATATCCATCTGTAAAAGCGAGGTGTATTCGCCGCCAAGATCAGGTTCATCCAACTGCACCAGCATCAGTTGGCGCACCCGGTTGCGCAACTCAATTGCTGCCTGCCAGCTTCTTCCATCGTTTTTCTGCGACGGCAGAATGGTGAAGCTTGCCCACCCCCGCCTGGGAAACCAGGAGCCGCCGCGCAAAATATTTCGAGTGCCATGGATTACCACCGGCACAACAGGAACCTGTTGCTCACAGGCAAGAACAAAGGCACCCATCTGAAAAGGCAGCAGTCCCGGCATCCGCTGCAGGGTTCCTTCGGCGAAAAAAAACGGACGTGCTCCCTGGCTAAGGCCTTGGGCAATTCGTCCGGCATCAGCCACTCCCTGCTCCGCGTCAAACCGATCCACCCAAAAGACACCGAGTTTTTTCAGCGGCCGTACCAGGAAAGGATTGCGACCCAGTTCCGCCTTGGCGACAAAGCCAACCCGCTGGGGCAAAACCCCGGTTAGCAGAATTGCATCAAGATAGCTCATGTGGTTACTGACCATGAGATAGTTGCCCTCAGCCGGCAAATTCTCCAGTCCCCGTATTGTGATTCCAATACCGGTGAGACGACAGAGCCAACGCACGAGGGTTCCGGCAAAATTCCAGCAAGGTTGGCCTGTCGGCAACAGCTGAAGACCACACCAGGCAACGATTCCGACCAGGCCCAGGCAGAACCAACAATAACCGGCATAGACAAGTGCACCAAGCCGTGCGGCTAACCGCTGCAACATCGGCTTGACAGACGCAAGCCCCATGCGGGCCATTTGCATCCATACCGCCGGTTTGGTTCGGCCAATGTGACCGCTTATATATAGATTCCGGCAGGCAGAACGGCGGATCTTGCCACTGGAGGTTTTCAAGACCGTTCCCGGTGGGCCGATAATTATTTCATCGGGTGGCGTACCAAGGAGATCGACCGCAATCTCGCTGATTTTCTGTCGTATCTCCTGCAGCTTTTCGCTCCCACGTTGCCGCGATTCGGTCAACACCACCAGTTTTTCAGCACTCTCCTGGCCGTTTTGAGCAGCAAACACCGCTGTACATCCTTTTCGTACACCGGGCACATTGCCGACCGCCTCTTCCAGCTCATGAGGATAAATATTTCGTCCGGCCCGGATGATGATATCCTTCACCCTGCCGGTGAGATATATCTCGCCGGCTACTATATAGGCAAGATCGCCACTATCAAGCCACTCGCCAACAAAAAGTTTTCTGGTCTCATCTGCATTTTTGAAATAGCCGCTGGTAGAAGATGGCCCCTTGAACTGCAGCCTCCCTTCGTATCTCTCCGGCAGTTCCCGCCCTTCGCTATCGACGATACGGATCTGATGGCCTGGCAACGGTCGGCCACAACAGACAAATTCGAGTGGCGTGCCATCGGTCGCTTTCGACGGGACCGCTTTTCCAGACATGCCAAAGGTATTCCGCTCTACTGTATCGATCCTCGCCCCCAGACCCGGTTCGGGAAAGGCAAGCCCTACCGACGATTCTGCAAGACCATATACCGGCGCCAACGCTTTCGGCGAGAGTCCGAATTTTTCAAAACGATCGGCAAATACCCGTAGAGTTTCCGGAATAACCGGTTCGGCCCCATTAAAGGCCATCCGCCAGGAACGAAGGTCAATTCCCGCCAGATCCTTGTCCTCAAGGCGGCTGATGCAGAGCTGATAGCCAAAATTTGGGGAAGCGGAGAGGGTCCCGCCAAAGCGGGAAATTGCCCGGAGCCAGCGCTCCGGGCGGGCAATAAACGAAAGGGGCGACATGACCACGAGCCGGCAACCATAGAAGAGACTGCCGAACCAGGCGCCTATCAAGCCCATGTCATGATAAAGCGGTAACCAGCTGACAAAAACGTCCTCGGCGCTCGCCCGGCAAACTTGGCCCATGGCCCGGATATTGGCCATAAGGTTGGCATGGGTGAGCACCACCCCTTTGGGGTCACCTGTACTACCGGAAGTATATTGCAGAAATGCGATATCATTTGCTTTCGGAAAGTGAGGCATAGCGGTCGGCACGTCACTGTACAGTTCGTCCACCGTCATGATTCTCTTGAGTTCCACCACCTGGCTCATCAACAACCGCGCCACCGGCTTCACCTCAAGCATTGTAATAAGAAGAGGTGCTGCAGCATTGGCGATGATCTTGCGATGTCGCCGCACGTGTTCCTCAATCTGGGTGGGGCGAGCTGGCGGATAGAGCGGCACCGGAATGAAACCGGCGTAGAGCACGCCGAAAAACGAGAAAAAATAATCACGGCTCGTAGGCAACATGATCGCCACCGTACTCCCCGGCTCCAACTGCAAATCACGCAAACGGTTTGCGACCTTCAAGGCCTCGGCATGGAGCATGGCGTAAGTGATGCGAAACTCCTTGCCCCCTTCCAGCAGCACGATATGCTCAGATTCCGGTTGCTGCCGGACGTGGTGCGCAAGTATTTCGACCAGAGTCTTTGCACCGACAGGCCCGCTTGCCCGCCGAATTTCACTTTCGTCTTGCCGCACTTCATTCTCCGCCTCCTCCGACTCTGATGCGACAAGAGCGGCATTGCCCAGGTGAAACAGCAGATCCCTTGGAGTTTCGGCAGTCACCAGCACCTTTTCCGGTAAACGGACCCCATACTCCTTTTCCAGCCTGGTAAGGAGCTCCATCCTGGCCAGGCTGTCGAGCCCGAGATCTCTGTCGAGGCCGCTGTCGAGGGTGATATCTTGAATACACGTGCCATCCGGGTGCAGTTCAGTCGCCAGTCGGGTAATGATCGCCAGAAGCCTGTCCGCAGATGGTGTTGCCATCGTGATACCTGTGATGTGGGAGTATTATATGGAAAGCATGGCAGTTCCGGTCACCGCATTCTCTTTGTAGTGTACCAGATCAGAAGAGACAAAGGTAAGCCCTACTCTTCTTCTCCTACCAAACAGAGCAATGCCGCACCAGCCACAAACAGGAGGAGAATACTCAGAACTCCCCAACGGCTGTGCCCGGTCATCCGGCTTACCACCCCCATGAGAAATGGCCCGGTTATGGCAGCAAACTTGCCGAAGATATTATAGAAGCCAAAGAACTCCGCGCTTTTCTCCATCGGAATAAGCCGGGCATAGTAACTGCGGCTGAGCGCCTGAATACCACCCATGGATGAGGCGACTAAAAAGGCAATGAACCAGAACAGCCCAGTTTTTATGGTCACGTCATCAATGGACGGCAGAGAGAAGCCGACAAGAGTAGCCAGGCAATAGACGCCGATTCCCGCCAGCAGCATAGTGCGAGTGGAAAAACGGAGGGCCAAGCGCCCAAAAATAAGGGCAAAGGGAAAGGCTACGATCTGGATAAAGAGCAGCACCGCAATGAGCAGGGTGATACCGAAACCCAGATCACGCCCGTATGCCGTCGACATGGCAATGATGGTATCCACCCCGTCAATATAAAAAAAGTAGGCAGCCAGAAAGAGAAAAACCTGCCGGTGCTGACGAATCTCCCGCACGGTTGCGAAGAGGCGCAAAATGGCGTCGCGTACAGGGGCTTCCGAAAGCTCAATCCCATATTGCTGATGGACATTTTTCATAAGTGGCAGAGAAAACACGAGCCACCATACCGCCACAACAAGAAAGCCTGCCTTGGTCGCAGTCGCCGGCAGACCATCAGCCATGCCAGCTGTAAAAATTATGCCGATCACCACCAGAAAAGGCAGGACGCTGCCGATATATCCCCAGGCATAGCCCCGGGACGAAATCAAATCCATCCGCTCACGGGAAGCGACATCGACAATAAAGGCATCATAAAACACATTGGCCCCGGCCCAACCAACCCGAGCCAAGACAAAAAGAAAAAGACAGAAGAACCACTGCCCCTCTCCCACCAGGGACAAACCAAAAGTGAACGTGAGGCCCAGCAGCAGAAAGGCGAGCAGGTAGGTCTTCTTCCGCCCCCGGTAATCCGCCATCGCCCCCAATACCGGGGCCATCACCGCCAGGACAAGGGAGGCGATGGAATTGGCGAATCCCCAATTGGCTGTCGATACCGCAGCCGGCACCCCTGCAGATGCATAGTCTTTGAAAAAGATAGGCATAATTGCTGTTACCATAACAAGCACAAAAGCGGAATTACCGACGTCGTATAGCACCCAGCTCCGCTCAGCCCGCGTCATTTTCACCTGGATATCCACTGCCGCCATCCTCACTATTTGTCTTTGAACCATCCTTTGCCACCTGCCACTCACCCATGAAATGGCGTGTCATTCACAGCTTCTCACTATCGCATACAAAAACGAGCCCGACAAGTCCGACCAGTGATATCAAGAAGGGAAGAGCCCCTGTTCAGCATATTCTTTTAAGGAAAAATAGTTGCATCTCCTGGCTCTTCGTTGAAAATCCCACGAAAGGAGGTTGCATATTGTTGATATCTCACGCTAGAATAAAACATCGGTTTGGTAAAAGGCGAACAAAACCGACTTTGTGCTTTGGGCTTATTGAATTACCATGTACATTCTGCATGTAATGCTGTTTATAGGCGGATTCATCATATTTGAGATACTGTCACCGGCAATGGGCACGTGCCTGACAGCTTAACGACCTCCGGATCCGCGAAATGCAACCTTTCACTGCCAGCGCCCCCGAGTGGATGAACATTGACAGCATCGTGCTGTGCATCTGGCAGCCATGAGAGAACATAGCCCATTTCTGACACTCTTCGCCGAGATTCTTTTCTTTAGAGTTACGCGTCACAATGATGAATAACGTACTTGTTGTCGATAACGATCAGGCCATGCTCCGTAGTCTGACCAGCCTGCTGCAGAGCCAGGGCGGGTTTCTCAATGTCCTTTCAGCCACCCATGGCAGTCAGGCCCTGACCATCATGCGAAAAATGCCGGTCAGGATCGTCATCACCGCCATCCGGGTGCCGGAAGTGGACGGCTTTGAACTGGTGGCACGGTTAGCCAGGGAATATCCGGCAACCAAGGTCATCGTCATGACCAACGAGAGCAAGCCGTTGCTCAGGGCCCGCATCAAGCAATTTCCGTCGGCTGTCTACCTCGACCAGACCCATGACCTCAGTATGCTTACCAAACGGGTTTTCACCGAGCTGCAAATTGATTACGGCGGCCAGGTCAGGGGTATCAACCTCTCCTCGTTTCTTCAGATGATGGCCTTGGAAACCCGCAGCTGCACCCTCAAGGTTTCGAGCAAGGACCAGTTCGGTTTTCTCTGGCTGGAACAGGGCGAGCTCATCGCTGCCCGAAACGCTGAAAAAAGCGGCAAGGATGCAGCATTACAGATACTCGCCTGGAAAAACGTTTTTATCGATATCGATTACGCCCCCCGGCAGATAAAACGGGAAATATCCATACCGCTGATGATGCTGATCCTGGAAAGCGGCCAGTTGGATGACGAAATGCGCAGCGAGAGCACTAATCATCGTCAGCATGAACGCTATGAGCTACTGGTAGCACTCGATTTTGATATTGAGCAGATGACACGACACTGTTATTTAAGAGATATCAGCCTGGGCGGAGCCTATATTGAAACCGACCATGACATTGGCATTGGCGAATCGATTACTCTCTCACTGAGTTCTCCGGTACTGAGAAGCAATTGCTCTGTTGATGCGACCGTTGTCCGAAAGGACAGCAGAGGCATTGGAATTCTCTTCAAGCTCAGCGGTCCCCATCAGGGCAAGATGATCCAGGCCATGATCGACGGCAGTCTCGCCCTGCCACCATCCCATAGCAACCGTGTTGAGCCGTACCAGGGAGCACCGGCTGCCTCATGATTCGTGCCCTCATTTTTGACATGGACGGAACGCTGGTCGATTCCGAGAAACTGCACTTTGAAGCCTGGCGTAAGACGCTCGCGCGCTACGGTGTCGACTCCATCCCCCAGAGCGATCTGAACCGTTATGTCGGAGTCAGCAATGAACAGCTGGCAGACGACTATATTCAGAGCCACAGCTTGCAGGTAAAGCGAACAACTCTTCTTCAAGAAAAGCAGGAACTCTATCTCCGTATGATCCCCAGCCTCGAACCGCTGCCAGGTGTTCGGGAAACTATCGACAGATATTGTGGCCGTTATCAGCTGGCCGTCGCCTCCTCCTCTGATCGGATCGAGCTGCACCTGATCCTTGAGACCCTTGGCCTCACCAGATATTTCGCCCAGGTGGTGGGCGGTGACATGGTCAGCCGCAAAAAACCTGATCCTGAGATCTATCTGCAGGCCATGCAACTCCTCAGGGTAAACCCGCAGGAAGCTGTAGCCTTTGAAGATTCCGAGGCCGGAGTCGCCGCAGCCAAAAACGCCGGCATGTACTCCATTGCCATCCCCAGCCCCTTGCTGCAAGACGGTGACTTTTCACGGGCCGACACCATCCTTGGCCGGATCGATCAGGCAGACGAACAGCTCTTGGCACGCTTTTCAGGCCAATTGGATTGAAAATACACCATGAATTTCTGCTCAAACTGTGGCAATCCCGTACAACTCACCATACCGGAAGATGACGACCGCAAGCGTTTTTGCTGCAACCATTGCGGCATGATCCACTACCAAAATCCCCGGCTGGTGGTGGGCGCCATCCCGGAATGGCAGGACCGGATTCTGTTGTGCAGAAGAGACATCGAACCGCAACGGGGGCTCTGGACCTTGCCAGCCGGTTATCTTGAAAACGGAGAAAGTGTCGAAGATGGCGCCCGCCGTGAAACACGGGAAGAGACCAAAGCAGAAATCATCGACCTTTCCCCGTATTTCCTTGCCGATCTGGTGCCGATCAATCAGCTTTACCTGATATTTCGCTGCCAGCTGGCCCGGCCGGAATTTGCCATAACCCGGGAAAGCAGCGAGCTGCGGTTGTTCCGCGAAGAGGAGATTCCTTGGGATGAGATCGCTTTTCAGGTCATACGGGTGACCTTGCAGAAATATTTTTCCGATCGAGCTGCCGGTACCTTTCCGTTCCGCAACGAAGTGGTCCGTATCGCCTTGAATTGTCCAGCCGAACCAGCACCTTAAGTGGCACACACTGTTTTATTCCAGCCGCCCCTGATCTATTCAATATTTCGTTCACAACCAAGGCGTGCGAAATGAAAGAGCAGGATCGACCCACCCCTTTATTTTGGTGCCATGAAGGATATTGTATTATACCTCTGGTATAGGCAACCAGGCCACACCAACAGCGCCTGGACCGATATGGGCACCAACAGTTGGCCCGAAAGAGGATACGATCTGCTGCTGACCCGGGAAAACCTCCTCAATCCGCTTCTGAACTGCCATGGCCTTTTGGGCTGCATTTGCATGGCAGATACCTATCCGCAGACTTTTTCCCTCATTGCCCATATGCTGCTTCATATAATCTATCAAACGTCGCTGGCCCCATCTGCCGCCTATTGTTCGTGATTTGGCATCTACCCCGCCCTCGGCCATACCAAGAATGGGCTTTAAACCAAACAGGTTGCCGAACATAGCCATTCCTCGGCCTATGCGTCCACCTCGAGCCAGATAGTTCAAATTGTCGACCATAAAATAAACCTGCACCTGGGAAACCAATTCCTCGATATGATATTTCACCAACTCAACCGGCCAGCCCTCCGCAATTCGATCTGCAGCCTCAAGTACCAGTAGTGCAGCTCCCATGGATACCTGGCGACTGTCAATCAGCTCAATTTTCATCTTTTTATTCGTACCTGGAGTTGCCCGGCGTTCCGTGAGATATGAATTAAAATTACTGCGAACTGCTTGGCGGGCGATGTCTACGGTTTTGCTCATGCCTCGGGATATAAAAATGCCGAGGATGTCTCTTTTGCCGATATTCTCAAGAAAAATACGATGAAAATCATCAACAGTCGGCGGACTGGTTGAAGGAAAGTTTTTTGATGACTCAAGCAGGCGGTAAAATTCTGTCGGAGTAACATCTATACCGTCACGGTAGTCATTACCGTTCATGGTCACGGTTAACGGTACGACCAGAATATTTTTCTTTTTGATCAAATCTTCTGGAATATCCGATGCGCTGTCAGTGATAATCAGCGGCGCCTCCTCCTCTTGTCCCTCCGCTATCTTTATGAGCTTCTGACCAAGGAGCCACACGAGAGTCAACGAGACTGTCTTACCGTCTACATCGATACTGCTGATAATTTTCTCGACAGCTTGATTTTCGTCAATGCACCTGAAGATGAAGGTAATTGTTTCAGGAGTAACAAAAGCGGGGAGATGAGCAGGCAATACACGGGACACAATACGGAAGAACTGACTCATGGAGGTCTCCTTTCTGGTGGTAATACAGAGTCTGTTTATACGGATCACTGTGTACATACGGATTGAGCAGTAATCCGTCACCTCAGAGAAATCCTCGACACATTATCCCATTGGTGGGTTAACAACAATATTAATGTTTACGTCAACGATATATTATGTAACTGTATGTGTTGATTTTGATTGTCAACCAACCATCCCTAACGCTTCAGCACATCTGCCTCACGAATATCACATGTGTAATGAAAGAGTGCAAAAGTTGAATCTTATGGTGATTGCCAGCCTCCCAGTATCGGGGCAGAAGGTTGCACAAGTGTTTCGTCAAGGTTCAACCTGCCCAATACTTTTGCCAGGTAGACCAGGTTGCACACCTGACTAATCGAACTGATCCGACCGAGATGAAACAGAAGTCATCAAGTAATATCTGTTAAGATCCGACTATCCGCGTTGGAAATCTATATGGAAGCATCTATCGTCAACTGTTTGAAAACCATTATCGTGACGATAGCTCCGTTCACAGAGTTCCGCCTGGCCAGTGTCGGTTATGGTAAGTAATAAAGAGGAACGGGTGCCGTACGTTTGGCTGTGAATACAAATGGGCCCCAACAACTGCTCCCATTCGGGACCGACCCCTGTATCAGGCAGCAACTGATCTTCAGGGCATTTCCGATCGGCTAAGAGTCGAAAGATCTCTTCCCGATCGATCGACCCGTTTGCGGCAAGCGTTCTGGTGAGCAGCATTTTCGCCCTCTCTACCTTCGGCCACGGAGTGTCAAGCAGATGATTGGAGAGCCCGTAAACTCCAGAGGTGAGCCTGGTGCTCCGGTCGCTGACGTTGGAGTAGTGAACAAGATTTTCACAGTCTGCCAGCAAAAGATTAAAGCCGCTATATCTGCTGGCCCGGGCGGAGAATTTCTCAAGAAACGCTTCCGCCATGAGGCCTGAGCGCAGATAATCAAGAATGATTTCTCCTCTCGATGGGGCCGGATTCACCACCCTGGACGGATCTCTATAATTGGTGATGGCGGCGAGACGACCACCACCATCCATTCCGAGCCATGTCCCGCCGCTTCTCAGATCGCGGCCTGCCAGAATCGTTTCGCCCGGATAATGGTAACCGAGGGGCGCGGTCGGCCGATCAAGGAATTCATCACGGTTGGCAGCAAGTACCAGTCGGTATCCGGGATGGTGGTTATACGCAAAAGTAATGAGACACATGACTGTCAATCGGGTCTGGGCCAGACTGCATCGTGTTCTTCACTGACCAGATAACAGAACCTGTCCCATTCGAATTCACGATGCGAGACAGGACAGCGAAGGGTGACTTTGGCTTCACTCACCCCAACCACTTCCCAGTCACCGTGGCGACGTTTGCCCTCGATTCTGATTTTCTGACCGACCGTAAACGGGTAGGGCTGAAAAACTGCGACATCATGTCCCATGGCCTCTCCTTTTCGATTGTTTTTCTGTTTTAGCAGGGGCAGAGGTGCATTGTAGCCAGTCTGATCCACGTCTCTCTACCTTGCGTTTTTTATCACAGACGTTACAGTAAAAATACGTGCAGAACCAATTCACGCAAGAAGAAGACGACACTTTGACAATCACAACCTCCGGTGCGCAAATCTATGTCATCACTTCCTTCCGCGGCGGTCGCCATTATCCGGGTCTGTTATCCTGAAGATTCCGTGTTGTTGCTCAGACGCAACAGCAATCCCAGCGATCCGTGGTCAGGCCATTTCTCCTTTCCCGGTGGGAGAAAAGACGATATCGACGCAAACCTCTTGGAAACCTGTACCCGTGAAACATTCGAGGAGACTGGAATCACTCTCACCTCTGACGCGGTACGGGCTGAGCTGCCAGCCCGATATGCCGGCAGCCGGATCAACTCCCTGATTCTGGTACAGCCCTACCTCTTCCATCTAGATGAGCGTCCGGAACTGCAGCTTGAGCCAAAAGAAATACAGAGCTCCTGCTGGCTCACATTGGAACAGTTCCGACGTCCCGAGCTGCATGTGGAGGCAGAGGTACTGCCGGAACGATTCGCCCCGGCCTTTCCCATTGACGATTATTACCTCTGGGGCTTTACTTACAAGCTGCTGAACAATGTTCTGCAGATGCCAGCACTGGCAGAGTTGACACGCATGTAAACCGGACCACTCAGTTGTTGGTCGAAATTTCTTTTAAGAAACCACGCAGAAAGGTGATGTGCTGCAGCATATAACGGCTCGCACTTTCACCATCGCGGCACTTGATCGCGTCGAGAATCTTGAAGTGCTGCTGATCAATAATACCGAGATTCTTATTTTTTTCGTAAAGCAGCGAGTGCAGTTTGTTGATCGAGTGGAACATGTAGTCGTAAAAACGGCGGGTCAGGTCCACATGTACGGCGTTATGGGTGGCGTAGGCGATACCCATATGGAACCGCATATCGGCATCCTTGGCCTTCTCCTGGTCCGGCTGCCAGTCGTGCATCTCGGCAAACGCCAGCTCGAGGTAGGTGATATCCATCTCAGTTGCCCGTTCAGCGGCCAGAGCCACCCCCTGGCACTCAAGCCCGATTCGAACCTCCATCAATTCGTCAAGAGAGGATTGGCCCGGCGACATCATATAGGCAAAGGGGTCGTGAGGAGGTCGTGCCTCCGGCAGCCGGACGAAGGTGCCCAGACCCGCCCGGTTCTCCACATAGCCCATATCCAGTAACCGGCTGATGGCCTTTCTGATCGAGGACCGGCTCACCCGCATGATTTCGGCGAGTTCTCTTTCCGAGGGTAACCGTTCTCCGATCTTCAGTTCGCCGCGATAGATCGACTCCCGGAGCTGTTCAAAAACCAGGTCGGATATCTGCTGTTTTCTGACGGGTGCAAATGGCATGACTACCTGCTATAGGCAAGGCGCAGACATGGTGCGGAACTTTGCATCTGCAAGGCTGAACCGTTTCGAGTTGTGAATTTTTCAAGCAGCAACATTACTCAAAATAGAAAGAATTACAAGCCTCGCTCGCCATTGAATCATTGCGGCGACTGCTTAGAATTTCTCCATGTAAAAAACGGCATTGCAGATGCCGCCCACAAAGGGACGGGAGCCATCGATGAACGAGACCAAAAGATACCAGAAGGTGCTGGTGACAGGAGCCACAGGCTATATTGGACGACGACTGGTGGAACGGCTGCTCGACACGACCCAGTTTCAAGTACGGGTACTGGTGCGCAACCGCAACAAGCTGCAAGCCGCAGTTCTTGACAAGGTGGAGATCACCGAAGGCGACACCTTCAACCTGGACGCACTGTCCAAAGCACTTGCCGGAATCGATACCGCCTACTACCTGATCCACTCCATGGGTTCGGATACCGACTACCAGGAACTTGACCGAATTAGCGCTGAAAACTTTCGTAATGCCTGTATTCAGGCAGGTGTACGCCGACTCATCTATCTGGGTGGCCTTGGCGTGAAAGAAAGCGCCAGCAAACATCTCTTAAGCCGGATCGAAACCGGAGAGATTCTTGCTGCCGAGCCCGACAAGATACAGACCCTGTGGTTTCGGGCCGGGGTCATCATCGGTTCGGGCAGCGCCAGCTTTGAGATCATCCGTAACCTGGTCCAGAAGTTGCCGGCGATGATCACCCCCAAATGGGTGAAAACAAAAACCCAGCCGGTGGGTATCGAAGATGTCCTCGCCTATCTCGCCGGCGGTGTTGACCTCACCGTCGAAGGGAACCAGATGATCGATATCGGTGCCGAAACCTTAAGTTTTAAAGACATGATGCGGCAAGCGGCCGAAGTCATGGGGCTGAAACGGTACCTCTTCCCGGTACCGGTGCTATCACCCAAACTCTCCTCGTATTGGCTGATCCTCTTTACCCCTGTACCACTCCGACTGGCCGCCGCCCTTGTGGAAGGGTTGCGCAGTGAAACTGTATTGCAGAACGACAACGCCCGTAAACTGTTTCCCACCATCCAGCCGATCCCTTACCACCAGGCAGTACGTGAAGCCATCGAAGAACTGGAGCATAACCAGGTGATCAGCCGCTGGTGCGACAGCAGCGCTGGAATCGCCTGCGACATTAAGGATTTTGACAACCCAGCCGGAGCTGTGCTCCGCGACGTTCGGGAAGTAGTGCTGGGCACCGCCACCCCGGATCGGGTCTTTGCCAGCGCCTGTTCCCTGGGCGGCGAAAAGGGCTGGTATCGGTACACCCTTCTTTGGAAACTTCGCGGCATCATCGACAAACTCTCCGGCGGCTATGGCCTCAATCGCGGTCGGCGCCTGGCAGGCGAGTTACGGGTCGGAGATGCCCTCGATTTCTGGAAGGTTGTGGACATCCGCAAAGATAAACGACTCTTGCTCTTCGCCCAGATGAAGGTGCCGGGCAAGGCCTGGCTCGAGTTTGATATCCAACCGGATCGACTGGTCCAGACCGCCCATTTTCTGCCGCGCGGCATCTGGGGCAGACTTTACTGGTACTCAGTGCTGCCGTTGCACCACTTTGTCTTTAGTGATCTGGCAAAAAAGCTGGTCGAGCGTGCCCAAGGGAACATCTGAAGGAAACAAGGGAAATGTGTAGATAAAGGTTTTCACTGCCTGATACATGCGCTACATATGGGCTGCTAAACCATATTTCATGTGCGGCAAGAATTTCATGCCTCCTCTATCTACTATCTGAGACTTTTCATGTTTACCTTTACACGCGCAATTGTCAAAACCTGTGGACGCAGCATGATCTCCGGTCTGAGCGAAGCCAATCTGGGCGCGCCCGATTACGATACAGCACTTCGCCAGCATCAGAACTACATCACCGCGCTGCAAGCCTGCGGCCTGGATGTAGTGGTGCTCGACCCAGATGAAGCCTTCCCCGATTCCACCTTTATCGAAGACGTGGCCGTGCTGACACCTCACTGTGCCATCGTGACCCGGCCAGCTGCCCCGTCACGTGCTGGGGAAACGAGATCCATCAGCAGGATACTTCCTGATTATTTTCAGCAAATCGAGGTTATCCACGAGCCGGGAACCCTGGATGGCGGCGATGTCATGCAGATCGGAGACCATTTTTATATCGGTCTTTCCGGGCGAACTAATTCCGAGGGGGCACGACAGCTTATCGCCATTCTGAGAAAATATGGCATGACAGGATCGACTGTGGTCGTAAAAGAATTTCTCCATCTGAAAACCGGAGTCACCGCTCTTGGTGATACGACCCTGATTGCAACCGGGGAATGTATAGAGCGTCCTGAATTTTCCGGATTCGCCATCCTGCCTGTCGCCCACAAAGAAGCGGGTGCAGCCAACTGTATCAGGATCAACAACCACATCCTGATGCCAGCAGGCTTTCCCTCAGTCAAAGCCCTTCTCAAAGACCTCGGCGCAGAGACCATTGAAGTGGACATATCCGAATTTGCCAAACTGGATGGCGGCCTGACCTGCCTCTCGCTTCGTTTTTAGCGACTGATGACATTCTCTGAGCTGAGCGTAATCCTCAGGCAATTGAGGGTTCACTGACGGTGATATTGCGACAGCGAGTCTCAGGTACCATGAAACTGCCCAACAGACCGAGTATGGTAAATGCCAGCATCAGCAGAAATCCGTTGTCATAATCAGCTGCACTATAGACCCGGACCGCTCCCTGCATCGAGCCATCCCAGGTGCGGTCAGCCATCCAGCCAAAAAGCGGCTGCATGAGTGCGGTGCCGACAAAGCATCCGGTATTCACCACACTCACCGCCATACCCGACAGCTCAGGATTGATTACTTCCTTGGCGCAGGCAAAGGTAATGACAAATGAGGCCCCGGCAAAACCCATCAGCCCAAACAGCGCCTTACCATCAAACCCAAGCTCCCATTCGGTAAAAAGCAACAATAGCCAGGAACAGGTGTAGAGCAGCATACCAGCAATAAGCACAGGCTTGCGTCGGCCAATGCGATCGGAAAACCAGCCAAAGAAGAGCGCACCGAAGGCGAATGAGAGAAGCATCGCCGTCATGTAACCGGCAGCCTCCGATCTCGCCAGGCCATGCACGTCCCGCAAATACGGCATTGCCCACAGCCCCATGAAAGAATACAGCCCACCGATTATGCCGAACTGGACCACAAAACCTGGCCACACCCGTGGCAGGGTCACCACACCCCATAGATTTTTCAACCAGCTGGCATGAGTCACCGGACCGTTTTCGGCAGGAACCCGTGGATTGGGTGGGGCAAAGCCAAGATCTTCCGGACGGTTCTTCACTATGAAAAAGGCCGCGATTGCGAGCAGCAGAGAAAAAAGGCCTATCGCCAAAAAGATGGTGCGCCAGGCAAAGAGCGACAGAAGTGCGGAAAGAGGCCCGGCTGCTGTCACTGAACCAAGATTACCGATAAAAAGGGTCACTCCACCCATAAGACCAAACACCCGGGCATGAAACCAGACAGCGTTGTTTTTCATAATCGCGATAAAAACAACCGACACACCAAGTCCAACGAGAAACCGCCCCGCACAGGCCATCTCAAAACTGGGCGCCAACCCGAACAGAATTGAGCCAATCCCGGCGATAAGATTGCCGCCGATTATGGAGGTCCGGGTGCCCAGAGTATCGGCCAGCACCCCAGATGGCAACTGCATAGCCGCATAGACGAAAAAATAGATAGCCGAAAGACTGCCCAGTCGGGTGCCTGTAGTCTGAAAATCTGCCATGAGATACTCGGAAACCACACCCGGCGCCATCCGATGGAAGTAAACGAGGATATAGGTAAGAATCATAATCCCGAAAATCGACCACCTCGCCGCCTCAAACCGCATGTCACGCACCATACCGACTACTCCCCTTTGACTGCCCATTAAACACATGAGATCTCAATCTTGTTGCTGAGCCATTGCAACTCCGCACCAATTACACCCGATGTGTTTATAGTGTATCCAGGGTATACAAACAATTTCATTTTATGAATCGACATTTTTTAGTACATCCGGCCATTCACTTGAAAGGTGACGCTCTTACACTTTTAGGAGACAGGCTTCACTTCTTCGGTGTTTTTACGGTATACTAGATCTGATAACTGGTCGTTTCAATTAGTTGTCGCTGGACAATTGTCGATCTGTAAACTCTCTACAATGCCCTTATTCACCCTCGGTAATTTATCTCTATCCTTCACCTTTAGACGAGAGAATCCAGATGAAAACTGAACTGCCCTGTGGAAGAGATACTATCACTCTGGAACTTCCTGATTTGGTACGCCAGATCTCGACCCACGCCAACACAGCCCTTGCCAACCCAGCAGACGCCGTTGCCGCAGCACTGGTCGAGCCCATCGGCTCACTACCGCTTGCCAAGATCGCAAAAGGCAGGAAAAATGCCTGCATTGTCATCTCTGATATCACCCGACCGGTGCCAAATGCGGTGATCCTGCCACCAATTCTCAAAACCCTGGAAGAAAGTGGCATAGCCACCGAAGATATTACTATCCTCATCGCCACCGGCATGCATCGCCCCAACCTCGGGAAAGAGCTGGAAGCAATGGTCGGCCCTGATATCATGAATAAATATCGGATCGTCAACCACTACTGCCAGAAGCGTGAGGAGATGCGGACCATCGCCGTCATCGACGGCGCCCCCATCGAAGTGAACACCCATTATCTCGATGCGGATCTAAAAATTCTCACGGGCCTCATCGAACCACATTTCTATGCCGGCTTTTCCGGCGGCCGCAAATCGATTCTGCCCGGCATCTCCAGCTTTGAAACCATGACCTTTATGCACTCCTACCGGGTCATCAGCCAACTTGAGAAGGCCAACTGCCGGATCGAAAACAACATCTTTCACGACTATTCCACCGAAGTTACGGAAAAGGCCGGGGTCGACTTCATCGTCAACGTGGTGATTAACAAAGCTCGCGAAGTAACTGGCGTCTTTGCCGGCCATTATGACAAGGCACACCGGGCAGGATGCCAGATGGTCACGGAACATGCGGTCACAGAGCTTGACGGAGAGGCCGATCTGGTGATCACCTCGGCCGGCGGTTACCCGCTGGATGCCACTTTCTACCAGGTGAGTAAATGTCTGATCAGCGCCCGGGACATTCTTAAAAAAGATGGGACCATCATGGTGCTCTGCGGCTGTGAGGAAGGGCTCGGCAGTGAGGAGTTCTGTACCATCATGCGCACCAACCCCACGCCAGCGGCGTTTGATGAGCGCCATTCCGATCCCAAAAACTTTGTTATCGACCAGTGGTGCGCCCAGAATATCTATCAGGCCCTTGATCATGCCGGGAAAATATATATCTTCTCACCTGGCTTAAGCGACGACGACGTCGCACGTTTTGGCGGTATCAAGGTGAATGACTGCCAGGCCACCATTAACGAGTTGCTGAAGGATCATACGAAAGTCGTGGTTATCCCGGAAGGGCCATATGTAGTCGGCAAGATCCGGCAATAAGAGGCCCCTCGCCTGGCTTGATGAGAAATAGGAGCTGGAGGCTGTCGGATTTACGGCATTGTCACGGGAAAACCGCCGATAGAGGGCAGATTCTCGCGAATTGACAAAGATTTGGGCAACACCAGAACTGTGGCAGGGACCAGCCTGCACCGAAAAATATATTCAAGGAAGAGTTCATGACCAAATATCCGTTTCTTGCTGTGCTACTTCTCGCAGCCATTGCCACCCTTTCCTCTTGCGGCCTGCTACACAAACCGCAGACGCTGACTCCGCTTGACCAGGAAACGATTAACCGGTTGCGACCCGGGCTTTTGCCCCGGTATTTCGCTAACTTCAAGGCGCGCAACGTGGCTGAACTGCCGGACGACGACTCCACGCGCTATAAAACTTGGCTGGGTGAGCCGATTCCACAGCTGGACAACCAGTTTGGTATCGGCGAGGTTTTTGGCAGCGGCAGCAGTCGAACCATCGGCATCCGTATGCGCGGCATGATCTACTTCCCGAAATCCGGCACCTACACATTCCAGGCACTTTCCAACGACGGAGTTATCATGTATGTGGGTGATACGGTAGTGGTGAGCGATCCTGTTCAGCACTCCGACCAGATGTCGGAAGAAACCACTATCGAGATCGCTGAAGCCGGAATCTATCCTGTAAGGGTAGACTATTTTCAACGAAAAGGTACTGCGGCACTGCGCCTCTTTTGGAAGACCCCGGACAATGACACCATGACCATCGTGCCGACCAGCAGTTTTGGCCATCTTCCGGCAGATTAGACAATAAAGACTTCATGGCGCCATGAAGTCTTTATGTCAATACGTGTCAGGCTTCAGACCTCGCTATTTTCCTGGTCTATTGACCACTAAATTCTCCATAGGAAAATAGCCCTCTATCATTTTATCTTTGAGTCCAACGCCTGTCATTTTTTGGACCAATGCTCTTTCAGAAAGATAGGCGATTTTTCTGATAGCCTCGGCAACGACCATGCCACCAGGTCGGATATTGGAAATACAGTTACGGGATTCGTCAGTGATACCTGGAGATGGCGCGTAGGTTAGGTAGGCGCCAAGGGAATTTGGTGAACTGAGGCCCGGACGTTCACCGATGAGGACCACCGTGAGCTGAACACCGAGTATTTCACCGATTTCATCGCCTATCGCAACTCGTCCGTACCTTACAAGGCTGACAGGAGCGACTGATAAGCTTGTAGTTTTAAGAATTTCCATAAATCCACAAGCTACGCCAACAGCGCTCTGATGAATGGCTGGAGCTGACAATCCATCGCTAATGATTATACCAAGGTCGTACCCCTTCGGTTGATTCTTGAGTACCTTTTTTGAAGCAGTCCCCAGACATCGCCCCTTGTCAGGACGTGTCAGGTATTCCTCTCTATCTTTTACGCTGCTGACAAGCTGGAGTGTATCGATCCCCTGCGAGGCAAGCTGCTCTGCAACCATCTCCATCTGTACAGGTTGATGCACAGCATCCCGAGCTTTGGCGTGGGCGAGTTTGAACTTCAAACTCTCTTTCAGCGGCAGGCTTGATCCGCATCGCCCTAGTGCTATGCGGGCTTCGGTGAACTTTTGCAAAGCATCCCAGGGATCTCTGGTAAGCACAGATATTTTCTCCCCTTTCATACATTCACCTCCGTATTCAACTCAAGCAGCCTGTTCGATTTTTCAATGGGCAACAGGCGCCCCGCCTTATCGTGAATAGCCAAAGACTCGAGCCACGCCTGGAATTCAGGAGCTGGTTTCAGGTTGAGCAATTTTCGGATATATGCGGCGTCATGGAATGACGTTGACTGATAGTTGAGCATGATATCATCAGCACCCGGTACGCCCATGATAAAGGTACAACCTGAATTACCTAACAAGGTGAGCAGTACATCCATGTCATCCTGATCGGCCTCGGCATGATTTGTATAGCAGATATCTACGCCCATTGGCAGCCCAAGAAGTTTACCGCAGAAATGATCCTCAAGGCCTGCCCGCAGGATCTGTTTGCCGTTATAGAGATACTCCGGGCCGATAAAGCCGACTACGGTGTTCACAAGGAGCGGATGAAATTTTCGTGCAACCCCATATGCGCGCGCTTCAATGGTCTGTTGATCAACACCATGATTGGCATTGGCCGACAGTGCACTTCCCTGCCCGGTTTCAAAATACATAACATTATCTCCGCAATTGCCGCGACCAAGAGACAGCGTTGCTTCGTGCGCTTCCTTGAGAAGCGCCAAATCGACCCCAAAACTTCTGTTCGCTTTCTCTGTACCGGCTATGGACTGGAAGCAGAGATCAACCGGAGCCCCGTTATGTATTGCCTCCATGGTTGTGGTTACATGAGTCAGAACGCAACTCTGCGTTGGTATTTGATAGCTCTCTATCAAACCATCAAGCATATGCAAGAGCCTGGTGATATTTTCAACGTTATCGGTGGCGGGATTGATGCCAATAACGGCATCACCACATCCGTAGCAGAGACCATCAAGGGTTGAAGCGGCTATGCCCCTTACGTCGTCTGTAGGATGATTTGGTTGCAGCCTGACAGACAAGGTACCGGGAAGACCGATGGTGTTGCGGAATTTGGTGATCACCTGGCATTTAGCCGCCACCAGGATGAGATCCTGTATTCGCATCAGCTTGGAAACTGCTGCGGCCATTTCGGGAGTTATCCCAGGTGAGAGTTGAGTGAGAGTTTCTGTCGTTGCCTGGTCCGTCAACAGCCAATCCCGAAACTCGCCTACCGAGAAACCGCTGATTGGGGCAAAAGCCTCCTTGTCATGTTCATCAATAATGAGTCGGGTAACCTCATCCTCCTCATAGGGGATAACGCATTCTTGCAAAAAACGGGAGAGCGGTACATCAGCCAAAGTCATCTGAGCACGAACGCGCTCTTCTTCATTGGCAGCAGCTATACCGGCAAGTACATCGCCAGAGCGAAAGGGGGTCGCCTTGGCCAGAAGTTCCCGTAAACTCATTTTTGTATATGTCATATTCGCTAGTTACTGAGAAAATGCAAGAGGTCGGCATCCCTCTTACCAGTTTGCAACTGTGCCAGCCAGCAAGAGAGATACTGGATAAAAAAACTATTTTCTATTTTGCATAATATGTCTGCGGTAACCACAACGCCAGCTCAGGAAATACCATAACAACGCCAAGACCGAGACACATGAGAATAACAAATGGTATGATTGAGCTGTAAATGTCAACCAATGAAATATCTTTGGGTGCCATGGCCTTCATCAAGAACAGGTTATAACCAAAAGGCGGCGTCATGTAAGCGATCTGGCAGGTAATGGTATAAAGAACGCCGTACCAAATGGGGTTGAATCCCAGTGACTTAATCAGTGGAATATAAAGCGGCGCCACGATAACAAGCATAGCCGTATCATCGAGGAACATTCCCATGATGATATAGGAGACCTGCATCATGATCAAAACGCCCCAGGGACTGAGTCCCCAGGTGTCGAGGAACAGTGATTCGATGGCATGAACAGCACCAAGTCCATCAAATACTGCACCGAAACAGAGCGCTGCAAGGATAATCCACATAAACATACAGCTGACACAGAGGGTTTGGTGCAAGGTGGTATCCATAACCTTGCGGGTCAGCCGGCCCTTGAGCAGTGCTGCGATAGTTGCGGCGGCTGCGCCAACGGCAGAACTTTCCACCAGACTGGTTACACCCATTACAAAGAGCCCCGTTACCGAGAAGATAATCACCAGGGGCAGAATTCCCGCACCAAGGAGGCGAATCTTCTCGCCTCGTTCCATATCACGTTCTTCCGCTGGCAGGCTTGGACCAAGATCAGGCTGCATTTTACAGCGAATAGTAATATAGATAATAAACATAGCAGCAAGGAGTAGACCCGGGAAAACACCAGCCATCCAGAGTTGGCTTACTGGCTGTCTGGCAATCATGCCATAAAGCACAAGCACGATACTGGGTGGTACCATAATACCAAGTGAACTTCCCGCCTGGATGACACCTGTAACCATCCGCTTGTCATACCCTCGTTTCAGCATTTCCGGCAGGGCAATACTGGTACCGATGGCCATACCGGCAACCGATAGACCATTCATTGCGGAAATGGCTACCATGAGCAGAATAGTACCTATCGCCAGGCCTCCATTCAGCGGTCCCATCCAGACATGGAACATGCGGTAGAGATCGCTGGCTATCCCGGACTCGGAGAGCATATACCCCATGTAGATGAAAAGCGGCAGTGTGAGCATTGGGTACCAGTTGAGCAAGACGATACTGGCATTAAACGGCATTTCAAAACCACCATTGCCCCAGAGCAGCAGCGAGGCAGCGGCGGCGACAAATCCAACCGCACCAAATACCCGCTGGCCAGTAAGCAACATCAACATCAGGGTAGAAAACATCAGGAGTGCAATCATTTCATAGCTCATGACAATTTCACTCCCTTTGTTTTGGCGATGTCCTTAAATAATGTGGCAATAGACTGCAACAGCATAAGTACGATACCGATAACCATGATAATTTTGATGGGCGCGACGCGCGGAGCCCAGGCGGAATAATTTGTCTGTCCATATTCGAGCGAATACATGGCGCTGGAGATCCCACCTGCAAGCAGGACCACAAGATAAAAAATCAAGCAAAACACCGTGCAGACATCTACTGTTGCCCGTCGTTTTGGTGTCCAATTACCGTAGAACACGTCCATACGTACGTGAGCGCCCAGGAAAAGGGAAAATCCGCCGCCAAGCATGTAATAGGCAGCCATGGTGAACTGGGACAACTCCACAGCCCAGATATAGGGAATATTGAAAACGGTTCGTGATATTGCAGCAAAAAGTAGTATGCCCATCATCATGAACACGAGGTACATGGAGAATTTCCCGACAATTTTGTTGAGTGCGTCGACATAACGCACGTATGTTATTATTGCTTTAGGCAATGGAGTTCCTCATCAAGTGAATATTTTGTTATTGCGTGAAATATGTCGGAAAGTACCGGGAGACAACCAGCAGCAGGAAGCGGCGGGTTATCTCCCGGTCGGACTGAGCAACGAGAGTAACTGGCTACAACTGCTACACGTAGCGGTACGGACGACCGGCTTTTTCCATCGTTGCCGCATATTTTTTTAGAATTTCAACTACTTTTGCACTACGAGGGGATTTGGCAGCAATCTCATCCCAGTATTTAAGTGCCTCCTGCTCAACAGTTGCCCATTCAGCATCAGGGATCGAAGTGAGTTCGAGTTTGCCACCGGTGGTGCGATAATGTGCCTCTCCCCACCAGTACCAGTGAAGACGATGGTAGTGAGAACTGTCGATGGACATTTTGAACAGCGCCTTCAAGTGCTCAGGCAAGGCATCCCATTTATCAGAATTGGCAAAATACGAACCTGCCCAGGCTCCGGAAATGTTATTAGTGAGGTAGTACTTGGTGACATCGGCCCAGCCAACAGTGTAATCCTCAGTGATGCCCGACCAGGCAATACCATCCAGTTCACCGGTCTGAATAGCGACTTCGATATCCTCCCACGGCAGGGTGACAGGAACAACTCCAAAACGTTGCAGAAATTTTCCACCCGTAGGGAAGGTAAATATTCGTTTACCCTTCAGGTCGGCCAGCTTGCGGATAGGCTCAATGGTGGCGAAGTTGCATGGATCCCAGGCACCAGCACTGAGCCAGGTGACACCTTTAACCTCCTTGTATGCCTCTTCCCATATTTCTTTTAACCCGTAATGATTAAAGAGTACGGGGACATCCAGGGAATAGCGCGAGGCAAAGGGGAAGTAGGCTCCAAATACAGATACATCTACCGGAGCTGCAATTGAGTCGTCATCACTTTGGACAGCATCGATTGTGCCTCGCTGCATAGCTCTGAAAAGCTCACCAGTGGGAACCAATTGATCAGCGTAGTAAAGTTCTATAACCATCTCACCCTGGGCTATTTTATTAAACGCATCGATCTGCGGTTTAATGACGTATTCTGCAAGAGCTGGCCCGGCATAGGTCTGCAACCGCCACTTAATGGGTGTCTTTTTGGCGGCGTGTACAAAGGGGGCCTTGATTGTAGTGGCTGCCACTGCGGCGGCTGCTCCGAGTCCTGCTTTTTTCAGGAATTCACGACGTTCCATTTTTGCTCTCTCCTTGGGTTACATAGTGTTGTATTGTATTCCGGTAATCTCGGCCTCCAGGTGCATCTTCATGCATAATGCCCCTGTCATGTTCGCCATGCCTGACCGAATGGAATATGTATCTTTCCTGCTCTTCTATTTTCAGAAATATGACTGAATTTCTGAGCTGTTGAAGGACCTGCACATGTCCTTCTTTTGAGCAAGGGCTATGCCACGTGATGGATACAAATATATATCGATATATTTTCAGGATGTTATGAAGCTATGCGGACCAGCAGAACTTCTGGCAATTGGGGCATGAAAAGATACACATATGTCAATAGCGGACAATTTGGAATCGATCTTTTACATATATGTTTAAAGAGTTACTCTATGAACTCAAACACATGAGTGCAGAAAAATATGAAGAGAGTAGAGCGAGAACGACCTGTACAAGATGGTGTGAGAGACAAGTACCATTAGAATGGTACTTGTCTCACGCGAAGTGAGGTTTTTCGATCAAAATCAGAAGAGTAGGCTCCGAACCATACAAAAAACATCAGCCGACATGAGATAGATATCACTATCCCCGCCTGCAGGACGCTGCTGTTTCTGCTCATCACGAATTTTGGAAATGCTCTTCTATCTCCCGACAGAGATCGGCAGGCCTGTCGGTAGTGAGAGTAGAGAAACCCAGTTCTGCGTAGCGCAGGGCATCTTCCAGGGTGTTGACCGTCCAGACATGCAGCTCAAGACCCGCCGAAAGGATTTGTGAAGCATAATCGTTGTCAATTTTCGAACTTTTTCCGAGATCAAGGCCGTCGGCCCCGACATCCCTGGCTATAGTAATCAGCTCGCTCAAAGACAACCGGGCAGCTTTCGTCGCTTCCTTGCCTTCAGGATCAAAGAGCAGAAAGGCCCGCATTGCCGGAACAAGTTTTTTAGCCCGCTGAACGATATTGGCGTTGAAAGAAATGAGCGTGATCTGCGAGAGATCGACATGGCTTTTGGCGATCACCTCCTGCAACACATCTATAATCCGGTCGGTATCCTGCTTGATCTCAATATAGACGCCTGATCCCTCTGGCATTCCGGCCAGGATCTCCTCGAGCAGTGGAATATGCGTACCATTATAGTGTTCCGCCTTCCAGCTTCCCACATCATAGCCGCAAAACTCATCATATCTGCTGTTGCACACATCAATCTCGGGGCTACCAGGTGCGGTGCGGCTGGTGGTCGGGTCATGAATACAGACGATATGATCGTCGGCCGTCAACCAAAAATCGCCCTCAACCAAGGTCGCGCCCTGCTTCCAGGCCAGCTCAAACGATGGCATGGTGTTTTCCGGAGCGTAAAAAGAGGCTCCCCGATGAGCGACAAGCGTTGGGAACCGTTTTTCTTCGTGATATTTCACCATCGGCTGCATGGCTTCTCCTTAAATTAATGTCACATAGTCATAACACGTGCACGGCACAAATTGAATAAACACACATCCTGGCTCTGGTCGGCGAATCACACCAACACCCAGATAACACAAAATTAACAATACAATAATAAACAGTTCAGATGAACATGGTAATGATTTTATTGTTGCATCTCCAATTCCCATACTGTACACATGTCACACAGTCAAGACATTTGTACTATGAAATACAGGGAGGACACGTGCTGCAAAGTAAAGAGAAACAGCTGCTGACCCGTATCGCCTGGGCATACCATAATGAAAACATGACCCAGGCGGACATCGCTGCCAAATTCGGGTTGACCAGAGCAAAAGTCAACAAGCTGCTGCAGGACTGCCTGGACATTGGCATGGTGCAGATCATTATCAACTCCGACGAAGCGAGCTGCGCGGAAGTCGAGTGTCAGCTTGAGCGGCGCTATGGCCTCTGCAAGGCCATCGTTGTCCCTACCCCGGTCAAGGAGAAACACCTGTATACGGCAGTGGGTGCTACCGCTGGCGATTATATTTCCCAGCATCTGCGCAACGGCCAAAGCCTTGGTCTTGGCTGGGGCAAAACCCTGCGGGCCAGTCTCGACGGTATCAGGCAACGCAGCCCTGAAGAGACCGCGATCGTCTCACTTTTCGGCGGATTGCCGCGCAGCGGCACAACCAATCCATACGATGTAGCCGCAATGTTTGCCCGAAAACTCAATGTCGCCCAGTGCCACTACGTCGCCGCGCCGATGTACGTCACCTCTGAGGATGTCCGGAAGGCGCTGATGAGCCAGCCGATGTTTGAAAAGATCTTTCGCAGGGCCGTTGAGGTAGACATGGCGCTAATCGGCGCCGGCGATCTGAGCACCCGCTCAACCAATGTCGTCCTTGGCGCACTCACCTCCGATGAATGGCATTCACTGCTTGAAGCTGGGGCGGTCGGCGAGGTGTTCGGCTATTTTCTCGACAGCGAGGGAAAGCCCATCGATCATCCGCTCAACAACCGTTTCATCGGGGCCGAGCTCGACCAGCTGAAAACCATTCCCATCAAGGTTATCGCCTCCGGGGGACTGCAGAAGGTGCCTATCCTCCGAGCTATCCTCAAAGAACATTACGCCGACATCCTTGTCACCGATGAGATAACCGCTCACGCCATATGCGACGCCCAAGACGGGGAAGGAGCATCACTCGCATGACATCATTAGCAGCAACGACCACCCAGAAGATCGAGGCTGTTCTCTGGGATATTGACGGAACTCTCATTGATAGCGAGGATCTGCACTATGATGTTATCGCTGACTGGTGCAAGGCACGTGGTTATGTCCTTGAAAAAGAGGACAACGCCGTGCTGCTTGGCAAGTCGATGGCTGAGAAATGGCAATACCTGAAAACCGTCCATGACTTCCGGGTGGATGGCGAGATGTTCAGCCGAGAATGCGCTGCAATGTACTGCGCTGCCCTCAGACCCGAGCTGGCCCGCACCGAATCTGTAGCGGTCTTTCGAAAAATCGCCGACATGAATATCCCGCTGGCCTGTGTTTCCAACGGCGACGCGGCAGTAGTCGAAGCCAATCTCGAAATCCTCGGCCTGGCTGACCTTATCCGGTTCAGCATCTCCGGTGAGGATATCAGTTCCGGTAAACCCGATCCCGAGCCCTATCTGCTTGCCGCCAAAAAGATGGGGGTTTCACCCGGCAACTGCATTGCCGTCGAGGACTCCCTGGTGGGAGTAACCTCGGCCTCTGCAGCCGGCATGACGGTGATCGCCTGGCCGGAGCCGGGAACATCGGTAGCAGGCTACGAGGCAGCCAGTTATTTCATCCGAGAAGAAATGGAATTCCCCTGGCATCTGATAACCAGTTAATTCATCACGTTGCAACGATTCTCGCACACCGCCTCAGCCCAGGCTTTGTGTGGCGATCACACCCATAACGATGGCAGATGGTATAAACCCACCACCCTTCACAAGGAGAACAACATGAGTATTAAAAAAAACGTATTGGCGATTACGGCTGGTCTTGCCCTGTCCTTTGCGGCTACCGCCCAGGCTGCGGACGACTACAAATTGACGCTAAAGCTGAGCCATGTCTTCAGCCCGGCTGAGCAGCTCACCATATCCATGGATGAGGTGGCAGCGTCGATCCTGAAGAAGACCGATGGCGCAATCAACATTCAGACCTTCCCGCAGGCACAGCTGCCGGCGTACAAAGAAGGTGTCGAGCAAGTGGTACGCGGGGCAAACTTCATCTCTGTGGAAGATCCTTCATTCATTGGCGACTATGTTCCGGATTTCAAAGCGCTCTATGCACCGATGCTCTATCGCAGCTTTGACGAATATGTTGCAGTTACCAAAACCAAACTGGTTGCGGACATGAAGGCCAAGGCAGAGGAGCAGGGCATCAAGATTCTGGCCCTTGACTATATTTATGGCTTTAGAAACCTGATCAGCCAGAAGGTCATCACCACTCCAGCTGACCTGCAAGGCATGAAGATCCGGACCCCCGGCTCCAAATCCTATATTGACACCCTGTCCGCCATGGGAGCCGTTGCTACGCCGTTGCCATGGGGTGAGACCTTGTCAGCCGTTCAGCAAGGAGTTGTTGATGGTCTTGAAGGTTCAGAGTTCACCAACCTTGGCACGAAGGTCTATGAAGGGCCGACCAAAAATGTTGCCAATACCCACCACATTCTTGGTACCTGTGGCGTCTATATCTCCACCAAGGTCTGGAATGAAATTCCAGCAAACTACCAGGCAATCATTCAGGATGAGTTCACCAAGGGCGCTAATGATATGGTGGAACTGCTCAAGTCCCAGCATGGCGGTGTTGTCAAAGAGCTTGAATCCTACGGGGTAAAATTCAACGACGTTGACGGCGATGCCTTCCGTACAGCCCTGGCACCTCTGTACATCGAGCAGGACGGAATGACTCCAGGCGTATTCAAAGCATTATTCTCAGAGCTTGACGCGATGCGATAAGCAGTATTCCCAGTGCACGGGAAGTTTCTTCCCGTGCATTTTTTCTCCAAGCAATACGAGGACGAGCAATGTCTTCCCTACGTAAACAGTTTCTTTTCAATGTCGACCTGGTTCTCAGCTCCATTTTTCTCGCAATCACCGTGCTGGTCGTCATCGTCAACGTCTCTCTGCGTTATCTTTTCCACGGCGGACTGTTCTGGGCCGAAGAAGTGGCGACGACCTCATTCATCTGGAGTGTTTTTGTCGGTGCAGCAGCTGCGTACCGCTATAAAATGCATATCGGCATTGATTTTGTGACAAAGTTCGGCCCCGCGCCATGGCGAGCGTTTATTGCGGTAGTGATCGATGGGCTGATGGTTGCTATCAACGGATATATCGTTTATCTCAGCGTCCTGTTTATCCAGGCCAACAGTCTAAAGCGCACCCCGGTCCTCGATATACCCGCGCTCTACGTCAACCTGGCCCTGAGTGTCGGCTTTGCGCTGATGACCATTTATGCGGTGAACTTCCTTTACCGGGATATCCGCAACCTTTTCGATTCGAAAAAATGATGTATTACCGGACCCAACCGGCAGCTCCGATTAACTTTTTTTTACTTTACTGTGAGCGGCAAGATGAACACAGGCAATACAACCCACTCAAGATAAGGCTATGGTTATGTCAACATTCCCCGTCATCATCGTCATGTTGCTCTATTTCACCAGCATCCCGATAGCTTTCGCCCTTTTGGCCGCGGCTCTCGCCTACTTTACCTTCGGGGATGTGGGAACGCCGCCTGACCTGATATTACAGAAATTCATTACCTCCACGGCGTCCTTCCCGCTTCTGGCAGTTCCGTTTTTCATCATGGCGGGTGAAATCATGAACTACTCTGGTATCAGCTCAAGCCTCATGAAAATGGCCGATGTTCTCACCGGCCATCTGCGAGGCGGCCTGGCCCAGGTCAATGTGCTGCTGTCGACACTTATGGGCGGAATCTCCGGTTCTGCCAATGCCGATGCGGCCATGCAGTCAAAGATCCTGGTGCCGCAAATGACCGAGCGTGGCTATAGCCCTGCCTTTTCCACGGCCATCACCGCCGCTTCCTCAGCTATTGCCCCTGTCATCCCTCCCGGAATCAATCTCATTATCTACGCCCTTATCGCCCAGGTTTCGGTGGCGAAGATGTTTATCGGCGGCTATACGCCCGGCATACTTATGTGTGGTGGCCTGATGCTCACGGTCTACCTCATTGCCAAGAAAAGGGATTATCGCCCGACACGGGAAAAGAGAGCTTCCGCAAAAGAGATTTTCAAGCAGTTCAAAGAGTCGATATGGGGGCTGCTTCTGCCGTTTGGCATTATCATCGGCATTCGCTTCGGCATCTTCACTCCTACTGAAGCAGGGGCCATGGCCGTGTTGTTTTGCATTATTATCGGTGTATTTCTGTATAAAGAACTTAAATGGGAACACCTGCCAATCATCCTGAAAAATACCGTGTTGTCGACCAGCTCGGTCATGCTGATCATTATCGCAGCATCTGTCTTCGGCCAGTATATGAGCTGGGAGCGGATTCCCCACCAGTTAACGAAGAGCATTCTGGCTATCTCAGAATCCCCATGGATCATCCTTATGGTGATCAATGTCCTGCTTCTCGTTCTTGGCATGTTCCTTGAGGGTGGGGCATTGCTGATTATCGTGGCACCACTTCTGGTGCCTCTTATGAAAACCCTCAACATTGACCTGGTCCACTTTGGCCTGATCATGATCGTCAATATCATGATCGGCGGCATAACCCCACCCTTTGGCTCGATGATGTTCACCACCTGTGCCATAACTGGGGTAAAGGTTGGCCAATTCGTGCTGGAGATCTGGCCATTCATTATTGCCCTCTTGGTGGTACTCATCATCGTGACCTATATGCCTTCTTTGGTCATGTTCCTGCCGAATTTGCTGTAAGTAATCGCCCTTACTGACAGCAGTCCCAGCCTGGAGGGTATATCCGTCCAGGCCGGGAATTTTTTTCTTTGGCCGCGAGGTGCCCTCGCCGGCAACCGCGTTCATTTACCTCAGCAGCGATTCACTCTTTCCCGTAATGGTCGTTTTTCATGCGTAAACAGCCTGCAATATTTTTTGACAAGAACGATTACCAGCTCCTGAGGATCGTCAACGACATCCTCGAGCGCGGCCCCCAGTCGCTGGCGCTCAGATCCTTGCTGCTCAAATACATGCACCCTCACGGCATCAAGGAGATGGCAGCGGTTAAAGGATTGCGGATCGCCTACGCGGTAGCGAGCCTACTCGGCTCCCTGGAACTCGGTAAAGCCAACGACCGACTGACAGCCCTGCGCTCTCTGCGCGACGAGGTGCTGCTCTCGGCGACAACCTACTACAAGAAAAACACCGCCCGAGTCCTGCTGCAAATAATGAAAGAGCTCCTGCGCAGCCGCGACAACGAGCTGCGCCAGCTCAAACTGGCCCACGATTTCCGGATGGTCTCAACCGGTAATCCACGGAAGGTACGGGCAGAGTTGGCCAAGTACCACCTCTTGGAGATGCCAGAGGAGTGGAACCAGTTCGCCTTTGACGACCATGTCCATGACGCTAACACCAAGGGTAGGAAATCGCCGACCCACCTGGTGATGGATGCCTGGATCAAAGGTATCCGTTACCTGACGGTTGCCTACTACAACTACGTGAGACCGGAAGTGGTGGAAGAACTGATCGAGGCCAGCGCAATCCTCGATGTCAAGGTCCAGGTCGGTATCGAAATGTCCGCCCGCTTTCGCGACAAGTATGTGCGCTTGATTTGGGAGCCGCACGGCTTCCAGAACAACAATGCCCTGCTGCAATTCCTGGAGGAAGACGCGGTCAAAGAGATCATGGCCGCAGGCCGTGAGGTGTCGTGCTATCAGCAGCAGTACGTCTTCAGCGCCCTGGATGCCTTCAACACCACCCATCGACATGTACTCGCCGAAAAGCTTTCTCTCACCCTGCCGCCTTGCGATATGGAGGAATTTCTCTCCTTTGTCGGCACAGGTCAGCCCTCACTCCTACATCTGGGCCGTTTTATTCACCTCGCCCTGCTGCGGGAATTCCGCAAACAACTACCAGAGATCGAGAAGCAACTGCGGACGGCCGGAACACCTTCCACCCAGAAGAAGGACCAACAGGAGCTGCTCGCCAGGTACTCTGCACTCAGCGTCGATGGGATTATCGACCATTACCTCCTTCCGTCCCGTAATCCGGAGATCCATGACCCAAGCTACCCCTGCCGGGATGATGAAGAAGTTCCGGCCCTTTTGCGGATGCGTCCCGAGGAATTGCTCAAACGTCTGATATCCCTCCATTCCAGCTCGAGCTTCACCCTCAATCTTGGCAACCTCACTATTCAGGATACGCTTGAACTGCTCTACAACTCCGCTGGCATGATCACCCATATAGAGGCCTACAACCTCAAGAACGCCACCCATGGCATCACTTCCGGCATCCTCCCCGGCAATGCCAAGGCAGAGGGCGAGGCGGTGAACCTGCAAAGCCCGGATCGATCCTACAGCCTCATCAGCGAACTGCAACAGGCACTCAACGACAACAACGTCATCACCTTGAAACGGGTCATCCGGACCATCATCTGGGATTATGAGGAGCAACTCCTCAGCCACAAGCGCTACTGCGAACTCCATGAAGCGGAAAACGAAGACGCCCGGAAGCGACACGCCGAGACTCTGCAAATGATGGAGCGGCGCAAGATTGAGCTGATAAACATCCTCAGCCACCTCGGGAATTTCCACAGTTTTTATACCAAACGCAGCCTTCTCTCCCGGATCGGCACCGGCTCCACCGGTCAAGCGGAACATCACCACGGCATGGGCTTGGTGGTAACTGACACCCTGACGTCAAAGGCCAGGAAGGCGCTATACTCCGGTAAAGCCGGAAGTGGCAGATGGTTCATCCCGGTCAGCGCCCTGCTTACCCATAACCTGCATAGTCGCACCCGGCCACCCGATAGGAAAAACTGGCTCCAATCCCTTATCAGAAGGCTCCCTCTTTTGGGTCGATCCTGGAAATCGCAGTGGTCCGATTGGAGCCTCGACTCCTTCCTGGTCCACCCCAGACGGCCCGGCAATATCGTTACCCTGGGAGGTATCGGCCGCAACCAGGAGGACCGGATCGTACTCGAACAACCGGATCGCAAGGAACGGTTGAACGCCCCCTGGAAACACCTCAACACCAACCTGAAAAATAGCCTCAAGGTGCTTATTGGCTTTATCCCTGCCTTCCTTACCTTCAGCCTCACCAAGGACTGGTGGCTCCTCGCCTATTGCGGTGCTTTTATCTGGTTCGGTATCACCGGCTCTCGCAATATCATCCAGTCGGTACTGGGGGGCGGGGGCCTCAAGCGCTCACCACTTCTGCCCTGGAACTCACTGATTAGCTGGAGCCGCATCGCCGATTCGCTGCTTTATACCGGCTTTTCGGTGCCGCTTCTTGACTTCCTGGTCAAGACGCTGCTCCTTGACAGAACCCTTTCGATTACCACCGCCACGAATCCCCTGATGCTCTATGCTGTGATGGGACTTGTCAACGGCATCTATATATCCAGTCACAATATCTTTCGGGGACTGCCCCGCTCTGCGGCCGCCGGTAACTTTTTCCGCTCCATTCTGGCCATCCCGGTCGCCGTAATGCTCAACACCGCACTGGCAATGCTGCTGGGAGGATTTGGCGTTATCGACACCGCCGGGGTACTACAGAAATGGGCCGCCATCATCTCCAAATTCGCCTCAGACTGTGTGGCCGCTGTGATTGAAGGGCTGGCAGACCGGGCCATCAACATCCGGCTCAGCCTTGCTGCCTACAAAATGAAGATTGCCCAGCTCTTCGGGGTCTTCTCCCTCATCGACATGCTCTTTCCCGAAGACGATGTGCTTGAACTTCTCCAGTCGCCCAAACACGCGATCCGAACACTGAGTGCCGAAGTCCAGGAGTATGACAAGCTGATCATTGTCAACGCACTGGACCTCATGTATTTCTGGATGTACCAGCCTCGTGCGAGAAAGGCCCTTGCCATGATTGCCCAGAACATGTCGCAGGAGGAATGGAGCATCTTCTACCGTTCCCAGCTTGTGCTCAAGCGTAATCGTGAAATCAGCCAGATGTTTGTCGACGGGTTGGTGGGTAAAAATTTTGCCAAGGCCCTGTCCTTTTACCTCGACAGATCGGAGGAGTATCTGGGAGATATGGAACGCCTGGGAAGCAGGAGAAAACCGATCAGTTAAGAACCTCCACGTTCTCATTGGCAACAATCTGGCAAATAAACTGGAGGCTGGCACACGGAAGGAGAATGGCCTGAAAAACGTTGCTGCGTTAGAATTGGCGGGCTAGAATAGGCCTGTTTTTTCGAAAGCAACGGTTTGACAGAGCTGTTTATCAAGCCCTCCCAAAGAAGTGACGGTGTATCACTATGAACCTATAATTACACCTCATCCGGCACATAAGCATAGCACCAGCGTAGCGCAAAGGAATGGATACATGATAGAAAGACGTCTGCCCGCAGAATGGGAACCGCAAGATGCTGTGTTGCTCGGCTGGCCCCACGAAACAACCGATTGGGCTGATATGCTTGATTTGGTATTGCCTGTTTTTATCCGTATCGCAGTGGAAATCAGCCTTGTTGAGATGGTGATCATCCCGGCCCCAGACCCGGATTCTGTCCGTTCACAGCTGGCGGAGGCCGGTGCGCGTATGGACCGGGTACGCGTTCATGCCATGTCGACCAATGATACCTGGGCCCGCGATTTTGGCCCCATTACAATCTATCAGAACGGTACACCTCTTCTGCTCGATTACGGATTTAACGGCTGGGGCCTGAAGTTCCCAGCCTGCGATGACAATCAGGTCACTGCCCGGCTACAGGCGGCCGGGGCTTTTGGCAGTAGCGTTCGCGAGTTGCCGGGGCTGATACTGGAGGGAGGAAGTCTTGAAAGCGACGGCAATGGCACGGTACTGACCACCAGCGCCTGTCTGCTGGAAGCCAACCGCAATCCTCACCTCGATAAAACAGAACTTGATCAACGGCTGCGGCAGCAACTCGGTGCAGACCATGTGCTCTGGCTTGAGCACGGCTATCTGGCCGGTGACGATACTGACAGCCATATAGATACGTTAGCCCGACTGGCACCTGAAAACGGCATTATTTACCAGTCCTGCGATGATCCGGAGGATGAGCATTATGCAGAACTGACCGCAATGGCGGAAGAACTCGCAACCTTGCGCACCCGTGAAGGACAACCTTTCAAGCTGTATCCGCTTCCCTGGCCTGAGGCCTGTTATGCCGACGATGGCCATCGCCTGCCGGCAACCTATGCCAATTTTCTCATCCTCAATACAGCCGTATTGGTGCCGGTTTACAACAGCACCCAGGACGAATCCGCCCTAGCGGTTATCAGTCGCGCTTTTCCTGACCGTAAAATAGTCGCCGTACCATGCCGACCATTGATTGAGCAGCATGGCTCGTTACACTGCGTCACCATGCAGATACCTCAAGGAGTACTGAAATGAAGGAACTAATCGTTGGCCTGGTGCAACATGGTGTTGCCGATTCCCGTGAACTGACCATTGCTCGCAGTATTGCAGGCATTCGCGACGCCGCCGCCCAGGGCGCGAAGCTGGTGGTGTTACAGGAACTGCATTGCGGCTCGTATTTCTGCCAGACAGAGGATGCTGAAGTGTTCGATCTGGCAGAACCGATACCCGGTCCTGGAACCACTGTTTTCGGTGACATCGCAAAGGAGCTGGGAATCGTGCTGGTGACATCGTTGTTCGAACGACGAGCCGCCGGTCTCTACCACAATACCGCCGTGGTATTAGAAGCGGATGGCAGCATAGCCGGCCGCTATCGCAAGATGCACATTCCCGACGATCCCGGCTACTACGAGAAATTCTACTTCACTCCAGGTGATCTCGGTTTTAACCCCATCGACACAAGTGTCGGCAGGCTGGGAGTGCTGGTCTGCTGGGACCAATGGTATCCGGAAGGGGCAAGACTGATGGCGCTGGCCGGGGCTGAACTACTGATTTACCCTACCGCTATTGGCTGGGATCCAAATGACTCACTGGAAGAACAGCAACGCCAGCGAGACGCCTGGATGACGGTACAGAGAGGTCATGCCGTGGCCAACGGCCTGCCGTTGGTGGCCGTCAACAGGGTCGGTGTCGAATCAGCCCCTGATGGTGCCGGAAAACAGTGTTTTTGGGGGACCAGCTTCGTTGCCGGCCCACAGGGCGAGATTCTTGCGCAGGCCGAGACTGATCGGGAACAGACGCTGGTGGTTACCATCGACTGCGCCCGCAGCGAGCAGGTGCGGCGAGTCTGGCCGTTTTTGCGCGACCGCCGTATCGATTCCTACGCCGACCTCATGAAACGCTACCGGGATTGACACGTTGCCGGATTTTTCGCAGGAAAAGTATTTCATCTCAGCCTTTTGCAAAATGACCTTTCATTCAAAGTCAGGTGAGCGTAACGCCAAGTCTTGACGAAAAGGCCATTTTGCAAGAAGCTCATCTCTGGGCTAAATTTTTCCGTTAGCCCTCATGGCTGAGAGTACAACCTTTCTCATTATCTTTTCTTTTCCTGTCTTAGGCTTATCGAGTTCCATTCTTTTCAAGTATGGTTTTGCATGATGGGGAATTGGCCTGAACAGTTCTTTGATAAGACCTTTGACAATAGCTGGTTTCTTCTTTGCAGCAAGAGCCTTGAGTGAGCCGCCAATGACTATTTCGTCAGCTGTAAAATCGGTTCCGAAGGGAAAGGGAGCAAAGTGCCCATCAGCCTGGAATTCTTTTAGCATCATTTCAAGTTTCTTCGGGTAATTCTGCTTATATTCCGGAGCCAGTTCGAAATCCGGAGCTAATTTCCCATGAAGTTTAGCTTCTTTTATCAGATCATCCTGAAAGCGTGAATCTGTGATTTTCAATATTTCTTCAATGATCTTAGAGTCTGGCTTCCCTCTCACATCGGCAATACCATATTCAGTTACGATTATATCCCTGAGGTGCTTCGGAATCGATGTATGACCGTAGGTATAAACGATGTTGGACTTAACCTTTTTGCATGCAAATCGCGTGCTTCGTATCATCATGACAAGTCTGCCATCGGGAAGAGCATGCGCCATGGAGACAAAGTTATACTGCCCACCAATACCGCTTACTACCCGTCCGCACTCAAGCTTGTCTGAGGTGATTGCGCCGAAGACATTCGCCATCATCCCCGCGTTGACAAAGCGGCCTTCTTTTCTCTGCAGTGAACGGAGCTCCTCATTGCCATAGAGCTGATTGACTTTCTCGACCCCAGACATACCAAACTGCATTCGTTCTTCTTCGCTCATGGAGTTAAGTGCGTCATAAAATGCGCGAGGTCCGATGAAGAACGCACCAAGTATCACCTTGCCGTGCTTGAGCTCACGCCCTAACAACGTCTTTATCGCCGCGACATTTTCCGGATGTCTAAAATCCCCAGAGAACCTGGTACTGCCATCGACAATGTAACCGTCCTTGAATTCAAGACCCTCTTTCAGGATGCCATATTTGGACAGCATATTGAAATCCTTAGCTGTCAATACTGAATGTATCCCTTCGATGTCTAACAGGAGTTCGATAATGTCAGCAGGTATTTTGTTGGAGGAAAGCTTCCCGGCATTGATCAGTTTCATGATAGGTATACTGTCGTACACTTTCCGCTTTAATACACCACTCTTGTACAGCTGAAAAAAGGCGTCGACAAACATCTCGGATGAGCCATAAAGACCTTGATCAAATCTGCCGGTCCCGCCTATTTTATTGATCAAATGAGAGTACTTATCGATTATGCCAGTCGCCTTCAATACCTTGTTATATGCTTCATTCTCGTTCTGCCTCATATTTAAGCTGGCAGCAATGGCATCGCCAAGTGCACCGATTCCAACCTGAAGCGTTCCACCGTCTTTCACCAAAGTGCTCACGTGAAGGCCGATTGCATGGTCCCTGAGACTAACGGACTCTTTCGGCGGCCCAAATAAAGGATAGTTGAATTCAGGACCATGAAGAAGCATGTCATAATGGTTCCCGTCAAATACCGCGTCTCCGTACATGAAGGGCAACTGGCGATTCACTTCGCCAATAATTGCGACCTTCCTGCCTTGAGCCCTCATCTTATGCATCTCCTTTATTGCTTCGATGCATATGTCGGTATTGCAACCCATCGAGTACATTGTCTTGCCGTTTATTTCACGGCATGAGATAAGCTGGCCGAAAACATTGCAGCCGAAGTCAATCGCATCGCGCACAACATGCGTGTAGTTTGAATTCAGATGGTTCCTCTGAGCTTCAGGTGTCTCCATGTAGCCGCCGGCTTTGTTGAAAAACTCATAAATCTCAACATTTTTCGGGAGCTTGCCGGTGCGGAAGTCATGCATGTAATCAAATTCTGGTGTCCCCTTGAATATTCGATCAACCAAAGGCCCCATAAATCTCTTTT
This sequence comes from Desulfopila aestuarii DSM 18488, assembly GCF_900143695.1. Lineage (GTDB taxonomy): Bacteria > Desulfobacterota > Desulfobulbia > Desulfobulbales > Desulfocapsaceae > Desulfopila > Desulfopila aestuarii. Next base: position 199,657 of record NZ_FRFE01000005.1, read on the forward strand.
CAATGTCGTTCTTCATTCGCGGGCGTTCCAGTGCAAGGGCAGTGACGATGTTCAGTTTAATAGTTGAGTCTTCTTTCGCCCTTCTATACAGCTCGTTGATGAAGAGGATTGGCTTACCGAGGGCAAGAGTCATCGCAAAATTGATTTCGTTACCCATGTAATCCAAGACATCATCAACACTTTTCTTCACGTCACTGTAAATCACACCTGTCTTTCCGTTCATTATTCACCCGCAAAATTGAAGTTTATTGATAGGTGACCCGACTGATCGATAGCTTCATTCATCCCAAGGCAACGCAATATTTTCTCGATTGAGCTGACAAGAAAAGAAGAGCAAATTGTCTTTTGGATGAGGATTTTGACAAAAGGTAGTATTTGCTTCAGAAGAACTGGGGCTTGGAAAACTGCGATAGTAGACATATCTGCTGTCTGGGAACAGATACTTGCTCGACAAAGCTGATCGCCATCGGTACATGAAACTCGGTTTCCCTTGCTGTAATTCATGATGAACCCCTTTTGGGTACAGAGATCATATTGAAATTCGAACCCCACAACACTAGCGCAAACTCTGCCATCGATCAACGTTTATCTTTACGTAAACATTAATTACAGTATTTAATTAAATAACGCAGGGTGATCGAACGAAGTGGACACACAAGTGGCGATGCTGGTTCACCTCCAATCAGGCGAACATAAGATTATGATTACGAAGAGTTATATGGAAAACGAAAGGAGTTTCTCAGTTGGTGGGGCAAAATCCAGTTATGATTTCGATGGAGATCGTAAAATCGAAGAGTTGCTCATGTCGAGCCATCAATGCAACCTGCACATTCCATGGTCACTTTTCGGCAGGAAATCGAGCAATAGCGGATAACCAGCTCTTCACTGACACGAGTTCATTCTTAGAGCGCAAGATCTAAACCCTTCCGCCCATGACGTTATCCAGAAACAGCCCGGCCTGCTCCTCAGACCAGTAACGATTGGCAGGATTGAGCTGGACAAAGCCCACGTGCCCGCCATGGCGGGGAACAAGAAGAGAGAAGGCGCTGCTTGCAGCCGCCTCTGCCTTCGGGTAGCAGGAAGGGGGCAGGAAAGGGTCATCCTCAGCCTGTACCAGGAGGGTCGGGACACGAATAGCATGAAGGAACTGCTTTGATGAACAGCGGCGATAATAGTCCGCTGCATCGCGAAAACCATGGATGGGTGCCGTGTACCGGTCATCAAAAGGGAAAAAGGTACACACTTCATCAAGACCCTCGGTATCCAGTAACTCCGGAAAAATCGCGGATTTCATTCGTATTTTCTCCCGCAGCCCCCGCATGAAATACCGCATATAGAGTGTATTCTCCCACCGCTCGAGACGTCGGGCCGATCCGGCGAGATCGCAAGGTACCGAAAAAGTGACCGCCACTTTCACTTCACCCGGAACCTTCTCCGGGTTTTCCCCGAGGTACTTGAGGGTCTGATTACCACCCATGCTAAAACCAATGAGTGCGACCGCATGATAGTCTCCCTGTTGCAGGCCGTAACCCAGCACGGTATGCAGATCATCGGTCACCCCGGAATGATAAAAGCGTGGCAGACGATTCGGCTCACCGGAACAACCTCGGAAATTGAGACAGATGACATCCCAACCACAGCTGGTCAGGTGGCGAGCCATTCCCAGGGGATATTTTTTCCTGGCATTTCCCTCAAGGCCGTGACTTACCACGGCCAAGCGGCCGGTTCGGCCTGCCGTTGACAGGTGGTAGTCAATATCGAGAAAGTCCCCGTCAGGGGTCTCAAGCCGCCGCCGCTCGGGATTGGTTACCGGCAGCGGTCGAAAAAGGGTCGGGTAGATAGTCTGAACATGACCGCTCGAAAAAAACAGCGGCGGCTGATAGTCGGTCGGCGGCAACAGGGCCATCAGCCGCGCGCCTCCCGCCTCCCCACCCGGAAGGTGGTCATGGCAATACCGATAAAAATCATAACGATACCCTGCAGGTGATAGGACTGGATTTTTTCGCCCAGAAAAATCACCGCCAGGATAGTGCTGAAAACCGGCATCAGGTGAATAAACGGCCCCGCCTTATTGGCGCCGACCGTCCGTACAGCTCGATTCCAGAAAATAAAGGCAAGAACCGAGGCAAAGAGCGCAACATAGAGAATGGTGCCGACCGAGGCAACACTTACCTGCATCGCCTTGCCGCTTACCAGTTCGTAGCCATAAAATGGTACCAGCACCAGGACTCCGAACAGCACAATGCCCGACTGGTAGGCCATGGGATGCAACCCTTGCGGATAGCGTTTGAGATTGGCAGAATAAATGGCCCAGAGCAACGCCGCAAACAAGACCAACAGATCGCCCTGGTTAAAACTCACCGCCAGCAAATGGGCCAACTCGCCCCGACTGATAATCAACACCACCCCTGAGAGCGACACCAGCACCCCAAAACATTGCCGCACCGTCATCATCTCCCGATAGAAAACCCAGGAGCAGACAGCGATCAGTACCGGGATACAGGAGTTGACCAAAACCGCATTAATTGCCGTAGTGGTCTGCATGGCCAGATAAATTAACGTATTGAAACCGGCGACCCCTACCAGCCCCTGGATACAGATAAAGCGGTAGTGTTTTTTCGCCAGCTCTCGCTCACGCCAGAGATGCTTGACAGCAAAAAATGAAAGAATCGCAAACGCCGCCACCCAGCGCCAGAACGCCAGGCTGAAAGGTGGAATCTCCGCGTGCATGCCACGGCTGATGACAAAATTCCCCGACCAGAACAGCGTCGTCAGGACCAGAAGTACATATGACATAATCGCCTTCTGTTCTAATACTATAAAGATTATGGAGTGTTGACAAAGAGTCGGCAATCAGCCGAGTGTAATCTCGAACTCCGGCGGGTTCAGAATATGCTGTTTCACCACGCACTGATCCATGGCTTTTACAATTGCCCCACGATATTTCTCAGGGAAACCCTCCGGCAAAATCAGCTCCACTTCCATCTTTGGATAGCGCTTCTGCTCCTTGTCCCACTCATACTTCAGGCTGAGCCGCATACCGGTGGTGTCAATCTCCCGGGTACGACAGAACTTCACAGCAAAAAAACCCGCACAGGTGGCAATGGAGCTGGCAAAGAGAACAAAGGGTGATGGTGCCGAATTGTCGCCACCCGACTTTTCTGGCTGATCGGTGGGAATAACGAACTCACCAACACTGGCTTCAACTTTCAAATTTCCGGGAAACGAGACCTGTATTTCCATGATATCTCCTTGAACGATAATCTGTAGGACTATTGCGGGCGATTGCGTTTTTTGTTATAGGGACGGCATCTTAGCGGATTGCGTAATTTCTCGCAATCTCACAATGCAGCCTGATGGCTGTGGGAATCACCGCATCGTTGAAATCAAAGCGGGGGTGGTGGAGTGACGGCAGCGCACCCCCATCCGGTTGCATGCCCAGCCAGAAAAAGGCGCCCGGTACCTGCTGCAGGTAAAAGGCAAAATCTTCGGCGCCCATGGAAGGCGGATAACTGCCATCAATCTGTTCAGAATCCATAAACTGTGCAGCAACGCCACGAACAAAGGCTACCTCATCAACACTATTTTCCAGAAGCGGATAGCCGCCGTAATAGCTGATCTCGGCACTGCCGCCATGGGCCGCCGCAGTATTCTCCACCAGCTCACGCAGACGGGTTTCAAGAAGTGTTCGGGTCTCATTTGAGAGCGCCCGCAAAGTACCCTCAAGGGTGACAACCTCAGGAATCACGTTGGGGGCAGTGCTACCGGTAAATTTGGGGATAGAGATAAGCGCGGGTTCGACCGGACTCACATTTCTCGCCACAATCGACTGGACCGCGCAGACGATCTGGCTGCCGATCAAAACAGGGTCGATTCCCCGGTGCGGCGAAGCGGCGTGGCAACCCCGGCCATGAATGGTGATAGTAAAGTAGCGGCTCGCCGCCATTATCGCACCACTCCTGATGCCAATGGTGCCCAAAGGCAGGGCGGTGGTGCCGTGGAGCCCAAAGATCGCATTGACCACTGGGCTTTCCAGCACCTCCTCTTCAAGCATCACTTTTGCACCGCCATGATTTTCTTCGGCCGGCTGAAAGATAAATGTCACCGGGCCTGCCAGCTCTTCCTCTATTTTCCCGAGTACCAGCGCAGCCCCGACAAGGGCGGCAGTATGACCATCGTGACCGCAGGCATGCATCAGACCCGGTTTTTTTGAAGCATACTCAAAGCTGTTCTTCTCCTCCATCTTCAGACAATCCATATCAGCGCGCAGTGCAACGCAGGGCCCATCTTTCTCGGTACCTATGGTGGCAACAACCCCAGTCCCAGCTACGCCTTCGCGAATGGCAATGCCGGGAATACGCTCGAGTTTTGCCACCACCTTGGCCGCGGTCTCGACCTCTTCAAAGGCCGGCTCCGGATAACTATGCAGCTCCCGGCGCAGGTCGATTATTTCATGGGTGATATCCTCTATCAGCTGTTCAATACTTTTCATGGTTTTTCTACCTGTATTACCTAATGGTGCATAAGATGCCGTACACCCTGCTCAAGCCCTTCCAGGGACAATTCAAACATCGGGAAGATGTTGGCAATAACATTTATGGTCTGGGTATATCGCCATTCCCGCGCGGGAATCGGGTTCAACCAGATCGCATGCGGAAATGTCGTTGCCAGCAACCGCAATCGCTCTACACTCGGACTCCCGCTCCGCTCAAAGGCATAGATCGAGCCATCTGCCGACATCAGTTCATAGGGGGCCATCGAGGCATCGCCGACAATGATGAGGCGGGTATCGTGATCGCGCCGGGTGAAGGTTTCAAGCTGAACCGGCTGCTTGCGGCGGGTGGGATCAAGCCACATTGCGTCATAGATGGTGTTGTGGAAGTAGTAGGTCTTCACATCTTTGAACTGTGCCCTGGCGTACGTAAAAAGAGTCTGGACGATCTCCACATAGGGCTCCATCGACCAACCACCGTTATCAATAGCCAGGATAACTTTCAGCCTATCGACGATGGCGCGGTCAAAGACCATCTCAATCTCACCCCCATTTTTCACGGTGCGATAGATGGTCTCATCGACATTGAGCCGATCCTTGGCCCCCTGTGGTACCAGATGACGCAGCCGTTTCAAGGCTTCGCCAATAGTGTGTTTTGTCAACGGCCCATCGGTGGCATAATCACGGTAGCGACGCTCGCCCGCAACCTTCAGCGCCGACTTGTTTCGAGATTCGCCCCCCACCCTCAACCCGCCAGGATGATAACCCGAATGGCCCACCGGCGACGTGCCACCGGTGCCGATCCATTTCGAGCCCCCATCGTGCCGGCCCTCCTGGTCTCTCAGCCGCTGTTTAAAATATTCGAGCAGTTCCTCCGGCGACATCCCGCCAAGCTTTTTCTCATCAACCCCTAAGGCCTCTGCCAACTCTTTTGGGTTCTTCAACCACTCCTGCAACAACCCTGAAGCAAGAAGGCTAAACTCCTCATCATCTGGAATCTGCAGCTCGGCGCCTTCAAAGTTGTGAGAGAAAACCCGGTCGTAGAGATCGAAATACTTCTCGCTTTTGACAAGAATCGTCCGCGCCGCCGTATAGAGATCATCCACCGAGTTGACCAGGCCGGCCTCCATGGCGCGGTGAAAGCGAAGAAAAGCGGTCGGGCTCACCGGAATACCGACCTCACGCAGGGTATAAAAGAATTGGATGAACACCTGTTCCCCCTAGCGAAAGAAACGCTTTTTCAACACCATATTTGTCGCCTGCCCATAATCGCTGCTTTTCTTGAACAGTACACCCAGGTAGGGAATTTCTTTTGTCAGCTTTTCACCTTGAGAAAAGTCGGGATCGACCTGCAAGGCTCGCAGCCAGTTGATCAGCTCGCGAGTGGCCGGTTTTTTCTCGATAGTATCAATGGACCTCAAGTCATAGAAGGCCTGGATGGCATTGTCAGCCAGGCGGCTGTTCAGGTCCGGGAAATGGGCATGGAGGATTTTCCGCATCATTTTCGGCTCGGGAAAAGCAATATGATGAAAGTTGCAGCGGCCAAGGAAAGGGTCGGAGAGATCTTTCTTCGCGTTGGAGGTGATAATGACCACCGGCCGGTGCTTTGCCCGCACCACTTCGTCGGTTTCCATGATGTCGAACTGCATCTGATCAAGCACGTCGAGCATGTCATCCTGGAACTCGGTCTCGGCTTTATCGATCTCATCGATCAAGAGCACGCAACGAGAGTCAGCCGTAAAGGCCTGGCCAATCTTCCCCATCTTGATATATTCGCTGATATTACTGACATTTCTGCTCGAATCGCCGAAACGACTGTCATTTAAACGAGTCAGGGTATCATACTGGTAGAGCGCCTCAATAAGCTTCATGCTCGATTTAACGTTTAAGATGATGAGTTTCATCTCAAGCGAATTCGCAATAGCATGGGCCAGCATGGTCTTTCCGGTACCCGGCTCACCTTTTAACAATAGGGGCATCTCAAGCGCTATGGAGATATTGACGATCTTTGCCAGCTCCTCATCGAGCACATAATTCTTCGCACCGCTGAAACGGTTAAGTTCCATTATTCACCTCATTTGACGACGCTTCGCGTCGGTTACTCCATCAGGTTTGACATCAGCATGAATAGATGCAATGCCGAAAATATCCTTATATTGTGGTTGTGCAGGATACCCAACCGGCAGCAGCCTGACAATAATAAATCCTGCACACCCCAGATCATGCAGGCTTTCAAAATCTCTTTACACAGCCAGATAAATACCGGTAATGACATTTGCGTTTCTGCTACGGATATCCTATTCTTTCAACATAACTCTGGAGACTCAACCAACGGCAGTTCCCTTTGAAGATGAGCGTTGTAAAGAACTGTACATGCACCGTTACCACTACACCATTATCAGAAACACCATAATGAACAGGTAGGCCATATGGCAGACGCAGGAATCACCGGCTCAAAACGTTCCGCCCTTCGTTTTGCAGGCTATGATCGACCGATGACTTTTCGAACCGACTACGATGACGGTACAGCACAACTGGTCAATATCTCCACCAGTGGTTGTGCCATTCATCGGGCAACTCCGGAACTGGAAGTCGAGCAAAAGATACTCCTCACCTTTGAACTCGACAGGCCATCCAATCCACTCAATATCCGGGCAGTGGTCATTCGTATCGATGGCGGCAATATCGCGCTGCAATTTCAGCATATTGATGAAAACATAAAACGTCGGATAGTTCGTTTTTTTGCCAAAGAAACCAGACGGCAGAAGAGCGAGCTTAAATCGACATCCTGAAAAAACGTATGGATTTTTTTATTGCCCGCCAGCCTATTTTCAATGCCCACAGGAAACTCTACGCCTACGAACTGCTCTATCGCGGCACCCAAGATGCAACGATTGAAAATATCAACGGTGAACGAGCAACCAGCAGTTTGATATCGAGTGCCTTTTTGACCGAGGGTTTAGAGGTTATCTCCGGCACCAGGCCCTGCTTTATCAACTTTACCGAGGATCTGCTTTTAAAAAAGATCCCGCTCTCGATTCCGAAGAACAAGATCGTCGTCGAGATTCTTGAAGACGTGCGGCCGACCAAAGAGATCGTCGAGGCCTGCAAGCAACTGGTCAATCAGGGCTACACCCTGGCTCTCGACGACTTCGTCTACCACAAAAGTCTTGAGCCGCTCATAGAACTCGCCGAAATTATCAAAATCGACTTCCGCCTCACTCCGGTGGATACCATCCACAAGACCTTGTACCGTCTTCGCCGCTTTAACCTCAAACTGCTTGCCGAGAAGGTGGAGACCATAGAGGAGTTCAGCCACGCCATCAAGCTGGGCTTTACCTATTTCCAGGGATATTTCTTCAGCCGGCCGGAAAATATCCGCATTAAAGAACTGACCGCTGCCAAGATCAACATGTTCCGGCTATTGGCGGAGGTCAGCCTGAAGAGCACTACCCTGGAAAAACTCCACAAGATCATCTCTGTTGATATTTCAATCAGCTACAAACTGCTCCGTTTTTTGAATTCCGCCTACTTCTACCGTCTGGAAAAGGTCAAGACGGTCAAGCATGCCATCGCCTACCTTGGTGAACGGGAACTGCGTCGCTTTATCCTCCTGGTACTAATTTCGGAGCTGTCGAGTGACAAGCCTGACGAACTTGTGCGGATGGCTCTGGTCCGGGCCAAATTCTGTGAACTTTTGGGGGAGGCCTCGAGCTTTTCCTATGATTCCTCTGAACTTTTTTTGCTCGGAATGTTTTCTTTTATCGATGTCATGCTGGACAGCCCCATGACCCAGATCATGGAAAAACTCCCTGTCTCTCCACTGGTAAAGAGCGCACTCAACGATCAATCAGGCGACTATGCGGTGTTTCTCGACATTATGCGCTTTTACGAACGAAAACAGATTCTGCAGCTCGACATGGCATTCAGAGAGATCGGCGTAGACGACAGTCAGGTGCCTGAGCTCTACCTCAAGTCGCTCAAATATGCCAACGGCCTGTTCTAACCTGACCGGCACCACCAATATTTACGTTTACGAATACGTAATATTGGCCAATATACCCTAACTCATCCAAAATGCTGCCAACTTTCTTCCGCTCTGGATATCTTCACAAATAAAGGCAGTATCTCAGTGCATCAAAAAATATTACTTTTACAGATATTAATGAGCAATATACCCCCTCAATAAGTTTATTGATCAACAACACATAGCGAGAACATACTACTGCATCGAACCTGAATATTTTCAGCCTACGTCTTCCGCTTACGTAAAACATGTTGTCTCAAAGCAGCACTTCTGCTACAATTCTGTCACAATTGTAAGGGCACTCTATCAGGACAATGTATCGAGAGGTTCAGCTGTAAACACTAACCGCGGAATGGCTCCAGGAGACTCCACATGACCAACGAGATATATCAGCCCGGCGAAAGTTATAACTATCCATTAATCATCAAGAAACTCCTTAAATCCGCTATCACTTACGCTCCGGACCAGGAAATCGTTTACCGGGACAAGCTGCGCTACAGCTATCTCGACCTGGAAAACCGCATCCACCGTCTCGCCTCAGGCTTAAAAGAAGCAGGTATCAAACAGGGCGACACCGTTGCAGTCTTTGATTATGACAGCAACCGGTTTCTTGAGTGTTTTTTTGCCATTCCGATGATGGGCGCAGTGATGCAGATGGTGAACTGGCGCCTCTCAGCCCAGCAGCTGGTCTACACCATCAACCATGCCGAGGCCAAACTCATCATCATCAACTCCGATTTTCTACCGATTCTGGAAAACATCAGGGAACATCTGCCAGATGTAAAAAAGATTATCGTCATAGCGGAAAACCCATCCTATCCCGAGAGTCCCGTCGAGATCTATAGCGACTATGATGAGATGCTGAAAAGCTCTTCACCGCAGTTCGACTTTCCCGACCTTGATGAAAATACCAAGGCCACGACCTTCTATACCACCGGCACCACTGGCGACCCTAAGGGGGTCCATTTCACCCACCGCCAGCTTGTGCTCCACACGCTATCCCTTACCATTGCCCTTGGTTCCTATGACACCATTGGCAACTTCCGGTCCAGTGATGTGTATATGCCACTGACCCCGATGTTTCATGTACACGCCTGGGGTATTCCCTATGTCGCCACCCTACTGGGCGCCAAACAGGTCTATCCCGGCAAATATGAGCCACCCATGCTGGTCAAGTTGATTGCTACAGAGAAGGTCACTGCCTCACACTGCGTGCCGACGGTACTGCAGATGATCGTTGGCAGCCCAGCAGCAAAAGAGCTTGATCTCTCCAACTGGAAGGTCATCATCGGTGGTTCGAAGCTCTCAGCCGGCCTGGCTACGGCAGCCAACAGTATGGGCATCACCGTCTATACCGGTTACGGCATGTCTGAAACCTGTCCGGTTATCAGTCTCTCAACCCCAAAAACTACCATGATGGGTAAACTGACCGATGATGAGATGCTGAATATCGTCGTGAAGACCGGCCTGCCCATTCCGCTGGTGGAGTTCGAGGTGGTTGATGTTGACGGTAACCCGCAACCCCACGATGGCAAGTCTGTAGGCGAAGTAGTTTTCCGGGCGCCCTGGCTTACCAGTGATTATTTCAAGGCTCCCCACAAATCGCTGGAACTGTGGCGAAACGGCTGGCTGCACAGCGGCGACGTGGGTCATATCGACGCCAATGGCTATCTGCAAGTCACTGACAGAATCAAGGATGTGATCAAGACCGGAGGAGAATGGATATCATCACTCGATCTTGAAAACTGCATCTCTAAACATCCAGCGGTACTTGAATCGGCCGCCATCGGTGTACCCGACGACAAATGGGGCGAACGCCCACTGTTGTTAGTCACATTGAAACCCGAGCTGACCGATCATGTCGACGAAAATGGTCTGAGACAGTTTATGCTCGATGCCGCTGCTCAGGGTCATCTACCCAAATATGGGGTGCCCGACAAGATCATGATTATTGATGAATTGCCCAAGACAAGCGTTGGCAAACTGAACAAACGGATGATGCGCACGGTCTATCTCCCCTAACCCGAATTTGGTCATTCTGACCCGGCTGTTGCCAAGTCTGGATGACCAAAAGAAGCACCCCACCCTTCCCCCGACGCTCTCTGCAGTTCGAGCGCCGGGGGATCTTTCTTCTTTGTGCTTTTTTTTTCAACAGCAGCTCACTTTTTTCTTGTCTCACTTCTCCAATTACGATATCAAGTGTCTATTGTCGACAATCGACAACGTGTCTCATTTTTGAACAAGGTTGAATGGTATGGCAATTGTCAAAAGCACCTATAAAGATCAGGTCGTTGAATATGTGTATAACCTGGTCCTGGATGGCGTTCTCAGCCCAGGCGACCAGATCAAGGAAAGTCTGCTCGCCGTGGAAATGGGCATCAGCCGCGCCCCCATCCGGGAAGCGCTCAAGGAGCTGATGACCAACGGTATCATCGAATATCGCCCCCAGGTCGGCAACTTCATCACCCAGCTCTCCCAAAAGGAAATTGTCGACGCCTATATCACCCGCGGTATTCTTGAAGGCTATGCGGTTGCATCAGGCTTTGAGCAGTTCACTGACCTGGAAATCTCCAAACTTGAGGAGATGACACGGCTGATGACCGCCAGCGCCGAAGCGGGAAACCGGAAAGAGGTTGTGCAGGTTGGTGATGATTTTCACACTCTTTTGATCAGCAAATGCGACAATATGCAGCTTATCGACTACACCCGGCGATTAAGCCAAAAGCTCCACATCCTCTTCTACAAATTCTGGAGCAGGCTTTACAGCGCCGAGGAGGTGGGTGATCGTCATCTCCGTATCATAAAAAGCATCAAGAGCGGTAATCGGGTTGAAATCGAGCAGAGCATCCGTGCTCACTACCAGGAGACCGGATCAAAGATTGCCCAGGACTATACCTGACAGGATATACGGCCAACAAGCCTCTACGGTTTCGCATCAGCGAATGCCATTATTGCACAACCTCCAATTCCGGAGAGCATCATGGAAACAGTGAGTGACGAGGTACTTTTTTCAAATTTCACCTACAACCCGGACTGCTATTATTTCCTCTATGTCGGTGATCTGAAGAATTACAGCCTCAACCATTTCGTCAAAGAGACACTTGAACGGCGTCTGAACAAGAACAACGTCCGTTTCATCGCCATCGTGCCGGATGTCTGTATCCAGTACAACTACCAGAACGTCATGGTCATCAATCCGGTGGCAACTGAAGACATGATTAAGAATCATACCTTCAGCGGTATGAAATCGCCGCCCCGAACCAGCTGCCGACTGAAGTCTTCCACCTTCATGAATGCAGTTTCCACCAGTCCCGCTGTCCGCCAGCTGATCGACACCATTCTGGAAAACCAGAACCGGCTCTATGTCAATCTTTATGAGAGCGTAGTAGAGATGACCCTTGACGATATCGACCGCGTTTCGGTCCTCGGCCCCGACAAGGACATCGCCAAGCAATACAACAACAAGGTATTCCAACATCAGGTGTTAAAAGATATCGTCCCGCTCATCGAGGGCTTTTCCTGTAAAGGTCGTAAAGAACTCCTGGAGCACACGGCATCTCTCTGGGACGTCTGGCCCGACGGGGTATTTGTCAGTGCCGCCTACTCCGCCGGGGGAGCCAACTCCTCTATCACCCGCTCCCAGGAAGAAGTGGAGGAACGCTTTGTCGACCAGGATTCGGAATACCTTGTCACCCGCTATATTCCCCACAGCCTCGACCCCACCGTTCTGGCAGTTGTGGCCAACGAGAACGAGGTGTATATCGCCGGAATCGCCGATCAGGTGATTGTGGACGGTAATCGTTTTATCGGCTCGACCTTCCCCTCCGTCACCACTCCCGAACAGCAGAGCCAGCTCAGGGACTACACCACTGCTGTGGGGCAGGTGCTCGGTAAAGCCGGGTATCGCGGGATTTTCGGCTGCGATTACCTTGTTGACCTTGAGGGAAACATACACTTCCTCGAAATCAATGCACGTAAGCAGGGTACTACCCTTGAGTTCTGCTTCACCCTCGAGCAGAGTCTGCCTGAAGGCGCACCGATGCTGCCGGAGCTTGAATATTACGCGGTCACCGAAAACCGTTTTCCTCCCCATGCCCTGGAGATGACCGCCAATCTCCATAACATTCACTGGGGAACCTACAATTACAAGATTACTTCACCCAAAATCACCAAAGGCTACATCCCGCAGAACCCGTACGAGCGAGAGACCTTTAAAAAGATCGCCAAGAAGGAACTGATCAAGGATTTCGTTATCCTCGAGCATCTTGGTACCAACTTTCTGGTTGCTCCAGGAACCTTTCTGGCCCGCGTCGTTTCGGTGGCCCGAAACAGAGAGGATGTTGCCGAAGGATTATGCCAAGGGGTTGGATTCATACAGTTCACCATCGACGAGGCGCCGATCGAACAATGATACATGAGAACAATAAACCGGATACCGCCATGGAACCACTCGACAGCTATACCGAAGAACTCCTGAACAAGCTTACTGCACCAGCCAACACAACCCGAAAGCCAACCCCAGAGGAGCTTTTGCAGGTAGAGCAGCTGGTGAAAGCGACAGAAGAGACAAACCTCACAAACCCAATTATTCAGTTGTTCGCTCATTTGCTTGAATTGAAGGACACTGGCTGTTCCCCGCAGGATTTCAATATCGAGCTGGCCCAGCTTACCCATCTTGCCAAGAGACATCAGGAAATCGACGAGCATATGGTCTCGGTGGGCGGCCGACTCACCCAGGCCCTGCCTATCGCCGGAAAAGCCAACAGCCGGGTGGCGGAATATCTGGCAAAGAAGGATACGGAAGCCCCAAGCGGCATCGAACTCTGGGAGCAAATTGAAGAGAACACCCGCCGTATCAAGCGTGGGTTGAAAATGAGTGATGAGGAGTGGAACTCCTTTCACGGCCAGCTCCGGCATGCAGTGGATTCGGTCGAGACCCTGGCCCAGCTGATCGATTTGCCAGCGGATGTACTCAACTCAATTGCCCGGGTAACCAAAACATACCGGATGCGGCTCACTCCCTACTACACCAGCCTCATCATGCCCGGGGTGCTGAACGATCCGATCATGCTGCAGTCGGTGCCCACCGGCGAGATGATCGACAACGCCGGTATTGAGATCCCGCCGGTGGCGGCGGATCATTCCCCGGCCCGGCTGATCGATCAGTTTTACCCTCGCGTGTTGACCATCAAGGCGACCAATATGTGTGCGATGTACTGCACCCACTGTCTGCGGTTGGCCCATATTGGCCGAAAGGACAAGATATACTCAAAAGAGGCCTATAACGAGGCGCTCGATTATATCAGGAACAATCCCCAAGTGCGCGACGTGTTGATCACCGGCGGTGATGCTTTTCTGCTGCCGAATTCCCATCTCGAGTGGCTGCTGGGCGAACTCGATTCAATCGATCATATAAAGACCAAAAGGCTCGGCACCCGTATTCCGGTAACCGCACCGATGCGTGTGGACAATGAGCTGCTCGATATCCTCGAGACCAGTAACGATAAGAAACCGGTACGGGTGGTAACCCAGATCAACACCGCCCAGGAGATCACCCCGGTCTCCCTTGGCTCCTTCCGGCAGCTGTCCAAACGTACCTTCACCGTGCTCAACCAGGCAGTACTGCTCAAAGGCATCAACGACACCCGGGTCAAGATGTGGAAGCTTTGCGAAACCGTTCATGAAGCTTATGTGCGACCCTATTATCTTTTTAACTGCAGCTACCGCAACCCGCAGTTCAAGCATTTTCGTGTACCCCTGGAAGTGGGTCGCGACCTGGTTGAATCGATGTACGGCAATATTGTAGGCGACGCCATTCCCCGCTATATCGCCACTGCCGGCGGCAAGATCCCTCTGCATCGCTCAAACGTGGTGAGCCATGAGAACGGTGACATCATCCTTCGAAAACCTTGGTCAGGTGAGGAAGTGCGCTATCCAGACGCTGATCCGGAGGTATATTCACAAGAAGAGTTCGCCTTCAAACTACCAAAATAATCATGCAGAATCCATTTGCCGATTATCTTTCTGCTCATGAGGAGGACCAGTTCCGTTTCCTGCGCGAACTGGTCCTCACCCAGAGCTACAGCCGGAACAAGACCGGGGTCGATCAGGTCGGAAAACTGATCGATCATGAACTTGCCACCCTACCAATGAGCTGCACCCGTTTTGACCAGATCGAACTCGGCGATCATCTGCTCTTTCGCTCACCCGCGTGCGATACACATACTCGTCAAGTCCTTCTCACCGGGCACATGGACACGGTGTTTCCACCGGAATCAGGCTTTGACTGGTATCGGGAGGAAGAAGACCGGGTCTTCGGGCCGGGGGTTATCGATATGAAAGGCGGTCTTGCGGTTGCAATCTTCGCCCTGAAGGCGCTGCATCATGTCGGGCTGCTGAATGAAATCCCTATCGCCCTTATCTGCAACAGCGATGAAGAAATCGGCTCCCCCACCTCCACCGAGCTGATCACCCGAGAGGCGGAAAAGAGCTATTTCGGTATGGTCTTTGAGTGCGGTGGCCTGCAGGGTGAGGTCGTTACGGGCAGGAAAGGAAAAACAGGCTACCTGCTCGACATCACCGGCCGTCCCGGCCATGCCGCCTTTGCCGGAAGTGGTAAGGCCAGTGCCATCCTGGAATTGGCACATAAGGTGATCGCCATTGAACAGATGAATGATCCCGCCAGGCAGCTGGTGGTCAATGTCGGCACCGTGGTGGGCGGCATCGGCCCAAACACCGTGCCGGAGTTTGCTTCAGCCCAGATCGATATCCGCTATATTACCAAGGCAGATGGGAGAGACTGCGACACGCAACTGCAACACATTGCCGCACTCAACCGGATCCCCGACACCTCGGCTGTCCTCACCATAGCGTCCAGCCGCAAGCCCATGGAACAGAGCGAGAGCAACACCAGACTGTTCACCTGGGTCCGGCATGAGGCGGAGCGGCTGGGTCTCGCACTCATTCCTGAACTGCGGAGCGGTGTCTCCGACGCCAATACCATCGCGTCGGCAGGTACACCGGTACTCGACGGCCTTGGCCCCATCGGCGAATACGACCACAGCAGCGATGAATATATGATCAAAAAAAGTCTGCCGGAGCGCACCCTGCTGGCCGCTACAGCCATTGCCGCCTGCTGGGAAAGATGTCGAGACCAAGAAGGCCAAGCCCTCTGAAACACAATTGGACAATTGACACATTCCCACCTGCACAATAGAGTGTCGAGCAAACGATTTCTTACCTTTCTCAACCGGTGCAACCATGCGAACAGCACTTCAACCAGACGACGCTCTGCTTGTTGTCGACATGCAGAACGACTTTCTCCCCGGTGGCAGCCTGGCCGTTCCCGACTCGGCCGCGATCATTCCTCAGGTGAACAGCTGCATTGAGCGTTTCACTGCCAATGGACTGCCTGTTTTTGCCAGCCGCGACTTCCATCCGACAGACCATATCTCGTTTGTCGCTAACGGTGGACAATGGCCTCCCCATTGCGTTGCCGGCACCTGGGGTGCAGAGTTTCATCCTGATCTGCGTCTGCCGGATTCGGTCATCATCATCTCCAAAGGCACAGATGCCGGGCGTGAAGCCTATTCAGCCCTTGATGCAACACCGCTTTCAGAAGTACTCGAGGAAAAGGCTATTGAGCGGCTTTTTGTCTGCGGCCTCGCCACCGATTACTGCGTTTTGGCGTCGGCCAAAGATCTTCTGGATGCAGGATATTTGGTAACCCTCATCACAGATAGTATGCGGGCCGTCAATGTCCATGAAGGTGACGGCGACCGGGCATTACAGTCACTTATCGAACTGGGCGCATCTACTACCACTTGCAACGAGCTGCCATGAGACATTCCCTTTCCCCACTCCTCACCGATTTCTACCAGCTCACCATGATGCAGGCCTACCATGACAGCGACATGCATGAAGAAGCGGTTTTCGAGCTTTTTTTTCGGAAGCTGCCGCCAGAGCGTGATTACCTCGTCGCCTGCGGCCTGGAGCAAGTTCTCGAATACCTGGAGAACCTCAGGTTTTCCGAAGACGATATCGACTTTCTTCGCCGGGACGGTCGTTTTCACGAACGCTTTCTCAACACCCTCGTCGACTTTCGCTTCACCGGCGACGTCCATGCCATGCCGGAGGGAACCATATTCTTCCCCGACGAGCCGGTCATCCGGATCACCGCGCCCCTGGCTCAAGCTCAGCTGGTAGAGACCCGGATCATCAACATCCTCATGTTCCAGACCATGATCGCTTCCAAGGCCGCACGGATAAAACAGGTGATGCCGGACAAGATTCTGGTCGATTACGGGCTTCGTCGCGCTCATGGCGCTGAAGCAGGCATTATGGCAGCCCGGGCAAGTTATGTGGCGGGCTTTAATGGTACCGCCACGGTTCTTGCCGGCAAACTTTTCGATATCCCGATATTTGGCACCATGGCCCACTCTTTCATTCAGGCCCATGACTCAGAGCACGACGCTTTTCTCCATTTCGGTATGAGCCATCCGCAAAACACCATCCTTCTACTCGACACCTATGATACCGAAAAAGGTGCCATGAAAGTTATCGAAATGGCAGAAGAATTCAAAAAACACAATATCACGGTCCGCGGTGTACGACTCGACAGCGGTGACATGATCGAACTGTCACGCCGGGTTCGAAAAATTCTTGATGATGGGGGGATGAAAGACACCCTGATATTTGCCAGCGGTAATCTCGACGAGTATTCACTGGAGTCGTTTCATCGGCAGAACGCTCCGGTGGACGGATTCGGCATCGGCACGAAAATGACCACCTCGGCCGATGTCCCCTATTTTGATTGCGCCTATAAAATGGTTGAATATAAAGGTCTTGGCCGTCGTAAGTTCTCCAAGGGCAAATCAACCTGGCCAGGGAGAAAGCAGGTATTCAGGCACTTCAGAAATGATGGTATTATGAGTGATGACTCCCTGGCATTGGAGAATGAACAACTTTCCGGCACCCCGCTGCTGCACCAGCATATGCGAAGCGGCAGCCGCATCGAGCCTCCTTCCGGACTTGCCGGTACCAGAGAGTATTTTCTTCACCAGCTGACAACGCTGCCGTCTTTTGACAGAGAAAAGATTTATGCTGTCAAACCTTCACCAGCACTGCAGACTTTTGCCGACAGCGTCACCGAAAGAATGCAACGAAATAATCGGTAACCAACAACACCGACATCCTGCAGATGGGAATCGGTGTTGCAGATAGAGCAAACTACTCCAGAATCATTCTGGCATTTGTCGGCTGAACCGGCCGGTTGTTGGCCATGCCCATCACTTTCTGGAACTGGCCAATCTGATCGGCGGTAAGCTTTGCTGATTCCTTCAGCACCAGCCAGGTCACTCCTTCAGTACAGGGCGGGGTAGTAAGCGAGCCGTTGAACCGGTAATAATCCCTGGAGCCGGGCAGAAAGCCCTCAACTGTTCCCACCCCAGCAAGAGGCTTTTTCTCTCCGGCCGCACCTGGCATTTCTTGCCAGGTCGCCGCTATAGCACTATTTACCGGACCATCCTCATACATCACCGCCACCACGGCAAGCTGGCCTTTCGCATCCGCATGGACCAGATGTCCCTCCATGGGATAGAATTTGCCATCAATGACATTCTCGCTCGGGCTATGAAAATGGATCTGCTTTAACTCATACTTACGACCTTCCACTTCGAGTGAGCTGCCTGGAGCAAAGTTGACCTGGATGGCATGGCCGTTATTCAACACCTCAATGGCCTCGGTTGCATACTGCATGGCTAACGGTTCAAGCTCTGCCTCGATAAATGAGGTCAGGTTGACCGGCGACTGATTTTTTCCCGTGCCACACATGCTGAAGTCCGGGCTGAGCTGCCCCCAGTGCTCGGGGCCGTTATCACCGGAATAACCCCAGTGCACGCCCTCACTTCCCGACGCATGTGCCGAAACAGCGACACAACCAGTGATAATAAGAGCTGCCGCTGCCTTGAAAATTGGACCTTTTTTCATGCCTTGCCTCCCTTTATTTCATCGCTTGACCTCGGTTACAACCCCTCACCTCAAAATACTCCACTTTTATGTTATAATAGTTTTGCGTCAGATAGACCAGTCTGTTTCACCCACAAACGCTGTATAAGCGTTAACATTCCCGGAAAAGCAACCAGTTCTGTTTCTGTACAGTGTAAAGATAGTAAAGAACAACAACCATTCCACAGATCTTGAAAATGGAACGAACCATTTGTCGAATAACGGCTTTCCCCATTAGCGGTTACACCTTTTACCTGATAGGCAGGGGATTGATGACCTAGAAGACTTCTAACAAAACGGTATTCTCTACTTCATATCGCGAATAAAAAAAATCGGTCGACCGGAAAATCCAGGCGACCGATTAAGGATGATCAGATCGTATTTTTGGAAGCCGCAGCCTTTACAATGCCATAATTTTATCCGTCAATACCGGCAACAACTGCTTCAGGTCGGCCACGGCAAAGACATCAGCCACCTCACCGATAGGGGCATCACGATCGGTATTGATCGCCACCACGAATTCCGATTTCTTCATCCCGGCCAGGTGCTGCACAGCTCCGGAAATGCCGCAAGCTACATAGAGTTTGGGTGAGACGGTCAACCCGGTAGTGCCGACCTGACGGTTATGAGTCACCCATTCAGCGTCCACCACCGGACGACTGGCTCCGTATTCCCCTTTCAGAGCCTTAGCCAATCCTTCAACCATAACGATGTTCTCGGGCTTGCCGACCCCACGCCCAGCACTGATAATTACCTCAGCCCGGGTCAGATCAACACCGCCCAGCTTTGCTTCTTCATAACCCAGCAAAGTGGCCATTCCTTCATAGTCCCCAACCACCGGCACCACGTTGGGTATACCATCCGGTAAATTATCGAGACTAAAAGCTCCTGCCTGAATCGTCACCACAGTCAGTAAACCTTTGCCGGTAAGCGTTCTGCGCAATTTGCCGTTGCAGGCCGGTACAATGAATTTTCCATCCTCGACAGCGATCACTTCTGAAATCTGCGCAGCCTTCTCCCGCACAGCGATACGCGGCGCCAGATCCCAACCGTAGGAACTATGGCAGAAGACCACCATATCCGGTTTTTCCTGGGCAATGGCATCTAAAAGCAGAGATTTATGGGCCTCCGGGTTGTACTCATCATATCTTGACACCTCGGCAACATAGAGCGTACCCTGAAATCTCGGTAACGCCACAGTACTGTCGGCGACAATAAACATGGAACTCTCAGCGCCAAGAATCCCGGAAAAAGCCATCAATTCGGCATAACTTTCCTGGACCTTTCCCTGCCGGTATTCTGCGACCAATAACGCTTTCATCTTCCCCTCCTATGCCAGCACGCTGGTCTTTTCTTTCAGAATTGCAATCAGCCTGTCAGCAATTGAGTCCGGTTCTCCTTCGAGAAAAAGTCCGCCTACCCGTTTTTCCGGCAGGGCCATCTTGACTGTTTTCTGCATGCTATCCGTCGACTGCAACATCTTCGCCTCAATGGTCAAAAGCTCTTTTTTCTTCGCCTTCATGATATTTGGAAGAGTTGGATAGCGAGGGGTATTGAGGCCCAGCTGACAGGTCACCAGCACCGGCAGAGCGGCCTTCACTTTGGCCTTGACGCCACCTTCGAGTTCTCGCTGAACGACGACCGAACCGTTGTCATAGGTGTAGTCGACAATGGTGGTGATCGCCGCCATATCCAGCAACTCAGCCAGCATCACTCCAACCTGACCGCTGCCCCTGTCTTGGGATTGCATACCGGTAAAGATAATATCAAACCCCTTATCCCGGGCAAACTCTGCGATCATAGCGGCAATCTGATAGGGGTCTTTCATGTAGCTGTGGCTGTCGGCAATATGCACGCCACGGTCGCAGCCCATGGCCAGCGCCTTTTTCATGGTCTCCTTCACCTGATCGGACCCGATACACAGCACGGTTACATCGCCGCCAGCCTGCTCTTTCTGGCGCACCGCCTGCTCAACCGCATATTCGTCATACTCATTCATCCGCCAGGCAAGATCGCCGCGATCGTACCAGACGCCATCAGCATCGATTCGAAATTTGGATTCCATATCCGGAACCTGTTTTATGCAAACCAGAAGTTTCATATTTTCCTCCGAGAAAAGAAGTCGCAAAAACTGGCAAAAATCAACCTCAGGCCACCAGCCGCTCAACCAGTATTTCTGTGATGTCCCGAGGTCGTAATATCTCCTCAACCCCGGCACCCTTCACGCCATCCTCAAACATAGTCAGACAAAACGGACAGTTGGAAAGCAGGAGTCCGGCACCGGTCTCTACGGCCATCTCTACCCGCTTGACATTGATCCTCGTTCCAAGTTTTTCTTCAGCAAGAATTCTGCCGCCACCGGCGCTGCAACAGAAGGCCTGGTCACCATGTTTTTCCATCTCGACAATCTCACCGCCGGCCGCCTCGATAAGGCTTCGCGGCGCGTCGTAAATATCGTTATGTCGCCCCATGTAACATGAATCGTGGTAGGTACAGGTAAATTGCTCTTCCCTGATTGGAAGACGTCCCTGGGCCACCAGCCGATCAAGAAAGACCGCATGCGGCTCCACCTCAACCTCAAACCCCAGATCGCGATAATCTTTTGCCAAGGTATTGAAACAGTGAGGACAGGCAGTCACGATTTTCTTGATGCCATAGCCCTTGATTGTCTCGATGTTTTCCATGGCCATGGTCTGATAGAGATATTCGTTTCCCATTTTGCGAGCCGGCTCTCCACAGCATTTTTCTTCTTTTCCGAGGATTCCGACCTTTATGCCAGCAGCGTGGCAGAGAGTAATAAAGTCTTTCGCCACCGTCCGATTCCGTTTGTCAAAGCTTGCATAGCAACCGACGAAAAACAGGACTTCGACTTCGCAATCGTCGGCAAGAGTCGAAATACCCAGACCTTCCGCCCAGTCACCACGTCCCGCATACCCCATGCCCAGTGGATTGCCGTTGACCTCAATCTGCTCCATGGCGGTCATAACTTCCTCGCCGGGGAACTCGCCTTCCATGAGCACCAGATTGCGTCGCAGCTCTATAATCTTGTTCACATGTTCTATGGCAGCCGGACAGATATCCTGACAAGCCCGGCAGGTGGTGCAGGACCAGATGGCATCGCGACCGACCGCATCGATTACATCCGCCCCGGGATCGGTGCGGGCCAGTTCACCCAGTTGATTGACCACCTGCATGGGAGAGAGCGGCTTGTCGGTACTATACGCCGGGCAACGGTCCTGACAGCGTTTGCATGAGGTGCAGGCATCGGTATCAAAAATGTCCTTCCATGAAAAATCGGTCATCTGACGGGCGCCGAAACTTTCGGTATCTTCATTTTCCAGATCAACGGTCGTCAGTTTACCGGTCGGCCCCCGGTCCGCGAGAAAGTAGTTGGCACTGGTAGTCAGGATATGCCGGAACTTGGTGAAAGGAATGATGGCGATAAAGAGCATGGCCAGTACCAGATGAAACCACCAA
Source organism: Desulfopila aestuarii DSM 18488 (assembly GCF_900143695.1). Lineage (GTDB taxonomy): Bacteria > Desulfobacterota > Desulfobulbia > Desulfobulbales > Desulfocapsaceae > Desulfopila > Desulfopila aestuarii. The sequence continues at coordinate 221,658 of NZ_FRFE01000005.1, forward strand.
AGCCCCCGGTGCAACACAAGCACAGTTGCTCCACCCAGAGAATCAAGACCATTGGCAACCAGCATGCCCACCGGGGACCAGTAGGAAAGTTCTGTTCCGAGTTCGGTGACAGCCATCCGTGCCCCCTCAATCAGAAAACCGGTGACGAGAATGGCAAGCAGCAAACCGTGCATGACGATATCGTCGCTACCGGTTTCAAGCCCTTTGGGCCGTACCAGCCAGCGTCGTATCATGAGCCCCAGCAACATAACGATGGTAGCAAGTCCTGCAAAATCCAGAACAATACTGAAAACCTTGTAAGGCGCGCCTTTCAGGAATACGATATCGAAGAGCAGATCGGTAAAATCGGCCTGGATCACAATCAGACCTGTGCCAATAACAAGCAGGAGAAAACCCCAGAAAAAAACGGCATGGGCGACGCCAGGCCCGGTTACCCGCAGCACCCGGCTTTGCAGTACCATATTTTTCATCATCATGGCCATGCGCGCCATCGGCTCATCGGTACGATTCAGCGGTTTACCGTTCCGGTACACCTTCACCCGCTGCAACATCCCATAAACCAGCAGGCCCAAGGCTGCCAGCGCCAGCAGATACATGGGCGCAAGCGTTGCGATACCATGACCCACATTCCAATATATTTCGCGGGTAGATTCCATTTCACCCTCCATGGAATTTTGTTGGTTTACGAGAGCCGCCGTTTTCATCAGCTCATTCTGACGCAGATGCAGTTGAGGGGAACAGGCAGGAGAATACCCATTCCCCTCAACAGCCCGGATCGAAATGCAACGCAGGTGCCGCACCTGTGTCCAAACTTCCGGGCAAAGAAGGGACAGGGAGTAGCCCTTCCTACCGCATCATATTGCTACCTATAACTACCCGCTGGATCTCGCTGGTGCCTTCGTAAATTTCCGTGATCTTGGCATCACGCATCATCCGTTCCACTGGAAATTCGCGGGTATAGCCATAGCCACCATGGAGTTGAACCGCCTGGGTGGTTACCTTCATCGCCGTCTCACTGGCAAAGAGCTTGGCCATGGCCGACTCCTGACTATAGGACAAGCCAGCGCTGGCACGGTACGCGGCGTTATAGACCAGCAATCGGGCTGCTTCAACCTGGGTTGCCATATCGGCCAACTGGAACTGCACACCTTGAAAAGCGGTGAGCGGTTTGTTGAATTGCTCACGGTCAGTCACATATTTTTTCGTGGCATCGAGCGCACCCTGGGCAATACCAAGTGCCTGTGAGGCAATACCGATCCGACCGCCGTCAAGCGTCTTCATGGCCACCTTGAACCCCTTGCCTTCTTCACCCAGCAGATTCCCTTTTGGGATTCGGCAGTTCTCGAACACCAGTTCAAGTGTTGGTGACGAACGGATGCCCATTTTTTTCTCTTTCTTACCAAAGGAAAATCCAGGCGTACCTTTCTCGACAATAAATGCGCTGATGCCGTGATGCTTCTCGGCGTTCTTGTCGGTCCTGGCAAAAACCACATAAATATCTGCTTCGCCGGCGTTAGTGATAAAGATCTTGCTACCGTTCAATATCCACTCGTCGCCATCCAGCACTGCATAGGTCTTGGTACCGCCTGCGTCGGAGCCAGCGGAAGGTTCAGTGAGTCCAAAAGCACCCATGGCCTCGCCTGTGGCGAGCGGGGTCAGGAATTTTTTCTTCTGCTCTTCGCTGCCGAAAAGGTAGATCGGATTCGAGCCGAGCGAGAGGTGAGCCGAAAGGGTCACACCGGTAGAAGCACAGACTCGTGACAATTCTTCAACTGCGATGGCATAGCTGAGATAATCTGCACCGGCACCGCCATATTCCTCAGGAAAGACAATACCGGTCAACCCCAGCTCACCAAGACGGCCGAACATCAGGTCACGATCAAATTTCTCACTCTCATCACGTTCATCGGCAGTGGGTGCAACCTCGGTCTCGGCAAAGCTTCGTACCATCTCGCGGATCAGGTTCTGTTCTTCAGTCAGCTGGAAATTCATGATGGTGTTCCCCTTCAGTTGGTAGTTATTGTCGGGCCGGATAGATATCTCGGCCATTGTTATTTTTCAATTACCGCAACGGCTGCCTCATTTCGAGGCAGGCATCTGAACCATAATCGCCAAGCCCTTGGCAGTAATCGTCTCTCCCGCCATCAGCCACAGATCAACCGTCACCTTACGCCCTTTGATCTCGACCGCTTTGCCGCGAATCTCCAGTTCAATTCCTGTCGGGGTAGGTTTCAGGTAGTCGACCTTCAGCGAAGCGGTGACAAACCGGGAGAGAGGCTCCCCGCTCTCCTGCGCCTTGGCAGCCGCCGCAGTTCCCGCGCCGTGGCAATCGAGCAATGAGGCAATCATGCCGCCGTAGAGAAAACCGGGAAAGCCACCGGTGTAATACAATTTCGGTGTATGACGACAGACACTCTCCGCGCCGTCCCAGTAACTTTTCAGCTGCAGACCGTGCTCGTTGTTGCGGCCACAACCGAAACAGTGCGCATAATCATCCGGATACTGATCCTGAAACGCCTGGTTGTCCATGGTTTGCTCTCCAGAATTATGTTGAGTTCTAGCCTCTTAATAGCTGTAAAAGCCCCTTCCCGTCTTACGCCCCAGCCACCCAGCCTCCACATACTGCCTGAGCAAAGGGCATGGTCGATATTTTGGGTCGCCCAGCCCCTGATGCAGGGTATTGAGTATGGCGAGACAGGTATCGAGGCCTATCAAATCGGCAAGGGCCAGGGGGCCCATGGGATGATTCATGCCAAGCTTCATGACACTGTCGATCGCATCCCTATTACCAACTCCCTGATAGAGGCAAAAAATCGCCTCATTGATCATCGGCAACAGAATCCGGTTGGCAAGAAAGCCTGGATAATCGCGGGCCTCAGCCGGGGTTTTGCCCATTTTCTCAACCAACTGGATGGTGATATCATAGGTTTCATCAGTAGTGGGCAAGGCACGGATCACTTCCACCAGCTTCATCACCGGCACCGGGTTCATAAAGTGCATACCGATGACCTTCTCCGGTCTTCTGGTCCGGGAAGCGATACGGCCAATGGGGATAGACGAGGTGTTGGAAGCGAGAATCGCCCGCCCAGGACAGATCTCATCGAGCTGAGCGAAGATCTTGAATTTGATCTCTTCGTTCTCAGAGGCTGCCTCCACCACAAAATCAGCCGCCTGCATGGAGAGCAGGTTGGTGGATGGAGTTATGCGACTTAAAATAGCCTTTTTTTCCTCAAGGCTCATCTTGCCTTTATCGACCCCGCGCTGCAGGTTCGCGGAAATGGCAACCAACCCGCGATCGACAAACTCCTGAGAAATGTCATGTAAAATGACAGACAGTCCACTTGTGGCCGCGACCTGTGCTATACCGCCACCCATCTGACCAGCACCGATTACACCAAAGGTTTTTACATTCATTTTTTTTTGCCCCAAAAGATGAGAGAGCACCGGCAAAGCGGCCTCATCGTGGCCCGCCAGCCATACCGGTGCTGTTCTACTGATCAGCAATTACCCTCTGTTACTGACCACCATGGCCATACCCATACCGCCGCCGATGCACATGCTGATAACACCGGTACCGCGATTGTCGCGCTGCATCTGGTTGATGGTCGTCACCATCTGGCGTGCCCCGGTGCAGCCCACAGGATGCCCCATGGAGATGGCGGAACCGAGCTGGTTAGGCTTCTCGACATCGATGCCCAGTTCAAGCATGCAGCCGATCGCCTGGGAGGCAAAGGCCTCATTCAGCTCGATCAGCTCAAGATCTGAGACGGTCATCTTCGCCTGCTTCAGTGCCCGCTTCACCGCAGGAACCGGGCCAAGACCCATATAGGCCGGATCGAGACCACCAGAAGCAAAACTCTCGATGGTAACCAGCGGTTTCAGGCCGAGGTCTTTTGCCTTTTCCTCGCTCATCAAGAGTACCGCGGCCGCACCATCATTGATGCCAGAAGCATTGCCCGCCGTCACCGTGCCATCTTTCGCGAAAACGGGCCGCAATTTGCCGAGTTTTTCCATGCTGGTGACCATCGGCCGCTCATCACGGTCAACTACGGTCTCACCTTTTCTGGTCCTGATCTTCACCGGAACGATCTCATCGGCGAAATAACCTTTCTCTATACCGGTCATGGCGCGAGCATGACTGAGACAGGCCAGCTTATCCTGGTCCTCCCGACTGATATTGTAGAGTTTCGCGATATTCTCGGCTGTAACCCCCATGTGATAACCATAAAAGATTTCATAAAGTGCATCGTAGACCATGAGGTCGTGTACCTCACCAACACCGGTCAGCTCCATGCGATAGCCCCAGCGCCCTTTCATCAGCGCCATGGGCACCTGACTCATGTTCTCCTGCCCACCGGCCAACACCACCTCGGCCTGACCAGTCATGATCGACTGGGCGCCAAGGGCGATGGCCTTGAGGCCCGATCCGCACACCTTGTTCAGGGAAAAAGCCGGAGTTTCTTTGTTGATTCCCGCCCTGATCATCGCCTGCCGGGCCGGGTTCTGCCCCTGACCAGACTGCAGGACATTACCCATGATCACTTCGTCGATGGCCACCTCGGCCAGGCCCGCATCCCAGGTAGAATATTCGGTCTCGAGGGCGATAGGCTGCTGATCGGAAAGTCTGCCAGGCACAGTGTCGGCAGAATCTGCCCCGTACACCGGCCGTAATCCGGCCTTCTGCAGGGTCTCCCGCAACACGGTCGCACCAAGATCAACCACAGAAACATCTTGTAAGGCCCCGCCAAATGCTCCGACAGCTGTCCGACATCCGCTTACAATCACTACCCTGTTCATATGCGTTTCTCCTCTTTGAATATGTGGTCGTGCTCTTCACACTTGACTCTTCACACCTGACGCCTCACACTCCTCACGCTTGCCGTCCCCCGTTAAAAACAGCCTTCCTTTTCTCGAGAAACGCGGTGGTTCCTTCCTGAGCGTCCGAACTGGCCAGACAGAGAGCGAAACCATCCCGCTCGATGGCCAGCCCTGTTTTCAGATCACAGTTGAGGCCCTGACGAACCGCCTCTTTTGCCGTCTGCAGAGATGCACGGCCCTTCCGGGCAATGTTGCGCGCTACTTCATACACCCCGGCCATAAGCTGATCCGCAGGCAGGCAGGTGTTAACCAAACCAATGGCCTTGGCCTCAGCGGCGCTGAGAAATTTGCCGGTAAAAATCAACTCACGAGCCAGATTCGCGCCGATAAGGCGTGGCAGGCGCTGGGTTCCGCCAAAACCGGGAATAATGCCGAGCGAGATCTCAGGCAGTCCGAAGGTTGCTGTCTCTGAGGCATAAATAAAGTCGCAGGCCAGAGCCATCTCACAGCCACCGCCAAGGGCATAGCCGTTTACCGCGGCAATAACCGGAATAGGCAGCTGCTGCAACTGGTCGATCACTGCCTGACCGAACTGGGCAAAATGACGGGCTGCAAGCGGGGTGAGATGCTGAATTTCCTTAATGTCCGCCCCGGCGACAAAGGCCTTGTCGCCTGCTCCGGTCAGGACCAGCACCCGAATCTCCTCATCAGCCGCGATAGTCTGCAATGCTGAAGAAAGTTCCCGCAGCAGCGCTCCGTTCAGGGCATTCATCGCCTTTGGCCGGTCAAACGTCAGGGTTGCCAGACCATTGTCAACCGTCAATACAATACATTCGTAGCTCACGTTCGTTCTCCTTTGTTAGTCAACTTTGCCCCATTCCCAACCACTCACGATACCTGAGCTGGGACTTTATGGTCTTACCTGTCGCAGTCTTCGGCAACTGACCGAATTCCACCATTTTCGGGGCTTTGAAATGAACGTGGTTCTGCCGGCAGAACTCGATGATCTCTTCCTCGCTCGGACTGGAGCCACGTTTGGGCACGACAAAGGCCTTCGGGACCTCACCCCATTCGACATCCGGCATCGAAACCACCGCCACCTCAAGCACATCCGGATGGCGACTGATCACATCCTCAATCTCGATGGATGAGATATAATCGTTGCCACGCAAAATGATGTCGCTTGCCCGATCCATGATCTGGATGTAGCCGTCCGGATGGACCACCCCGAGATCCCCGCTATGGAACCAGCCATTTCTGAAAGCCTGCTCGGTGGCCTGTTCGTCCTTGTAGTAGCCAAGCATCACATTATTGCCCCGCATCACCACCTCTCCCATGGTCATACCGTCTTGAGGTACCGGTTCCATGGTCACCGGATTAACCACTGCCAGGTGCATTGCCGTAGTGTATGGCACGCCCTGCCTCGATTTCATCCGGGTAAGATTATCGGGATCGAGATCGACCCACGGCCGCTGCCAGACGCAGACGCTGTGGGGGCCGTGCAATTCGGTCAAGCCGTATACATGGGAGATGTTTGCACCGATCTCCTCCATGCCCTGTAAAATCGCTGGGGAAGGTGAAGCCCCGGCGGTCATGACTTGGAGGGGGCGGCGGAGTTTCACGGAACGGGCCTCAGGAAAGCAGATCATCTGCAGCAACACATTAGGGGCGGCAGAAAGATGCGAGACATTTTCCTTTTCAATGAGATGGAAAATCTCTTTGGGCAGCCACTGGCGCATGCAGACATGGGTCGCACCGGCTGCTGTCACAGCCCATGGGAAACTCCAGCCGTTGCAATGGAACATTGGCAGAGTCCAGAGATAAACCGAATCCGAGGACAGCGACGATTCGATGATCTCGCCAAGGGTATGGAGATAGGTGGAACGGTGACTGTACATCACACCTTTGGGTTTGCCGGTGGTGCCTGAGGTGTAGTTGATAGCGATCATGGCGTTTTCGTCGCTGATCCCTGCAACATCAGGCGCAGTCTCATCACCGATTGCAAGAAACGATTCATACTCTGGTCCTTTCAACAACGGTGAACAGGAGTATTCACAGATATTGACCAGCAGGGAAAGCCTTGGAAGTAAATGGATAACCGGATGAACCTGAGCGACATATTCATTATCGACAAAGAGCGCCTTGGCATCGGAATGGTCAATGATATAACGGTACTCATCGGCACCAAGCTGGGTATTCACGCAGACCAGTACCGCGCCGATCAACGGCACACCAAAGTGGGCTTCCAACAGCGGTGGAGTGTTGGGGCAGATGAAGACGACTTTGTCGCCTGCACCGATCCCTTTCTCAAGTAAAGCATTGGCCAGCCGATAGACCCGAGCCTGAAACTGGCTGTAACTATAGCGGCGCTCCCCATAGACCACGGCAACCTTATGAGGGTAGACACTGGCGCTACGTTGCAGCAAAGAGACCGGGCTGAGTATGTCGCGATTGACGCTTGACCTGAACATCTTCCATCACCTGCACTGAGTAACTTCTTGAAGGATGCCGGGAAAAGGGAACGTTTCCCTTCCTCGACGAAACAACTGAAGCCAGCATAGGTGAAATAGTGATGTCAGACAATCGGCAGGGAGCCTATTTGTATCTGCTAAAAAAACTGAAGGGGACTAGGTTGAAAACCTAGAGGCGAATGAAAAAGCGTGAATTGCAAATGGAGATCGCTTCATTTTAGAAAATGGGTTATTTGAAGACAATCTCATCGAGACTCCACCAAGTAGTTAACACAATCAAATATTGGTGCTCATAGCACAAGTAATCATGACAATCGAGATACGTTTCGGCACACAACACCTCAACTGGCCAGCGCTCTGCGAATTGATCCGCCTCGCCCCTCTCGGCGAACGAGATCCAGAGAAAATGCAAAAGGCCGCCGAGAACAGCTACGTCGTCTGCTCAGCCTATGTGAACAATGAACTGGTCGGCTTTGGCCGAGCGATATCCGATGGCCAATATCAGGCGGCCATCTATGACATTGTGGTGCTCCCGCAATATCAGGGCAAAGGTGTCGGCAGACTGATCATGCAATCCATCCTGGAAAAGCTGCCGGAAGGATCGCTGTCTCTCTTGTATGTCGTTCCGGGAAAACAGAAGTTTTACGAAAAGTTCGGCTTTGGCAACCTGACCACCGGCATGGGCCGCTTCCCGGACCCCGAGAAAGCGCACCGTAATGGTTACCTGGTGTAAGAAGGCGTCAGCCCGAGAAAGGAAATCACTTTGCATCGTCTCACCTCCCCACGACTGGAACTGATCTTATTGAATACTGAGTTTATGGAAGCAATGCTAATCGGCGATTTGCACATCGCAGAAAACATTGGCGGTTTTCACATTCCGAAAGAACTCATGCTCAGCAGATCGCTGCTCACCATGCGTCTGGAGCAGCTCCATCACATCCCCGAAGAGCATCCCTGGCTACTGCGGGCCATTGTCCTTCGCGAATCGCAGACAATGTGCGGCCATATAGGCTTCCACTCCCGCCCAGGCCCTGAAGACCTGCGGGATATTGCTGCCGACGGGGTAGAGCTCGGTTATTCAGTGGGAGAAAACTTCCGTCGGCAAGGATACGCCAAAGAAGCGGCATGCACATTAATGAAATGGGCGTTTGAGTACCACCAGCAGCGTAGTTTTGTTCTCTCGATCAGCCCAGGCAATGCAGCCTCCCTCGCAATGGCACGTTCGCTCGAGTTTGCCGAGATAGGTTCCCATATCGATGAGGAGGATGGTCTTGAACTCTATTTTTCGCGACATTTGACTGATTGGCCTCCCCACTGGCGATAACCATCCTCTATTATCAGCCGTGCAGACTGGCCAGGGGAGTATCTCGCTCGTACCCAATGACGGCAGGAATGCATCTCCATAGACACCTGGCAGGCTATGGGAAATGATCATTTGGCTCGTTGAGTTGTATTTTCAGCGAGAGCATTCATGACCTCAAAAGCCCTGGTATTGTTTTGGGCAGCAATTTCTTCAAGCGTATTATCGACACTGGCGATGATGTAGCCTTTTGCCTGTAACTGCTCAGCTAAAGAATTCACCTCCTGGCCATAGAGCGAGGCGACAGTAGTGAGTGGTGCCCGCATGACCAGCCCAAAGATTGCTCTGTCAGGTCCACCATGCTCAGATGATGGGCTCAATACAGAATAACCCAGGGTGACAGCAAGTATAAGGCCAATGGCCGCACCTCTTAAACCACCAAAATAGCGTTTCATGAGATGCCAGTTGGCCCCGGCGTGGAGTAGGCCGAACACGACAAAGGCGAGTCCCAACCATTCATGAATGGTTTTCATACTGCCACTGCCAATATGTAACAGAAGGAATACTCCGGTTATGGAAATAATCATAAAAAGAGCGATTACCGGGGTGGTGGACATGGTTTTTGCTTTCATTGTAACTCCTCATTGTCGAATGCATTGTGAGATAACGTTATTAACTTCTTCAACTGTCTGATCTGCTGAACAAAAGCAACTCACATGCCAATCGTCCCCAGGCAACTGTTCTATTAATAAAATCTAATCATTCCAAAGATAAAACTTCACCCACTCATGACAATCCTTCTGGAATTTGTGAGAAGTCAGTGGTTCATCTTTACCCAGATCCTCTCACCAGGTGGATAAAATTTACCCAGGTGTAAACGGCCATATATCCAGAAGGAAAATACACTTTCGGTTTGTGAAAAACCTCATCAATCCATCAATATGCGAGGAACAAACAATCTTGTCCTTCTGCGACAAAATTGGCAATTGTTCATGATGCAAATCATTGATAGGCCAAACTATTTTTCGGATCTATAATTTTTTTCTTAAATTCCTGTTACCGTTTCGGCTATAGTCTCTGATGTTGTGTCAGGATTTTGAAAACCCCCACGATTCGCAAGACCTTCAACCTGCAAGCAAGATGGAGCAAATGATGAAAAGTATGAAATTGGCCATGAAGATTGGTGTCGGATTCGGAGTCCTTATCCTCTTCATCGTTGTGGTCTCGGTCTTTAGCTGGCGAGGCATCGCCACCCTTGATAACGGTGCCGAGGAATACCAGCGGATCGCCCTGAACAGCAACCTGATCGGCAGAGTTCAGGCAAACATGCTGAACATGCAGATGAGCGTAAAGGACTTCATCAACTCCGGCAGTGAACAGGCAGTGGAGGAATATAAACAATCCTACGCAAAGATGAGCGGCTTTATGGCCTCAGCCCACGATTCCATTAAGGATACGAAGCTGGGCGAACATCTCGATAACATGGATGCAGATATCGCGTCCTACAATTCGGCATTTGAACAGATAGTGGCTTTCAAGGCCGAACGTGACACCTCACTGGCAGATCTCGATGGCGGCGGGCAGGCGATGGAAGCTACCCTCAGTGAACTCATGGCCACTGCCGCCCGCACAGGCGCCACCAGTACCGGCTACAAATCTGGACTTTCTCTGCGCCTCTTGCTTCTGGCCCGGCTCGATATCGACAGTTTTCTGAAAACCAATAATAAGGACGAGGTTGACAAGGTCACAAAGAGACTCGGGGAATTCCAGGCAAGTCTCAAAGAACTGCGCAGCTCCCTGTTAAGCGTTGATTGGCAAACTTTCGTCGATGATATCGAAGGAAAGATCGGCGGCTATACAGCCACCTTTGACCGCATGGTGGAATTGACCAACAGCAGGAACCAGGTAATTGACCAAACCCTCGACATTCTGGGACCGAAGATTGCGGCCGCTGCCGAAGAAATTAAACTCACGTACGTCAAGGAACAGGATCAACTGGGAACCAAGCTGAGTGCTACCAGCAGTTCCGCAACGCTTACCGTCATCATCGCCTCGCTCATCGCCGTGGTGTTTGGTTGCGTCGTGAGCTTTTTTCTGACACGGGCAATTACCGGTCCGGTTCGCAAGACTGCCGATTTTGCTGCGGTCATGGCTGGCGGTGACTTTACCAGGCAGCTCGACATTCAACAGGGTGATGAAATCGGGGTGATGGCCAGCTCACTCAATCGCATGGTCAACGAACTGGGGAGCATGATCCGGGAAGTTATTACCGGGGTAGAGACTCTCTCCAGCTCATCTTCAGACCTGACCAACGTTTCCGCTCATCTCACTTCAGTGGCCCGCGACACCTCGGAAAAAGCCGATTCGGTTGCCGCATCGGCAGAAGAAATGAGTACCAACATCCAGTCCGTCTCCGCTGCCATGGAAGAGAGTTCTGCCAACGTAGGGATGGTCGCCTCAGCTACCGATGAAATGACCGCGACAGTCAACGAAATTGCCATGAATGCCGAGAAAGCCCGAGCAATTACCGACAATGCGGTAAGGCAGTCACATGCCACCTCCCAGAAAATGGCTTCACTCGGCGATTCGGCAACCAAGATCGGCAGAGTAACGGAAACCATCACCGATATCAGTGACCAGACCAATCTGCTCGCCTTAAACGCCACAATCGAGGCCGCTCGAGCCGGTGAAGCAGGAAAGGGTTTTGCCGTTGTCGCCAACGAGATCAAGGAACTGGCAAAGCAGACCGCGGTAGCCACCGTCGATATCAAAAACCAGATCGGTGAGATGCAGCAGACCACCAGCTCAACGATTACCGATATCGAGAAGATTTCGACGGTTATCCAGGAAATCAATGAGATGATAGCGACCATCGCCACCGCCGTTGAAGAGCAATCGGCAACCACGGTGGAAATAGCCGGCAACATCTCCCAGGCAGCCCAGGGAATTGGTGAGGTCAACGAAAATGTAGCCCAGTCCACCATGGTGGTGACCGGCATTACCCAAGAGATTGCCGCAATTAATCAGCAGTCGTCCTCTGTCGAGGAAGGCAGCGGCAAGGTTCAGGTCAGCGCCCAGTCTCTGGCAGACCTTTCGATCCAGTTGCAAAAGCTGGTCTCTCGTTTCAAAGTCAGATAATCGCACTCCTCTGCCAGTCGTCCAACGGTGCTGACCTTTAGCAGCACCGTTGGACAACCCTCTCCTTTATCGCCGTTTTCCCTGTAGATACGTCACTACCCCGATACACCTAACTGCCTCATGTACTTTTTATGTTTGAAAAGAGACATGAGTTAAGGTATTGACCAGTTCCCTTTCGGGAGTAAGATGGACTTAGAAAAAATCCACACGGAAAATTTTGTTGCGACCGACCGGCACAGAATTGATGCCTTAATGATGGAGTGAAAGAGAAGGGATGTCTTCCATAATCACAAACTGCTGGGCGCTCCTGCTTGGCATGGGTCTCATTATGCTGGGCAACGGCTTGCAAGGGACTCTGCTCGGTGTCCGGGCCTCGCTGGAGAATTTCTCTACAACCGTCATTGGCCTGGTCATGTCCGGATACTTTCTCGGTCTGATCTTTGGTTGCAACATGGTCTCAAAGATGGTTGCCAGAGTTGGCCATATCCGTACCTTCGCCGCCCTCGCCTCCCTGGCCTCCACATCTATTCTGGTTCAGGCCGTCTTTGTCGACCCTCTGGTATGGTGGGCCATGCGCTTCATTACCGGTTTCTCCTACGCGGGCGTATATGTAGTTGCAGAGAGTTGGCTGAATGAGGCGGCAGAGAACAATGCCCGGGGTAAACTGCTCAGCTTTTACATGCTGATCTCCCTGGGAGGATTAGCAGGCGGTCAACTGCTGTTAAATCTTTCTTCCCCATCAGGGTTCGATCTCTTTGTCCTCACCTCGCTCCTGATCAGCCTTGCCGTCATCCCCATCCTGCTTTCGGTTACCCGCGCGCCTCAGTATGAGGCGATGGAAAACGTCTCGATTTCTCAGCTCTTCCGGGTTGCTCCGCTCGGTGTTTTCGGCATGCTGCTCAACGGTATGATGTACGGAGCGATATTCAGTATGGGTGCAGTCTATGCCACAGAAGCTGGCATGTCCGTCAAAGATGTCTCTTTTTTCATGGGAGCATTCGTACTCGGTGGTTTCATCTTCCAGTACCCGCTCGGCTGGATGTCCGACGCATTCGGCCGCCGCAGGGTTATCATCTGCTGCTGTGTCTTTGGTGCTGGCATATCGTTCTTCGCAATGGATCATGCGACCACCGGTTTACCACTTTTGGCGCTGGTGGCGACAATCGGCGGTTTGACCACTCCCCTCTATGCCCTTTGCAGCGTCCATACCAACGATTTTCTGACGCCCTCACAGATGGTAGCAGCCAGTGGAACCCTGGTGCTGCTCAGTGCCACCGGCGCCGCCCTCGGTTCACCCCTGACTGCCATGGCCATGGACGTTTTCGGACCACAGTCGTTTTACGGCAGCCTTGGAGTTATGCTGAGCGTTGTCGCCGTCTTCGCACTGTATGTCTATGTTCGCCGTGCCTCCGCTAAGCCCGCAGAGAGAAGTGAGTTTGTGATCATGACCGCATCGCCGCTCACCGCCACCCTCAATCCCAATATCGAACTGGAGGAAATTGAATTGGCCCACGAAGAATCAATAGAAGATATCCACGCCAGTATCGAAAAACTGGCTGATACGCTTGCTGAGGACAGGCAGGAAGCTCAGTAAAATCCTAGCTCCAATCAATCTACATGTTCAGTTTACACGATCATCTCCCCTCTTAGTAGACCAAGAAATTTTCCGTTGATGGAAATTGTCACATAACCGGACAACTGATGTTGACATAACCAACCGTATCCTCGATACTGTTTGGTGAACGGGGCAGGATAATCAGCACGCTCGCGCAATTTCCACGCCTCAGCCTCACAAAATACAGCGGGAGAGAAAGTTGAAGACAGCGTACTGGTTGCAAGGCGGTGGTTGCGGTGGTGATACATTCTCGTTTCTCAGTAGCGAATATCCGGATGTCATCGAGCTGTTCAGAACCTTGAACATCCAACTGCTCTGGCATGCCTCGCTCTCCAATATTTCTCCTTATGACCACGAAGAACTCCAGGAAGCGATAATCACCGGCAAGCAGCCGCTCGATATCCTGCTCGTTGAGGGATCCGTCATCTGCGGCCCGGCCGGCACCGGCATGTTCCACACCAAAGACGGCCATCCTAAGAAAGAACTGGTATACAGCCTCGCTTCCCAGGCTCAGGTGGTGATTGCAGTAGGAACCTGCGCATCTTTCGGAGGCTTTGGCGCCGATGATATCATTGAAGCCAAGGGGCTGCAGTTTTCCAAAAAGGAACGTGGCGGTTTTCTCGAAAAGGACTTCATAACCAAATCGGGCCAGCCAGTGATTAACCTTGCCGGCTGCCCCTGCCATCACGATGTTATCGCAGGCGCAATCATCTCAGCCTCAAATGGTGTAACACTGGAGCTGGACAGTTATCAGCGCCCCCTTGAGTGGTATGGCACCACTGTGCATCAGGGGTGCACCCGTAACGAATACCACGAGTACCGGGTCGAAGAATCCGATTTCGGTGAAATGGGCTGTCTCTTTTTTCACATGGGCTGCGCCGGTCCCCTGGTACCCGGGCCGTGCAACAAGCTGCTATGGAACCAGCATTCGTCAAAACCGAGAGCGGGTGTGCCGTGTTTCGGCTGCACCGACCCGGAGTTTCCGCGCAAAACCCCATTTTTCCAAACTCCCAATATCGAGGGTATTCCTCTCTCACTCCCCATGGGGGTTAACCGAGCCCACTACATGGTCTATAAAGGCATGGCCGCCGCCGCGGCCCCTGATCATCTGAAGAAACGAAGCTCCAAGGTGTAATGATTGCAGAAGCAGGCGGGCTGTCTGGCTAGCACTCCACCAGCCTGAAAGATACAGCACGAACAGGACTGAACCACATTTTCATAATACAAAGGACATTTTCGGCATGGTGAAAACAGCGAAAGGCATCAACATCCCACTCAATCGTGCCGAAGGTGATCTCGAAATACGGGTCGAGGTGAATAACGGTGTTGTCACAGAATCCTGGAGTTCCGGCACCATGTTTCGAGGCTTTGAGGCAATGATGCAGGGCAGAGGCGCACTGGATGGTCTGGTTATAACCCCACGGGTCTGCGGCATCTGCAGCCTGACGCACCTCACTGCTGCAGTCGAGGCCCTGGATGCAATAACCGGCATCAAACCTCCCGACAACGCCCGCCGTCTTCGTAACCTTGCCCTGATGGTCGAAACCATCCAGAGTGATATACGCCAGGCCGTGCTGATGTTCATGGCCGATTTTGCCAACCAGAATCGGTATCACGACCACCCCTTGAGTGAAGAAGCGTGCAATCGCTACAGTCCGTTGACTGGACGAGCTGCAATCGAGGTGATCAGGGAAAGCAAGCGGCTGCTGCAGGTTGTGGCCATAATCGGCGGACAATGGCCCCACACATCCTTTATGGTTCCGGGGGGCGTAACCTCGATCCCGGAAATCTCGAAAATCCTGCAATGCCGGATCATCATTGACCGGTTCCGTACCTGGTATGAACGGAGTATTCTTGGCTGCCCCATCGAGCGTTGGCAGCAAATAGAAAGCGAAGAAGACCTGCATGGCTGGCTGCTGGAGAAAGAATCGCACCGCGAGAGCGAGGTTGGCTTTTTCCTTCGCTTTGCCAGACAAGCAAATCTCGACACCTTTGGCAGAGGTCCCAACCGTTATCTCTCCTTTGGTAATTTCCCACTACCTGTAGAGACTGACGTACAGGGCCACGACGGCCGGATGAACAGAGCCGGTTACGCCTCTGCAACTGATGTCTCCTCTTTTGACCCGGAGAAAGTCACCGAAGATCTCTCACACTCCTGGTACGAGCAGGGATCAGCACCAGCCCACCCTTTTTCCGGTCGAACC
Organism: Desulfopila aestuarii DSM 18488; assembly: GCF_900143695.1. GTDB lineage: Bacteria > Desulfobacterota > Desulfobulbia > Desulfobulbales > Desulfocapsaceae > Desulfopila > Desulfopila aestuarii. Next base: position 237,204 of record NZ_FRFE01000005.1, read on the forward strand.
AAACCATATGCCTCGGGGCAGAGCGGGGAACTTTATTCGTGGATCAAGGCGCCGCGATATAATGGTGAGGTCGTAGAAACCGGGCCACTCGCGGAAATGATCATCGACGGTAATCCGCTGTTTATAGACATGATCAAACAGAACGGGCCAAATATCCTGGTCCGGGAACTTGCCCGCCTGGTCCGCCCCGCTCACCTTCTTCAACCGATGTCCATTTGGGTCAACGAGCTGTTGAACAAACGTGAAGAGAGCTTTTACCATTCAGTAACGACTATCCCCGATGGTGAAGGAGCCGGATTGATTCAGGCGGCCCGCGGCGCCCTGGGCCACTGGCTGAAGGTCGAGGATGAAAAAATCGTCCATTATCAGATCATCACCCCCTCCGCATGGAACGGCTCCCCACGAGACGCTTCAGGTGCGCGGGGCGCCTGGGAGGAAGCACTGATCGGCACACCGATACGTGACATCAAGAATCCGGTGGAGGCAGGACATGTGGTCAGATCATTTGATCCCTGCCTGGTGTGCGCGGTGCACTGCCTGCAAAAGGGGAGTAGCCAGGGTATCCTGAAAATGGGACTTAACCGTTGAAGGCCTCGATCATCTGTATCGGCAACCGTTTTGTCGCAGGTGACGAAGCAGGCCTCCTTGTTTTTGATCGACTCCAGAACCGCCCGGAAATACCGGAAGGGATTACCGTGATCGAAGGTGGACTGGCGGGTTTAAATCTTCTCTCCCTGCTCGAGACAGGCGGAAGGGTTGTCTTTGTCGATGCGGTCAAAGGTTTCAAAGGTTCCAGTGGGGTTGTAATAGTAGAGCATGAAGAGATACTCGGCAGCACCAGCCAGCTGCATTTTGATCATGGAGCTGGGTTACCCTATCTTTTGGCGGTGCTCCCACGGGTATGCGACGGAGAACTGCCGGAAGAGATTATGCTTGTTGGCCTTGAGGGTGAATGTACAAGTGAGATGATCGAACATGCCGCCGACATCTCTCTTACAGTCGCGGCCCATGGCTTGAAGGGTCTTACCTGATGGAAAAAAGCAGACGGGAAATGCAGCTCGAAATTGAAATGCTGCGTAACGAACTCAAGGTCACCAGAGAGGCCTCTGAAATAACGGCTGATTTTGTGGTCAAGCAGTTCGAGCAGACAGAGCAGATGTTGCATCGATTTCAAATCGCCGATGCAGAGCGGCAAGCTGTTCTCGATGCAGCCACCCAGTTGTCCATCATCGCAACCTATCTGGACGGCACGATACAGCTGTTTAGCACCGGAGCTTCGACCCTTCTCGGCTACAAACCGACGGAAATGATCAGCAACCGTAATATTCTTTCCCTTCATCTCCCTGAAGAGCTTGACCATTACGGCCGGATGATAAGCGGAATCGAAGGTCAAAGCCTGCAAGGAATGGAGGTCTTTGATCAATTCGTCAAACAGAAATACAGCCTCGCCCAGGAGTGGATCTATGTCAAGAAAGATGGCAGCCACCTGCCGGTCAGTCTCTCCATCACCAGCCTCTATAATCCGGTCGGACGGGTAGTCGGCTACCTCTTCACAGCGATGGATATGACCCGCCAGAAGCAGATGGAGCACGAGCTGATCCAGGCCAAAGAACAGGCGGAGGCTGCCAATGCTTCAAAAGGTGACTTTCTGGCCCGGATGAGCCATGAAATCCGTACACCGATGAATGGCATTATCGGCATGGCCTCCCTCCTGCAAAAGACTCCGCTTGAACCCAAACAGCATAACTATGTACAGAAACTTCTTGTTTCCGCCAACACGCTGCTGAGACTCATCAACGATATCCTTGATTTTTCAAAAATCGATGCCGGCAAGCTTGAAATAGAGGAAGTGCCTTTCAACCTTGAGGATATTCTTGGCAATATCGCCAGCGTCGTGGGACTGCAGGCTGAAAAGAAGGGATTGGAATTTCTGTTCAGGATAGCACCTGAAATTCCCTTTCATCTGAAAGGAGATCCTCTGCGTCTCGGACAGGTATTGATGAATCTGGCCGGCAATGCAGTCAAGTTCACCGACCATGGAGAAATTGTCATTGCAGTCGATTGTACCGCACAGGATGAGAATGGTGTCACCCTTCGCTTCTCGGTCCGGGACACCGGCATTGGTCTACCGCAAGAGCAGCTGAACAATATTTTTGAAGCCTTCAGCCAGGCCGACGATTCCATCACCAGAAAGTATGGAGGTACCGGGCTCGGACTCGCCATATGCAAACAGTTGACCGGTTTGATGGGAGGTGAAATCTGGGCGGAAAGCACAGAAGGGGCGGGAACAGAATTCATCTTTACTGTAAGAGCAGGAGTGATAGAAGGCGACGGACAACATCGCTCATGCTCTCCCCAATTTTTCCAGGGGCTCCGAGCGCTTGTCGTTGACGACAATGCGGTCGCCCGTGAAGTTCTCTCGTCTATGTTATCATCTTTGCACATTTCCGTGGAAACTGCCGACAACGGCCTATCGGCTCTCACATCCATGGAGCAGGCGGTGGAGCAGGGAAAACCATACGATGTCGTCCTGCTCGACTGGATGATGCCCGGTATTGACGGCATTGAGACAGCACGGCGTATCAAGGCACGGTCTGCCTTCGCCAAGACTCCTGCAATGCTGATGGTCACAGCCAATGGCCGCGAAGAGGCGTTTGTCGAAGCTGGTCGGGTGGGCCTCGACGGTTTCCTGTTAAAACCGGTTTACGCCTCGGTCATGTACAATACCTTACTGGAAATTCTTGGCCTTGAAACAGTCTCCAAGCCCTATGCCGGTAGGCAAAGTAACCAGGTCAACGGCCTTGAGAACATCCGCGGGGCCCGGATTCTCCTGGTGGATGACAACATCATCAACCAGGAAGTGGCAACTGAGTTCCTTGAGGATGCGGGCATGGCCGTCACCGTGGCAGCAAACGGTCGGGAATGCCTGAATGCCCTGCTCTGTGACTCGTACGATCTTGTACTGATGGATTTACAGATGCCGGTGATGGACGGCCTGGAAGCCACAGAGCGCATCCGCAGGGATAACCGGTTCAGGGATCTCCCGGTGGTCGCCATGACGGCCCATGCCATGACCGGAGACAGGGAAAAATGTCTGGCTGGAGGAATGAACGATCACATCACCAAACCTATTAACCCGGAAGCCCTTTACCAAACCCTGATTCAATGGATACCCAAACGGCAGCCGACACCCGACGACTCACAGGAGCATCCGATGTCGACCAAGACAGGCAACCCACCTCTTCCACATTTACCCGGTATTGACCAGACTGCCACGCTCAAGGCTCTGAATAACAAGACTGATCTCTTTCTCAAGATCCTTCATGATTTCAGAAGAGACTACAGTTCGCTGCCGGCCACTTTGCGCGATCTGGCCAGTGCTGGCAACTGGCATGAAATACAAATAAAAGCCCATACGGTAAAGGGGGTTGCCGGATATATCGGCTCAGCCTCGCTACAAAAAACGGCCGCTGCACTGGAAGATGGTCTCCGCAACGATCTAAAGCAAGAAGCAGTGCAGTCTCTTACTGATTTTATCGCTGTCCTTAAAGAAACTCTCGCTTCACTCGCAGCGCTTCCCGACCTCAAGGCTGATCAACCTGCAGGGCAGCCTGTTGTCGCAGGGAATAAATGGAGAATAAATAATCCGGAAGCAGAAGAATCGCTTTGCATCCTCATTAAGCAGTTGCGCCGGGGCGAACTTATGGCGGAGGATCAAATCGGCAAGGTGGAAAAACTGCTTGCCGGGGCAGGAATTGATGGAGAACTTAGGAAAATTTCCTCTCTGATCGATGATATAGAATATCAGAAAGCTGCAGACATTGCCGAAAACATCTTGACTCGCATCACCAAAAAACGACAGAATTAAGAATGCGAAACAACGAAAAGCCCCGAATTCTCATCGTTGATGACGAGAAAATCAATCTGAAAGTGCTGGCCGACCTCTTAAAGGACGAGTACCTACCCATGCTCGCCAGAAACGGTGAACAGGCATTAATGCTTGCTTTCAGCGATACACCGCCGGATCTGATTCTTCTGGACGTGGTCATGCCGCAAATGGGCGGCCATGAAGTCATCAAAATTCTGAAGAATGATGACCAGACCAAAAATATCCCCGTGATTTTCGTCACCGCCCTCAACTCAACAGAGGATGAGGAACGCGGTTTGTTGCTTGGTGCGGTAGATTATATTGCCAAGCCTTTCTCCCCGCCCATTGTCAAAATGCGTCTCCGCAACCAGCTGCGCATAGTTCATCAATACAAGCTTCTCGACCAGCTGGCCTATCTTGATGGTTTGACCGAAATATCAAACAGGAGGCGTTTTGAGGAGGTATTCCAGAAGGAGTGGGCACGATCAGCCCGCAACGGCACGTCGTTCTCTCTGGCCATGGCCGATGTTGATTACTTCAAACAGTATAATGACCATTACGGTCACGCCATGGGCGACACCGCCCTGCAAAAAATCGCCAGGGCGCTTGACAGCGTTCTCCGGCGACCGGGAGATCTGATCGCCCGTTATGGTGGTGAGGAATTTGTCCTGCTGTTGCCGGAGACGGATATGTATGCCGCCCAGGAAGTCGCCCAGCGCTGCCTGCAGAAAGTCAACGAACTCAATATTGTGCACCAGTATTCCCTGGTTGCCGATCATGTATCTATCAGCCTCGGCATAGTTACCAAAGGACATGACGATATCATCTCGCCTCAGGATTTCGTCATGACCGCCGACCGGAATCTCTATCTCGCCAAGGAAAACGGACGGAACCAGATCGTCGCGAGCATGATCGGCGATGAACGGTTATTGTTCCATTCCGCCCAGGAAGATGCACCACCCTCCTCACAGCCTTCCCCCAAATAGTTCTACTGCATTATTTTGTTCGACCAATGAACGGCAAACTTGACCAGGCCGGTGAAGTGTTTCAGTTTCAGCTTTTCTTTGAGGTTTTCGCGGTAGGTGCCGATTGTCTTGATACTGAGGTGGAGTCTCTCGGCGATCTCTTTGGTGGAATAGCCCTCGCCAATCAGCCGCAGCACTTCGAGTTCACGGTTCGTAAGGATATCAAGGGGTGATTTTGCATCGGCGGTCTGCTGACTGGTCAAACGTTTGAAAACCTTTTCCTTTACAGTGTTGCTGGCATAAATATCGCCGTCCAGCACCTTGCGGATCGCCTTGACCACCTGAGGGATCGCCTCCTGCTTCATGATATAACCGCTGGCACCGGCAAGGAGTGCCCGCTCAGCGTAAAGCGACTCATCGTACATGGAGAGCACCAGCATCGGCAGCCCTTCGTACTCCTTTTTCAGCTCCTGCACCAGCTCAATACCGTTGCCATCTTTCAAGGAGATATCAACAATGACCAGATCGGGGTTGAGTCGATTAATGGCCTCGGGGGCCTTTTTCATCAGCTCAACACTGCCGCACACTTCCAGGTCGGCTTCTTTATTGATCAGCTCGCTCATCCCAAGACAGAAGATGGGATGATCGTCAATAATCAGTATCCTGATTTTTTTGGGTGTGGCCATTCTTCTCTCCGTAATGATGCCTTCCGGGTTATCGAGATGCGTTCAAATCATTACTCTTCAGGCCGCTTCATGAACAGATGGATGATAGTGCCATTTCCCTCGCGACTGGTAATCTCAAAATACGCCCCGATTACCAATGCCCGGTACTGCATGATCCGAAGACCAATCCCCTTTCCTTCCGGCTTCTCCACCATACCGTGTCCATCGTCAACCACATACAGATGAGTATACTCCCCATCCTGGGAAAGTGAAATGTCAATAGCCGTCGCGCCCGCATGTTTGACCGCGTTGTTCACTGCCTCCTGGACGATATAGTAAAAATGGGTAGCAAGGGTGTTATCACCAAAGGTGAGGGTCTCATCTCCCTTGAAAGTACAACGTATGCCTGATGCCTGCTCTGTCTTTTCAGCAATCTCCTCTAATGCCGACTGCAGCCCGTAGGACACCAGATGGACCGGGCAAAGCCCGCGGGCAAGACTCCTGGCCTTGTTCGTCGCTTCTCCGATCAGGTTGACAATTTTTTCCGCAAGGGCAGCCCCTTCACCTTTTGACTCCTGGATGGTCATCTGCAGGGCCGAGGTCAGACCGCCAATGCCAATCAAATGAGGACAGAGGTCGTCATGCAAATCCTGACCGATATTCTGCCGGGTCGTGTCGCCAATATCCATGAGTTGCTTGGTGAGCCGCTGGGTTTCGGTGATATCCCGTAAAATCACGACACTGCCTGCAAGCTGCTGGTCTGCCCCGCGAAAAGCCGCGCCACTAATGGAGACACTTCTGATATCGCCGGCTTTGGTATAGCGTTTAGTCTCAGTGGCCGGCAGCACCTTGCCCTCCTGGATGGCATGAATCATCGTGATAGTTTCCGGCCAGTTCTCCTGAGGAACGAAGTGATCCATCTTCTGGCCGATACGCTCGTCCAATGTCCAGCCAAAGACCTGCTGAAAGGCAGGATTGAAATAGGTCACTCTCCCTTCCATATCATAAATAACAATAGGGTCGGCTGCCGCCTCCATTACCGAACGATAACGCTCCTCACTCACCCTGAGGCTATTTTCAGTTTCCTGCCGCACGGCAATCTGCCGTTTCAGGTTGCTGCTGTATTCGGCGAGCTGCTCCATGAACCTGTTGAAGTATCCTGCCAACTGGCCAAGTTCATCTGTTGAGTCCACCGCCATGCGCAGGCTGAAATCCCCTTTGCTGGCATTCTCGAAATGAACCATCATCTTCTGTAGAGGGCTGGTGATCGACTCACTGATCTTAAACGTCAGCGTCAGCACAAAGAGCATGGTAATGGCAAAAGTGATCAGTACCCCCAAGCCGATGGTCCTGAGTGGCTCGTAGAACTCCTCATAGTAACTGGAGGCTGCGACGATCCAGCCATACTCGGGGATTGAGTTAAAGATACAGAGCTTTTGGCGGGATTTGCTTTCCCCTGGATTTTTCCAGGGATAGACCACTCTGCCGGTTTTCTCCTGTAGAATATAGGCGAGATATTCGTTCGGTATCCCGCCGATTGTCAGGATGTTGCGCCCTTCCAGTAAGGGGTGGATGATTGCCGTGCCCTCATTGTCGACCACAAAGGCGTAGCCGGTTTTACCGAATTTAAGATCGAGGACACTCTGTTTGAAATCATCCACATTCACCAGTCCCTTGAACTCCTCACGATAGGAGGAGACGGCGATGAACCAGTCCCAAGGCTCGAAATGGATCATATAGAGCGCCTTGGGACGGGCACTTTGCTCTCCCGGATTTTTCCATTCGTACTCGAGATAGCCCCGTTTTTTCACTATCAAATCTTTCACGAACGAATATTCAGAGACGTCGGTCTCAAGCAGATCGGCTGATGGATGAACAACAACGATGCCATTACCGTCAAGACAATAGATATAGCCCGACTGGCCGATGGTCTGACTCAGGAGAATATCGGCAGCCTGACGTCTTGCATCTTCCTCACTCAGCAACCCTTGCGCCTGGCGCTCATGGATGGAAGAAAGGATTTCCAGATTTTTCTCAGCCACACCCCGCAAGTAATTTTTGATGGAGACAGTGGCAGAGGTGCGGACCAGGTTATAGATAGCAGTGGTGGTGTTGTGCAGCTCACTCTCGATATTTGATTCGATGGTATCGCGAGTCACAACATAGATGGTGCCAAAACCAATGAGAAGAGAAAGGGAAAAGAGCAGGGAATAGTAGATGAGCAGCTTGTGGCGAATCCGTGTTCCGGCAAACATATCGTGTAGATCCTCAGCAAAAGGCCATGCCTGTTCGGGCAGGGCAACCTGGCATCTTCTGCCAGCGGTTAGAACCGTAAAGTGTTGCCCATGGTCCGGGACGTTCGTAATACCTCAAACAAAGGTCTAACAGAAAACAGCTGCTGGGAAAAGCGTTTGTCATACTCCTCGTCAGAAATGGCTTTGGTGTTGTTGAAAACTCAAACTATCCATACAGAAGAGATAACCAGAGTGGCGGAAAAAAACTTCCGCCACTCTGACTCTATTCAAAATGAAGGGAAAAGATCGTCCGGAACCCTTGTGAGGTGGGCGAGACCAGGATGTGATGCTGAGTACCAAAGCAATCCTTTCCCCTCAATTTCGACAACGCAAGATAACCTGCCAAGATAACGTATCAATTCACTACATATGGATATTCATACGTTTAGCATGTTCCATCAGCTCGTCACGAAACTCAGGATGGGCAATGGATATAAGCGCCTTGGCCCGTTCCCAGGTCGATTTACCCTTGAGGTTGATCATCCCGTATTCGGTCACCACATAATTGACCATAACCCTCGGCAGGGTGGTGATGGTTCCAGGCTCGAGAAACGGCCGGATCCGCGATTTACGGGTACCATCCCTGTCCACCACACTTGAGGAGAGGCAGATCAGCGCCTTGCCGCCCCTTGAATGATAGCAGCCATACGTATAATCGAGCTGGCCGCCAGTGCCGGAAATATGGCGGGTACCGGAAGACTCGGATGAGACCTGACCAAAGAGGTCAATCTCGAGTGCGTTATTGATGGCAATGGCCTTGTCGTTAGCAGCGATATTATTGAGATGATTTGTGTAGTCTACAGGGTAGCTGCTACAGGATGGATTATGGTCGATAAAATCGTAGAGCTTTTTTGAGCCAAGGGCAAAGGTGTAGACAAATTTGCCCACATCCTGTTTCTTCCCTCGATTTGAAATGCAGCCCGCCTCATAGATATCAACAAAGCTGTCGCAGAGCATCTCGGTATGCACCCCGAGATCACGAAGATTTGAGCTGGCGATCAGTTTGCCGATGGCGTTCGGCATGGCCCCAATGCCCAGCTGGAGGCAGGAGCCGTTTTCGATCTGCGAAACGACGATCTCGGCAATCTGCTGGTCGATATCAGAAATGGCCGGCTCGGGCAGACAGAACATCTCTTCGTGGTTGCTTTCAACAATGGCATCCACCTCGGAAATATGAATCTGCTCTTCGTTGCCGCCGTAGCAATAGGGCATATTCTCGTTGATTTCGATGATCACCTGCTTGGCGGCACTGATCTGGGCCCTGGTGAAAGAGTTTGATACACCAAAATTAAAAAAACCCTTGTGGTCCATGGGCGTCGTGCGAAGCAGCATAACATCGGTTGTGATGTCGTGCTTTTCATAATAGCCCGGTCCTTCATGATAGAGCAGAGGAATATAGTTACAGACCTTCTGGTCATGCAATTTTCGGTCGGCACCGGTGAAATGCCAGCTGTTGTATCGAAAGCTTCTACCTTCCGGATCTGCTTTGGCCACAGCTGCCAACCCGGGAAAACCAAGAGAACGAACCTTGACATCCTCAATCTGACCCGCCCGCTTGGCCAGCTCCCGGTCAAGGGTGATAGGGGTGGCCAGAAAGCATCCATAATCAACCCAGTTCCCCGACTTGATCAGATCAACTGCGTCACTGGCTGTCATCAACCGGCTGTTATATGCTCTATCGTAGTCCACTGTGCATTCCTCCAAAGTAGGTATTCTTCCCTCTCCTGCGGGTCAAGGACCTGCAGGCTCTGTCCGTGCATGTGAGAAGAGCATAGAGGATTTCAATGGTTAGTCGCAATCGGCTGGATGCTGAATTTCATCTGCGAATTTTCCCTATCGGTACTAGGTTTTGCACCTAGTTACCAATTTCAGCTGAGTTAAAAACCTAGAGATTCTCAGATTATTCCTCGTCTTTTTTTCAGCTCATAACCGATTGTCTTGATAATACAGCATGATATGCTGGCACATCATGTTTCGACATTGGTTTGGTAATTTTTATTCCCGGACATTGCATTACCGAAAGAAAGATTGTAATATGCATTTCCGATCGAGCGGTCGCTCGGATTCGGTCCTTTGATCATACATACAAGGTAGTGAAAGATCAACTTGATGCCGGCGCAAAGAAGCAGGTGAGGCCGGCGGCGGTGATCCTCGAAATGCACGCAACATGTCCAGTTAGTTTGGGAAGTGTCTGTTACCATAGCTTTTGATGCAGAAACATGATGGGACGTTGCCGTAAGGCCTCGTCACTTCAACACCCACAACCTCATGAAAGGAGTATTGCGATGTCACAGGACCACTCATTCGTATCACCCGGACCTGCCGGTCTGGGCGCACTCGCCGTTGCATGTTTTGGCTTTGGAGCTGTCTTTAGTGGTAAAGTCGGACTTGGCGGATTGCCACTCCTGGCTGCCTGGTTGGTAGGCGGTGGAATAGTGCAATACACCGTTGCTGTCATGGAACTGAAAGATCACAACATGACAGGTGGCAATGTTTTCCTCTTTTTCAGTGCCTTTTTCATGTTTGGTGCGGCACTCTCGGTCATGGCTAAATACCTGATGCTTTCGGGCATGATCGGCTCGGTCAAACCCGAACCGATGGTAGAGGGCTTCTGCTGGGCCGCAGGAGCTTCCTTCCTCACCATTGTCACCCCTGCGTACCTTAAAGCTCCAAAACCACTTTTTCTGATTGTCCTTCTGCTGGACATCGCCCTCTGGATTATTGTCGGCCTCGACATGGGCATGATCGGTGCTGAGCTGAAACCGGTCGTTGGCTATCTGCTCTATGCAACTGGCTGGCTTGGTGTCTACATGGTTGGCGCGATCGTCAACAATCACATTTTTGGCCGGGTTGTTCTCCCCACCTTCGGTTCATTTGTGAAATAAGCAGTCGTCTTCTGCAGTACCCGGCGTGTCTTTTTACCGGTTCTGCCTGCTATATGGCAGGCAGAACCGGTCATGAGCCCCTGTCGGCCTCCCTTTGTCTTCAGAAATAGACACTTGCAACCGACCTGAGAACTCCTAAGGTATGAGCAGTTGCATGAATTTTTCTCTCAAAGGACGGTCTGCCATGAATATTTCAGAAGCTATTCGCCACAGGAAATCCACCCGGGCTTTTCTCACCAAAGAAGTTGAGCAGGACAAAATCGTACGTATACTCGAGACTGCCAGGCACGCCCCCTCCGGCGCCAATACCCAGCCCTGGCAGGTTGCGGTTGTCTCAGGACAACAGAAGAAAGAATTGCAGGAACGAATGATTGCAGCCTTTGACAAGGGTGAACAGGAAACGAAAGACTACCATTACTACCCGGAAAAATGGGCCGTACCCTATAGCGGACGACGCACCAGTTGCGGAATGCAGCTCTATTCGGCGTTGGGAATCGAACGTCAGGACAGAAAGCGGCGCCGGATGCAATGGGTCGCCAATTACCGGGCCTTTGACGCTCCGGTAATGCTGCTGTTTTTCATCGATTCATCCCTTGCCACCGGCTCCTATATCGACTACGGCATGTTTCTCCAATCGCTGATGCTTGCCGCTCTCGACGAGGGCCTTGCCACCTGCCCCCAAGCCGCACTGGCAGAATATCCAAATCTGGTCCGCCAAACCCTTGGCTATCCCGACAATGCCCTGCTTCTCTGCGGTGTGGCCCTGGGCTATGAAGACCGGGAGGCAGCAATCAACCAATACCGGACACCTCGGGAACCTGTAGAGAAATTTACCAAATTTTTCAGTTAAGACCTTACTCGTGACAGAATTTGATCATCGGTGACAACCGGTGCTGCAATATTCAAAACAGTGACAACAACAAGCAAAAAGGAGAGATCTGATGCAGGCATCGAGTGTGAACAAGAGTATTCTGACTCCGGTGGAATTCCTGACTAGAAGTGCATTTGTCTATCCGGAAAAGGTCGCAGTTGTCCATCGGGACAAGCGGTTTACCTACCGGCAGTTTGCCGAGAGGGTCTACCGCCTTGCCAGTGCCCTGAAAAAACAGGGAGTAGGCAAGGGAGACAAGGTTGCCTTTCTCTGCCCCAACATCCCGCCAATGTTGGAGGCCCATTATGCTGTCCCGCTGATCGGCGCAGCCCTGGTCAGCATCAACATCCGTCTCTCGAAAGGTGAAGTCTCCTATATCATCGATCACTCCGATGCCAAGGTGGTGGTAGTCGACAGCGAATTTGCCGCACTGATCCAACCTGAGGAACTGCCGAAGGTCAAAACCTACGTCACCGTCTGCGACGTCAACGACAACAAGATTCTTGAAGGCCTGGAATACGAGGCGTTCCTTGCCACCGGCTCACCCGAACCGGTAGAAGCCGATATCGATTCCGAAGACCAGCTGCTGGCAATCAATTATACGAGTGGCACCACCGGCCGGCCCAAAGGGGTCATGTACCATCATCGCGGCGCCTACCTCAATGCCATTGGGGAGATCCTCGAATCGAACATGACCGCTGCCTCGGTCTACCTGTGGACCCTGCCGATGTTCCATTGCAACGGTTGGTGCTTCACCTGGGGGGTTACCGCAGCCGGTGCCACCCACGTATGTCTGCGAGCCGTTGTTGCCGATGATATCTTCCGCCTCATCGAAGAAGAGGACATTTCACATCTCTGCGCCGCACCGACTGTTTTGATCATGATGTCCACCTGGCCCAAGGCGGGTGAGGTGAAAATGAAGCGAAAACTCAAAATCATGACAGCCGGCGCGCCGCCGGCACCGACCATCATCTCCAATATGGAAAAGATGGGTGCCGATATCACCCATACTTACGGCCTCACCGAGGTGTATGGGCCCCATAGTGTCTGCGCCTGGCAACCCAACTGGGAAGCGATGTCAGATCTGGAACGAGCCAAAACAAAATCACGGCAAGGTGTTCCCTACATCGTCACCCACTTCATGGATGTGGTCAATCCCGTTACCATGGAACCGGTTGCAAGAGACGGCAAGACCATGGGCGAGATCGTGATGCGCGGCAATAATGTCATGACTGGTTACTATAAGGACCCGGCAGCCACCGAGGCAGCATTTGCCGGCGGCTGGTTCCACAGTGGCGACCTCGCCGTGATGCATCCGGACGGCTATGTCCAGATCATGGACCGGAAGAAAGACATTATCATCAGCGGCGGGGAAAACATCTCGACGGTGGAGGTGGAAAATGTCATTTACGGCCACCCGGATGTCCAGGAGGTGGCCGTCATCCCGGTACCAGACGAGAAATGGGGCGAAGTCCCGAAAGCGTTTATTGTTCCGAAGATGGGCACCAACCCCTCACCCGAGGATATCATCGCCTACACCAAGGAGCATCTCGCCAAGTTCAAGGCTCCGAAATATATCGAATTTGGCGAACTACCCAAAACCGCTACCGGCAAGATCCAGAAGTTTAAACTGCGTGACAAGGAATGGCAGGGAAAGAAGCGGATTAATTAACTCTTAGCATAATACAGTGCAAACAAAAAGTGGGATACCGGCATAGCTGGCATCCCACTTTTTGTGCAGCCTAGGGCATTGACCTAACAGTTATAGTTCATAGATATTTCTGAAGACCATCCATAAGACTCTCACGAATCTTTTTCTCAGAAAACCAGGTCTCGTAACTGACTCGGGCCAGCTTACCCATATCTGGCAACATATCCTGCTGCATAATGAAATTTCGTACCTCGGCGGCCAGCACCTCGGGATCGCCTGCCGGAACAAACACAATTCCAGCGTCAGGACCGTTACAGAGATTTTCAGGATAAGCATCAGACTCACGAGTAATGAGCGGCCTCCCGCAGGCCAGTGCCTGATAAGCTTTGTTGGGAATTACCCTCCCGGCTTTGGCGGAATCCCCAAACACGCCGAGCAGCACATCGGCTTTACCAATGCGGGCAGCCAGCTGCTCATAAGGGCACCAGCCCTCAAAATTAATATGGCTATGACCGCTAGCCTTTTCTTCACAGACCTTTTTGAGAGGACCTTCCCCCAATAGAGTCCAACGCGCCTCAGGCACCAATTTTGCTGCTTCGACAATCACTTCCGGTCCCTGAAGGTGAATAAAACTGCCGTAAAAGAGAATCTCAGGTGCCCCGTCAGGCAACGTGTGCGGCTGTTCGGTGAAGAGCTGTTCTTCGGCTCCCACTGGTACCACTACGGTTTTATCAGGATCCGCCCCGAGCTCGTCGATAAAGAAACGGGCATGCAGTTCGGTATCGGCCAGGACAAGATCGGCGCGGGAAAACATCTGCTTTTCCCAGCGTTTTAGTCGTTTAGCCTTCCGACTATTTTTGGAAAATTTCTGACGTTCAAACACCTGCTTATCCCAGGCACTGATCAATGGGTCGAATATCAGTGGAATACCGCGACGGTCCGCAAATCTTCTGGCTGCATTAAAATCACTTTGCCGGAATGCTCCTACCCAAACCGCATCAGGCGAACCGAGATTGTGAAAGACAGCCTCTAGCGCCCCGAAGAACGAGGACCGGGGCCTAAAATCCGAGAGAGTGTATCCACCCTCAACCAAAAATCTCCGCAGAATGCGATTTCGGGAATAGTCAGGATCGAATCGCCCCCACCAGAGAATCGTTCGTTTTTTACCGGAACTCGTTGTCATCGGTTACTACGCCATCCTCAAATTTGGGGATTTGCATGTCTGTCATAGTTCAAAAAGCATAAAAAAAAGGTGCCCGGATCTTCATCCGGACACCTTTATCCTAATCACGCTGAAATTCAAGCAGTTTTAGAGTTCGTCAATCTTCTGCAGGGCAACAACTGCACCCTTGTAGGACCCGTAAATAACTGCTACCCAGCAGATCAATAATACAGCTTCCATATCCACTCCTTCGTTGCCATAAACAACGGTTGGTAAACGGCTAGTACGCCTTGTTATTGGTAATATCCGCCACGGACAACTGCCGGGCATTCATCTGCCACCAGACATAGACGATATACGCGAGAACAAAGGGAATGACCAATGCCACGTAGGTCATCGCCGTCAAGGTAAAATGGCTCGAAGACGCATTATAGATGGAAAGGCTCGACGATAAATCCGCCTTAGACGGATAGAACGGCGTATTATTGAAGCCCGCGGTGAAAAATACCGCCAACCCAACCAGCACAGTACCGAGTCCTCCAAACCAGATGCCGCTTCGCCCCTCGTCCTTGAATGCGGTGATTCCAACGCCGCCGACAACCAGCAGTAATCCCACCACAAGCAGAACAAGCACTATCGGCATTGCAAGCAGATTTCCGAGATATTTATATGGCACCATCTCCACCACACCGGTCTCATTAATACCGAAACCATCCATCAGCAGCAGGCCGCCCAGCACGTAGAGCAAAAATGGCAGGGCACAAATCAGGTTGGTGAAGCAGGCCTTACGGAGCCGCATCTCAAACTCAGGCAGCCCGGCGAAGTCAATATTGTTGATAAGGTACATGGTACCAAGTACCCGGGCATTAAAAACAAGAAACAGACCCATAGAGAGATTAAAGAGCGAGAATGCTGCTTCAAGTCCCCTAAACGGTGTGGTCCAGCTTACCCGATTGAAATCGTCAAGAACAAAGTTCGAACCGGTAAAGAAAGTACCGACCGCAGCACCGATCAGCAAAATACCTACTGAACCGTTGATGAAGAGGAATACCTCATAGGTTTTGGCACCAAGCACATTGTTCGGCTTTTTGCGGTATTCATAGCTTACCGCCTGAACAATGAAGGTGAAGAGGATGAGTACCCACACCCAGTAGGCACCACCGAAGCTGGTGGCATAGAATTTGGGAAATGCGGCAAACAGCGCCCCGCCAAAAAGTACCAGCGTCGTGAAGGTCAGTTCCCACTTGGTGCCCAGCGAGTTAATGACAAGTGATTTTTCCGTTTCATCCTTGGCCACCTGCCAGAGCAGTGTCTGACCGCCCTGGACAAATGTAAGGAAGAGAAAGAGTGAACCGACCA
Organism: Desulfopila aestuarii DSM 18488; assembly: GCF_900143695.1. GTDB lineage: Bacteria > Desulfobacterota > Desulfobulbia > Desulfobulbales > Desulfocapsaceae > Desulfopila > Desulfopila aestuarii. The sequence continues at coordinate 252,924 of NZ_FRFE01000005.1, forward strand.
CCGAGGCCAGGATCCACCAGATCTGCTGCAGCAATGCAGTATCAAGGCTACCAATCATGTTACATGTCCTCCGGTCCGATTGAAATCTGTTTCAGCATAATGCTCACCTCAGCCACCAGCAGCAGGGTAAAGATGATCAAAAACATGAAAAAGGTGGTTTGGACATTGCCAGCGGCAATATTGGTGGTCGCCACATTTACCGGCAACAGCCCCTCTATCGCCCAGGGCTGACGGCCCAGTTCAGCGACAACCCAGCCGGCCTGTGAGGCAATGAGTCCCAGAAAGAACATCGGCAGCCCGAGCAGTTGCAACCAGGTAGTCTGTGCCAGGGTACCTTTCAGAGAATACCGAAGGTTCAGGATAAAGATAAGACCAAAAAGAACTCCGAGGAACACCATGATGTGGAAGGCGTAGAAAGTCATAGCAACCGGAGGCACCGTGTCTTCGGGCTTCTCCAGATAGCCGTAGCCAAGATAGTCCTGATTCACTTTGAATTTCTCCAAAGCCGCAGCGGCCGCAACGTCATCCATCTTCTTTTTTGCCTGCTTGTAGGCAGTAAGATCAGCAATCGCTTCTTTGCCTTTGACCATTTTATCAGCAACGCTCATGATACCGTGCTCCTGGTTACCATAAACTAGATCATTGATACCGGGCACAAAAGAGCCGAACTCTCGGTTGGCCAAAAGCCCAAGAAGACCTGGAATCGTGACCTCTGTGGTAAATGGTTCGAGTTTGTCGCCCGGCTTTTTGTCCGGATTAAGGATACCGAAAGCGACAATGGCGGCGTTCTCCTCGCCATCCCAGAGGCCTTCATAAGCCGCAAGCTTCATTGGCTGGGTCGAGGCGTTGGTGTATGCAGACTCATCACCGTTAAACGCAACATAAACGGTGGAAATGAGGCCAAACACAGAGGCAACGAGAATGGACTTACGCGCCAGATCGACATGACGTTTTCTGAGAAGATACCAGGAAGAGATAGTGATCACAAAGAGTGCGGAGACCATGAAACTCGAGCTGGTCGCATGAGTAAATTTCGAGATGGCCACTGGAGAGAACAACACTTCCCAGAAATTCTGCATCTCAAAACGAGCGTTATCCGGGTTAAAGGCCATGCCAACTGGATATTGCATCCAGCCGTTGGCAACAAGGATCCACAGTGCCGAGAGGTTGGAACCAACGGCAACCATCCAGGTTGAAAAGAGATGGAATCTTTTTGAAACCCGATCCCAGCCAAAAAACATCACGGCAAAAAAAGTGGCCTCAAGGAAGAAAGCAACGATACCCTCAATCGCCAATGGCGCCCCAAAGATATCGCCCACCATCCAGGAATAGTTGGACCAGTTGGTGCCGAATTCGAATTCCAGAATAATGCCAGTGGCAACGCCGATCGCGAAGTTAATACCAAAGAGCGTCATCCAGAATTTGGTGATGCTTTTCCACTCGTCCTTACCAGTCCGTACATAGAGTGTTTCAAAAAATGCACATAGAAATGACAGCCCCAGCGTCAGGGGTACGAAAATCCAGTGATACATTGCGGTCAGCGCAAACTGTGCTCGCGCCCAGTTCACCATAACCAGATCAATCTCACCCATAAAACTACCCTCCCTTAATGTTGAACTTTTACCGGACTGGTGATTCTTTCGATCACATGTTCCGCCCGCTGCTCGTCTGTCTCGAAATTGGTATTGAGGTAATTTGGGAAAAAGAACAGCTTGAGTACGGCAAACATCACCACTAGCTTAATCAGGATGATTTTCCACAAGGTTTTGCCAAGGGTCATACGTTGGAAACCCTCTTTATAAAACCTATAAACCCGTGCCGGATACTCCCAGACCATCTTTGACTCCCTACGTTGATAAAACCACTCACTTCCGCGAAAATCCGATTTTATGGATTCATGAAAGTTTCAGCAGTTTAACCTCCCAGTTCCTAACAAATCAAGCAATACTCCAAACAATCCACAATGGGCACACTATAGTCCAAACAAATTCAACATGTCAATAATAATTATCATTTGCGAAGATTCTTCATTATTAGCCTCCGAATTTCATTTTTCCTTTTCAGGCACTAGATTTGCGTAACCAAAGATATAACTCTTTGGAGGGTCACAAATGCTACATAATTGTAAAATTATCGACACAACCTTACGAGAAGGTGAGCAGACACCGGGCGTACTGTTTTCACTTGAGGAGAAATGTCGAATTGTGGACGGATTGGCGGCAACGGGAGTGCAGGAAATTGAAGTGGGTATCGGCTCTCCCCTGGCTTCCTGCCAACCAGAACTCATGCGATATTGCCGAAATCACCATCCTGGTCTGCAGACCTCAGTCTGGTGTCGTTGCCGGGATGAAGATATTCGATTCACAGCCACACTTCAGCCCGATGTCATATCACTTTCGATCCCCGCATCTGATCTGCATCTCGTAGATAAACTCGGCAAAGACAGAAACTGGGCAAGCAAAACACTGACCGAGAGTATCACCCTGGCGATCGCTCTCGGCCTGCAGGTCTCCGTAGGTTTTGAAGACGGCACCCGGGCCGATCCAGAGTTTTTAGTGCATCTGGCCATTCTCGCCAAACGCTCTGGCGCCTTCCGCCTGCGGATTGCCGACACCGTGGGAATCGCCTCCCCCTGCTCAATACAGGCGTTGATCACCATGCTTGCGAGAGAGGTTCCGGAAATAGAGCTGGGGGTACACACCCATAACGATTTCGGCATGGCCACCGCCAACGCTATTGCCGCCCTTGAAAGCGGCGCTGCTTGGGTTGACACTACCGTTCTCGGACTTGGCGAACGTTGTGGCTGCGCAAGACTGGAAGAAATAGCGGCCTATGCTCATCTTATTGCTGGCCATCCAAGTTATCACGTTGCGCAGTTACGGCCTCTCGCCGAGCAGGTTGCCACGTTGGCAAATATCGAAATTCCGGGAAATCTGCCGATTCTCGGCAAGAAAATCTTCACCTGCGAAACCGGCCTGCACCTCCAAGGATTGCAGAATAACCCTTCAACCTACGAGCCCTACGCTCCTGAACGGGTCGGCAGCTCACGAGAACTCCTCTATGGTGCAAAAACCGGGAAAAACGCCCTCGCCCATCAGGCGGCAGCCCTGGGGTTCGACCTCTCCGATACACGACTTACCGCCAAACTGCATAACATCCGCCATAAGGCGACGCAGAGCGGGCGTCCGCTCAACGACTCCGAACTTCGCGAATTCCTACTCAAATAGAAAAAAGCATATCCAATTACCCACCCTGTGTAATCCAAAAAAAAGCCCCCGTCCTAGGACGGGGGCCAACAGCAAACAGGTCTGGAGGTTGTACTGATTTAGATTGCTTCCTTGCCACGCTCGCCGGTACGTATCCTCATAACATCTTCCACGGGGATAACGAAAATCTTACCATCGCCTATTTTGCCGGAATTGGCAGCACCGCGGATAGCCTCGACAATTTTTTCAACCAGCTCACCGGCCACAACCAGCTCAATTTTGATTTTGGGGTTGAATTCAACATTGTATTCAGCCCCGCGGTACACTTCCTTATGTCCTTTCTGACGACCATATCCTTTAATCTCAGAAACAGTCATGCCGGTTATACCTATATCAGTGAGCGCCTCTTTCACGCTCTCAAGCTTGAATGGCTTGATAATCGCCTCAATTTTTTTCATGGGTTACTTCTCCTCATGTCACTTCTTTGTTATCTGGTGGTGCGGTCGGGATTCGGTTATACCGATCATCCCAACCGCGGGCCACCAATTTCTATCGAAAGGTTATTGCCAGCTTGATGCACCTGCTATCAATCCTTGGTGAATTCAGGATATGCTGCCAGCCCGCAATCGGCGACATCACAACCCTCAAGCTCTTCCTCTTCACTGACACGGATACCCATGGTTGCTTTCAAGATCATCCAAACCACGAAACTGGTACCAAATACCCAGGCGAAAATCACGCCAATACCGATCAACTGAGCCATGAGCGATCCTTCTGGGTTTGTGAAGGCTACGGCTATGAGACCCCACATACCAACCACACCGTGCACCGAGAGAGCACCGACCGGATCATCGATTTTAGCCTTGTCGATGAAGATAATAGCGGCAACAACGATCAGACCACCCACAACGCCTACCATAGTTGCAACAAGCGGGCTTGGGGTAAGAGGCTCAGCAGTAATGGCAACCAGACCAGCGAGGGCACCGTTCAGAGCCATGGTGAGATCAGCCTTGCCGAACCAGGCACGGGCAAGAGCGAGAGCTGCAACAAGACCGCCAGCAGCAGCGGCGTTAGTATTAACAAAGACCATTGAAACTGCGTTTGCTTCTTCTATATTGCTGATTTTTAGCTCAGAGCCGCCGTTGAAACCGAACCAACCGAGCCAGAGAATGAAGGTACCAAGAGTTGCCAGCGGCAAGTTTGCACCAGGAATTGCGAAGATTTTGCCATTAACATATTTTCCTTTACGGGGACCAAGCAACAGCACACCAGCAAGAGCCGCAGAAGCACCACAAAGATGAACAACACCAGAACCGGCAAAGTCAAGGAATCCAAGACCGTCAAGAAAACCACCGCCCCATTTCCAATATCCCTGTACCGGGTAGATAAAACCGGTCATGACGATGGCAAAGGCAAGAAATGCCCAAAGTTTCATCCGCTCGGCAACCGCACCTGAGACAATCGACATAGCTGTTGCAACAAACACAACCTGGAAGAAAAAGTCCGCCATTGAAGAGTAGTAGGTTTCACCACCGCTTTTCAAGACATCGGCGGCTGTGTTATCAGCTCCGAGCAAGAAACTCAGTGCCGGGATGACGCCGTTGCCGTCGCCATACATAATGTTGTAGCCAACCAGCATATACATGATACAGGCCACTGAATAGAGTGCGATGTTCTTCAACAGGATCTCAACAGTGTTCTTACTACGGACCAAGCCGGCCTCGAGCATGGCAAAACCTGCAGCCATCCACATGACCAGTGCACCCGACATCAGGAAGTAAAAGGTGTCCAGAGCATATGCCAGGTTGATCAAGGTATCCCCGACGCTTACCTCTTCAGCACATGCGGGTCCCGCAATAGCGAGGGAAGCCAGGAGAGCTGCCCCGCCCCAATAGGTTCTGTTCTTCATTTTCATCTTCAATTTCACGACAATCCTCCTTGTGGTTTAGGCCTGCTCTTTCCCCTCATGTGAAACAGCAGTAGTGATAGCAACAAATTTGTCTTTACTATTACAAGAGGCGTGCCATACTGGTTTCGTTTTTTTATACTCCGTATATTCAGATACATATATTGAAAAGATCGCTATTTTATGGCAAACGGCCCTCTTCATTTTTGTTACTTTTATGTGTTTTTTGCCATATTGATTTTACATTTATGTAATCTTTATTCATTGTTCATTGCCCCTAGCTACACAACAGGTCCAGCTATCACACCGATCCATTTCTTTGAATTTCCGTTTTTTCACAACACACATTTCAAAGATTGACCCGAAGCCTGCACTCAGCACGATGCCAGCCAAAGAAAACGGACCGACTCCCACCCAAGGGAACCGGCCCGTCATCATGAAACAATTCACAATCTCACAAATACGTTAGATTTTCTAATATCTCCAGCCCATCAGCTGACTCATCTATATGAATCCAGACGCGACAGCCCGTACTTTTTGATACGGTAGCCGATCTGACGCTGGGTCAAGCCCAATTCTTTTGCGGCCCTCACCTGGACCCATCCATGCCGCCTAAGAGCCGCCTCAACCTCATCTCGCTCCAGATCCTGCAATGATTTTCGTGGCTCCCCAGCCCAAGGGTGCGCAGCACGGACTGGCAATGGCTCAGGCTGAGTGTTCTCAACCGGCGCGACATAAGGCTTCGACCGCCAACCACGCACCCCGGGAGTCAAATCGGCCAAGGTCAACCGGTCACCTTCAGCCAGGATCACCATGCGTTCGACCATATTCTGCATCTCCCGGACATTGCCGGGCCACGGATAATCCAACAGGAAGTCGAGCACCTCCGCAGTAAGCATCAGGTTCTTTCCGTTACGCTGATTACTCATACTGAGAAAATGATTGAGGAGCAGTGGGATATCCTCCATCCGTTCCCTCAGTGGTGGCAGCACAATAGGCACGACATTCAGACGATAATATAAATCCGCCCTGAAGTTCCCCTCTTCAACCGCCTCCTCCAACCCAACATTGGTGGCCGCTACGATCCTCACATCCGCCTCGAAGGTCTTACTGCCGCCGATCCGTTCGAACTGTTTTTCCTGTAAAACCCGGAGCATCTTAGCCTGCAGAGCCAACGGCATTTCACCAATTTCGTCAAGAAAGATAGTACCGTGGTTTGCCAGCTCAAAGCGCCCGGGACGCGAAGCATGGGCACCGGTAAAAGCTCCCCGCTCATGACCAAAAAGCTCGCTTTCCAGTAGCGTCTCCGGTAAAGCCGCACAGTTGACCTTGATAAACGGTTTATCGCGACGACTACCCGATTCGTGTACCGCCCGAGCCACCAGCTCTTTACCGGTTCCCGATTCACCGAGCAACAGCACTGTCACCGAACTGGGCGCAATCTTTTCAATGATTGAATATACTTCCCGCATCGGCTTTGAGTGACCAATAATGTAATGACCGTCATGGAGGTTATGCAGTTTTGCTTTTAGCGATCGATTTTCCTCCTGCAGCTTTGCCTCCTTTCTCTCTATCTCTTCGTTCAAAGAAATAAACTGGGCGATAAGTGTCGCAAGAACCGTTAAAAATCGAACATCCTCCTCAAAGGAAACATCCGAGCCAAACAGCCGGTCAACACTTAACACTCCCACCGGCTTGTCATGCACCAACACTGGAACTCCAAGAAAGGCCAGCCGCTCTTTGCCGATACCTGGTCGTGCTCCAGTTCGATTAAGAAAGAGCGGTTCACTATGTATATCGGGCACCACAAAGGGTGATCGGGTCCGGAAAATCTTGCCACACACCCCCTCGTCCGGATTGTAAACACCGCGAAGCTCCTCTTCTGCTGTCAGGCCGCAACTCGCTTTTATCACCAATCGCTGGGTCAACTTGTCCTGCAGCAGGAGCGTGGCCCTCTGCATCCGCATGGTGTCATGCAATACCTTTAATATAGAGGACAAGGTTGTCTCCAGATCCGCAGCATGCCCGATAAGCTCTGTAATTCGGTGCAGCGCCATTAGCTCCAATCCCTGCGTTGAAGCTATGCTTCGTGATAGGCCGGGTGTTGTCATATTCATTGTTTTCTCCATATTACCGTTCTCAATATTCTTTTAGCAGCAACTGCATCCCTGCCTGAAAATAACTATTTATTCTACCTTCATTAGCAATTTTCGATCCAACCAAACACTTCACGAGGAGCATGGCAGTTTTTCCCATGTTTTATCAGTAGGATAAACGTCCAAAAACAAACATCCAGCTCATCACGGCTACCCGACCCTCCTTTGCGCTTCGCAGCTTTATAACATTTTTGTTATATTTTTTATTTTGGCCATGAGGGCCATTTTTGCCCCGTTCACCACTAGCTCCGGCTTTGTGATTTCGTGACATAAATGTCACATGCTAACAAAACAGAACTTTTGCGCCAGAACAGGCACCTAGGCCTGAAAACGGCGAACACAGCACATATGTGTCTATTTATATTGAATATTAATAATTCAGAAAGAAGTGGCACACCCATTGCGATAGTGTCGGCAAAGGATCGCAACGCAACAAGCTGTCACCACGGACTTCCCGATGAACGACGCTGTTGACATGAAGAACTACTCATCTGCAAAAGGAGATCACAATGCGCAAGGTGGCTATTTACGGAAAAGGCGGTATTGGCAAATCCACAACAACCCAGAACACCGTGGCCGGTTTGGCAGAAATGGGCCGGAAGGTCATGGTCGTCGGCTGCGACCCGAAGGCTGACTCCACCCGACTGCTGCTCGGTGGCCTGGCCCAGAAATCGGTCCTCGACACCCTTCGCGAGGAAGGCGAAGACGTGGAACTCGATGATATCAGAAAAGCTGCATACGGCGGAACCTGGGCTGTCGAGTCAGGCGGTCCGGAACCGGGTGTCGGCTGTGCCGGCAGGGGTATCATCACCTCGATCAATATGCTCGAATCTCTTGGTGCCTACGAAGAAAGCGAAGGTCTGGATTATGCCTTCTACGATGTACTTGGTGACGTTGTCTGTGGTGGATTTGCAATGCCTATTCGTGACGGCAAAGCTGAAGAAATCTACATCGTTTGCTCTGGCGAGATGATGGCCATGTATGCGGCAAACAATATTTGTAAGGGCATCATGAAGTTTGCCCAGTCTGGAAGCGTTCGCCTTGGTGGACTGATCTGCAACTCTCGAAATGTAGATAACGAAAAAGAGATGATTGAGGAACTGGCGAAAAAATTGGGAACCCAGATGATCTACTTCGTGCCACGCGATAACGATGTCCAGAGGGCTGAGATTAACAGAAAAACAGTTATTGAATGGAATCCGGAAGTTCCACAGGCAGACGAGTACCGTGGTCTCGCCAAAGCGATTGATGAAAACAAGATGTTTGTTGTCCCCACCCCGCTGGAGATTGAGGAACTTGAACAGCTCCTTCTCGATTACGGTCTGATGGAAGCATAACAACCACCCTGAACACACTATAGGAGAACACTAGAATGATGATCATGATTCGAGCCATTGTCAGACCTGAGAAAGCAGACGACGTACTTGCCGCACTTATGGATGCAGGCTTCCCAGCTGTAACGAAATACTCAGTCGCCGGCCGAGGCAAACAACGCGGCATCAAGATTGGCGAAGTCACTTACGACGAGATTCCCAAGACCATGCTGATGAGCGTCGTGAAAGAGCAGGACAAGGACTTTGTCATCAACACCATCATGAGCGCTGCCCGTTCAGGAACCAAAGGCGCATTTGGTGACGGCAAGATTTTCGTAACTGAGGTTGAAGACGTCTACACCATCAGCTCCGGAGTCAAGGAGCCAGCCGAGGAGGTAGCGGCATGAAAGAGGTAATCGCGGTTGTTCGCATGAATATGATGAACCGCACCAAAAAGGCTCTTTCTGATGCGGGAATCGCAGCCTACTTTGCGCACGAAGCGCAGGGACGCGGAATCGGTTTTGTCAACCCCAAGTTACTGGAAGGCGTTAAAAAAGGCTATGAAGAAGCGGCCGAGCTGCTTGGCGAAAAAGGCAAACTCTATCCCAAACGAATGGTCACCGCCGTCGTAGAGGACGACCAGGTCGATGATGTCGTGGAGGCAATCATTCAGATCAACCAGACTGGCAAACCGGGTGACGGTAAAATCTTTGTTCTGCCCATAAAAGATGCGGTACGCGTTCGTACCGGCGAGACCGGCATCAAGTCAATTTCCTGATCCCGGCAGACGACACACACTTCAAAGACCATCAACATGAATGGAACAGGTCCTGTCAATGACCGCATCTGTTCTTTTGAGGAGATAGACATGGGAAAAGCACAGAAACTTGTGCAGTGGAGTCCCACTGACATTAAAGCGAAGATGCTTGAAAAGTATCCGCCTAAGGTCGCACGCAAGAGATCCAAGCAGATACTCATTAACGAAGCAATGGAAAACACCACCCCGGAAATCACAGCCAACGTCCGGACCATTCCAGGTATCATCACCATGCGCGGTTGTACCTACGCCGGTTGCAAGGGTGTTATCATGGGTCCGACCAGTGATATCGTCAACCTGGTCCATGGCCCCATTGGCTGCAGCTTTTACGCCTGGTTGACCCGACGTAACCAGTCGAGCTACACCGGTGAGAATAACGAAAATTTCATCACCTACTGCATGTCAACCGATATGCAGGATTCAGATATCATCTTCGGCGGCGAGAAGAAACTGGCAGCAGCCATTCAGGAAGCGTACGACCTGTTCCACCCGAAAGGTATCGCAGTATTTGCCACCTGTCCGGTCGGCCTGATCGGTGACGACATCCATGCCGTGGCCAAGAAAATGAAAGAGAAGTTCGGTGACTGTAACGTTTTTGCCTTCAGTTGCGAGGGCTACAAAGGTGTCTCCCAGTCCGCCGGTCACCATATTGCCAACAACCAGGTATTCACCCATCTGGTCGGCAAAAGCACGACAGAAAAAACCGACAAGTACAAGATCAACCTGCTGGGTGAGTACAACATTGGCGGCGACGGGTTTGAGATCGACCGTATTTTAAAGAAGTGCGGCATTACCAATATCGCCACATTCTCGGGCAACTCCACCTATGACCAGTTTGCCTCCGCCAATCAGGCTGACCTGAGCTGTGTCATGTGTCACCGCTCCATCAACTATGTGGCGGACATGCTGGAGACCAAATATGGCATTCCCTGGATCAAGGTGAACTTTATCGGCGCCGAGGCCACTGCCAAATCTCTACGCAAGATAGCTACCTACTTTGGCGACCAGGACCTTATCGACAAAGTTGAGGCCGTCATAGCAGAAGAAATGCCGGCAGTTGACGCAGCTGTCAAGGACGTCCTGCCGCGCACAACAGGCAAGACCGCAATGATCTTTGTCGGTGGTTCCCGTGCACACCATTACCAGGAGCTGTTCAAAGAGATGGGCATGAAAACCATCTCTGCAGGATACGAATTCGCCCATCGTGACGACTACGAAGGCCGCCAGATCATCCCTGACCTCAAAGTCGATGCAGATAGCAGAAACATTGAAGAAATTGAGGTAGAGCCTGATCCGGTGCTGTTCAAACCGCGTAAAACTGAAGCGGAAATAGAGGCCCTCGAAAAGGCAGGATTTGCCTTCAAGGATTACGAGGGAATTATCCCGGATATGGAAAAAGATACACTCATCGTTGATGACCTGAATCAGTACGAGGCTGAAAAGCTGGTGGAACTGATGAAACCGGATCTGTTCTGTGCCGGCATCAAAGAGAAATTCTCCATCCAGAAGCTGGGCATACCGATGAAACAGCTGCATAGCTACGATTCAGGTGGTCCCTATGCCGGGTTTGTTGGAGCAATCAACTTCTACAACGAAATCGACAGACTGGTAAACAGCAGGGTGTGGAGCTACATGAAAGCACCATGGCAGGAGAATCCCGAACTGTCCGCCACCTACGTTTGGGAGTAGCGGGTAATCTCGTAAGTAGTCCGCAAAACCAAATGACGTACACGACAATTTAAAGAGCTGCCAAACCGAACCGTCGGCTCTCGCAGCTTTTGGCGAAGCCGACAATAGTTCAATTGGTTCAAGAGGGTATCGACATGTTACTGAAACACACACCAAAAGAGATAACAGAGCGAAAGGCTCTGATGATCAATCCGGCGAAGACCTGCCAGCCGATCGGGGCCATGTACGCAGCCCTCGGCATAAAAGGATGTCTGCCGCATAGCCACGGTTCCCAGGGTTGCTGTGCCTACCATAGATCGACGCTTACCAGACACTATAAGGAGCCGATCTCAGCAGCAACCAGTTCCTTTACCGAAGGCGCCTCAGTTTTCGGCGGGCAGGCCAACCTGCTGCAGGCCATCAACAATATATTTACCGTGTACGCACCGGAAGTGATTGCCGTACACACTACCTGCCTTTCCGAAACAATCGGTGACGATCTGCCGCAGATTTTCGACAAGGCGATCAAAGAACAGAAAGTCCCCGAAGGAAAGACCGTTCTGGGCGCCAACACTCCAAGTTATGTGGGGTCACATGTCACTGGCTTTTCCAACATGGTCAAGTCTATGGCAAACCTTGCGGAGAAAAGTGGCAAGAAAAACGGCAAGGTCAATATCATTCCCGGCTGGGTCGAACCTTGCGACATGGAGGAGATCAAGCGCTTAGCCGCCATGGTTGGCGTCAAAATCACCATGTTTCCTGACACATCAGGCGTTTTGAACGGCCCGCTTACCGGCGAATACAAGATGTTTCCGGATGCAGGAACATCGATCAAAGACATCAAAGCCAGTGGCGACGCTATCGGTACCCTGGCCCTCGGCGAGTGGTGTTCAGCCGACGCAGCCCGCTTGCTGGATACCAAATGCAAGGTACCATGCTCAGTGCTGGATATGCCTTTCGGTCTCCAGGCCACAGACCGGTTTGTCGACGCGCTTCGAAAAGTTTCCGGAACGACAGTTCCCGACGAGGTCGCTGCCGAACGCGGACAGCTGGTGGATCTGATTTCTGACATGCACCAGTATTTCTATCACAAAAAAGTGGCTATCTTCGGCGACCCTGACCAGCTGATTGCGTTGACCGAGTTCCTGGTTTCCATTGATATGTGCCCTATCCATATTGTTACCGGCACACCAGGCAAGAAGTTTGAACGGCGCATCAAGGAAATTACCAAAGATATGCCATACAAGGTCAACGTCAAAGCTGCCGGCGACATGTTCCTGCTCCATCAGTGGATCAAAAATGAGCCGGTGGACGTGCTCATTGGCAACACCTACGGCAAGTATATCGCCCGTGACGAGGATATTCCGCTGGTCCGCTGGGGATTCCCTATCCTGGATCGCCAGGGACATCAGTACTTCCCGACTGTCGGCTACAAAGGCGGCATAAGATTGCTGGAAAAAATTCTGGGCGTACTGCTCGATCGACTTGATCGAGACAACACAGAAGAGAAGTTTGAGTTGGTCTATTAACACTCCCCGGGGGCGTACCGTGACAGCTACTTCACTGCTGTTGCCGGCTGCTCCGGTACGCCACCGGTTTTCCAGTAGTGCAGTCATGACCTGTTCAACCAAAGGAGAGGTTACCATGTCTCATACACACACAGAGCCAACAGCGTCAGTCTGCAAAAGCCCTGATCCGCATCCGGGTATAACCCGGCTGCCGGTCGCTCCACGCGTCAATCACCGGATACGGTTTGCTCCGCTTCAGGCCAAGCACCCGACACCTGTTTTGCCGCAGGAGGCGATCAGGATGGTGGAAGGACTGCGTGCTGCCGGGTCCAAGGTTGACAGTGTACTCATTTCCGGGCCAGGCGATCCTCTCGCGGAAGTCGAGCTGCCACTGGCGACCATCGGGCAATTGCGGGAAACGTTTCCCGATCTGCAGATCGTTCTCCGCGCCTTGGGAATAGGCGGCCTTCAGCATGCAGACAAGTTTCAGCAGGCGGGCATCTCAGAAGTAGAGCTTTTGATCGACGGGGTTCTGCCCCAGGTTCTTGAGCTGATCTATGCCTGGATCAGACCCGGTTTTAAAACCCTGAAACTCTCGGAAGCCGTACACATACTGATCGATGAGCAGGCAAAATCCATTCAAGCATTTAAGGATGCTGGGGTGAAGGTACGTGTCATCACCACCTTTTACCCAACCGTCAACGACGATCACCTTTTGGTGCTGGCCAGACAGGTGGCCGATTTGGGGGCAGATGAAATGATATTGACCCCTTACACACCACCACCCGAAGCGGACATATTCCTTCCCACACCGGAACCAGGAGCAATTCAGGCACTTATCGAAGCACTTTCAGCCTATCTGCCGGTACGAGAAGGTCGCGCCGAAGCACATCCTACAGCAGGATCTGACCAGACGCCAAGTCTCTTACCGCACCCCCGGAAAGACCGGCCCAATGTTGCGGTGGTCAGCTCCAACGGTATGGATATCGATCTTCATCTGGGCCAGGCTCCGCAACTGCTCGTCTATGGCCCGAGAGCAGACGGGCTCAACTGCCTGCTGGAATGCCGGCCGGTACCTGAAGCTGGCGCCGGGACTGATCGCTGGGATATTCTTGCCAGCTCCATCCCCGATTGCTTTGCCCTGCTGACAGCCAACGCCGGAGAAAGACCACGCAGGATTCTTGACGGTCACGGCATCCAGGTCATCATCACCCAAAATGAAATAGAAGGCACCGTGGATACCCTCTACGGTGGAGGAAAAAAAGGCCGCGGCAAGCGACCTGCTACCACATAAAAGGAACAACAAGCATGGCTACCCCGGAAAAACAGATTTTAGTGTGCCAGAGTTTCAGGACCAAAGGCGACCCAAAAGGTATCTGCCACAAACAGACCGATGGTTTTCTCCAGTATATCGAAGAAGAGATCCTCGATCGTGGCCTCGACATGCAGGTGGTGGCCACCGGCTGCCTCAAGCAGTGTGAGTCGGGCCCGATCATGGTGGTTCAACCTGAAAACTGGTGGTTCAAGAGTGTTGACAGCGAAGAAGCAATCGACACCATTCTTGATGGTATCGAAGAGGGCGAACCCGCCCAGGAGTATCTTATCAACTCGTAAATAACAGACCCATAAGGCTGACATGACATTCGAATCGGTTCATATTCGCCCAGCCCGACAGCAGGACATCGATGAGATGATCCTGCTGTTGAAAAGCCTCTTTACTATTGAGGCGGATTTTGCTTTTGATCCCGGCCGCCACGCCGCTGCGCTCCTGCTTCTCCTTGCCAGCGACAGTGCCATTGTATTGGTGGCCGAGGTTGACAACCGTGTTGTCGGCATGTGCAGCGGCCAGACAGTTATTTCTACCGCCGAAGGCGGCCCTGCCCTGCTGGTGGAGGATGTGGTTGTCTCAGAGCAGCTGCGGGGAAAAGGTATCGGCAGACGGTTGCTGCAAACCCTGACGGAATGGGCAAAAAGTCGCAGAATGTCCCGGATGCAACTCCTGGCCGATCGCAACAACAGCAATGCTCTAAAATTTTATCACAAACGAGACTGGCAGAGTACCGAACTGATCTGCCTTCGTACCTACACCGGTAACAATCAGTAGCAACAGAAAGCGGAGGTTACCATGCAGCTCATCCAGATCCAGCCGAAAGAACAAATCATTCCCATCGACAACTGGCAGGAATATCTTCGTGATGGCGAACAGTTTCTGCGCACGGCAACACGAGCGTATGAAACCAACAAACGAGCCTTTTCCCCAGAGACACTCTACAACCTGACCGCCATGGCAATTGAGAAATACATCATGGCCTTTTTGATGCAGCGTGGAGACCTGGCGGAAAATCACACCATGGCAGATCTGGCCGCAGCACTTGAACGGCATACCGGTCCTCAGCCTGAACTTTTTGCCAATTTACTACTGCTCGACTCATTTCAGGACATCTGCGACTTCGAATTGTCCAGATACCTCCCCATAAGCCCGCAACAGATTCCCACGATCATCGATATCGGCCACGATGTGCGACGATTTCTTGAGCCATTGTTCCATGAGAAGGAGATCGATTCATGAACAGTCAGACATCCGGTGGCAGCCCGCAACAGGCTGTGCCCACCCCAATTCCCCTGCGCCCGCTCGGTCTGGTAAAAAACCTCATCGAAAGCCTAGGGCTTGACATCACCTATCTCTTTGACGATCTGATTTTTATCGAGCATAACGCATTTCTGCTGCAGATGGGTGCGGATAAAGGTGAGGAGATCGCTGTCTGGTTCAATGAAGAATCGACACCCAGTGACCGCCCAGAGATGCTTTTACGATTGCAGGAGGAGGGGACAACATTCGGCCTCATTATTCAGGAAAAAGGCACCTATTCTCTTTCCGACAATCACAATGGGGACGGTGTCGATATCCGCTTCAATGCCTTAATCTAACTTTTTTACAAATCCACTTTGACAGAACCCGAAATCGACCCTGGCACCACCTTGAGCTTTTTTATGGAATTTCCTGCGCCGATATGAGAAACTGTTTCCTGCACCACCCTCAGTCGCTAGAAAATCCATTCTCATAAAGGGAGTACCAATGTTACGGGATCTGTCATTGGCCGCAAAATCGGCCTGCAGCAAGGAAGATCAGGAATTGCTTGTACCCATTGTCAAACAATTGAAAGAGCTGTCCGAAGTGGCCAGCAAATCGGGCATGCTTGCTCTGGAAAATGAACTACCAAAGATTGACGATCCGTTTTTCAACCTTGGCATGCAGCTCATCATTGATCGGGTTGAACCGGAAAATGTCACCGCAGTGCTCGACTCCGACATCTACTACAACGAATCGAACGGTCGCGAACTGCTCAAGAAGATCATTATCCGGGAAGGATTGCTGCGGATTCAGGCCGGCGACACCCCACGCAACGTGGAGATCTGCACCAGAATATTTCTCGGCAAAGTTGAGCGGGAGGCCTGGAAAAAATAACATCCATTCTCCGGCAACGCCGGGACGTTTCCACCGCCCCGGCGCATCTTTTCAAAACGTTTCCACAATTACTTCTCGCTTCAATATCGTCAGGCAAGTTTTTTTTGTTAACACCCTGAAAAACTGTTGTTGTCTCTGACGTTGCCGGTATAATGACATCCCTTCAGGACCGGTTGCAACACTGACCGGAATATTTTTTTATCTCGGGTTCCCTCACCCCGACAACCAAAAAGGATACCATCATGCTGGTTCTTTCCGATGCGCAGATAAAGCGCGCCCTTGTTGTTCTTGTTACTTTTCACATCATCATTATTGCCGCCAGCAATTACCTGGTGCAGATACCTGTCCAGATCTTCGGGCTGCAGACCACCTGGGGCGCTTTCAGTTTTCCTTTTGTCTATCTTGCCACCGACCTGACAGTCCGTATCTTCGGGGCCGCCGAAGCCCGACGGATCATTTTCGGGGCAATGATGCCGGCACTTGCCATCTCCTACGTGGTCTCGGTGCTCTTCTTCGAGGGCGCATTTCAAGGCGCAAGTGGATTGGCCACTCTTAACATTTTTGTGCTCCGCATCGCCTTCGCAAGCTTTGTCGCCTACGCCATCGGACAACTCGCCGACATCAAAGTCTTCACCAGACTTCGCCAGAACAAAAGCTGGTGGGTCGCGCCGTCCGCGTCCACCATTTTCGGCAATCTGCTGGACACAGTGATCTTCTTTTCCTTTGCCTTTTACGCCAGCAGCGACGCCTTCATGGCCGCCAACTGGCCGGAAATCGCGACTGTGGACTACGGATTCAAGCTTCTCATCTCTCTTCTACTCTTTCTTCCTGCTTACGGTGTATTGCTGCGTATCCTGACCGACAGGATTCTGGTACAACCCGCCACTTTCAGCAAGGCCTGAAAAATAATCAGCCCAAAAGCCTCCGCCCGCGCAACGTCGCGGGGGCGGAGGTCATTTTTCACGTGCTGCGGTTACAACAGCCTCCCTTGGTGCCACGCAGAAGAGTACACTTGCAAGAAGCAGGGATACACCTTGACGTTTTCACGAATGTCTGCCAATAGTTAGTAAGATACTAACAACAGTTTCTGTCGGCGAAAAATATAGGCTCTCGGGCTGATACACACTACCTATATGACATGCACCTGCTTAAACTTCTGACCCCCAGCATCCTGTCCAGCTTTCGCCTTCTGGCAGCATTGCTGTTTCCCTTCTGCCCGGAAAGCTCATGGCTCTGGCTGATCGTTGTAGCTGGAATCAGCGATGCACTGGACGGCTGGCTGGCCAGAAGCTGGCATGTAGTAACCTGGCAGGGTGGGCTGATCGACGCCATCGCCGACAAGCTCTTCGTGCTCACGGTGCTGATTATCTATGTCAAGGCCGGCAAAATTGACCTGGAGTGGATTCCGGCTGTTATCTCCCGCGACCTGCTGGTACTGGCCACCGCCCTGCATATAGCCTTCAGCAGAGCCTGGGACTCATTTAAGAAAATGACTGCCCGGGCCTCGGGAAAATTGGCAACCGCCGGTCAGTTCGTGCTCTTTCTACTGGTAGCGACAGTCCCGGATCTCACCTTCTATGCTCTGCTCTTTGCGTCGCTCTGCAGCGGGCTCTCAGCTATCGACTACGGGCGGTTGTTCGTGAAAGAACTTACCGCACGAAACCGTTCCCATGAGTGACATTCTCCACATTGTCATCTTTCTCTTATGGGTAAATGGGTTGCCCCCGCTGGTGGCTATCCTGATTCATGGTCGTTTCGAAAATCCTGTCGACGGAGGTCGCCTGTGGAGTGACGGTCGTCCGCTGTTCGGTCGCAACAAAACGGTTCGAGGTGTGGTAGCCGCGACAGTGGGTGGCATACTGCTCGCCCCGTTTCTTGGTGTCCCGTGGTGGGCCGGAAGCCTGGCCGGCTTTCTTGCCATGATCGGTGATCTTACTTCCAGCTTTGTAAAGCGCAGAATGCAAATCGACAGCGGCGGCAGCGTCTTCCTGCTTGATCAGCTCTTTGAATCGCTCCTGCCGCTGCTGTTCTTCAACCTCTTTCTGCAGCTCACTCTCCTTAAGAACTTTACCACCCTCTTTCTTTTCACCCTCGTCGCCTATACCAGCTCAAGACTTTGGCTGCATATAACCGGACGGCCATTGCCAGCCAGATACCCCCGGGTCGTACAATCGATGGTTCGCTTTCATGAATGGCGGAGCTGCCATACCCCGCTGGCACGTTGGCAGGTGTGGTTCAATCTCACGAGCTTCCTCTCAGACCAGGTCCTTCTCACCTGGCTCTTTCATGTGACCGGCCTCTACAGCAAAGGCAAGAAGAATGCACTGGCAATCGGGGTGACTGAAAGAATCTTTTCCTTTTCAGAGCTACCCGAAAAATTTGACGGTCTTCGCATTCTTTTCCTCACCGACCTGCATCTCGACGGCCTGGAGGGAGTTGATCATGAACTCTGTCGGATTGTGCAGGAAACCGACATGGATCTCTGCCTTATCGGCGGCGATCTGCGAATGAAGACCTACGGTGACAGCGACCCGGCTATCAGCAAACTGGAGCTGGTGCTGCAGCATGTGCGCGCACCGCTTGGCTCCTTTGGCGTACTAGGCAATCATGACTGCATCGAGATGTTGCCGAATCTGGAAGACGCCGGCCTCATCATGCTTGTCAATGATGGTATTGCCATCGAACGCGACAATGAACGAATCTGGATAGCCGGGGTCGACGATCCACACTACTACCGGCTGCACGATGTTGCCCAGGCTACCTCTGAGATTCCGGACGGCGACTTCACCATCGTTCTCGCCCATTCACCGGAAGCCTACATCGAAGCTGAAGAAAACGGTGCTCATCTCTATCTCTGCGGCCACACCCATGGCGGCCAGGTCTGCCTTGAGCAAGGGGTACCCATTATCACCAACAGCCGCGCGCCCCGTTATACTGCTTCCGGCCCGTGGCGCCATGGCCGCATGCAGGGTTATACCAGTCGTGGAGTAGCTCCGTCATCCATTCCGGTACGCTTCAATTGCCCCGGCGAGATTGTTTGCATTACTCTTCAACGTACGAAATAATTCCCCCGAAATCGTAAGGCCATTGCCCACTCAGCCCGGCCATGGTAAAGCTTTCCGGGTTCAGTATGTCCTTTCCATACCTTATTGTTTGGAGCAACAGATGGAACTTGCCGGATTTTCCTTAGAGATCTTGACTATTCTTTTCTGCATTGCCGTCGTGGCAGGTCTCATCGACACTTTGGCTGGGGGCGGAGGATTGATCGTTTTACCCGCGCTTATCCTCACCGGAATCCCTCCCCACTACGCACTCGGCACCAACAAGCTGCAAGGCAGCATGGGCACAGCCACTGCGACCATCATGATGCTCAGGAAACGGCGGGTACACCCGCAGGAAGTACGCACCCTCATGATCGCCGCTTTCCTTGGTTCAGTGCTTGGCACCGTAGCTGTACAGTTTGTCGACACCGACATACTCTCTTTTGTGATCCCCTTGGTG
Source organism: Desulfopila aestuarii DSM 18488 (assembly GCF_900143695.1). Lineage (GTDB taxonomy): Bacteria > Desulfobacterota > Desulfobulbia > Desulfobulbales > Desulfocapsaceae > Desulfopila > Desulfopila aestuarii. The sequence continues at coordinate 272,465 of NZ_FRFE01000005.1, forward strand.
CTGACCTGTATTGCCATCTATTTCCTGTTTTCACCACAACCGATACAAGGCGGCAAAGCCGTCCTCTCAGAGCGTTCCTACCAACGCTTTGCAGTGCCTGCCATCGGCTGGTATGACGGCATGTTTGGTCCAGGTACCGGTTCGTTTTTTGCTCTGGCTGGCGTCTCGCTACGGGGCCTCGGACTGATCGATGCTACAGCCGTGGCCAAGACACTCAATTTTGCAACAAATATTGCTTCTCTTTTCGTCTTTCTTCTGGCCGGTAAAATCGTCTGGGTTGTAGGCCTGTTGATGATGGTAGGACAGATGCTCGGAGCCTGGGCCGGGTCTCATGTGCTTTTTACCATCAATCCGAAATACCTGCGGCTGCTGGTGGTAGCCATGTGTACGGGGATGATGATCCGCTACGTATTCTATTCATGAGTTGCGAGATGTTCACCGCTTGCTGCCGGTCACCACATATACAGGGTCGCTCACCTGTAGCTCAAAGTAGTGAGGATCACCTTTTGGTCTGGGCCAATTGCGAAAACTGGTGGTGGTAAAATCGGTAAACGCATTGCGTAAAACCGAAACCACATAGCTCATCCGCTCGAACTCATGGAGTTTCTGCCAGATCCGCGTCACTTTTTCAGGAAACCACCTGTTGGAGAAACTGACAATAATCTGGCCCGAGGGTCGCAGCACCCGCGCCGCCTCGCGCATCACCTGTTCCGGATTCAATAGATATTCAAAGGAGAGGTGGCAGCAGACCACATCAAAGGATTCCTTTGCAAAAGGCAGTACCGGATTCTCGTTGAGGTCATGCACCAGCCATTGCACCAGAACACTGTTGGCCTGCAACTCTTCAGCGTTCATGCCAAGGCCTGTTACAGATAAACCTTCGGGCAGATGCGACTGAACACTGCTCATCAGATCCAACACATGGTTTCCCTCACTCATACAACCTGCCATACAGGCCAACAGGTGGGCCCGTGCCTGACTGTCAAGATGCTCAACCAAACGGGGTTTTCGATAATACTGACCGTCTTCGGTACTGTCCAACCGCTCAAACCGGTCTGACTCATGAAAATCCGGATAATGTTCACGCAACAACTCAATTCCCGGCCCGTTTGTCAGAGCGTCCTCGAGCCAGTCGGCACAGCGCCCACCCCGCTGCGCTTTGGTTGGACTTATCACCGATTCGACCTGCGCGCGCACGATAATAGGAATATCGGCCAACGGATGGTTACAATCCACCTCGATGAGATTGTCGGCAGAAGAGATGACCCGCATGGGTTGCAGGGTCTGGGGATAGATACCTGAGACACCTGAGAGAAACCCTTGGGGATACCAGCGCCCAACCCGCGGCTGGGGCTGCTGTGACAATTCCCCTGGTGGCCGCCATTGATCCGACCGAACCTTCAGGCGCCAGGAAGGGTCATAAGTGATGGTTTCGCCGTCGATCAAAGTCCTGGAGCAACCCTCGCGCATCCCTGTTAATAATTCAAGATGATCGGGCCGGAAAAAATCCCGCCACAGATTGACCGAACCACAATAGTAATGGTCGATATGGCGGGCTTCATTACTGCTATACTCTGTTCTGAGAATAATTCGTGCAATTGAATCCTGATTGATGCGGTTCATGCTTGACCTCCGATAGTAAACGTATGTTTCCTAACAGAGTAAGCACGCTCAACGCTCTAAACAATCACAGTCGCAGCAAGGAATGACACTATCGTAAAATCTACTTACCGGGATCGCCCCATACCAAGGAGGGTCCGCAACTGCACCAATAAATCGTCACCCCTGACCGGTTTCTCACAATAGGCGCTGATTCCCATCTCCATGGCTTTCTCCCGGTTAATGATCTCGCTATGACCGGTACAAAGGATGATCGGCAAACCGGGAACGATAGAAAGTGCCTGGCGGGCCAGTTCAGCTCCGGTCAGGTGCGGCATGGTCATATCGGTCACCATGGCGGCAAATTCTTGAGGCTTCTCCTGCAAAAGAGCGAGCGCCTCACGCCCATCGGTACAGGTGCTGACCTGATACCCATAACGGGTAAGAAAACCCTCATTGATGGCAATGATATCCTTTTCATCGTCAACCAGCAGGATATGCTCATTGCCGCCTTCCACTCTCACCGTCTCCAAGGAGGGTTTACTGTCGACCACCTGACTTTCCATCTTCGGGAAATAGACATGAATTGTCGTCCCCACCCCTTTCTCGCTATAGACATGGATATGCCCGTTATGGCTCTTGACGATTCCGTGTACTACCGCCAACCCCAGACCTGTACCTGCCTCCGGGCCTTTGGTGGTATAATACGGATCGAACATCCGTTGCCGGGTTTCGGCATCCATGCCAACTCCGGTATCACCGACTTCAAGCCGCAAATATCTCCCCGGAGTCATCTGGAGCAACTCGTTGCTGCGATTGGCGTTGATGTTGACTGTTTTAATGCTCACGGCCAGCACGCCACCCTTTGTCATCATCGCATGATAGGCGTTGGTGCAGAGGTTGAACAGAATCTGCTGGATCTGGGTTGAATCAGCTAAGATTATGGCATCACCAGCAATATTTTGCTCTATGGATATAGTGGCAGGCAACGTCGAACGCAGCATTTTCATGGACTCCCGAACAATTGCTGACAAGTCGACCGGCCCCTTTTGGTGATTGCTTTTTCTACTGAATGTCAAAATCTGGCGAATGAGATCCCGCGCCCGATCAGCTCCTTTCAAGGTTCCATCGAGAAACTTCCGCACCTTTTCCGGATTTTCAGCCTCAATACGGGCCAATTCGGCGTAGCCGATGACAGAACTTAATATGTTGTTGAAATCATGAGCAATGCCACCAGCAAGCGTACCTATCGACTCCATCTTTTCTGCCTGGATCAGTCGATCCTCAAGAGCTATTCGTCGCTCCCGCTCGATCCGTTCTTTCGTGATATCACGGGAAATGCCAAGCAGGTAAGCAGGTTCGCCATTTTCCCCCATTATCGGGATTTTTTTGGTGTGCAGATAGCGTATCCCATCGGGCCCCGGCAATCGCTCCTCAGAAATATCTAGGAGCTTTCGCTCGTTCAGTGTCTCTTTATCCTGGTCGGCAAACACAGAAGCCATTTCATGAGGAAAAACCTCAAAGGCAGTCTTTCCAACAAAGTCTTCCTTGTTCAATCCCAGAAACTCCTCAGCGGTTCTGTTCATCCTGACAAAACGCAGATCATCAGCCCGCTTGACGAAAACCATATCCGGGATATTCTCAACAACCGAATTGAGGAAACCTTCACTTTCCGCCAAGGCCCTCTCCGCTTTTTTACGCCGGAGGATGGTAACAAACAGACAGGAGAGCAATATGAGCAATAAGGTGATAAACGTCACCGTTGCCCATACAATCCCTTTGAACTCTTGATAGAAGGATCTCGGTACGTTCTGGATCACACTGTCCGGTGGAAGCTGCGTCTTGTCAATATGCAGCTTTTGCAGGATACGATAATCAAAGGTGGGAACATTTGGTCCTACCGACGGAGGAAAGGAGGATACCGCCCCATCACCAAGAATCTCTACGGCGAGGCCTGCTGCAGCCTTCCCCTGCGCCACACCGCTGGTGACGACTCCACCCAGGACACCTGGGTGCATATAGGCATCTTCCATGCTGATAACGACAAAATCGCCGGATCCAGCTATGGCCTGTAGCGAGCTACCAAGAGCGACCGGCTGGTTGTTCTGATTCTGCAAACCGCCGATAGTGGTAAGCAGAATCGTCCCCTGCTTTTTCCCCTTCAGCCGCTCCAACAGTTGCTGAAGATGGTTTTCAGAAACAAATTCGAATTTGGTCCCGGCGGCAATGGAACCGCGCTCCCTGGTAAACTTCATGATATCACCGCGAATAGCCACATCCGTCTCCGAATTGTCGCCAACAACCAGAATCGTCTCCTCTTCAGGTAAGAGTTTTCGGATCAGATCAATATTTCTGGCAATATCTTTCACTTCATACACGCCGGTATAGATATTCCGGTCTAATTGGGCATCCACATTCATGGAATTGACCCCGCAGAACACCACCGGTGTGGCGGGAAAGAGCTCCTGCTTAAATTCCAGCAGGAACCTGAGGGCGTTATCGTCGGTGGAAAAAATCAGATCTGGCGTGTAACCATGATATTTCTGCCGTAGATATCCGGCAAAAAAGCTCTGGTAGGAGGCAGAAAAATAAACCCGCTTGGTGTCAAGGTATTCATCGGCGAAAGTCAGGCTTCGTCCCTTGAAGACAGCAGATATCTCATTGACAAAGCCCTCGTTCTGCGACTTGGTCCACGGATATTCCTGGTGATAGGAATGCAGCACAAAAATCTTATGTTCATCGACCTGAGCCAGAGCATTGCCACAAAAGACATGAAGCAACGCAGCAAGAAGGACACAACGACGAAGATAGGTATAATAGAGCGTAAAAGGCATGAATTGAGCGTAAACGGGCAGTGGTGGGGTGCCCCGGTTCGGGAAGTGTAAGTCGTGCTATCCTATTCCACTTGCATCTATTTCGCAACTGCAAACGCAGCGCGGTGAATGCCCTTTTGCGTCAAAAAGAAAATGGGCAATTACTGTAGAACCTCGATCTCCACCCGCCTGTTCATGCTTCGCCCTTCTGTGGTGTCGTTAGAGGCAATAGGTTTCTCGCTACCAAAGGCCTGCACCCGCAGTTGGTGCGAGGGGAGACCTTTCCCGAGGAAAAAGCTCTTGACCATATTGGCACGAAAAAGTGAGAGCCGGTAGTTATACCCTTCAGAGCCAAAGGAATCGGTATGTCCGGATATGACGAGAATTGCTTCGGGATGATCTCGAATAGCGGCCACTAAACCCTCTACATCACTAAAATCAGTAAAGAAAAACTCACTTGAATCATTGTTAAAGCGGATCACTATTGCTTCTTTTGGCAGTTCAGTTACAGGTGGCAGTAAAGGTTTCTGCACCTCAGGTTCCGGTTGCAAAAGCCCCAGCCTCTTTGACGCTTCCGTTTCCAACGGCTCAGGAGCAGCCTCCTGGGCCACCGGTTGCTCCACTTCGAGCTCATTCACCGGTTGGGCAACTGGAGTGGCAGCAGGCACGATCACCTGAGGAACCGGTTCAGAAGAAACAGGATCTATGCCTGAGAGAGTACCTTCCTTCGGGTTGCCCGTCTCAGGGGAATTCTGACTATTGAGAAGAGGCTCAACTGTGACAGTAGTCCCCTTCTCCTCAACAGATGGCGGGATGGCCACCTTCTTGGAAGTCGGGCTTGGAGCAACTGGTTGAGGGGGAACAGCCGGCTGTTGTCCTGGAGTTTCAGGTTGCTGCTGAACAGGTTCGTTCCCCTGAGACTCATCAGAGGCTTTGGGCTTTTCGCCCACTGGTTCCGATTGGTCGGTCACCGGGCGAGGGGCAGTATCAAGAGCAGTCAATCGTTCTTGAAGTTCAAACAACTGGCGACTTGCACCGTTATAAAGGGTATCGAACGTCGCCCTATCAAAATAGTAAAGAGCACCAGCACCAATAAACAGCAGGGCAACGAAAAAAATCAGCGGACGGCTATACGAACGATTTGGGCTTTGCAGAATTGGTCGTTGGGGAGGAGCCGTTTTGTATTCTACAGTATCCTCAGTCTCAGACACGCCTTCCGGTTGTGGTTGAGCCGGGGACACAACAGGGGCTTTCACGCTGGGAACAACCTGGGGAGCAGTGTAGGGTGGTGGCGATACAGGCGGTGATGGCGCTGGAGTTTCAAACTGGGGAGGCATCGGTCGCTGAGGAGAAGCATAACTTTGCCGCCCGACATACTGGGGGATCTTCAACTCATGGGCACAATTCCTGACCACATCAGCACCGATGACTCGCTGCTCGCGCACAAAGCCTGTCAGGAGACAATGATCGCACAGGATATTAATTCTTCTCGGAAACCCTCCGGAATATCGATGGATCTCCATGAACGCTTCCGCATCGAAGATCTGCCGGTTTGCGCCCGCTACACTTAGCCGGTGTTTGATATACTCTTCTGTTTCCAGATCTGTCAGAGGCTTGAGATGATAATTGAGAGTGAGTCGTTGAGCAACTGCCCGGTTTTCCGGGCGCTCCAGAATTTCATTGAACTCATCCTGGCCGACAAAAAAGATATTGAGGAGATTCAACCCATCCTTCTGAATATTGGAGAGAAGCCGGATCTCCTCCAGGAGGTCCTGGGTCAACAGTTGTGCTTCATCGATCAGGAGCAGCACCTGCTTCTTGTTTTGATGACATCTCGCCAGGAACTCACTAAAATAGATAAGAAATTTGCCTTTGCTCTTAAAATTTTTCCGGATACCAAAAGAGTTGGCAATGTAATTCAGTAAATCGTTGAGTTCCAGACGTGGGTCAGGAACTGAGGCGTACAGGACATCCTCGCTGAGCCCTTTTATCAAGGCATTAATCAGCGTGGTTTTACCAGTACCCACATCCCCGGTCAGCAGCATAAACCCTTTGTTATCGAGCACACCGTAAGTGAGGGTCGCCAACGCCTCTTTATGCTTTTCGCCAAGCCAGATAAACTTCGGGTCGGAAGCAATTTGAAAAGGCTTAATATCGAGATTAAAGTACGAAGTATACATACATTTACTGCCAACTGTCTGAATTTATCAAAACTATTGGGGACTTATGGTCCCACCAAATAACACGTTTGGTTTACGTGCTCTTGCCGTGACAAAGGAATTCACAATCCCATAGATTAAACTCCACCATTCTCACATCCTTTTCGTCTTCTACTATGCGGCGTATTCACAAAACTGCAACCATTCTTTTTTGAATACACTAACTTCCATAATTTTAAGCATCCCACCTCAGGAGCCAGATTTCACATTATACCAGCCAACAGCCAGAGTAACATTCGTCTGCCCATCATAATACCACCAACAACACTTTTGCAGTAAGCCTACATAAATGTAGCCCTTCCTACACCTTCATTCTCATGTGGATCTCTTGTCATTTCATGAGATAATAAATCGTATCATTCTAGTATAATTACACAATTCAATTCTCACGCCCTCTGGCACAATGGTTGCGTATCAGGAGACAGCACCAGTCAACTCCCGCTTTTTCAGCATATTCCAGAGGGGATTATGGAACCACTACACGTCTTAAAAGAACGAGAGCCGCAGATTCACCGAAAAGGTGAGGCTCCCTTTTCCATCGAGTGCAACAAAGACAGCCTGGCCGGAGCAGTCAGCCAGAGAGCTTGCGTCTTCTGCGGCTCCCGGGTGGTACTCTACCCCATCGCCGATGCGCTCCACCTGGTCCACGGCCCCATCGGTTGCGCCGTTTACACCTGGGATATCCGAGGAGCTCTCTCTTCAGGCCCCGAGCTGCATCGTCTGTCGTTTTCCACCGACCTGCAGGAAATCGATGTCATCTTCGGTGGTGAGAAAAAACTCTACAAGGCGCTTATCGAGTTGATCGACCGGCACCAGCCCAAAGCCGCCTTTGTCTATTCGACCTGCATCGTCGGTCTTATCGGTGATGATATGGAAGCAGTCTGTAAACAGGTCGAGAAAGAGAAATCCATACCCGTGCTGCCAGTAATGTCCGAAGGGTTTAAAGGCAACAAACGCGCCGGCTATGAAGCCGCCTGCAGTGCAATGACCCGGCTCGTAGGAACCGGCGATATCTCGGGTATCTCCAAACATTCCATCAATATTTTAGGCGATTTCAACCTGGCCGGAGAGATCTGGCTGATCCGTGAATATTTCAACCGAATCGGTGTTGAAGTCGTAGCCAACATTACCGGCGACGGTCGAATCGAAGACATCAAACGAAGCCATGGGGCCGCACTCAACGTCGTCCAGTGTTCCGGCGCCACCATGGATCTCGCTACCATGATGAAGAAGCGTTTCGGCATTCCCAATATCAGGGTCTCCTACTTTGGTGTCGAAGATATGGCCGAAGCGCTCTACGAGGTGGCCCGGTTCTTTAAAGATGACGAGATGCTTGAGAAAGCCAGGGAGTTGGTGCGGATGGAACTCAGTACCCTCTTACCAGAACTCCAGAAATACAAAACTGCTCTGGCGGGAAAAAAAGCAGCGATCTATGTGGGCGGTGCCTTCAAGGCCTTTTCTCTGGTGAAGGCCTTCCGACTCATCGGCATGAAGGTGGTGATGGTCGGTTCACAAACCGGCACCCGTGAAGATTACGAGGAGCTCGAGGAGATCACCGACGAGGGCACGATCATTATCGACGACGCCAATCCGTTGGAACTGTCAGCAATCATCCGGGAAAAGGATGTGGATATTTTTGTCGGCGGTGTCAAGGAACGTCCCATTGCCTATAAGCTTGGCGTGGCCTTTTGCGATCACAATCATGAGCGGAAGGAAATGCTGGCAGGCTTTCATGGCATGCTCAATTTCGCTCGCGAAGTGTACGGATCCGTCATGAGTCCGGTATGGCAGTTTGTGCCAAGAAGAGTTTCAGAGGAGAAGGAATAATGTCCAAGATGCCTAACTACGTTTCCACCACCAACGCCTGCAAACTCTGCAAACCGCTTGGAGCATCGCTGGCCTTTCGCGGCATTGAAGGTGCTGTCCCGTTTCTGCACGGCTCCCAGGGCTGCGCCACCTATATGCGCCGATATATTATCAGCCACTTCAACGAACCCATTGATATAGCCTCGTCGTCACTTGGCGAAAAACACGCGGTCTATGGCGGTTCGGCAAACCTGAAAATGGGTCTGAAAAATGTTACCGCCAAGTACAAACCCCAACTGATCGGCGTTGCCACCACCTGCCTCACCGAAACCATAGGCGACGACGTCAAGATGATCCTGGCTGAATACAAGGACGAGTTCCATACCGGCATCGACGACCCGCTTATCATCTCGGTCTCGACTCCAAGCTATTCCGGTACCCATATGGAAGGCTTCAACGCGGCCTTAAAAGGAGTCGTCGAGCAGCTTGCCAACGGTGGCGAACAAAATGAAACAATCAACATTCTTCCCGGCTTTATCTCTGCTGCCGATCTCAGGTACTTAAAAGAACTGCTTCAAGATTTCGGCATTGCCGCCACGGTGCTCCCCGACTATTCGGAGACTCTTGATGGCGAAGCCCTAAATGAATACCCGCTGATCCCAAAAGGCGGCACCCCGCTCAGCAGTATCCGCAATATGGGCCGAGCCAAACTCACCATCGAATGCGGCCGCACTTTTTCCGGCGAAACGGCTGGTTCACAGCTGCTCAAGCTGTTTACCGTGCCGCTCACCAGGGTCGGACTGCCCATCGGCATTCGGGAAACCGACCGTTTCATGGATGTAGTGTCCGAAGCGGCAGGCATCGAGATACCCGAGAAGTATCGCAGCGCCCGAGGCCGCCTGGTAGACGCCATGGTGGATGGCCACAAATATATCTTCGGCAAACGGGCTGTAGTCTACGGTGAAGAAGATCTCGTCGTCGGACTCACCGCCTTCCTGGCTGAAATCGGTATCAAACCTGTACTCTGCGCTTCGGGCGGCAAAAGCGGCAACATGAAAGAGAGCATAGCAAACGTGCTCGAAGGCCTTGGCTGCGAGATGCCGGAGGTACACGAAAACGTCGATTTTTACGACATCGAAGAGCGGGCGAGTGATCTCGACCTTGATCTCCTGGTGGGCCACTCAAAAGGTTACAGCTTTGCCCGTCGACAGAATATTCCCCTTATCCGGGTGGGCTTTCCGATCCATGACCGTATCGGCGGCCAGCGACTGCTCCATATCGGCTATCACGGGGCACAACAGCTTTTTGACACTATTACCAACACCATCATTGCCAAGAAGCAGGACGATTCAGACGTGGGCTACAGCTATATGTGACCCCCCTCACCTGCCAATACTATCTATCCCGCCCGGAATCGGGCTAACCGCACACTTACCAAAAGGCGACATCATGAAACAGCTGACCAAGAGCGACTATCATCGTCATCCTTGCTTCAACCCGGAAGCCAAAGGCCTTTACGGACGGGTCCACCTGCCGGTCGCCCCGAAATGCAATATCAAATGTAACTTCTGCGACAGGAAGTATGACTGTGTCAACGAGTCACGGCCCGGGGTTACCTCCTCGGTGCTCAGCCCATACCAGGCCAAAATCTATATGGAGAAGGTACTCGAAAAAGAGCCGCGGATCAGTGTCGCCGGCATCGCCGGTCCCGGAGATCCTTTCGCCAACCCAGAAGAGACCATGGGAACCCTCAGGATGATCAGAAAGAATTTTCCTGAGACACTGCTCTGCGTCTCCTCCAACGGGATGGGTATCGGTCCGTATATTGAAGAACTCGCCACGCTCCAGGTGAGCCATGTTACTATTACCATTTGTGCCGTCGATCCGGAGATCGGCAGCAAGATCTATAGCTGGGTGACTGACAACAACATCATCTATCGTGGCTTGCAGGGCGCCGAGCTGTTGCTCGAGAGGCAGCTGGTGGCGGTTAAGAAGCTCAAAGAATGCGGTATCCTGGTGAAAATCAACTGCATCGTTATCCCCGGCATCAACGATCACCACGTGGAAGCAGTCGCTGCCAAAATGAAGGAACTTGGCGCCGATCTTCTGAACTGCATGGCCATGTTCCCGAACGTCAACACCCCGTTTGGCGAGATCCCCCAGCCCGACAAAGCTGCCATGAAAGAAATCCGTGATACCGCAGAAACCTATCTACCTCAGATGCGGCACTGTACCCGTTGCCGAGCTGACGCAGTGGGACTTTTGGGTGAAGACCGTACCAACGAGTTCCGCAGTTGCCTTAGCGATTGCGCCACCACCCCGGTGCCAGCTGGAGAAGAGCGCCCCTATGTGGCAATAGCCACCCAGGAAGGCATCCTCGTCAATCAGCATCTCGGCGAAGCGAAACGTTTCCAGATCTGGGCCAAAGAAAACGGTACCTTTGTAAAAATCACTGACCGGGAAGCACCACCTTCCGGCGGTGGCATCCGGCGCTGGCATAAACTCGCCCGCATTCTTGGCGACTGTCGTGCGGTTTTAATAAGCGGCATTGGCGACACCCCACTCGACATTCTTATGAAATCGGGAGTTGAGCCCATTGAGGCTGCAGGCTTTATCGAAGAAGCCCTGGCCACAGTCTATGAAGGTGGTCACACCGGCGGCCTCAAAGGAAGGCGTAAATCATGCGCCTCGGGGGGCTGTCAGGGCTCCGGAGGCGGCTGCGGCTGATAGCTAGAAGACAATAGTTTCTTCAGCATGTGTACTTACAATTGACCTTTCTGCCCCAAAAGACATACACTTTGACGTATCATCCATCCATTTCCATTTTCAAGGAGGAGACAATGGTCCGGCAAATTCTGGAAGTTTTTCGAGGGCAAAAGGTCATTGAAGGCGCAGGGGTTCATCTTTGCAGGGTATTTGGTTTTAATAACCCCGCCCGGTTTGATCCGTTTTTGATGCTTGACGATTTCAGGTCGACAAACAGGGCGGAGTTCATCAAGGGTTTTCCGTGGCACCCGCACCGGGGCATTGAAACTATCACCTATATGTTGCAGGGTGATGTGGAGCATGGCGACAGTCTGGGCAACACCGGCACCATCTCTTCTGGCGATGTGCAGTGGATGACAGCTGGCAGCGGTATTATCCATCAGGAAATGCCAAAAGGCGATGATAACGGAATCCTGTTGGGTTTCCAGCTGTGGGCCAACCTGCCGGCGAGAAATAAGATGATGGCTCCACGCTACCGGGGAATCACAGCAGCCGATATCCCGGAGGTGAAGACAAGTGACGGCACCCGTATCCGGATCATTGCCGGCAGCATCGATGGCATCACCGGACCGGCGGACAATATCATCATCGACCCGGAATATCTGGACTGCACGGTCCCGCCAAATACGGAATTTCGCCATCCGACCCAACGAGGCTACACGGCCTTTCTCTATGCTATTGGCGGCGACGGCAACGTACTTCATAACCGCGTGAGGGACGGCGACCTGGTGCTCTTTGGTGATGGAGATGAGATTGTCGTCTCCGGCGGGACTGAACCGTTCAGGTTTCTTTTTCTCTCCGGCAAACCCATCAGAGAACCGATCGCCTGGAGAGGGCCGATTGTTATGAATACAGATGAAGAACTGGACCTGGCCTTTAGAGAATTACAAAATGACACCTTCATCAAGTAAGCTTGAGCCAATCCCCGAGGATTAAGGATACACAATCATCTTCTGCCGCGGGGCCTCTCATATCCAAAATATGCCAAAACGACGCCGCGAAGCATTCAACCTGATCCTCAACGTTGGCTAGAAAGGAAGCACCCTACCAGCTCGAACCGCAGCGCAGACAGCTATCCGGCAAATGCACGGTCATCTTGCCGCCGATTACCGGGGGATTTTTCAGATAGTCTTGCATCGACAGGAAGAAGTTCAGCTGGATTTCAAGATCAAGTCCTATCCGGATACGGCCGCGGTCCTGACTGATCTGCACCACATGGCCGGTGAAGACGTTTCTACCTGAAGGTTGTTCGTTCCCGGAGACAATGGCCACATCCTCCGGGTCGACCTGCAGCTTGAGGTTTTTCGCCCCGGCAACCAGCAGATGCTCCGGCATGGACAACAAAAGCCGCCCCGGAGCCTGGCACAGTACCCGGTCACCTTCACGCCGCACCACCACCGCCCGGTAAACATTTTCCGGAGCAACATCAGTAAGCAGGCCGTGTTCAAGCATCAGAGTATGATCAGCAAGGCTGCGCCCCTGTGAGAGATAGTGGGTTGAAAAGATGATCGACGTATTCTCAGCCTTATTCACCCGGTTAAGAATGGAGAGGATGATCTCCTGATTCTCCTTGTCAACATTCGCGCCAGGTTCATCGCAGAGCAGCACCTCGGGTTGTATGGCCAGTGCCCGAGCCAGGGCCACCCGTTTTGTCTCTCCGCCTGAGAGTTTATGGGCGTCGGCCTCAAGAAAACGCTGCATCCCCACAAGATCCAACATCTTCACAACCCGATTATGCCGTTCCTCTTTCTTGACACCCCGTATCTTCAGGCCATACTCCACATTCTTCCAGACCGGCCCGGTGAAGAGAATCGGGTACTGATCGAGCAACACCACCCGTCGTCGTACTGTCAGGAGGGAGCCAGCCGAGTAGTCGACAGCTGTTCCGCCAAAACGAATCTCCCCACAGCTTGGCTGGTCGAGAAACGACAGCAGGTTCAACAATGTTGTCTTCCCCGCGCCATTGGGCCCGATCAGGGTGTAGATCCGGCCCGCCTCAATGGCCAGCTCACTGATATCCAGTACTGCACGGCCTTTGAACTCTCTCCGCACATTAATCAGTTCATACAGTGTCGGCATGGGTTCGGCCCTGGAAAAAATGAAAAAGGGTGTTCAGAATAAAGGCAATGACCAACAGAGTGAGCCCAAGCGCCACCGCCAGCACAAACTCCCCCTTATCGTACTCGAGCGCCATGGCGGTGGTCATGGTGCGGGTAAAGCCCTTGGCATTACCGCCCAGCATCATGGAGATACCCACCTCGGCGATAACCCGGCCAAAAGCGGCGATAATTGCCGCACAAATACCAAATCTCGCCTCCCGTACAATGACCATCGCCATCTGCAGGTCAGTAGCCCCAAGGGTCAGGGCGGTCTTCCGGTAACGGGTATCAATACGGCTGATAGCGGCGATTGTGAGGGAAGTGACGAGGGGTACAATCAAAATGACCTGGCCGATAATCATCGCCTCCTGGGTATAGAGCAGTCCAAGAAAACCAAAAACGCCTCGCCGGGAGATAAATGAATAGACCAAAAGGCCGATAACAACGGTAGGAAGAGCCAGCAGGGTATTGAGGCAGGTCAGCACCAACCGCTTTCCGGGAAAACGTCTGTAGGCAATGAAAAAGCCAGCTGGAATACCAAAGATAGAGGCAATGAGCGTCGAAAGAGCGCTCACTTTCAGCGAGACCCAGACAATCAGCCACAACTCAGGATCCCATGAGAACAGCAGCAGAATAGCGGATTGCAGACTATCTGTTAAAAGACCCATACCACCCAATACGAATAGAGCAATTTCTCTTTACGTCGCCCTGAAGGTCAGACGACAACCACACCCTATCCCTTAATAGAAAAAGGAGAAGCCGACAATGAACTTCTCCTTTTTCAGGGTTGTGACGCGATGAAACTTTACTTGATCACGTCCGGGAAGAACAACTGTTTGCCTTCCATTTTGTAATCACCAATCACTTTCTGGCCTTTGGGGCCGACCAGCCAGTTGACGAACTCCATGGTGACATCATATTTTACGTTCGGATATTTTTCCGGATTGACCGGAATAACACCGTACGGATTGGCCAGCCCTTCATCACCCTCACTGACGATTTCCAGATCTACAGCAGGGGTCTTGCCAAATTTATACGCGATATAGGTGCCGCGATCTGTGAGGGTATAGGCCTGTTTTTCCTCTGCAAAGGTGATAGTCTTACCCATGCCCTGGCCAATGGAGGTGTACCATTTATCAGAATCAACAGGACGCTTAAAGGTGATCTTGGCATCTTTTCCACCCTTGACAATGGAAATGGTCTGCTCTTCCATCGGTACGCCGCTTGCTACCCACAACGATTGTTCCTTGGTGTGAGTGCCGCTGTCATCACCACGGGAAATGAACCCAGCGCCAGCATCAGCGATCTTTTTCAACGCCTCATTGGCGGTTGTTGCACTTTTAACACCAGCCGGATCGGCTGCAGGTCCGATTATGACGAAATCATTGTGCATTACCGGATAACGTTCGGTACCAAAGCCATCAGCAACAAATTTCATTTCGCGATCTTTGGCATGGACGAAGATCACATCGACGTTGCCATCCTCACCGTCGCGAATTGCGGCGCCGGTACCCTTGGCAATAACCTTGATCTTGATGCCGGTGTCCTTTTCCAGTGCAGGCAGAAGGACATCAAGCAATCCTGAGGACTGGGTACTGGTGGTGGTCGACATATTCAGTATCTTGTCTTCACAGATGCCGTTACCGGCAATGGCAAGACCGACCATCATCATGGACATTGCTGCAACTGCTTTTCGAAACATCTTCATTCCTCCATATTGAAATTATTTGGAAACATCATTTTTCCGCATAGGGAAACATCATATCCTTCCAGGGATTCAGCCTGTTGCCGGAACTGCTTTTCATCAAGCAACGTCAAAAAGCTCTGGATCCCCTTTTCAAAAAAACGTTCACGACTGATAAGCAGGTCGAATCGTTCCCACCTGAGCGGCAGAAAATCGAGTCCCAGCATGCCCGCAACCGCACGGATGGCTGGCGCGGCGTCAGCCCGCCCGGAAAGCACCTCCAGCCCGGCATCAAGATGACGGGAAACCTCATTATGATAGCCGTTGATATCGTTATGCGAGATATCCGACTTGGAAATTTCATAATCGAAAAGCAGCCGGGTGCCAGTTCCGAGATGACGATTGACAATCCGCACATTTTTTTTTGCCAAATCTGCGATGGACCCAATGTTCTTCGGATTGCCGGGACGAAGCAGAATTCCCTGCTCCCGTTGGCTGAAATTGACGAATACCGGAGCTCTATCCAGCTCCTGCTCGGCAAAATCAAAATTATACTCCTGATTATCATCCTGCAGCAGATGGCAAACACCAATATGACACAAACCACGTCGCAAACTGGTTAATCCTCCCATACTCCCCTGGTTGGAGAAAAAGGCGATTGTATCCTCTCGGAGCTTATGAAAAAGCGACAATGTCCGCTGGAACAACGGGTCATCGCTACCTGCCAGGAGCAGCACACCGTCTTCGGATGAAAGGCCGGCATAATCCTTTCGGTAATTGAGAATATGCGCATCAAGCCAGTCCTCAACCAGACGCCTGGGAAACAGCCACTTTCCAGTAACCTTGGTTGCGGGTAGCCCTTTGTCGTTCACGAGAGAATAGATCATCTTCTCGTTAACTTTGAGCATGTTGGCGACTTCTTTCGTGGTGAGAAACGTTTTCACTGTCACGCGTTCCATCCTAATTTCCTTTCAGTTCCCAATTATTACGAAATGTACACTTCATCTATTAACACCCAGATTATTTGTCAACCTGAGTCATCTCGACTTACCAAAAGCAACTCGTAATAACCAATTATAACACTTCACCTCATTCATTGTTGCTTGACTATCAAATATCTTGACTATCAAACAACAATATGCTCTTTTAGCTCTATTCTTGAATATGGATATTGGTTGAATCTTTACAAAATTCAAATTTATTATAAAAATTAAAAGCATAGAACTTCACATGGACATGGAACCACTTTTCATCGCGGCCCTGCAGTCGAGCTTTTTGCTTGGCCTTATCCACGGCGTCAACCCTTGCGGCCACTCCTGGCTGGTACTGGCACCCTTTGTCGCCGGCGAGAAGCAGGGAAGAAAGGTCGCTGGCCTCACTTCCGCTTTTCTCATAGGCACAGCTCTGGCCTGCCTTGCTTTGGGCGCTACCCTCGGTGCAGTTTCCATGCTCCTGCCACCCCAGGCAACATATTGGGTGGAGATTTCTACATCAGTGCTGCTGATGCTGGTAGGACTGGTGTTGCTCTATGACCCACATATCCTGCACAAACATTCCCATGAAGATCACGAGCATAATGATTCCGGGCACGGCTGCCACCATAATCATGATCACTGCCAGCAACCGATGATCCCACATCATAATCACCACCAGCACGGATGCAGTTGTACGAAGACTGGCCATACGGGTAATCAGGGACATACTCATCGCAAATGGCTGGCAGCAAGCCTCTTTACCATCGGCTTTGTCAACATGGTCATTCCCTGCCCGACCGCTGCGGTAATGTACGGCTATGCCCTCAACTCCGGCAGCAGCCTGACCGCAACCCTGGTATTCGGCAGCTATGCATTGTCTACGGCCATTGCCGTCGGCCTGGTCATTTACCTCATCTTCAAAGTAACCACCATGGCGGGGCGGTTGCAGAAAGAATGGGTTGAACCACTGATCATGCGTTCCGCCGGCCTGATCATCATCCTCTTCTCCAGCTATGGCGTCTACAGCGCCATTGCATCATGACAACCATCACCACCAAACCATCAGGCTCATCCATGCCGGAACTCCCCCAAAGTGACAACATGGTCCTGAATGCGCTCTCCCACCAGCTGGTTGAATTCTTCGACAAGATCAACTCATGGGAAAACTCCGTGGTCCGGGGCAGCGGGCTCTCACCTGCCCAGATGCACACCCTCGAAGTGATCGGCCACCGGCAGGACATCCGCATGAAAGAGCTGGCCGAGCGACTCGGGGTGACCACCGGCACCCTCACCGTCGCTGTCGATAAACTGGAGAAAAAAGGGCTCGTCATACGAAAACCGCACCTGCACGACCGTCGGTCCTGGCTAGTATCGCTTACCGAAAAAGGGAAAGCGATCTTCCATCGCCACGACCGCTTTCACCGGGATTTCACTGAAGAGATATCGGCGGGTTTGACCACGGAGGAAGTAGCCCAATTTTCCGCATTGCTCACCAAGCTGTTGCATCGCATGTGATCCCCTGCCGTCCCCAACCGCCACGTTGACAATACCAATTGAAAAATTGTATGGTTATGCCCAGTAAGCCCATATGCGTTTTTCAGCCTCCCGGTCTTGTTGTGTTGCAGACACCATATCGGCTCGCCGGAAAAAACGTATCGGTACAAGCCCATTTGAGATCTCACCTCCACCCGGCAGGAGCGTATGGAGCACTGGAACCACAGTCCGCATGTCACAACCGAAAATCCGGGCAGCTTCAGCCAGCAGCAGATTATTAACGATATCTTGAGGCTGTCGCTTGAGCCACTCCTGTTCCAGGAACTGCTCGAGCGCATCCTTTCCTATCTTGTTAATCAGAGAGAACTCCTGTTGCGCCCAAAAGCGGCTGTATTTCTCACCGACCAGGAAACTGAACAACTGGTGCTGAGAGCCTCTCTCGGATTTACCGAGCCGCAAAAGACCCGCTGCGCCAATGTCCAGTTCGGACATTGTGATTGTGGCCAGGCTGCCAGAACCGGAGCCATCCACTTTTTCACCGATTGTCCCCCTCTTGCAACAACAGATGATCCAGAAGACGGCAACGGCCATTACTGCATTCCGATATTAAAGGATAGCCAGGCCATCGGTGTTCTCACCCTCTGTGTCGACAAAACACACCAGCCATCCACCAGGACCAGAGAGCTGTTTGAGTCGATTGGCAACATCCTGGCGACCGTTATCGAAAGCCAGAAAATGGACCAGCAGCTGATTGAACTGGTCAACGATCTTCGCATCTCCATCATCAACCTCCGGGAAGAAAAACAGTTCACCGAATCAATCATCCAGAGCCTGCATCATGGCCTTCTGGTCACTGATCTGCAGGGCACCATTATCAAAAGCAATAATGTGGCCCGCCGCATACTCGAGCCGTTTGTCGATGAGCTCGACGGCAAAAGCCTGCAGGGCCTGGTCGGTACTGACCACGCAGAAATGCTCACCGCCGGCGGGCAAGACGTAACCAGTTATACCGGCAAAGACGTGTCACTCTCTACCGGCGAAGGCCAAGAGTTCATCCTCAGCATTTCCGGCGCCCCACGTAAGGATGCCCGCGGCAACCATGTGGGATATATCGTCTCCCTTCTCGATGTAACGGAACTACGCTATGCCAGAAAAGAAATGGAGAAGATGAACCGGCTCTCCACTGTGGCGGAAATTGCTTCGGCAGTTGCACACGAAGTCCGCAATCCACTGGCCGGCATCAAAATTATGGCCCAATCCATCGAAGAAGATGCGGTAGACAACGAGCAGCAGCTCGAATGCTCCCGCCGCATCATCCGCCAGGTGGACCGCCTCAACGAGCTGCTGACCGAATTTTTCTCCTATGCCCGGCCGGTGGAGCCCAAGAAGCGGCCCATTTCGATTCGCTCCATCCTGGCCGAAACCCGGCCGCTTATCAGCAACCGGCTGATGCAAAACGCCATCGACCTTATAGAAGACATCGCCCCGGACCTACCGGATGTGATCGCCGATCCCAACCAGATGCAGCAGGTCTTTCTCAACCTGATGCTCAACGCTACCGACGCCATTCGCCAGAACGGCACCATCACCATCAACGCCAGATTGCTCGTCGGCCACAAACTCAGTATTTACAAAAAACGCTACCCGGGGCTACTCACAGATAACCGCTATGTACTGGTCGTCTTTTCCGACAATGGCGCAGGCATGCCCGCCAATGTTGTGGATAAGGTCTTTGAGCCGTTTTTCACTACCAAGACCACAGGCACAGGTCTCGGCTTATCCATTGTCTATCGAACGTTGCGAGAAAATGGCGCGGCCATCTCACTGGAGAGTCAGCAGGGAAAAGGTACTACCTTCAACATGTTTTTCCAGACGGGTGAATAATGGGCACGGTGTTGATTGTCGATGATGTCGAAGATCTACGCTACTCACTGTCAAATACTGTGCGCCGCGCCGGCTACAGTGTGTCGGTGGCGGCTAACGGCCAGGAAGCCCTGGAGATATTACGCACTTCCATTGTCGAGTTGATCTTTCTTGATATAGGGTTGCCGGACGGCAACGGCATCAACCTCATCCCGAAAATCAACGAGCTTTCACCGGGCGTTGATATCATCATGCTTTCAGGACGTAATGACGCCAAATCTGCAGTGCAGTCGCTTCGCGAGGGTGCGGTCGATTATATCGTCAAGCCGTTTGATCTGATAGAGTTCAAATCAGTGCTGCACCGCATCATGCGCTCCCGACTATTAGGTAAACAGGCGCAACTCGCCGATACCTGCACCAGTGTCGACGCCATCATCGGCAACTGCGAGTCGATGCGGAAAGTAAAAGAGACCATCCACATGGCCAGCGAGGTGGAGTCTCCTGTTCTTATCACCGGAGAAACCGGCACCGGCAAAGAGCTGGTGGCCCGCGCTATTCATGACGCCTGTCCTGGAAACAAGGGGGTTTTCGTCAAGGTGGACTGCGGAACCTTATCGGCGAATCTCGTTGAATCCGAACTCTTCGGCCATGACCGCGGAGCCTTCACCGATGCGCTTACCGACAAGAAAGGGTTGGTGGAAGTTGCCAGCGACGGAACCCTCTTTCTCGACGAGATCGGCAACCTTCCCATTGCATTACAGCCAAAACTTCTACGTCTCATTGAGGAATCGATTTTTCGCAAGGTCGGCGGCATTAAGGATATCGCGGTAAAGGTCAGGATTATCGCAGCCACCAACGCCGATATCGACCGCGAAATCGACGCCGGCACCTTCCGTGAAGACCTCTACTACCGTTTAAACGTCATCCCGCTGCAACTGCCACCGCTACGAGACCGGGGAGACGATGTACTGCTGCTAGCCGACGCCTTTATCCGCACCCTCAGTCGCGACCTGAAAAAAGAGATACGGGGCATCGCCCCTTCTGCCGTGGAAGCGATGCTCGCCTACGACTGGCCCGGCAACATCCGCGAACTTCGCAACCTTATCGAACGAGAAATCATTTTCTGCAAAAGCGGCTGGCTGAACCCCTCTGGTCTACGGCCCGCTCCATCTTGTGGCGGACTGCAGGGCGAAGAGCTGGTTACCTTGAGAGAAAATGAGCGCCGCTACATCAAACAGGTGCTCAATTACACCAATAATAACAAATCAAAAGCCGCCCGCATTCTCGACATCTCCCGAACAACCCTGAGGGAAAAGCTCGACTGACGTCAATACCTCAATCTGTTGATAGTGTTGTGTAATCGCGCACTGCGCCTAACATTTTTTCAGCCAAGCAGAGTGTCATCCTGAGCCTGAAATCTGCTTAAGTCCAGGTTTTGAGAAACAGTAGATCTATCAAGTAGAGGTGGGTACGCACTCGGTAAAGAGATGTACTGGTAAGGTCAACGGAGTGTCCTTCGCGTCTGAGGCTTTTTTCTCACCATATTTAAGAGCAGGGCCGCCTGAGGACGTCTTTGGGTAAGCTATAGTCGGTAGTTACTCTATTTCTGAACAATTCTAAAGAAGTAGGATGATCTACCCTCACAGGAATAATGTTAACAGTCATCAACTGTTCAAGGTAAAGAGATTAGCAGGATGTTGAAAAACTCACAATCATAGGGAAGATCCAATCAAAATCGTGTATTATTTAACCAACTATAATCATTAAACAAAGGTGAGATATGCGCGGTTATGACCAGCACCAGCAGAAGATGTTCAGTTACCTGTCTCCGGAATCCCGAGTGCCACAGAATCACCCGTTGCGTCCCATTCGTATCATAGTGGACAAGGCTCTCAAGGAACTGTCACCGGTATTTCAAGAGCTATATGCCCGCAAAGGCCGACCATCGATCGCACCGGAGCGGTTGCTCCGATCTTTGTTGCTCCAGATACTGTATTCAATCCGAAGTGAGCGAATGCTGGTTGAGCA